>NZ_MLQR01000031.1 GCF_001866005.1 Anaerobacillus alkalilacustris
GGTATGGTGAAAGCAAATAATAACAGCTTCCGTCACAATGACAAGCGCTATCTTCTAAAGGATCTTTATAAGCTAGCAACGCCTGCTTCATCAAAGAAAAATAAGGACATCTTGCGAGTGATTCAAACGGAGATGAACCATAAGACGATGGGAACCGTCATTCCAGTTAAGATCGTCTTTATTAGGCATCGCCATTATAAGCAAGAGTGGTTAGCGATTTTGAGTACAGACCTAACTTTAAGTGCGGAAGATATCATTCGAATTTACCGCCGTCGCTGGCAAATCGAAACCTTTTTTAAAGCTGCAAAGTCACTATTAAAGCTTGAAAGCGAGTTCCAAGGAAGATCCTATGACTTGCTTATTAGCCATACAACGATTGTATTTACTAGGTATATTCTAATCGCTTGGCAGCAACGTTGTAGTAACGATCAACGTACATTTGGTGGTCTCTTTTATGATTTAACAGACGAATTACAAGATATAGACTGGGCGACAGCACTTTGTGAACTTCTTCTCATTCTTGAAGAAGTATCAAAGGAGTCAAATAAAGCAGTACAAAACTTAATAAAAAATCAAATAGTACAGTGGGTGAGTCACTTGCCCAACTATATCAAGGCTTTAGTGCCAATTTCTTGGTGCGAAACTTGAGGTAGAAGTTGAAAAAGTAGTATTATACATGTTAGACATTGATTTCCGAGGTAACATCTACAAATAAATACAAGGATAAAAGGTTAGGGAGTATTCTTAACCTTTTTTAATTTACAGTTATTACCGAGTGGGTAGATTAGCTTATTGAAGTAACGGAGGCTTTATCGAAAGTACTGCACATCTCGTTGTTGATCCAAGATATAATGCCTTCTATTTGTTGAAGTTACTTAACTCCCTTTAGTTGAATAACGAGACAGCCACTTCCTTTTTGGAGGTGGCTGTTTTTTATACCTGGCGCATATAATAGACCGTAATCAATTTGGATCACTTACATGCGCTTAAAAGCACACAGTTTACTCGTTCTTTTTTTTGTCCTTGTTTGTCAGGATCAACACGCTTATCGGCATCCTTCATGATTAGATGACCACCACATATAGAGACAAACTTATTCTGTTAGCAACAGTGCCACAAATGTTAAGGTTGTTGGTTGCAATCCCCAACAAAAGTTAATGGGTTCAAAGTTGCCGTAAAGGTAGTGGTAAATGTGTTACCAAATAAATCACTAGCATTGATTTGCCATGTCCCAGTATCCCCTGGCAAGAGTGTCAATATAATCTCTACATCAAATATCCCGCTGAATAAATTTCCACTGGCCATTGCGGTTCCATGTACTCTAGCTGTATTGGCCGTACAATCAATGTGAATTCTTCTTCCTTGAATAAAATTAATTGTTGTACCCCCAGATCCAAATGTAATATTAAAGTTATCAACGGCAGGATTACACATAGGTGCTGTGATAAAACATTGGACTGCAGTCACATTAATCGTTCCTGCTAAAGTTGAAGGAACACCTTGTTGGGTAATATTAACAGTCGTTGGGGCACTATTGCCTTGAATACCTATTCGGAACTTACAAGGACATTCATCTGGACCAGGACATTCTACATTCGTGCCTACATGGGTCGAGACGGTTTGACCATTAACTGTGGTAGTAGCCGTAATAAGAACCGATGTAAAAGGAGTATTCTCTGGTACTGTCACTGTAGTTGAGAAAGTTCCATTCGCAAGGGATACTACAGGATTAGGACTGAATGTTACTATATTTGGAAAGCTGCTAAACGAGATATCAGCTCCACTAACAGGATCACCACCGCAGAAAATGGAACCAGTGATTGTAGCTTCACAACTAATGTTGGCTGGAACTTCGAGTGTTAAGACACAAGCATCTTCAGAACAAACCACTTGGGCATCAATGGAGGTGAAAATGTTCTGTCCTTCAACTATTGTTGAAGCAGTAATTGTAATGGTTTGTAAAGGAGTTCCAGGTTCAACAGTAACACCTACGAAGAAGTTTCCATCAGTACCAGTTGTAATTTGATCATGAGCAAAAGTGACATCTTCAGAATCTGAAGTTACCTCAATTACAGCACCTTCAATTGGTCTTCCACCGCACATAACTCTTCCCTCAACAAATCCGTCACAGTCAATTACATCTGTAGTGAATAATTCAATTACACAAGGACCATGGCACTCCACAATCGTATCAAGTGAGGTAGTAATAGGTAGACCACTAACAAAAGTATTAGCTGTAATTGTAACTGGTGTTGGAGGGGTCCCAGGAGGAACAGTGACGATTGTATCAAAATTTCCATTAGCATCCGTTACTGTAGGATCAGGAGAGAATGTAACAATGTTTGGTTCTGCACTAAACGACACTTGGGCGCCCTGAACAGGTATATTTCCGCAAAGAACTTTACCTTGAAGATCTCCTTCACATATATAGGCTGCATGTACAAAAAGATGCGCATCGCAAGGTGGGATATCACAATCAAGCACTAAATCATTTATATTGAAATTTAACTGAAATGTGCTTGGGCGGACAATCCAGTCATATACCTTTTTTACAGATACACAGGCTAATTCCTTTTGAAAAGTATGATTTGTAGAAACGAACGTATCACTTGTTAATTTAATAGAGTTAACTTTGCCTTGGGTTCCTGCAGAGGTATTAGAAGAAGGAAATACCGCTGGACATTGATTCGGTAGAGGCATTGGACAACTGTTGATTTTAATCTCTTGACGCGGAGTACACAATTTCGCTGGAATACTAATTACGGTGTCTGCAACTATTTCTACATCTTGGCAAATAGTGAAGAATAGGTCCACTGAAGTAACAAGTCCATTTTGACAGTTTAGCAGTGCAATACAATCAAATTCAGTTATATTACATTCAAGTTCTGTACCTTCTGGCGCACATAGTATAAAAGATTCAATAAAACTAAATGGAAGAGGTTGGCTGCGGCAGGTGGTTCCAGGTCCAGTGATTTCAATGATAATAAATCCACTTTTTTGAACGAATACTTTTTGTAAAGTTATGAGCTTACCGTTTGGTAACGTCGTATTGATATTTTTCCTGCCGTTTTTTTGAGGTATTTCTTTACAGCTGATAGAACCTGGTGATAATGGGTCTATAGGAATTCCTTCTTGATTTGTAAGAATGCAATTTACTTTTAAAATATCACATAGATTAATAGGCAGATTTAACATAACGCCTCCTTTATAAACTGATTAATATAGTAAAGCGTAAAATATTTTATTCTAAACCAAAATACTATGATTGGACAAAAATCTAACTTCTGATGGTTTGGAAGTATTATTAAAGAAATGTTTAATAACGAATATAAGGGATTTGAATTAATCGAAGAATCCAACAATATGCCTATCATTTCACTTCAAAATGATGAAGAAATTTGGGACATTGTTACTTATAAAAATTTAATGATCTTCTAGTTGTTATTAGTATGAAAGGTAACCAAGATTTTTTAGAAGGTGATCAAATTGGTGAAACAGAGTATTTTTCAATATATAAGAAAATAATTGAAATGACGTCTGCTAAGTAAAAGGTGATTAAAACAGATAATGAACATCTGCTCAAAATCATCTTAGAACGTTTTGATAAAGTAGATCTTCAGTTTGATGAAGTATTATCAAGGCTTGGTCAAACAGAAAAAAGTCAGCAGAAAGATGTTAAAGACACCCTTTATTTAATCTCTAAAAAGGTTGACGGTATTAAGTATGACGTTGATTATTCAAGTGAAAAAACAGGGAAACACGATACGAAAATTAATAGCCTCGAAAAGAGAATTCAGTCCTAATATAAGTACTGATTTTTTTAGCCAAGAAATTATCTTTTAACTTGTGAAAAGTTTCACTTAAAGTAAGGAGGCTTTAGGCTAACAAGAAAAGAAAATATGAGTAAAAACGCACAGATACAGTATCTGTGCGTTTTTGTATGCTAATTGTATTGTTAATTCGTTTGGAATTGGAATGTTAAATGTAATGTATTTAACCTATAAATTAACGTTTTCCCTCCCAAAACTGAACCCGTTAGAATTAAATCAGCCTCCTTTAATTTTTATTCAAATGTTATTTTTGCAACTGTATCTTTATCAAGTTTTTTAATAACTTCAACAATTAATTTCACAGCATTTTCAAAATCATCTCGATGAAGAATCGCTGCATGTGTATGAATGTATCGTGTAGCAATAGTAATAGATAGAGCCGGAACCCCAGTCGCTGTCAAGTGAATAGCGCCAGAATCTGTTCCACCACCAGCAACAGAATCAAATTGATATGGAATTCCAGCTTCATCAGCTGTATCAGTTACAAAATCACGAAGTCCTTTATGAGAAATCATTGAAGCATCATAAATGATAATTTGAGGGCCTTTCCCCATTTTTGCCAATGCTTCTTTTTCTGTTACACCAGGAGTATCTCCTGCAATTCCTACATCAACACCAAAACCTATGTCTGGTTGGATAAAGTGAGCCGATGTTCGAGCCCCTCTAAGTCCTACTTCTTCTTGTACTGTCCCTACACCGTAAACTGTATTAGGATGATCAACATCCTTTAATTGGCGAAGTACTTCAATCGCAATTGCGCAACCAATTCGATTGTCCCACGCTTTTGCCATAAGCATTTTTTCATTTTTTAAGACCGTAAATTCACAAACAGGTACTATTGAGTCACCGGGAAGAACACCAAATTCCATTGCCTCTTCTTTACTTGACGCACCTATATCAATAAACATATCCTTAATCTCAACAGGTTTTTTTCTTGCCTCGGGTGGAAGAATATGCGGTGGTTTAGAGCCGATAACACCTGGCACATTACCTTTGCGTGTCATAACAGTAACACGTTGTGCTAACATAACTTGCCCCCACCAGCCACCTACTGTTTGAAAGCGTAAAAATCCTTTATCATCGATGCTTTTAACCATAAAGCCAATTTCATCTAAATGCCCTGCCACCATTATTTTTGGACCTTCAACAGCACCTGTTTTTTTTGCTATTAGACTTCCTAGGTGATCTTGAGTCACTTCATCAGCATAAGGTTCAATAAATTTTCTCATAACCTCTCGTGGCTCGCGTTCATCCCCTGGAATTCCGTTTGCATCTGTCAGTGCCTTTAACATCTTTAACGTATCATCCATATGTAAATGCCTCCTTAAAATATAATATCTCCCATTTAATTATACCGATACTCGAAATAATACTCAATTAATAGCCATCGTTCTGTCGTTGATGATTCACTTCATTTTTCCCTCTATATGCTGTTTCTATATCACTATCTGTAAAACCTAATAATTTTCCTAAAACTAAATATCGCTGAAATAATACAATAAAATCACTTTCATCTTTCGTTTTTTCAAACTGACTACTAAGAGAATATAGAGTTGCAAACTGGTTTGTTAAAGTTGAATTAATTTTGGGCGTATCAACATTAAGTTTTTTTATTGATATTGAGATATCTATTCCTATCGATAATAAAAAATGAAATCCATCTACATACTCCTCTAAAATAACTTCTTGTGAACTTGGTTGTTTTAAACTCCAATACTTGAAACAACGTGTTTCATTTGCTAATTCACCAAGTTCTACTTGAAAAGCTAATACTTTTTCAGCAATTAAGTTCTTACCAAGAACATTGTGTTCTTCTCTAATTCGGTTGTCTAATTCTTTCTGCAACTGGAACATTTTTATTAAATCCAATATATTCACGTCCTTTTGTTATTTTTTGAAACCTTTTCTTTTTTTAAACGTATGTAAATGAGATGATATCTGATTATGCGCATATACTATTAAATGATTTTAACTAGGAGTGATGTCGATGGCTGTTTTTTTATTTCGATTTTTGGTATTAATAGCCGTTTTTATTTTAGCATATTGTGCTATCAAATATTTTATAAATCCTAAACGAAAGTTAGAGTTAGCCCATAATAAAAAATTGTTTTATTTACTAGACGAAAAATCAAATGTCAGAAAAAATTTTCTTTTGACTTACCGTGGTGTTTTATTTGAGGGAGAAAAATATTTAGGGACAACTGAAAATGCCTTTGAGGTTGTCACTATACAAGTTTGGGCAAAGAATAACAATAACCTACAAGGTTTAAATAAGGAAGATTTTCATTTTATCGAGAAAGAAATTAGCATCATATATCCCAACTCGAAAGTAATTTGGAAGAGCCCAATAAAAGAATTACTTTTACGCTAACAAAAAGCGCATGCAACCGCAAAGACAAAAGTTTAAGTAAACAAGCTGAAAAAACAACCATCCAATTATATTATTGGACGGTTGTTTTTTCAGCTTGTTTTAAAAAATTTCTTCCATTCAACGTTTGTCTGTTTGTCTAAATTCTTTTTACGAAAACCAAAAAAGATAGCTGTTAAAAAGACTAAAAGAGCGATTGAATAAAAAAGCGGAAGATCCACAATCATTTGCCCAAAACTAGTAAAAATAATTGATGGTAGAACGATACCTAGAAACGAATATTTCGTATATTCTTTAAAACTATTTGTTTGCTCCATAACATAGAGCGATAATAGGTGAAAATGTACAAAAGGAACCATCCTTAACACCATGATTTGATTCATCGTCATTGGACCATTTTTCATCATTTTTTTATTTAACTTCGCAAATTTGGATAACAGATTCGGAAACTTCATTGTGATAAAATAAAAAATGATACACATAAGTGTTAATCCTATCATTGAAAAGATCGACCCGTAAATGACACCAAATAAATACCCACCAACCATACAAACAAAGATAACAGGTAATAACAAAAGTGGACGGATAAGATGAAATAAAACAAATAATAATGGCGCTAAAAATCCACTCTGCTCAATATAGATGGGGATAGCTTCTGATAGATGTTCAATCATCGTCTTCCTCCTCTCTATTAAAAATATGAATTCCGATTACAAATAATGATAACTCATTAGGACAATTTGTATAATCATTATAACCGGCATCCCTATTCTAAAAGAATTGTGCTTTGTTTTATGACGAAAAGTTCTCATACCTAGCATGATACCGACACTACCTCCGATTATCGCTAGTAAGAAAAATTTTCTCTCAGAAATTCTCCACTGACCTTTTATTGCTTTTTGTTTATCTACAAACATATAGATAAATGATACAATATTGATAAAAAAAGCATATGCGACGATGGTTGTACTTGTCACAACTTTTCCCTACTTTCTTAACATTAGGCCTAAACTCAACTACATAATGTGTTAAAAAGCCACCCTCGTTCATGAGAGTGGCTTTTTAATTTTAATATTAGTTTAAGCTAGATTTTGCTTTTGCTGCTAATTCAGCAAATGCATTCTCATCGTTAACCGCTAAATCAGCAAGCATTTTACGGTTTACTTCAATACCTGCTACTTTTAAACCATGCATTAAACGGCTATATGAAAGACCATTCATACGTGCAGCAGCGTTAATACGAGTAATCCAAAGCTTACGGAAGTCACGCTTCTTTTGGCGACGATCACGGTAAGCATAAAGTAATGATTTCATTACTTGGACTTGCGCAGTTTTAAACAATCTATGTTTTGAACCATGATAACCTTTAGCTAACTTTAATACTTTCTTACGACGACGACGAGCGACATAACCGCCTTTTACTCTTGGCATCGTGTTTCCCTCCTCAAATCTTCAACAATGTTGAAAATAATAATTATTTTTTGTACGTTAACATTTCACGGATACGTTTGAAATCTCCACTATGAACCATTGCAGCTTTACGAAGCTTACGTTTTGCTTTTGTTGACTTGTTAGCGAATAAGTGACTTGTGTATGCATGCGCACGCTTAAGCTTGCCAGAACCTGTTTTCTTAAAACGCTTTGCTGCACCCTTATGAGTTTTCATTTTAGGCATAAGTAAATCCTCCCTTATTGATTACTACTATTAAAAGATTCTTATGTTCTTGATAGTTTTATCAACTATTTTTCAGCTTTTGGAGCTAAAATTAAGAACATGCTTCGGCCTTCCATTTTTGGCGCCGACTCCACCGTTGAAATGTCTTCACATTCTTTGGCAAGACGCATTAACACATCTCTTCCGATTTGAGAATGAGTAATCGCACGTCCGCGAAAACGGATCGCAGCTTTTACTTTATCTCCTTTCTCAAGGAACTTGCGGGCATTACGAAGCTTCGTATTAAAATCATTTAACTCAATCGTCGGGCTCAGGCGAACCTCTTTCGTTGTGATAATTTTTTGATTTTTACGAGCTTCCTTGTCTTTCTTTTGTTGCTCATACCTAAACTTACCGTAGTCCATAATTCGGCATACCGGCGGTTTAGCATTTGGTGCAACCATAACTAAGTCAAGGTTTGCATTTTGAGCCATTTCAAGAGCTTCTTGTCTTGATTTCACACCAATTTGATCTCCGTTAGCCCCAATGAGACGAACTTCTCGGGCACGGATGCCCTCATTGACCATCATGTCTTTACTAATAACTAGCCACCTCCATGGTTTTTAGAAAAACATTGCTTATTAAAGCAACTGTAACCTTAGTTTACTATGTATATCGTTTTACTTTTTTCAAAACGATATACCAAGGATCCATGCATAAATTGAATGCCCTACTTACTTGATTATTCAATGTACTAGAACAACTTAATCATTCGCAAACTCTAAGTATGCGTCTTATACTTCCTATACTCTAATCTTTTAACAAAGTTAAAAGTTGGAGCATAAAAAAGGTGTGAGCACATATTGCGCCCACACCTATACTGTTCATTACTTAAACATTTTAGTAACCTACAAACTTCATTAGTCAGTCAGGTGAGAAGCGGGCGCTTCTTCTTGCATTGGTTCCAATATTTAATTTACTAAGTTACTATACCAAGAAGCAAGTTATTTGTCAACATTCTACGTATACTAATTATTTTCACTTCACAACAATTAAGAAATTCGAAAATCGACTTATTTATCTTAACAAGAATCTATGAAACATTTCAAGTGTTTTTTTCCTAAAAATGAATATTAATTGTTCTATTAATATTCTCCGTATTTAAATATCCTTATTGAATGAGTGTTCTAATTAAGCAAACAGACCCAAAATAATATCTTAACGGCGAGAAAAATGAATGAATAAATTCATTTTTCTCTATTAAATAAATTCAATTCGTAGAGTTTATATGGGTGATCCTGACTGTTATGATAAATCATTCATTTTTTAAAAGGGAAATTATTTCTTCAGAAGAAACTGGTCGACTAAAGTAGTAGCCTTGCATTTCATTACATTGTTCTTCTTGTAAATAACACAGTGCTTCTTTATTTTCTACCCCTTCAGCGATCACTCGTAAACCTAAATTATGTGCCAAATTTATTATTGAAGATACAATTGCTCGATCACCCTTATTGTCAGGTAAATGATAAACAAAAGTTTGATCAATCTTTAAAGTAGTTATCGGAAATGTTTGCAAATAACTTAACGAAGAATATCCTGTACCAAAATCGTCGATAGCAATTTGAATTCCTAATTCTTTTAATTGGGTTAATGTCTCAACCGTTGCTTTAGTATTTTCTAATAAACTATTCTCTGTTATTTCTAGCTCTAATAAACTCGGGTTGACCCTAGTTTTTTCCAACAATTTTGATAAATCGTTTATAAAACTAGGATGTTGGAATTGTTTATTCGAAATATTAACACCCACTCTTATATTATCAAAACCAAGCTGTTGCCACTTTTTAATTTCAGTAACCGCTTCTTTTAACACCCATTCTCCTAAGGGGATAATTAAACCAGTTTCTTCAGCAACTTGTATAAATTCTAAAGGTGGGATATAGCCTTTTTCTGGATGAAGCCAGCGAATAAGTGCCTCTACACCAACAATTTTATTCGTTTTTAAGTCAACCTGTGGTTGATAGTGCAGCATTAACTGCTTGTTTGTTGTTAATGCTTTCCTTAATTCATTTTCTATTTGTAATTTTTTGACTAACTTCTTATTCATCTCATCGGTGTAGAACATATACGTATTTTTACCCTTTTCTTTAGCATTGTACAATGCAATATCTGCGTTTTTCACTAGGTCTTCAGAGGTATCCCCAGATGATGGGTAAGCGCTGATACCTATACTTATTGTTAGGTGTATATCAGCTTGTTTATATAAAAATGGACTTTCAAATTTTTTTAATAAGTATTGGCATGCTTTAACTACATCATCTTCTTTAAAGTCATAAATGACTAATAAAAACTCATCGCCACCGAGATGATAAAGCATATAATCACCAATATAATTGGTTAACTCTACTTTTTTTAAACGATGTGCTGCCAAAATTAATACATAATCCCCTACCTGGTAACCTAACGAATCATTTATATGTTTGAAATGATCTAAATCAATATACATTACTCCAACATTTTTATTAGTTTCCCTAGCCGTTTGTATATGTTGAGTTAAATTAAGATCCAACATTCTTCTGTTCGGTAAATTAGTGAGTGTGTCATGATAAGCCATATGTTGAACCGTTAATTCAGAATTTTTTAATTCTGTAATATCATTTACCGATCCAACTATTTCTTGTATTTCATTCTCTCGATAAAATGGCGAAAGTGTTATATACAAATGCTTATTATTATTTTTTAATTCAAACTTACTTTTCTTCCCTGTAAAAGTTTTTTCTACATAGTATAAAAATTTATCTAAAATTACTTGCGGTAAAACTTTCGAAATAGAAGAATGAATAACATTATTTTTGTATAGTCCTAGTTCTTCTGCTAGTTTTCCAGCAATTAAAGTAAAAACGTAATCTTTATTTATTTTTTTTAACCTAAATACAAAGTTATCTAAATTTCCCACCACTTGAAAGAAATCATTTTTTAGTAATCTTCGTACTTGTTCTTCATAAAGCTTTCCTTCTGTTATATCAGTTCTAATTGATACGAATTTATATGGAACTCCATTCTCACGAAAATAAGGAAAAATGGAAGTTTTCACCCAATAGAAGGTTCCATCCTTTGCCCGATTTTTCACTTCACCATGCCAAACATTCCCACTAGTAATTGTTTTCCACATATCCGCATAAAAATCATCTGCGTGATGGTTAGATTTTAATATCCTGTGATTTTTCCCAATTAATTCTTCTCTCGAATATTTAGAAATTTTGCAAAATGTATCATTAACACTTAAAATTGTACCGTTTTTATCTGTTGTTGCAACAATGGTTGATTGATCGTGGGCATAGCTAAGATCAGATAACTCACCTAATATTTCTTCTACCATTGGACTATTTATATTTAATTTTGTTAGCTCGCGCTTAAGTTCATAGACAAGATTTGTCGATGTACTACGTTTAAATGTATCAATCAAATCCTTACTCAAAAAAATTCCCCCTTGAGAAGAAAACCTCTCAACATAAAATATAGAGTATTTCGCTTTTATCGGCATAGTAAGTCTACCACTCATTTATCAATGTCGAAAAGTGTAATTATTTATCATATTAATTAGTGTACCTAATAATTTCATTAATCCAGCGATAACATGCTATATCTAGTTAAAAACGCACCAATTCAACTAGATATAGTAACATAGTCACGTAAATCTGTATAATAAAATTCATAAAATATTAAAGCAATTTTTGGATAAAACTATGAGTTGAGCTTTTACTTGCACAAAAATTTTTACTAATTATGAAGGTGATAAAGTGAAAAAATACTTATTATTAACTATTCTTTTTACTACACTATTTAGTCATTCAGCATCTGCTATCTCGCCAGAATTTCTAGAAGAAAAGTATCTACCTAAATTTGAGGATATTGAAAGAAGAGCGATATTACAATTGAATTCATTAATTGATGAAGCCTATGTAGAGTATCATAATAAGAAAGAAAAAGGAGAAATAACGCTACCACTATTGTTCAACTATATAGAGCGAGGCAAAAAGTTAGAGGATGATGTGGAAATTGAATTTCAATCACTGCTTACACAAGTGAAAGCAGAAATAAAAGCCAATGATTTACCAGAAGAATTAACTTACCCTTATGAGAAATACTATATCAAATCCAAACGAAATAACAAACTAAAAATTTTGAAAAATATTACATTAGAAGGTCATAAAATTACTTTTTAGAAAAAGCTACTTAAAATACCCATATCAACTAGCATCAGCCAAGCTTCAAAATATCATATATCTTCACCTACTAAAAAGTGAATTCAAAGCCTTGGTTTTACGAGCTTTGAATTCACCTTTTATCGTATAAATATATTTTTAATATTAAATCAATGAGCTTTGTGATATTTATTTACTAACTTTATTCCTAAGAAATACCCTATAAATATCATACTAAGAGCACCGATCACCATACTATACTCAACGAATGTTGGTGTGTAGCTTAACAACGTAACGGGAGCGTTTACTTCTGGTTTTAGCGATACGATTTGCCCTGCCGTTATGAGATTATGACGTGCAAATGCCATTCCAACTAATACCATTACACCGGCAGCCATTAAACTCCGAGGATCTTTTACTGTTAGTACAATCAACAATGGTAGTAGAAGACCAAATCCAAGTTCAAACACCCAAAAACTTATACTTAAACTACCTGTTAGCAAATACATTGTAGCTTCGTATCTTTCAGGAGATTGCCCAATCAAACCACTGAGTATATTCCAAATAGTTAAAATAAGAACAACGATTATAAACAATACTAATAATTTACTTAAATACGGAACGAGCTGTTCTCTAGTTCTCTCACTTGTGAAATAAAACAATATGAGTAATGCGGCTGCCCCAGTTAATAATGCCGTAAATATAAACAATATAGGTAAATAAGGTGAAGTCCAGAAAGCTCTCCCTGGCATCGTACCGAAAACTGCGCCTAAATTACTAGTTGCAGCTAATCCAGTAGTAATTGCTAGTACTGCGAATACTTTTACTATCTTTTCTTTATTTCTCATATGAAAAAAAACTTCAGCGATTAAAAACACTAAGTAAATTCCATATAAGTAACCCATCCAAATAAACGCTGATTGGAAATTCGGTGATAATACGGCATAAATTGCCAAGTTAAGAGGATACTTAAGCTCTAGTGCAAGAACAAGAAAGGCTGTAGACAAAAATGTAATAGCCAAAATGATCGGCTTTATTCCCATATCTTCAAATTCTTTTGTGTTTGTAAACTTTGTGTCTCCAAAAACAAGACGGAGGATCCATACTCGGTGTCCTAATGTTGATAAGAGACATAACCCTGTACATCCAACAGCAAAGTATACATACGCAGAGATTAATAATCCCCATAATACTTCCTCGGTTGTACCCCATGCATGATGACCTTTAGCGAGCGTTACTATCGCACCATAAATAAATAAAGCAAGTAAAACACCCGTAATCACTAGTAAAGGAGTACTACTTTTAGGACTTTTAGGTAGTTCTGACTTTTGTTGAACAATTTCAGTCATCTTTCGTTCCTCCTTTACTTATGTCTCACATAATAAATTTTCGGTTTCGTTCCAAGTTCAGGCTTTAATGGCTCAAGTCGACGTTCAATAATATTTTTACTAATCTGACTATTTACGTCATTTAAATCTCCAAAAATACGTGCCTCTCGAGGACATGCTGTTACGCACGCCGGATCCTTACCAGCCTGTACGAACCCATCACAGAAATTACATTTTTCAGGAGTTCCGAACTTTTCACTCCAAATTCTTGCGTTATAAGGACAAGCAGTGATACACCCTTTACAGCCAATGCACTTCTTAGCATTCATAACCATGATACCCTGATCATTTAAATATGTTGCTCCAGTCGGACAGATTCTAGCACATGGGGCATTCTCACAATGATTGCATTGTGTAGTAATATTCTCTACAATGATATTAGGATACGTTCCTCGTTCGTATTCCTTATAGAGTTTAATAAAATACTCACCTTCTGGCAGCTCATGTCTAGTAGCACAAGCTTCCTGACATAGACCACAGCCAATACATTTCGTATTGTCAATGATCATACCAAATTTAACTTTTACGGTATTTCCATTAGATGCTGTTACTAAACTAGTAAGTGATAATAACCCACTTGAAAGTATTGCTGCCCCAGAACATAAGGTTGCAGTCTTCTTTAAAAAAGCGCGACGTGAAACCTTTGTTTTCATCGTTTCCCCTCCTTTTTATTTTTCTTATAACAACAAAACTTTTATTTTAATAGGGTACTAAATATGATTAGTACCCTATTGTGTTAATCAATATATAAAGCTACTGATTCCAAGGTTCAGCCCCAACAGATACTCTTTGACCTTTCTCTCTATATAGATCTTTTTCCCATGGCCAAATTGGTAGCCAATCCTCTTTTAGTGAAGCATCACCATCAAGCTTTAGTGCCCAAATATATTGATCTGGGGACAACCCAAAACTTCTGCCTTCCTCGTCAATATTAAAGATGTGCTGTTTGTTTGGCACACGGCCACCTTCATTTTTCCAGTTTCCGAATCCGTAACTATCCCAACCAGTTCTACCATCTAGAGCTTTCATCATTTCTTCAGACTCTAGTCCATGACATGTGAGACAATTAGCTATAGGTGTATCACCAAAAGTTCGTAAGTTATCTGGGTTATTTCCTACATTATGAGCATCATGACAATCAAAACAAGTCATAGATCCGTGGATCGTTTCTCCACCTTTAATATGATCTTGCAGGCGAATGTCCATGTCTTGTTGGTGGTCACGGCGACCTTTACCATCAATAGAAACTTGACGATTACCCTCACCCCATGCTGGCCGCGTATATTGAATAATATTCAAATAGTCATTAAAATCATGAACACCTAACTGGAATCCACGGAAATCATTTGAACCATTTCCATACATAAGATTTGTTTGGTTTCGTGTATGACATTGTTCACAGACAAGTTTACGCGTATCAACATCACCATCCATTGTTACTGGGTTAATGATTGTACCTTCACGTAACGGATAATATACGTGCTCTAAGCCTGGGCCGTGACAGGATTCGCAACTTACACGTGTATCTACAGTAAAAGTTTCTCTTAAATCCTCGCGTTCTCCGTTAATATATTCCTCTTTTGCTTCTTCCCAAGCATCTGGATCGAATCCAGTAGTATGACAAGCGATACACTGTTCTTGCCATGAACGCCATGTTCCGTAAGTTTTAATTTCTTGTTTCGGAGTTAATTCTAGAAATAAGAAATTATATCCAGCCCGTTCTTTATTACCTTCAAAATGAACCTTTTCGGACTTATCCAAATTCCAACTAATTCCACCATCTTCAGTAGTTGCTAAGTAAGCTTCTTGCGGTGATCCATCGTAATAAACCATATATCGTTGCTTTCTAACACTACCTACTACATAATCAACTTCAGCTAATTCATATTTCTTTGTGCTTAAATAAATGGTATTGCTGTCTTTTTGGTCAAGAATTAAATATGAATCCATTTGTTCCCACTGATCAAAAACCCAATCCCAAACATACTCGTAAGACCCAAGATTTGGCCCTTCCGTCGTTTTAGCTGTGTGCCAAGAAGTTTCCCATTTTTCGTATTTTTCTTCATGGCAATCCATGCATCTTTCAGGTCCAACAAACTTATCATAATAAGAACCATAGGTTATAAGGTCTACTACTTCTTCGCTTGGCTCTGTAGGAAATGTCGGTTGTACCGGTTGACCACCAACAGATGTATTGGTTTGACAGCCTGTAGCAATTGCTACCAAAAATAATAAAACAATTGATATAACCAATAACCGTAATTTCTTCATTCCTTCCCCTCCCTTTAATGAATTAAATGATTGAAAATTATTGACCTACTGTTTTTCTTAGTAAGTCCTTGTTCATATTTTCACATATTATTACATAATCTGTTATCAGTGAAAGCCACCTTTTTACTTAGTCTAATCCCTGAATGATTTTAACAAAACCTCTACTTATACCCTACAACAATCGGGGTTTTCCCCTACAGACATTTCAAAGCGATAACTCTTAATAAATAAAAAAGATTAAAAGTCAGGAGAAGTCCCCTGACTTTTAATCATGAATAGAAATTAGACCTTGCGCTACTGCATAGCGGACCAGTTCTGATCGTTTCTTTAAATTTAATTTTTCCGATATCCTGGCTTTATGTGTTTCAACAGTTTTGACACTAACATATAATTGATCAGCTATTTCTTGATACGTAAATCCTAAAGCAACGTACTTTAATACTTGTTTTTCTCTCTTACTTAAAGGAGATTTCTTTGAATGATCTTCATTCTGCTCCCCAAAAAAACCCTTTAATAGAAAGCTTGATAAAGTAGGATAAATGTAAGTTTCTCCTTGAAGTACAGTTCTTACAGCAGAAATCAATTCTGTATCAACTGCTTTTTTCAGTACATAGCCAGAAGCACCGGCCTTTAAAGCTTTCTTAAAATAATCCTCTTCAGAATACATGGTTAACATTAATATTTTCACTTTTGGGTGTGATAATTTAATTTGTTTTGTTGCTTCTATTCCACCAATTCCAGGCATCGAAATATCCATCAGTATCAAATCTGGGTTCCAAACGAAGACCTTTTCTACAGCTTCTTCACCACTTGAAACAGTACCTATTATCTCCCACTCGTTTATCTTTGACAGTAATAGCTCTATCCCAGATAATAAAACCCCATGATCATCAACTAGCATTATTTTCGGCTTCGCCACCCGTTTCATCTCCAATCATGATATCTTTCATGTATACTGTAGTGCCTATACCAGTGTTCGATTCAATCACTAGTTTCCCACCTATTGACTCTATTCTTTCCTGCATTCCTTTGAGTCCTAAATGATTCTTTGTTAATTTACCATTTAAGGTTTTATTTACGTCAAATCCTTCTCCATCATCTTCAATGATAACTGAAACTACTCCATTTACATGCTTTAAAATAATACTAATATTATCAGAATTTGCATGTCGGGCTGCATTTGTTAACGCTTCTTGAATAACACGATATATCGTAACTTCATATATAGAAGAAAGTCGCACTTGTTTAAATCCAATTACTTGAATGTCAACATCAATTGTGAATTTTTTCATATATTCAATGACGTACTTTTTAATCGCTGGCATTAATCCTAAGTCATCAAGAACACTCGGCCTTAATGACCATGAAAGATAATGAACTTCATCGAGTGTTCGTTGGGAAACCTCTTTAAGGTCAATAATCTCTTGTTGCATCGAAGATGGTATATCATACTCCTCCAAAAGAGTTAATCCAACTATAATAGAAGTTATCGATTGACTCGTTTCATCATGTAATTCACGAGCAATCCGTTTTCTTTCCTCCTCTTGAGCAGTAAGTACTCGATCCAAAAGCTTCAATCGCAGTTCTTCTTTATATTTTATTTCCTTCCAAAGTTCAGCATTTTCAGCAATGACAGTAAGCTGCCTAGCAAAAGAGGTCAAAAATTTTACTGTTGTATCATCTGGATCATTTTCAAAACAGCCTAAAATCTGACCAATTTTTTTCCCCTTTGTTTTAAAAGGAATGAAGAAATGCTTAGAATCTAAGACTAGTTTTTCTTCAAAACTAGTACAATTTGTACACCATTTACTACCTTTATACGTAGAAAGACTTTCCCCGCCAAGTAAGATTTCAATGAAACAACTATTTAATCCAAGCTCCTCAATTAAACGTTCTGCTGTACTCTCTAGAAGTTTTTCAAAATGGGCAATATCCGTCGATCCAACAGCAAGTTGGTGTAGTAAGGAAAGTTCATTATTTCTCATTTTTAATACTTTTGTAAAACGATTATTTTCTTCATTTTTATCATTTAAACGTTCGATCATTGTATTAATTTCTTTAGCAAGCATCCCTATTTCATCTTTACATTCTATATCTACTTTACAATCCAAATTTCCTTTTCCTACTTGTTGTGTTGTATGCATTAGTTGTGTTAAATCACGATACATATATTTCGTTAATATGAATGCAATAACAAATCCAAGCCCTCCAATAATAATGGTAGCCATAACAAGCAAAAATGTAATTTCGTCAATGGTGTTGTAAATTTGTTTTTCATTTAATCCTACTCTTACAAACCCAGCATCGCCAGAAAAAATAGGAGCAATCACATCGTGAATTTTTCCCGTTTCTGATTCAAATACAACTAACTGCGTATTTGTAATATCACCATTTGTATCTATCATATTTACATTTAAGAGTTCGTCAGACACTTCAAAATTAGAACCAAAAGTATGGATGATCATCTCAAAATTTTGATCGACAATAAAGATATATTCGATGTCTGGATTATTGCTCATTGTATCTTGTAATAAAGTATGAAAACTATAAATATCTCTTAAAATTATATGATCAATACTTCTGGAACTAACATCACTAGCTATAGAAATAGCTCGGCGATCAAGGTCTTCGCTAAGTTTCACAACCAAAATTTCCCTAAGTATGATTGTACTTGTCAATCCCATTAATATAACTAACCCAATCGTAATACCAAGAATTTTTGTTTTTACACTTTTATTTTTTAAACTAGTAATAATAAATTGTACTGTTTTCTTCATTTTAAGTTCTCAATTTCTTCGAGGATTTGAGTAATCGGCTCATATAATTCTTTTTCAGGTAAATCAAAATAATCATAGCTTAATTTATTTAAAGCAACTTTCCCTTTTTCATTTAGGTGCATGTTTAGTACAACATCTGTTAACTGTTTTATTAATTCATTATCGATATTGGGATTAACCACGATTGGTGATTGGCCAACATGTTCACCTTCGCCAATAATGATTAGATTATCAACGATTGGGTTATTTCCCCTCTTTAACTTTTCAAATATTGAACTATGTGTTGCTCCTGCATCTACCAAACCATTTGCTACTGCAATTATGGTATTATCATGACTATAAGTGAAATAAGTGTTTGAAAAGTAAGTATTAAAATCATTCGCACCTTTCATAATGTCGTATTTTGTTACAAGGTATCCGGAATATGACAGGGGGTCGGAAAAAGCAAAGCTTTTATTGTAAAGGTCCTCTAGAGAGTTTATTTCACTATTTTTTTGAGTAATGATATAGGAAGTAAACTTTTTTTCACCATTTATTACTGGCATGGCAATCTTTTCTAAAATCTCATCCCGACTACCAATAACAGCTAAATAAGAACAGACAATACCTGCATCAATTTCATTTCTTTCAAAAAGTTCTTTCATCTCTGAGTACGTTTGCTTTTGTATGATTTCAATAGGTCGACCTAATTGTTCCTCTAAGTATTTCTTGAATTTATAATATAAGCGATGTGTTTCTCTGATAGACATAATAGATACTATACCAAACCTTATTGGCTCTTCTTCGAGACTACCTGCACTTACGGACCTATCTGAAATTGGTGTATTTGTTAATTCAACAAACGTTTTGCTTTCATTCAGTGAGCAAGCAGTCATTAAAATGACGATAATAATTTTAGTAAGCGAGAAAAATACTACTCTCAGAGTATTCATTATTTCCCTCCTCGTTTAATTGTACAGCTTTATACTTTCTGCCTTGTAAAAAACAGCAAATTAATTAACGCACTAATTTTAGTATAGTAAAAAATAGTTATTAGTGGCGGTAGTAAATTCAACAGTTTAATGAAAAGAAAGGTGCCCTAAAATAATATTTAGGGCACCTTAGTTTCTTTAAATCAAGTTATTTTTTCTTGTAGCAATTTCTTCTTTAATATTAAACACAAACGTTTCAAGTCCGACTGCTTCTGATTTTTGTTCACCATATTTACGAACATTAACTGCATTCTCTTCAATTTCTTTGTCACCTAATACCAGAATGTAAGGTGTTTTCTTCATTTGTGCTTCGCGCATTTTATATCCCATTTTTTCGTTCCGTGTATCAATATGAACACGAACTCCAGCATCTTGAAGCTTTGCTTTCACTTCTTTTGCATAATCAAGATGAACGTCGTTTACTGGGATAATTTCCACTTGAACTGGGGCTAGCCATGTTGGGAAAGCACCAGCAAAGTGCTCTACTAATATTCCAAAGAAACGGTCGATCGAGCCGTAAATGGCACGGTGAATAACAACTGGATGAACCTTTTGATTATTTTCGTCAACATAAGTTAAATCGAACTTCTCAGGCATTTGGAAGTCAACTTGAATTGTAGCGCATTGGTGACTACGCTTTAGAGCATCTTTAATATGGAAGTCAATCTTTGGTCCGTAAAACGCTCCATCTCCCTCATTTAATTGGTATGGTAATTGAAGATCTTCTAATACATTACGAAGAGCATTTTCCGCTTGCTCCCATAATTTATCGTCACCCATTGAATTTTCAGGTCGAGTTGATAATTCAACAGAATATTCAAAACCAAACGTTTTGTAAATTTTATCAACTAACTCAAATACTTCTTTAATTTCTGACTCGATTTGCTGTGGTGTAACGAAAATATGTGCATCATCTTGACAGAATGTACGAACACGAATCATACCATTTAATGCTCCACTTAATTCATGACGGTGCACTTGTCCGAATTCTGCCATACGGATCGGTAGGTCACGATATGAATGAAGTTCATTTTTAAAAATAAGCATATGCCCTGGACAGTTCATTGGTTTCATAGCGAACTTTGTATTATCTACTTCTGAGAAGTACATATTTTCATGGTAGTGTTCCCAGTGACCCGATTGCTCCCAAAGGCGTTGATTCATCATAAAGGGTGTACGTACTTCATCATATCCAGCTTTTCTTTGTAATTCACGAGAAAAATCTTCTAATTCAGTTCGAACAATTTGTCCTTTAGGTAAATAAAACGGCATGCCAGGTGATTCCTCTGAAAACATGAACAACTCTAATTCTTTTCCTAATTTACGATGATCGCGTTTTTGAGCTTCTTCAATGAAATGTAAGTATTCATCAAGTTCTGCTTGTTTAGGAAACGCCGTTCCATAAATTCTTTGTAGCATTTGGTTGTCACTATTCCCACGCCAGTATGCCCCTGCAATACTCATTAATTTAAATGCTTTAATTTTTCCAGTTGAAGGTAAATGCGGACCGCGACAAAGATCAAAAAATTCACCTTGTTCGTAAATAGAAATTTCTTCTCCTTCAGGAAGTTCACGAATTAACTCTAACTTTAAATGATCATTAATTTCTTCGTAAATACTTAAAGCTTCTTCACGCGTAACAACTTTTCGCTCAATTTTCAAGTTTTCATTAACAATTTTTTTCATCTCTTTTTCAATAGCTGGTAAATCCTCTGGTTTTAAAACATGCTCCATATCAATATCATAATAGAAACCATTTTCAATAACTGGCCCGATCCCCAATTTGATATTAGGATATAAACGTTTTAAAGCTTGAGCCATTAAGTGTGCTGTACTGTGACGATATACTTCTAGACCTTCTTTAGAGTCGAGAGTAACAATTTCCACAGCTACATCATCTGTAATTGGTAGTAGTAAATCAGAAACTTTATCATTAATTTTTCCCGCTACTGCCTTTTTCTTTAAACCCGGACTAATAGAAGCTGCGATATCTTCCGTTGTAACTCCTTTATCATACTCCCGTACTGCACCATCAGGGAAAGTTACTTTTATTTGCTCCATTTCGAACACTCCTTTATAAATCTTAAAAGAAATTTTTGGCAAAACAACAAAAAACACTCATCCCAACTAAAGGGACGAGTGCTGACTCGTGGTTCCACCCTCATTCTCGCCAATCATGTTCAAAAATCTGGTAACGACGGACGTCGAATCTCTTTGTCAGCTTACTGGTCTGCTACTCACGCATTTATTATGCGCTTCGTTGCTCATAGTTTCGCTTCCTTGACCTTCTCGTCTCTCGTTTCCCACTTTTTTCAACTTATGAAAAAGCGACTCATGAGAAAATAACGGTTGTAACCGTCAGTAGATACTATTAATTCCCTACTGAAGTTCAGAGGTGGTAAGTGTTATTTCCGTGTTAGGAAGCTCTCAGCTACTACTCCCCTCTCTTTGAACCGTAAAATAATACTCATGTCCTCATCAAAACTGTTGTTGGATATAATTATCATATGTACGTATTATATGAATTTCTAAATAGAAAATCAAGTCCAATTCATTATTCCAACAACTAAAACTTCATTTTATAGATATTTTCCCAAAAAAATCTTTGTTATAAAGTTTCACTCGTTCTTGAAAGATATTTTGAATTGATTGTACAACCCCATTATTAACTTCATCGCAATACAGGTGAATTTCCTTAGGAGCTATACTTACAAGCGGACTAATTACCATCTCTTGAATAGGAATCCCTTTTTCAAAAATTATTTCTCGATCTAAATACTGTTCAAGTTTTTCTTCAGATATCTGTTGAAAAACTTCATCAAAGAAAGTGTAACTTTCATCCAACAGAAGATGTACAGAATATAATTTAGGGGTACGCTTTTTTAAATAATACCTGAAACTTTCAACTAGGTTTTGATACTCTTGTTCTAGTTGATACTCATCAATTGACATTTCAACACAGTCAATGAGCCTATCTAAATAACTCTTTAATCGAAATGTTAAAAACGATTCATAATCAAACTGACAATTCCTCGTTAAGAAGGTCCTAAATGCATCGTAAATTATGTTCTCACAAGAAAATAATTTTGTGACATCAGGAAGCTCTAACCGTTCTCCTGAAAGAATAGATTTAGCCATAGCTAATATTTGTGTTTGTTCCTCAGAGTCTTCAAAGTAAAAAACATTTTTTATTATATCTAACAGCCAAATTTCTTCTTTTGTTTCTATAACATGCTTTTTCAGTGCTTCAATTAATACTGGCTTTATTGTCTCTTGAAAATCAAACGATTCATCTACCTTAATAATCAAGCGATCACTAGCTAATGAAAGTTCGACTACTCCATTTTTGATAAAGGCATGGAGTCCAACCTTAAAATATTTAAATAGCTTGTAACGATCGAGCTTATTTTGTAAATATATCTCTATCAATGAAAGCCCCTCCCACAACAATTAGACGAAAACACTCCACCTAGTGTTCTTTTTTCTTTACATGTATATGGGAGCTTATCCTAAAAAATGATTAAATATTTTCAGAAGATCATTGTTTTCTAGTAAGAAAAGCGCAAGCGCCTTGGTCACGAGCAGCTGCTCCTGTGCCACTCCGTTTGCTCGTCGCAAAGCCACTTCGAAGTAATCCAAGTAGTAGCTTCACTGGGGCTGCCTTTGACAGAAGCCGCTCTTTGGCTTCCGCGTGCTTCTGCGTCTTCTCGCATAGCTTCGTAGCAAGCTTCCTCGAAGCAGTGTTTTGTGCGACGAGTAACCGCAGGAGCAAAGCTGCATGAAGCATCATCAAAGAAGCAATCCAGGAAGTCAGTGAAGTCAGAAACTTGTCTGAAGTGATCGAGCCGATGGCGCCTGGAGCTAGACAGTTTTCAAGTTAGAAACTTATAAATTCTGATACTGTAAAGAAAAAGGAGAAGTAGAAAAATAATCTACTTCTCCCCTCAAAAGTTAGTTTTGCATGACAAAATCTTTATCTGTGTTTTCTTCTTCTTTAAATAATCGAATTATTTCATACTTTGTATTACGTTGAGCTGGCACTTTTCCTGCTTCACGAATTAATCTTAAAATCAAATTAGTATTTACTTTATGAGTTGCACCTGCTGCAGATACTACATTCTCTTCCATCATTGTGCTACCGAAATCGTTACACCCATAGGATAAAGATTTCTTACCAATTTCTGGACCCATTGTAACCCATGATGACTGGAAATTAGAAATGTTATCGAGGAACAATCTTGATATTGCTAAGTTTTTCAAATACTCTTCTGGTGTTATCTTATCAGCTTTAAGGTTTGTATTATCCGGCTGGAACGTCCATGGAATAAAAGCTAAAAAACAGTTTGTCTCGTCTTGTGCATCACGTATACGTTGAAGATGTAACGCACGCTCATGGTATGATTCCCCAAAACCAATAACCATTGTAGCAGTACCATGCATACCAACTGTTTTTACCATCTTCATGCATTCAATCCATTTTTCCCAAGAACCTTTTTTCTTACTAATTTTTCGCCTAGTACGATCATCTAGTATTTCCGCTCCACCGCCCGGAACTGAATCAAGACCTGCCTCTTTAAGTTGTAACAATACTTCTTTTAAACTTAATCCTGAAACTTCAACCATTTTCCAAATTTCTGCTGGAGAAAATGAATGCATCGTAATTGTTGGAAAACGTTCTTTTATACCTTTTAATAAGTTAGTATAGTAGCTAAATGAAAGATCTGGATGCGTTCCACCTTGCATCAAAATCTCAGTTCCATTAACGTCTAGCGTTTCTTGGATTTTATCAAAAATAACATCACCTTCTAATACATAGCCATCTTCATGTCCTGGCGGCCGATAAAAAGCACAAAAACGACAATACGTATCACAGTAATTCGTATAGTTTATATTTCTACCAATAACAAATGTAGTTACTGGATCTGGATGAAACTTTTTCATCACTTCATTAGCAGCCGCTCCGATTTTCTCCCCTTCATTACTTTCATATAGATAAATAGCATCTTCAATTGTTAATCGTTTACCATTAATTGCACGTTCTAGAATATGATCTATAGTCATCAAAAAACCCCCATATCTACGTAGATAAGTCCTAGAAAACTAAGGTTACATAAGTTTAAACCTTCGTAATTTTAACCTATTAACACTATATTAATAATTATATCTTTGAATATCGTAACATATTTTTTAATAATCTAGAATCTAAAACTGAGAATTAGTTTATAAGAATAGTTTATTCACTAATAGCCCCTTCTATTTGTTCCTTCTACAGAAACCGGTTCAGCAAAATGCCGGATACGTTCCATAATTCGCTTCGCTTTCAATTGTTCTATTCCACCTTTTTGAGAATACGATAGGTGTTCTTCGAGTTCTTCATAATCATAATTTGACGTGTATAGAGTCGGAAGTTTTTCTAGCATTCTATATTGTAAAATAACACCTAAAATGTCATCTCTTACCCAACTTGACATTGTTTCAGCACCAAGATCATCTAATATCAAAACAGGTATACTTTTTACAATTTCTAATTTTTCATTATAAGACCCGTCATGAATACCACTTTTTAGCTCTCGGAAAAAATCAGGTGTATATACTAACATTGACGAAATATTTCTTTCTGCTAATTCATTTGCAATAGCTCCCATAATGAACGTTTTCCCGACACCGAATTGTCCATGTAGATACAGTCCTTTTCCGTTTTCACCTGGATTTGTTGTTGTTGCAAATTCAACAGCTTTTGCAATTGCCACAAGTCTTGAACGATTATCTTGGTCAAGTTGATCAAAGGTAGCAGATAATATTTCTTTAGGTACATATAAACTTTTAATTAGGGTTTGCTGACGTTTTCGTTCATCTGCGCTTTTCTTCTTAGCACAGACGTTATAACGAATCAAAATTTGCCCACGTTCAGTATACAATTCTGGCTGATAGCCTCCCATCAAATTAGGACATTCTTGCAAACTTGAACAATTTGTGCAATTTTTACGCTCGTTACGAAATTCAAAAAGGCGAGAAACATTACGATCTAATTCATGTTCTGAGAGGGTAGGATTAGATTGGATAAATTCCAAAATTAATTTATCAGATAGAACCTCTTCTTTTAAACGTTGAAATCTATCTAAAATGCTATTAGAGTTTTTCATTTTTTGGAGCGTTTGCTGAATTGATTCCATTAGCTATCCTCCCTATTTCTCTGTAATTTTAATTGTTTTAACTTTGTCTCAAGTTCCTCTTTCATCTTTGAGATATCACTGTCTTCAACTAAGTTTTTCTCTTTTTTCTCTTCGGTTAACCATTTAGGAAGTCGGTCTTTTTTAATATAGCGGTTATTGTTTTGGCGCTTTGTAGTTTGTTTTTCTTTCGTAACAGCTACCTCTTTTACACCTTTTTCCAACTTTCCGCTATTTTTATATTCTTCTTTTGCCAAATCCATTGCTTCTTTTACTGTTTTTATATTTTTTCTAGCCCATTGCCCAGCAATTTTTTCAACATAAGATTTTATTAATTTCATGTTGTTAATCTCAAGTATATAATCTATGAGGACATTAACAACACCAGGCAGAAGCTTGTAATCTAGTATTAATGCTTCAACAATTTTCATATCGGTTAAAGGTACTTTCGCTCCATCAGAAGACTTACTTTCTAAAAGCGTTAATGGTGATACTGTTTCATAATGTAAAATCATTTCTTCTTCTTCTGAGGTAGGAGCTTTTCCTACCATTATCCTAAACTTTTCTGGATGGACTCGTAAACCTAGTGCTGGTGGCTCACTTTCATGCGTAAACCGATACCAATTTTTCACCTTTACTCTTAACTCATCAAGATCAACAGTATCATTCTGTGTTAATGAATCCTGTACGATCTTACTCATTTCTAAAGGGTCAATTCTATACACAAATGCTAAACGAACAATTGTATCCTTTACATTATTATTTAATAATTTTGTTGGATTAATTAAATTCGATAAATGTGCTAATAATAACGAAAAGTCAAAAGCTTCTTCCAAAATAGTATAAGAACTTTCTCCTTCGCCATTAGTGATAATTTCTTTTTCTTCTACCAGTGTTAGTGAAGCTGCTACCTCACCTTGGTGGGATGAGATTTCAGAATGGTGTAATGATGTAAAAACATCACTAAATGAATGAGTAACTTCTTCAAAAGCCTCATTATTTATTTTATCTAATGTAAATCGTTCCCTCAGTTGAAGGTAGCGATACTTCCCAACTCTATTATATAAATAAACACTAAGAACATCGTCTTTAAAAAATTCTAAAGGACTAAACGGCTTTTGTAATTGGTATAAATAAGTAATATCATCATCTTGCTTTTTCTTATAAACATTTAAAAGTCCAATTGCTTCTAACTTTTTTCTTTCCTCATAAATTTTATCTAAAGGAATTCCTAGCATTGTCATCAACGTCTTATGAGTTGTCTCTGTAGATGTGTATTGATCATTTTCAAGTTCACTTAATAATGCAAAGTATATACTATGAGCAACTGCTCCAATTAGCGGTTGATATAAGAGTGTAATAATTTTTTTATCTGCTTCATTAATGAAGCAGTTCATACGAACGACATATCGATCAACGGGTAATAAATGCATCCAATGTAACGTCATTCTCTAATCACCTGTATCTATAAATTTACTTATCTATTTTAACACTTTTTCTCTTAAACTTTAGATAAAAACGATTAATTTTTAAAGCCATTTCGGGAAAAAATGTACAAATCCATCTAAAAAAACCAATGAAGCATGCAGTTACGTTATAAATGACCTTTCATAAAAAAAAAGAGCTAAGATTATTATATCTTAAGCTCGCATTTATTTTTTTCTGCCTTTTGTAGAAGATCTTTTAATTCATCGATAAAAACGTTGATATCTTTGAACTGGCGATAAACAGATGCGAAACGAACGTAGGCTACATCATCAATTTTGGCTAAGTATTCCATAACAATCTCGCCAACATCTTCACTTTTCACTTCAGCTGAACCAGCACTTCTTAGCGATTTCTCTACCTTACCGACAATATCTTCTAGTGTTTGTAAAGGAACAGGCCTTTTCTCACAGGCCCTAATAAGCCCACGTAGAATTTTTTCTTTACTAAACTCTTCCCTGTTACCATCTTTCTTAACAACTATTAGCGGTGTTTCTTCAACAGTTTCAAATGTTGTAAAACGAAAATTACAGATTTCACATTCGCGCCTTCTTCTAATAGAACGCCCTTCATGACTTGGGCGTGAATCTAAAACCCGTGTTCCGTTATGATTACAGGTTGGACATCGCATACCTATCATCTCCAAAATTAGTTAAACGCAAAAAACTCTTATGCGCCGTTTATTTTGTTGTATTAATTGAAACAAGCTCATTGTCCAATTCAATTAAATAAAATCATTGTATTTCGTAGGAGCAATTAAATTTATAGGAACTTGAACAATAAACTTAGCTTTCGTAATAATAAATCTTGTCCTTTTAATCTTATATAAAAATGACAAGAAGTACAAGAAGAAGTTTAGTGTGTAGAAGAACACCTAACCTTGCAGCTATTTCATAAGTTGATCACCTAAACCAGAACCAACATATTCTAATTGTTGATCAACTTTTTGATAAAGTGATTTAATTACTGTTGCACTATATCCAAAGTCCATAGGAAGAACGGTCTCAGTAGTGACTGCAAAATCAATTGCCGTTCTGTTCGGTGCTACCATAACAACTGTAGCAATGACGAATATTCTTTTCTTTCCAATTCCATCAACAATAATCTCTCCACGGTCAACAGAACTTGACTTTACTTTAAAATTAGAATTTTGATCAAATATATTAAGTAATTCGTTAAAAGCCTTATCTTTCATTGTCTTGTAGTATCTTGTTTGTAGATCTTTATCTACATGTTTTTCCTTTGTCTCCGTGTGAGCAGAGATAAACTTATTAATTTTATCTTTAATTCCCATATCCTCACCTCAATTAATTATGTATAGTTAAATTATAATAGAAAATATAGTAAATTGCTATTTAAGATGCAAAATAGAGGTGTAAAATACACCTCTTAGCTTTTTCAAATTATAATGCAGTTACAAATTTGCCAACATTGATCGGTCCCATTCCTCGAGGAACTTGAACATGTTCTGCGGATAAGACTCATCAAGCTCTAAAATTCCCATTTCACTTAGGTATTATGGTGTGAGCAGAGTGCTTATGTGCGGGTAAGCAATTCCACTTAATCAAAATAGTTAATAATTGTTCTTTTGTATCGCTTAGTAATCCATGATTGTGAATTACTTCGTCAGCCCACTTGATCTTTTCTTTTAATGGAAATTGTGCTTTCAGTCTGACTTCTACTTCCTCATCAGAAAACTGATCTCTATTTTGCAACCTCTTCCTTTGTAGGTCCTCATCAACATAAACAAGAATAATTTTATCTACCAAATTAGTTAATTTACTTTCAAATAATAACGGAATATCAAGTACAATTGTTTTATATCCTTTTTCTATTAGTTCCCCTACCTTGTTTTCCATTCGATTTCTTATTAATGGATGGACAATCTCATTTAAAGCTAACCGTTTTTCCTCATCATTAAAAACAATAGCCCCAAGTTTTTTTCTATCTAAAGTACCATCACTGTTTGTAACCTCTATTCCGAAATAGCTCACGATTTTTTCATAAGCCTCTTCTCCAATTTGGACTACTTCTCTTGCTACAATATCAGCATCAATAACTGGTATTCCCTCATCTTTTACCATGTTAGACACTGTACTTTTACCACTGGCAATTCCACCAGTTAAACCAATAATCATAACAACTACTCCTTGTTACAATTCACAATTTCCATATTCCTAGTATAATTAATAATAAACCTGGAACAAATGAAAATTTTTGAATAGTTTTTGAATCTGAAAAAATATAGCCACTTTTCATTCCAAAAGTTACACATAAAGCACTCATAAAAGCTACACTAAGTGCCATAATTATCGGAGAGAAGCCTATTAAGGCAGCTCCTATACCAGCACCAAAGGCGTCTAAGGACAGTGCAATCCCTAACATAAATGCTTCTCTTCCTGTAATTGTTCCTGAATTATCAAAATCGGCAACCATTGGTTTTCTCAAGATTTTGATGACTACTCCTAATAATTTAATTTCAAAATTTAAGATTACGTGATCATCTTTATTTTTTTCATCTCTTTTAGCTGGGCGATAAATTTGATAAAGTGCCCATGCACCTATTATGATTAAAATTAACCCACCAATACTTTCTGCCACGCTAGCAGATAGATATTTTTGAATCCAATTTCCTATTGTCATTGCAATAAGAATTGAAATGGCTGAACATGAAGCAATAAAAAGTAAAGATTTAAAAGGAAGCTTCATTTTTCTTAAACCATATGTTAATCCTACACCAAAGCTATCAAGACTTACGGCCAATGCTAATAAAAGTAAGGAAAGAATTTCTACCATATTTAAAAGCTCCTTCCAACCACTGATACGATAGTATATGGTTAGAGCCCATCCAACGTACTTACTTTTTTAATTTTCAATAATGATGATTCCATGAAACTTAATAAACTATCAAAAAAAAAACAGTTGGGCTTTCTCATTCGGAAAATCTAAATTACTATTCGTTTCTTTGTTTAATATTATTTTTTCTGACATTTAGGACAAAAATGTGTACCTCTACCACCAACGACTGTTTTTTCAATCTCAGTACCACACCTTTTGCAAGGTTCGCCTTTTCTCCCGTAAACAAAAAGAGTTTGTTGAAACATTCCCATTTCACCTTGACCGTTTACATAAGACTTTACTGAACTCCCCCCCATATTGATCGCTTCTTGTAATGTAGCTTTAATTTCTTGGTAGAGCTTTTTCAATTCTTTTTGGGTTAATTCCTTACCAATTCGTTCAGGGTATATTCCTGAACGAAATAAAGCCTCATCCACATAAATATTCCCTAAACCAACTAGTTTTGTTTGATCTAAGAGGGTCACCTTGACCTTTCTATTTGTCCCTTCGAATAGTTCTTTTAACTTCTTTGGGGTAAAAAGGTTATCAAAAGGTTCAATCCCTAATTGGACAAGTGGTAATTGACATTCTTCCTCACCTTTTATAAACAAATGCATCGTTCCAAATTTTCTAACGTCTTGGTAGCGTAGTTCAGTCCCATCAGTAAATGAAAAAATAACATGGGTATGTTTAGTTATTGGTTCTCCCACTTTGTACAGGCCATATCGCCCTTCCATACGTAGATGGGAAACAACAACATAATCATTAAAGATAAGTTTTAAAAACTTTGCTCTTCTTTCTACATTAATAATAGTTTGACCTATTAAAAGATGACGAAACTGAGCTACATCATCTGGACGTTTAATAATTTTTCCCCAATGTACTGTAATATCTTTAATTGTTTTACCGATAACCAATTTTTGTAATGTCCTCTTTACCGTTTCCACTTCAGGTAATTCTGGCATACGATCACCTCCTAAAGATACTCTATACAATATTATTTTTTCCAACCTTAATGAACAGTAAAAAACACTATTTGACGTTAAGTATTATCCTATAGCTTTTAGGAACTATTTACTACGCGGGTGTCCACTTACATTAGATGATCGTCGTAAAAATAACAATTATAACATGCTGTTTCTACTGTTCATGACTGTATAAGGCAACATAACCAGTCAATTTATGAAAAAACATTAATTAGCTTATTTCGCATCATACCACGAATCACCAAATGCATAATCCACCTTTAGTGGTACTTTAAGCTCAATTGTCCCTTCCATCACTTCAGGAACTATTTCTTTTAGTTTTTCCAATTCTTCTTTAGGAGCCTCAAAAATTAATTCATCGTGAACTTGTAATAATAACTTAGATTCCATACCTTCGTTCTCAATTCTTTCAGTTATATCAACCATTGCTTTTTTAATAATGTCAGCAGCAGTTCCTTGAATTGGAGTATTCATTGCTGTTCTTTCAGCAAAACTACGCAAATTAAAATTTCGACTAGTAATTTCAGGTAAAAAACGACGTCGGTGAAGTAACGTTGTCACATAACCGTTTTCCCTTGCTTCTTGTACGATGTTTTCCATATACTCTTTTACTCCTGGGAAGCTATCTAAATAGCGCTCGATGAAATTACCAGCTTCTTTACGAGTAATACCTAAACTCTGAGATAAACCGTAATCACTAATACCATAAACAATACCAAAGTTAACTGCCTTCGCACTTCGTCTCATCAGATCAGTTACTTCTGTTTGATTAACAACATGGAAAACATCCATTGCTGTTTTGGTATGAATATCTAGACCTTTATTAAAGGCTTCGATTAAATTACTATCATTGGCAATGTGGGCTAACACACGTAACTCAATTTGAGAATAATCAGCAGCAAACATAATCCAATTCGGTTTCGATGGCACAAATGCTTTTCGGATTTTCCGACCTTCTTCCAATCTAATTGGTATATTTTGCAAATTAGGCTCTGTAGAACTTAAACGACCTGTTTGTGTTAATGCCTGATTAAACATCGTATGAATTTTATGAGTATCTTTGTGTACAACTTTTAGTAAACCTTCTATATAAGTAGAATTAAGTTTTCCCAATTGTCGGTAGTGAAGAATACTTGGAATGATTTCATGTTTATCTGCCAACTTTTCTAACACATCTGCAGAAGTCGACGCTCCAGTTTTTGTTTTTTTGATCACGGGTAAATTTAGCTTTTCAAACAATACCTCACCTAATTGTTTAGGTGAATTAATATTAAACTGTACGCCTGCTAACCCGTGAATTTCCAGTTCAAGTTTCTTTAACTGTGTATTTAAATCTTTTCCCATATTTTTTAATTGTTCTACGTCAACTTTTACCCCATCCATCTCCATTTTCCCTAAGATAATTGAGAGCGGCATTTCTAATTCATAATAAAGCTCTTTCTGTTGGTTTTTGACTAATTCTTCTACTATTTCTTGTCTTAATGTGTATACTGTATTGGCTTTATTAACGAGGTGTTCAGCTAAAACTTCGATACTTGGAACCGATCGCTTTGCCCCTTTTCCATAAATCGTTTCATCATTAGCCACAATACGTTTTCCTTTTCTATTAGCAATATCAGCGACTTCATGAGATGAGGCAGATGGATCAATGATATAAGATGCTAGGAAAAGATCAAAGTTAATTCCTTCTAGGATTACCCCTTTCCACCCTAATGCTACAACTGCTTTTTTTGCATCAAATATTGCCTTCTTAGCATTTTTATCTTTTGCCCATGTTTTAAAGACATCACTTGATAACGCCAATTCTGTCGGAATAAAATAACGTCCATGTTCATTTACAATTGCAATACCGTGTATGTCCGCTTGATGATAATTTTCATCAAACACTTCAATAACGATAGCAGAATCAGTTCCAAGTATTTCAGCATTTATTTCTTCTACAATTGTAAATTCTAGTTTTTCTATAGTTTCTTCACTTTCAACTTCATCAGTACTAAAACGCTGTAATAAAGATTGAAATTCCAGATCTTTAAATAATGAAACGACTTTCTTTTCTTCATACTCCCTAAAAGTGAGATCCTCAAGAGAAAGATCAACAGGTGCCTCACAAAAAATAGTTGCTAACTCTTTACTCATTAAAGCTTGTTGTTTATTTTCTACCAACTTTTCTTTTAATTTTTTTCCTGAAATTGACTCAATAGACTCAAGAACTTTCTCTACCGAACCAAATTCTTTTAATAACTTAATGGCAGTTTTTTCACCAACTCCCGGTACACCAGGAATATTATCTGAAGGATCTCCCATTAATCCTTTCATATCTATAATTTGTTTAGGTGTAAGACCATATTTTTCTTTCACAACAGCTTCGTCATATGTATCAACATTAGATATTCCTTTTCTCGTCAAAGCAACAGTTACTTTTGGCGAAACAAGTTGTAGTAAATCTTTATCGCCTGAAAAAACCTTTACTTCCCATTCCTTTTCAGAAGCTTTTTTAGCAAGTGTTCCAATAATATCATCAGCTTCATAATTTTCTTTTTCGTAACGCTTAATTTGGAATGCGTCTAATAATTCACGAATTAATGGAAACTGTTCCGAAAGTTCAGAGGGAGTCTTTTGTCTACCACCCTTATATTCCTGAAACGTTTCATGTCTGAATGTTGTTTTTCCAGCATCAAAAGCAACCACTAAATGAGTAGGTTTTTCCTCTTCAATAATTTTTAATAACATGGTTGTGAAGCCATATACAGCATTTGTGTATACACCTTTATCATTATTCAAAAGGGGTAGAGCAAAAAACGCTCGATAAGCAATACTATTTCCATCAATCATCACTAATTTGTTTTTCAAGAAACACACCTCAATATAATCTTTTTATACTTAGTAGTATTTTACCATGATTAACGATCATTCAAAAATAATAGCCAAGCATTTGCTTGGCTAAGTTTAACGCTAATATACTCTATTTATCATTTTAAAGCTAGCCGGAGAAAGGACTTGAGTTATTGAGTATAACCCATTAATATACGTGCGTATGGTGCATCGGCAGGAAGTACAATAACAGTTTGATCATCAATTGTATGTTCATAACTTTGTAGTGTTCGATATAAGTTATAGAACTCAATATCCTTACTAAACGCGTCATTATAAAGTTGGGCAGCCCCAGCTTCCCCTTCACCGATAATTTCATTTGCATCAGCATTAGCTTTAGCTACGATTTCTTTTACCTCACGATCTGTGTTCGCACGAATACGGTTTGCCTCAGCATCCCCTTGTGATAAATAATCTTGTGCAATTGAGTTTCGTTCAGATATCATACGACGATAAACAGCTTGTTCGTTTTCCTCAGGTAAATCTGTACGTTTCATTCTTACATCAGTTACTGAAATACCGTAATTATCTCGTAATAACAATTCATTAACACGATTTAGTACCCTGTCATTAAAGCTTCCACGAGATGACTTCTCATCATTAATAATTTCGTCATAATTTAGCTGACCAAGTTCAGCTCGAATTACAGAGTAAATAAAGTTCATCATAATCGCTTCAGCACGGTCAATTGTTTGAGCGTTTGCGATCATTAGCTGTGGGTTGTCAATTCTCCAAATAGCGTAATTATCTACTAAGATACGCTTTTTATCACGTGTATTAATTTCCGTTGGGTCAACATCCAAAACCATTTGCTTTTTTGTTAATGTTGAAACAGATTGTATAAAAGGAATTTTTACATTTAAACCCGGTTCATCAATAACTTTTACTACTTCACCAAATTGTCTAACAACCTTAAACTCACCTTGTTCAACAATAAACAAATTATTGGAAATAAATGTAATTAATCCTATCAAAACAACCAAAACAATACCAAACTTTGAATATTTCTTCCATTCGTCTGATGGTTTACGCTCACTTAAATCAATTATTTTTTCACTCATTAGTTTCCACTCCCTTCACTTGCTGTTGTAGCAGTGGATGGATTACGCTCTAGTGATCTAATAGGTAAATATTTTACCGTATCACTACTTTCATCCATAATGTAAATTTCTGTGCTTGGTAAAACTCTCTCTAAGGTCTCAATGACAAGACGACTTCTCGTGACCTCTGGGCTAATTAAATACTCATTATAAAGTGCTTCAAACCTTGCTACATCACCACGAGCACGTTCAAGCCTTTCTGTTCTAGTACCTTCTGCCCTAGAGATGATTGCGTCTTGTTCACCTTTTGCTTCATTTATTTTTTGGTTTCTGTATTTATTCGCTTCATTGATTTTAGTCAAGCGTTCTTCACGAGCATCTGTAACTTCCATAAATGCACTACGAACCTCATCGTTTGGAAGTTCAACATCTTGTAATTTTACGTCCATAACAGAAATACCAATATCGTAATTATCAATTAAAGCCACTAAATAATCCCAAACCTGTGCTTCAATTTCTGGACGTTGATCTGTTAGAGCATCATCAATTCTCGAACTCCCAATTATTCCACGAAGCGCCGCGGATGTAGCACTAAATAAAATTTGCTCAGGATCATTTGAATTAAATAAAAACTTTTCTGGATTTGTAATTCGCCATTGAACAACTAAATCAGCTAGGAGAATATTTTCGTCACCAGTAATCATTTTTGCTTCATCTCGATACTCAATTACTTCTCCATCTCTTTCATCATAACCTACAGTAGTTGTGAATGTTCCTCTAGATAAAATTTCAACGCGTTGAATTGGCCATGGAAATTTAAATTTTAGACCTGGCTCTGTAATATGGTCATCTACTTTACCGAATGTAATAAGTGCTGCCTGTTCTGATTCGTCGACTATGTACCAACCTGTTACTAAAAACAAGGCTAGTATAGATATTCCAACTAAGGAAAAGAAGCCAACTATTATTTGCTTCATAGTTACCATTAATTTGCCCCCTCTTTAACTTTTTTGTTTCTATTATCTTATTAATTATACTTACGATTATACTATAATAAAAGTTTCGTAACTTACCAATTTGTTATCTAAATTTTTTCTACAATAATTGACAAATAAGAAAAGCGCAAGCGCCCGCCTATCGGCGACAAACACTGGAAGACCTGCTCGTAGCGGTCAGGTTTTTGACCGAAATCTATGTGCTTCTGCGTCTTCTAGCATAGCTTCGTAGCAAGCTTCCTCGAAGCAAAACTGCATGAGGCTAATCGACGAAGTATCTCAAGCAGTAATTGAAGTCCGTTGCTTGTCTGAAGTGATCGAGCCGATGGCGCCTGGAGCTAGACAGTTTCCAAGTTAGAAGTTTATAAATTCTGATACTGTATGAAAAGCGCAAGCGCCTTGGTCACGAGCAGCTGCTCCTGTGCTACTCCGTTTGCTCAAGAGCAATTGTTTTCCGTGCGGCGAGCAATCGCAGGAGCAATTGTTTTCCGTGCGACGAGTAATCGCAGGAGCAAAGTAGTATGGAGCATATTCAAGAAGTAATCCAAGAAGACATTGAAGTCAGTAACTTGACTGAAGTGACCGAGCTCACAGGCTGCTTGCGCTAGATAGTTTTCAAGTTAGAAATTTATAAATTCTGATTATGTAAAAAAAGGTGGAAAGCTAAGGGGGCTTTCACACCTAACAAAGGGGCTGTTAAACAATTTTGTCGCTATGTAACAATAGCTAAAATTGTTTACGAAACAGTTCACAATTGAAATTATACTTATTTAACGTAAATTAACATTGAATTTAATGTTATTTTTTTGTAAAGAAAGTATATTTTTACCTCTGTTTCTTATTAAAAACAATCGTGAACTGCGACCCTTTTCCTAGTTCACTTTCTAACGTAATTTCACCATGATGAGCTTCAACTAAATGCTTTACAATGGCAAGACCAAGACCTGTTCCACCAGAGTTTCTACTTCTAGCCCTGTCAACTCGATAAAATCGTTCAAATACACGAAGAGTTTCGCTTTTACTGATACCAATTCCAGTATCTTTAACAGAAAAAAGTACCTTTTCTTTGATACCTTCCTTAATACTTATTACAATACTCCCACCTTTTGGTGTATACATGATAGCATTATTAACGAGGTTGATCATTATCTGTTTAATTCTTAGTGGATCTCCTTCAATAGAAGTTAAACCTTCTATTACCTTTGAGATCTGTATTTCCTTTTCCTTTGCTTTACTACTAAGCATTACTATAACATCGTCAGTGAGTAAACTTAAATCAACTTGTTGCCAATTTAGCTGAAATTGACTTTGCTCTATTTTAGAAAGATCAAGTAAATCTTGAATTAAACTTTGAAGTCGTTCACTTTCATCCCATATTATTTTTAAAAAGCGATTTCTTAAAACTTCATCATTAGCAGCTCCATCCAATAATGTTTCTGTAAACCCTTTAACTGAAGTTACTGGTGTTTTTAATTCATGTGATACATTTGCCACAAAATCCTTCCGCATTTGTTCTAGTTTCTTCAATTCAGTAATGTCATGAAAGACTAAAACAACCCCTTTTAAACGTGCTTTGCCACCACTACTAATGATTGGAGCTCCATGAACTTCGAAATGGCGCATTTCTAATTGAATTGGCAAGACAACTTGCTTTCTCTGCCCTTTCTCCGTTAAAAATATTTCTTGTACAATTTTAATAATTTGTTTATGAATAATTACACTATAGTAAACCTTGTTTAACCAAGAGTCTACATCTTCTTGAAAAATTCTTTTACAGGATTTGTTTATAAGACTAATTTCACCCTTATTATTTATCAAGATTAGTCCACTATCCATATTTTCAATTAATGTCTCTAAACGTTCTTGTTGAACCTGGTATGTACGAGTCACTTCATCCAAATTTTGAGCTAGGACGTTAAGGGACTGACTTAATTGACCAGTTTCATCATTTTTTCCGTGAGAAACCCTCACTTTAAAGTTACCATGAGCAAGTTGTTTAGCTACCAAAGTAGCTTCTTCTATCGGTTTAACCATTTCATTTGTAATTCTCGAACTAAGTAAAACAATAACTAAAAAAGCAATAGTAAAACTAACTAGTAATAAACCCCATATTTTCTTATGGACTTCATCTAGGACATGTATTGAGATCCCTAAGCGAACGTAACCAATTATTTGTTCACCTTCAATAAGAGGAACAGCATAATAAAGTAAATCGGCACCAACCGTACTACTATAGCGAATTGCTTGTCCTTCCCCTAATTCCCTAACATCCTTGATTTCCGGTCTATAATAATGATTTTCCATCATACCTGGGTCAGTATCAGTTTCCGCAATAACCTCTCCATCATCAGAAATGATGGTTACTCTAGCAGCTAACTGTTCTCCCATATCCTTCACAATTGTATGAAGGTCACGATGACCTAATCCCGTTTCTAATATACTTATTGCTACTATTTTCGCTTCTTTTGAAACCCTCTCACTCAATTGATTAAAATAAAATTCTTTAATTAATTGACCTAGAAAAAAACCTAAACCAACTAATACTATAAATATTGCTATAAGTAATGATAGAGTTAACCTCAATCTATATTTATGCATTAAATTGCGGCTCCTCAAGCTTATAGCCTAGACCTCTAATCGTTTTAATATAGATAGGTTTTTTTGTATTTGGCTCAATTTTTTCCCTTAAGTGACTAATGTGAACATCAACAATCCGTGTATCTCCAACAAATTCATAATTCCAAACAGCATTAAGCAGTTGATCTCTTGTTAAGACTCGCCCCTTGTTGTTAGAAAGGTACAATAATAACTCAAATTCCTTTGGTGTTAATTCAAGCTGATTCCCTCGATAATATACTTCGTAATTCTCAGGAAAGATTTCTACTTCTCCAATTTTTAATAAATCCTTTTTTATAGTGTCTTCTTTTGGTTTTTCATCCTGATTTTGGCTTACACGTCGAAGGATAGCTCGTACACGTGCAACAACCTCTCTTGGACTAAAAGGCTTTGTCATATAATCATCTGCACCAAGCTCTAAGCCTAACACCTTATCAAATTCATCATCCTTCGCGGTTAGCATTAAAATTGGTGTACTAACTTTATTTTGCCTTAACTGCTTACAAACTTCCAACCCATCCATTTCTGGAATCATCAGATCTAATATGATTAAGTCAAAATTAAATTCACTCGCTTTTTTAAAAGCTGTACTTCCATCCATTGCTGTTTCAATTTCATACCCAGCTTGTTCTAAATTAAATTGCAGCAAAGTAACGATTGAATCTTCATCATCAACAACTAATAGTCTTTGACCCATTTTATATACTTCCTCCTGATAATCGCTATGGCCCCCACCATAATCGTTGTTTTGTAACTGTTTCGAAAGTTAATACTTAACCCCAAAGTCATAATTGAAACTTGTTTTTTCTATTATACATAATATAGTGATCAAATTGTACGAAATAAATTTACGGATTATTTAAAATAGAAAAATCCGGATGGTGGAATAACCGGATTTTCTAATATTTATTCTGTAAAAAGCTATATTACACAACGTATTTTCAAGAAAAGCGCAAGCGCCTTGGTCACGAGCAGCTGCTCCTGTGCCACTCCGATTGCGACGAGTAACCGCAGGAGCAATTGTTTTTCGTGCGACGAGTAACCGCAGGAGCAAAGCTGCATAATCATGTAGTTATTGAAGTCAGTAGCTTGACTGAAGTGACCAACTGTTTTTCGATTATTCCAATGCGTTCATAACGTTTTTTACGGATTGAACTGATTTTTTTAAGGCATTTTTTTCTTCATTAGTTAATTCTAATTCAAACACTTTTTCAATACCGTCTCCACCTATTTTTGTAGGTACTCCTAAATAGAGACCTTGATATCCGTATTCACCTTCCAAATAAGCAATTGCTGGAATAATTCTTTTCTTATCTTTTATTATAGCTTCTACCATTTGAACAACAGATGCAGCTGGTGCATAATAAGCACTACCATTACCTAATAGATTTACTATCTCTCCACCACCTTTTCGAGTGCGTTCTACAATCTGATTCAAGCGTTCACTATTAATTAGTTTCTCCAAAGGAATACCACCTGCATACGAATAGCGGACTAGAGGGACCATGTCATCACCATGTCCTCCTAAAACAAAACCACTGATGTCTTCTACTGATACTTTTAGTTCTTGGGCAACAAATGTGCGAAATCGTGCTGTATCTAAAACTCCCGACTGCCCCATTACACGATTTTTCGGAAATCCAGATTCTTTAAAAACAGTGTATGTCATAGCATCAACTGGGTTAGTAAGAACAATTATATAACAATTAGGTGAATATTTTACAACTTCCTTAGTAACCGCCTTCATTATTTTTGCATTTGTATTAACTAAATCATCTCGACTCATACCAGGCTTTCTAGCAATTCCAGCAGTAATTACTACAATATCAGAATGAGCAGTATCTTTATAATTTGAAGTACCAACAATATTCGCATCAAAGCCTTGTACAGGACTTGCTTCTAACATATCTAACGCTTTTCCTTTAGTTGGATTTTCAATTTGTGGGATATCCAATAATACAACATCACCCAATTCCTTTTGAGCTACCATTAAAGCAGTTGTCGCCCCTGTGAATCCGCCACCAATAATAGAGATCTTCCGTCTTTTAATTGCCATCCACTTCTCACTCCTATCCTTTTAGTTTAAGCATCCACATTAATAAATATGGCCCGAATGTTGCTGTGAGAACTAATGTTACTTATTATTGAAAGAAATAATCTACTTTTGATAGTAATAATTTTAAAATCAGGAAATGCATACTCGATGAGTAAATTTCATAAATGCCTTTACTAGTGACATCAGTTACTGAAGCATCTATTACACATACTTGAGGCAATTTTTTTTATGTAAAAAAAGTTGACTCAAAACGAGCGTGTATCTACATTTGTAAAGAGACATTTATATATGTCTCTTTACCTTCGGAGTACACTTACTCTATATGAGTCAACTTAACTAAACGATAGTTGTATTACTTCATGTTACTAATTAATGCATTAGCAAATTCTGAGCATTTTACTTCTGTCGCTCCGTCCATCAATCGAGCAAAATCATAAGTAACTACTTTTTCACCGATTGTCTTATCCATTGAAGCCATAATTAAGTCTGCTGCCTCATTCCAACCTAAGTGACGAAGCATTAACTCCCCTGAAAGTAAAACAGAAGAAGGATTTACTTTATCTAATCCTGCATATTTAGGAGCTGTCCCGTGAGTAGCTTCAAAGATTGCATGTCCTGTTTCATAGTTAATGTTAGCACCAGGAGCAATACCAATTCCACCAACTTGAGCTGCTAACGCATCAGAAATATAATCACCATTTAGATTCATCGTTGCAACTACATCAAAATCTTTAGGACGAGTTAAGATTTGTTGTAGGAAAATATCTGCAATTGTATCTTTAATAATTATTTTTCCAGCTGCCTCAGCTTCGGCTTGTGCTTTGTTCGCTGCTTCTTGTCCTTCTTTTTCAACTAGTTTATCATATTGAGCCCAAGTAAACACCTTATCAGCATATTCTTTCTCGGCTAACTCATAACCCCAATTTTTGAAGGCTCCTTCTGTAAATTTCATAATATTTCCTTTATGAACAAGCGTTACACTCTTACGACCTTCTTTAATTGCATACTCAATTGCTGCACGGACTAAGCGAGCAGTCCCTTCTTCAGAAACTGGCTTAATCCCAATACCTGAAGTTTCCGGAAAGCGGATTTTAGAAACACCCATTTCTTCACGTAAGAATTTAATAACTTTTTGCACTTCCTCAGAACCAGCTTGCCACTCAATACCAGCGTAAATATCTTCTGAGTTTTCGCGGAAAATCGCCATATTCGTATCTTCCGGTCTTTTAACCGGGGAAGGAACTCCGTTAAAATATCTTACTGGTCTAAGGCAAGTGTATAAATCCAGCTCTTGTCGAAGCGCTACATTTAATGAACGAATACCACCACCAATTGGAGTTGTTAATGGTCCTTTAATAGCAATTATATATTCTCTAACCGCTTCTAACGTTTCTTCCGGAAGCCAATTTCCAGTTTGTTCATATGCTTTTTCACCAGCTAAGATTTCTTTCCAAACAATATTTTTTTCACCATTATATGCTTTTTCAACAGCAGCATCTAATACACGAGAAGCTGCAGCCCAAATATCTGGGCCAATGCCGTCACCTTCAATGTATGGAATTACCGGATTGTTAGGTACGTTCAAAACGCCACCTTGAACAGTAATTTTTTCACCTTTACTCATTATGAATTCCTCCTAAAAGTCTATTTTACTGGGATATGTAATGGGAGTATGAAAAGCAACTTAATCAGCAATCAAGAGTTTCTCAATTAATAATCCTACTGAATTATTTTGCTTTTCATTACTAATCACAAATTTTCTATTATCGTACTCCCTAACACAACAAATTAACGTTGAGAAATTGGAATATATTCTTGTTTTTCTGGACCAACGTATTCAGCGCGCGGTCTAATTAAGCGATTGTTACTATATTGCTCTAATATATGTGCAATCCATCCTGACATCCTACTTATAGCAAAGATCGGAGTAAACAGATCATGTTTAATTCCTAAGCTATGATAAACACTTGCAGAATAGAAATCAACATTTGGTAATAAGCCTTTTTCACTTGTTACAATTTCGTTAATTTTCACTGACATTTCATACCACTTTGGTTCTCCAGTGATCGTTGTTAATTGTTTTGACATTTCTTTCAAGTGTTTTGCTCTCGGGTCCCCATCTTTGTATACTCTATGACCAAACCCCATAATTTTAACCTTATTGCTCAAAGCATTCATAATATAAGGTTCAACGTTATTTACCTCACCTATCTCCATAAGCATAGCCATTACTCTTTCATTTGCCCCACCATGAAGTGGTCCTTTCAGTGCGCCGATGGCTGCTGTTACTCCTGAGTATATATCAGATAAAGTCGCTACGCATACACGTGCAGTAAAAGTCGATGCATTTAATTCGTGGTCAGCATGTAAAACTAACGCCTTATTGAATGCATTTACAGAGATTTCATCAGGTTCTTCACCTTTTAGCATATATAAAAAGTTTGCAGCAAAGCTTAAGTCTTTACGCGGCGCTACAGGTTCTTTACCTTCACGAATGCGGGAAAACGCTGTCACGACCGTTTGTACTTGAGCTTGAAGCTTTAGAGCTTTTCGTCTATTCGCTGCTTCTGACAAGTCATCAGCTTCGGTGTCATATAACCCCAAAATTGATATTGCAGTACGTAAAGCAGCCATTGGATGAATTTTATCAAGTGGGTACATCTTCATTTGTTCAATCACACCTTGCGGCACTTCAGCATAGCTAGCTAATTCTTCAGTAAGCTGCTTTAATTCTTGTTCCTTAGGAAGACGTCCATTCCATAATAAGAATACTACTTCCTCAAAACTGGCATAGTGTGCTAAATCGTCGATATTGAATCCATGATAGGTTAAAACTCCGTCAATAATCGAACTTACACTTGACGTTGTTGCAACAACACCTTCTAGACCACGAGTTGCGCTCATTCTTCAACCTCTCCTTTACAATAGATTGTTTCTTCATACTTTTTCATGCATAGAAATGAAGGAGGCCTTTCAAAAAGTCGTTTGCCAGTTTTATTTTGACGTTTTTATCTACTAAGCTATTATTGATTAGGAAAATGATTAAAAATAAGACACTTTTTTTAAAATGACATTGTTAATAAAAACGTCAGAAAATTAAGACGATTCCTGTTGACTTTTTGAAATTAGTCTTTTTTATACTTTAAGGAAGGATTATCTTGCTACTACAAAGATTAAAGTATAAGAAAAACTAAGGCATATACTTGTGAACTTGCCCAGAAGCCCTGTTTCTAGAAGAAAAATGTTTTTAAAAAAAATCCCAACCAAATTTAATTATAAACATTTTCCACAGATTTGTGAACGTTTATTTAAAAATAAATTCCGACTATTTAAATTGTTACAAAAATTAGAAACGCACAAGGACCTTGTTCACCGACCATAAAAAGCTTGTAATGAAGTCTAATGAAATGGTCGAGATCAGCTTTTGGTCTCAACTTTTCTTATATAATCAGAATTTATAAATTTATAACTTGGAAACTGTCTAGCTTCAGCGCCTACGAGGGGTGAAAAGCTTTTTAGTCGATGAGACGCTAGAGTTAGAAAATTTTCCAACCTCAGAAGTCTATACGTTTATATTTTATCAAAAGTTATTTTATGACCCTAATCTACTAATTAATTCAACAATTTTCATCGCCATATAAGCAATTCCAGCTCCAATCAATGGACCTACAGCTACACCATTAAAAAGTGCGACTGCTAGTATTGTTCCAAATACAAGTGCTGCAGTTATATGGGGATCAGTTTTTAATAACTCTACACCATTAGCTGCAATCACAGCAACAAAAATCCCAGCACCAAGTGCTATCCAAGCATAAGTTGATTTCATTGCTTCATTCAATTCCTTAAATCCTATTTGTCCGGTGACAATAGGAACAAGTACAGCTATTGTTATTATCGTAACGCCTATATGTATTCCTTTTTCCTGTAATATTGGAAAGGCTTTTTCACCTAATCCTATCCACTTGATAGCTAATAAAGCTATTACTGCAATTATTAATGACTGATTTTTAGCAATTAGTCCTACGAAAAGCAAAATAAACATAAAAACAGTTGCCTGTGATATCAATAACGTTGCATCCTTCCTTGGTGAGCATATCCATAGATAATCTTATCATACAAAATAAATTTGAGCCAACTCTCAAGATTTTAATATTAATTAGTCTCATAAAACATTGTCCATTTACTTCTAAAAAATGAAGCAAGCCATATGTATGTTAGTAATATGAAGTCCGTCAGAAAGGAAGAGGATAGATGAACTCCAACTATATTCAAATCCTATTAAGGTTTCTTGTAGTTATTTCCGTTATAATTATCGGAGTACTATCAAGCTATTTTGCTTTTAGAACCGCCTATCCTTTCATTATAGGACTCACCATTGCTTTTTTGATAAATCCTTTTGTAAACTTTTTCCAAGAAAAGTTTAGAGTTGCTAGATGGCTATCGGTTTCTCTTGTATTATTTATCATTATTGGTATCTTTATTGGTGCCATAACGATATTAATTTCCGAAATTATCATGGGGACTAATTATTTATCACAATCAGTTCCTTTCCATTTTCAAAAATTAATTTTTGAATTAAAAGAGCTGTTCACAGAAAAAGTAATCCCGATCTACGACCAGGTAACAACAATATTTTATTCTTTAGATCATGAAAATCAAGCAACAGTCTTAACATATATTGAAACAGTAGCAACTCAAATTACCAATGCAACTTCAACATCTATTCACTCAATTTTAAGTGGTATTTCTGAATTTTTACTAGGTTTACCTAATTTAGCTACTGTTATTATTTTTTCTTTATTAGCAACATTCTTCATTAGCAAAGACTGGTATAGATTGGTTTTTCTCTATCGGAAGTGGACACCTAACATCATTGTATCTAGAACTAAAGATGTTATGAATAGCCTTAAAAAGGCATTTATTGGATACCTTTTTGCTCAGCTAACACTCATTTCTATTACTTGTTTTATTGTTTTAGTTGGCCTAATACTTCTAAAAGTAGACTACCCCATTACCATTGCATTTATCATTGCTATTATAGATTTACTGCCCTATATAGGTACCGGTTTAATATTTATACCATGGATATTCTATACGCTCTTTTCTGATCAACTTTCTCTTACAATTGGGCTTTCCATTTTATATAGTATCGTTGTAATTCAAAGACAATTAACGGAGCCTAAAGTTTTGTCTTCGAATATTGGTGTTGATCCATTAGCAACGTTACTGTCTTTGTTTGTTGGTTATAAACTGTTTGGTTTTTTAGGATTAATTATTGGTCCTGTCCTCTTAGTCTTTATTCAAGCATTACAAAAAGCTAATGTTTTTCGAGATTTAAAGCGGTATATATTTAAAGTTTAGTTTAAAAGAGGCTGTTCTAATAGGTCTCTTCACAATAACTACGTAAGAAATTGCATAGGTACACTTTCTACATGGTAAATGAGTTGAAACTTTTATAAACAACCTTTTTGGCTTAAAAAGATTTAAAACCTATCATTCTTATCGCCTATTAATAAAAACAATTGAGCCATTTTTAATCATGCTATTGAATATTTTCTGAAAAAACGCTCTAGCTATTGCTCTAGTTTGGGGTATTAATAGAAAAAAACCTAAAGCATCCGTTATGAAACCAGGTGTTAATAAAACTACACCTCCAACTAAAATGCATAATCCATCTAATAAAACGCCACTAGGTATTTGCCCTTGTTGTAATTGAAGTTGGGCTAAGCGAATGGTTTGTAGCCCTTCTTTTTTTGCTAACCACGCACCTAATACTCCTGTAAATATAACTAGTAATAGTGTCCAAGGAATGCCAATTGTATTACCCGAAAGAACAAGTACGGCAATTTCCAATGTTGGAATAATAATTAAAAGTAAGATAAGGATTTTCAACATTTCTTAAGTACTCCTTTATTAACAATAATATTGAGTTAACTATGTTCCCCTATTATATTCTATATTACTACGCGAGTGAAGTATTGAACAAAGTTAACTCGAATTAAGTTGTTCACCTTAAGAGCTTCTTTAAATTAAATAAAAAAGGCACCCCAAGAGTTAAACTATCGGGATACCCTCTTTTATTTCATCTTAATTATAAAATACTTGTATGACCTTTATAAATATGGCCACGAGTTGCATCTACAGTAATTTCATCACCATCTTCAAATTGATCCGTAGCTTGAGGTACTCCAACAATAACTGGGATTCCAAGATTTAATCCAACTACTGCAGCATGACTTGTTAAGCCACCTTCTTCAGTAATTACAGCAGCTGCCTTTTCAAATGCTTCCATTAAATCTTTATCTGTACCTACAGTTACAAGGATAGCTCCCTCTTGCATCTTAGCATTAGCATCTGCAGCTGTTTTTGCCACTACTACTTTCCCCGTTGCTGTTTTACGTCCAATCCCTTGTCCTTTAGCTACTACTTCACCTATAACATGAACTTTCATTAAATTTGTAGTTCCAGCTTCACCAACAGGAACGCCTGCAGTAATTACAATTAAGTCACCATGGTCAATAAACTCTGTTTTTACCGCTTCTGAAACAGCTATTTCTAGCATTTCATCTGTAGTACTAGCTTTTGTTCCAAGTTGAGGAAGAACTCCCCAAACAAGCGCTAATTTACGACACACATCTTCTGAATGGGTTACTGCAAGAAGCGGTGATTTAGGACGGTATCTAGAAATCATTCTTGCTGTATGTCCACTTTCAGTAGCTGTTACAACTGCAGCAGCTTCTAAGTTTAAAGCTGTATGTGCAACAGATTGACTAATTGCATCAGTAACAGTTCTTTGACTTTCTTTACCTTTGGACTTTAATAATTCTTCATAATTCAATGCTGATTCAGTACGTAAAGCAATATTATTCATTGTTTGTACAGACTCTACAGGATAATCACCAGCTGCAGTCTCACCAGAAAGCATGATAGCATCTGTTCCGTCAAAGATTGCGTTCGCAACGTCACTAGCTTCTGCGCGTGTCGGACGAGGATTACGTTGCATAGAGTCAAGCATTTGTGTAGCTGTTATAACAGGTTTACCTAAGAAGTTACACTTTTTAATTAATTCCTTTTGTACAAGAGGTACTTCTTCCGCTGGAATTTCTACACCTAAATCTCCACGTGCAACCATCAATCCATCCGAAATTTCAAGAATTTCATCAATGTTATCCACACCTTCTTGATTCTCGATTTTTGGAATGATATGAATGTGTCCTGCGTCATGTTTTTCAAGTAATTCACGAATTTCTAACACATCTGAAGCACGACGTACAAATGATGCTGCAATGAAATCTACACCTTGTTCAATACCAAAAATAATGTCATTAGCATCTTTATCAGTAATCCCTGGAAGTTTCACGCTTACATTCGGTACGTTAACACCCTTTTTATTTTTAATAACTCCACTATTTAGAATTTTCGTTTTAAGCTCTTTCTTCCCAATTTCGATAACTTCTAATTCAATTAGACCATCATCCAATAAAATTTTAGATCCTATTTGAACATCATCAACTAGACCTGGGTATGTAATGGAAAACTTCTCAGCAGTACCCATTACTTCTTCCATTGATACAATTACTTCTTCACCGACTTTTAATTCTGCCACTCCATTTTCGAAGTTATTTGTACGAATTTCAGGACCTTTTGTATCTAATAAGATAGCAACATATTTCCCAGCTTTAGCAGCTGCTTCCCTAATGTTTTTAATTCTTTGCCCGTGCTCTTCAAAATCACCATGTGAGAAATTTAACCTTGCAACGTTCATACCTGCTTCAATTAATTGAGTTAATTTCTCTAAACTTTCACTTGCCGGACCAATAGTACATACTATTTTCGTTTTTCTCATGATTAATACTCCTCCTAATAATAAATGTCAATTAATTATGTCTCTTTTTTTCTATTTTGCCATACTATTCCTATTGATTAGAGGGATAAAGTATGGCATAATTACTGCATGTTACAAATTAAATGGATAATTCCTTTGATAATTGGTATAGATCTTGATCAAGAGTATGTTTCTTAGCTAGTGCCTCATCAATGTCATGGAAAACAAGTTCATTTTTTTCGATACCAACCATTTTACCCGCATAACCTTCTAGTAATAATTCAACAGCTTTTGCACCGAGACGGCTAGCCAATACTCTGTCAAAAGCAGTAGGAGTACCACCACGTTGGATATGACCTAAAACAGTTACCCTTGTTTCTAAGCTTGTTTCTTCTTGGATAACTCGTCCAATATCGATACCACTTCCTACACCTTCAGCCACAACAATAATGCTATGCTTTTTACCACGAGCATGTCCTCTTTCTAAGCGTGCAACGATATCCTTCATGTCATAATTTTCTTCAGGAATTAAAATTGTTTCTGCGCCATCAGCAAGACCTGACCATAAAGCAAGATCTCCTGCATCACGACCCATTACTTCAATTACGTATGTACGCTCGTGAGAAGTTGCAGTATCACGAATTTTATCAATTGCCTCGATAATCGTATTTAGAGCTGTGTCGAAACCAATCGTAAAATCTGTACCAGGTATATCGTTATCAATTGTACCAGGAACTCCAATACAAGGGAAGCCATGTTCAGTAAGTTTTTTTGCACCTTGGAAAGAACCATCTCCTCCAATAACAACTAAAGCTTCAATACCAAACTTATTTAATTGCTCAATACCCTTTTTCTGCCCTTCTAAGGTTTTAAATTCTTCACAACGTGCAGTGTAAAGCATTGTTCCACCACGATGGATAATATCACCTACAGAGCCAATTTCAAGTTTCTCAATATTTCCTGAAATAAGACCTGCATACCCATTATAAACACCATAAACCTCTAAATTTTGGTAAATAGCCTTTCGAACAACTGCTCTAATCGCAGCATTCATTCCTGGGGAATCCCCACCACTTGTTAAAACTCCTATACGTTTCATTCCAATTCACCTCATAATTAAATAATAAGTAGTTTTAAATTTAGTTAATATACTAAATGTATTAAAATGTTGATTTGATTCAAACAACTTTAATACTAGTATTTTCATTACGTGTCTAAAATAACACTTCTTTTTCATAATGACAATAGACATCCATCGACAAATAAAAATGCCTTCTCTAAAAAGAGAAAGCAAATTCCTTATTTAATCGCAATGGCATCGTTTACAACGTCAATCTCACCGATTTTATTAAATTTTTCGTAACGTTGTTCAACGAGATCTACCTCGGAATATTTTACCAATTCAGAGAGGGATTTTTTGATTACTTCTTCAATTTTACTCGCCTGTTCTTTCACGTCCCTATGAGCTCCCCCTCTAACTTCAGGAATGATTTCATCAATTATGTTCAATTCCTTTAAATCAGGTGCTGTAATTCGCATTGTTTCAGCAGCTCTTTGAGCAAGAGATGCATCTTTCCATAAAAGTGCAGCAGCTCCCTCTGGTGAAATAACAGAATATGTCGAATTTTCTAGCATATGAAGATGGTTACCTACACCTAAGGCTAACGCCCCTCCACTTCCACCTTCTCCAATAACAATACAAATAATCGGAACAGTTATACCCGCCATTTCAAGAAGGTTTCTAGCGATGGCTTCACTTTGCCCTCTTTCTTCTGCAGCTTTACCTGGATAGGCTCCCTTTGTATCAATAAAACAAATAATTGGTCTTTTAAACTTCTCTGCTTGTTTCATAAGTCTTAAGGCTTTTCGATAGCCTTCAGGGTGCGGCATCCCAAAATTACGGCGTAGATTTTCTTTTGTATCTTTCCCGCGCTGATGACCGATGACCGTTATCGGAATTCCGTTAAATTTAGCGATTCCAGCAACAATAGCCTCATCATCACCATACAAACGATCACCATGCAATTCAATAAAATCTGTAAACATATAAGATATATAGTCCATTGTGGTTGGGCGATCACTGTGACGAGCAATTTGAACACGATCCCATGGTTTCATGTTGCCATATATTTCATTTTCAAGCTGAAGTAGTCTTTCTTCTAATTTAACAATTTCTCCTGTTAAATCTATACCTTTATCTTCAGTAAATTTTTTTAACTCTTCGATTTTTGTTTTTAATTCAATAATCGGTTTTTCAAAATGTAGTTCATTGGCCATATTATCTACACCTCCCTTTACGAGTAAATATCGCGATGTATATCTAAAACAGATGTTAATGTTTGTTTCATTTCCAAACGTGAAATTACTTTATCTAATTGCCCATGTTTTAACAAAAACTCAGCGGTTTGAAAATCTTCTGGGAGTTCTTGACGTATCGTTTGTTCAATTATTCTTCTCCCAGCAAAACCAATTAGAGCACCTGGCTCAGCAAAGTTATAATCCCCAAGCGATGCAAAACTCGCTGATACACCACCAGTTGTCGGGTGTGTCATAACAGAAATATATAATCCACCTTCATTACTTAGTTTCTTTAGGGCGGCACTCGTCTTTGCCATTTGCATTAGGCTTAATACACCCTCCTGCATTCTAGCTCCGCCTGAAGCAGAAAAAAGGATAAATGGCGCATGTATCTCAATGGCTTTTTCAATAGCTCTTGTAATTTTTTCTCCAACAACAGATCCCATACTCCCCATTCTAAAGCGAGAATCCATAACAGCAATAACAATTGTCATATTTGCCATTTGACCTTGTCCAGTAACAACAGCTTCATTTAGCCCCGTTTTTTCACGATCAGCCTTCGTTTTCTCTAGATAAGACGGAAATGATAACGGATCTTTGGAAACCATGTCACTATCATATTCAATAAATGTACCTTCTTCAACTAAGCTATTAATTCTATCATAAGCTGTGATGCGATGGTGAAACCCACAGGAATCACAAACATATAAATTTTTCTTCAATTCTTTCGTATACATAATCGTTTTACACTTTGGACATTTTGTCATAAGTCCTTCTGGAATATCCATTTTTGCCTGTTCAGACGGAATCGTCGCATATTTTTTTTTCTTAGAAAATAAATCTCTTAACACAGTTACACCTCTCTACTGGACAAGATCACATTCAATCAAAATTTTCATAAATCATACCATAATAAATTCAATAGTTTCAAGGTAAACAATTACCGCTTTTTATACATTTTTTTATTAAAAACGACTTTTTTCGAGATGGTTTTTCATTGCAGAAATCGCTTTTTTTTCATTTCTATTTTTTAGTCCATCTAAAATCTGTTCATGTTCGTTTACTGAGATTTCAGCTCTCCCTTTTCTAGACAAGGATTCCCGTATAGTTACTTTGCTATACTCTACAAGTGAAATCCATATATTAAGCATTAAACGATTTTGACAAGCTTCTACAATGGTTTTATGAAATAAATAATCTTCTTCAACAGGTAAATCGCCTTTCCCTAAACAACTTTTTGACTGTTCAACCAATCTTCCCAGATTTGATATTTGCTCTTCATTAATTCTCTCACAAGCTAAACGAAGAGCCTCAACTTCAACGATTTTCCTCGTCTCTGCTAGGTCACTTCTAGCTTTTTTCTCCCTTAAAAAGAAACTTGCTAGCACCTCTACCAAGCGATGCCCACCAATCGTTTTTATAAACGTTCCTTCCCCTCGTCTCGTTTCAATTAGGTCCAATAATTCAAGTGATCTAAGGGCTTCTCGTACAGAAGAACGACCCACTTGTAATCGATCTGAAAGTTCTCTTTCCGATGGTAGTTTATCCCCAGCCTTCAAGTCATCTTCTTGTATAATTCGGTTAATTTCACGTATAATCTCGATATAAACCTTGTCTTGGTGTGATGACATACTATCACCACCTTTATTCTATATTGTAATAAGAAAAGCGCAAGGCGCCCGCCTATCGGCGACAAACACCGGAAGGTCGGCAAGTAGCGGTCTGCTCTTTGACCGCTATTGACGAACTGAAGTGATCGAGCCGATGGTGCCTGGAGCTAGACAGTTTTCAAGTTAGAAGTTTTAAATTCTGATACTGTAAGAAAAGCGCAAGCTCCCTTAATTACCGCAACAAGCACCAATGACCGACTCCTTGAAGATTTCACTATAATGAGGCAAGTGCCCCTGAGCATATAAGCTCTATAACTAGATAGTTTCTATAATTATTAAACTTAATTTTCATATAATTAGATTGAGTTTAGAGCTTGAAAAAATCCACCAAACCTTTAGAGGAAGAAATCAAACTCTGAACTCTTATCACAAAGGAAAACTAATAAAAATATTTTTGAACGTAATTAGTCTATAATTGCAAGTTTCTTTGTTTTTGCTTCAACATCATCAGGATTAACTTTTCTTCTTGCTACACCTGTTTCCATTGCTGCTTTCGCTACTGCCTTAGCAACAGCTGGAGCGACTCGTGGATCAAATGGGGCTGGGATTACATAGTCAGCATTAAGCTCTTCTTCTGAAACAAGACTAGCGATTGCTTCTACTGCTGCGATTTTCATTTCTTCATTAATATTTGTCGCATGGACATCTAAAGCACCACGAAAAATACCTGGAAAGGCTAAAACGTTGTTAATTTGATTCGGGAAATCAGAACGGCCAGTACCAATCACGCTAGCGCCTGCCGCTTTTGCATCTTCCGGCATTATTTCAGGTACAGGATTAGCCATTGCAAAAATAACCGGATCTACATTCATACTCAAAAGCATCTCTTTCGTTACAGCCCCTTCTACAGAAACCCCTATAAATACATCTGTACCTTTAATAACATCTTCCAATTTACCTTGAACCTTATCTCGGTTGGTTACTTTAGCTATTTGATCTTTTACTGGATTCATACCAACTGGACGACCCTCATAAATAGCACCTTTGGTATCGCAAAGTATAACATCCTTAACCCCCATGCGTTGCATAAGTTTAACACAAGCGATCCCTGCAGCGCCTGCACCATTGGCAACAACTTTCACTTCTGAAATTGATTTTCCGGTTAATTTTAAGGCATTTAATAAGCCTGCCGCAGTTACAATTGCTGTACCATGTTGGTCGTCATGAAAGATAGGAATATTACACTCTTTCTTTAGACGTTCTTCTATTACAAAACAATTTGGTGCCGCAATGTCTTCAAGGTTTACGCCGCCAAATGTAGGTTCAAGAAGTTTAACAGTTTCTATAATTTTTTCAACATCATTAGTGGCTAAACAAATAGGAAATGCATCAACACCTGCAAATGATTTAAATAATACAGCTTTACCTTCCATAACTGGTAAAGCCGCTTCAGGACCAATATTACCTAGACCTAATACAGCAGTGCCATCGGAAACTACAGCAACCATGTTTCCTTTCATTGTGTACTCATACACATTACTTACATCATCAAATATTTCTTTACAAGGCTCTGCTACTCCAGGTGAGTATGCCAAACTTAAGTCTTTGGCATTTCTTACAGGTATTTTAGATTTTGACTCTAACTTCCCTTTATTAATTCGATGCATATGAAGTGCTTCTTCTCTTAATGTTGCCATGAACTTCCACTCTCCATAATCGTAATTTGAAACCTAATTAAATAATTAGCAACGAATACGTTATTATGTCTCGACAAACTTTTTTTCCTTATTAACACAAGTGTGTGAATTTCATAATTACATAAATGGAGCTACATAAGTCTAAATGTTGTTGGGAACGGTCTTCATCCAACAACATTTAGTATCAGAGTAGCTAAAATAAACAATTATGAAATTCATTAAAGTATAAAAGTTAAAAGAATACGAAAAAAGTGGTCTGACCACGTCCCACCATATTATAACAGATCAATTTCTTCTGTCTACCCTTTATCATTTAACAACCACATTTTCCCTTCCTAAAATTGTATACAATTCTTCTAAGCATAGTTTTGTTGCTGATATCTTATATTCATCGGACAATTGAACTGATTGTTTTTTTTCTTCATAATATAGTATAACTTTCACGTTACCTTGGTACCTTTTTATAACTTGTTTTAATTGTATTAATTTCTTTTGGCTTGCATATTCATTACTAATTTTTATATATAATACACTCTCTAACTTCTGCTTCTTTTGTAGAGTTGTAACATCTACTACTTTTTTTAGAATTAACTGTGCCCTCTCTTTTGTTATTTCTAAATTCCCTTCTAGAAAAACAAGCTGTCCCATCTTAAGATCAGAATAGAACTCTCGATAGGTTTTCGGAAAAACAGTTACCTCAATCTCTCCACTTTCATCACTTAGCTTTAGAAAAGCCATTTGTTCACCTTTTTTTGTTTTTATCAACCTCACACTTTCAAGGAGTCCAGCAAGGCGCGAGTGACTTCCACCTTTTTTCACTGCTTCCATAATTAAATTTCTATCATGTGAGATAAGTACATCATGATATTGTTCAATCGGATGACTTGATAGATAAAACCCTAAAACTTCTTTTTCAAAATATAACTTTTCCGTTTCTTTAAATGGTGGCACCTGAACTAGTTCAGGTTTTTTTAGTTCATCAACAAAAAGAGCAGTTTGATTATCAGTATTTTGTTGTCGGATTTGCTCACCAAACTCTAGTGCATAATCTAATGTTGCTAATAAACCAGCCCGATGGTGCCCAAACTCATCAAAACAGCCTGCAGCGATCAATGCTTCTAGTGTTCTTCTATTTATATTCTTAGAATTATTACGAGCACAAAAATCAAATATATCTTTATACTCCCCACCTTTACTTCTTTCAAATACGATATCTTCAATAGCCCTAACTCCAACATTTTTTATTGCTGCAAGTCCAAACTGAACACTATTATTTTTACTTATCGTAAAACCTACATTACTCTTATTAATCGATGGTCTCTCTACTTTAATTCCTTTGTTTTTGGCATCAAGGATATATTGGCTCATTTTTGTTTGCTGTCCAATAGCATTTGTTAAAAGTGCTGCAAAAAAAGCTGTTGGGTAATTTGCTTTTAAATAAGCTAAATAGTATGAAATAACACTATAGGCTACAGAGTGACTTCGATTGAAACCGTAATTAGCAAAACGGACAATTAAATTGTAAACATCAGTTGCAATCTTTTCATTATAGCCATTTGCTAAGCAACCACGAACAAACTGCCCTCGCTGCTCTTCTAATGTTTCAAGGTTTTTTTTACTTACGGCACGCCTTAAAATATCAGCTTCTCCAAGGGAAAACCCTGCCATTTTTGAAGCAATTTGCATAATTTGCTCCTGGTAAATAATAACTCCATACGTTTTTTCTAAAATAGGCTTTAAGTCTTTGTGTAAATATGTAACTTGTCTTTTTTTATGCTTACCCTCTATATAGAGTGGAATGTTTTCCATCGGGCCAGGTCGATACAGAGCATTTACCGCAACAATATCTTCAAATTCTGTAGGTTTTAAATTCGCCAACACTCGTCTCATTCCTGGTGATTCTAATTGAAAGACTCCAGTTGTATCTCCTTTTCCTAACAGTTGAAATGTCTTATTATCATTTAGTGGGATCGTGTTGATATCAATCCTCTTATCTTCCATTTTATTTATATGGTTTATTATCTCCTCAATAAATGACAAATTCCTTAGTCCTAAAAAATCCATTTTTAAAAGTCCTACTTCTTCTAAAATGGTCATAGGATATTGCGTCAGTAGCACGTCTGAATGACCTTTTTGTAAGGGTACTTTGTCAGTTAATCGGTCTTTACTTATGATAATACCGGCCGCATGTGTAGAAGCATGGCGTGGCAACCCTTCCACTCTTCTAGCTAAACGAAACCATTCTCTAATTTCCTCATTTTGTTGAATTTGCTTTTGTAGGACAGGAGTTTCTTTTACTGCTTCATCAATAGTTAAATTCGGCCTAGAAGGAATAAGCTTGGCAATATTATCAATTTGTTTTAATGGTAAACCTATCACCTTTCCTACATCTCTAAGTGCAGCTTTTGCTGCTAGCGTACCAAATGTAATAATTTGGGCCACATGATTTTTCCCATACTTTTGATAAACGTAATCAATAACTTCCTCTCTTCGGGTATCAGGAAAATCTATGTCTATATCAGGCATTGTAATCCGCTCAGGATTTAAGAAACGTTCGAAAAGAAGGTCATACTTAATGGGGTCAACATTTGTAATATTAAGAACATACGCTACTAACGATCCAGCCGCTGACCCTCTTCCTGGTCCCGTGATCATACCTTGATCTTGAGCAAATTTCATAAAGTCCCAAACAATTAGAAAGTATTCATTAAATTGCATCTGGTCAATAATTTCTAGTTCATATTGTAGTCGACTTTCAACATCTTTAGTAATATCGGTATAACGTTTTTGTAACCCTTGAAAACAAAGTTCACGCAAGTAATCTTTTGGATTCTTCCCTTCTTCAAGTGGGTATTTAGGTAGTGCTTGTCCGCCTAATACCAATTCTACATTGCAACTATCTGCTATTTTTTGAGAGTTTATAATTGCATCTGGAATATACGAAAAGAGTTCAATCATTTCATCTTTTGGCTTTAAATAATATTCTTCTGTTTGAAAAGCTCCTTGAAGTTCGTGTAATGTCGTTCCCTGATCAATCGCTAATAAGCATTTATGTGCGAGCGCATCCTCTTTACTAACATACATAACTTGATTAGTAGCCACAAATTTTATTTTTTCTCGTTTTGAAAGATTTACTAACTGTAAATTTAATTGTTTTTCCATAGCTAAAAAATGGTCTTGAATGCCTATATAAAAATCCTCACCGAAATAATGCTTATATTCCTTTATTTTCTTTAAGGCCATTTCTTCAGATTCTTGTAATGACAGTTGAATTTCCCCTTTATAAGCCGAACTAATAGCGATTAAATCTTTGGAATAAGCAAATAGTTGTTTTTTTTCAATTTGCTTTAAATTGGTCGTTGAAAATACTTGAACAATACTTGATAATTTTATTAAATTTTGGTAACCAGTAAATGTTTTGGCTAAAAGTAACAATCTAGTCTCATCAGTTTGTTCTCCTTTAACACTTAATTCAAGTCCAATAATTGGCTTTAGACCGGCTTTTTTACAAGCTTTATAAAAGGGAACAACTCCGTACATTACATTTTGATCAGTTATAGCTAATGATAAAAAACCTAGTTCTACCGCCTTCTTTACTAGTGTATTTATTTTTGCTGCAGATTTTAAAAGGCTATATTCAGTATTTATATGTAAATGAGCGAACTCCACAACTTTCCCCCCTTATATTAATAATTTACCGCAATGATTTTCAAATACAGTTTTACACGATTAGGACACTACATCTAATCACGTTGTTCTGTAATTAGAGATATATTTATGCAGCTCGTTTTTGGTGATTATGACCTTCACTATACAAATAACTTTTTTTATCTAACAGTAACAGAACATACGATCCTTATTTTCTTATTAACATTTTACATGAAATAAGAAACAATTTAAATCCTTAGCATAATTAATAGCTTTGTCCCATATTTATTAATACGATTATTTTATATTTGTCGGCTTTATTTTTCGTTCCTCATAATTAAAATGTTACGTCTACTTCCAGCTCCAAATGAGATAAAAGAGAAAAGAATTATTCATTGGTGTACATTAGTATTTTCTACCAACTAAAATATGTAATCAAAAAACCTTTAAAATCCAGAATAAAAAGGGAGAGGCTTTCGTATGGACAAAGAATTTGTTGCGACACTAGTTATGAATTTTTTTGTAGCCTTTGGAGTTGTGATAGGTGGTGCAATTGTGGGTGGAATCGGCGCCTTCCTTATTGGTAAACCCCCTTTATCCACAATTAATGATTTAGCAGCGGGACTAAAAATTTGGGCACTAGTTGCAGCAATTGGCGGAACATTTGACGCGATTTATAGTATTGAAAGAGGCATCTATGACGGTTCCCATATTGATATTGCTAAAACATTGTTTATGATCTTTTGTGCACTATCTGGAGCACACTCGGGTGGAGTTATTATTCAGTGGATCACTCAGGAGGCTTAATTACCTATGATGCGAATCCCACCTTATTATAAGAAAACAGGTTGGCAACGCTTTTTTTCCGGTATAATTATCGGAATTTTGATAGGTTGGTTTTTTTTTATTTATGAATTCGGAGCTGTTCAAGAGAAACTTGTAACCGAAATAAAAAAACAAGAATCAACGATTAATGCACAAAAAGAAACGATTGAAATTTTAAGAAGTGATCAAGATGAACTAAATAAAGAAAATTTAAAAAAGCTTACAATTCAAGAAGTAAAGGTATATTTTATAAATGATAAAGATTTAAAGCTAAGTGAATTATCTGTTCATGAATTTCGTCTACAAATTGAAAATGAATTAAAGGCAGTAAAAAACAAAAATATTGAATTAGTTGCCAATACTAAAGAACTGTTAATTCAAGCAATTGAAAACCGGGATTTTATCATTAATGAAAAGAGATACCGAGTCACAATAAAAGGATGGTCTATTTATACAACGCTAGAATTATTTGTAGAGATTCGTTTAGCAGAATAAAAACTTGTAGAATGTTTAAGACTTCTACAAGTTTTTTGTACAAATTATGATTTCTATATTAATTAGACATAGACAAGCTGCATTTTTGCATAATAATTATAATATATAATGGAGTTTATTTTAAAATAACTGAGTGCCGAAAATAGTGAAATATAAAATTATGAAATGGACAATATGTAAAAGGAGTGGTTCCTTTGATTATTAGCAGAAGAAAGCTTGCACGTTTAAAAGTAGAACAGATAAAGTCTGGATACTCAGCTTATACAGAATCAAAAGAGATTGCCTTCTATATAAAAAAGGAACTTGAGAAATTAGGTATTTCTGTTTTTGAAGACGTTACTAACATAGGTTTCTGGTTTATACCCCAAAAGGAAGTCATGTAGTCCTTTAATAAAAGAAGGACTGCATGACTCTTTTTTTATAGTATCAGAATTTATAAATTTCTAACTTGAAAACTGTCTAGCGCAAGCAGCCTACGAACTCGGTCACTTCAGTCAAGCTACTGACTTCAATAACTACATGAATATCGTCTCTGAATAGCTTCTTCATGCAGCTTTGCCTCGAGGAAGCTTACTACGAAGCAATACTAGAAGACGCTAAAAGCACGTAGGAAGCCAAAGAGCGGCTTCTGTCAAGGGCCGCCCCAGTGAAGCTACTACTTGGATTACTTCGAAGCGGCTTTGCTCCTGCGGTTACTTGTCGCACGGAAAACAATTGCTCTTGAGCAAACGGAGTGGCACAGGAGCAGCTGCTCGTGACCAAGGCGCTTGCGCATTTCTTGCAGTATGAGAATTTATAAGTTTCTAACTTGGAAACTGTCTAGCTTCAGCGCCTACGAGCTCGGTCACTTCAGTCCTTTTCGGAAGCCAAAGAGCGGCTTCTGTCAAAGGCCTTCCAGTGCCTTTCGCTCGTGACCAAGGCGCTTGCGCTTTTCTTGTATCATATTGTTAATAACAACGACACACTTCCATTAATTTAGCTAATACCTCTTTCGTTTCTTCCCAATTATCAACTGAAGCACCCGCAGCTAGAGGATGACCACCACCATTAAACATTTGGGCCACTTTATTTATAATTGGTCCTTTAGAACGAAGTCTAACTCGAATTAAGTTGTCTGGCTCCTCAACAAAAAACACCCACGCCTTTAATCCTTCAACATTTGCAAACGTATTAACTAACTTTGAAGCATCGTTAGCGGTTACTCCATATTGTTCGAGTAATTTGTTTGGTAAATTAATGACACCTACACCATATTTTAAAATTTGAAAATTGGTTAATATATACCCTTCAAGTCGAGCATCTTGTAAGTATTTCACATCCATTTTTTCATACAATTCAATCGGTGAAAACTGAAATTTAATTAGCTCACTTACGTAGCGAAAAGTCTTTTCTGTTGTATTTGGGTAACGAAATCGTCCCGTATCTCCAACAATACCAGCGTATAAGCACCTTGCAGCTTCATCTGTCAATTGCATCCCTTTTAAATCTTTCCAAGTTTCATAAAGTTCATAAATCATTTCACAAACAGAACTTGCTCTAGAGTCTACCCAAATGATATCACCATAAGGGTCTTCATTTGGATGATGGTCAATTTTAATGATTTTATCACCATTTGCATATCTTTCATCGCTAATTCGTTCTACATTAGCAGTATCACATATAATAATTAACGCATCTTGAAATATTTCGTCAGAAATCTCGTCCATTTGAGAGATAAATCGAAGTGATTCCTCTTCTTCACCGACCATATATACTTGTTTTTTGGGATAGTGATTTTTTAACATGAGAGCTAAACCCGCTTGTGATCCTAATGCATCCGGGTCTGGACGAACGTGACGATGTAAAATAATTTTGTCATAACTTTCAACAGCTTCAATAATTCTTTCTTTCATTTAACTTCTCCTTTTTAAATCAATCATACGGTTGTGTGTTACTATCTTTAAGGATCTCTCATAACGAAACCAACATACTCTTTATCGATCGATAATTTGTGCCATAAGTAAAGCTTTACCTACAATAGTTCCCTCGTGAAAAATTTCTACATCAACTTTCCCAAACTTACGGCCAATTTCTAATATTCTTGGAACGATATCGATCATACTTTCAATTTGAACCGGCTTAATAAAATATAAAGTTATATTTTCTACTACCAGATCGCCCTTTTTTTGAGTACGTAATGCTCGACTTCCTGCTTCTGTTACAATTGTTGTAAATACCCCGTAAGAAATTGTCCCGAGTTGATTCGTCATCTGCGGCGTTACCTCACAGCGATAACAAATTTTATTATTAGTTGAAGCATCTTGAAAACCACTTGTAACCAAATCCTCTATTGTCTCACCTACATGAGGTTGTCGCTGATTCATTTGTAGAGCCTTTAATACATCCTGTCTACTGATAACTCCAATTAACTTTTTATAATTATCGACAACAGGAAGTTGTTCAATCCCTTCCCATACCATGAGATGAGCCGCTGATGCCACTGATGTTTGCCCTATTACAGAAATCGGACTTTTCGTCATGACTTTTTCTATTTCTAAAGTTTTATCTACACCCATGATATCCTTAGAAGTAATCATGCCTTGTATTCTCATGTTTTCGTCAACAACAGGATAACGACTATGACTAGTTTCATGATTTAAATCAAACCATTTTTCAACCCGGTCTGTTGTCTTCAAGAAATAAGTGTCTTCTAATTTAATGTAAATATCATCGACTAAAATAATTTCTTTTTTTATTAATTGGTCGTATATTGCTCTATTAATCATTGTTGCAACTGTAAAAGTATCGTAGGTTGTTGAAATGATTGGTAATGCTAATTCGTCAGCTAACTTTTTTACTTCATCAGAAGTATCAAAGCCCCCCGTAATAAGTACTGCAGCTCCTTCTTGAAGGGCAAGTTTGTGTACTTCATTTCTATTACCTACTATTAGCAAGTTCCCTGCCTCTACATAACGCATCATTGCTTCCGCTTTCATAGCACCAATAACAAACTTACTTAACGTTTTATATAAACCGTCTCTTCCTCCTAGTACTTGTCCATCAACAATATTAACAACTTCAGCAAAGGTTAGTTTTTCAAAATTATCTTTTTGTTTTTTTTCTATTCGGATTGTACCAACACGTTCAATTGTACTTACTAATCCTTGGTTTTCAGCATCTTTAATTGCTCGATAAGCTGTCCCTTCACTTACTGACAACGCTTTTGCAATTTGTCTTACAGATATTTTACTACCAATGTCTAGTGATTGGATGTATTGCAAAATTTGTTCATGCTTTGTCATCAAGCTCCTCCTCTTCTTGCCTGTATTCATGCAATAATGGGTCTGTACTGATACAAGTATAGCGATCAGAGAGCTTGACTTCAAGGCAATTATCCATATTGTCGTACTTTTTGTTTCTTTTGTATACTTATATTTTTTCTTGTTGTTTTAATTTGTTTCATCCTATCACCATATAACAGAGCAATAAGATTTCCACTAATCGCCATAAGTGCAAACAGTAACCAAGTAGCTGAAAAAATAGTAGTCTTCAAATCAGCTTGAAAATTCAAGTATGGTACACCGTAAAATACAATAGCGATGCCTAGTATAAAACATAAAAACAAACGACTTCTTCTCATAAACTCACTCCCCTTATAGGTTGTCTTACTTGCATTATATGCAGAAAAATAATAACAATGATTAGTTTCATCTTAATTTCCCATAAAAATAGACTAAACCAGAATGGTCTAGCCTACTTCATACTATTTACTTCTACAAATCCATCGTTTCTCCAGAGGTTAAAAGCTTACCCTCCACCCCAGATTCTAACATTGCAATAAACGCCTTTGGATCTTGTTCGATTACCGGGAATGTATTGTAATGAATTGGAATTACAATTTTTGCTCTTAGCCATGTAGCCGCAATAGTTGCATCCTCTGGTCCCATTGTGAAATTATCACCAATTGGTAAAAAAGCTACATCAATATTGTTACGTTCACCAATAAGCTTCATGTCTGAAAACAGAGCCGTATCGCCTGCATGAAAGATGGTTTTCCCTTCTGCGGAAAGTAATATTCCTGCAGGCATCCCTGTATAAACAATCTTTTTATTTTCTTCTTCTACGTAAGCAGAACCGTGAAAAGCTTGAGTAAACTTCACTTTGCCAAAATCAAATTGGTGTGAACCACCTATGTGCATTGGATGAACCGTTACTCCTTGCCACCCTAAATACGTAGCCAGTTCAAATGGTGCAACAACAGTAGCTTGATTTTTCTTTGCTAGTTCAACTGTATCGCCTACATGGTCGTTATGACCATGAGTAAGTAAAATAACATCTACTTGTAGGACGTTAAGGTCGAGGTTAGTTTGGCTATTACCTTTAATAAATGGGTCAATGATAATCTTCTTACCATTCGTTTCAATATAAACGACCGAATGTCCATGATATGTTAATTTCATATTTTATCACTCCTAAACTTTATATTTACTTTATTTACAAACCTACTACGCTTTTAAACGTCATTAATCCTTCTATATTTTTATTTTTTATAACAAAGATTAAACTTTAATTAACTATTAGTGAACAATATAAAAATTGAAGCATAAATTAACAAACGCTTTAGAAAATGGTACAGTTTTAGATATGGTTACCTTATCAAATTAACAAGGAAGTGATAGTAAATGAACATGCGTATAAACAAATTAATGAGTTGGCTTGCGGAAAACGATTATGACTTTGCTTTTGTCCAAACAAAGGCAAATGTATTTTATTTATCAGGCTTTTATTCTGAACCTCACGAACGTTTAATCGGTTTATTTATATTCCCTAATGATCAACCTGTTCTAATCTGTCCAAATATGGAAAGAAATCAAGCAAAATCTGCTGGGTGGGAATATGAGATTATTAGCTACAGTGATACTGATAATCCTTGGGACTTAATTCACCAACTATTAAAAATGCAAAACAAATCAGGACATGCAATCGCTATTGAAAAAGAACAAATTTCCTTCACTCGAGCAAACATTTTTTTACATATGTTTCCTCACACTACATTTCATTCTATAGAAGATAAGTTAAATTCATTACGTCTAATAAAAGATGAAAAAGAGTTATCTGTTTTAAAACAAGCTGCTGAACTTGCTGATTTTGGTGTTGAGGTTGGCGTCAACACCATCAAAGAAGGTAAAACAGAAATGGAGATTTTAGCTTTAATTGAATATGAATTAAAACGCAAAGGTGTACGGGAAATGTCCTTCTCAACAATGGTCCTAACAGGAGCTAATACAGCAGATCCTCACGGAAATCCTGGTCAAACTAAAATAAAAAAAGGGGATTTTGTTTTGTTCGATCTTGGAGTAGTTTTAGATGGATATTGCTCTGATATTACACGTACAGTAATTTATCAAGAGGTTAGCGATAAACAAAGACATATTTACGAAACTGTTTTAGAAGCACAAAATGCGGCTTTATCTTTATGTAAGGTTGGATCAAAAATAGGAGATATCGATACAATAGCAAGAGATTACATAGAAAAAGCTGGTTACGGAGAATATTTTCCACATCGTATTGGACATGGTCTAGGAATTGAAGTACATGAATTTCCTTCAATGAACAAAAATAACCAGGATTTATTAAAAGAAGGGTTTGTTTTTACTGTTGAACCAGGTATTTATGAGCCTAGTATAGGAGGCGTTCGTATAGAGGATGATATTGTCATTACAAAAGACGGTTTCCGCAGTTTAACCAGCTTTCCAAAAGAACTACTAGTAGTAAAGTAACCACCTTAAATTATTAAGTTAATCTACAAACAGTGAGTTTTTCATCTTCACTGTTTGTAGATTTAACATATCACAAAACTCAAGGGGGTTATTCTTTCAACCTAAAGACATATCTATTCATTTTTAATCCATACCCATGTATATAATTTATTTTCTCCATCCATCCATCGGATATCGAGCCGTTCTAACTTTGGGAACCTCTCCTGTTTCAGTATCTTAACCATTTCTTCAATTTTAGCACTCTTGGATAGATTCAAAGTTTTGATAATTGAATGCATTTCTTCTTTTGCAACTATAGTTTTTATTACATGCTCACCTTTTTCATATTCATACTTACCTGGACTAGTATATTCCCACTCATGTTCTATACCATTCTCAACGATTGAAATCTTTAAGTATAAACTTTCCATCAAATTAAAAGCAAACCCTTGTGTTGGGTTTAAAACAAAGCTACTACTAATTATCAAAGATATTAAAATTAACTTTTTCAACATTTTCATCACCTCATTACTACTATTAGTAAATAATGGGTAAAATATACAAGCGCTACCTATATTACGGTTACACAATAAGAAAAGCGCAAGGCGCCCGCCTATCGGCGACAAACACTGGAAGACCTGCTCGTAGCGGTCGGGTTTTTGACCGAAAGAGAAGGTCTGAAGTGATCGATCCGATGGAGCCTGGAGCTAGACAGTTTCCAAGTTAAAAATTTATTAATTCTGATTATGTTAAATAAACAAATATGTCGCACTTCTTCATCTTTCATTACTAACGATATCGGTGCAAAACATCTACTCCACCAGTCACTTCAATAACTGCACCAGTTATCATATCTGAATTTTCTTCACAAAGAAACGATATCATCCGACCAATGTCTTCTCCTGTACCTGACCTTCCAATTGGAGTATCCTGATCGAAATGGTTCCGTGAATGTGCAATAGAAGCTTCTTTCATCTTACCGACAATATTCCCAGGACAAACCATATTAGCAGTTATGCCATTTTCTGCTTCTTCAATCGCAATAGTTTTTGTTAACGAAACAAGCCCTACTTTAGCAGCCGCAAACGCTGAACGATAAATCCAGCCTGGGGTACTTTCTGCACCTTGGAAACCAAAAGTAATAATACGCCCAAATTTTTCCTTTTTCATCATAGGTATAACTTGTCTTATTAAATAAAATACACTACTTAAATTACCTTCCAACATTTCATACCACTCAGAGTCACTATAGTCCACTAACTTTTTTCTTTGAAAAACATACGGACCAGCGTTATTTATTAAAATATGTATGGTACCAAAGGAGTTCACTGCAGCTTCAACAAGATTTACTAAATCTTCCTTTTTAGTTACATCTGCTTGAAAAAATTGAAAAAAACCTTCATATTTTTTCCATTCCTTTGAAAGCTGCTTAACAGCTTCTTGGTCGCTTCTATAACTAATCGTAACCATATGTCCCTTTTCTAACATCTGTTCTGAAACTTTCTTCCCTAAACCTTTTGTTCCAGCTGTGATTAAAACATGACGCATAGAAAAACTCCTCCCCATATTTTCATTTAATTTAATGAGTTTCATATATGTTTATTTTTGCTACTCTGATACTAAATGTTGTTGGATGAAGACCGTTTCCAACAACATTTAGACTTATTTAGCTCCATGTAGGTAATTATGAAATTCACTCAATTAATAACTAAATCAAGTTATGTTTAATTGTTCTAAGCACTATTATAGAAGTATGTAAATTATATGTAAAAAAGAATGTCTTTTTTAGAACAATAATACTCACCTTGGCACTCTAACCAAGGTGAGTATTATTAATAATTATTTATTATCAGTATTGTTGTACGTATCATTTCTCTTTTTTGTTTCTGTTGTTCCTTCGTAATAGGAATCTAGCAGTTGTTGCCTTATAATCGCTTCTCCCTCTTCATCAAAAATTATATTTTTAAATTCTTGTTCTTTCAATAATCCCACCTCCCTTTTCCTCTTCAATATTATTCAACAAACTTTCTCAATTTATGACATGTTCTCCAATTTAACAATCTGATATTCCATGTTATACTTAACACGAAAAGGCTTTCATTATCTTATAAAAAGGGGTGGAATCCATGGAGAAGAATTATTCAAGAGTTCTCGTAGCAGTAGATGGTTCTGAAGAAGCAAAAAAAGCTTTGCTTAAGGCAATTGATGTTGCAAAAAAAGAGCAAGCTAAAATATTTATTGCTCACGTTGTAGACACTAGGACTTTTGCAACCGTTGAACAATATGATCGAACTGTTGTTACTAGAGCTGAAGAATACGCTAAGGACATGCTTTCAGCTTATAAAGCTGAAGTTGAAAAGGCTGGTATAGATGTAGAGTGTATTTTAGACTTTGGTTCACCAAAAGTGAAAATCTCAAAACATATATCACAAAGGTATAATGTTGATTTAATTATTACAGGTGCCACAGGATTAAATACCGTTGAAAGACTTCTGATCGGAAGCGTTTCAGAATATATTGCGAGAAGCGCTAAATGTGACGTCCTAATAGTTCGTAATTAGAAAAAAAATAACACTCACCTATTACCGAAATTAGCTGAAGTAACAAAAAGAGCTGATTCTCAGCTCTTTTTGTTACTTCTTATTTATTATACTTTCAGCCTTAACAATGGCTTCTTTTACTTGTTCAAATCCAGTACCACCTGCACTGTTACGTCTAGCTACAACTGTTTTCGGCTCCAGTACATGGTAAATATCACCAGAGAATAAATCACTCGCTTCCTTAAACTCTTCCATTGATAGATCAAGTAAAAACTTATTGTTTTGAATGCAATGAAGCACTAATTTTCCGACAACTTCATGGGCTGCTCTAAAAGGCATTCCTTTGCTTGCTAAATAATCTGCAAGTTCTGTAGCATTTGAAAAATCTTCATTCGTTGCTTTTTCCATATTTTTGTCCAATACTTTCATTGTTTCAATCATACCAGCAAAAATTTGTAGACTGCCTTTTACAGTATGAACAGTATCAAACATACCTTCTTTATCTTCCTGCATGTCTTTATTGTAGGAAAGAGGTAACCCTTTTAATATAGTTAAAAGAGAAAATAGGCTTCCGTAAACTCGACCTGTTTTTCCACGAATCAACTCTGCCATATCAGGATTTTTCTTTTGTGGCATTATGCTACTTCCTGTTGCAAAAGTGTCATCCATTTCAATAAATTGAAATTCCTGACTAGACCATAGGATCAACTCTTCGCAAAGCCTCGATAAATGCATCATTAACATCGAAGAATTACTCAAAAACTCAATGATAAAGTCACGATCACTTACAGCGTCCATACTATTTTCGTAAATGCCGTCAAAACCTAATATTTCCGCTGTATAAGCACGATCAATTGGGAATGTCGTACCAGCAAGAGCACCAGCCCCCAATGGAGAAATATTAATCCTTTTAAAACTTTCTTCATAACGTTCATAGTCACGCTCTAGCATCCAGAAGTACGCCATTAAATGATGAGCAAAGGAAACTGGTTGAGCACGTTGTAAATGCGTATAGCCTGGAATAATCGTTTCCACATGTTGCTTTGCCTGTCCAATTATCGCTTCTTGAAGATGTTTTACAGAAACCATAATTTCCTTTACCTGGTTTCGTAAATACAAGTGCATATCAGTGGCAACTTGGTCATTTCTACTTCTCCCAGTATGAAGCTTTCCACCTACTTCACCTATCTCGTCAATAAGAAACTTTTCAATATTTAAATGAATATCTTCATTTTGAACATTATATTCAAGCTCACCTTTTTCGGCTTTAGCTTTAATAACTGTAAGACCAGCTAATATCTTTTCAACATCTTGTTCAGGAACTATGCCACACTTTCCTAACATTTTGATGTGTGCCATACTTCCTTGGATATCTTCTTTTACTAACTCTTTATCAAAGCCAATGGATGCCCCAAAGGCATCCACCCAGCTTTCTGCTTTTTTTGTAAAACGTCCGCCCCAAAGCTTAGCTGTCACAGTTGTTTGACTCCCTTCTTTGTAACCATACTGCTAACTTTCGTTGGTAGGCCCCAAAGCTTAATGAAACCAACTGCAGCACTATGGTCAAACTCATCATCTCTTGAGTAAGTTGCAAGTTTCTCATCATACAAAGAGAATTCTGACTTACGGCCTTCTACAATAGCATGCCCTTTAAATAGTTTCACACGAACTGTTCCTGTTACAGTTTTTTGTGTTTCTTTTATAAATGCTTGCAAGGCAGGCATTAACGGCGAGAACCAAAGTCCATCATAAATCATTTCTGTTAATTTCTTACTAACAACAGGTTTGAAATGAGCAACGTCCTTTGTTAACGTTAAATCCTCTAGTTCTTTATGAGCTTTTAATAATGTCATTGCACCTGGGCACTCATAAACTTCACGCGATTTAATACCTACTAAACGATTTTCTACGTGATCAATACGACCAACACCGTGTTTACCAGCAATAATATTAAGCTCTAAAATTAATTGATCAAGCTCAAATGCTTTGTCGTTAATTGTTTTTGGAACACCTTGTTCAAAGCCAATTTCAATAATTTCTGGCTCATCTGGTGTTTCTTCTAATGGAACTGTTAATTCATAAGCACCTTCTGGAGGAGTTGCCCATGGATCTTCTAAAATACCACACTCATTAGCTCTTCCCCATAGGTTTTGGTCCACCGAATACGGATTATCCAAGTTAATTGGAATTGGAATGTTATGTTGTTTTGCATACTCGATTTCTTCATCACGACTCCAGCCCCATTCACGTACAGGTGCTAAAACTTCTAAGTCTGGATTTAGAGATTGAATAGAAACTTCAAAACGAACTTGGTCGTTTCCTTTTCCAGTACAACCGTGGGCTACTGCGGTTGCTCCCACTTGGTTTGCGATTTCCACTAATTTCTTTGAAATTAACGGACGTGAAAGAGCGGATACTAATGGGTATTTATTTTCGTACATTGTATGAGCCTGTAATGCTGGCAAAACAAAATTCTCAGCAAATTCTTTCTTTGCATCTACAGTATAAGACTGAATAGCACCAACTTTTAGTGCTTTTTCTTTTATAAATTGTAAGTCTTTACCTTCACCTACATCAAGGCATACTGCAATTACATCATACCCTTGATCTCCAATCCATTTAATTGCAACTGATGTATCTAATCCACCAGAATAAGCTAAGACAACTTTCGGTTTACTCATTTTCAATTCCCCCGTTTATGAATATTGATACTGTTATCATTATAATTATACATAACTTTTTAAAAGAAAAGAGGGTTTAACAACCTCTCTCATTTATACTGACTTTTTATACATTAATAACTACTCACTACTTTATCAACAAATTATAAAATTTGCAATACAGAATCATAAAAAAACATAAATATTTTTTTCGATTTTTATTCACTTAAATGAATGTCCTAAACCTATTAATCAAGGGATATCAAACTACATCTTGATGAAAACGCACCCAACATAGCCAGATATTGTACCTCACTCAGGAAATTTGTATTATAAAATTCATCAGGTTTGATTAAGGTAATTTGGAATAAAAAATGAATAAAGGTGATGCAATACTGTATATGGATATTCTTCCATAGGTAGATGTCCACAGTGCTCAATAATTGCTAACGTAGAATTTTTTAGGTTTCGGTTTAAAAATTCCCCCTCTTTAAGTGATACTACTTGATCTTCTCTCCCCCACAACAAATATGTATTATGACAAATAGTTTTTAGATCACTTTCCTTCATATCATCTTCTCGTTCTTTTCCCAATTTAAGAACAGCTTTAATAACTTCTCTCTTTTTACAAGTATCAATATATGGTTGTAATCTCTCGCCTTCTAACCCAACTCCACCTGCTAATACTTTAGAAATAGCGATGTCTACCATACGATCTTGAAAATAAAAGCGATATGCGGCTTCATCAGCAAATGGAATGTAACAAAAAAGTCGTGCAATTTTCGAAGGACGTTTTCTTTGGGCAGACGCTCCTATTAAAAATAACTTATGAAAGAGATTAGGTTTTTTCATAGCTGCTTGAAGAGCAATTTGGCCACCAAGCGAATGTCCTACTAAATGAACTTTATTAAGTCCTAATTTCTCAATAAATCTAATTGTTAGTAATCCATAGTTTGTTAATGTGTATTCAAAATCATGACTTGATATAGTTTGTCCAAAGCCAGGAAGATCAAACGCAATCACCCGAAAAAACTTTGTCATATGTTTCATAATCGGATACCAACACAAAGATGAGCTAATAAAACCATGTAGGCATACTAGGACTTCTTTTCCATGAAGACTATCTTCATAATAAATTTTTGTACCATCTATATAAACAAAATGTTTCTCCATATAAACCCCTTTATTACCCTTCAATTCTATACATTTTAGAATAAGCTATTAAAGGAGTTTTCATGTATTTTTTATTCTTTTTCACTGATCATTTTTTCTTCTAATAAAAATCGTTTCTGATAAAAGTTATGAGCGATAATCGAGACTTGTTTGGTAAAGAAATAGTTCGCTGATGCACCTGCAGCAATCCCTAATATAGGTACTCCTTGTATTGTTTTCTTTTTTAACATAAGTACCAATAGTCCTTTAGCAAGTTGCTTAATCGGTTGTTGTAAACATACTAGGGACTCATTACTTGTTTTTTCATCGAAAAAAACCCACTCATCCTCACAAGAATCTAACTCCAGTAACAATTTGTTCCAACCTTGTTTTTGCAATGTTTTTGGCAAAGTTGAAACATGAAAAACTTTCAGAGCTAGCATTACTTCATATGGCTTTCTTAAATCGTATCCGTACGTCATTGCAGTGAGTTGTATTGAACGTAAATTTACTAACAATAATAGCGGTAAATCTATTACTACTAATGGTAACCCACCAATTCCTAATGTTCCCCCCTGAGTAAGAGAAACTAGTCGTTGCTTTGCTAGGAACTTATTTGTTATATAGCGAAGCTGATCGATTGTCAACCTTTTCATATCATTAATATTCTCGACATCACTACGGAATACTCTACCTTGTTCTAAAATTTTCGAGATAGTCTTTTGATCGAATTGATTGTCTTGAATGGTTGAATATGCATGAAAAATCATGCTATCAACAACCTGTAATAGTTTTTTTTGAACTTCAGGTCGCCAGGATTTTATTACATTATTAAAGTTTTCTTCAAATGAGTTGAGGGAATTTGTTTCTCCTTTATCAAAATACAAATGTTCCCATTTCTCAATCTCTTCCCAAACGTTTTTTTTACGACCTTTTAATTCCAATTCGTCCACTCCCTTACATACAATTTTCACACGGTTAACATACTATTTCAATTCTACCGTTACATTTAAATTATGAAGTTTACTCACCTATCTATTATTTTGTATTTTCCTTTTTAAAATCGGAGAATAAACCCAGGCCCCATCCGTACTTTGACAAGCCAACTTCATCGCGTTTAGTTTCGCATCAATTTGATCTAAATAATGAAAAAAGATTGCTTCTGGTGTTTTTCCAGAAACTGCACTTCCGTAGCCTAAATCAACGTCACCATGGTGACTTAATAAACAATGCTTTAAAGCTAATAATTCCTCATCACTTACCGAAACTCCTGCCTCCCTAGCAGCTTCATTTATAATCTCAATGCCTAATACTATATGTCCCATTAACTCCCCTTCAGGTGTATATTCAGGAGCAATTGGATCTGCAAGTTCCTTAGTTTTCCCTATATCGTGCAATAGACAAGTAGCTAGGATTAAGTCTTTGTTCAATTGAGGATATACCGGAAAAAGCTGTAATGCAGATCGCATCAATGTAACAATATGCTCTAATAGGCCAGCATAGTATGCATGATGCATTGTTTTTCCAGCAGGCAGTGTTGTTAAATTATCACGTATATCTTTATTTATTAATATTGCTTTAACAATTTTATTTAAAGTCGGTGAATGTATTTCTTCAATCATCATTCTTAGTTCTTGCCATAAATCTTCTCTCGAAGTGCACGGCATTTGTACTAGGGATTGTATATCAATACTATCTTCCGGGGTAGATAAACGAATTCGTTGGATTTGTATTTGCCTTTGATTTCGAAAAATTGTAACTATACCATCGACTTTAACAATTTTTTTCACCTCAAAAAATGATTTTTGCTCTTCAGAAATATCCCAAAGCTTTGCCGAGATTACTCCAGAACGATCACCTAACACCAGATCGAAATACTCCGAACCATTTGCCGCTATTTTTTGTTGCAATTCTTTAATAAGGAAGAAGCCAATCAAACGGTCTCCTTGATCCGCATCTATAATTAATGTCACATCCTGCACCACCTTATATTTGTAAACACTTTCACTAAATTAGAGGTTGTAACTGAAATTTAGCATCCACTAATTAATATAATATTAAACTTAAATAATTTTATAGTACAAAAAGCACCTACTCCACTTGAGCAGATGCTTTCTTCATTTACCACTCGTAAGGGTAAAAAAAACGCCAACTAAAACCTAAGATAACGATAAGTCATTGTTAACTGTCCCTTAAAAGTCCAAAAATCCGATATTGCATAACCTTTTTAGTAACCTTCACTGATTACTACTATGTATTAATAAATAGTGGGAGATCTATAATTACTCCCACTGTTTATAGTTAAATATATTATTTAGTTAGACGAACAGTATCTCTAGCAATCATTACTTCTTCATTTGTTGGAATGATTATTACTTTCACTGGAGAATGTGGGTAGTTTAAGAATGCTTCTTTTCCACGTACTTTATTTAACGATGGATCCCAATAAACTCCCATAAATTCTAGACCTTTTAACACACGGGCACGGATTTCGTCACTATTCTCACCAATACCAGCTGTAAAGATTACTGCGTCAACACCATGCATCCGTGCAGCATAAGATCCGATATATTTGTGAATACGAGAAGTAAATACCTCTAACGCTAGTTCAGAACGTTCGTTTCCTTCTTGGGCTTGTTGTTCAATATCACGAAGGTCACTTGAGAAACCTGATAAAGCTAACATACCACTCTTCTTATTTAAAACATCAATTACTTCTGCAGCGGTTTGTCCAGTTTTCTCCATAATATATGGAATTAATGCCGGATCAATGTCTCCAGAGCGCGTACCCATCGTTACACCTGCTAATGGAGTAAAGCCCATTGATGTATCAATTGATTTTCCACCTTCAATAGCAGCAATACTTGCTCCATTACCTAGGTGACAAGAAATTAAACGTAATTGTTCAAGTGGTCTTCCTAATAGCTCAGCTGCTCTTTCAGATACATATTTATGTGATGTACCATGGAAACCATATTTACGGATGCCGTACTTTTCATAGTACTCGTATGGAAGGCTGTATAAATATGATTGCTCAGGCATCGTTTGATGGAAGGCTGTATCAAAAACTGCAACAGCAGGAACATTTGGAAGAACTTCCTTAAATGCTTTCACACCAACGATATTCGCTGGGTTATGAAGCGGTGCCAAATCCGAAACATCTTCAATACCGCTTAGAACTTCATCTGTAATTAATACAGAATCATTAAATTTCTCTCCACCATGAACAACCCGGTGTCCGATACCTTCAATTTCATCTAGAGATTCAATAATCCCTAAGCTTGTTAATTTATCCAATAAAATCTTTACAGCTTGAGAATGGTCTGAAATATTAAGAGTTTCTTTTTTCTTTTCCCCTGAAACTTCAATTTGAAAAATCGAATCTTCTAACCCTATTCTTTCCACAATCCCTTTTGTCACTACTGTTTCTTCCGGCATTTCAAGTAGTTGAAACTTTAATGACGAGCTTCCCGCATTGATCGCCATGATTTTTGACATTTACTACATCTCCTTCAACAATTTAAATTGTTTTAATCCCTTAATTACATTTAATTATTACTGAAATGTTCATACCTTCTCATTTAATCACTGTTAATCGCAGATTTCAATACCTTTAGAACAATTTTCTAAAAAAAATCATATTTTGTTAGTACAGTTTATATTAATTAACTAATAACAATTGATATAACGGGTAAGAAACTAACCAAACAAACTTCTGTAACACAACAAATCGACAACCTGTATTACCAACATTACTATAGTAAAAAACTAAATTTACTACCCATTATTTCTTTTTAGCTTTCCAATCAGCAATATTTTTATTAGATAATATACCGAAGGAAAAACCTTGACTTTATAGCCAAGGTTATACTTACTCATATTTCTCTATTTAAGTATCCTAATTTAAATATGCTTCAAGCCAATTGTTTATACTGTTTATCATCTCTGTTAAGGCTTCTTTATTTGAAAAAGAAGGTAGTTCTGCTAAAAGCGCCTGATTAGGGGCCTTAATCCCTTCCCCTTTTTTCCTAATTATAAAAATACTTTTTCCGTGGCTAGCATGTTTAAACATCGATTTCGGTAATTGTAATAAAGAATAGATATGGGCATGTTCTTTAATAAAACTATGTAACTGTTTTGCTTGTTCGGTTTCAAACATAGTGTTAGGAATTAAAAATAGTAAAAATCCGCCTTGCTTCGTATAATTTAGCATCTGTTCAATTATTAGGTGGTGAGTGTAAGACATACCTTTCTCTGCTTTTAGGTTATATCGTTTTGCTACTTCTTCATTAGGGTAATATCCTACTGGTAAATCAGCAACAACTACATCAACAGGATCAATAAAAATTTCAGTTAAGCTGTCTTGATGGAAGAATTCTACATTATGCTGTTGTAAATTGGCACTTACATAGGCTAGTTGTAGTAGTGTCTCGTCGGGTTCGATCCCAAAGCTATCCATTTTTATATTTGAATTATTTAATATTGCTGTAAGTAGATTACCAGAACCTACAGTTGGATCTAATATACGAACACATTCTTTTTTCTCAGTTAGTTTATTTACTAAGAAACTCACAAACATACTAACTGCATCTGGAGTCATTATATGTTGTGGTTGTGTACCTTCCTTCATTCCTTTTAAGATTGCTAATTGAAAAGTCTTACGAATTTGCTCATTTGAAAATTGTTCGATCTTAACATTTGCCAAGGTGGTTTTAACCTTTTTATGAGCTAATTCGCTTAATGGTTGTTCAGTTTCTCCTTGAAAAAGAAATTCCCCTGTAATGATAAGCGCTTCTAAATATGTAAGTTTATGATCATTTTGAATTACTTCTACACTTTCATCTATACTGTTAAAAAACGTTTCAAAACTAATCTGTGACATATAAATCCTCTCCTTTCTCAAGTGTTTATTCTACATCTTTTATTCCATCCTGAGAAGAAGATTATACATCTTTTATTCATTTAACTGTAATTGAAATAGCTTTTACCGAAAAAAAGTGCCTCACCGAGCAATTCTTTATCGAGTTTGTCAAGAAAAGCGCAAGGCGCCCGCCTATCGGCGACAAACACTGGAAGACCTGCTCGTAGCGGTCGGGTTTTTGACCGAAAGAGAAGGTCTGAAGTGATCGAGCTGATGGCGCCTGGAGCTAGACAGTTTCCAAGTTAGAAATTTATAAATTCTGATACTGCAAGAAAAGCGCAAGCGCCTTGGTCACGAGCAGCTGCTCCTGTGCCACTCCGTTTGCTCAAGAGCAATTGTTTTCCGTGCGACGAGTAATCGCAGGAGCAAAGCTGCATGAAGTTATTGAAGTCAGTAGCTTGACTGAAGTGACCGAGCTCGTAGGCTGCTTGCGCTAGACAGTTTTCAAGTTAGAAATTTATAAATTCTGATATATAAAAAACATGAAAAAAGTATCCTAACTAATTTTATATACGTCTTATGTTAATATAATCAAAGTAAAAAACGCACAATTTACCTGTGCGTTTTACTATTGATATTATAATATCATACTACCATTGTTATGTGAGTCAGATGATCTTGACGTTATCTCAACTACTTAATATTGTTTGTTGTACCTTCCATTTTTTTATGGAATCTAAATTAATGCTTTAGCTGCCTCTATCACCGCTTCGTAATTAGGGTGATCAGTTGCTTCAGAGACGTATTCTACGTATGCAACTTCCCCTTTACTATTAATAACAAATACCGCTCTTGTTAGAAGCCTTAATTCTTCAATAGCAACACCATAAGCTGTTCCAAACGATAGGTCACGATGATCAGATAATGTTTTAACTTTTTCAATACCTACTGCCCCACACCAACGCTTTTGAGCAAACGGTAAATCGACGCTTATTGTTAAGATGTCTACACCGTTTAGTTTAGCCGCTTCTTCATTAAAGCGCCTAGTTTGAGCATCGCACACCCCTGTATCAAGGGACGGAACAACACTAATAACTGTTACCTTGTCTTTAATATTTTCTAATGTGAATGGAGTTAAATCATTTTCCAACACCGAAAATTGTGGAGCTTTATCCCCTACTTTCACTTCATTACCTATTAAGTTTATTGGATTTCCTTTAAATGTTACGTTAGCCATATGAATTGCCTCCTCATAATAACAATCTTTACACTGTTAATATAGTTGTATTTTTGTGAAATTTCAAGGAATATGCTTCTTACAACTTTCTAGCTTCAAAATTTCACCTTTACAAGAAAAGTGCAAGGCGCCCGCTTATCGGCGACAAACACTGGAAGACCTGCTCGTAGCGGTCGGTTTTTGACCGAAAGAGAAGGTCTGAAGTGATCGAGCCGATGGCACCTGGAGCTAGACAGTTTCCAAGTTAGAGATTTATAAATTCTGATTATATAAAAAACTGAGCTTGAGAAAATCAACTCAAGCTCAGTTTTTTATTTATAATTCAAACTTATCATTGTTTGTAATTGGATTTGCTGTACTATGGTTTTCATTGTGATTTTTATTATTACTTAACATTTGTTGAATTTTATCCACTACTTGCGGTGCGAAATCCATTAACTTTTCATAAAGGTGTGTATTTTCATCCAAATGAACCATTTTAACTCCAGATGCATTTACAATTAAAAATGCAATTGGTGTAATTGAAACACCACCACCGCTACCACCACCAAATGGGTGCTCTTTATCACTAGTTCCAGGTTTATCAATGACAAATTGACTTCCCCCGGCAGCAAAACCAAAACCTACTTTTGAAACTGGCATAATAACACTTCCATCAGGAGTTTCCACCGGATCTCCAACAATTGTATTAACATCTACCATTTCCTTTAAATTTTCCATAGCCGTTTTCATTAGGCCTTGAATTGGATGTTCTGACATTTAAGTATAACCTCCTCGCTTTAAGTACCGTTCTGCTCATACAAATTTTCCGACGTAAACTTTGGACGTTTTTTCCAATGCTTTACGGTTTGCAAAGCTGCGATTATAGCATACCCTAGTCGAAATGAAATCATACATGAAATCTGAGTATGTGAAGTCATTTGTTGAAAGGTCGGGTGTACTTCAATAAGTGGCTCAACTTTTAACTTCATATAATGAGAAATGATACCAAGTGTACTTCCTTTTATTGCCCATGCCGTACCAACTAAAGTACCTGTAGAAGCGGCATCACCAATACCTAAATGACTACTCCAAGAGAAATGATTAATTGATATACGATTTAAAAATTTTTTTACTATTTTATGAAATCCTATGACATGTCTTAAAAAATCTTTTATCTTACGAAGGTCACGAAGTATTATCTCTGGGGTGATTTTTTCTGTCTTCTCATTATCACCTACTGCTGAATGTTGTTTTTCTTTAACGATAATAGAAGCGGAATCTTCATCAATTTTTAAGACAGGAACGCTTATTTTATAGGAAGCTAAGCCAAAGAAGGTGGATATTTTTATAGCAAGTTCATCATTATCTTGATTATGAAAGTAATTAAGATTTACTTTTATTTTTGCAAAAGGAAGCAATACGAGAGAAGTCGTAATCGATATTACTACCCACCAAATCCAATGCATGGAAAATTCCTCCTTCTCAATCATTATCGCCTTCTCTATATAAAAATAAACAATGAAAAAGAGTGAACTAAAAGAAAACACGTTCTCGCTTTGCTAGAACATCGGAAATTCAGATGGAGTCTCAACACCACCTGAATGGAAGTTCCCACCTACACTACGCTTTGAGGTGGGGGCTATGAGCCTTAAGTACAAATCCAGTTTGATTAACATTGTTAACTATATTTACTCATGAATAACGTACGTATCACCAACCATATCATGTAAACCTTGTTTTTTCTTTTGAAATGCAACAATGAGATATAGAAAATATGTCAAAATGAAAACTTGTAAAATATATCTACCTACTACTTCACGAAAAATGACAGACGACCACGTTAACGGCTGGTTATTAACATGAACAACCTTTATGCCCAAAACCTTTTTACCAATTGTTTGTCCCCACTTTTTTGTTAGTAATAAAAAATACAAGGCAGTTACAAAAGCGATTAATACTGCTTCTAATGAAAAAAATGCAATTTTAACGTTTGATAACCCCAAAATAGATAATACCGAAGTTACAACAATGCCATTTATACTTGCAACAACGACTAAATCTAGCAAGTAAGCCCAAAATCTCATCCAAAAACCAGCATACCTATATTTCTTTTCTTCTTTTTCAATGGTTACTTTTTGCTTTAGGTATTGTTCATCCATTCTATCTCACTCCATTTTATAATCTACGTCATATAAATACATTAAACTAGGTGAATTAGAATACCTTATAAGTTGCTTTAATCCTAGTGGGTCTTGATTTTTGGAAACCATATTCTGCATCGTCATAGTTAAAAAGCCCGGAAAGCTAAACGGAGCTTCATACTTCACAACATCAATGTCACCCCTACCAATGTCTTGACGCATAACATCGATTACTACATCTATATTTCCTATCTCATCTACTAACCCCAAATCCAGCGCCTGTTTTCCAGAATAAATCCTCCCATCAGCAAGCTCTCTTACTTCTTTCGTTTCTATTTGTCTCCCACTAGCAATGACATCTACAAATTTTTCATAAGAATCATCAATGATTGATTGTAAAATTTCTCTTTCAGCTTCAGTCATCTCACGCATAGATGACATAATGTCTTTATATGGACCACTCTTGATTGTTTCTGTACGTATGCCCAATTTATCGGCAAGCTCACTTACATTAATCGTCTGCATAATAACTCCTAATGAACCTGTAATAGTTGCTTCATTTGCAAATATTTTATCAGCTGGGGCTGCAATATAATACCCACCTGATGCCGCTAAGCTCGCCATAGAAATGTAGACAGGTTTACGATATTCCTCTTGAATTTCTAAAATTAAATCATGAATTTCTGCACTTTCTACTACTCCACCACCTGGAGAATTTATTCGAATAATAATCCCATCTACAAGATGGTCTTGACTAGCATGTCGCAACATCGAAAGAAAGTTTCGGTGGTTATATGTCACAGTTTCAAAAATAGATGGAGCATCATAACCTTCTTGTATAACACCATTTACGTACAATACAACAATTTTCCCTCGCCCATTACCCTTTTCGATTACCTTTTCATGCCAAACTTCATCACCACCACTAGCTAACCACCCAGCCCATTGCCCCGTCGTCCTAGCTGTGACCGAACTAATAGCAATGGAAAGTAAGAAAAGTAAAAAAGCTAATCCTAAAGCAACCCAACGTTTACTACTCAAAAAAACCATCTCCTTTTATGAAATTATAGTATTTTATGGAGGATTTTCCTATTAAAAATTAGAAATAATAGGATAGTATAACATTTCGTCTAAAATACCTAGCTAAAGGAGGAACGAAAATGCTTACTAAAAGAAACGTTTTTCTATTTTATAAGCCCACTAATGAAATTGAAGAAAAAATTAAGCCATTTAAAGAACTATTAGTACAATACAACTATCGGCTCGTTTCTAATTTCAAGGAAGCCAATATCATCGTTAGTATTGGCGGTGACGGCGCTTTTCTTCAAGCACTACGAAAAACAGAATTTCAACAAGAAGCCTTGTATTTAGGCGTTAACAATGGTGATCATCTAGGCTTTTATACTGACTTTTCACTTAATGATCTCACTTCCATCGATGAAGCTCTAAAAAATGAAAATGTCGAAATTCGCCAATACCCTGCTATTGAAGTAACCATTAATGACGAAAAACCATTTTACTGTTTTAATGAATGTTCAATCCGTTCAAATGTTATCCGGACATTTGTCGTTGATGTTTTCATTGATGACATATTTTTTGAACGTTTCCGTGGTGACGGACTAATCGTTTCCACTCCTACAGGAAGCACTGCTTATAATAAATCAGTGGGTGGTGCTGTAGTGGACCCTCGTTTAAAATCAATTCAATTAGCAGAAATTTCATCTTTGAATAATAATGAATTTCGTACTCTAGGATCCCCTTTAATATTAAGTGGTAATAGTTCCATGAAACTAAGCGTTGTTCAAGATGGAAACGACTATCCAATTATTGGTGCAGATAACGAAGCGTTAAGCATTCGCCATTGCCACGATGTTAAAATAAAACTTGCTGATATAAAAATAAAAATGTTGAAACTAAAAGACAATTCTTTTTTTCAAAGAGTACAGAAGACGTTTTTAAACAAAAATTAACGTAAGAGGCCAACGAATTGGCCTCTTCTGTTTTATGTAGTAAAACCACATCTTATAAAAGTTATTCTTTAAATTCATTTCTTTTATACATCACTGTATTATCAACAACCGTCATCAAGACTTTTGCATCTATTATCTCATCTGGGCCACTAATGTTTAATAGATCCTTATCAAAAACTGTAAAGTCAGCTAAATAACCTTTTTCTATCTTGCCTCGAAAACCTTCTTCGCCAATCGCATAAGCGCTACCAACAGTAAAAAGTTGTATAGCTTCAAAGGGAGTTAACTTTTCTTCTGGATGGTAACCAATATGATGATATTCATTTGGATTTCTTCTCGTCACTGCAGCATGAATTCCTAAAAGAGGATCAATTGGTTCAATCGGGGCATCAGAGCCACCTGCACACATAATTTTTTCTTTTAAAAATGTCTTCCAAACATACGCATATTTTATCCTTTTCTCTCCTAAGCGCTCGATTACCCACGGAAAATCTGAAGCAACAAACCGTGGTTGAATGTCTAACACTACCGGCAGTTTTTTTAACTTTTCAATTAATTGCTCATTTACAACTTGAGCATGAATAATCCTATCACGTAAACCCTCTTTACATGGATAAGTAGAAATAGCATCAAGAGCATATTCTAAGGCTAAATCTCCAATTGCATGAATAGCAACAGGCATCTCATAAATTCTTGCTTTTTGAACTAATTCCCTCAGATCCTCTAACGTTTGAATAGCAACTCCATTTTCAAGTGGCTCATCTGAATATGGTTCTTTTAATAGCGCCGTTCTACCACCGATCGATCCATCTGCAAAAATTTTCATCGCACCTAATTGAATAAAAGGCGAAACATCTCCAAAGTGATATCCTAACATATGCATATCGTCGACAACTTCATGATGTACGAGCATATTTGTACGAAACTTCATTTTAACTCCATCAATAATATTTAAAAAAGTTTGAAACGTATGTTCAAAACCATTGTAATAATTTAAATCTTCTGTATGCCCTCCAACATATCCCTTTTTGAGAAGATCATCTATTGAATGAGATAATGCTTTTGTAAGGTAAGAATTTGATACTAGTGGCATGATCGATTTAACAAGCTCCTGAGCTTGGTCTAACAAATAACCAGTCGGTATACCTTTATCATCCTTTACAATTACCCCACCTTCAGGATTTTCTGTACTTTCATCAATTCCTGCTAATTTTAAAGCATAACTATTCACAACAATAGCGTGACGACATACACGAGTTAACATTATCGGATGTTCTGTTGAAATATTGTCTAGTTGCCTACGATGAATGATTGCTTGTTTTTCAAAATTATTTTCATTCCACCCCTCTGCAATAATCCATTCACCCTTTTCAATTGTTTTTACTCTTCTCTCTATATGTAATAATATTTCTTCAATCGAGGACATATTTGAAAGGTCTAAACGAATTAATTTTTCACCGTGTCCAACCATATGTAAGTGACTATCTACAAATCCAGGATACAAAAAACTACCTTCTAAATTTATTTCCGACGTGATATTTTTTTGATACCTCTCTCTTACTTCACTAACTTTTCCTAAATCACAAATAATCCCATTCTCTACAAACAAAGCTTCTACAGTATGTGTAGGATTTTGTAATGTGTAAATGGTACCACCATGCCATAATGTTCCCATACTTTTCTTCCTTTCTCTTTAAATACCTTTACTTATAGTTACAAATTTCAGGAAGTTTTGCAACATAAGAAAAGCGCAAGGCGCCCGCCTATCGGCGACAAACACTGGAAGGCCTACTCTAGCGGTCGTTTTTTGGCCGAAAGAGTAGGCCTGAAGTGGTCGAGCCGATGGCGCCTGGAGCTAGACAGTTTCTAAGTAAGAAATTTTATACCTTCTTACCTTGTAAGAAAAGCGCAAGCGCCTTGGTCACGAGCAGCTGCTCCTGTGCCGCTTCGAAGTAATCCAAGTAGTAGCTTCACTGGGGCGGCCTTTGACAGAAGCCGCTCTTTGGGTTCCTACGTGCTTCTGCGTCTTCTAGTGCTTCGTAGTAACTTCCTCGAAGCAGTGTTTTGTGCGACGAGTAATCGCAGGAGCAAAGCTGCATGAAGCTATTCAGAGACGTTATTCATGTAGTTATTGAAGTCAGTAGCTTGACTGAAGTGACCGAGCTCGTAGGCGCCTGGAGCTAGACAGTTTCTAAGTTAGAAATTAATAAATTCTGATTATATAAAATAGAGGGGCGACAAAAAGTCACCCCTCACAGCCATTTTTATTAAATTATTGTTGTTGATAACCGCCACCTAATTGTTGTTCAGCCATTTGAACTAGACGCTTAGTAATTTCACCACCAACAGAACCGTTAGCGCGAGAAGTTGCATCTGGTCCTAATTGAACACCAAACTCAGAAGCGATCTCATATTTCATTTGATCAAGAGCTTGTTGAACACCAGGGACTAATAGTTGATTTGAACTGTTGTTATTAGTTGCCATTGTATCTCACCCCCTTGTACACATATGATGTGTATTCTTGAGGGAATCAATACAAAAAACCACCTGGTAATTGTTGCAAAAAAAGTGGATACGACTGGTAGCTTAGACAAGCATTGGAGACTCACACATAGAGGTGCTCTTTACCTCCTTTGTGTGAGTTGAAATGCTCAAAAAGCTAGGAGTCGAAAAATATCGTTAATTATTATAATAATTCTCCAAACTCATTATCGGTTTTTTTAGCTGGGAAAATATCAATTATTTCTACATTTGAAACAGCTTCTTGCACCAATGCTTCAACATCTAACTTTTCTTCAAATAAATTTGCTTTATCTCTAGTTGGCTTAGTTTTTGTTTCCGGTGGTAAAAAGATTGTACAACAATCTTCATAAGGAAGAATTGATAAATCATATGTCCCAATTTTTTGCGCGAGTTCAATTACCTCTAATTTATCCATAGTTACTAACGGACGTATCATCGGCATATTCGTTACCTCATTGATCGTATGCATACTGTGTAAGGTTTGACTTGCAACTTGCCCAAGGCTTTCACCAGTAGTAATAGCAAAAGCCTTTTGTTCTTGAGCTATTCTCTCACTTATTCGAAGCATCATTCGACGCATAATAGTCATTGTATAGTTACTTGGAATATTTTGGTGTATTGTCATTTGAGTTTTTGTAAAAGGAACAACATGAAGTCTAATTTTTCCACCGTACTCCGTTAAGACTTTGGTTAAATCCATTACCTTTTGTTTTGCTCGTTCGTTTGTATAAGGAGGGCTGTGAAAGTGAATTGCTTCAATCTTCACACCACGTTTCATAGCCAAATAACCAGCAACAGGACTATCAATCCCTCCTGAGAGCATAAGTACTACCTTACCACCAGTACCTACAGGAAGCCCGCCAGAACCTTTGTAAACGGCACAACTTATATACGTAGAAGTTTCTCTTACTTCTACCTTTACTTCAATATCCGGGTTATGTACATTTACTGTTAAATCATGAGTATTCCTCAAAATATAGCTACCCACTTCGTAATTTAACGTTTGCGAATTAATTGGAAAACCTTTATTCGCTCTTTTGGCAGATACTTTAAATGTCATTGTTCCAGACAATACTTCTGAAATAGCTCTTAATGCACCATCTTGAATTTTTTCAAGCTCATTATCAACCTTAACCGCTAAACTAAAGGAATGTATGCCAAATATTTTTGACAGTTTTTCAGCGATTTCTTCATGATTTTCTCCATTTAATTTAATAAACATTCTTCCGAACGTTCTCTCAATTTTGGCAGCTGGATAAGGCTTTAATGCCACCTTGATATTTTCTTGCAATCTTCTTTCAAACGTAGATCGATTTTTTCCTTTTAATGCTAGTTCTGCGTAGCGAATAACTATGTGATCATAATTCATCTTTATTACCTCATCACTTCTTTTAATTGTTTTATTATTTCTTTTAAAGCTAAAATGAACTCATTAACCTCATCTACTGTATTTCCAAACGAAAAACTAACCCTAATAGCACTTTCTGCCCTTTCTAACCCAATACCTGTTGCCATTAATACTCGACTGGGCTCTGCTAATTTCGAGGAACAAGCAGACTTAGTAGAAACATACATTTTTTTTTCACCTAGCGCTTGGATAACCACTTCAGGTTTCATTTTCGGCATTGAAAAATTAATAATATGTGGGGCACTATTTTCCATAGGACTATTAATTATTACACCCTCTATTTCATGAAGATTATTAACTAAATGATCCCTTAGCTCTCTTAAGCGTTCCTTATTTTCTACATATTTTTCCATAGATATTCTTAGTGCTTTGGCCATCGCAATAATCCCTGGAATGTTTTCTGTTCCAGCTCGCAAATTATGTTCTTGAACTCCACCTGTAAGCAACGGATATAACTTTACACCATTGCGGACATATAAAACCCCAGTCCCTTTAGGCCCATGAAATTTATGGCCTGAAATCGTAAGCAAATCAATATGATAATCTTTTATTGATATTGGTACTTTACTCATTCCTTGTACGTGATCAACATGGAAATATAATTTAGGGTATTTTGCGAGTAGTTCTCCTACTTCCCTAATTGGCTGTATTGACCCTAATTCATTGTTCACATGAATCATCGATACAAGAATTGTGTCATCACGAAGTTCCCTTTTTAATTCTTCGATAGAAATAACCCCGGCTTCATTTACGTTCAAATACGTTACATCAAAGCCACGTTTTTCTAATTGCTCATAAGCCTCAAAATTTGATGCATGTTCTACTTGCGTTGTAATAACGTGTTTCCCTCGACCTTGATGTTGTAAGGCAGTCCCTTTTATTGCTAAATTATTTCCTTCTGTCCCACCAGAAGTAAAAATAATTTCTTTTTTATTAACTTTAAGAAGCTTTGCTATTTGATCTCTTCCTTGATCCAACAGTTTTTCTGCCTCTTTTCCTAATGTATGTAAAGACGAAGGATTTCCAAAAAATACTTCAGAAACCTTTCCATAGGTTTCAATTACTTCTTTATAAGGTTTAGTTGTAGCACTATTGTCAAAGTAAATCATTGCTACTCTCCTTTATAAATTTCTAAAAATAAAATTATTGGAGCAAAGAAATTATTAAAAAACTGTATAGCACGGTAATTTACAAATATAAAACTAACGGATTTTTCACAAAATCTTTGCATTTAAATATAATATCACAACTGAATAAGGATTAAAATAGTACCCGAATACTGCAGTATTTTAAAACATTTACATTACCACCATAGTATCTCACTTAAACGAATTAAAGACCAACAATCAATGTTGGTCTTTGTTTATAATTGATAATAAAACGTCAATCGAAATCACTCCATCTGGGGCATATTTCACAAAATCTCCTTTTCGAATTCCACGAGTTATTATATCAACTCCATCGTTAGTTGTTTCTATTTCTTTTTGTTCTTTTAATACATCCTCTTCCCAAGGGTCTGTTGTTGGTTCCTCATCTGTATTTTGTAGACTACTTATTTGGATTGGTTGACTATAAAGAGTTTTTTCACTGACAATAAATGTATGCAAAACCATGAACCAAACCGTTATACAAGCTACTCCAACAACTGAGAGCAACAGCCATCTTACCACCAACATCACCACCTTTTCACTTTCACTATTACCCTATAATAGCTGTTTTTGTACACACCTGACAATAATTTTATTCTCGTTATATAATATACACTATTCATTATTAGGAAAAACAAAACTGTCAAATCAACAGGTGTTAAGCACTAGACAATTTTCCAACTTGAGGATTTACGATTTCTTGTCTTTCAAGAAAAGCGCAAGGCGCCCGCCTATCGGCGACAAACACTGGAAGACCTGCTCGTAGCGGTCGGGTTTTTGACCGAAAGAGAAGGTCTGAAGTGATCGAGCCGATGGCGCCTGGAGCTAGACAGTTTCCAAGTTAGAAATTTATAAATTGTGATTTTATAAAGAAAAAGGTCTAGCATAAGCTAGACCTTTTCCATAAAATAGGAATTAATTTTTTCTAACACATTAGGATCAACTGTCTCAATCGCTTTTAACGCAATCTCTAGTGAGTCTTCATACTGATAGTTTCGAAAACTTTCTTCCGCTTTATTTAATTCCTCATGGATATAAGCATTGTTGCTTCTAAAACGATTTCCGTATTGGATGACTCTCTCAGTAGTTAATGCCTGTTCGACCGTAGCTGTAATCAAGTTATACACTTCATTTACATTTTCTAATGCTAACTCCATAGCATTATTCACCTCTTGAATAACAAGGGGAATTTTTTCCATTTTTTCATTAGCTTCACTCAGACTTGCTTGGGCCTCATCCAATTTATAGAGAATTGCCTCTGGCAAACCCGGTATGTTGCTTTTTTTAATTATTCGTTGACCTTGATGAACTTTCCCTCTAAGTTCCTTTAGGGTTTCTTTAGCCTTTAATTCATCTTTACGTAATGCATTAAGTGTCTGTTGACAATTTTCTAGTGTACTTTTCCGATCGACTAGTTCTTCTTTATAATCTTCAATACTCTTTTTAATATCAATATACGATTGTTTATATCCAAAAACTATTTCCTCAATTACCCTCAATCTATTTAATTGATCTTTCATTTGCTTTTCAATTTTCAAAGTTAATTTTAAATCCTCTTCAGGTATTCGATAACTAAGTTTCACATTCTCTACTTCATTTTTCAGTTCCAAAAATTGTTCATATAAACTTTTGGTTTCTTCATCAATGTTATAAAGTTCATAATGTACATATTGCTTAGCTAGCACCTCTTGTTCTAGCGTATCATATATTTCATCAATGGTATGGTAAATGCCCGTAACTGGACTAGTGACAGCTTCAACGTCCCCTTCTTCAACTAGGTTAAGAAGTTGTTTTAATTCCTTTTTTATTTCTTGAATATCATTTTTGAATGAGAAATGTTCAAGTATATAGCCGTCCTCTTCCATCTCCCTTATCCCTTGTAATAGTTCTTCGATTTGGGATGGAATTTCCTTTTGAATTTGTACGAGAATTTTCGGCGTTTCATCAATTTTCCACTTTTCTTTAACGATCTCTTCTTTCATCATCGTTAATATTTCACTAGCTTCAAAGTAATTACCTTCTTTTGTAGCGTGCTCAAAAAACAAAAATGATTTATCAATTTCTTTTATTCTGCTTTCAAAAGAACAGACCGTTGTACCTAAAGCACCTTTATTTACAGAAAAATGAGCCTTTAATTCATTGAAAAAATTACGAATTTCATCAATTTGTTGACGATTCTCTTCTTCGCTTTGTATCAATGATTTTATATCCGCCATCATTACCTGAATAATATTTTCGATATTCGTTAATTCTTCTGCAATTATTATCGATATATTTTTTGCTTTTACAAATCTATACTTATTTGCTGCTTCTTCAATATCAAATAACTTTTCTTCTAAATCTGGAAGCTTTATAGTAATGATATCATCCCATTCATTACGCCAACTTTCAAATTTACTTTCCGTCTCCCCAGACATATTTAAGCCTTTAATTTTTGAAATTTCATCAGCGACCGGTTTATTCATAATCTGCATCTTCCAAGCTTCTAGCCGATCGACTTCATTGTATATTTTTTTCCTTGATATTACGCCATAAATAATAAACGCTAAAATAATGATTAATAATCCGTAAACGAGCTGCATCTGTACGAGTCCTCCCACCTAATAAGCATTTTATGTATGTTCGTTCTTACTTGAAATTTCCCCTATGTAAATTATTATTTGTTATGAATATTTAACACCATAAATTTCCCGTATATTAGATAAATTCTTTAAACAGTGGCGTTTCTTTCATCCACAACAAGTGTTAATTAAAATTATCCAACCATAAAGACAGTTCATCCCCATCTAACCCTTTTATTTCTCATAAGTTTTACGTTGGTTCTATGCTTCAGTTAAGAGTGTACTAAAATTCGATATTTTCAATATTAACATGATACCATGAATAAACAAATTTTGACTTATTTTTTTTTACAAGACAAAAAAAAATCAAAAGGTTTCATTTTCTCCTAAATAGGAGAACCATCACTACCTTTTGATCGTTACTTAATATAAAGCAATATTCAGTTGTTTTTTAATTTTTCCATCATTTTCAGTATACAAAAATTCTTGCAACCATTTTTTAATATGCTTCATATATTGTTGAACAAAGTAACTCTCATGGGGATATAGATGATAAACTTCACGGATATATTGAGGTTGTGAGTAAGGCATTGTTAATAGTGCTCGTATTTGAATTGAAATAAAATCACAAGATAAATTTCGGAACTCTTCTTTATCAATTCCTGCTTCGATAATCGCCTTCATAAAATGTTTTTCCTTCATAAAATAAGTCATCATTAATTCTCTAACTAATGTTGAATCTAATGTTACTTCCCTATGAACAAACCTTGCTAAATGATGGTTATGCTGTTGATATTTCAGTATTTTTTCCACTATTGAAAACAAACATGTTTTTGGAGATACCGATTTTAAATCTTGATATGCTTCTTCTAAAATTTTGTTATAACCTTCAAAGAATTCAACCATTAACTCCTCTAGTAACCCTTGCTTATTACCAAAGTAATATGAAATTAACGCAACATTCACTCCAGCTCGATCAGCAATTGACCGAATTGACGTACCGCTATAACCTTTTACATTAAATAGCGATACTGCGGCATCTATTACTTTTCGTTTTGTTTTTTCACCTTTATCCATTACCTTCACCTCTACTTTATTTCAATTTTTCTTCAATCATTCATGATTTATCTACTAGGTGAAAAAAACTCCTTCATAACTTTTTATCGATTTTAATTCCTCTTAATATGTTATTTCTTACTATTCCATAGGATCTCCTGCCTATTATTATCGATAGTAACCTAAAATCTTTCATCAATATTTGATAAAAAACGAGATGAAACATTGAAATAAAAAAGAAAAAATGTAAGAAATTTCGAAAAATAGAGTTTAAACTCGAAATACATAGATAAAAAAAAGAGAGTTGATAATCATTTTAGGAAATCCTTTAATAACTATCAACTCCATATTTTTTTCGTATTAACAATATCGTCTCCGTAGATAACTACAGCATTTTTCCCGCTTCTTTTTGCTTTATATAAAGCTTGATCAGCGTATCTAAATAATCTTTTTAATGATTTATCTCGATCAATCTGCTTCCAATCCGATACCCCACAAGAGATCGTTACTTTGGGCTTTGTAACTTCTTTAACCTTTTTTCTGATCCGTTGGGCAACTAATTCCCCAACCTGTTTGTCTGCCTTCGGAAGGTAAACAGCTAATTCTTCTCCGCCCCATCTAGCAGCGATATCAGTATTTTTTATATTTTTCTTTAAAACATTAGCGACTTGAATAATAATATCATCACCAATTTGATGACCATAGACATCATTTATTTGCTTAAAATTATCAATATCTATTAATAAAAAACAACCATAAGCATCCTTTTCCATCGATTCATTTATTCTTTCATCTAAAAAATTCCTTGCATAAAGTCTCGTTAAATGGTCCGTGATAACTAATTTCTCTAGTTCTTCATGTAGCATAGAATTTGTAAAAGCTAATGTAGAGTGATGAATTAATGACTGAAGTAATTTGAACTTATTAAAAGAAAAATGATATGCATGCTCGTGTACGATGATAACAGCTCCTTTAAGTTCACCTTTTTGAACCATTGGAACAGCAATAAAGGAACGAAACGGTCTTAATAAATGGGGTTCTTGAGACGCTAGATCTCCAATGAACAATGCATCCATATCCATTTTTATTCGTTCAAAAAAAGGTGATATTTCTTCTGTACTTGATTCTTTTAAAAAGTATTTCGTACTACCTTCAATCACTTTAATTTGACCATTCTTTCGAAACATAAAGAAACCTATTTCTTGTGCATTAAATGAAAGCTTAATCTGCTTTGTCATATAATTAATAGTTTCTGATAGCCTTAAGTTTAAGTTAAGTTGGTGAGATGTTTTATTTATTAACTGTAAATCTTCGACAAGTTGCCTTGACTGCTGATAAAGTTCGGCGTTTTCAATGGCATTTCCACCCGTGTCTGCTAATACTTCTAAAAACTCTATTTCATGATTTTTAAAAACCGAAGAGTGTCTCCCAATAATCTTCAACACACCATATACTCCTTGTTTCCCTCTTAGAGGAGCATAAACAATAGAGTTTCTTCGCTTCCTTAAACTTTCAATGTGAATTTTCCCAGTTAAGTAGGCATTAGTCGCCATCTCATTTGTTTTATCTTTACTATAACTAAGTTGTTGAACTTGTAAATCTTCGCTTACTTCCCACTCATGTGACAATAGAAGTTGTATTTCAAAGGTTGAGAATACTTGCTTTGAAGCATAAATAATCTCACCTAAGATTGCACTCACATCCATTGTAAAATGGAACTTCTTCGTCAATTGGAGTAATAGTTCTTTTCGCTTCTGATCTTTCTGTTTTTTTTCATATGTTAAAAGTTTATAAATTAACTTTTTAACTTTCTTAATTATCTCTACAACAATATTAATGTGGTCAGATTTGATCTTACCATGTTTTTTTCCGCAAACCAAAACCGTCCATAGTAATTGATTATACTTAATTGGGATTAATACAAAGTCCTCAAAACATTCATCATAAACTAGAATTCCATTTTGGTTAGCTACACTTTTCGTTATTACATTTACACAGTCCCCATCTTCTACTGTCATTAATAATTTATTAATATCTTCAATTCGTAATAGGTAACGTTCAGAAAGTACAAATGAGCTTGTTGCATAACAAGGTCTTAATAAATCTTCATTCCGGTTTAGTAGAGTTAATAAAAAATCATATTCACTAAACATTTTTTTTAATTCATTTAAAAACGCTTCTGCAAATACTGGAAACTCATCAGTATAATCTGTTTCCTTTAGTATTTGAATAATCATTCTATCGAAGGTTTCAACTTGATCATTCGTGTCATTTTTGTATGCAATGTAGTTAGATGTCACGACAAGCGATTGCTTGAACCCAAACAATAAAGGACGAACCATTTTAGGATCAGTATCTATAACTGCACTAATGATACCAAAATAACCGTCCCATGAATGATAATTATTTGGCACTCGTAGTGTAAGTGGAATAGCGTCGATTAGGTAATCATCCTTTTTATATGGTACATGATCTAATTCGATTTTATTAGGAAAACAATTTATTATTTCTAAGTCATTGGGATCAACACCCCCAATTTCTTTCATTATTATCAATTGCCCCTCTTTATTTGCTAGAAAAAAAACGGAAGGAGAAATGGTTTCACAGAACTGCTCTCCTAGGTCAAATATACTATGAAAGATTTCAGAAAAATCTATACCATCTATATTCTTATCCCCTTTAATCATTAAGCTCACCTCACTTATTGCACAAGTTACGTTAAATTTCTGTAGCTATTTTATAATTATATTAGAAATAGTTATTTTTTACTATAAAAACCTAAAAATTAACATTCGTTATATCATCCCACACTATTACTTACCTTTGTCCTTGATAGGTAATAATATTTAATGGTTTTGTATAACAGATTTTCGAAATAAAGATACTATATCTATTTGAATTGGTACATTTTCAACTAATAATAGTTTGATGTCGGCGGACAATGGACTAATGAAATTCCCACTAAATATTTTTAAGTATATAACCTATTTTATCTTACATCTTAGGTAAGAATAATTAGTCAATCCGCTCTAGCATGTCTATCCCTTTTTGACTAGACTAAGGTAAACTTTTAATTACTTTTTATTAAAGTAAAACTTGACTTTCTTTACTATAAAACATATACTCTAATTTGTGTAAAATAAGACAGCCAAGGTAAACTTCATCTGACACTCTTCTCATTTTATACCTCCTTTATTGCGGCTGCAATTAATAAAGAGGTGCATTGTGTAACTTCCAGCTGTCGAAGCGAAAGTGCATGAATATAAAATGAGCTTTTGAAGGGATTACTAAAACTGTTGTTATTTTATCAATACTAAAATAACAAAGGAGGAGTCATTCATGGCTCGTTATACAGGTCCATCTTGGAAATTATCTCGTCGCTTAGGGATTTCATTAAGCGGAACAGGAAAAGAATTACAAAAACGTCCTTACGCACCAGGACAACACGGTCCTAACCAAAGAAAGAAATTATCAGAATACGGTGTTCAGCTTCAAGAAAAGCAAAAACTTCGTCATATGTACGGTGTAAATGAGCGTCAATTCCGTCGCATTTTCGACGATGCTGGTAAAATGACTGGAATTCACGGTGAGAATTTCATGATTTTACTTGAGTCACGCTTAGATAACATCGTTTACCGTATGGGCTTAGCTCGCACACGTCGTGGAGCTCGTCAATTAGTAAACCACGGTCACATCGTTGTAGATGGTGGACGTGTTGATATTCCATCATACCGTGTTAAACCTGGTCAAACGATTAGTGTTCGCGAAAAATCAGCTAACCTTGCTGTAATTAAAGAAGCTATTGAAGTTAATAACTTCGTTCCTTCTTACATCGAGTTTGATGCTGAAAAATTACAAGGTACTTACACTCGTTACCCAGAGCGTTCTGAGTTACCTGCTGAAGTTACTGAGCAACTTATCGTTGAATACTACTCACGTTAATAAAAAAAACCACGCAATGCGTGGTTTTTTTTATTAATCAGAATTTATAAATTTCTAACTTGGAAACTGTCTAGCGCAAGCAGCCTACGAGCTCGTGACCAAGGCGCTTGCGCTTTTCTTGTTATTATTTTAATTTAATAAATTTCACAATTCTTTTTTGTCAATAAGATACTATATCTAGTTAGTCGAACCACTTGTAACTAGATATAGATTTTGGTAATTATGAAATTCGATCAATTGTTATATTTAATCACGAAATACTTCTTTTTACCACGTCGAATAATTGTAAACTGGTTTTCAATCCGATCTTGAGTAGTTATCACTTTGTCAAGTTCAGTTGTGCGGACACCATTAACATATATAGCACCATTCTGAATATCTTCTCTCCCTTGGCGCTTTGATGGTGAAATTTTAGCAGTAACTAGCAAATCTAATAAACCAATTTCTTTCTCACTACTTTCAAAAGACGGAACATCTTTAAAGCCCTGCTTTATTTCATTAGCATTCAAGTCCGCAATATTTCCACTAAACAAAGCTTCTGAAATTCGAACTGCTTGAGATAATGCTTCTTTTCCATGAACAAGTTGCGTTACTTCTTCTGCTAGTTTCCTTTGAGCACTTCTCTTTTCAGGTGCTGTACGTACTTCCTCTTCTAAGGCATTAATTTCTTCATGACTTAGGAAAGTAAAGTATTTTAAGAACTTAACAACGTCACGATCATCAGTATTTATAAAAAACTGATAAAGTTCATACGGAGAGGTTTTTTCTTCATCTAACCATATTGCTCCCCCTTCAGTTTTACCAAATTTAGTTCCATCACTTTTCGTTACCAATGGAATTGTAAAACCAAAAGCTTTCGCTTCACCCTCTGTTGACTTTCTAATCAACTCAAGTCCCGCTGTAATATTTCCCCACTGATCACTTCCACCAATTTGCAAACGACAATTTTCATTTTCATACAACTTCAAAAAGTCATAAGATTGTAAAATCATGTAACTAAATTCAGTAAACGAAATCCCAGTTTGAATTCTTGACTCAACTGAGTCTTTCGCTAACATATAATTTAGTCCAAAATTCTTACCTACATCTCTTAAAAACGAAATAACATCCAAACTACCAATCCAGTCGTAATTATTAACCGTTTTTGCTGCATTGTCTCCACTAAAATCCAAAAAACGAGATAATTGTTCTCTAATCCTATTACTAAATTGGATAACAATTTCTTTTTCATTTAAAGTACGTTCAGCTTTTTTTCCACTCGGATCTCCAATTAATCCCGTAGCACCCCCGACAAGAGCAAGAGGTTTATTTCCGGCTATTTGAAAACGGCGTAACGTTAATACAGTTAATAAATGACCAATATGCAAACTATCTGCAGTCGGATCGAATCCACAGTATAATGTTACTTGTCCTTCTTCTAATTGCTTTTTTAATCCTTCTAAATCTGTTACTTGATTGATCAAACCACGATATTCTAAATCCTTTAATAAATCCATTTTTTTCTCTCCTTATTTTGATGACAAATTTGACTTTAAACCATGCCGTTTTTAAAACCGTTCCTTTTTACTTTAATTGAAATTTTATATCCATTAATGAATTTCATAATACAGATTTTTCACAACTTGGAAACTGTATCTATTAATTGTGCATTTCAACTAGATATAGTTTTATGTGGTTAGATTAATGTAATGATGAAATTCAAGTAAAAACATTTCATTAAAGTACAAAAAAAGTCCGCCCCAAAGAAGGGACGAACTTACGATCGCGGTACCACCCTTGTTGAAAGTAATGAATACTTCCCACCTCGGAAATATAACGGATTAACCGTCCACTGCTAGTTAAATATACAAATAATATTTGTTCACAGAGGAAGCTCTTGGAAGTAATTCATAAGTATTTTTGTACTGGTTTGCAGCTTCCACCAGCTCTCTAAAACAGGGAAATACTTACTACTGTCTCCATTCATAGCTTTGCCTTATTTAAATATATTATTGGTTAATTTTTATCAAAAAAATACCAACGTGTCAATATTTCTTTTTTCGTTAACGTTCAAACAATAAATCGACAATGTATGCTATAATATTTGTTGATTATGTAGGAGGTATTATTTATGGATAATAAACGGTCTGAACGACGCTTCTCAATCAATATGATTGCCAAATTTTTAAATGAAAAAAAGATATTTAAAAGCTTTCGTATAACATATCAAGTAGTTTGGAATTTACTGTTAATATTCATTATTTGCTTTGTTTCACTTGCTCTTTTTGTAGGTGGGGCAGGCGCAGGTTATTTTGCATCTCTTGTAATGGACGAAGAAATACGTAGCAAAGAAGAAATGAAAATGGATATTTACAATTATGAAGAAATTTCAGAAGTTTTCTTTGCAGATAACGTACTACTCGGTGCACTACCTTCTGAATTAGAACGAAGAGAAGTTCAACTAGAAGATGTCTCTGAACATTTGATTAATGCAATTATCGCAACAGAGGATGAGTATTTTTTCGAACATGAGGGAATTGTACCTAAAGCTATTTTAAGAGCAACTTATCAGGAATTTTCCAATTCCTCACTTCAAACGGGAGGAAGTACTTTAACACAACAGTTAATTAAGAACCAAATTTTAACAAGTGAAGTTTCATTTGATCGCAAAGCCAAAGAAATTCTGTTAGCTATGCGCCTAGAAAACTTTTTTGAAAAAGAGGAAATTTTAGCAGCATATTTAAATGTTGTCCCTTTTGGAAGAAATGCTAACGGAAGAAATATCGCTGGAGTTCAAGCTGCTGCTCAAGGGATATTTGGAGTTGACGCTAAAGACCTCTCTATTCCACAAGCTGCTTACATTGCCGGCTTACCTCAAAGTCCTTTTGGCTACACTCCATTTTTATCACAAGGTCGAGGTGTGAAAGAAAATTTAGATCCATCGTTAAACCGGATGAGAACAGTGTTAACGAGAATGCGAGAAAAAGGCTATATTAATGAAAAAGAATTTGAAAAAGCATTAAATTATGATATAAGAGCTAACTTAACGGACCCACTTCCTTCAACTCATCAAGAATATGGAGCACTTATGCAAGAAGCAGAAAGAAGAGCCATTGAAATATTCTCAAATAAGTTAATGGAAGATGACGAGGTAAACCTTAATGAAATAGAAGATCGTGATGAAAGAATAATATTACAAAGCCAATACCGTGAACAAGCTCGTCGTGACATACGCAGAGATGGTTATCAAATACACATGACCATTAATAAAGAAATTTATGATGCTCATCAAGAAGTAATAAAAAACAATAACTTATTCGGACCTGCTAATAAACTAGGTGAGCCTGAAGAAGTAGGAGCCATTTTACTTGATAATAAAACTGGAGCGATTATTTCATTTGTCGGGGGGCGAGACTTTCAACGGCAAAGCTTAAACCACGCTACTCAAGCGTATCGACAAAATGGGTCAACGATGAAACCATTATTAGCTTATGCTCCAGCCATGGAACTAGGCGCCATTCAACCAGGTTATATTATGGCTGACACACCATACTACTATAAAAGTAATCCTAATACTGAAGTAAGAAACTTTGGAAGAAATCATTTAGGATTAATGACTGTAAGAGAAGCTTTACAACGTTCGCGAAATGTACCTGCTGTAAAAGCTTTCAACATGATTCCTCAAGATTATGGACGAGAGTTATTACTAAAAATGGGAATTACTAATTTGGATGCTGGTGAACCATATGAGTCTACTTCTATTGGTGGACTTAAACATGGAGTTACTGTAGAACAAAATACCAATGCTTACTCTGTTTTTGCTAATGAAGGGAAGTTTATTCAATCATACATGATTGAAAAAATTGTAGCTAAAGATGGCGAAATTATTTATAACCATGAACATGAAGAAATTGAAGTTTTCTCTCCACAAACAGCGTATTTAACACTTGATGTGCTAAGGGATGTCCAAGTCTCTCCTGGTACAGCTCCAAGATTACCAGGAATGCTAAATTTCCGAACTGATCTTGCTGGTAAAACCGGTACAACGAGTGACACCTATGACTCATGGTACGTAGGGTTTAATCCAAACTTTACTATGGGTGTTTGGATTGGTTATGATACTAACAGTCCACTACAGGGACAGACTGGACCAAGAACACAGCAAATTTGGGCTAGTCTTGCTAATGCTGCACATAAGATTGATCCTGGTTTTATTGGTACAAACGAAAGGTTTAAAATGCCGAGTGGTATCGTACGTCAATCATTTTGTGGAGTAACTGGGTTATTACCATCTGACTTATGTCGGGAAGCAGGTCTTGTAAAAACAGATTTATTTAATGCTAAATATATCCCTAATAAGGTTGATAATAGCTTAGAAAGAGTAAATTTTGTAATGCTAAACGGTAATCCATATCTGGCATTAGAGAATTCACCACAAGAATTTACACAAAAGGGAATTTCAATTAAAGGTGACTTGTTTAAAGATATTAACAACATCTTAGATTCTCTCCCTAATAATTGGAATAAAATTATTCCAGACCAAACGGCTAAAGACAATGGAAAAACACCTAGTCGATTGACTACGGTCACCAATGAAAACGGAAATCTTAAGTGGAGAAAGCACCCTGATGACGATATCATAGGCTACCGAATCTACCGTGCTCCAAATGGGAGTGATAATTTCACACGTTATCAAAGCATTAGGTCGGATCAAGAGCTTTCCATCACATTAAGTAGCGGAGCCTTTGCCTACAAAGTAACTGCTGTTGATGTTGTCGGAAGGGAATCAGAACCATCATCTCTAATAATTACTGGAAATTGGCAAGAAACATTGTTAGAAGATGAAGATGATTCTGTAAATAAAAAAGATGAAAAAAAGAAAGATAATAAAAAGCCTCCTAAAAATGATGAGGAAAACAGCGGAGATGGGGACAATGAAATTCCAAATCCAAATGATAATATAAGCTTCTTTAATGAAAAACCCGGTTCACTTTCGAACCGGGTTTTAAGTTAATGTTAACAAGAATGCTCCAGCGCCTTGGTCACGAGCTCGTAGGCTACTTGCGCTAGACAGTTTGTAAATTAATGAATGTTATAATTGTTTATTTCCACTACTCTCATACTAAATATCGTTGGATGAAGACCAGTATCAACTATATTTAGACTTATCTAATCCATTCAGGCAATTATTAAATTCACTCAAGTAAAAAATTCAGAAATTTTCTATTAAAAAAGTAGAAGAATAAATGATAGACTTTAATTAGATCTATAAGTAATCCTAAGGAGTGTAAATGTTGATCTTTATCGTAAATATAAACAGTAATAAATTACCTAAACTAATCCCATTTATAAATATTGTGGTGGTAGATGGATCGCATTAGGCGGGGGAGGTTATGATATTTGGAGAGTAGTTCCACGAGCGTGGGCAATGGTTTGGTTAGAAATGACTAATCAACGACCTGAAACAAATTTACTACCTAACGAATGGATAAATAAGTGGAAAAGTGAATCGCCAAATGAGATGCCAACTACATGGGAGGATCTTATCACTTTACCCAGAAATACTCCGAAAAAATGAAATAAACGAAAGAAACAAAATCACAATTGTAACTGTACACGCTCATATACGTAATGACTTAAAAGAAAGAAAGTAGGTAAGTAGTTTTAAGTTTGTAAATTTGATACAAATCTAACCAATTAATTTATTCCACCCTTTGAAAGTGAAAAGTCAGTGGAAGCATTTACAGTTTTAGCTTCCACTGACCTTTCACAGTATTTTCTCTAGCATATTTTGAACAATAGTATAAGAACGTTCTGATGCGAGGTTAGTAAATTCGGTAAAATTAACATTTGCTTCACCATTTGCTTTGTCTGACATTGATCTAATCACAACAAAAGGTATATTATTTAGCATAGCCACATGTGCAACAGAAGCCCCTTCCATCTCCACACATTTTCCTTTAAATACTTTGCCAAGCTCTTCTACCTTTTTATGATCAGCAATAAATTGATCTCCACTTAATACCCTTCCTGTTACGACATTTACTCCTTCAAAACAACTTGAGGCTTGTTGAGCTAATTCTATAAGCTCAACATCAGCTGGGAAATCAGAAGAATAATCAAACATAGGTACTTCACCTTTTTTAAATCCTAATGCAGATGCATCAAGATCATGCTGGACTGCACTAGTAGAAATAACAATATCACCAATATTTAAATCATGGTCAACAGCACCTGCTACTCCTGTAAAAATAATTTTGGAAACAGAAAAGTGATCAATAAGAAGTTGAGTAGTAATGGCAGCATTGACTTTTCCAACCCCAGATTTACAAATCACTACGTCTTTTCCTTTAAATATGCCAACATAAAAAGTTATTGTCGCCTTTACAACTTCTTCTTTAAGTTCAATGCTTTCCTTAAATAATCTTATCTCTTCATCCATTGCTCCTATTATTCCAATTGCCAACTTTATGCACCCTCTCAAAATATTTTGACCCGACCTTTAGAGGTGGTTAACCCTTTAGGTTTTGCAGTGGTGTTTTACTGCCCCTTAAGAACCGAATAATTATGTAGTATATATATTATTTTGTTGCCCTCATCAATAACAACATTAACATTCTACCCTGTCTCAAAAAAAATATAAAGAAACCTAGGTAATACCTAGGCTTAATATAATTCATTTTCATTATAGTTAGGATCAGAGATAACAATAACAACACGGCGATTTTTTTGTAGGTTTTCCTTTGTTGTATTTGGAACAACAGGCCTAGTATCTCCATATCCTACTGCTAAAAATCGATAAGGAGCTATATCGTTATTTTCTATTAAGAAACGAATGACACTACTTGCTCTTGCCCCAGAAAGCTCCCAATTAGAAGGGTAACGGTAGGTATTAATTGGTCTACTATCAGTATGGCCTTCTACCTTAACTAAATTCGGTATCGTTTCAAGCAAAGTAGCTACCTTTGTTAAAAAAGGCTTTGCACCATCAAGTATTTGTGCTTCTCCTGTTTCAAATAATGTCCGCTCTTGAAGGACAAGAACTACTCCGCGGTCATCTCTAGAGGCTGAAATTACTTCATTCAACTGATTATCTATTAAGAATTGTTTCACTTCTTCATACAAGTTGTTTAATTCTTGATTAGTTAGTTCCTCTTTTAACACGTCCTTAAATGGATCGGTAACATCATCAAAAGGATCTCTTTTAATATCGATATCTTCAGCTGGATGATCGAAAGGAATTAATGATGGATAAAACTCAAACATAGCTCGTTGTTGAAAAGACTCAGCAACTGCACGAAATTTTGACGCATCAACAACAGACATGGAAAATAAAAGGATAAAAAAGACTAAAATCAGAGTCATTAAGTCAGAAAAGGTTACCATCCACTTTGGAGCACCTTTATCTTGCTTTTGCTGGCGCCTACGCTCCATCAACTGCCACTCCTTCATTCTCTTCAATGTCTCTTTGTTTACTTGTCTCAGGTAAAAATGCACTTAGCTTTTCTTCTAATATTTTAGGATTTTGTCCTGATTGAACACCAATAACCCCTTCAACGATAATTTGTTTTACAAATACTTCTTCTTCAGTCTTATTTGCTAGTTTACTAGCCATCGGAATAAAAACTAAGTTAGCAAGTAATGTACCATAAAGTGTCGTAATTAGGGCAATAGCCATATTGGGTCCTAAAGTTGCAGGATCATTTAAGTTTTGTAGCATTAATACTAAACCAATGAGAGTTCCAATCATTCCCCAAGCTGGTGCGTACTCTCCACACTTTTCAATAATTAGGCGTCCTTTCCTATGTCTTTCTTCAGTAGCAACAACCTCAGCCATCATAATGTCCTTAATAATATCAGGTTCAATTCCATCAACAGCTAATAAAACCCCTTTTCTAATAAAAGGATCGTCTACTTCCTCAAGCGAAACCTCTAAAGCCAAAAGTCCTTCCCGTCTAGCTTTTGTTGACAAATCAACAAAAGTATCAATTAACGTAGGTAAATCTTGTTGATCTTCTCGAAAGGCTTCACGAAGCACTTTCGGAACAAGTTTCACTTCAGCAAACGAGAAATTAATCATAATTGCGCCAACCAAACCACCAATTACAACCAAAACAGAAGATATATGGATAAAATATGCTACACCTGATGGCCCCGCATTATTTAATATCGCAAACATTATTGCTACAATACCAGCTACAATTCCTATTGGTGTCATTATGTCAAATTTTTTCATAAACCTCTCCCTAACTACAATACATGAGATATTTAAATATTAATGAGAGAACTTTAGCTTCTGCATGCCATCTAAGCAAAAACTAAAGTTTCTCACCATTATTTGGTTGATTGTCTAAATTCAATACGATGGGGTAATAAGACAACTTCGTCTGAAACCTCTTCCTTATTCATATACTTTGTTAACAAACGCATTGAAACTGCACCAATATCATACATTGGCTGAACAACAGATGTTAAAGTTGGACGAACCATTGCTGCTAACCTTGTGTTATCAAATCCAATTACCTCAATATCATTCGGTACATTGTATCCTTTATCTTGAGCACCATGAATAATTCCTAATGCCATTTCATCAGTACCTGCAAATATTGCTGTTGGACGTTCATTTAATCCTAAAAACATTTCCATTGCTTCAATTCCTGAATCATAAGTGTAATCACCAATCACAACATAATCATCATTAAAAGTGATATTCGCTTCCTCAATTGCTCTACGGTAACCAGCATACTTTTGGTATCCGTTTACTGGGTCTTCTAGTGAACCTGATAGCATAGCAACTTTCGTATGACCATTTTCTATTAAGAACTTTACTGCATCGTAAGCAGCTTGTTCATAATTAATATTAACAGAAGGAAACTCTTTTCCTGGATCGATAGTTGCCGATAATACGATTGGAACAGGTGAACGTTTAAATTGTTCTACATGTTCTTCCGTTATTTGACTTCCCATAAATACTATTCCATCCACTTGTTTTTCAAGTAGCGTATTTAAAAGATGAATTTCTTTCTCCTTATTATGATCAGAGTTACATAGGATGATATTGTATTTATACATTGTTGCTATATCTTCAATTCCTCTCGCTAATTCAGAGAAAAAGATACTAGAGATGTCCGGGATAATTACTCCAACAGTAGTTGTTCGTTTACTTGCTAACCCCCGTGCAACTGCATTAGGGCGATAACCTAGCCTTTCAATTGCTTCTAATACTTTCTTTCTTGTTGTTGGTTTTACATTTGGGTTTCCATTAACTACACGAGAAACGGTTGCCATCGATACTCCTGCTTCTCTTGCAACATCATAAATTGTTGTATTCACTGATACGTAAGCCTCCTCTATTTTACCAGTAATTGGTTTTCATATTTTCATGATTTTAATGCTATGATACGACACATTTAGGAGGTCTGCAATCACTTACTGTACTTATATCGACAAAAAACATTCTTTTTTTAGTTGAAATGAATATTTTCAATCTTAACAATTTATACCATTCGTGATTTCTAGTCCTAATGTTATTGTACACCACAATCGACAAAAGAGTGTATACTTGATTTGTTTTTCGTTTTATTTTTACAAATTTCGATTATTTATACAACCATTTTCTGTTAGAATATCTCCAATTGTGAATTCGTATACTTTTACTCATAAAATGAAGCGTATAAATATTTTTTCTATGCTAGTAATTTTCATTTCAACTAATTAATTACTGTTCCACTTATAGAAATATACAATTAGTCGCTAATTAGATATTTCACATTAACGTTTGTTACGCGGTGTTATGTCTCTAAATTGTGTATCCATAAGAATATATAGAAAGACCTTCCACATAATCTGCAGAAGGCCGTTAGTATCTATTATTTTTATAGTTTGTATAACCCTGAACCTCGGAGGTCATCCATAAACTTAGCAAATTGATCGAAATCCATTTGTTGCGCTGAATCGGAAAGGGCTACTGCTGGATCTGGATGTACTTCAGCCATCACTGCATCAGCACCAATTGCAAGTGCTGCTTTAGCAGTTGGAAGTAGTAGGTCTCTTCTTCCTGTCGAATGTGTAACATCAACTAATACCGGTAGGTGTGTTTCCTGCTTTAAAATTGGTACAGCCGAAATATCTAATGTGTTACGAGTTGCTTTTTCATACGTCCGAATTCCTCGTTCGCACAACATGATATTTCCGTTCCCTTTTGAAATAATGTACTCAGCTGCATTAATAAATTCCTCAATTGTTGCCGATAAACCACGCTTTAATAATACTGGTTTTTTAACTGAACCTGCCGCTTTTAGTAATTCAAAATTTTGCATGTTCCTTGCACCTATTTGAATTACATCAATATATTCAACAGCTAGTTCTATATCTTTAGGATCAACAATTTCACTAATAACTGCCATATTAAATTCATCAGCTACCCGCTTTAATATTTTTAACCCTTCTAATCCAAGTCCCTGGAAATCATAAGGAGAAGTTCTAGGTTTAAATGCTCCACCACGAAGCAACTTTACCCCTTGCTCTTTTAACACTTTAGCAACACTAGCAACTTGTTCATAGCTCTCTACTGAACAAGGTCCAGCAATTAAACGTTGCTTACCATCACCAATTGTCTCACCTCTAACATCAACAATTGTATCTTCAGGTTGTTTCTTTCTAGAAACTAATAAAGTGTTTCGACTATCATCTTCTTGGAGTTCTAGACTTAATTTAAAGATTTGTTTAAATATATGTTGTAACGTTGCGGTATCAAATGGGCCTTCATTCTTTTCTGCAATCATATCTAACATTTTTCTTTCACGGACTGGATCAAAACGATTTACACCCTGTGTTTTTTTTACTTGACCAATTTCTTGAACTAATTTAGCCCTTTCATTAATGATATTCAATAATTTAAGGTTAACATCATCTAACTTGTCTCTCAACTCTTCTAATTGTTCATTCCCCATTGTTACCACACTCCTCAATTAGTATTTAAAAGTTTTGAAAAATATGTTACATTTCTTATAAGTTAGGGATTATTATAAACGATTATAATTTACTTGTCACGACTTTTATCTTTATTGATTAAACGCTTTTAAGCGCTAAAGCGCTTTGATTATATATTACAATATCTTTATGAAACTATTATATTAATAGTAACAAACAAGAAAAGCGCAAGGCGCCCGCCTATCGGCGACAAACACTGGAAGACCTGCTCGTAGCGGTCGGGGTTTGACCGAAAGAGAAGGTCTGAAGTGATCGAGCCGATGGCGCCTGGAGCTAGACAGTTTCCAAGTTAGAAATTTATAAATTTTGATTATATTCAAAGTACTTTAAACAATTTATCTAAGTAGGTGTACTAAATGACATCACATTCTGATTTACCAATTTTCGGTTTAGATATCGGTACTCGATCTGTTGTTGGTTTATTATTGAAGAATAATAACACAGGATATGAAATTCTAGATATTGAAATTCAAGAACATGAAGATCGTTCGATGCTAGATGGACAAATTCATAATGTTCTTTCCGTCACAAAAGTCATTACTTCTATTAAAGAAAAGTTAGAGCAGAAACATGGACCTTTACATAAAGTATGTGTAGCAGCTGCAGGCCGCTCCCTAAAAACTAAAAGAGCAATTGTTGAACTTGACATATCAAAAAAACCAATATTTGAACACCAAGATATATTACATTTAGAACTTAGTGCTGTCCAAAAAGCACAATATGAAATAGCACAAGAGTATGAAGGAAAAAGTGTTAATTATTTCTGCGTTGGTTATTCAGTTTTATCCTATCAATTAGACGGAGAAGAAATTGGTAGTCTTGTTGATCAAAGCGGGTATGTTGCTTCAGTTGAAGTAATTGCCACCTTCTTGCCTAAGGTAGTTGTAGAGTCTCTACTTGCTGCTCTAAGTCGTTCTGGATTAGAGCTTGAAGCCTTAACACTAGAACCAATTGCTGCAATTAATGTTCTAATCCCACCTACAATGAGACGGTTAAATGTTGCACTTGTAGATATCGGTGCTGGTACTTCCGATATTGCCATCACCGATTCAGGTACTGTTACAGCTTATGGCATGGTCCCTATTGCCGGGGATGAAATTACTGAAGCAATTAGTGATCACTTTCTATTAGATTTTCCGGAAGCTGAAATTGTAAAACGACAATTAACATGGCAAGATGAAGTAGTACTTACTGATATTCTTGGTTTTGAAACTTCCTTATCAAAAGAAGATATTATTGAACCAATATCAAAAGCTATTAAAACTCTCGCTACCGAAATAACGACAGAAATTCTTAACTTAAATAAAAAATCACCCAAAGCTGTAATGCTAGTTGGCGGTGGCAGTCTCACTCCTAACTTAGCTCGATACATTGCCAACTCGTTACAATTACCTGAAAATAGAGTTGCCATTAGAGGAATTGATGCAATAAAGTCTCTTATTATTCCTGAAGATATAAAAGCTGGTCCAGAGCTCGTCACACCTATTGGAATAGCAATTGCAGCGAAAGAAAGTCCAGTTGAGTATGTAAGTATTAAGGTAAACGACCAAATCATTCGACTCTTTGATATTAAAAAGTTAACAGTGGGTGATGGGTTATTAGCCGCAGGTATAGAGCTTTCAAAACTATATGGTAAACCTGGCATGGCTATTATGGTAAAAGTAAATGAACGATTAATTTCGATTCCAGGCGAACACGGACACCCACCAAGATTAGAAAAAAATCACCAATCCTGTAGCCTAGATGCACCATTGAAAGACGGAGACACGATCATTGTTCAAAGTGGTGCCAATGGAAAAGATGCCAAGGCTACCATTGGTGATGTAATAGAAACACTACCAACGAAAGCAATATCGATAAATGAGAAAATGTATACTCTACAGGCAACTATCCTAAAAAATGGACAACAGGCACTACTAACCGAGAAAATTGTGGACCGAGATGAAATAATAGTCCAATCAGCTAATTCAATCGAAGAAGTACTGGCTTCATTAAAGTTGTATGATATGATCGAGCAAATAAAACCTTTTAACGTACATATTAATGGCAGCCAAGTTATTTTTAACAATGAAGACACATTAGTAAAAAACGGCAAAAAAACTACTAGGAATGCTCTAGTCCAAGATGGAGACTTTTTGTCGATAAAAATGAAAAGCCAACCATTCATCACTCTTGAAGAATTGCTTATTCACGAAAAAATTGAAGCTAGTTATTATATAACTGTATATTTCAATGGAGAATCCATTGAAATTTCCAAACCATTAGTCATTCCAAAACGAGGGGATGACTTGCTTACTGAAAAAAGTCCTATATACGCTGGGGATAGTCTAACAATCACCTTGAACAAAAAGGAGACATTTATTTTTCAGGACATCTTTCGATTTGTTGACTTCAACTTAACAGCCCAAGAAAATAAAACACTTATTATTTTAAGAAATGAAAAAGATGCTACTTTTTCAACTCCAATTCATACAGGTGATCACCTCGAAATAAAATGGGTGGAAAAGAAAAGTAATAAAAGCTAGGACAATTCCTAGCTTTTTACATAATCAGAATTTATAATTTTCTAACTCGGAAACTGTCTAGCGCAAGCAGCCTACGAGCTCGTTACCAGGGCGCTAGCGCTTATCTCGTTTATGTATTGGTGTTCTCTTTCAAGTTTTTATACGTAATATTCCAATGTGAAGTATGCCATATAACATTTTTGTTTTTAAACAGCAAAACTTGAGGACTTTCATGTTTAATTGCAAATTTCTCAGCTACTTCGTTGGAAAAAGCTCTTTCTTCTTGAACATTTAAGTAGTAAACCGATTCTTCTTGCTCAGTTGCAAATTTATTATACTCTTTAAGTGCTTCATGACTAATTGGACACGTGATACTATTTTTTAACAAAATTAATGAATTTCTTTCCTGTAGTAATTGATCTAACTCTTGGAACGATGTAAGCTTTATTAGCGTCATTCTTACTCTCCTTTTTTAGAAAACTTTAATTTTTCGCAAATCACTTATCAGTAGCGAAATCCTTAGTCTTAGTATCATTATCTTACATATTTACTTTGTATTTAGAAAATGAAGGCCTGTCGTTTCATTGACAGCCTTCATTTATTAAAAAACAAAATAACTATTCGATTAAATTTAGTCTTTAGTAGGTGCTACCTCTTCTTTGGCCTCATCATTAATTGTATCGTCTTGTACAGCAACTTCATTACGTACAGTTTCTACAATTTCTGAACTACTACTCCTTAGACCCTCGGTTAATTCGTCAGCAGATTGACTTATTTCCTCAACATCACGCTTTACACTTTCTGATAATTCTTTTACACGATCTAATAACTGTGAGGATTGCTCTGAAACTGCTTTGACAAGAGTTGAAGACTTTTCTTTTGCAAACGAAGCATATTCTGTACCTTTTTCAAATGCCGTATGAGTGATTTCATTAGTTTTATCACGGGCTGATTGTGCTTGGATATTAATATCTTCTCTTAACTCTTTTCCAGATTTAGGAGCCAGTAAAAGAGCAGATGCAGCACCAACTAATCCTCCAACTAATGCTCCAATTAAAAAATCTTTCGTGTTCATATTATTATCGTTACTCATGCATTCGTCCTCCTTATTATTGTTTTATTTTCACCTATAAAAAAATAGGATAATAGCTCTATTGAGTTTCAGACTTATGTTGTCCTGTTTCCTTTTTCGCCTTCCACTTTGCATATAAATCGATCATGACATTTCCCCATTGAACTGTCTGTGCAATATTATCAGATTGCTTATCTACTGTTTTAGAGACAGAATTAGACACTTTTTGGATGGAACGATTTAAACTACTTATTGATCCGCCCAGATCTTTCACAGAGTCAAACACTGTATTTAAAGACTTAGACTTCTCTTGAAAATCATCAGCTAACTGATTTGTTTTATGTATTAGTTCTGTAGTTTCCTTCGTGAGACCTTCCATTTGGTTATTTAATCGTTCCAATGTAATAGCAACGCCCATTAAAGTTTTTTGAACAGTACTTAATGTTTTAGAAACAAAAACGACTAATACTGTAAAAGCTATAGCTACAAGGGCAATACTTAAATACAATATCCATTCCATTGTACACACCCCCATTCTCTCTTCTTATCTATTATCTTATAAAACCTATACCCTTTACAAAATATTCTAAACGTAGTAATGGTATACTCTCCTAGTATTAGTTTTATTTGACTTTCTATATACTAGCATTTCTTTACTTATTCTACAAAACATCTAGTTTTCCTCTCAAAAAAACTAAGTGTTTTAGGAAAATCAATAATTTGCATCCTAAACTCAACTTAATTTTCACAAAAATATTTACTACAATGTTACTATTTTTAATAAAAATTATATTTTTGTTAGAAAAGTGTACGCTCCCCTACTCATCAACGAAAAAATTTAAATGCTCTACGTTACTAGCTTTACTCAGCAACTTAAATTTTCTAACGTAAAAAAAGTTAATTGAAAATAGACGAAAAGCTGTTATAAGGGTAAACTATTTTTAGATAAAAAAGGAGGTATTTACGTAAATGAGAGATCCACGTATTCAAATTTTAGCGAAAAATTTAATTAATTATTCGGTAAGGCTAAAAAAAGGAGAAAGTGTCTTAATTGAAAATTTCGGTTTACAAAAAGAACTAGTAAAAGCATTAGTTGAAGAAGCATACAAAGCTGGTGGAAATCCCTTTGTTTCTCTTAAAGATCACCAAATAGAACGTAGTTTATTACTTCATGCAAATGAAAAACAAATGAACATGATGGCTGATTTTGAAGCAAACGTTATGAAAAATATGAATGCCTACATAGGTTTACGGGCTGGAGATAACATTAATGAGTTATCTGACATTCCTTCAGAGAAAATGGCATTGCATGGGATAACGGTAGGGAAAAAAGTACATAGAGAAATACGTGTTCCGAAAACGAAATGGGTTGTGCTTCGCTATCCAAGTGCCTCTATGGCGCAATTAGCTGGACTGAGTACTGAAGCCTTTGAAAAATTTTATTTCGACGTTTGTAATTTAGATTATGGTAAAATGAGTCAAGCGATGGATTCATTAGTAGATTTGATGAATAAGACAGATAAAGTACGAATTACTGGTGAGGGAACTGATCTAACTTTTTCTATCAAAGACATCCCAGCTGTCAAATGTGCAGGAGAAATGAATATTCCTGATGGTGAAGTATATACCGCACCTGTTAAAGATTCCGTTAACGGAACTATATCATATAATACCCCTTCTCCTTATCAAGGCTTTACATTTGAAAATATTAAATTGACATTTAAAGACGGAAAGATTATCGAGGCAACAGCAAACGATTCGGATCGTATCAACAATATTTTTAATACAGATGAAGGCGCTCGTTACATTGGTGAATTTGCTATTGGAGTCAACCCTTACATACAGCATCCAATGAAAGACATTTTATTTGATGAAAAAATTGACGGCAGCTTCCACTTTACACCAGGACAATGTTATGACGATGCTTTTAATGGAAATCATTCATCTATTCATTGGGACATTGTTCATATTCAACGCCCTGAATATGGTGGTGGAGAAATGTACTTTGATGGTGTATTAATCCGTAAAGACGGACGTTTCGTCATTGAAGAGTTATATCCATTAAACCCAGAAAACCTAAAATAATGGGATTGAGATGCAGCTAACTAGGACTTGTAAGTTAATGAATTTCATAATCCATTATTTTTGCCACTAACATACGATATCTAGTTGCGTCAGGAAGTTCGTAACTAGATACAGATTCATAAGGCCTATTTTTAGTAATTATGAAATTCACTCAAGTAGTAAGAAAATAATTAATGAAAACACCTATCTAAATACATCTGAACTTCTATCAGTCGGTGGGCCTTCATCCCCCACCTAAACTTTTTCATAAGTTTTGAGGTGTGGATCTTACTATCCCTTAAAAGTAAGATAAAATAGTTATTCAGAGTGAATATCATCGTTCATTAATCAACATGAAAATTAACAAAACGCAAAGAACTACTATTCTTTGCGTTTTTATATTTGAGTTGTTTAAATTATATTCTCATATGCTTGTTGGAATTTTTGAATATCTCCAGCTCCCATAAACAACAAAACACCTGTACGATGCTGTTTAAGTTGATCCATCTCATCTTCTTTAATTAGTTTAGAATTAGGAATCAGTTTTTGGAGATCTTGAATTGTTAAGGTTCCAACATTTTCCCTGGCTGAAGCAAAAATATCACATAAATAAACTTGGTCAGCTTTACTTAAACTTCTAGCAAAATCATCTAGAAAAGTTTTGGTTCTAGTAAAGGTATGAGGTTGAAAAATGGCTACTACTTCTCTGTCAGAATATTTTTGCTTTGTAGCTTCTATTGTTGCAGAAATTTCAGTTGGGTGATGAGCATAATCGTCAATTAAAACTTGCTCACCTATTCTTTTTTCACTAAAACGACGTTTCACCCCTGGGAATGTTCGGAGTTGTTCTGAAATTATTTCAATAGCTACACCTTCATAATCACATAAGGCAATGACAGCTAAAGCATTTTTAACATTATGCGCACCATAGCCCGGTATTATGAAAGAACCGTAAAATGTATCACGAACAAACACGTCAAATTTTGTCCCTTCAGGAGTAGCTTTTATATTCGTACCTTGAAAATCGTTATGGTCTTCAATACCATAAAATACTATTGGAACATTCGCATGAATACTCTGTAAATGCTCATCATCACCACAAGCAATAATTCCTTTTTTTACTTGCATCGCCATTTCTTGAAAAGCATTAAAAACATCTTTCACATCAGAAAAGTAATCTGGATGATCAAAATCAATATTTGTCATGATTGCATAATCAGGCTTATAGTTGAGAAAATGCCTACGGTATTCACATGCTTCGAATACAAAATACTCGCTATTTTCTTCACCTTTACCAGTACCATCTCCAATTAAGTATGAGGTCGGCTTCGCAGCCCCTAATACATGTGATAATAATCCTGTTGTAGATGTTTTACCATGAGAGCCTGTAACAGCAACACTCGTAAACTTTTGAATAAACTGTCCTAAAAACAGTGGATATTTATGAACATCGATTGATTTTTGTATTGCCTCTGATATTTCTTCATTTTCCTCATTATAAGCGGGTGAAGCAATGATCGTTTGCCCCATCTGAATATTCCCTTTAGCAAAAGGTAATATTTTTATTCCCTTTTTCTCTAATGGTATTTGAGTAAAAAAATTTTTATCAACATCTGAACCTTGTACTTCATACTTCATGTCATGTAATACTTGAGCAAGAGCACTCATTCCAGACCCTTTAATTCCAATAAAATGGTAGACTGTCATACTTTGGACCTCCACACTTCCGTAATAACCTATTCATTTTGATATGCATCCAAACTTTTTAAAAAAGCAAATGTAGTTGTAATAATTAATAAACCTCAATTTAAGTATATGTCTAATATGTATAAATGTTATTTTTTGAATACATTCTGAATTATTATAACAGAAATTATGTATTATAACCATGAACATATTTTCTTTAAACAAATACTTCTTAATAAGTTTATTATACAAATTACAATAAAATGATTATAATATTATTTTAACCACAGCTTAATAAATTCATTTATACTTTCAGACCCACATGTGTGCCTAAAGTTAATGATTTTTCTATTATTGATGATCAAGAAAATTTGTTTCAATGTAAAAGCTTCTAGATGGGAAAGCAACTGCTACCCCTTCTCTTTGAAGTATTTCTAAGATCTTAAAATTAACCGATTCTTTTACCTCTAAATATTCTCCCCAAACAGTTGATTTAGTAAAAAAGTACAAAAATATGTCTAAACTACTTTCACTAAAACCTTCAAAATGTACGAAAATTGTTTCTTGATGAATATCATCATGATTTCTTAAAATCTTTTCGATTTCATCCATGCATTTTTCTAATTTCCTCCTTGGGGTGTTAAGCTTCAACCCTAAATGAAACGATATTTGTCTTTTACCCATTCGTGACCAATTTAAAATTGCTTCATTTGCAAGTGATGAGTTCGGCACAGTTACTAACGCTTGTCGAAACACCCTAATTTTAGTACTTCGAAAGTTAATTTCCTCAACTGTCCCTTCTACAATAGAGGTTTTAATCCAATCTCCTTTCGTAAAAGGTTTTTCTGTCATAATGACTATACCACCAAAGAAATTCTCTACTGTTTCTTGGGCAGCAAAAGCAATTGCCAGACCGCCAAGACCTAAACCCGCCACAAAACCATTAATATCAAACCCCCACTCTTGGGTTATTATGCTTAAACTTAGTGCTACAATAAAAAAGCGCAATATCTTTGAAAGTATAGGAATTAATATACGATCTACCTCAATGTGTAATTTTTCGCTTACTTTTTCAAATATCGGTGAGGAAGTAGCTGCTAAATTATATAAACCTGATGTAATTAAAACGATCAACATTGTACGATATATTTTTATTATTTGCTCTTCAAAGCCATGATTATAAGGTAAATTAATAATAGCAATATAAAGACCAATTAATACAAAAAACCATCTTAGCGGTTTTTCAAATGCCACAAATAAATTTATAAAGAAATCACTTGGTGATTTTTTAGCTACTTTTATAATCAACTTATAAACATATTTCGTAAAGAGTTTCCTAAGCAATAAAAAAAACATAAAAATAAAAAAGGAGATACCGACATCAACCCAAATAGGTAGTGAAATTAATAAATTTATTATTTCCATATTAGATTACCTCGTGAATTATTCATTAATTTATATTTTACAATCAATAATCGAAATAGAAAACACACAAGCTCTCTTATTAAGAAGCTTGTGTGTTAATTTTAATCAACTTTTTCAAGACGAGGGTTCGGTCTGTATATACGACCAGTTTTTGCTTGATGTTTTCCATTTAATAATACATTGTCTCCCGTAAATCCAATATGTATTTTTAGCAAACTGCTTCCAACACCATAAATATCAACAGGAACTCCTCTTTTTTCGTATTCTTCAATACGTTTTGCATCAAAGCCTCCTGAACCAACAATCTTTACGTGATTGAAACCTTCGTCGTCTAATGCTTTACGTAAAGCAAAAATCAATTCTGGATTGGCTCCACGTGGATCAAAAGAGCCTAATACATCAGGATTTCTAAAAAAGTACTGATCAACCATCGTTTTAGATGTATCTATTCGAACCCCTTTTAACAATTCGCCAAACTCTCTAGCAACCTTCAAGGAATCAGTGATTACATCGTTATTATAATCAACAAGTGCCATTAAGTCGTCATCAGGGAAAGTTTCGTGGTAAGCGCGAGTTGCTGCAACTACATCACCTTCAAATAACTGAATAAGTGCATGTGGCATTGTACCCATTCCTTGTTTTCCCCACCACTCATTCATAGCATGAGTAGCCTGGGCAATTGAACCACCTATGTAAGCAGCATATCCATCTCCTGATTGTTGTGTAAAGTGGTCGTCACGATCTCCCATAAAAATAACAGGCTTTTTCTTACCAGAGAGACTCGCTGCTTTCACAACATTATATACATTCGTAGCAACTGATGTACGTCTCGATAAAATTCCGTCAATGACTCCTTCTAAATAACCGAAATTTTGGTAAGGACCTGATATTGTTAATACTGTTTCGAATGGCTTTATCTTGTCACCATCCTTTAATGAATGTATTTCGAGCTCGTCTACATTTCTAACAAATGTTTTAACAAGTGCAATAACCTCATCAGTTCCACAAAGGACAGCATCAGTTTTTTGGAAAAATTGCATTGTTATATGGTTATCCTTTTTGTAGCGCTCAACAATTTCACGAGTTTTCAAAAAATAAACTGCAGAAAACCAGCCTTCTTTCACACGTTCATCAAATTTAAATGTTTGGTTCGTTAGTCTTTTAATTTTACCTTCTAATTTTAGTCTGATCTCTTTCATAATTTACCCCTTGGTTTATACGGTGTCATTTATTATTAGATTGCCCGTGATGGACAAATTTATCCTGTCACGGGCAAGGTTAACGATTAGTGAAGATATGCAATTCCTTTATGTTGCTCAAGTATTGCTGCTTCAATAATTTCTTTAACATCGCCTTCATTCAAATTGGCAAATCCGTGCTTTAGAACGATAAGCATGCTTAATTCATCTTCCGTCAATAAGGAAAGCCATTGAGGAGAAATTGATTTTACTAAGCTTGATAATTGAATCTCTTGCATCGTGACCACTCCTTATAGAAAGTATGGTATAGCTAGAGTCATATTACAGAAAAACTTAAAGTAAAAACCATGTTTTTCTCACTTTCTTACATCCCTTATTCAATTTCTTCCAAAAACATGAACATATTCATCATATAAAACCTTTTAAAAGAAAACAAGAAAAATTTAAACAGAATATGTTCTCTTATTTACCCTAATTTTATACAAAACTTAAATTTGATTCTAGTTTTTTCACTTATTATCTATATATTAATGAATTTCATAATAGAGATATCACAAGACCAAGGCACTATATATAGTTCGATCAGCAAGTTTTCAACTAGATATAGTTTTCCATCGCTCAATTAAAGAAATTATGAAATTCACTCATATAATACCTTATATTTACATAATCTTATTTTACAATATTGTTAACTCTACACATTATCTTCTTATATCCTACCATGTAATTCCTCTTCAGAAATAAGGACGTTTCGAGGTTTCGAACCCATTGCTTCAGAGATGATCCCTCTGGATTCCATCATATCAATAAGCCGTGCTGCACGATTGAAGCCAATTCTGAAGCGTCGCTGTAAGCTTGATGATGATGCCACACCTTGTTCAATGACATAATAACAAGCTTCTACAAACAATTCGTCTTCTTGGTCAATCGCTTCGTACGTTTTAACAAGTTGTTCTTTATCGAATAAATAGTCTGGCTTTCTTTGCTGTTTCACAAGAGATATTACTCTATCTATTTCTTCATCTGAGACAAAATTACCTTGTACTCGTATAGGTTTTGATGCACCATTTTCAAATAAAAGCATATCACCTTTTCCTAATAACCTTTCTGCCCCACCCGAATCAATTATTGTTCTTGAATCAGCTTGTGATGATACAGAAAAAGCAATACGAGAAGGGATATTTGCTTTAATCAACCCGGTAATAACATCGACTGAAGGGCGTTGTGTTGCCAGTAGCAAATGAATACCACAAGCTCTTGCTTTTTGAGCTATTCGACAAATCGCTTCTTCTACATCTTGAGGAGAAACCATCATTAAGTCCGCTAACTCATCAATTACGATAACAATGTAAGGCATCGCTAGTGTAGTATCATTATCCTTCTTCATTACATCGTTGTACCTCTTAATGTCACGGACACCATTTTGAACAAACAACTCATAACGGCGTTCCATTTCTTCAACTGCCCATTTTAACGCAATTGTTGCTTGTTTTGCATCGGTAATAACTGGCGTTACAAGATGAGGAATATTATTATATGGTGCTAGTTCAACCATTTTCGGATCTACAAGCATTAGTTTTACTTGATCAGGTGTCGCTTTAAACATAATACTAATTAATATTGAATTTATGCATACACTTTTCCCCGACCCCGTCGAACCGGCAATTAATCCATGTGGCATTTTTTGAATGTCTGTGACGACTGGTTTCCCTTCAATATCAAGACCCATTGCAACAGTAAGGGGGGAAGGATTATTTAAAAATTCGCCACTACGCAAAATCTCCCGAATGAAAACAGGGGAACTAACGTCGTTTGGAACTTCAATTCCAATCGCGTTCTTTCCAGGGATGGGTGCTTCCATACGAATATCTCTAGCAGCAAGACTTAGTTTAATGTCATCTGTTAAACCCGTCACTTTACTTACTTTCACACCTGCTTCTGGTTGAATTTCAAAACGCGTAACGGAAGGGCCTCTTGTTACACCCACAACTTTCGCCTGAACATTAAAATTTATAAGTGTGGCTTCTAGTAATTGTTTTTTTTCTTCCAACCACTGGTTGCTATCGCCTGATTTTTTTTCAGGTATATTTAGAAGTTGTAGTGTAGGAAATTGATAGTTATTCTGTTCAAGTTTTTTTTGAGCTGCCTTATCTTTCTTAAACATCAAGACATTAAAAGGAACAATGTTTTTTGAAGACGCATCTTGCGTTGTTTTCTTAGACTTATTTATATTTGTATTCACCATAGAGGTAGAATGTTCAGTTAGTCCACAATTTTTCTTTTGTATATGTTCACTATCTTTTCCTTTACTCTCATCAAATGTCTCTACAGGGGCAACTGTTTCAATATTTTCTATATTGAGAGTAGGGATAATCTCCTCTTCAAAAATCTCTTCCTTATGAGCGCCTTTGTAAGTTATAGCATCCCGATCATTTCCAATTAACTCTACAATTCCCTCATCTATCTTCTCATCCTTATCAAAAGCTAGCTGCTTTTCGAAAGGTTCAGTTTGACATACTTCATCGACCTCTCTGTTTTGGCCATTTTCTTCTATCTCAAATTCAGCATTAATATTTTCTTGAAAAAGTTCGCCATTCTTTATATTAAGTAATTCGTTACTAACAATTACTCTTTTAGTATTTATAGCTTCTAACTCCAATGGGATATCATTATTTATTAGTTTAGGTACCTCATCATTTTCATTCGGTAAGAATACTTGATTTTCGATTAACTCTAACGTAGGTGCTACTTCCTCCTCAAATTTATTTTCTATTTTTGTCTGCGGCTTATTAAACGCATACACGGGAGAAGGGATATTTTGTGCTTTAAAATTAACTCCTTGAAATTTCTTTCTTGCTTCATCCTTACCAGGAAAAACCTTTTGTTCACTTTGTTTCTCATGAGAAAATACAGTTTCACTTTGTTCCACTTTTTTTTCTGTTATCTTCCTAACTGGTCGTACATTTTCACCTTCTGAGCTTGGTATTGTTCTAGCTGGTTTCTTCTCATCATTAATTATTGGAAAGCGAAAATTTCCTTGTTTCGGATATTGATGTATCATTCGGGCACTTGTATCGATATCTGTTGTTATTCGACCGTAATATTTTTTTCTTTCTTCTTTAGTATGTATATGTTCCTCCTCTTGTCCAAACAAAAAGGAATGAACTTTTTTATAAGCTATTTTTACACGTTTAAACATAAAATCACCTTTTCTATAATCTCAATTTTCCATTCATACAATAATTATCAGTACAAGTTTTCTATCTACTAATCATAAATCATTCGAATATTTTCTAGTATAATCATAACTAAATAGACAAAAAACAACTAGCTATTTTACATTTAATTTTAATGTTCATGCAATGAGTGATTTTATCATAACTGAAATAAAAATAGAAGAGGCTATCGTAGAAGTATCAGCCACCTCAATCTAATAATATCATTGAGATGAGCTGACAATTCTAAAGACAGCCTCATTATTGTTTTGGTTTTCGGTGAGCGAGTATAAATATAGGCTCTAACTCTCCCTCTTTATAAATAAACGGTAGTGCTGTAATTGGTGTTCTTCCATTTGTGAAAAATTGAAATACCATTTGGGCCAAAATGTCGTACCCTGTTTCGTTTCTAATATCAGCAATGATTAAAACATCTTGATGTGGTACAGAAACAGTTAACTGACCACGAGCTATTTCTGAATATTTTTTTAATAGCTGGTCATTTAAAACCTTACTTGCATCATACCCGTCATTTTTGCTAAAAAAATAAAATGTATTTCCCGAAACTACATCTATTGTCGGTTCATTCTGTAGAGAACGAAGATTAAATAATGCCATTTCCTTTATTCTTACTTTGTCTACATTTTCTTTTTCCAATATTTCATTAGTTAATAAAGCAAATGTTGAACCCTGATCAATGGCATAAAACACTCTAGTTTCCGCTGTATGTTCTTCCCATAAAAACTCTTTTCCATCTCCAGATTGTGTTGGAAAAGAGGTTGAGCGTATTACAGGAAATATATTTTTTTCATTACCTTTTACTACAATAGGTGTCGTCATTGCTTGTAAGGCTGCTTCAACGTAATGGACAGTTTCCTCAATTGCCTGTTCCTTTTTCACTTCCCACTTAGCAATAAGTTTTGAGATAGATAATGTAACTCCTTTATTAATTGTTTTATCCTCTATCCTTAGCTTTTGTGCGTCTCTATCATATGATATTCGTCTATTTTGTGAGAGTAAACGTTTTTCTAGTTCTCGTTTCATTTCTAATGGCTTCATAACAAAATAAGCCTCCTTTTATCTAATCTCATTAATTTTACCATGATCACACCGCACGACCAAAGATTTTGATTTTAACTATATTAGGCAATATAGGACAGTCATGCAAAAGAGGTAGCTACTTATTAGCTACCCCAATTCATTATCTATCAACTTTTTCTAAAGCTTTTTGTAAAAATTGTTCGATTTCTTCTTTTGTTTTTCGATCTTTACTCACAAAACGAGCAAGTTCATTTCCATTCTGAAAAGCAACAAAACTAGGTATACCAAAAATATCCAACTCAACACAAAGGTCTATTAATTTATCGCGGTCAGCATAGTAAAATGTAAATTGCGGAAATATTTTTTCCACCTCAGGCAATAAAGGTTCAATCACTCTACAATCTGGACACCAATCAGCCGAAAACACAACTACTGAATGGCCGTTCTTAATTTCATCAATAAACATTTCTTTTGATAGCAACGATTTCATGTCTATCCTCTCCCAACTTCAATTTATAATAACCATATATTTAAATCACTGAGTGAACTCGTTTCAGCAAGCTGAAACATCGGCAAATCAGGTGGAGAGTCTACTCCATCTGATTGGAAAATCGCACCTACGCTACGCTTAGAGGTGGGGGACTTTTACCCTAAAAAAAAATTCAGATAAAGTGTTTGGTTTATTGTTCAATTTTCATATCTCCTAATTTTATTAAACCGACCTTCCGTAGCCATTCTGATAATACTAAGCTTATCACAGCAGGACCTATAAAATGAAGTAACAGCACTCCAATAGCAACCTCCCAAGTAAAACCCATTACTGTAAAAGTCATTATTTGTCCAACTAATCCACTCGTTCCCATACCAGCACCAGCCGGATTATTGACCATTTGAAAAACAATAGTGGCAAAAGGGGCTAACACAATACCCGCAACAGTTGGCGGTATTAGTATTAATGGGTTTTTCACGATGTTTCCAATCTGAAGCATAGAAGTACCAATTCCTAAAGCAACAAATCCCGAAAACCCATTCTCACGATAACTACTTGTCGCAAATCCAATCATCTGAGCTGCACACCCAACGGTTGCAGCACCAGCAGCAAGACCTTCAAGGCCTAGCATAAAAGCAATTGCTGCACTAGAAATTGGTGCTGTTAACGCAAGTCCCATCAAAAGTGCTACCAAAATTCCCATTACAAATGGCTGACGGTCTACAGACCACATAATTAGTTGTCCGAAGTAATCAAGCGCTCCCGCAATTACCGGACCAATTGTAGTTGCAACAGTATAACCAGTAGCAATTGTTACAAACGGAGTAACAATAATATCCAAACGTGTTTCCTGAGAGACCAATTTACCTATCTCAGTAGCAATTAGCGCTGCAATGAAACTTCCTGCCGGACCACCACCAAGTAGAGCCCCTGCCGCTCCAGTGATAACGGCCGAAAATAGTACGAGTCTTGGTGCTTTTAGTCCATATGCTACAGCAACGCCGATAGCCGGACCCATTAAATCCATTGCCAATTGTCCCATCGGAACCAAAAACTCAAGTATCGGAATTTGCTGACCTGTAGTACGAATGATTAATCCAATAATAAGCGAAGAAAAAAGTCCCAGAGCCATATAGCTAAGAGATGTTACAAAATATGTCTTTAACGATAATTCAACACCTTTTTTATGTAAAAAACTCCTCAAACCAAAACACCTTCCTAATAATAGTTATTTGTTTTATTCTTTCCATTTCTATCATATTTAATTACCATTCAGTTGACAAGATATATGTAAAGTTAATACATCGTGTAAAGCATCTACATAGCTCTTTTAGCACTTAGGGCATAGGCTTGCTAAATTTATATACATTCCTAACACGAAAAAGAGGCAAGTGATCCACCTGCCCCAAGTCATTTTTATATATTTTGATAGCTAACAGATCTTATGATCTCTATTAAAGTTTCAACACTATCCTTAATATTTGATAATTCAGTAATAGTAGTGCCTTTTTCTCCACCACTTCCAAGTATTACTTTATACTTATCATTGTCAAAGGGTGCGACAATAATATAATTAAAAGTTCCTTCAACCTCTGTTGTTTCTATTAAAATTGCTTTATCTTCAACAATCTTATCTTGCTCAAAGTTTACTTGACTAGTAAAATCTTCAGCAGGATTTGAGAAAATGATAAATAACTGTTCTCCTCTATTTAAAATAAGGTTGTTTCCCGCTTCTTCTTCAATGTTCAACCCTGGTGGTAGATAATAATTAAATAACTCAGTTTCATTATTGGGTTCTCTAGGTTCGGAAATAACACCTGATTCAAAAGAATTTTTAGCTGTTTCTACTGCTTGCTCTTTTGTTACTGTACATCCTGTAAGAAACAAAATAATTAACACTATGCTGATTTTTGCTAATATAATCCTCACAATAGCACCTCCTCCGCTGTTTTATAGCCCTCAAAAATAACACCTAAAAACAACTACTAGATTCTATTATTTAATGTTTGAAACCGTCATTATTATAATACCTTACTTAACACTATGTTGACAACCCTTGACAAAATTCTACAAAACCTTTTTCTACTACAACTAATTAAATTTTCAAGCTTTCTATAATTATTTTGGACGTATTCATTTGCCGAAAACTATAAATTATGGTATCTTGATAATAATTTGTTATCTATTTGATTACTATTTTTTATACAGGGGTGTTGAGAGGATGAAACAAGCTATTTTCACTTTATTTTTTGCTTTTATTCTAGTAATTACAGGATGTGGGCAAAATGATGAGAGTGTTGACAGAGAAGGAACTGATTCAAGCATAGGAAATGAAACAAAAGAAGAATTTGTTATTGGTTTAATACCATCTCAATCTGAAGGTGAAATGGAAACAGCAATGACCAAATTACAAGCGGTATTAGAACAAGAACTCGAGCGGCCTGTAAAGATTGACCATTACCCTGCTTATAATGGGGTAGTAGAAGCATTAATTCATGAACATATTGATATGGCATATTTCGGCCCACTTACTTATGTAATTGCACATGAAAGAAGCGGTGCAGAGGCGATTATTACCCAATTAGTCGATGGAGAACCCTACTATTTTTCTTATATAATTACTCGCAGTGATTCATCATGGGATACTTTAGATGAACTTCTTTTGGATAAAGAAAATATTGATTTTGCTTTTGCAAGTATGTCATCGACGTCTGGTTCTTTAATTCCAGGTGTAGCTTTAAAAGAACGTGGAGTTTTTAGAACTGAAGATGACCATGATTTTAAGACCGTAAGATATACTGGTTCACACGACATTACCGCTCAGGTAATATTAAATGGAGATGTGCACGCTGGGGCTATCGATAGCGCACTTTTTCAATCTATGATTCGCTCCGGTAATCTAGATTCTGATGATTATAAAATCATTTGGCAATCAGAGCCTCTTTTCCAGTATCCGTGGGCTGTTCATCCAAATATGGATGACTCCTTGAAACAACAGCTTCAACAAGCATTTATCGGGATTACTGATGAGGAAATATTAAACCCATTTGGCGCATCTGCATTTACTACAGCAACTAATGAGGATTATACCTCACTTCGAGAAGCTGCAATCATTGATGGACGTATGGACGCTCCGCTTGATTAAGAAGGTTATCTCTTTTGTGCTTACACGCCATTTTGGAGTATAATAAATACAGATTTTTGGGGTGCATTTTTGCATCCCTATTTCATCATATACTGATTTCAATAAGGAGATTAAAATGGTTTGGTTTAACCCAAAATTTATTATTATAGGTTTATTGTTATTGTTCTTTGTCTGGATTAGTATCGATCTGACCGAGTTTCAGTTTGAAAAATTTAAAAATATACCTACTATGGTTCACTTCATTAAAGATCAGTTTTTCCCTTTAAATTGGTCCATTATGCCACGATTAATTGACGCTTCAATCGTTACGTTAGCAATGGCGTTCTTAGGTACTTTCATTGCTCTATTAATAGCGATTCCCCTTAGTTTTATGTCAGCTAGAAATACTAGTCGACATGCAGCTCTGTATACCTTTAATCGTTCAATGCTTAGTGGTTTACGTTCAATACCTGAAATTGTTTTTGGCCTTATATTTGTCGTCTCTCTTGGACTGGGACCATTTCCAGCTGTTTTAGCAATTATGCTCCACAACATCGGCGTATTAGGTAAGTTAATTTCTGAATTAATTGAATCTGCAGAAACAGGCCCTCAAGAGGCAATGAAATCAGTAGGGGCTACGAGGTGGGTTGCAGTTTTATTCTCAATATTACCGCAAATATGGCCAAATGTACTTAGCCATTTTTTTTACCGATTTGAAGTGGCCATACGTACTTCATTAATCTTAGGTTTTATCGGCGCAGGTGGTATTGGACAACAATTGTTTAATCATTTCCAAACGTTCCAATATAAATCTGTAGCAACTGACATATTGGTCATTATGATATTAGTTATCGTAGTTGATTTTATAGGCGGAAAAGTTAGAGAAAGGGTTATATAAGGTGATGTGTATGCTTCAAGTGAATAATTTACATGTGAAATATCCGAAGGTTAAAGAAAAAGCCTTATCTGACATTAGTCTCTCATTTAATAGAGGTGAATTTATATGTATCCTAGGAAAAAGTGGTGCAGGTAAATCAACTTTTATTCGTTGTTTAAACGGCCTACAACGCCCAACATCAGGATCTGTCATTTTAAATCATCAGAATATCTTTTCTTTAAAAGAAGCTGAATTACGTAGGGTACGTGTTGAAATGGGAATGATATTTCAGCATTTTAATCTTATTCCAAGATTAACAGTATATCAAAATGTCTTAACAGGAATGTTCGGTAGTCGAACACCTTTTAAAAACTTACTAGGATTATTCTCAAAAGAAGAAAAACTATTAGCTTATAAGATGATTGAGAGTGTCGATTTAACTCTTCATAAAGATAAGCGTATTGAAGAGTTAAGTGGTGGTCAAAAACAACGTGTGGCCATCGCTAGGGCATTGCTGCAAAATCCAAAAGTATTTCTAGGTGATGAACCAGTAGCTAGCCTAGATCCCGGAACTGCTAACCGAATTTTTTCGTTATTACAAACAATGCATAATGAATATAATCTATTAACGATAATAAATGTTCACGATGTAATTTTAGCAAAAAAATTTGCAACAAGAATTATTGCTTTAAGAGAAGGAAAAGTGATATTTGATGATATTCCAGAGTATTTCACTGATGAAACCTATAATGAAGTTTATCTTTAGAATAAGAATTATTTTATTTTAAAATATAAAAGGAAAAGCAAGCATGGTATTTAGTTGCCCATGCTTGCTTTTCTATCACTAACGAATGTGAAATAATTATTTGGATCACTTATTGAAATTCATCTTTATTATACTCATATTGACCAAATAATACTTTTACTACATGAGCAAACATTTCATATAACCGTTTGTAATAATTCCCATTGCACCTTCTGTTTTACTCACCTCTGTACGTCCTGTGTATTGATCTATTGCTTGTCCAAGTGTCTTACCTTCTTTAACAGCCAAAAATTGACAGGCTATTTATTATTAGTTTGTGTAATGACGTCTGAAATTGTATTCGTTACATCGAACTGTTCAATAACAATTGGAATAATTACATTAAAGTTTTCACTTGATTTTCTAGATATTTTAGTAATCTCTTCAGAACTAGCTGCCACTTCTTCAGTTCCTGCAGCCATCTGTTGGCTTATAGCAGATATTTCGTGAATTTGCTCATTAATGGTTTCGGTAGCTTTATTAATTGATTCGAATGATGATGATAAATTCTCTACAATGTGTAACCCAGATACTACGTCACCTTTCGAAATATCCATTGCTTCACTAGCACGTTCTGCTTGAACTTGAATACTTTTTATCAATTCTGAGATTCTTTCTGCAAATTGGTTAGATTGCTTAGAAAGTTTACCTACTTCATTTGCTACAACCGCAAATCCTTTTCCTTCATTACCTGCTCTTGCTGCTTCAATACTTGCATTCAATGACAAAAGGTTAGTCTGATTAGCTATATTACTTATTTCTTCAATAATTGCTCCAATTTCCCTTGTACTTACTTCAAATTCTTTAACTGTATCTGCCAATGTTGAAAAAGAACTATCGATTTTATTCATTTGAGTTATTACCGAAGTTACTTGTTTCTTTCCATCCTGTGCAGTTTGAGAAGCAACAATGCTAGATGAATTTGCAATCCCACTTGTTTCAGCTATTTGATTTACCCCTGTAGCGATTTCTTCCATCGCTTGAGAGGTATCTCTTGCAGACTTCACTTGTGTATCTAAGCCACCTGATAACTCAAATAAAATTGAGTTAAACTCATTATATTGTTCTTCTTGGTTTACTAGTTTACTTTCAATTTTATTAAATAAACTTAATAACCTTGCCTCTTTTTCTTCTAATTCTTCAATACGAGAGTTATTAGCATCAACTACATCCTTCATTAAGTAAACTAGATTTTGAAAATTCGTAGGTGCATTGTTTGGATCTTCTAAGATTTCGTTAAATTTGTGTTCCATATACTTAATGCTTCTTATTTGTTTAACACCAATAATAAATCTAAATCCATAAAACGATCCACTTATTAACACCATTAATAGTAATGAATTTAATGACATAATTTCATTATTACTTATCAAGAGAAAAATAAGGGAAATAAGAACACCTAGAACAACTGATGTAATAATTTTTTCTACACTAATAAAAAATTTACTCATACTTTTTTTAATTTTTTTCATATGCTCTCCTCAATTCTTTAGTAATGTATAAACTACCTAAAAAACTTCTATTAGTCTTTTAGATTAAATCCATTTAACTCCCCATCCCTATGTGTGGCTGACTTTTTAAGCAGTCTTAGTGTTAACTACTTTCTTGAGTGTTTATTTGGTAAACAAGAAAACAGTAAGAGGCATGAATAAATAAAGTTAAGGTTTTAAAAACTCTTAAAATTTGTTTACTCATGCCTGATCAAGTCAGTAACACGTAAAAATAAATTTTCTACTATTGATACAAGTAACCCTTTTCATATAAAGTTAGCATACTTACTGTTTCGTTTCAACATAATTTCACTTTCTTTATAGTTTAGAAATTCATACAAAACAGACTCGGCTGGCGTCCGAGTCTGTTTTACCGCAATTTACAATTATATTAATTGTGCTAGGTAATCAATCACCTATGTAAATATTAACTGTTATTTCGAATTGTTTCAACAACTGTTTTGTCAGTATTCTTGACAAGTTTAATAATAAACTCTTTTGCTGCTGCATAATCATCAACATGAATAATTGAACTTGAAGTATGAATGTAACGTGAACAAATACCGATTACTGCTGATGGAACACCGCTTCCTGATAGGTGAACCTTTCCTGCGTCTGTTCCACCAGGGGAAATAAAATATTGATACGGAATATTATTAGTTTCAGCAATATCTAAAAGAAATTCACGCATTCCTCGGTGTGTAATCATTGAACGATCAAAAATACGTAATAGTGCACCCTTACCTAAATGCCCAAATGCATCCTTTTCTCCTGAAGCATCATTGGCAGGGCTTGCATCTAATGCATAAAAGATATCAGGTTCAATCAAGTTTGCTGCTGTTTGAGCTCCTCTTAAACCAACCTCCTCTTGTACAGTAGCACCTGAATATAGAACATTTGGAGTTGTTTCATCTTTTAACTCTTTAAGTAACTCAATTGCAAGTCCACAACCATAACGATTATCCCAAGCCTTAGCTAATATTTTCTTATTATTAGCCATCGGTGTGAAGGGACATATTAGTACAATTTGTTGGCCAGGTTTCACTCCAATATCCTGTGCATCTACCTTATCATCTGCACCGATGTCTATATACATATTTTTAATTTCCATAGGCTTGTTACGTTTTGCTTCATCTAATAAATGTGGCGGAATGGATCCGATAACACCTATTACAGGTCCATTATCAGTAATAATCTGAACACGTTGTGCAAGTAACACTTGGCTCCACCATCCGCCTAATGTCTGGAAACGAATAAGTCCTTTTTCTGATATAGAAGTGACCATAAAACCAACCTCATCCATATGGCCTGCAACCATTACTTTCGGACCCTTTTCATCACCACGTTTCACACCAAAAATACTACCTAGACGATCTTGAATAATTTCATTTGTATATTTCTCCAGTTCACCACGGACAAATTTCCGTACTTGATGCTCAAATCCCGGTGCACCTTGAAGCTCTGTTAATGTCTTAAATAATTGTAATGTCTCCTGATTCATCGTTTACTCCTTTCGGATACCGTAATATTATGTACATTGTCTATTTTAACGAAAATAAGTTTGACTTTCCACCAATACCTTCATTTTGTCAAAAGCCTATTATTAATATCCATTTTTATAAAATGGAAAGTTTAGGTATACTATAATAGATATTGACGTAGTGATCAGACCACATTTGTGCGCAAGTACCAAAAGGAAATTTTATCCAATACCTATCTGCTTTTGAGTGGTTGCAAAAAAACTAAAAAAATATGCGAATTACAGAAAGAGGTGCTAAAAATGAACATAAAGCGATTTCTAATTGGTCTTGGAATTGGATTTGCAGTAGGATCCGTTTTAAAAGATCAACTCACCCAGGAATTTATCTCACCTGAAAAGGCATTACGAATCGTGAAAGGAAAAGTCGGTGAACAAGGGGTTGTAGAAGGGTCATGGATCCATATGATTCCTGAAGATTTCGAAAAAAGATTATTAAATTACACTGTTTATCGCGGAGGAATTTCTTGTTCAATTGAGGGAGACCTTCATCAATTTGAGTTCATCGTAGATGCAAAGACCGGAACAATTTTAGAATTATCATGACAAGATTAGGATACATAAAGCTAAACTGCAATCAGCGAGGTCCTTCGTACCCACTGATTGCTAAAGAATAAAGTTTAGATTTTTGAGTTAGTTAAGAAGAGCGCAAGGCGCCCGCCTATCGGCGACAAACACTGGAAGACCTGCTCGTAGCGGTCGGGTTTTTGACCGAAAGAGAAGGTCTGAAGTGATCGAGCCTATGGCGCCTGGAGCTAGACAGTTTCTAAGTTAGAAATTTATAAATTCTGATTATGTAAGAAAAGCGCAAGCGCCTTGGTCACGAGCAGCTGCTCCTGTGCCACTCCGTTTGCTCGTCGCAAAGCCACTTCGAAGTAATCCAAGTAGTAGCTTCACTGGGGCTGCCTTTGACAGAAGCCGCTCTTTGGCTTCTTTCGTTTACGTGCTTCTGCGTCTTCTAGCATAGCTTCGTAGCAAGCTTCCTCGAAGCAAAGCTACATGAAGCTAATCGACGAAGGATCTCAAGCAGTAATTGAAGTCCGTTGCTTGACTGAAGTGACCGAGCTCGTAGGCTGCTTGCGCTAGACAGTTTCCAAGTTAGAATTTATAAATTCTGATTATGTAAAATAGTGTCATGGAGTAACTGACACCATACCGAAATGAATGGGTATTTATCCCAATCTTAAGCGGCCCCCCACCTCAAAACTTAAGAAAATCGAGAAGTTGAGGTGGGGGATTAACTGCCCCCTAAAGGTCCGATAAGTTGTACTAACAATCAGTGGAGGATGAAGGCCCCACCATTGATTGAAGTTCAGCTTTATTAGGTTTCTTTTATTTCAATAGTTTGTTTTCTCAAAACTTCTGAAATAATTTCTCCTTCTTTGTTCCACTTTAACGCACGATATTTATTATCGTGATAAAAAATAAACCAAGAGCCTTCATCTAATCCTTTGTCTAACCACTTTTGCTTTGCGGCTATTGAAATCATTGGATAATCGTCATAAGCAGAAACCCATAGAGGATTTGAATGTGCGTGCGTAGGCATTAAGTCAGCCATATGGATAAAACATTCACCATTCCGTTTTATTAGAACAATACTATGTCCATCACTATGACCACCCGTGTGATGAATTTCAATACCTGGAATTACTTCAATCATCCCATTAAATGTTTGAACCTTATCCAAGATTGGACTCCAGTTTTCTTCCCAATACGTATTACGCGAGCGAATATTAGGTTTTTTTAGTTCTTCCCATTCTTTTTCATTTACTATTATCGTTGCATTTTCAAAAGTAGGTACGAGGTCATCCCCTTCCCATTTTGCGATGCCACAAGCATGATCAAAATGCATATGAGTCATTAATACATAGTCAATGTCACTCGTTGAAAGTCCTAATTCATTTAAATTTGAAGAAAGTTTTGACTCTGATGTTATCCCATAATTCCTTATTTGCTTATCTGAAAATTTATTATTTCCTATACCTGTTTCAAGGAGAATGTTTTTTCCTTCGACTTGTATTAAGATAGGATCGGTACATAATTCTACTTGGTTCTTTTCATTATATCGATACTTTTTTGACCATAACGACTTCGGAACAACACCAAAGATTGCTCCACCATCCATATGAATTACTCCGCCATTAAGCCATGTTAAGGTTAAATCACCTACAGTTATTTGTTCCACTACTTTCTTACTCCCTTGCAAATATTCTTTTATCGGAACTGGGCTTCGCACCGATATATTCTCATACCTTTTTGAGAAAACTTTTCTTCATACTCCGTCATTACGTTTTCTTCAATATTACTATTATGAAGATCTAAGCTAACATTATTTAAGATCAGCCCATACTTTGAAAAACTGTGAAGCGAGTATTCAAATAAGCCTTGATTATCAGTTTTAAAGTGAACCTCACCATTCTTTTTCAGTACTTGTTCATACATCTTTAAGAAGTTTTCATACGTCAATCTGCGTTTTTCATGACGATTTTTTGGCCAAGGATCAGTAAAATTGATATACACTCTGTCAATCTCGCCTTCCACAAAATAATTTATTAAATTTACTACATCTTCATTTAACAATTTAAAATTCGTTAATTCTGCTTTTTGGATACGTTCTAATGCTGTAATAATGACACTATCATATTTCTCTACACCAATGTAGTTTACCTCCGGGTGAAGTTGCGACATTCCTGTCAGAAATTGCCCCTTACCTGTTCCTACTTCGACGTGAATCGGATTATCATTACCAAATATTTCGCGCCATTTCCCTTTATTATTTTCCGGATTTTGTATAACGATTGTCGGTTGTTTCAATAAAGCCTCAGATGCACCAGGTTTATTTCTTAATCTCATTTTTTTCATCCTCACTCAAATAATTATTGACTATACTATAAGAACCACACAAGAAAAGCGCAAGCGCCTTGGTCACGAGCGAAAGGCACTGGAAGGCCTTTGACAGAAGCCGCTCTTTGGCTTCCGAAAAGGACTGAAGTGACCGAGATCGTAGGCGCTGAAGCTAGACAGTTTCCAAGTTAGAAATTTATAAATTCTGATTACACAAGAAAAGCGCAAGCGCCTTGGTCACGAGCGAAAGGCACTGGAAGGCCTTTGACAGAAGCCGCTCTTTGGCTTCCTACGTGCTTCTACGTCTTCTAGTATTGCTTCGTAGTAAGCTTCCTCGAAGCAGTGTTTTGTGCGACGAGTAACCGCAGGAGCAATTGTTTTCCGTGCGACGAGTAACCGCAGGAGCAAAGCTGCATGAAGCTATTCAGAGACGTTATTCATGTAGTTATTGAAGTCAGTAGCTTGACCGAAGTGACCGAGCTCGTAGGCTGCTTGCGCTAGACAGTTTCTAAGTTAGAAATTTATAAATTCTTACCTTTCAAAAAACTCTATTGCGCATGTTCATTTTCCTATCCATTAAATACAACAACATCCCATTTTAGTAAGTATTCAGGATGATGATCCACTGCCGCTGTAACATACAGCATATCTGCTACTTTCCATATAAGAACTTCTTTATAGTCTTCCTCAGGATCATTTCCCACATAAGTTGATTGGATGTTATGATATAAAGGGCTACTTGTATCATGCTTAGCTTTTTTTACCGTTAAATTATGCCAAGGATGATTTTTTATCTGACTCATTGATAATTCAAACATTTTTACCTCTTCTAAGAGATCGCCCTTGTTTGATTTAACTCCTTTTAAGATTGATGTCGTTTCTATATAAATAAAATCCAATAATTCTTCAGAAAAAATCAATCGCTCTTCTCTCCTTTTAGCTAGTTCCTTTGGTAGTTTACCATAAAAGTTCTCTATCTTTAACACATCATTGATCAAAAAACTTGCATAAATATATTAATTTCACCTTTTTCTAAAGTTGAATAGTATAAAATAGGGTAAGATGTTAAGAAATATGAAAAAAAAGGAGTGATTAGATGATTAATCAACCGGAACCAGTTTTTAGTTTTACCATTCCTTACTATACTTCAAGTAATGGAGAAACAGACGAACTTTTTGTTTCAGAAAAAACATATGAAAAATACTTACTTGCTGTTACTAAAACGAAGGTTATTGTTATCCACGGTACACAACACCCTATCTCTTCTATATACGGAGAAGTTACCACTACTTTATTCGATAATAAAAAATCGATTATTGTAATTGGAACAAAAGACCTTGATGAATACACAAGTGAACTAATCGATATTGCTATTGCGCAAGAATTAGAAAAAATAGTACTTATGGATAGAAACGAATTTTTTCGTTTTTTATATGATGAGGCGACTCCTGATCCTATTAAAATTTTCATTGATGATTTCCAACAAACTGTTGAGGAAATACATATCACAAAAAGATTAAAAAAGGAAGGGTATCGCATTCACGAAAGAGAGGCATTACTTGCTGAAGATATTTTAGCAAATGCAATACATTTTACGGAACTTAGAAATATGTCACCTTTGGAAAATGAACATGGTGTGTTTTTATTAACAAAACTAATTTACTTACATTACTCAGACCGATCACTTTATCAACAATATAAAATACGTTTACAACCAAACTACCAAAGACTTTTTATTGAAGCTGAAAAGCTATTAAGTGTGATACAGAAAATGAATTTATCAACAGCGAAAGGTCGCGAACGTGCTATAGATAAGGTATTTCAATATTTAAACTATAAAAAACATGTAAAAAAAATAACGCTTAACAATATTGAAGAGTTTCATGTACATCTAAGGGTATAACAATTAATATGGATAAAAGATACATATATAGCACATCCTAATTTTGAAAAGCATACATAAAGGATGTGTTACTATGAACTATCAAGACCAATTAACTCTATTAACTGACATTTTGAAAAATCAACAAGCTCAGCAATATGGAACAGAAGACGAATTCAATCAAATTCAGCGATTAGCTCAATCACTTCAAGGCCAAGAACAATTAAACGAAAATATGCAACAAACTTTAACTAATATTACAAACTATTGCTCGACTAGAGACTGTAATAATTCACAACAAATCGATCAGTGGATTCAATCCATAAACGAGAGCACACTTCCTTACCCTCACGAGTAAGAAAGTTTATGTACTATTTATTCTAGGGTCTAAAGAAACAAAATAAATAATAAAGCAAAACATCGAAAGCGGGGCGCTTTTGATGTTTTGCTTATTAAATAAAAGGTACCATTTATACCTTTTCTTCCTACCAGTTAAAACTACCCCTTAAAAGTTGGAAAATACTATTCCCCTGGAAATATGTCGAAATTCCCAATATTTCCAAAGCCTACACCCACCAATAAGAAGCTTAACTTAAATCAGTGGGGGGTCTTACTGCCCATTAAAAATGTTTTGCAATCACTTTTCTTCTACTGTAAAATTTATTGTTACTGAAAAACTATAGCGCTCTTCCAGACCATCTTCTTCCATAGTATTAAAGTTTGCAGTAACAACTAAAGATTAGTCCACTTCCGGAAAAACAACATTACTAAAATAATCTCGAACAAAAGAATCTTCAGTGTGTGCTCCAGTTTTAATAAAAGATTCTTTAAACCATTCCCCACTTTTCAAAGTATTATAAATTAAAGGTAATGGCTGTGTTGGTTGTATTGTCACATCACGACTTTTTTCAGTAATTTCAAACCAAAACGGCGATGCAGCATGTGAGATTTCATTCTTAAGGTTATCACCGATGTATTTTAACATGGCATAAATATTCTCTTGTTCATATGGTTTATAACTGCTTTTCTTTGAAACTACCCTTAAAATAAATTCTCCTTCAACTACCTCTTGAACTATTTCATTAGAATTTAACTTCTCATTTTTTTCAATGTGAAAAGTGTCACCAGTACCACACGCAAACAGAAAAAAACTAAAAAGAAACAGAAAGAGACAAGAATTCTTCATAATAAATCCAGCTACCTTAATTTTATTCCTATAATATTGACGTCTTTATTAATGAGAAGGTTTCAAAAAGTCATCTAAGTTAAGGGGCGCCTATTACATAAACTTATGTTTCTTTCTAGATAATTTAACTTTCAATCAGTAGTTGTTGCATTCTTGTTAAAAATAAAAAAAGAACATAAGTTTTAAAAACTCATGTCCTTTTATTACCTTTACAATCCATGTTAACTAGATTAAATATCAGCAGCTAAAAGCTTTGTAAGATAATTTACCCAGTAATTCACATCGGTATATTCCTTACGTTGGTTATGCCAGATAATAGCGTATATAGTCTGAGAAACAACATACCAGTGCATTCGATTATATAATCCCTCATCTAACTCTACTCCATAATTTTCTAGCCAACTTTCCCAATCCTTTCTAGGTATATATAAATAAAGGAGTAATCCTAAATCCAGTGCTGGGTCTGCAACAATAGCTCCATCCCAATCAATTAGAAACAAATCTCCTTCTTCACTTAAAACCCAGTTATTATGATTAATATCACAATGACAAACAACATACTCACTATGTTCTACACTTTGCACACGTTTATTTAAATAATTTAAAGCGTCAGTGATAATTTGCAAATCCAAGCCAATATTCTTGATTTTCCCATCTATTTCTTCGACAATTGACTGAGGTGTAAGTGGCTTATTACCAATTCGTTTAAACATTTCTAAGAGTTCTTTAGAACGATGGATCTTACTAAGAAGTTGAGCTACTAGCTCCTCTTTCATTTCATAAGATTTTAATTCTCTCCCATTTACCCATCGTTGAGCAGTGATGACATCGCCATTTTCTAAACGTCTTGTCCAAAGTAACTTTGGAACAATTCCTTCAGCTGATAAAACAGCTAGAAAAGGTGACGAATTCCGCTTTAAAAAAAGCTTCTCTTCCCCAAACCGGGCATAATATGCTTCTCCTGTTGCTCCACCAGCAGGAGTCACCTCCCACCCTTTTCCTAATAAATGTTCCAACAAATTCACCCTCAACTTCCTAATTCTAACGGGATATATTTTTATACTTTAATAATAATTTTCAAAATACAGATTTCACGCGAACCATTTTCAATTAAACATAGTTTGTTGTCGCCGGATTCATAGTAATCATTTCACCAATAAAAATAAATATTTCCCAACAATTACCTAAAAGTTTTTTAAAATAATCAGAATTTATAAATTTCTAACTTAGAAACTGTCTAGCTCTAGCGCCTTTCGCTCGTGACCAAGGCGCTTGCGCTTTTCTTGATAATTTTCTGTAATTCACGTAATTTTACTTCCACAAATTATAATAATACTAGTATACCGTATTTTTTGTAAAGAAAAAATTAAAATTATTGTAAAAAGTGTAGAATGAGAAAACTCAAGGCGCTCATTACTTGCTCCTTTTATGAATTTTTCATTCTACACAATAGTTTTAATAGGATTTCGGATGAAAAAGAACTGTTGTACTTATCCCTTGCACAATAATTTTTGCCCCTTCAAATGTTCTAAGTGGTGAAACAGCCGATTTACTACCTTCTACTAAAACATCCCAGTATCCACTGGATGGTAATATTAGTTCCTTTTCACCTTCAAAGCTATTGTGAGCTATTACAAACATCCCTGAGTTATCCTTTAACATATAGGCCAAGCAACATGAAGGGGTATCAAGAATATGCATATTCTTCTTCACTTGATCAGCGGTCGAAAACCGAAATACATTATGTGTTTTTCTTAATGCTACTAAACCTTTAACATAATCAACGTAATCCATATGAAAGGCTTTTCTTTTCCAATCCAATTTATTTATTTCGTCTGAAGAACAATAGCTATTTTCCACACCTTTTTTCGTTCGATAGAACTCTTGACCTGCATGTAAAAATGGAATTCCTTGACTCAATAATGTCATCGCTGTTGCAAGACGATGCATTGAAGCTCTTACCTCTTCTTTTTGATCACCGTTTGAAAGCTCCAATTTATCCCATAACGTATGATTATCGTGACATTCCACATAGTTTACTGACTGATATGGCTCACGAAAAATACCTTCTATATGATAAAATCCTTTTATGCTCCCACTTACTAACATTTTAAAAGTTTCTTTTAATTCACCATTTCCATTACAAAATCCTTTTTTCGTATGATCAAAGATACTTCCTTTAAGCTTATCGCGAAATTGATCATTAAAATGACTAATACTAGGTAATAAATCAGAATTAGCAATAATCGCCTTCTTTTCTCTTTGAATTGGGGTAGCTAAATCCCAACCTTCTCCAATGACAATAATTGATGGATCAATTTCATTTAATTCATCTCGAACTTTATTCATTGTCTCAAGGTCAAGGATGCCCATTAAATCAAAACGAAAGCCATCCACTTGATATTCTTCAGCTAAAAATTTAACTGAATCTACAATGAATTTCCGTACCATCTTTCTCTCTGAAGCGATATCATTTCCTACTCCTGTTCCATTCGCTAAACTTCCATCTAGTTTATATCGAAAATAGTAACCTGGTACAATTCTCTCAAAATTTGATCTATGATGTATATAAACATGATTATAAACAACATCTAAAATTACTCTTATCCCTTGTTTATGAAAGGATTTAACAACTTCTTTTAATTCAAGTATTCTTTGTTTTGGATCCTCGGGCTTTAAGGAGTAACTTCCTTCTATGGCACTGTAGTGAATCGTATCGTATCCCCAATTATATTTATCCAACGATTTTGTTTCATCTACGCTACCAAAGTCTTGAACAGGTAGTAATTGTACATGCGTAACACCTAGATCTACAAGATAGTCTAATCCGGTAAGAGTACCCGAAGGACCGCGCGTTCCCGTTTCAGTTAAAGCTTTGTACTTACCTTTATGTTTCATCCCACTATTCTCGTCAATCGAAAAATCCCTAACATGGACTTCATAAATAATTGCATCATTTCTTGATTTGTAGGAGGGTTTCTTGACTTCATTCCATTGACTTGGATTAGTATGAGAAAGATCTACAACTACCCCTCGTTCCCCATTCACAGTTACTGCTTTAGTATAAGGGTCAACGGCTTCTCTCCACATTCGATCAATCAATAAGCGATATTTATAAGCAGTGCCCTCTAAATCTCCAAAAACAGTATAATGCCATACACCCTTATCTGCCTTCGTAAGAGGATACCTTTGTTGTTGATTACCGTTAAATAGAATTAATTGAACTTCTGTTGCAGTTGGTGCCCAAAGTTTAAAAGTTGTTTCATCTTTTGTATACGTAATACCTAAATCATCAAGATCATAAAAGTAAAGGTCATCAAAAGTTTCAGTACGAACTACTTGACCTGTTTTAACATCAAAAGAGATTTGCTTGTTTGTAAAAACTCTGTATTCCGTACCTAGATTTACTGCTTTCTCCAAGTATAGCTCATAACGCCATCTTTCATTACTTTTTCTCCAAGTTTTTATGGTCAATGGTTCATTGGTTTGTGTATTTATAATTGTAAAATGGGAGAGTTCTTCATCCACTTCTGAAAAGGGAATTGTGATTAACATTAGTTCATCTATATATGCATTTTTGGCTACCACAAATACCTCTCCTCTCTTTACCTAATTTTTTAGAAAAACATTATTTATAATATTTTCAAAAATATTTGTTACATTAGTTTTACTACCTAGTTTATTTATATGAAAATTATAGTAACTTCGTTCAACTAAGTATTCATTCCTATAACAATCTTTATGAGAAAAAAAGCCTACTTAGTAGAAAAACTTAGAATTTTTTCAATCATAGTTGTAATAAGACATTTCTATTCCTTATTCTATTTAATTATTTAAGTGTCCCTATATCAAGGAGGCGATTTCCATTTTAAGAACCCTTTAGAAACTAAACTAAACTCTTAATGGCATCTACACTATTACTATAAAACAAAATTGGAATTGATATGCTTGATTTTATGTATAATACAGAAATTAATTAGAATATTTTTCAATTTATTTACTCGAAAGAATTTAAAATCCTATCCCCCACCAATCAATCAAGTTTAAAGTACACCAGCTGATTTCTTAGTAGCTTGGAAATCCATTACTTTTATAAAGCTAATACCGTTAAAAAAGATCACTTTAAAGATCATTCTTCCTCTTTTAGTAATCGTTGATTACTCATATTCTATACCAATAAATCGCTTTTGAATTCATCAGATACCATAATCGTTGAATTTAAATTATAAATTTCCCTAGTTCTCCTCATCGATATCTTGTTCAAGATCTGAACGAGGTTCTGAGGTTGTTTGGCATAAATCTAACAACTTTTGACAAAACCTGAGCTGTGTTGATTTAATCGGGGTTGAATTATTCTTTAACTTTTGTTGCCATTCATTAATATTCCTCTGATCGAGAAAGGTAGTTCTACCCCATGGAGAAGTAACATCAATATAACCTTCTTGTGTCAAGACAGCTTTCTTCACCTTAAATCTTATTTCTGTGACTTCTAATATTTTATTCAATATAGTACTCATTCGATTTAAAGATAGTAAAGGATTAATAATTTTTCGTTCATCATCACCATTTAATTCCAACCAATATCTTTCTGAGTATGTTTGGAAAATTGAATTTTCCCTACCTTCCAGATTTACAATGCACCAAATTTCAGTTGGACCAACGACTAGGATATCAAACTGTACTGCAGCCTTTGGATAAGTGACTACTGGATAATAAAATACAAAATAATTATCTGGAAGTGATTGAAGAAACCACTTCAATGTTTCGTCACGTAAATATGATTTCTTTAAAGTTGACTTTTCCACTAATGTGGAACTTGCCCAATTAAGTTGAAACTCAAATAATTCTCGTAGAAAGTTTATTTTTAACTCTGGCAAAGATTTATACTTAAATTGATATTGGTGTTCATTACAATCATTATAAAAATCTTCTGTTTGATTTTTACGTTTATACAAAGTTTTTAGTTTACTGAATGCATTTCTAATAGTCTTTTTTTGTTTTTCTACAAAATGTTCCACCGAAGGATTTTCTACTAAATAGGATTCTTCCCATTCTCGTTTTAACCTTGCCCAACGCTCTCGCTTTAACCGAGAAAATTGGCTTGGGTATCGGTACATGTCATATTGATAACGTGAAACATAATCCTCTAATTTTACTAAGTGAGCCACAAACACTCCTCCAAAAACGACGATGTCTAAATATTTAAAAAGTACAATAAAATTTTATCATAACACCTACCTATTTTGGAATGGAAGAGTTTATGTTAATTAGGTTAGTAGGTATAATAATCCGTACTCATTCATTGGCTAAAGTAAATGAAGAGATAACTTCGTATTTAGGTGTTCTTTGTAGATGTGTTTGATATATCACAAAATTTGATACCTTCCACTTTTCTTCTATTACAAATGATTGAAATGACTTATTTAACTTTAAATTATCGAAAGATGAAGCACCTTTATATTTACGTGCTAATGTAATATGAGGATTATAAGCACGTTTATCTAACTCCATGCGGAGTTTTAAACATGCCTGGAAAACATCCATTTGAAGCTTAAATAACTTGTCTTCTTTTTTTATACCAGCCCATAAAATCCTAGGTGAATGATTTGGTCCAAAGTGCCCAATATGATCAATTATTAATGGAAATGATTGATGTTTGTCGGCAATAACATGAAGTTTTTCTTGTAGATTTTTTATTAAAGAGAACTCAATTCCACCTAAAAAAGCTAATGTTATGTGATAATCCTCTTCATGAACAAAGCGTTCAAACGGTGGTGTTTCATTTTGATTCCATGCTGCCAATTTTTTCTTTACTTTTTTTTCAATGGGTATTGCAATGAAATAATGGGGTTGTATTGTCACTAAAGGCTCTCCTTTCAATAAAGATTTTTATTTGTATATTCTTTAATATTGTCAATTTAAAGTCAAATTCTACCGTTTAAATCTTATCTTTATTCCTATCAAGATGATAGGTTTTCTCAACATAATTGTGATAAAATAATATGTATATAATAAATAATAAAAAAATTTATCTATTATCTTATAAAAAGAAAAGGAAGTGTAATATATGCGTATTGTAAATAACATCGCAGATTTAATTGGCGATACGCCATTAGTAAAATTAAACCATCTTCCAAGTAAATCGGGAGCAGATGTCTATTTAAAGTTAGAATTTATGAATCCTAGTGGTAGTGTAAAAGACCGTGCAGCTTATCAAATGATTTTACAGGCAGAAAAAGACGGGTATTTAAAAAAGGGATCTACACTTATTGAACCTACAAGTGGTAACACCGGAATAGGACTTGCCATGAACGCTGCTGCTCGTGGTTATAAAGCTATTTTAACAATGCCCGATACAATGTCAAAGGAACGTATTAATATATTAAAGGCATATGGCGCTGAGGTTGTACTTACTCCTGGAGATGAAAAAATGCCTGGTGCAATTAATAAAGCACATGAACTTTTGAAAGAAATCCCTAATAGTTATATGCCAATGCAATTTGAAAATGATGCTAATCCTGAAGCACACCGTCTAACAACAGCATTAGAAATCAAGGAAGCATTAGATAGTATCGGGAAGAACCTAACTGCTTTTGTAGCTGCTTCTGGGACTGGCGGAACAATTACAGGTACTGGTGAAAAGTTAAAGGAACTATACCCTAATGTTAGTGTGCATGTAGTAGAACCTGCAGGGTCACCCGTTCTATCTGGAGGAAAACCCGGACCTCATAAACTTGTCGGTACGAGCCCTGGATTTATCCCACCAATATTAAATGAAGAAGTCTATGGAGAAATTTTTAAAGTTGAAGATGATGATGCATATAATGTTACAAGACGTCTTGCACGTGAAGAAGGTATACTTGTTGGTCCTTCATCAGGAGCTGCTTGCTTTGCAGCTTTAGAAATAGCAAAGCGTCTTTCACCAAAAGATGTCGTAATAGCAATTGCCTGTGATACTGGTGAGCGTTATTTATCAACCGATTTGTTTGATTTTGAAAACTAAAAAGGTATAAGCTTGTAGGCACTTGAGCTAGACCGCTTCCGAACTTCATAATTTTAGTGAAAATCAGGTAGAGATTCTTTCTCTATCTGATTTTTTTATAATAAAGAATTACATTATTCATTATTTTCGCCACTAAAATATATTATCTTGTTAAACTGAACCGGTAACTAGATATAGATTCATCCGACTGAGTTTTGGTAATGATGAAATAAACTCAATTAATTAATTTATTTACTTTATTGTTAGATTTTCATACGGGAAATTTAACAATTTTACCAAAACCTTACAAGAATTCTCCCGCTTTCCTTTGCTAAATATTTCAAATTATTGTACAATTACACTAAAAGGAACTCCCTATATTTTCTGATAGTAAGAAATTCATTTTTAAAGCTGCTAATCAGCTGGTTAAGAAATGCCTATGTATTTTTTTGTTTTAAGAAATGAAAAAAGAATAAGGAGTGGTTTTTTGGAAACTTCAACTGATCGGATGATAAACCGAATTAAGTCTGTCTACCTCTATATTAAAAAAAGGGGCATTGTTACGACAAATGAATTAGTTGAAGAATTTGGAATTACCTCAAGGACAATTCAACGAGATTTAAACATACTAGAGTATAATAAGCTCGTGAAGAGTCCTAGCCGTGGCAAATGGACAATAACTAAAAAGAAAACAAAGGTTTCCTAAAGTAAAAAACTAAATAGAAAGCAAGTTGAATACTCCCCCAATGTTGAACGTTGGGGAATTTTTATTCCTTACTCAATTATCATTGAAAGAGAGCTCGTTCTAGCTTCGCTAGAACATCGGAAATTCAGCTGGATTCTCAACTCCAGCTGAATGGAAGTTTCCACCTAGGCTACGCTTAGAGTGGGCGGTCTATGCCCATTAAGTACAAATCAGTTTGATTAACGATTAACTAACTTCTCAACTTCATCCTCGGTCAATTCTCGGTACTCGCCTAAATCTAGCGTTGCATCAAGTAATAATGGCCCAATAGATAGACGTTTTAAGTAAGTCACTTTTTTACCTACAGCTTGAAACATTCGTTTGACTTGATGGAACTTCCCTTCCGTAATTGTAAGTTCAATTTCAGAAACTTCGTCTGATTTTAAAATCACTAAAACTCCTGGTTTTGTTTTGTAACCATCATCAAGAGTAACACCATTTTTAAACTTTTCAATATCCTCATCAGTTACTTTGCCTTGTATTCGTGCGTAATACGTTTTTGGAACGTGCTTTTTAGGAGAAAGAAGCTCATGAGAAAGTTTACCGTTATTTGTTAATAACACAAATCCTTCTGTATCTTTATCTAGCCTCCCGACTGGAAATGGTTCATAGCGAGCATCTTCTAATTCTAATAAATCAACAACTGTCTGCTCATGGGCGTCCTCTGTAGCTGAAATAACACCTTGAGGTTTATTCATCATTAAGTAGACAAATTCCTTATACTCTACTTCTTCACCATTAACAACAACTTGATCTTGCTCTATAGCAATATGCTTTTTGGCATCCTTAATGACTTCTTCATTTACACGTACTGCCCCTGTTTTTAATAACTTCTTTACTTCTTTTCGACTTCCATAGCCCATATTGGCCAAAAACTTATCTAACCTCATTCTTCTTTCCCCCTTAATGTTATTTGTTGCACAATATTCTTTGCAAAATCTCCTAAATCATTATTTAAATATGCTTTTACGTTTCCACGCGTAATCTGTGATAACGTTTGTCTAATTACTATAGGCTGAACTCCAGACTTTAGTAGTTCTTCCTCTAATTTTAGTACCATTTCAATCGATGCCTTTGTTCCTATTGTATTTGCCAACAATACTTCTTTTTCAGTTCCATTCACAATCGTAAAATTTTCACCTAAAAAGTTTCTTAATGGTTCAATTTCCTCGTGAATGGGTACAACAAAAAGTCCATTTTGATCTTCTACCATTTGTTTGGCATGCCCAGCTAATTTACAAGGTATAATCTTCTTAGAAAAAATCTTTTTCACCTCATTACTCTGTAAAGCAGTAGCAAAAAGATAAATTTTAACATCTTCCCGAAAATACTTTTCGTATGTATTAAGAAATGGAATAACACTATTTGCAGGTAGCATCAATAAGACATGACGTACTTTATTAAAATTTCTTGGTTCTAAATAGACGATACGATTATCTACTTTTTGAAAATCTTTAACTTTTTGTTTCGTTCTAGTGTAAACAAAAATCTCTTCTTTGTATGAACATAATTTTAATACACTTTGTGCTAATTTTCCTAATCCTACAATTAAATTCATAGCCACCCTCCCCAGTTACATTTTTCACCAACAGGAACCACAGATGAATTGATAAGTTACCGCAAATTAATAACACTTCATATATCGAAAAATGTAAGAAAAAACTGCAATCAATTTTTTTGATTACAGTTTCTTAATCGAATTTACGACATTTCCTCTGAGCCAAACATATAGTGTCTGGTACGAACATTAACATTAAGAACAATACCGATAGCAATCATATTCGTTAGTAAAGCACTACCACCATAACTTATAAATGGTAAAGCCAAACCAGTAATCGGCATAAGACCAATAGTCATCCCGATATTTTGGAATATCTGAAAGACTAAAAGGCCTATTACACCAGCTACTAAATAACTACCATACATATTATTACAACTAAAAGCAATAATAATCATTCTATAGAACAGTAGAAAATAAACAACTATTAATATCGTAGCACCAAGAAACCCGAATTCCTCACCAATTACAGTAAAAATAAAATCTGTATGAATTTCCGGGACACGTCCACTTTTAGATAATACACCTTCAGTAAAACCTTTTCCATAGAGCTGACCAGAGCCAATTCCCTGGATCGCCCCGAGAAGTTGATATCCAAGTCCACCTGGATCATCATATGGATTTAACCATCCGTAAATTCTATCTAACTGATGAGATTTGATAAACTTACTAAAAAGCGCGAAGTAATTATTGTGAAGCCAAACTAATATAGCTAAAATTGATGTAATTATCGTCCCAAGAACTGCAAATATCTTCCAAGAGATCCCTGCCATTAGTAACATCGTACCCATTATACTAGCAATAACTAATGCAGTTCCTAAATCCGGTTGTATTAAAATAAGAAAAAACGGTGGTAAACCTACTGCCAACACTTTTAGTACAACTATACAATCCTCATTTAATGACCTCTCTCTATACTCTTTAGTTATTAGAAATAGTAAATGAGCTAGAGCTAATACAAGAAATATTTTCACGAACTCTGACGGTTGAAATAAATTGTTCCCTACCCCAATCCAACGTTGAGAACCGTTTCGCTCAATTCCAAAAAAATGAACAGCTAATAACGATAAAATTCCTATAACATAAAGTGGAATTGTAAAATTTTTAAATAAATCATAATCAATGACCATTGCTCCAAGCATTAGTGCAGTTCCTATCACGAACCAAATAACTTGCCTCTTAACAAAATGTGAAGGCTCTACAGAGTATTGTCCAGCCATAGCAGCACTATAAATAGCAAGCAAAGAGATGCACATTAATAAAAACAGCAAAAATAACAACGTATAATCTAACTGTTGAATATAAGTTTTACGTTCTTGCATGGGCTGTATCCTCCATTTAATGATTGCCTTATTTATAAGTAAAGTTTTATTTTATAATTGTGAAAAGCCTTTTCTAATGTTATCATAGCTTATTTTTTTTAACAAAGGAATTTTTAACTAAGATATATACCAAACTAAAATGCTGAAATATATCATCACCTTTTTTATTTTTATCCTAAGAAGAAAAGCGCAAGGCGCCCGCCTATCGGCGACAAACACTGGAAGACCTGCTCGTAGCGGTCGGGTTTTTGACCGAAAGAGAAGGTCTGAAGTGATCGAACCGATGGCGCCTGGAGCTAGACAGTTTCCAAGTTAGAAATTTATAATTTTGATACTGCAAAAAAGTGCTTAGTCTATAAGCACTTAAAAGATTTATCCCACTTTATCGAGTTCAATATTATGTGTACCTTTTTTAGTATTATTTCTAGCGATATTAGCAAGTATTCCAACACTAGCGGCACTAATTAATAAAGAAGATCCACCATAGCTCATGAAAGGGAGTGGAATTCCCGTAATTGGTAGCAGACCTGAGACAGCACCGACGTTTAGACATACTTGAAGCGTAAGTTGAAAAGTAATGCCAAAAGCTAAAAGACTACCAAATGGCGTATTACTTCGAACACCTATCAAAATCCCTCTAAATAATATGACACCTAGACATATGAAAACGAATAAAATACCAAGCAAACCAAGCTCTTCTGCAACAATTGCCAATATAAAGTCCGTATGAGCCTCTGGTAAATAGAAAAGCTTTTGTACACTTTGGCCAAATCCTGCCCCAGTAATGCCACCATGAGCCATCGCAATGTAAGACTGAATAAGTTGATAGCCCGTCCCAGTTGAATCAGCAAACGGATCCATAAAACCAATAAGACGATCCATCCGATATGATTCTGAATTAGCATACGTCCAAACAATGACAGCTGCAAATCCACCTAATCCGAATAAATGGATCAACTTCGCTCCCGAACAAAAAACAATTAAACCAGCAACCGCTAATATTAATCCTGCTGTCCCTAAATCTGGCTGCTTCATAATTAACAGGAAAATCCCACCAACAATTAATAAAGGTGGCATCACACCTCTAGTAAATTGATTAATATATTTTTGCTTCCTTGAGTAGACATGGGCTAAATAAATGATAATACCGAGCTTTACAAACTCAGATGGCTGCAAAATCATCCCTACATTTAGCCATCGTGTTGCACCATTTCTCTCTATCCCTAACGGTGAAAAAACGACTAAAGCCAGTGAAAAAAAAGACAAAAACACAATTAGTGGGACGAGTTTTTGATAGAAACGATAAGGAAATTTCATGAAAAATAGAAATAAAATTGTTGAAATACCGATGAATTGTAATTGCTTTTTGAAGAAATGAAAAGGATCGCCATACTTGTCATATCCAACGACATAACTAGAGCTATAAATCATTATTAAACCAAATGAAGCTAGTAATATTATTGCAGTGAGCAAAATCCAATCATTTTCTTTTTTTGCTGAATTTTCCATACTAACCCCCTTGGTATACAATAAAAATGTACAATATAGATTTTATTATATCAAACTACTTTTTTGATAAAAAGAGTTTTCCAAAATTATCAAACCAGGCCCAACTTTTTTAAAATAGGCGTTTCAATTAACGCAACCTTCACGTGTGGGCATAGACTATTTACTGAATGAACAGATACCTAATTTCAAAGGAGAGATCTTATGGATTATTATCGTCAATTTCCTGAAACTCAATTCTTCCCTGGGTTCCCATTCCCACCAACTCCGGGGCCGACTCCTGGACCAACACCACGTCCACGTGACCTTGAACGTCGTGTATCCCAGTTAGAAAGAATTACTCAACGCCAAGGCGAACAAATTACTGAGCTAAATCGTCGTGTGCGTAGACTAGAACGTCAATTAGGGCATGGATTTGGTGGGCCTGGACCTCAATACTAATGAATATTGTATACGTTGAAGATTTGGTTTTTTGCTAAATGATTAACATCGAAATCTACCGATTCTCTAAATTCACTTCAAACATTGGGGGTCTTTACCCCAATGTTTGAAAGCTATAGTTTCTTTTTTTTGAGAAGGATATAGCACAGTAATTTCTCTCAATTTCTAGACGTGGTCAGATTACATAAGAGAGGAAAGAATTTTACCCCCGCGCTTTTTTCTTTAGAAATTTAAACCGTGATCCTAGTATTTGACCAGCTAAATTTGTTCTAACACTAACATATAAATATACTACTCCTCCAGATAGAACTGTGACCAACAAAACGATAAAAGAATAAACGCGATTATCTAAAGGTAACCAAATCGTTAGAGATTCCTTTAAAGCAATGACGACAAACGCCATTATAGCTGTAAAAAGCACAATAAGTAGTGAACGCTTTAAAATAAAGTAATACCGATAGTTAGCATGTTTTCCAATTGCCCAAATATTTACACCTAACGAAGTAACATACCCCAATCCTGTTGCATAAATTGCTCCTATCGCTTCAAAATTACCAATTAAATAAATGTTAAGAATTAGCTTCACTAATAATCCAGCTAGTAGCCCGATTACTGCAAAACGCTGTTGATTAATTCCTTGTAAAATTGCTGATGTTACGGCAAATAATGAGAATAATACCGATACTGGAGCATAGTATCTCAAAACAACTGCCCCAATATGAACATCTTCTAAACCAAATAACGTTCCATAGGCAGGGTAAGCTAAGATGGACAAGCCCACTGCAGCTGGTAAGGTTAAAAATAAAATAATTTGATAGGTTTGAGTTACTTGTTTTTGTAAAAGACTTTGGTCATTATCAATAAATGATTTTGTAATGGTCGGTAACAACGTTAAAGACATTGCGGTTGCAATTGAAACTGGTATTAATATTAATTTATGGGCTGCTTGAGCAAAAGCTCCAAATGCCTCTTCAGCCGTTGCTTGATCATACCCCACACCCATAAGTGCATTATTAAACGTCATTAAATCGATCAATTGGTAAAGCGGAATAGCCAACCCCACAAAAGATAATGGTAAGGCATAGGATACAAGCTCTTTGTACATTGTTCTGAGTGGAAGCTGATGATTTACCTTACTTTCTTGGATTTGTTTATTTATATTGTCTTTCCTTTTAAACCAATAAATAAGTAGAACTGTTAATCCACCTAGCGCCCCTACAAACGCCCCAAAAGTCGCAAAGGCTACCGCTAACCCAACTGAACCGTTCATCATGTGAACAATTATAAACGTCAAACAAAGGATAAAGATAATTCTCACAATTTGTTCAATAACTTGAGAAACTGCTGTAGGTCCCATTGATTGATATCCTTGAAAGTAACCACGTATTAAAGACATAATTGGCACAATAAGAAGGGCAACACTAACCATCCTGATCGTTAAAATAACATCTTCAATTGAATTCCCTTTCAAATCCTTCCCATCTACTACTTGATTAGCAATTGGCTCGGCTAATAAAAACAAAAGTAAAAATGAAACTAAGCCTGTGATAGACATGACGATAAGACCAGATTTAAAAAGTCTTCTTCCCGTTTCATAATCTCCTAATGAATTGTATTTAGAAACAAATTTAGAAACCGCTAACGGAATCCCTAACGTAGCCACACTTAAAAGTACTGTATAAGGAACATAACCGTACGTGTACAATGCTAAACCCTCTAAACCAACGATGGCTTTAAAAGGGAATATATATATTAAGCCTAAGATTTTCGAAATAAAAATCGAAGCTGTTAATACCATTGTACCTCTTACTAACTTTGAGTCGGCCATAAAACACCTCTTTAAATAGTTTAAATTTGGAACTAGTAAAGATATTTAATCGTTGTATATCGACCACGATTATTTTACATTGTCTTAATAAAGTAATTCCTTGTTCGCGGCCCATCGAATTCGCAAAAATATATCCCCTGCCATATTCCAAGTAACAACTCACCATTATATACAATTATTGTTTCTGAAGCACCAAACATACTAGCCTTTACATGAGCGGCTGAATTCCCTTCGCCGTGAAGATCACGCTGATGTTGCAATGGAACCATCTCATCAAGCCGAAAATTCATATCGTGAACTACATCAGGATCAGCATTTTCATTAATTGTTATGGCCGCTGTTGTGTGAGGACAATAGACGACAATTACCCCATCATTGATTTTTTGCGATTTTATATAATCTCTTACCTGATTTGTAATTTCAATTATATCATCTCTCTTATTTGTTTGTATTGTCATCCTCGTCAACATCACACTCAACTCCTATGTAAATTGTATTGCCTTATTTATTTCTGTCATTTATTTTAGCAGGTTGTTAGTTAACCTACAATGATCAAGAATGGTTTCTTTCCGTGTATCCCTTCTTTCTAAGATTGCTAGAGACAACACCTTGCCTATCAGCAAAAAAGCTATCGCAATGCGATAGCTTTTTTAAATGTGTCCGTACCAGAAAGACATATTAGCATTTTGTCCATTTTCGGTGTCAGACACCCGTATTTGATTATGACCCTTTTTGTTCAACGTCTTTTATACTAATCTTGTCTTTTTCATTTATCTCAACAAAACCACTTTGTTCTACGACAACCATTTGGTTTTCATTTAAATTCATAAAAACAATTGGAGTCACAGTTGAAGTTGCATGCTCTTTGATGTAGTCAAGATCTACTTTTAATAGTTCTTGACCTTGCTTCACTTCTTGGCCTTCTTCAACAAGTAATTCGAAGCCTTTACCATCTAGTTTGACAGTATCTAGGCCTACATGAATTAACAATTCTAATCCACTATCAGATTGAATACCAATGGCATGTTTTGTTGGGAAAATATTCAGAATCTTTCCTTTAACAGGAGAAACAATTGTTCCGTCCTTTGGTTCGATCGCAAATCCATCCCCCATCATTTTCTCTGAGAAGACCGCATCTGGAACATCAGTGATAGGTAATAATTTCCCTTTAATTGGAATCGCTATCTCATCAGCTTGAAAAGATGACTTTTGTTTTACTTCTTCTTGTATTTCTGTTGTTGAAGCCACTTCTTCAGTTAATTGATTAAGCTCTTCTTGTAAATCCGGTGATTGAAGTAATTCATTAATTTCATTTTTATAAAGATCAGAATTTCCTCCAAAAATTGCTTGGATGTTATTTTTTATTTTCACAACACCTGCAGCACCAAGTTGTTTTAATAAATTCTCATCAACAAGTTCAATTTTACGAACTTCTACTCTTAAGCGAGTGAAACAAGCATCTACATGAACAAGGTTATCAGGACCACCTAAGGCAACAATTGTATGCAGGGCAATTTCTCTATTTTTCTCTTGCTTAGTTGATTTTGAACCATCTTTTTTCGCATTATAGTCTTTTCTAGTGAATAATTTTACTTCTTGACCACCACGACCAGGTGTAGCGATATCCCATTTTTTGATAACAAAGCTAAACGAGAAATAGTAAACTGCAAAGAATATAGCTCCTAAAACAATGTTCATCCACCAATTTGGTGTACCTGGCAGAACGTTAACAAGAATATAATCGATAAATCCTGATCCACCTGCCCATCCAAGGTGAACGTCTAGCATGTACGTAAGTGCATACGAAATACCTGTTAATAATGAATGAAATACATATAAGAACGGTGCAACAAATAAGAACGTAAATTCAATTGGTTCAGTAATACCAGTTAAAAATGCCGTACCTGCTGCTGCAATTAACATACCTTTAACAACTGGCTTTTTATCAGCGTCAGCACGCTTATACATTGCAAGCGCTGCTCCTAATAAACCAAACATAATAATTGGGAATTTCCCTGCCATAAAGCGACCTGCTGTTACTTCAACACCAGCAGCAATTTGTGCTAAGAAAATATATTGGTCACCTGAAACTAGTTGACCTGCAACCTCAGTCGTACCACCTAAGCCTGTCCATAAAAATGGTGCATACCAGATATGGTGAAGACCAGTTGGGATCAGTAAACGTTCAAGCGCACCATACAAACCAACATAAGCTGGATTTGTTGCATCAGTAGCGATAATGTTTGCAACAGCATTAATTCCACTTTGAATTGGTGGCCAAATGATCATCATCGCAAACGCTAGAATAATAGAAGCAAATACCATGAAAATACCGACAGAACGGTCACCTGCAAAGAAACCAAGCATTTCTGGTGGCTGGAATTTGTGGAACCTTCTATACATGTAAACGGCTAAAAATCCAACGACTATACCACCGAGAACCCCTGTTTCAAGTGTCGGAATACCTAACGCCATTCCATATTCGCCACTTGTTGCAGCCATTTCTGGTGTGATTCCTAAGACAAATGAAATCGTTGTGTTCATAATAAGGTAACCAAGTAAGGCAGCAAGTGCAGCAATACCCGAACCACCTGTTAAACCAATGGCAATACCTAGTGCAAAAATAATCGGTAGGTTAACAAACAAGCTAATCCCAACTTGTAACATACCAGCACTTATTTGAGCAACTACTGGATTTTGTAAAAATTGTACATTTTGAGCCAATGGACCAGTTAAAGCAGCACCAATACCTAACAAAATTCCGGCAGCCGGTAGTAAAGCAACTGGAACCATTAAGGCTTTTCCAAACTTTTGAAGACTACTAAAATCGATTTTCATTTTGTTTCCCCTTTCTTAAACGCTTTCATTGTTTTTTATAAAAAAATTAGGTTGCTCTCTTCTTGGGCATGACAAGAAGAGAGCTTGTTTCTTACACTAATGTAAGGTCTTTATTATCCGTTGTTTCTTTGCGATCTTTTTTTAATTCAGGCCAGTAGTTCTCATTGGCAGCGATAAGATCATCAAGAATTTTTCTTGCTACAGGCGCATCCACAACCGTACGGTTTAACGTTAATGCTTGTAACGCTTTGTTATAGTCATTTTCAAAGTAAGCATCGACAACAAGTTTTTCGTATGCAAGTTGACCTTCGATCATTCCTTTGTAGAATGTTGGGATTTTTCCAACTGCAAATGGCTTTGGTCCACGGTTTGTAAGCATTGCTGGAACTTCAACCATTGCATCATCTTGAAGATTTGAAATAATACCATTGTTCTCAACGATTACAATAAAGATATCACCGTTATTGTAAGCTAAAGATGCAGCAACACGGATCATGTAGCAACCGTGAATGTCAACTTCTAAATGAGCACCTTCAGTTGTACCATTCGCAATAATCCCATCACATAATTCATGTACACGTTGCTCACGACCATTAATAACTTGTCTAGCTCTTGTATTAGATACGTCTTCTTTACTTACCATATCACTTGGATACAAGTAGTATTGTAAATACGTATTTGGTAAATATTCTGGGAAATCTGTTACCATTGTTTTCACTTGTTTAAACGTCTTAATCCAAGATGGATCATTAACAATCTCAGAATCTTCAGGTAAAAACCCTTTATTTAAGATGTGGTTTTTAATTTCATCTGTTAAGTCATTTCCTTCTTTATCATACATTTTCGTAAACCAACCAAAGTGGTTTAAACCGAAGTATTCTGGAACAAGGTCCCAAATTTCTTTCTTTAAGATGCTAGCATAACTAACCATAATCGCAGCTGGCATGTCACAAATGTTAAGGATCTTCTTATCTTCTGGGAAAGCTCTACGTAATGCTTCAGCAACAATGGCCGCTGGATTTGTATAATTTAAAATCCATGCTTCCGGAGAATATTGACGAATTTCTTTAACAAGCTGGATCATATCACCAATTGAGCGTAGACCGTACCCCATTCCACCTGGTCCACATGTTTCTTGACCAACACAACCATGGCTTAATGGAATTTGCTCATCTTTCTCACGCATAGCTAGTCCACCTGTACGAATTTGTACGAAAGCAAAATCAACATCTGTGAAAGCTTCTTCTTTACTAGTTGTGTAATGGAACGACTCAAGCTCTGGATATTTTTCTTTTAAGATAATTTCACAAGCTTTAGCTACTTTCTCTTGTCTTTCTACGTTTATATCATAGAATGTAATGCTTTTTAATGGGAAATTTTCCTTTTCCTCAATTAAGCTCATAATCATACCCGGTGTATACGTACTACCTGCTCCAACAACTACTAAATTTTGTTTTTTCATGTTCATCCTCCTAAGTTTTAATGCGTTTGCAAAGTTGTATTATATTTGTTTTGTTTAAGTTAATATAACTTTAATACAATTTTCTGATTCAGTCAATGAATTTCTTGAGAAAAATTTTGAACTTGTGTATAAATAATGTATGATACTAATAAAAAGTTTAATTTAAGGAGGGAGCTACTTAGTGAATTCTTCACCACTGTATAAGCAAATAGCAAAGAAATTAAAAAAAGAAATATTAGAAGGTAGCATAACTTCCGGAGATGCCATCCCATCAGAAAATAAACTTGCTGAATCGTATAATGTTAGTCGTGTCACTATTAGACAAGCCATTGATTTACTAGTTAGCCAAGAATTACTAGAAAAAGTACAAGGTAGTGGAACCTATGTAAAGGAAAAAAAAATAGAGCATGATATTTTCAGGCTCCAAGGGTTTACCGAAGAAATGTCAATGTTAAACAAGAAAACGATTAACAAAATATTAAGCTACGAAATGAAGGTACCGACCAATTCAATAATGGACATCTTAGGCTTAGAGGAAGGAGATCAAACATTTTATATTAGTCGACTAAGGTACGTTGACGATGTTCCACTTGTCTTAGAAAATACTTACATGCCCGTAAAACTATTTCCTGATCTCTCATATGATGTCATGCAAGCTTCTAAATATAAATTTATTGAAAAGAACAAAAATTGGAAAATAAAACAAAGTTTCCAAGAAATTATTCCAATCATCCCAGATGAAACTATAACAAGCCTACTAAATTTGAAAGAAGCTATCCCAATTCTAAAAGTAAAATTATGGTCAACATTACAAACCGGTGAAGTATTTGAATATAGCGAATTGTTCTTTAAAAGTGACGAATATAAGTTTAAAATCGTTGCGAATCGTTAACTTTATATTAATGAATAATGAGACACTTACTTCACAAAAAAAAAATGTAGATTAAATACAATTAAACCCATTGCTTAAATAAGCAATGGGTTTATTAATTAATTCATCTCTAAAATACTATGCAGCTTCACAAACCCTCTTTAACTTAGCATGTAAGCGCGAGGTGTAAGCACCTAAAAATAGAGTGCGTCCCAAACTAAAGGATAAAAATGAAAGCCATAAACCATGGTTTTGCATGGAAGGGAAGCTCACTGTAAATACAAGAAAAAATAATAGCAATGCTAATATTGTTGAATTTCGGATCGGTACCCCTTCCGTAGCTCCTGTGAACATTCCATATAACAACAATCCCCAAAAAGTAACAAATGGATAAAGTAAAATCCAGAAATAATAATTTACCGTGAGTTCCTTCAAACTATCTAATGAAGTAAAAAGAAATAACAACGGGTCTCTAAATATTAAGAGAAGAAGAAACATAGATGTCGACAAGGCAATACCCCATACAAACGACATTTTCTTCGTTTGTTTAAATAGGAGATAATTTTGTTGGCCGATTGCTTTCCCTGTTAAAATACTATTTGCACCTGCAAGTCCGTCATACATATAGGCTATTAAATAATGGATTTGAAATAAAATAGCATTAGCAGCCAAAATTTCCACTCCCATTGCTGAACCTCTAGCAGTAAAAAAGCCAAATACAGTTAGCAAACAAACGGTACGAATAAATAAATCACGGTTCATTTTTAACATTGTCATAAATTTTGCTTTATCAAAAAATGCACCTGATTTTAAATAAGATAAAGAAAAAACATTTAGCCTTTTTAATAGGACTAAACCAATGATAACAGTACTAACTTCAGAAAATAGTGTTGCAAACGCTACTCCTTTAACGCCAAATTGAAATACGAGAACAAGTAAAATACTTAGGATAATATTACTTATATTCATATACAACTGTAATGTTAGTGAAACCTTTACTCTTGAAGAACCTATTAACCACCCTAAAATACAGTAATTTAATAAAGCAAACGGTGCTCCCCAAATTCGAATCGAAAAGTAATCTGATGCCATTCTCTCTACTAATGGTGTTGATTCGATCAGTAGAAAGGCTGCCTTTTCTATTGGAATTTGTAAAAGAATGAACAAAACCCCAAAGCATATCGCCAAAAATGCTGGTCGAATAAAAGCTGAAATTAATTCTTGTTGATTTTGGTTACCACTAGCTTGAGCAGTAAATCCAGAGGTCCCTACTTTTAAAAATCCTAGTAACCAATAAATTGTATTAAAAATTAATGTTCCGATCGCAACCCCACCTATATATGAGGGATCGGGCATCCGACCTACCACCGCTGTATCGACAGCTCCTAACAGTGGTGTTGTCACAGCTGCCAGTGTTATCGGAACTACTAGTGCCAAATATTGTTTCCAAGTAAAATTCGTTGTAGAACTTAAAGTTTCTTTATGCATAAAATATCTCCTAACCTAATTTAAATTCTTATATTATATCACTCTATGATGACATGTAATATCTAAAACAGACCCGAGTAACTCTAATAAAACTAATAATCATTATCACACACAATATTGAAATTATATTGAAGACAACTCTGTGTCAATGGAATTTTTAATAAAAAATCACTTTTGAACTCCTATAACATGGCCAATACTATGTTATAATACGTAAGTTAATTTGAATGAATAAGTAGGTGTATACGTATGTATGATGTGGTAGTAATTGGTGGTGGGCCATCTGGTCTTATGGCTGCAATTTCTGCTAGTAAACATGGAGCAAAAGTTCTCCTGGTAGATAAAGGAGATAAACTTGGTCGTAAGCTCGCTATTTCTGGTGGGGGACGCTGTAATGTAACAAACCGGATGGATGAAAAAGAACTAATAGCACATATACCAGGGAATGGACGATTTATGTATAGTCCTTTTTCTGTCTTTAACAATGAAGATATTATAAATTTTTTCGAAAAGCTAGGGATTAAATTAAAAGAAGAAGACCGAGGTCGAATGTTTCCAGTAAGTGACAAAGCGAGTACGGTGGTGGAAAGTTTATTAGAAAAATTACGAAATTTAAAGGTCAAAATATATACAAACACACCAGTAAAAGATGTTCTTTATGAAGATGGAAGAGTAATTGCGATAAAGTTAAACAATGGTAAGATACTTTCAACAAAGTCTGTAATTATCGCTGTTGGTGGGAAAAGTGTACCTCATACAGGAAGCACTGGTGACGGCTATCCGTGGGCTCGTAAAGCCGGACACACGATAACTGACCTCTTCCCCACTGAAGTTCCAATAACTTCAAACGAAATTTTTATTAAAAATAAACTGTTACAAGGTTTGTCTTTACGTGACGTTCGTTTGTCTGTGATTAACCCTAAAGGCAAAACAATCATCCATCACGACGGTGACATGATCTTTACTCACTTCGGTATATCTGGACCAATTTCACTACGCTGTAGCCAATATGTGGTGAAAGCGTTGAAGAAATTTTCTGCTGATTACATTAACATGAGTCTTGACCTTTTTCCTCAAAAATCAGCGGAAGATATCTTTCAAGAAATTAATGCAATTGCTAAACAATCAGAAAAAAAATCGATTAAAAACAGTTTAAAAGGATATATTCCAGAACGCTTACTTCACTTTTACTTAGAAAAAACTGAGATTGATGGTAACTCAACATTTGCTAATGTTTCGAACGATGCGCTTCGTCAATTGTCTAAGTTAATAAAAGGCTTCACCTTTTCGGTCAATGGAACGTTACCATTAGAAAAAGCTTTTGTAACTGGCGGTGGCGTTTCTGTTAAAGAAGTAAATCCGAAAACAATGGAATCAAAACTTATGAACGGACTATTTTTTTGTGGAGAAGTGTTAGATATCCATGGGTATACCGGTGGCTATAATATAACAGTTGCCTTTTCTACTGGCTATACAGCTGGCAAAGGAGCTGCAGAAAGTAGTTTAGAATACGCATACCGTAAAAATTGACATACTTGAAAAACATGAAAACCGACTACCAAAAGTGGTAGTCGGCTTTCTATTAGTTGGCGACAAAATTGACAAGCTTATTAGGTACTGCAATGACTTTACGAATTGTTTTTCCTTCAAGTTCTTCTTGAATTTTCTCATCGTTCTTAGCTAATTGCTCCATATCTTCTCGGCTAGCATCTTTTGGAATAGAGATCTTGGCTTTTAATTTTCCATTTACTTGAACAACGATTTCAATTTCCGCTTCTACAAGCATATTCTCGTCATATGTTGGCCAAGACTCATAACTGATTGTGGAAGTATACCCTAATTTCTCCCATAGTTCTTCACCAAGATGTGGCGCTACTGGAGAAAGGAGTTTCACAAAGCCTTCCATTAAAGGTTTCGGCAATTCTTTTTGCTTATAAGCATCGTTAATAAATACCATAAGTTGTGAAATTCCTACGTTAAATCGTAAACCAGCGAAGTCATCAGAAACTTTTTTCACCGTTTGGTGATACATACGTTGGAAACTTTCAGATCCTTCGACATCACTAATTGCCGGATTCAATTTTCCTTCATCCGTAATAAATAGTCGCCAAATTCTATCTAAGAAACGTCTTGCACCATCCAAGCCATTTTCACTCCAAGCAATTGAAGCATCTAGTGGTCCCATGAACATTTCATATAAACGAAGTGTGTCAGCACCATGACTTGAAACAATATCATCTGGATTGACAACATTTCCTTTTGACTTACTCATTTTTTCGTTATTTTCACCTAAAATCATACCTTGGTTATACAGCTTTTGAAATGGTTCTTTGGTAGGGACAACCCCAATATCGTAAAGAACTTTGTGCCAAAAACGCGCATAAAGAAGATGAAGAACTGCATGCTCAGCGCCACCAATATAAATGTCGATTGGGAGCCATTTTTTTAATTTTTCTGGATCAGCTAAAGCTTCTGTATTATGTGGGTCAATAAAACGAAGATAATACCAACAGCTTCCTGCCCATTGCGGCATTGTATTCGTTTCACGGCGACCTTTCAACCCTGTTTCTGGATCTATTACATGCAACCAATCTTTAGCATTTGCTAGTGGAGACTCTCCAGTTCCTGATGGTTTAATTTCATCCATTTCCGGTAGAACTAATGGAAGTTCACTTTCTGGAACTGCCTTCATCGTACCATCTTCTAGATGAATAACTGGAATAGGCTCCCCCCAATAACGTTGGCGGCTAAATAACCAGTCCCGCAAGCGATACGTTACTTTCTTCGTTCCTTTACATTCCGCTTCAAGCCATTCGATCATTTTTCCAATCGCTTGTTTTTTATTTAATCCATTTAAGAAATCGGAATTTACAAGAGTTCCATCTCCTGTAAAGGCTTCTTCTTCTACATTTCCACCAGAAACAACCTCGATAATTGGTAGGTCAAACGTACGTGCAAATTCATAATCACGTTCATCATGTGCTGGAACGGCCATGATCGCTCCTGAACCATATGTAGATAATACGTAGTCAGCAATCCAAATCGGTAACTTAGCACCATTTACAGGATTAATCGCATACGCCCCTGTAAAAACACCTGTTTTTTCTTTCGAAAGCTCAGTTCGCTCTAAGTCGCTTTTTGTTGAAACTTTCTTTTTATATGCTTCAACTTCATCTTTTTGTTCCGTAGTTGTAATTTGGTCTACTAATTTATGTTCTGGGGCAAAAACTGCATATGTTGCTCCAAACAACGTATCAGGTCTCGTTGTAAAAACTGTAAATTCCTGATCAGGATCCTCTATTGCAAAATTTATTTCCGCACCTTCAGATCGACCAATCCAGTTGCGCTGCATATCTTTAATGCTTTCAGGCCAATCAAGTTCCTCTAAATCTTCTAACAAACGATCAGCATATGCCGTGATTTTTAACATCCACTGCTTCATCGGGCGTCGTTCGACTGGATGCCCACCACGCTCACTTTTCCCATCAATAACTTCTTCGTTTGCAAGAACTGTCCCTAATGCAGGGCACCAGTTTACAGGCACCTCATCTACATAAGCTAGTCCTTTATTAAATAACTGAAGAAAAATCCATTGCGTCCATTTATAATAATTAGGGTCAGTTGTATTCACTTCACGATCCCAATCATAAGAAAATCCTAATGATTTAATTTGACGTCGGAAATTATCAATATTTGTTTGTGTAAACTCATTTGGGTGTTTCCCTGTATCTAGTGCAAATTGCTCTGCTGGTAAACCGAAAGCATCCCACCCCATTGGATGAAGCACGTTATAGCCTTGCATTCTTTTCATTCTAGATAGGATATCTGTAGCTGTATATCCTTCAGGATGTCCTACGTGAAGTCCTGCTCCAGATGGATACGGAAACATATCTAGTGCATAAAATTTTTCTTTTGTTTCATCTTCTTCTGTTTTGTACGTTTTGTTCTCTTCCCAAAGATTTTGCCACTTTTTCTCTATCTCTTGATGTGAAAATGACATTTTACTACCTCCTTAATTTTCTCATTTTAATTAGAATAGGTTAATTGTAGAGTTTTTTCATTAATAACATGCCTACGTAGTTAATACTTAAAATTCAAAAATTTTAGTATTAAAAATAATAAGACGTGCTAAATAACTTAAGTTATTAAAATCGATTAATACATCAATAAAGCATTATACCAAGAAAAAGCAAGTGCTTTGCCTTGGTCATAAATGTAAAAAGTAAAAGCGCTTCTAGTCTAATAGTATGTATAGTTTCTTAGCACACTTCCTCAATAGAAAGGTTTATAAAGCGTATCCAAGAAGAATTACATGATGTGATTAAGGTCATTACTTAAATTGTAGTAGTCAACCTAAGGTAACTGAGCTAAACACCATTCTAATATAAAAATTTTTAATTATAGTATAAAAAACCTCCCACCACTAACGTAATCGTTAGGGACGAGAGGTTAATAAGCATAATTATTCCCGCGGTACCACCCAAATTAGTGTTGGATACACTCACTTCTTTAACACCTTAACGCGGTTGACGACAAGAACTACTAAGATTCACTCTTGCAACTAATAGGCGAGTTCGAGGATCTCTATGATTGACTTGCACCACCCGTCAATTCTCTGTAACATGAGTTTCCACTACTACTCCTCATCACTGTTTTTCACTTTTGTTATTTAATTTAACATCATAATTTGTATTGTATTAATTTGTCGATTGATTGTCAAGATAATATTAAAATTATTGACAAATTTTTTTCACTTTAAACAATGGAAAGGTTTTTACATCATTATAGTGGTTAACCGGTAGTGTGCCTTCACACTTAATTTTTGATCATTCCACTTCGGTGGTGCGCCATTACACTAAATTTCTGCTCGTCCGCTACGTTTTTTGGACGATTCTCTTCAGTTGTGTACGGTGCTACTCACACTCTCTTGAATCCACTTGTATCAGCACGGTCCCTATGATTTGTGTGCAATCATAATCTCCTCTTCAACAGTTGGTTTAAGTTGGCGATCATACAAATATGTGCTTATAAATCCAACAGAAAAAAGAAGCATTAAGCTATATAATAACACTTGCATACCAAATAGATCTGCAATTACCCCACCAAAAAATGGTCCAATCATTCTACCACCAGTACCAATACTATTTACGACACCTTGATAAAAACCTTCTTTCCCTTTAGGTGCTAGTTGGTGAGCTATCGTAGGTACAGCTGGCCAAACAAACATTTCTCCTATCGTTAAAATAACCATTGCTACAACAAATATGATAAAAAATTCCGCCTGTGCCAAAACAAAAAATGAAAGCATAAATACAGCTAAACCAAAATAAATTTGTCCCTTTAAAGTATGGAACCACCTTTTAATTAAAGTACTAATAAGAGGTTGTCCCAATACGATTAAAGCTCCGTTAACGGTCCAAATTAAACTATATTGTTCAATACTAATACCTAGTGCTTGTGTATGAACAGATATCGTTGAGGCCCACTGTACATAAGCAATCCAACAAATAATAAACCCAACACAAAGAATTAATAAAGCCTTAAATTTAGCTTTATTCTCAACTACCATTCTTTGATCTAATATACTACTAGTTTGTCCTCTCGTACTTACATCTGCTTTCATATTCTTAAATCCGAAAGAAGCAATAAAAAAGAAAATAATATACATAATACCGTTTGCTAAAAAAACATAATCAAATCTAAAGGAAGCAACTAAACCACCTAAAGCCGCACCAGTAGCTACACCAACATTTTGCGCTACATAAAGTGAGTTAAATGCCTTTCTCCCCCCTTCAGGCCATACAGAACCCGCCATTGCGTACATTGATGGGTATGTAATCCCTGAACCTAAACCTAATCCAATTAATAAAACAACATAATAAGTCCAACTATGAAAAAATACCAATGTAAATGCGCTAACCATTGTAATGGAAATTCCACATAAAATGGTTTTATAGCCACCTATTCGATCGAACAATCTTCCACCAATTAAATTACCGATAACACCTGCTCCTGAATTAGCCATTAAGACTAGTCCTGCAATACTGAGCGACTTACCTAATTCTTGATGAATATAAATCGTATTTAGTGGCCATAAAAAAGAAGCGCCAGTCACATTTATTACCATTCCGATAATGAGTAACCATAACGCCTTTGGCATACTTATCTCTACCTCTCTCTTATTTCGATTCTCTAAAGGAATTGTATGTCATTTTATTATATTTCGCAACGATATTTTTAGGAAAACGACATATATTTTAGCTATCTGAAACCAGTCTGATTTTCAAAATTTTCTTTTGATTAAACTGACTTTTTTCACCTTTTAAAGTATATTATAATGGTAATCTTCTAGTCTCTTCTCAATCCTAAAACTCTAATTCTAATATAATAATAAAATTAAAGTATGGTAAAATGCTGAAAAAATCTTATTAAGGAGAAAAATAATGATTGATTTAAGAAGTGATACAATTACTAAACCCACAAAAGAAATGCGTGAAGCAATGTTTCTAGCTGAGGTAGGAGATGACGTTTATGGTGAAGATCCAACTATTATTAAGTTAGAAGAAACAGCAGCAAAAATTCTCGGCAAAGAAGCGGCTTTATTTGTCACAAGTGGAACACAAGGAAATCAAATTGCAGTCCTTACACACTGCAGGCAAGGAGACGAAATTATATTAGACGAAGACTCACACATTGTTTTTTACGAAGGTGGAGCCATCTCAGCCTTTGCTGGCGTTCAACCGAGAACAATTAAATCGGAAAACGGAATGTTGGATCCAAAAAAATTAGAAGAAGCGATTCGAACGAACGACATTCATTTTCCAGACACAACACTAATTTGCCTTGAAAATACTCATAACCGTTCCGGTGGGGCTGTCATCCCACCTAGTCATATGAAAAAACTTTTCGATGTTGCAACAGAAAAGAAAATTCCTATTCATTTAGATGGAGCACGACTTTTTAACAGTGCCGTTGCATTAAATCTACCGTTAACTGAATTTACCCAATACACGACCACTGTTCAAATATGTTTATCAAAAGGTCTAGGTGCCCCTGTTGGTTCAATCTTAGCTGGACCAAAAGAATTTATAGAAAAAGCAAGAAAATGGAGAAAACGTTTAGGTGGCGGATTAAGACAAGTAGGTATTCTAGGTGCTGCTGGATTTGTAGCCCTAACAGAAATGGTTGATCGGTTGGCAATTGACCACGAGAATGCTAAAATACTTGCAGACGGTTTGGACAAACACCCCCTTATTTCTGTCATTAATAAGGTTGAAACAAATATTGTCCTAATTGATATTACAAAAACAGGAAAGCGATCAGACAAATTTATCGAAGCACTAAAACAAATAGGAATTCTTGCAGTACCTTTTGGACCAAAAACCATTCGATTTACAACTCATTATGATGTAAGTAAAGAAAATATTAAAGAAACGGTAAATAAAGTTTTGAATTTAAAATAATAGAGAGTTTCCTATACAACATAAAGAATTTCATTTATTATTCTCGCCACTTAGACACCATCTAGTTACGTTGAACAGTCGTAACAAATATGACGAAAGAAAGGAACAACTATGAAATCTATCGATCAACAAGTACCTATTATGTTTGGAGACAAACGCTACCATTCATGGAACTTCCATCTTCGCCAACAATTTGGCGAAAAAATATTTAAAATACCGTTAGATGCAGGATTTGATTGCCCTAACCGTGACGGACGTGTCGCTAGTGGTGGTTGTACATTTTGTAGTGAGCGAGGCTCCGGAGATTTTGCTGGTGACCGAAAAGATGATCTCGTTACACAATTCAATACTATTAAAGAAAAAATGCATAAAAAATGGCCAACTGGTAAATACCTTGGGTACTTTCAAGCTTATACAAACACGTACGCGCCAGTGGAAGAACTACGAGAAATGTTCGAGGTTATTTTACAACAAGATGGAGTTGTAGGACTCTCTATTGCAACAAGACCTGATTGTCTTCCAGACGATGTTGTTGAGTATTTGGGAGAGTTAAATAAACGAACATACTTATGGGTAGAGTTAGGTTTACAAACCGTTCACCAACGAACAGCAGACTTAATCAACCGGGCCCATGATTATCAAACGTATGTTGATGGTGTAGAAAAATTAAGAAAGCACGACATTCGTATTTGTTCCCATATTATTAACGGTCTGCCTCTTGAAGATTATGAGATGATGATGGAAACAGCTAAAGAAGTAGCAAAACTTGACGTTCAAGGAATTAAAATTCATCTACTTCACCTTTTACGAAAAACTGCGATGGTTAAGCAATACGAAAAAGGATTACTTGAATTTATGGATTTACCTACGTACATTAACCTTGTATGTGATCAGCTAGAAGTACTCCCACCTGAAATGGTCGTTCACCGGTTGACAGGTGATGGCCCAAGCGATTTAATGATAGGTCCTATGTGGAGTTTAAACAAGTGGGAAGTACTCAATGCTATTGATGCCGAATTAAAAAAACGCAATAGTTGGCAAGGTAAATATTTTCAAAGGGGTTAAGAATAATGAAAGTTCTAGGCGTTCTTCCATTTGCAAGAGAGCTCATTAGCAACGCTGTTCAACAAGGGGATATTGTTATCGATGGAACTACTGGTAATGGACACGACACGTTATACTTATCAAACCTTGTTGGTGAGCTAGGTCATGTTTACGGATTTGATATTCAAGAGGCTGCGATAAATAAAACAAAACAACGATTAACAGAACATAATTGCCTTTCCCGAGTTACGCTTTTTCAGAAAGGCCATGAAATGGTTAAAACAGTTATACCCGAACAACATCAAGGGGAAATTGCTAGTGCTATTTTTAACCTTGGTTACTTACCTGGTGGGGATAAAGAAATTGTAACAATACCTGAAACTACCATAATGGCTATCAGTGACATATTCTCTATGTTAAAAAAAGAAGGGATTATTGTCCTTGTGGTTTACCATGGACACAAAGAAGGGAAAAAAGAAAAGGATGAACTCCTTCACTTTGTCTCAAATATGGATCAAGCAAAAGCTCACGTGTTAACTTATCAATTTTTAAATCAAAAAAATGATCCTCCTTTTATTATTGCTATCGAAAAAAGATAACAAGAGCTCATTACAATATCGAATGAAAAGAGCGTCCAAGTGAATAACGGGCTCCGTTTGCTATCGAAAAACCATAAGTGCAGCCAAAAACGTATAACTAATTGCACCGCATTTGCGGTGCTTTTTTGTATCCTAATATAAAAAGATTGAACAACCCAGATTTTTTTGGTTGTTTTCGTATACTTAATTGTAGGTACTTTTCCTCGTTTTCCCAAAGGAGTCAAGTGCCTTCCGCTCCATTCCACTATAGTCCTGAAAATTCAATCAAACAACCCTTGTGAAAACAGCCTATTTTGAATATCTGATTGAAGTATCGCCGCGTTAGTTAGTGCAATCCTTCATCGGCTTTATGAAGGTCACTTAGCATTCATTTCAGCCTAGTTTTGGCCTTCATCGGCTTTATGAAGGACATCTAGCATGCGTTTCAGCCTAGTTTTGGCCTTCATCGGCTTTATGAAGGACACTTAGCATGCATTTCAGCCTGATTTTTTCCTTCATCAGCTTTATGAAGGACACCTAGCATGCGTTTCAGCCTAGTTTTGACCTTCAGCAACATTATGAAGGACACTCGCATGCATTTCAGCCTAGTTTTGGCCTTCAGCAGCTTTATGAAGGACACTTAGCATGCGTTTCAGCCTAGTTTTGACCTTCATTCAGCAACTTTATGAAGGACACTTAGCATGCGTTTCAGCCTGATTTTGTCCTTCATCAGCTTTATGAAGGACACCTAGCATGCGTTTCAGCCTAGTTTTGGCCTTCAGCAGCTTTATGAAGGACACTTAGCATGCATTTCAGCCTGATTTTGTCCTTCATCAGCTTTATGAAGGACACCTAGCATGCGTTTCAGCCTAGTTTTGGCCTTCATCGGCTTTATGAAGGACACTTAGCATGCATTTCAGCCTGATTTTTTCCTTCATCAGCTTTATGAAGGACACCTAGCATGCGTTTCAGCCTAGTTTTGACCTTCAGCAACATTATGAAGGACACTCGCATGCATTTCAGCCTAGTTTTGGCCTTCAGCAACATTATGAAGGACACTCGCATGCATTTCAGCCTAGTTTTGGCCTTCAGCAGCTCTGGCTAGTGTCTAGGGACAATTTTTGTATAAAATTATTAGTAAATCCTTTTATATCAACAAAAATTGACCGTCAAATTAACATGAAATTTGACGGTCAATTAATAATACGTTTTTAATGTTTGCGATAGGTAACGGAACCCGTTACCAAGTGAACGCTCTTTTTTCCTTATTTATCTGAGTTTAAACCATATTCTTCCCATAAAATATTTCATCCATTTCAGCTTTCAGCCGTTCTTCAATTTCCCTTACTTCTTTTGGCTCTAGTTTCTCTTTTTTATACCCGAATAAGTAATTATTTAAGTCAAATTTTTTTAACTTACACTTTGTATGGAAAATATTTTCTGGATAAACGTTAACATCAATCATATCATATAGCTTTTTAATTTCATCTGGTATGTAATTTTGGATTGAATTAATCTCATGATCAATAAACAATTTCTCACCACTAATATCTCTTGTAAAACCACGAACGCGGTAATCCATTGTCATAACATCCGTTTCAAAAGAATGAATTAAATAATTTAAAGCTTTTAACGGAGAGATTTCTCCACATGTAGCAACGTCGATATCTGCTCTAAATGTACTTATTCCTTCACTTGGATGGTATTCAGGATATGTATGAACAGTGATATGACTTTTATCTAACTGCATCGTAACGGCAGTAGGTAAAGGCCCTGGGGATTCTTCATAGGATTCCGTAGGCACTTCTACAACAGGCCCCTCAGACACAAGCATCGTAACACTAGCCCCTTGTGGAACGTAGTCTTGTTTAGCAATATTTAATACATGGGCTCCAATGATTTCTGAAACATGACTAAGAGTTTTAGTTAAACTATCTGCACTATATTGTTCATCTATGTACGCGATATAAGCTTCCCGATCTTCCTTTGTCTTTGTAAAACAAATGTCATACATATTAAAACTTAGAGACTTTGTTAAATTATTAAATCCGTGTAAAGTTATTCGCTGTTCTGGAGTAAGTTTCATCAGTAAATTTCCCCTTATCAGTAATATTGATATTCTCAAATCCCCAGTTAGGAATCATGTCATCTTTTTTATTATCTTACCCATTCTTTTAAATAAAAAAACGGGTCAATTCATAATGAACATAGAATATCTTTATTTCCTAACTGAAGAGGGAAATTTACTATTTTTTTAATCTTCGGTAAATCCATCCATTAACAAAGAAGAACAATGTAGAGCCACCACCAATACGAATTAACCGTTTCGATATTTCCTTCACCTGCTTTTGACTTCTTACCTTTTCATCGGCTAAATATATAGCCATCAAACCTTTATTGATGAAGTAATGAAATTGTTGATGTGGTAAATTATTAATACTTTTGTCTGCCTCAACTGCAAAATGTTCAAGACGATTTAGTAATTCTTTCTCATCCTCATAGTAAAAACAAAAGTTTAAATCGCCACCTATCCGATCTTCTTCCTGATCGATAAAATAATCTAACATAATATGCAATCCTTGCACCCAAGGAAAATAACTTTCTTTAACAGAAATTGCATCTTTTTTTGAGAAATTAGGGTTTGTTGCATAAGAAGTTAGACAAAAAATTCCTAACGTCGAGCCTGCACATGCGGAAAATTCATACCAAGTCATACCGGGTAATTTATCTTTGTGACTATGAAACCATTTTTCTAACCGTGGAACTCTATCTTCTTTTTTCACATGCTTATGGATTTGTAAATCACAATAATATTTAGCGAGTTCTATATTACATGGATAAATATTCTCATAAGCCGGTAACGTAGAAATAACATCTTGACAGGCCATAACTAATTCGTGTAAATAGCCACCATCATCTTTTTCTGCTCGATGACGATAATAATCCTCTAAAACAGCTCCTGGCGTTAATGCATGAAGCATTGAATTATGCAATGCTTCAAAATCATTTGGATCTAATGAGGTACTACGATCACATAGATTATCTAAATAATCACTTATAGTTTGATAGGCTACGATAAAACGAATGACTTTATCTATTTCTTCCTCTGCTAAAAGACCGTAAATACTTCCACCCTCACAATGAAATGTCTTAGTCTCAATACTTGCTAATGCTTGCTTGCGAAGTTCAGGATTAGGAATGTTGTTTGCTTTTTCTTTCCACTCATTTAAATAATAATGAACTCTTGGTAATACTTCTTTATAAATTTTTATCATCATGAATAATGGTTTTTTCGGGATACTCATTTTACTTTGATTTCCTCCTTAAAAAGCAACCGAATTTATTTCAAATGCATCTCAGTAAATGCCTTTGTTACACGAAATACTTTTTCCTTTTCTGGTTCATTAAACACTTCGTGGTAAAGTCCTGGCCATTCTTTATAATATTTTTCTGTATTTTTTAGTTGATTGAACCACTGAATTACTGCACTTTTATCTACGATCAAATCATTACCTCCTTGTAGGACAAGTACGGGGACATTAGGAAAATTACTAACTTCATGATGACTACTTTCCATTGCATTTGTTAATTCGAAATACCAACGAACAGATACCTTTTTTACAAGATGAGGATCATTATCATCTCGTTGTATCATTTCTTTACACCGAGTACCTTCTGCTAAATTTGTTGGAAGTCGAAATTTCGGGTGAATTTTATGTATGAGATAAGCACTACAATGTTTTAGTCTTGAAGGTGGATTAGTCAGACCTAAGCATGGTGAGGATAAAATAACCGCACAAACATTAAATTTCTTTTTTAGCATCGTTTGTATTACCACTAACCCTCCCATACTATGTCCAAGTATGAAAATGGGTAGATGAAATTGCACAGAACGCTCATACCATTTTTCAACGGTATTAACATACTCAGAAAATGAATGAATATGGCCTTGACTTATGGGATTTACTCCGTGTCCTGGTAAATCTCCCATAACTACGTGAAATCCACTATTATTCAGCTTTTCAATTAACCATTTATAGCGTACATGATATTCATTAGCACCATGGACAATAACAAATACTCCCTTTGCTTCTTTTGCCTCCCACTCCCACATGTAATCCCCTCCAATAGGTTTAGAACCTATTTATTAATATAATACTAACTAAAAAATAACATAAACGAAAGAGAAAACTAAGTAAAAATACAGTAAAAGAAATGACGATTTCAAGAATAAAAATAGCTTAGGGAATAAAACCCTAAGCTATTTTTATTCTTATTTTATTATAACAGGTCTAATTCCCCAAATGTCTGTAGCATATTCTCCTATTGTCCTGTCACTTGAAAACTTTCCGGAATGGGCAATATTAATAATTGATTTTTTTAACCAATCCTTTTGATCTCTGTAAGTTAGATCGACCTTCTGATGAGTTTCTACATAATTATCAAAGTCTTTCAGTACGAAATATTCGTCATTGTTTGATAGAATATGGTAATAAATATCTTTAAACTCAACTTTATCATTCCCACAAAATCCATCCATTAGTTGGTCAAGGACTGTACGTACTCTTGGATCATTATTATAAATCGACCTTGCTACATAACCACCGTGACTATAATAATTTAATACTTCTTCAGATGTTAACCCAAAAATAAAGATATTGTCTCTTCCTACCATATCACATATTTCTACGTTAGCACCGTCAAGGGTTCCTATCGTTAATGCTCCATTCATCATGAATTTCATATTACCTGTACCTGATGCTTCTTTACTAGCTGTGGAAATTTGCTCACTTACATCTGCTGCTGGAATAATTTTTTCTGCGATTGAAACACCGTAATTTTCAAGGAATACCACCTTAAGTTTTCCTTGAATATGTGGATCGTTATTCACAACATTAGCAACAGTATTAATGAGCTTAATAATTTTTTTTGCAAAGAAATAACTTGGTGCTGCTTTAGCTCCAAAAATAAATGTTCTCGGAACTATGTCTAAGTTGGGATTTTCCCTTAATAAATTATAAAGCTCCATAATATGAAATACATTAAGTAGCTGCCGTTTATATGCATGAAGTCTTTTTACCTGAACGTCGAAAATGGAATGCTCGTCCACCACTATGCCGGTCTTATCTTTTATATATTTTGCGAGATCAATTTTATTTTCAAGTTTAACTTGCGATACCTTTTCTTGAAAACTGGAGTCGTTGGCATATTTTAACAATCCAATTAAATCCCTTGGTTGCTTAATCCACCGCGTTCCAATTGCGTCTGTAATATGACTTGCAAGCTTCGGGTTAGCGCTCATTAACCAACGACGATGAGTAATTCCATTCGTTTTATTATTAAACTTCTCAGGATATACTTGATAAAAATTATTCATCTCTCGTTCTTTTAATATGTCTGTGTGTAGCTTCGCTACTCCATTTACGCTAAATGAACCAACGATCGCTAAATGGGCCATTCTGACTTGCTCATCGGCAATAATTGCCAGTTCTGAGATTCTATTATTTTCACCTGGATACTTGAGCCAAAGATCACGACAAAATCTTTCATTAATCTCTTCGACTATCATGTAGATACGTGGAAGTAGTTCTTTAAATAAACTTATAGGCCACTTTTCTAAAGCCTCGACTAATGTTGTGTGATTAGTATAAGCACACGTTTGTGTAGTGATCCGCCAAGCATCTTCCCAACTAAAGCCTTCCTCATCAATTAATATTCTCATCAGTTCGGGAACAATAAGGGCTGGATGAGTATCATTGATGTGTAAAACGATCTTTTCAGGTAAATCTCGTAAACTAGCTTTTACTTTACGTTTATAAGATTGAAGAATACTTTGTAAGCCAGCAGAAACTAAGAAATATTGTTGCTTTAAGCGGAGTTTCTTTCCTTCAAAATGAGAATCATCAGGATATAAAAATTCTGAAATAGTTTCTATAGAACGTTTATAATTTAGGAATTTATAATAATTCTCCCGATTAGATGTATACATATCGTATCCAGTAATGACTGGTTCGGCACTCCACAAACGTAACGTATTGACCGTATGATTATCAAAACCTACAATAGGGACATCGTACGGTACCGCTAAAACTGTTTCATAGTTCTTATGTTCAAACGTTAGTTCACCATTATCATGGTTCATCTCTACATGACCACCAAAACGAACATGAACGGAACGGTCTGTACGACGTACTTCCCACACATAATCTTCTTTTAACCAGTAGTCCGGTAATTCCAATTGATAACCGTCAACCAGCTTTTGTTCAAAGAGTCCATATTTATAACGGATTCCACAACCATGTCCTGGTAATTGTAGAGATGCAATTGAATCTAAGAAACACGCTGCCAAACGTCCAAGACCACCGTTTCCAAGTCCTGCATCATGTTCTTGTTCAACGATAGCATCAATATTAACCCCAAGATCATCAAGACCTTCTTTTACAATATTTAATATGTTTAAGTTAAGCATATTAGATTGTAGTAGTCTTCCAAGTAAAAACTCCATTGAAAAATAATAAACTTGTTTTTCCCCAGATTGCTGATAAGTTTTTATTGTATTAATCCAATTTTTACTTACGTAACTTCGGATCATAGTTCCTAGTGTATTGTATAAATTTATCGGTGAGGCCTCATCAAGAGTTTTACTACTTGTATATTCTAGTGTTTCGATAAACTCTTTTTTAAAGACTTCTTTGTCACTAAACATATTAGATCTCTCCAAACTTACACCTCTTTGGTTCACACTATTATTAATACTCATTAGTTTGCTCCTATTAGATTGTGATAAAGATGATTATATGCTTTTGCAGACCTGTTCCAACTATTATCAGACTTTGTCATGTTTTTTAACAAGGCTGTCCATAGTGAAGAATCATTGTAGATTGAAATCGCTCTATTAATAGTGAAAAGCATGTCATGAGCATTGTAATTCGAAAAACTAAATCCATTCCCTTGTAAACTCTCTTCATCAAAAGGGGTAACAGTATCAACAAGTCCACCTGTTTCTCGGACAATTGGTGCACTTCCATAACGTAGAGCTATTAACTGACCGATACCACAAGGCTCAAATCTTGAAGGCATAAGAAACATATCACTAGCTGCATAAATTCTACGAGCAAATCCCTCGTTAAACGTAATGTGAGTTGATACTTTCTCCGGGTAGCGATAAGCTGCGTCACGGAAAAATTGCTCATACTCATAATCGCCAGTACCTAAAATTACAAATTGCACATCATTTTTCATTAGATCGTCAAAAATACTAGTGACAAGGTCAAGGCCCTTTTGTTCTACTAGTCTTGTAACAATAGCTAGCATTGGTGTATCTGCAGACTGCGGAAGCCCAAGCTGCTCTTGTAGTTGCAGCTTATTTTTCTGCTTTTTAACTTTCGAACTCCGATAAGGGAACGACAAGTTTTCATCCTTCATTGGATCATATTCTGCGTAATCAAGTCCGTTAATAATTCCACATAAATCATTTGAGCGATCGCGTAGTAAGCCGTCTAGCTTTTCTCCATAATAAGGATCTTGTATTTCATTTGCATATGTTTCACTTACTGTCGTTAATACATCTGCATGGAATAGTGCACCTTTAAGGTAGTTTACACAACCATCAAACTCTACACCGCCTATGTGCTCGTCCCCTAAACCAAGTAGCTCAGGTAAGACTTCTTTCGGGAAAATCCCCTGATATTTCAAGTTATGAACGGTAAACATTGTTTTAATCTCTTGATAGAAAGAATTATTTCTGTAATGTGTTTTTAAGAATAACGGAATTAGAGACGCCTGCCAATCATGGCAATGAATAACATCAGGTTGAAAATCAACTTGAGGAAGCATCTCTAATACCGCTCGGTTAAAATAAGCAAAGCGCTCACCATCGTCATAATACCCGTAAAGTCCTACTCGTTTAAAATAATATTCATTGTCAATGAAGTAATACGTGATGTCATCTTTTACGAGCACCTCTACACCTAAGAATTGATTTCGCCATCCTACTGGTGCGCCTCCACTGTATATGTGTTCCATCTCGTTTTTAAAGTCCTGTGAGATTTTTTCATATTTTGGAAGTACGACGCGTACATCTACTCCTTCTTTTTGTAGTTCTTTTGGCAAAGCACCAACAACATCAGCCAATCCACCTGTCTTTATAAACGGGGTACACTCTGTAGCAACGAATAGGACTTTCATCATTAAACATCTCCTAACTTTATATTACTTTTCTTTTCGGAATAACAAACGGTAAATGTTCGTTTCCAATTAATCGCTTACCTTCTGATAATGAAACATCTTTATCAAGAATTACATTTTCCACAATTGAACCTTCCTTAATTTCACAACGTTGCATAATAATAGAATTTTTCACAACTGCACCTTTTTGAACAACTACTCCACGGAACAAAATACTATTTTCTACAGTACCTTCAATTATGCAGCCGTTACCCACTAATGAATTTGATACATTAGCTCCTTGTAAATATTTCGCTGGCGGTTCATTTTTTACCTTTGTATAAATTGTTTGTTCTCCAAAAAATAACTTTCTATAATACATAGGGTCTAGTAAACGTAAGCTATTTTTGTAGTAACTTTGAACTGAGTTAATCACTGAGTGAGTACCCTTATATTCAAAGGACTGTACATTTAAATTTTGAAGTTCTTTTACGACACAATCGTTAAAAAAGTGAGTCGCGCCGTGAGCAATACCGTGTTCAAGCATCTGCAAAAGTACCTTCTTATTAATTAGGTACATGTTCATGTACACGTTATTGTTGTACTCTTCGTTTGTTACTTTTTTTACTCGGCCTTCAGGAGTAACTTCAAGCTTCTGGCATTGCTTATGTTCCGGTTCTAACATATCTACTTTTTTATGAATGAGAGTCACATCAGCACCAGTTTTTACGTGTTGTTCATAGACTTCTTTGTAATCTATATTCCCTATATGTTGACTTCCAGAAATTAATACGTAATCTGCTTTACCTCGATAGAAATAATCTAGATTATTATGAAAATGCTGTAAATCACCTTTTGAAATATCAGTTGGATCATTCCAGTCTGGCGGTAGGATAAACAATCCACCGTATTTCATATCTAAATCCCATGCTTTACCCTTACCAAGATGATCCATGAGCGAACGATATTTGCGTCTTGTAAAAACAGCAATATCTATCATTCCAGAGTTTGTCATATTTGAAATGACAAAATCAATTAGACGGTACCTTCCACCAAATGGCACTGCTGCCCCGCAGCGAAAATACGTTAATTCGTTTAAAAACTCTTGCTCGTTATCTAGATTAATGACTCCCATAATCTCCATCTTTTAGACCCCCAATTTATACGTTAGTATGGACAGCAGCTTTTTCCGTAATGACACTATTTTCACCTATCAGCGTAATCTCTGATTCTCTCCCAGGTTCAGGGCGAATGATTACATCATCTTCAATGATCGTGTTTTCAGCGATAATCGCTTTTTCAATTACAACATTTTTACCAATTTTTACATTAGGCATAATGACAGAATCCTTAATACTGCTTCCTTCTCCTACCTCGACTCCATAAAACAATATAGAGTGATCAATATTCCCATATACTAAGCAGCCCTCATTAATAAGACTCTGATTGACAGTTGAGTTTCGTGAAATATATTGCGGTGGTTGGTTAGGGTTTACAGAATACATGCGCCAATTAGTATCATTTAAATTGAATTGTGGCTCATCAGCTAACAAATCCATGTTCGCTTCCCATAAACTATCAACCGTACCTACATCTTTCCAATAACCTTCAAACTCATAAGCGTACAGGCGTTTACCATCATTTAAAAGTGTAGGTAGTACATTTTTTCCAAAATCGTGACTTGATTCTAAATTTTTTGCATCTTCTATTAAATAACTTTTTAACAAGTCCCAGTTAAAAATATAAATACCCATGGAAGCTAAGTTACTTTTCGGTTCAGCTGGCTTTTCGTCAAAGGTATGAATCCGTAAATCATCAGTAGTATTTAATATACCGAAACGACTTGCTTCTTCCCAAGGTACTTGGATAACAGAAATTGTAACATCAGCCTCTTGTTCTTTATGGTATTTTAGCATTTTTGCATAATTCATCTTATAAATATGGTCTCCTGACAAAACAAGGACATATTTCGGATTATATTGTTCAATAAAATTAATATTTTGGTAGATTGCATCTGCTGTACCACTATACCATCCACCGCCACCTTGGGCTTGGAAAGGGGGAAGTACTGAAACACCACCATGTTTACGATCTAAACTCCAATCAGATCCTATACCAATATAAGAGTTTAAAATAAGTGGTGAGTATTGAGTGAGAACGCCTACTGTATCAATCCCTGAATTCGTACAATTACTTAATGGAAAATCAATAATTCTATATTTACCACCAAAATAAACGGCTGGTTTAGCTAAGTTTTTCGTTAACCGTCCTAGTCTTTTCCCTTCTCCCCCTGCTAGTAACATTGCGACGCACTCTTTTTTCATTTTCATTTCCATTTTGTTTGCCCCCCTTAGTTTTTGGTTTTACTTGTATGTTTGTTGGACGAAAAACAACGAATGATAACGGCGGAATTGTTACTTGTATCGAGTAAGGTTGATTATGCCAATTTTCATCAATTGCTTTTATAATACCTTCATTCTTTTGACCTGATCCGCCAAACTCCATACTATCGCTATTAAACTCTTCAACGTAATCAGCATAGAATGGAACACCAACTTTATAATCATGGTAAACGACAGGTGTAAAATTGCATAAAATGATTAATTGTTCATTATCCTTATGGCCTTTCCTAATAAACGAAACAATACTTTGTTCGTAATTATTTGGATCAATCCATTGAAAACCTTGATGCTCATGATCCAGCTCCCAAAAAGCTGGTTCATTCAAGTAAAACTTATTCAATTGATTTACAAATTTGTGCATCTTTCCATGCATTTCATATCCAAGTATTTCCCAATCTAAGTCTTCAAGGTCCTTCCATTCAGAAAATTGACCGAATTCACTACCCATAAACAATAGCTTCTTACCTGGATGCGCAGCCATATAACCGTAAAAGGCTCTTAAATTAGCAAACTTTTGCCAATAATCTCCTGGCATTTTGTTTAATAAAGATTTTTTTCCATGAACTACTTCATCGTGAGACATTGGTAAAAGGAAATTCTCTGAATAGGCATAAAAGAACGAGAAAGTAATGAGATTATGGTGAAACTTTCGATAAATCGGATCCATTTCCATGTATTTAAGCATGTCATTCATCCAACCCATGTTCCACTTAAAGTTAAAACCTAGCCCACCTAAATACGTTGGTCCGCTAACATTAGGCCATGCTGTTGATTCTTCGGCCATCATTAAAGCATTAGGATAATAATGGAAAACCGTTTCATTTAGTTTTCTAATAAATGAAATGGCTTCTAAGTTTTCATAACCACCATATGTATTTCTAACATCTACATCATCATCACTTTTTCCGTGATTATAATAAAGCATACTAGAAACAGCATCTACTCGAAGTCCATCAATATGAAATAAATCCATCCAAAACAGAGCGTTAGAAATTAAAAATGACTGAACTTCTGGTCTTCCAAAATCAAACGTAAGTGTACCCCATTCTTTTTTCTCAGCTTTATGTATATCTTCATATTCAAAAACAGGCCCACCATCAAAAAGTCGAAGGCCGTGAGCATCTTTACAAAAATGCCCTGGTACCCAATCAAGAATGACACCAATACCTTTTTGATGACACATATCAACGAAATATTTAAAATCATCCAGTGTACCAAAACGACTAGTCACTGAATAATAGCCCGTTAATTGGTAACCCCATGAACGGTCATACGGATGCTCATTGATAGGTAAAATTTCAATATGAGTGTAGCCCATCTCACTCACATAATCGACAAGTTCATGTGCAAGCTCTCGATATGTTAAAAACTCACCTTCTTCGTTTAACTTCCATGAACCTAAATGAACTTCATAAATCAGGAGGGGTTCCTCATAAACGTTTCTTTCCATCTTCTTTTGTTGCCATTCATCATCATTCCACTGATATCCTCTTAGAGAAGTTACTTTCGAGGCAGTATTTGGCCGTAATTCGGAGTAAAAAGCGTATGGATCTGACTTTTGAAAAACTTCACCTGATTTTGCAAGAATTTCGTATTTATACAGATCCCCTTCTTTCAGACCTGGTATAAACATTGTCCAAATTCCATTATTGGTTATTTTTTCCATTTTGTGTTCATAGCCATTCCAATTATTAAAACTACCCACTACTCTTACTTCGACGGCATTAGGAGCCCACACCGTAAATCGGACACCCTTTTCCCCTTTCTCTGTAGAAATGTGTGCACCCATAAAATTGTAACTATAGAACAAATTTCCTTGATGAAATAAATAAAGGTCGTGATCACTTAGTATTATATCTGCCATCATCTTCTCCCCTACACTTTTTACTTTTGATACTAGATTTAATATGACTTTATCCGAGCAGAAAAAAACATTTTATTAATGGATCAAGTTATGCCTTACGAACATGATATAAATCCACTTATACAAATTTAGGTATTTATGTATTTTTTCGACACCGTTGAGACAAAATCCTTTTTAAAATAACTAGTTTCACTAATTTATTGTAAATAAATCTACTAGCAAAGTGTTACTAATTTCTTACAACAAATTATTTGTTTTATCGAACAAAATCGATATTTTTCCAAGTTATATTCGTTTTTCCGACATGAAAATTCATATTTCGATATTTTTCACAACGAAAAATTGCCAAGAAGTGTGAAATAATAACAAGAAAAATACAAGTATCTTTTTCCCGAACGAACGACCCTTAACGGAAGTTGCTTTGCCTTTTCAAAAAACGGGAGGAAAAATGTTAGAAATAGGTTATTTTCTATTTTCAAAATTTCTTCTCTAAAAAAAAAACAGGTAGTTGTTATTAATAACAACTACCTGTTTTTAAAATTTATTTTAATGCTTGAGCTTTTAATGCCTCAGCTTTATCTGTGAATTCCCATGGTAATTCAATATCTGTACGTCCAAAATGTCCGTATGCAGCAGTTTGTTTGTAAATTGGACGACGTAAATCTAACATTTTAATAATTCCAGCTGGACGAAGATCAAAATTGTCACGAACAACCTCTACTAGTACTTCTTCAGTCACTTTACCAGTTCCAAATGTATCAATAGAAATGGAAACTGGCTGAGCTACACCTATAGCATAAGCAAGTTGAACTTCACAGCGATCAGCAAGTCCTGCTGCTACAATGTTCTTTGCAACATAACGAGCTGCATAAGCTGCAGAACGGTCCACTTTTGTAGGATCTTTACCAGAAAAAGCTCCCCCACCATGACGAGCATAACCACCATACGTATCAACAATTATTTTACGACCAGTTAAACCTGCATCCCCTTGAGGCCCACCGATAACAAATCGACCTGTTGGGTTAATGAAGTATTTTGTCTCTTCATCAATTAAATTGGCTGGAACTACTGGTTTAATAACATACTCTTTTAAATTTCGTTGTATTTGCTCTAGAGTAACTTCCGGATGATGTTGAGTTGAAATAACAATCGTATCAATGCGTACTGGTTTACCATTTTCATCATACTCTACTGTTACTTGTGTTTTTCCATCCGGACGTAAATAAGGAAGAATATCCTCTTTTCTTACTTCTGTTAAGCGACGGGCAAGTTTATGAGCAAGTGAAATGGGCAGTGGCATTAATTCAGGTGTTTCATTATCTGCATAACCAAACATTAACCCCTGATCTCCAGCACCGATTGCTTCGATTTCAGCATCAGTCATTTGACCTTCACGTGCTTCTAAAGCCTGGTTAACACCTTGAGCAATATCTGGAGACTGTTCGTCAATCGATGTTAAAACAGCACAAGTTTCTGAGTCAAATCCATATTTAGCACGTGTATAACCAATTTCACGAACCGTTTCACGTACGATCTTTGGAATGTCAACATATGTAGAAGTTGTAATCTCCCCTGCTACGAGTACTAATCCTGTTGTTACCGATGTTTCACAAGCCACACGTGCATTAGGATCATTAGCTAAAATAGCATCAAGAATGGAATCAGAAATTTGGTCACAAATTTTGTCCGGATGACCTTCTGTAACTGATTCTGATGTAAATAAATGACGTTTTTTCTTTTCTGACATGTTTGTACCTCCTTTATCCCCTTTAGGATATGCACTTCTTTGATACGGTACTCATTTTCCCTATGACTAAAAAAAAGTCAAACAGAATATTGTATTGAAAGAACAAATCTTTTCCTTCTGTAACTTAGCTTTTCCATCCTCATAATGATTACACTAAGTAATTGGTTAATTCATGTACGACTTCACACACCTAATTTACCCAAAATAAATTAAGTGTGTGACCTCTTGAATCTAGCCCACTTGAAAAACCTTTTCCCTTAGAGGAAAAGGTTTTGATTATCCGCCTTTCGCCTCTTATCGATCAAGACACAAGTCTTGCAGGTTAGCACCTTTTCACTGTTATGTAACGTGAAGATATAAACTTACACGAAGTGTTGGTTGCCGGGTTTCATTGGGCCTGTCCCTCCACCGACTCGGGATAAGAGTATCCGTTCGGGACATATCATATAATACGTGTCTAACAATGTCAACTGTTTTTAGTTGGTAGCGCTGATTTTGTCGAAAGATATTATTTACCACAACTTTTTATTTCCTGATGTTTATTAGTAGAATTTTCAAAAGGCTATTATATAATAGTAAATAAAACTATTGGATAACTTTAATTTGAGGAAGGGTCTTGGTAAGTATGACTACATTTAATTTCGAACTAGAATTAGACAAAATAATAAAAGGAAAAAATGTATGTAACGATTTACCTGTTTCACAGTTAGTAGAGAGAGCTCTCGAACGAAAAGAAGGTGTTTTAACATCTAGTGGCGCTCTACAAACGACAACTGGAAACTATACTGGAAGATCTCCAAAAGACAAATTTTTTGTAAAAGAAGCTTCTATTAAAGATATTAATTGGAGTTCTATAAACCAACCTATAAGTAGAGAAGTTTTTGAAAATCTTTTTAAAAAAGTCCTGTCCTATTTAGAAAATAAAGATGAAATATATATATCGAAAAACTTTGCTAGCGCAGATAAAGGGTACCGTTTACCAATCTTAATTATTAACGAATTGGCCTGGCATAATCTTTTTGCTCGTCAATTATTTATTCGCCCTACAAAAGAAGAATTAGTAACCCACACAAGCGAGTTTACAATCATATCGGCACCAGGGTTTAAAGCTAACCCTAAAATTGATGGAACTGTTTCAGAAACGTTTATTATTATTTCTTTTGAAAAACGTATTATTTTAATTGGTGGAACTGAATATGCTGGAGAGATAAAAAAATCGATTTTTACGGTCATGAATTATTTGTTACCTAAAAAAAATATTCTCTCTATGCATTGTTCAGCAAATGTAGGGAGTGAAGGTGATATAGCCTTATTCTTCGGATTATCAGGTACTGGAAAAACGACTTTATCTGCTGATTTAGAGCGTCATTTAATTGGTGATGATGAACACGGTTGGTCACATACTGGCATTTTTAATATTGAGGGCGGTTGTTATGCTAAGTGTATAAACCTTTCTGAGACAAAAGAACCACAAATCTACAATGCCATCAGGTTTGGCTCAGTATTAGAAAATGTTGTCCTAGACCAAAATAGAAAGCCCATCTACGATGATACACAACTAACTGAAAACACCCGCGCAGCTTATCCACTTGAGCTTATCCCTAACTCTATTTTTCCAAGTGTTGCGGGACACCCTAATACAATTATTTTCTTAACTGCCGATGCATTTGGCGTATTACCACCTATTAGTAAATTATCAAAGGATCAAGCCATGTACCACTTCTTATCAGGTTATACAAGTAAAGTAGCAGGAACTGAACGAGGTATTACAAAACCAGAAGCTACTTTCTCTCCTTGCTTCGCATCACCCTTTCTTCCGCTCTCTGCCTACTATTATGCAAAAATGTTGGAAGAAAAAATTAACCAGCATGATATTAAAGTGTTCTTAGTAAATACAGGTTGGTTTGGCGGAGAATATGGTATTGGTAAGCGTATGAGTTTACCATACACACGAGCAATGGTACGTGCTGCACTCCACGGAGAGTTGAACAATGTTGAAACGATTATTGACCCTATTTTTGGATTATGTATTCCTATCCATTGTCCAGGCGTTCCAGATGAAATACTCCAACCAAGAGAAACTTGGTTAGATAGAAATGCGTACGACACAAAAGCAAAAGAACTTGCACGTAAGTTTCAAGAAAACTTTAAAAAGTTTGATAAGGTTTCAGAACGTATTATAAGCGCTGGACCTAAAGTTTAATATTTTACCTAACACGCTATAATTTCTCAAGCGTGTTTTTTATTTTAGTAAGTTTATGACAGGAAAAAGATAAATTATTTAGTTAACCAATCTCATAATTATTCTCGCCACTAATTTGCTATTTTTAGTTACGTTAAACCGTTCATAACTAGATTATGCGGGTTGCTTTTGGTCATCTTGAAATTTACTCAAGTACTAACAAATAGTCACTTTTTCTATTGCTCTACACACACTTCTGGGCGGATTAACATATAGTATTACATAAAATAAATACGTTTTTCAGGAGGAATAAATAATGAAAGGTATTGGTAAAATTTTCTTGATGATTCTGACGGCTGTTTCAATTTTATTTTTTGTAGGGTGTTCATCCGATGATGATATGGATACCGTTCGCTTAGCAGAGGTGACACGTTCAATTTTTTACGCTCCACAATATATAGCAATTTCTGAAGGTTTTTTTGAGGAAGAAGGGATAAAAGTAGACTTAACAACGACTTGGGGTGGCGATAATACGATGACAACCCTTCTTGCAGGAGGTGCGGACATAGCACTAGTAGGTGCAGAGACTTCTATTTATGTCTATGCTCAAGAAGCAAATGATCCTGCAATTAACTTTGCTGCACTTACTCAGCAAGATGGAACATTCCTTGTCTCTAGAGAAAAAATTAGTAACTTTGACTGGGATATGTTAAAAGGCAGCACATTTCTGGGTCAACGCATTGGCGGAATGCCGCAAATGGTTGGGGAGCACGTCTTAAGAAAACACGGAATCGACCCTCATAAAGATTTAAATCTAATCCAAAACATCGACTTCGGAAATATCCCTAGCGCCTTTGCTTCTGGAACTGGAGACTATGTTCAACTATTTGAACCAACAGCTACACAATTTGAGATAGATGGTATTGGTCACATAGTGGCCTCATTTGGAATAGAATCTGGTACAGTACCTTACACTGGTTTTATGGCAAAGGAAAGTTTTATTAAAAACAATCGTGATGTTATTGAAAGATTTACTAGAGCATTATATAAGGCACAACAATGGGTAGAGTCAAGCTCAAATGAAGAAATAGCAAGGTCAATTCAACCATTTTTCAGCGATACTGATATAGAAGTAATTGAAAACGTGGTTCATAACTATAAATCTCAAGGCTCTTACGCAACAACACCTAGAATTAAAGAAGAAGCTTGGGAGAATCTCCAACAAATCATGGACCAAGCTGGGGAGCTACCAATGGAAGTTGAATATGAAAAATTAGTAAATACAGAATTTGCTGATAAGGTTATGGAATAGCTTTGTAGAGGTAAGGGTATGGCAAGAGTCGACTAATGACTCTTGCAATTATTAAATTAAATCAACACAAAAGGGAGGTTTTGCTGTGTCTATTGTAAATATTAACAATGTAGATAAAACTTTTTTTTCACAAGAAACTGCAACAACCGCCCTCAAAGATATTACACTCTCTGTTGATAATGGAGAATTTATTTCTATCATCGGTCCAAGTGGCTGTGGCAAGACAACATTATTATCTTTAATTGCAGGCCTCATTCAACCGACAAATGGAGAGATTATTATTGAGGGGCAGCAAATCTTGCGTCCATCACCAAAAACTGGTTATATGCTTCAACAAGACTATTTATTTCCTTGGTTAACAATCGAGCAAAATATTACAATCGGTTTAAAAACTATGAAAAAACTTATGCAAGATAAAAAGGAATACGCATTGTTGCTACTAGATAAAATGGGGTTAATAGACAAAAAAAATGATTTTCCTAGTCAATTATCTGGAGGGATGAGACAACGTGTTGCTTTAGTTCGAATGCTTGCAACACAACCAACTCTTCTTTTATTAGATGAACCCTTTTCGGCACTAGATTATCAAACAAAACTAAAGCTTGAAGATCTCGTCTCTCATACTATTAAAGAGCAAAAAAAAACAGCAATATTAGTTACCCATGACATTGGGGAAGCAATTGCCATGTCAGATCGGATTGTTTTATTATCAGCACGCCCTGGGACTATTTATCAAATATTTGAAATCCCTCAAGAACTAAGAGTTTTAATGCCATTCCAAGCAAGAAATCATCCAAGATTTAATGAGCTCTTTCAACAAATATGGAAGGAGTTGGAGAGCCTTGAAAAATTCAGTATCTAAACTCCATGAAGAATATAAGCAAAATAAACGTATTGAGAAAATTAAAATAAAGATTGTTCAATTAAGCATATTAGTCTCTTTTTTTGCTATTTGGGAAACTGCTTCTAGGCTACGGTGGATAGATCCTTTATTATTTAGTATGCCATCACGGGTTTGGAAACTCTTTATTGAAAAAGTAATAGATGGTTCTTTATTTACTCATTTATCTGTGACTTTATTCGAAACGATTGCAGGTTTTATTCTTGGAACATTTATAGGAACTATGTTAGCCGCAATATTATGGTGGTCTCCGTTTGTTTCACGCGTTCTTGACCCATACCTTGTAGTATTAAACTCGATGCCTAAAATTGCTCTTGGCCCTATTTTAATTGTTGGTCTCGGGCCAGGGTATTCTTCGATTATTGCTATGGGGGCTTTAATTTCGGTTATTATTACAACCCTAGTCGTTTATAATGGATTTAAGAATGTAGATGAGAACTATTTAAAAGTTGTGCAGACCTTTGGAGCAACTAAATCTCAATCGTTTCAATCCGTCATTTTACCAGCTACGTTACCAACAATCGTTTCAACATTAAAAGTAAACGTGGGACTTTCTTGGGTTGGTGTCATTGTAGGAGAATTTCTTGTCTCTAAAAAAGGACTAGGTTATATGATTATTTACGGTTTCCAAGTATTCAACTTCAATTTAGTCATTCTAAGCTTGTTAGTTATTGCAATACTCGCAACAGTTATGTATCAAGGTGTTGAGTTATTAGAACGAAAATTAATGAAACAACTTCAACAATAAATAGAAGATGCAAATCCTTAGGTCACGAGTGTGAGACATAATATTAGCATGAAAAACGCACAAAATATTTGTGCGTTTTTCTGACTCAACCTATATTTTTAGTAGCTACTCTATAGGATAGAGATTCCACTTTTTTTGAAAAAAAGCGTTTTTAATACTTTCGTAGACACAAGATCTCCTATTTGATCAAAATCATTAAAAAATAGCTATCTCAAGACTAAATAGGGAATGCTCTGGGGCAAAAACTTTAATAATTTAAGACTTTTAGCAAAATAACGAATTTGGTGGCCTTACAATTATTTTTCACCCCATATCTCTTATAAATTCTCCACGTTAATGGATTTCACAATTGTTTATTTTCGCTACTCTGATACTAAATGTTGTATATTTAGACTTATGTAGATCCATTTAGGTAATTATGAAATTCACTCAGTCAAAAATCATTTCTTTCTTTTTTATTATATCTAAACAATGGGTGAGAACACCGTCTTTCATTAAAAAGCTAAATTGTTTATTTTCTCGAATATTCTCAGGAAGGTCGCTAAATAAAGTAGGACCCTTAGTTTCAAAATAATGCTCTCTCTTTTCTAAACGGTCAATTTGGGCATAGTAGACATTTTTAATGACTATTTCATGTTTAGCTGTAACTTTATATTGACCTAAATTGAGTATTTTTTTTATAATTCCACCTGTTTCTTCGTAAACTTCACGAACAGCAGCTTGATCTGCAGTTTCACCTTCCTCTACTTTCCCACCTGGAAATTCAAACCCCCGGTCTTCATGACAGGTTAGAAGCCATTTATTTTTATATTGACAAATAATCCAAACGTGCTTTGGATTTTCGGAGAATGCATTTGGTACAAATGAAAGTTCTACCATATTATTGTAATAATCGACAAATGAAAATGTTTGATTAAGCAACGTTACTAATGACACTCCAATCTCCCTAATTTTCCTTTATTATACACAGATAAAAGAAAAAAGCATATCTAATTAGCTTCTCTATTTTAGAATATTATGTATCTCACTTTAATCATCCTCTGATGGTTTAATAAAAATCATTGATATTAACACGGCTATTAAGCTAATAAATGTAATAATAACAAACAAAATAAAATGAGAAACCTTCATAATAATAGCAACAATAGGTGGTCCTAATGCTACACCAACAAATCGCATACTACTATAAACAGACGTAATTGTACCTCTTTCTTCCTTTTCTATTCCTTCTGTAACCAGAGCATCTAAACTTGGCAAGGCAAATCCAATTCCTAACCCAGAAGCAAACATCGCCGTTAGTAGTACATAAATATCTTTTGTAAAAGCAACGGAAAAATTAGCAATTGTTAGAATTAGTAAACCAACAGTAGTAACTACCTTCATACGTTGTTTTTCTTTACCGATACCTTTCCCTGTAATATATGAAGAAAAACAGAGAGCAGCAAGTGGGATCGCAAGGATGATCCCTTTTTTAATTCCTTCAATGTTATGCTGTTCTTCTAACATTGTTGATAGGTAAAATAATACACCGAAAAGAACAAACATACAGATACAGCCAATTGCAAAGACTGCATATAACCAACGACCCTCATTTTTAAAAATGTACTTTAATGATCTGAAAAACACGTCTATTTTTGGAGGGACAATTGATAACGGAGGTGTTTTCACTAGAAAGATCATCATGAAAATTGAAATCAAACAAAACACAGGAAAAGCAAAAAATGGCATAAACCACACCGAAGCAGCTAGAATTGCTCCTAGTATTGGGCTCAAGACTTTCCCAAATGTATTTGCTGTTTCAATAACACCTAGACCCTTACTTACATCACTTTCATTTTGATAAAGATCGCCCACTAACGGCATGACTATAGGTGCGGCTCCAGCTGCTCCTACTCCTTGAAGTAATCTACCAACTATGATTGCTCCATAAGCATCTTTCATTTGCCATGCAGACCATCCAGAAATTAAACCACCTAAAGCGGCGATAACCAAACTCGGTATAATGATTCGTTTTCTTCCATATTGATCAGATAAATAACCTGCAATTGGAATTAAGGCAATAGCAACGACTGAATATACAGTAATAATCAAACTAACTTGTAGAGAAGTAATTTGTAATTCTTTCTCTATGGTCGGTAGGACAGGAATTAACATTGAATTCCCTAACGTCATTACTAAGGGAATTGAAGCCAAGGACACAAGATCCCATGTTTTTTTCTCTGCCATAATAACCTCGCCCCTCTTTACATTATAATTATGGTACTGGCTTCAATGAAGTAATAATCCTTGTCTTATTATTTTAGAAATAAAAAAATCTATTCTTAAACATACAGAGGCATATAAAAATATAAAAGCTGAACTTCAAATCAGTGGGGGGTGTCCTCCATCCCCACTGGGTTGAAGGAAATTTGTTATTCAAATACTTTGAGATGTCAAAAGATGTTATTAAATATAAAATGAATATTTTTATTCATTATGGGAAAATTATCAATGTCCATTTACTTGAGTGAATATCATAATTACCAAAATAAAGCCACATAACACATATCAAGTTACAATTGGTTTAACATAACTAGATATAGTGTCCTAGTGGCATGAATAATAAATTATGAAGTTCTTTAATTGGATAAAAAGCGAGTGAATTTTCTATCCAAAGAATGAGTAGATGGATATAAATTTCAGGTAACTATTTAGGAGGAATTTTTTAATGCAAGGTAAAGTTAAATGGTTTAATGCAGAAAAAGGCTTTGGATTTATTGAAGTAGAAGGACAAGATGACATATTTGTTCATTTTTCTGCAATTCAAGGAGATGGCTTTAAAACATTAGAAGAAGGGCAATCTGTAAGCTTTGAGGTTGAAACTGGCAATCGTGGACCACAAGCAGTTAATGTTGAAAAACTTTAAAAACAAACTTATATGAAGTACAGTCACAATAACTGTACCTAAAGTTTAATTATACTAGCTTATTCACATAATCGTGCTTCAAGTACAACGAAGGAGGGTTTCCAAAAGTATAGACTTTAAGGACACCCTCCTTCTTTATTATATTTTTCTTATAGATTAGTCTACGAATTACAATTAGCGCAATATTCAAATTCACTAATAAACATTACTTACTTTATCGTTATTAAATTAAGATAATTAATACAAAATTAATTACACTATACGATACCAATTAATTCCTCTTACTTTTCTGTTTTCTCTAATTTCTCAGAAGTATTATTTTTTTTTTCATCATCTTCAAATTCACTCGTTAATTCTCTAGTCGATTTCTTAAATTCCTTTAGCGTTTGACCCATAGCCCTACCGATTTCCGGAAGCTTTTTTGGCCCAAAAATAACTAATGCAATAACTAAGATTAATATTAACCCCGGAATTCCTATATTGCTTAACATGTAAGATCCTCCTCACTAAATTTAATTAAACTGATTTGTACTTAAGGGGCATAGCCCCCCACCTCTAAGCGTAGCGTAGGTGGGAACTTCCATTCAGGTGGAGTTGAGACTCCATCTGAATTTCCGATGTTCTAGCGAAGCTAGAACGAGTTCTCTTTCTTACGAAAAGCGCAAGGCGCCCGCCTATCGGCGACAAACACTGGAAGACCTGCTCGTAGCGGTCGGGTTTTTGACCGAAATCTATGTGCTTCTGCGTCTTCTAGCATAGCTTCGTAGCAAGCTTCCTCGAAGCAGTGTTTTGTGCGACGAGTAACCGCAGGAGCAAAGCTACATGAGGCTAATCGACGAAGGATCTCAAGCAGTAATTGAAGTCCGTTGCTTGTCTGAAGTTATCGAGCCGATGGCGCCTGGAGCTAGACAGTTTCCAAGTTAGAAATTTATAAATTCTGATTATGTTAAAAAATAGGCTCTATATTCCTTACTACTTTGTAGCCGCCTAATTGTTCAACCTTGTGTATAAATTCATCTGATTGGATGATCTTTAATAACATTTTCCCACTAACGCTATCATAAAAACTCTTTGTCATAACTATATCATAATCTTCATCAGCAACTGGTATAAAGTCTAGGTTCATTGTTTTGGCCGCCGAATATACACCTAAGCCAACACAATTTTGTTTTTCTTTTATTTCAGCTGCAACACTTAAATGAGAAAACATTTCTCTTTCGTATCCTCGAACATGTTCAGAAGTAAAGTTACTCATTTTTAATAAAGAATCAAATAAAATTCTCGTTCCTGCACCACGTTGGCGATTTACATATGTTGCACCCATTTTCACAATGTCTTCTATTGTTTTAATTTGAAGTGGGTTTCCTTTTGCAACAATCCACCCTTGCTCACGTTTTAAAAATGGAATAACTACTACTTCTTCTTTTGCTAAATATTTTTCCACGTACGGTAGATTATATGTCCCTGTTTCAGGATCTAGAAGATGAATTCCGGTTACATGAGCTTCTCCTTTTTTAATTGCCATTAACCCTGCTAAACTCCCAACATGAGAAGAGTTAATTTGCCTGCTTCCATCAGTCTTTTTCAATAAGGTAGAAATAATGTCAATCGATAAATCATGACTACCTGTAAATAGAATAGCCTTTTTAATATCCTCAGCTGATTTGTAAAGTTCAATTTCTACTTCTTCTCCTTGTTCTAAACCTAAACTATCAGGTCCAACAACTAAAATTCCATCTGCCCTAACCATCGACATCGTTACTCCTGCAGCGCGTGTAAGAGGATTAGCAATAAATTCTCCGTTAACATAGCCAATATTCATGCGAACAAAGTCTTCTGCACCCATGTTAGACACAACTCTTCTGCCTAAACGCACCCGCATTGTTTCACGTTTAGGCTCTTGAATACCTTGATAAGAACATACTAATGGACGAAGAAACCATTCTAGTGCTAAATAAGCAGATACAGGATAACCTGGAACACCTATGATTGGCTTACCTTTGACTTCTCCTAAAATTACAGGTTTACCAGGTCTAGTAGCAATTCCATGTGTATACACTACACCGAGGTCACTAATTACATGGTAGGTATAATCCTTTGATCCAGCAGAAGAACCAGCATTAATAATGATCATATCAGCTTCGTGAGCTGCCTTTTCTATAGCGTCACTTATTTCGTCCGGGTTATCGCCAACTATATCACCTAATAGTGGTTCACCACCCCACTCATGTATAAAGCTAGCGAAAACCTTTCCATTAAATTCGACAATATTACCAGGTTTTAGTGCTTCCCCTGGTTGAACAAGCTCATTGCCCGTCGGTAAAATAGCAACCTTTGGTTTTCTTACTACAGGGAGATCTAAGACTCCCCCTGCTAGTAACGCCCCTAAGTCTACTGGGCGAAGTTTATGACCTTGAGGTAAAATCATTTCTCCACAAACGACATCTTCACCTACTGGCCTAATATTTTGCCACGGAGTTGCTGGTGCGATAATCTCAATTGTCCATTCATCAATTTCCTGAAGATCTTCAACCATAATAACTGCATTAAATTCATTTGGAATGGGGTTACCAGTATCAACATACTTAAAGTCCTCCCCCTTTTTAAGATGAAGAGGCCTTTGTTCATGTGCTTCATATGTGTCTTCTGCACGGACAGCAATACCGTCCATAGCGGACGCATGGTAATGAGGCATTGAAAGATTAGCAAGAACCGGTAATGCTGTTACTCTTCCTAACGCATCACTCGTTGGGACTGTTTCTATTTCCTTAACCAACTTTATTTTTTGTAAAAGCTCCTCTTTTGCAAGGTGTCTTGGTTTATCTTGTAAATATACTTTACGCTTTATTTCACTTCCACTCACGAAAGTCCCTCCTAGTTAAAACATTATTGCCGACACAAGTTCACCTTTTCTGGCACCCTCATATTCCGATTTTATTTCAACAATTCCATCACTTTGAACAAGAGTGGAAATTAAACCTGATTTTCCGATGATAGGATCAGCCCACCACTCTCCATCTACTTCTAACAATTTCACCCGAATATAGTCAGCTCGTCCCATGGAAGAATGAATATTTTTCATTAACCGTACTTGGACTCTGTCTAATCGTTTACGGGATATTTCGCCACTTAACTTCTTTATAATTTTCTCAGCAAATAAGGAAAAAATGATCATAGCAGATGCAGGATGACCAGGCAAACCAATAACGGGCTTTTCTTCTGCCATTGCTAAAATCGTAGGCTTTCCAGGTTTTATTGATACTCCGTGAATAAATACACCTGGTAGGCCTAAGGACTCTATAACCTTTGTTGTATAATCCTTCGCACCGACAGAACTACCACCTGAAAGAACAAGGCAATCGACTTGATCAAATAATTCTTTTGCTCTATTTTGATATTCTATATAATCATCACTTACAATTCCACCATAAATAATTTTGGAGCCCCACTCTTTTACAAGGCTTGAAATTGTCAGCGCATTAATATCTCTAACTTGTCCTATTTGTAGATTTGTAGTTTCATAAGGAACAATTTCATCACCACTAGATAAGTAGCCAATTGTCAATTGTTTAAAAACTGTTACATGAGTTTTCCCTATAGCAGCAATCGCACCTAATTCCTGAGGCCGAAGCTTTGTGCCTTTCTTAACCACTACTTCTCCTGCTTTTACATCCTCACCAATTTGAATAACATTTTCCCCAGGAGCTACTTGTTTATATGTGTTTAATAAGTCTGATAGTTCTTCACAATGTTCAATCATAATTACACTATCACTATTAGGTGGCATCATCCCGCCGGTTGGAATGTAAATAGCTTCTCCATTACCAAGTGGAGTAGTTACCTCTTCCCCCATTACTACTTTACCGACAATAGATAAAAAACCAGGCAGCGTTTCTGAAGAACCATACGTTTCTTTTGCTTTTACAGCATAACCATCGACAGTCGATCTCTGAAAGCTTGGGACCGATTCTGTAGCAACTACATCTTCAGCTACTATACGGTGAAGAGAACTTGCTAACGGTATTTCCTCAGTTTCCTTAACCGATTTTACTAATTCTTCAATTTGTTTATATGTTTCCTCTACTGTTTTCACATTAAAAAATTGCATCATTAACTTCCTTCCTTTTTTCTTATGAGAGTTGCTATTGTTTTGCGATTATCTTTGCTTTTTCATATTCAAAAGGATGATTCATATTATAGAAAACTTGTTCAAGTTTATCAATTTCTTTATTTTTCAATTGATCTTCTGTCACATACTTCACATTAACTTTATTGAGCAGTGACTTAATTCTTAATTGTTTAGTTTCAAAACAATTTTCTATCACTCTTATAATAGATTTTTTATAGACTGCAAACAAAGGATGTTGTTCGCCGTCTATTACCGGAACAACTGCATCAAATCCATCACTTAACTCTACTAACAATTTGGCTAACTTTGAAGAAATGAAAGGCATATCGCAAGCTACAAAAAGGTTCGTATCATGGTTAGCTGTAAGTAAACCAGCATGTATTCCTGCAAGTGGCCCTTTATCTATTACTTTATCTTTTGTAATTGGGACATTCAAAAATCGATATCTTTCATCATCGTTAGCAACTAAAAGAATGTCATCAAATACTTCTCTCAAACTATTTTTTGTTCTTTCAATAGTCGTAATTCCATTAATTTGTAAAAGGGCTTTATTCTTCCCCATGCGACTCGACTTTCCACCTGCTAATATTACTGCCCCTGCCTTCAAAGAGCACACCTCTTTCTTGAAATAGAAATGTTTTACTGTGACGATACAATGAGTACACCTTTCTATCTTAATTCTTAATTCCTTCATTGTTCTTCGATACAATAAAGCTATTTTCTTTAATTTATTCACACCTTTTTCGATGTTCTCATCTTATTCTCCTAAAAAATCTGTTAATTCTATGATCCATTCTTTATAATTTCCATCATAAACGTTCATTTTTACTTGAGCAATGATTGGGAGACTTTTTTCAATATTTGTCATTATATCTACAACTTTTAACTTATCAAATTGCTTCTTCCATCCTGTTTTTAAGAAATGACTGTTTGATGATTTGTATAATTTCGGAAATTATTGTCGTGTTCATATATGCATCTCATCGTTATAGTTTGATCATCTTCTAAAAACGAAATTTAATTACAGAAAAAGAAATAGCTGTCCACTATTGGGACAGCTTTCCTTTTTTTATCCTATCCTTTATTCAAGTAAGTTGAGGGAGAGCATAACGCCCCCATATCGCTGTTGTGAGATTTCGCTTCTTTAATTTCAACTTTTATTACTAATTGATCATACCAATTTGTATAATGCTCTTTGCGTATTTAACCGGTACAACACCTTTTGTCATTCCTTGGATACTTTATAGTTTCGATGCTAATACATAAGAAGATATGGCGCACAACTACAGCTACCGAAATGCTAAAATCAGGTACACCATAATGGCCAATCCCATTCTTTTTCTTCTCATTTATCTCTTCGTGACGCACGATATAAAGGCTTCTGTAGCCTTCTATCATAAGTATATAACTGACTTGTAGAGTACCTTTACTGCAAAGTGAACCTCTATTAATTGGATGACCAGGATTGCCTTCAGTGAACACGACATCATTTTTTCATTAACATAAACTAAAATACCACAACCGACTGTTTAATCTTCAAAATCCTGTTTTGTTAGTTGATATGTCTCCAATTACATGTAAATTTTAACGTTATTGGAAACTCATCCGGACAATATTTTCGGATCATCACTGCTCCCCCTATACGTTCATTGAAACCAACTCTAATGTAACCGTTCTCTTTTTGTTCCATATTCCCCAATAAAGAACAAAACCCCTTCATGAAAATTTTACTTAGGAAGAATTTGAACTTGAAACATTCCATTTTTCTAGTGTTATAATGTAAGGATCCAAGTTTCATCCAAAACCTATTATTTTTTATTTTCACGTTATGCCAGTACGAAACATTCGTTTATTTTATTTAATCAGAATTTATAAATTTCTAACTTAGAAACTGTCTTGCGCAAGGCGCCATCGGCTCGATCACTTCAGACAAGCAACGGACTTCAATTACTGCTTGAGATCCTTCGTCGATTAGCCTCATGTAGCTTTGCTCCTGCGGTTACTCGTCGCACAAAACACTGCTTCGAGGAAGCTATGCTAGAAGACGCAGAAGCACATAGATTTCGGTCAAATACCGACCACTACGAGCAGGTCTTCCAGTGTTTGTCGCCGATAGGCGGGCGCCTTGCGCTTTTCTTATAAGTCTCCCCAGACTCCTGGACAAAAAAAGTCACAAGTAACGAGCTATCTCATCTAACAGTTAAAAGAGTACCATTAACGTCAGCTTAGATTCTGTGATTTTCATCACTTCTTGTGAACACTTTGTTACAAAAGGTACTTTCTCAAGATAATTTTTCCAGAAAAGAAATATAACCTTGCAAACGAAAATTTTAATAATTTAACAATCATTCGGTCTTACCTTCTCACCTAAGAACTATATCGATATAACAATAGCGTTATTACTTTCACAGATTATTTCACATGATACAAATTGACTTTATCACAAACGAAAGCTTTGTATATTTTTACACAACGTTAATTCATAGTATTAATAAGTCAAACATACTCATAAAGGTGGTAAAAAAATAGTGCTAAGGAAAATTACTTTGATACTAATGGTCAATATTATTGTCGCTGGGAGTTTCGCTTTTTTTCTTTTACAAAAAGAAAGAATAATCTTAGCTGACGATCATCGACACATAATGAGAAATAGATTATTAATTAACGTACCTTTGAATATCTCTTTTCTAGAAAATGATTTTATTTATTTGCTTGAAGAAAAAATTATTCAAATAAATGCCCAACAGTATCCGGAGCCAAAGCAATGGGGCGAAAATGTTTCTGGTGTTATACATAGACTACCAACGATGGAAAAGGTCATAGCATTAACCTTTGATGCCTGTGGTGGGGCATGGGGAAGTGACTACGATGAGGAACTAATCAATTTTTTAGTGGACGAAGAAATTCCTGCTACATTATTTATTAATAGTCGTTGGATTGACAATAACATGGAACAATTTCTCTATTTGGCAAACCTTAAACAGTTTCAGATTGAAAACCACGGGACTAATCACCGACCTTTATCAATTAAAGGTGGAACTGCTTGGGGAATTAATGCAACATCGAGTGTGCATGAGGTGATTGACGAAGTGATCAATAATTATAAAAAAATATACGAACTTACAGGTCAAAAAGCTCGTTATTTCCGTTCTGGTACAGCTTATTATGATGAAATAGCTGTTCAAATTGTTGAAGATTTGGGGATGGAAGTTGTAAACTATGACATTCTTGGTGATGCAGGAGCTACCTATTCAGCAAACCAAGTTAAAGAAGCCTTACTATCATCAAAACCCGGATCGATAGCTTTGTTACATATGAATCAACCTTCTAAGGGAACAGCAGAAGGTGTTAAATTAGCCATTCCTTTATTAAAAGAGCAAGGATTTACTTTCGTTACCCTTGATGAAGGATTTAAGCTTGGTGAATAGCAAGGAACATATAATCTTTGATGTTAATAAGACACCCATTAAACTTATGAGTGTCTTATTTAGTAGTTCACTTAATACGTTCAATAATAGTCGCATTTGCCATTCCATATCCTTCACAAATAGCTGTAAGTCCATACCGTAAGCCACTTCTTTCTAATTCATGGCATAACGTTGTCATCATTCTTGCTCCAGTAGCACCAAGAGGATGTCCTAATGCTATAGCACCACCGTTTACATTTATTTTATCCCTATTAATCCCTAATTCTTTTTCACACACTAAAGGCACAGATGCAAAAGCTTCGTTTATTTCAAATAAATCAATATCTTTCAAGGCTAACCTTGCTTTTTGTAATACCTTTTTTGTCGCAAAAATTGGACCTGTTAGCATTAACGTAGGATCTGAACCGACTACGGTTCGAGCCAAAATTCGAAACCTTCCTTTCACTCCTAACTGTAAGGCTTTTTCTTTTGACATAATTAATATTGCTGCTGCACCATCACTGATTTGACTAGCATTACCAGCTGTTATTCTCCCATTCTCTAAAAATGGGGTTTTTAAACTAGATAGTTTGGCTAAAGAAGTGTTATCCCTTGGACCTTCATCCTCAGATACACGATATTTTTCACCATAAACTTCAATGTCCAATGGCATTATTTCTTGTTTAAACTTTTCTCTAGCCCTTATTGCTTTTTTGTGACTACTCAATGCAAATTCATCTAATTGTTGACGGCTCAATTTCCATTTCTCAGCAATTCGTTCAGCTGACAAACCTTGATGTACCATTTCATATTGATCAGAAAGCCTTTTACTTTCTTTACGACCTTGAAACTGTGAAAACATCGGCACCCTTGACATACTCTCTATACCTGAAGCAATAACGACATCCATATCTCCACTAAGAATAGCTTGTGCTGCAAAATGAATAGCCTGTTCGCTAGAACCACACTGTCTATCGATCGTTACTCCAGGAACTTCTTTAGGAAATCCAGCGATAAGCGCAGCTATCCTAGCAATATTTGCTGCTTGCTCACTACACTGAGTAACACAGCCACAAATGACATCATCTACTTCTTTCTTACTAATTCCCGCCCTTTTTACAACCTCATTTAGAACAAGAGATAACATTTCATCTGGGCGTATACTACTTAATATCCCATTTCTCCGACCAATTGGTGTTCGTACCGCTTCAACGATGACTGCTTCTCTCACCATTTCAGCCCTCCTACAAGATTTTTTAACTTTCAACTTCACCCATGTAACTGTTCTTCGACTCTCTTCTTTTTTCGTTTAATCCAGTTAACATATAAAAAACCTAATATAAGAATTATTAATGCTGGTATAGTGATATAGGTTGAACTATCACTATTTTGACCAGTGAGCATTCCTAAAGAAAAAAAGAGACTAAACCAAACAAAAGCTGTAAAATTGGAAAGTAGAGCCAAGCATAAACTTAACTCATCACAAACCCATTATGATTCGCTTCGTTTTTCTTATAATTGGGACTCTTTAAATTTCTCATTTCTAAAAATAAATTAGAAGTTCCATTAATATCCATTGTAAATGGTGGATAGGCACATAGTAAATAAAATTGTCTTTTTCTAAATACGTATGCAGTCTTGATCACTACGATAAGCAATGGAATACCTTATAACTAATTACTTTTCGCCAAGGGAAAGCGGTGCATTCTGTAGAGAATAAAGCTAATATCTTTCCAACTTTAAGAATCTATACTTTCATAAAAAATATATTCTAAGGAACTTATGAGGTGATAAATCTTGAAAAACGAATCAATTTTTTCGTTAGATACTCCAGCCATGTTACTTGACCTAACTAAACTTGAACAAAACTTAAATGAAGTTAGCACCATAGCTAAAACGAACAACATTCAGTGGCGACCACACATAAAAACTCACAAAAGTATCCAAATTGCAAAAATGCAGGTAGCTAAAGGAGCTTGTGGAATAACAGTAGCAAAGCTTGAAGAGGCCGAAATAATGGCTGAAGCAGGAATTACTAATATCTTAATTGCCTATCCTCTTTCTAGCTCTCGTAAACTACAACGTCTGCAATCTTTGGCAGAAAAAACAGAAACGATTATTGCTATAGATTCAATTGAGCAAGCTATTCTTGTAAATAAAGCATTTATAGGAAGAAATCGACTAGAGGTTTGGATCAAAATAAATTCTGGGCTAAACCGTTGTGGTATTGAAGTTGAGGAAGTTGTCGAGTTAGCTACATCTATTACAAAATTACCTAACCTTACATTAACAGGTATTTTTACGCATGCAGGGCATTCTTATGCTGCAAGTTCACTAGAGGAAATTAAAGCCATTGCTATGACTGAAGCTAAAGTTGTATTACAAAGCGCAAAGGCATGTGAAGAAGTAGATATACCTATCAAACACCGTAGCATAGGTTCTACACCGACATTTAAGTTTGGTGCAAAAATAAAAGGGATAACAGAAATCCGTCCTGGAAACGCCGCCTTTTTTGATATGTGTCAGGTTGGCTTAGGTATAACCACTCCATCTCAATGTGCACTAACCGTCCTTGCATCAGTCGTTAGTTGCAAGAAGGAACGGATTATTTTTGATACAGGTAGTAAAGCTTTATCACTGGACCAAGGAGCTCATGGAAACAAGAGTGTTATTGGATATGGTTCGATCATTAATTATCCTGAAGTTACTCTTGCGCGATTATCGGAGGAACACGGTGTCGGTACTCTTTCTAGCAAAACTTCATTAAAACTTACTGATAAAGTTCAAATTATTCCAAACCATTCTTGTGCAGTAGCTAACCTTTTTGATCATTACATTGTGCATCATAACGGATTAATCGTCGATGAATGGTTAGTCGATGCGCGTGGCAAAATGAAATAGTGAAATCGTTTCAGCAAGCTGAAACATCGGAAAATCAGGTGGAGAGTCTACTCCACCTGATTGGAAAATCCCACCTACGCTACGCTTAGAGGCGGGGGGCTTTCACCCTAAAAAAAATTCAGATAAAACTTAGCAAACCTAGCCTAAAGACGCTAGCTGAGCCTTAGTTGCACTTTTACTTAGTACATCCAAGTTCACTACGCGGAAAATGATCTTTGCTAATTTAACCCCTTCCTCACGGATAAGAAAGTTAAGTCTATTAAACGGAGGTTCTCTCCCTCATCGATTTAGCGTTTTAATTATACAACTAATCACTTGCGTTGTTGGTGATTAGTTGTTTTATCTATGCCTTTTATTGACAATTATCCGTATCTTACTCACGACACTTATTTATGTTTAGAAAGCTCATAGAATACAATCATCTATTAACATATATACATTTCTCTACTTATACTACTTTTATCCATATCTTTCAAAAATTCCTTGCATAATATGTACTAACCATAATGAAAGGTGGTGATTTACATGAGTTGCTACCCACCAGCTCCTAAACCAATCACTGATTTTACGTTAATTCTAGTTCTGTTCATCTTACTAGTTATCATCGGCACTGCATTTGTTAAATGTTAACTAGGAATATCGAATAAGAGCGTTCAGATTTCACTTTGAACGCTCTTATTTTTTAATATTGACTTACTAACCCTTGAAGTACCCTATACAAATAATAATATCGCCAAAAAGTGTACAACTGTACCTGCTAAAACAAAAATGTGCCAAACCATATGATGAAAAGGGAACCAACGAAACATATAAAATAAAGCACCGACTGTATATAATAATCCACCAATAATTAACAAAACAACACCAATATCATGAAAATTCTTCACTAGCGGTTGCCACGCAAAGACAATCAACCACCCCATCAAAATATACAAAAGGGTAGATGTATATAAAAAACGTCGAACAAAAAATACTTTAAAAACAATACCTAATCCAGCAATAGACCAGAGTATAGCGAGTAATGAATAACCCAACTTGCCACCAATAACATTTACTAAGATTGGGGTATAAGAACCTGCAATAAACAAATAAATGGAGGAATGGTCAAAAATTTCAAAAAGATTTTTCACCCTACCTTCTGGGAATGCGTGAAGTAATGTGGATGATACATATAATAGTACCATCGTCACTCCGTAAACGGTAAAGCTAATTATACTTGAAACTGCCCCCTCCATAGAAGCAAACACAATCAACAACGTTAATGCAGAAATACTAAATACGACCCCAACTCCATGACTTATGGCGTTTGCAATTTCCTCACCTTTTGAATATCTATGTGTAGTTGCCATGTTTAACTCCTTTCAACCAATATTCTAAATTTATGTTTACCAAATTTTATAGGCGAATTCGTATTAATATATATATTCTATTATAACATTAAACGATTGGTGAGAAATTTTCAAAAATAATTAACCCTCTGTTTTTTTCCTTCTTTATGCATTTAATTTGATTCTCTTTGACTATATTGATATTGTAAGTTCATGTGAGAATTATAGGAGGTATGCACTTATGTTATCATTAATAGCTCATCAACTTTTTTCAATATTATTTTTAATACTTTTACCACTGCCTATTATCGCTTTTGTAAAAAGCAAAAAGAAACAACGGCTACCAGCACCAAAGCTATGGAAAATTCTTGTTATGCTCGCTAACTTAGCTTTATTTGTGTCTCTAATTACAGGATTTATTATTTTTCCAGATTACACTTCTTTACGTGTATGGATTTCAGTAATATTAGTGCTAGTAATTGGAGGTTTTCTAGGAATATTCTCTAAACGACTAAAACTATATCAATTAGAAAAAGACATAGAAGCGCAACAAAAACATTTAAAAAAGATCTCAACGGTTGGATTCGGTTACATCATTTTCACGATAGGCACGTTTTGGTTTATGTCAAATTGGTATAACTTTTAACAAGAAAAGCGCAAGCGCCTTGGTCACGAGCGAAAGGCACTGGAAGGCCTTTGACAGAAGCCGCTTTTTGGCTTCTTACATTTACGTGCTTCTGCGTCTTCTAGCATAGCTTCGTAGCAAGCTTCCTCGAAGCAGTGTTTTGTGCGACGAGTAACCGCAGGAGCAAAGCTACATGAGGCTAATCGACGAAGGATCTCAAGCAGTAATTGAAGTCCGTTGCTTGTCTGAAGTGATCGAGCCGTTGGCGCCTGGAGCTAGACAGTTTCCAAGTTAGAAATTTATAAATTCTGATTTAAAAAAAGCTCCATTCACTTATTTAGTGTGTGGAGCTTTATCATTGTTCGAAAATATTAACGTAAATGTCGTTCCTTTTCCTTTTTCACTTTCAACCTGAACTAGGCCACCCATAGACTTAACCACATTGTATACTACGACCGTACCTAGTCCTGTTCCTTTTTCTTTTGTAGAATGATATGGCAATCCCAGTTTTTCTAGCTGTTGGTGAGACATACCGATACCATTATCCTTAATACTAATAATGATTTCACACTCCAACACTTTAACACTTATAGTAATCTCACCACTTTTCCCATTTGGAATTGCTTCAATACCATTTTTAACTAAGTTCATTAAGCATTGACGAAACTTTTGTTTATCTCCTATTAAGAAACAATCAGAACTTTCTTCAAATATTAATTTAATCTTATTTGTTAAAGCAAACGGAGCCATAACTTGAATTAAATATTCTATTTCTTTATTCACATTTATTGAAATAAACATATTCTTCTCAGTTGGATTAGCAAATGTTAAATAATCAGAAATAATTTCTTGCGCTCGATCTAGCTCTTGAAGTGAAAAATCAATATACTCTTCTTTTTTGTTTTGATCCAAATCTCTTTCATACAACAATTGAATAAAACCTCTGGTTACTGTTAACGGATTTTTTACTTCATGAGAAACACTTGCTGCTAGCTCACTAACTACACGGAGTCTTTCTGATTCATTAAATTCTAGCGCTATTTTCCGATTACGAAGTATATATTCAATCATATAGATAACTAAGAAAAATGTTAGGAATAATACAATTGAATAGTTTAATAGAACACTAAAGTGGTGTTGGTCTAATTTACTAGGTATAAGAAAAATGTTAATAGAAAAAGTCATAACTATTAATAAAAGAGTGACACTTGAGGTAAAAGCTAATTTTTTCTTGAAAACATATTGTTTAAATTGAGGACTAAAGAAATAGGTGAGTACTAATAAAATAAATCCTTGGGCAACAGCTACGTAAAAACCGGTACCTCCATCTATGAAATAGCGATAGAAAATCATGAGAAGAAACACTGATAAGCCAACAGCTCTTCCACCATATAGCGCTCCTAACATAAATGGAATTAAGCGTAAATCATAGTAATGACCATAAATATCACTAAACGGAAATGACATACAAAGTACAGTTCCAACACCTGATATTACGACTAAGATAACTTTCCGGTTTGTGATATCCATTTTTGAGTTTAGGAAAAAGATAGTATAAATAAACACACATAGTAAGATAATCAATACATTTAAAAGCAGAAAGTTCATTATCATTAACCCTCACAGTCAGATCCATCCGATGTTTTTATTTAATGAATATCTTAATTCAGTAAGAAAATTCGCTTAGCATTTAATTACGTATATTTCATAAGTAAACAAGCTAGATAATTCTTTTTATTTAGTTACGATCAAACCTACACAATTATATATAATCGCTTAGTGGCAAGAATGAAGAAGCTTTTATTGTATATTTACTTAGCTTAATGAATTTCATAATTGTTTATTTCCGCTACTCTGATACTAAATGTTGTTGGATGAATACCGTTTTCAACAATATTTAGACTTATGTAGCTCCATTTAGGTAATTATGAAATTCACTTAGCTAATGTAACTTTTACTATTCGAATTAGATAATGGGATTTCCAAGAAAAAAGTAGTTCCAACACTTTCTCTACTTTTTATATCTACTTTCCATCCCATTGATTTAATAATACTATAGGCAACCATTATTCCAAGACCAGTTCCTGTTTCCTTTGTTGAATAGAACGGTAAACCGAGTAACGAAATTTCTTCCTTCGACATCCCTTCACCAAAGTCTTGAATTGAAAGAATTAACGTTTGGTGCTTTAGTTTTGTATTGACAATCACTTTTCCACCCTCGTTCATTGCCTCAATTGCATTTTTTACAATGTTTACAATACATTGTTGAAACTTTTGGGGATCACCAATGACATAAACTTCCATTATATTTTCTACAGAAAGTTCTACTCCTCGCATAAGCGCATACGGCATTAGCACCTGAACAACTTTGTCAATTTCCTCAGAAACCTCTATGCTTGTTAGTGCGTTCCCATTAGAAGGTTTGGCATATGTTAAATAACCTGTAATAATGGCCTTAGCTCGATCTAGTTCACATAAAGAATAATCTAAATACTCTTTTCTCTTGTCGTAGGTAATTTCATTATCCTTTAACAATTGTAGAAAGCCTTTCGTCACAGTAAGTGGATTGCGTACTTCATGTGAAACACTAGCAGCAAGTTCACTTATAACTCTTAGTTTTTCTATTTCATTTATTTCTTCTTGCATTTTTTGATTTTGTCTAATGTATTCAATAATATGAATGATCAATGAATAAGTTAAAAGCAGAGTAACAGAATGGAAGATTAATATTGATAAGAAATAATAATCTAACGTATGCGGCATGAAAAAGAAATGATTTAAGACATTTACTGTCCAACTCACTAACAAGAATGCTAATCCTATTAGATGTTTTTTTCGTATGCTATAACTTTTAAAATTAGGGCTTACAATATGTGTGAAAATCATTACTAAAAGACCTTGAAAAATTGTTAAATAAAACCCGGTACCGCTACCAATAAGTATGTATTGTGACAGGATAAAAGCAACTAAAAGGACCCCTCCCACATTTCTCCCACCATAAATAGCCCCGATAATAAAAGGGATTACTCTTAAATCATAAAGATAGTCATTGATATTTTCAGCAGGAAATATCATACAGAGCACAATACTAACAATTGCCACGAAGCCGATGAGAGGTTTTTGATATTTATCGTGAACCTGTTTATTAAAAACAAAGATATAATATATGAATACTCCTATTAAAATGGTAAGAACATTTAATAGTAAATTAACCAACCAATCACCACCTATATAAAACTTAGTAAATAAGGAAAACATAAGAAAATAAGCATTATTTTTTTGATTATATCTTTATACAAAACGCCTTCCTAGCCCACTTTTTACCTTCATAAAATCAGGTGAAGTAACCTCGTTCAGGTAGGTGTTAAATTTACATAGCTTTCCTACTACAATTATTAATTATCCCTTTGAAAAAAGCAAACCTTCAATACTATAAAGGTTTGCTTTTTATAATTATTCACCTAAATCAACATTATGGTACACTCGTTGAACATCATCTAAATCTTCTAACGTATCAATAATTTTTTCGAATTTTATTTTCGCATCCTCAGTAAGGGATATTTCATTTTGCGGAAGCATTGTTTGTTCAGCAACTGTGAACTCAGTAATCCCAACACTCTTGAATGCTTCTTGTACGGCATGAAACTGATCTGGTTCTGCATAAATAATTACTGCTTCTTCTTCTTGTAAGATATCACGCACTTCTACGTCCTCTTCCAACAGTAATTCAAGAACCTCTTCTTCAGTTTTACCTTCGACCCCAATTACTGCTATTGCGTCAAACATATAAGCAACAGATCCATTTACCCCTAAATTCCCACCATTTTTATTAAATGCAGCACGTACTTCAGCTGCAGTACGATTTACGTTATTCGTTAGGGCATCAACAATAACCATTGATCCGTTTGGACCGAAACCTTCATAACGAAGTTCATCATAAGACTCTTCAGTACCGCCTTTGGCTTTTTCAATAGCACGGTCAATAATGGCTTTCGGTACATTATACGTTTTTGCCCGTTCAATAACGAATTTTAGTGCTTGGTTTGATTCTGGATCTGGTTCACCCCGCTTAGCCGTTACATAAATTTCCAACCCGAATTTTGAATAGACACGACTATTATTAGCATCTTTAGATGCTTTTTTTTCTTTAATATTGTTCCACTTACGGCCCATATTGTTCTCACTCTCTTTCAACTTTTTTACTCTAATAATTGCTAAATTCCTTTTCATTATAGAAAAAATTTCAAGACCATTATGATGCGTGTATTTTGATAGTAAAGATAAACTTATTTCAGATTTTATTATACAGGAAATACAACATTTGTTAAGAGGAGCAGTAAAATTATGTAGTGAACACAGTCTCATAATGAATATTGGATGACAAGAAAAGCGCAAGCATCTTGGTCACGAGCAGCTGCTCCTGTGCCACTCCGTTTGCTCGTCGCAAAGCCGTCTTTGGCTTCCGCGTGCTTCTGCGTCTTCTAGCCTAGCTTCGTAGCAAACTTCCTCGAAGCAGTGTTTTGTGCGACAATTAATCGCAGGAGCAAAGTAGCATGGAGCATCTTCAAGAAGAAATCCAAGAAGGCATTGAAGTCAGAAACTTAACTGAAGTGACCGAGCTCGTAGGCTGCTTGCGCTAGACAGGTTCTAAGTTAGAAATTTATAAATTCTGATTATGTAAAAATAGAGAAAAAGACTTTTTTGAACAAAGTCTTTTCCTCTAAGAATACCTTATGTTACCCTATTAAAAAATTAATATTGATAAAGCTGAACTTCAGTCATTGGGGTTTTACTCCCCCTTAAGAATGGGATAAATCCCTAAATTCACTACGAATAATCTAAAGATTAACCTACTTTCGTATCTTTTATAGATTTTATTTCATCAGCTGTTAACGTTTCCAATAGGTCTATTAGAATAATTAATTTTTCTTCAACTTTTGCAATACCATTTATATATTTTTCATTAATTACACCAAGTAACTCTGGACGACTTTGAATGTCCGATTGCATTAACGTTAAAACTTGAGAAGCATCATCTACAATAAAACCAACTCGATTATCCTCTAAACTACTAATAATAATTTTGCTAGTTTCCTTTATTTGAGTATCTATCAAATGAAATTTTTTCTTTAGATTAATAACCGGAATAACATTTCCTCTTAAATTAATCACACCTTCAATAAAAGTTGGTGAATTAGGAACCATTGTCATCGTTGGACATTCAGATATTTCTTTTACGTTCATAATATCAATTCCATATTCACCTTCTTCTAGCTTAAAAACTACATATTGATTATGTAACAACTTTCTCCACTCCTTAGAAATTTAATCTACCCAAAAGTCAACCAGGTAGGTGTAACCGAGAATAACCCATTATTATTAACCCACTCAATCGTAGTTTACTTAGACTTGTGGTGTGTATTTAAAGATTTTTATAATACTATGATCTTCCTAAATACTAATAAAAGTATATTTTACAGAAAAACAAAGTTCAATATTTATTTTATTTCCTAGGATTATGAGTTTCAACCACTATTTAATCAATGACCTTTTCTTTAGTCCAGTTGTTTCTGTTACTAGAGACGCTTCAAGAATGGCAGATGAATCTATAGATAAGACCACGTCCTTTAACTTGGGATACATTAATCTATCAGTGATACAATAAATAAGCTGAATTTCATCACCAGTATACCCACCTGCTCCTTTAAGGTAAGTGATTGAAATACCTAATTCATCAATTAACTTTTTCCCTACTTCTTCTGGCTGGCTCGAAATAATCATTACTGCTTTACCTTGATTGATTCCGTCTAAAATAAAATCAATAACCTTTGCAACAATGAAAAATACTGCTATTGAGAACATCGCTTTTTCTAAAGAAAAAACAATAGCTGCCATCGAGAGGATAAAAGCGTTTATGGCTAATAAAAACTTACTTACAGAAATTCCGTATTTTTTATTCATCCAAATAGCTATCATTTCAGAGCCATCTATCGCACCACCAGCTGTCACAACCAAACCAATACCTAGTCCTAGTAATAACCCACCGTATAATACAATTAATACTTCAGATGAGGTAATGGCCAGAAAAGGTGCAAAATATATTAATGCTCCTGAAGTTAAGACATTAGCATAAAGTGTACGAAAAACAAATTTTCTCCCCATATACTTACCAGCGATAATCAAAGACGGAATATTTAATAAAATAAAAACAGACCATATTGGGATATTCCATAATGCATTACTCATAATAGCAATAGCAGTTACACCACCATCTACCATTCCATTCGGGGCTAAGATTAACTCAAGACCTACAGCAACAATGATTGAACCTACTGTTAATAACAAGTAATCAAAAAACCTTTTCATCGAAACACCTACCTTTTCTCCTATAAATTCACATCAATTTGAGAGCGTATATTTTCTCCTTTTTCAATGCCAATATATTTCATTGTTTCCCCTTTTGAAGAATGGTGAAATAACTTTTGTAAAATTGAAACTGCTACACCACCACAATACGCATGATAGCCAAAGGTTTTCCGTAAAGTATGTGTACCAATTTTTGAATTTATCCCAACTTCTTTAGCTACAGAATTAATAATTCGATATGCTTGTTGTCGAGTAATTGGAGCGGTACCTTTTTTGGATTTAAACACATAATCATCATCAGACAAGAAAGGAACCGTTTTCAGATATTCATACACAGCAGTTTTTACTTGTTCATTTAAATAAACTAGGCTTGTCTCCTTGTCACAGTCACTAAGATAGTCTTTAACACGATCATTTCTTTCGACGATTTCATATTTTTTAAGATTTAACAAATCACTTACTTTTAATCCAGTGTTTATACCTAAAGTAAATAAAAGATAATCTCTTTTCGATCTTTTGAATAAAACTTCTTTTATTTCTTTTATTTTTTTGCGGTCTTTAATGGCCTCAACAAATTCCATATTTGTTAGTCACCTTTCCTCTAATGTTACATAATATTATTATACCATAGTTATAAGTAACGTAAATTCTGAATATACATTATAATAGGAATTATTAGGATAATAAACGACCATTACTCCTTACTCTAAAACAAAATTTCAGAATTTTTAAATTAAATATGATAAACTTAAGAAAGTGGTGGGATTATGGCAATTATTGTGATTTGTAAAAAATGTCATGGTACCGGTAAAGTTACGAAAGTTTTTTTGAAACTTTTAAAAGTAAAAGTGAATTGTCCTCGTTGTAACGGAAAAGGAAAGAGAAATATTTCTTCCTCAAAACCTAATCTCCCTTTTTAATAAAATTTTATCATGAAACATGAGAGGAGACGATTATGCAAGATGTTAAAGATACGATTAAAGAAGTTGTATATGCAATACTTCCTATTACGCTAGTAGTTGTCATACTTCAATTTACAATCATCTGGTTACCGATAGAAATGTTTCTACAATTTTTGGTTGGTGTCGTTTTTGTCAGCATTGGTCTAATCCTCTTTCTTCTAGGTGTTCACATCGGTCTCCTCCCCGTAGGGAAAATGGTTGGATCAGCCCTGCCAAAAACAAAGAAATTGTGGATGATTTTATTTTTCGGTTTCCTTCTTGGTTTTGTTGTTACCGTTGCTGAACCCGATGTAAGAGTCTTAGCAACACAAATTGATCTTGTTTCTAATGGAGAAATTTCAAGTAATATTCTTATTTATTCAGTTGCATTAGGCGTAGGTATATTTGTTGCTTTAGCAATGCTTCGAATTATTTTCAATATTAAAATTACGCACATTTTAATATTAGGCTATGGAGTAGCCTTTTTATTGGCTGCTTTTACTCCTGATAATTTTATTCCTATTTCTTTCGATGCCGGCGGTGTTACGACCGGGCCAATGACGGTCCCTTTCATTTTAGCATTAGGTGTTGGATTAGCTTCTGTATTGAAAGGTAAAGCATCTGCAAGTGATAGTTTTGGTCTTGTAGCACTAGCGTCCATTGGACCAATCTTAGCGGTTTTAATCTTAGGAGTGATTTTCGGATGAATATTCAAATATTTAAAGGATTTAGTCATGTTTTGCTAGAAGTTACCTATGCATTATTACCGTTAGTAATCTTGTTTCTTCTTTTTCAACTTTTCTTTTTAAAATTAAATCGAAGAAAATTAATTAACATTGGTAAAGGAATTTTGTTATCTTTTTTAGGTTTAGCTTTCTTTTTACAAGGGGTCCATGTAGGTTTTTTTCCAGTAGGGGAAATGATTGGTGAAAAATTAGGAAGTTTGTCTTTTAATTGGATACTAGTACCAATTGGGTTCATATTTGGTTTTGTAGCAACCTTCGCAGAACCTGCCGTCAAAATTTTAAACCACGAGGTTGAAAAAGTTTCAGGTGGATCTATTTCTCAAAAAGTAATGTTATACACATTGTCAATTGGCGTAGCATTTTCAATTGCTTTATCGATGTTGCGTATTCTGCTTGGAATCCCATTGTGGTATTTTATTATCCCTGGTTACCTTATTGCGCTAATCCTAATGTATTTTTCATCAAAACGCTTTACAGCTATCGCTTTTGATTCAGGAGGAGTAGCAACTGGACCTATGACTGTCACGTTTATTTTAGCAATTGGTGTTGGTGTCGCATCTGAGATTGATGGACGCAACCCTCTTCTTGATGGATTTGGTATGATTGCATTAGTTGCATTATCCCCCATTATCTCTGTTCTCACATTAGGTCTATTATATGAAGGAAAGGGGCGACAACATACTAATGATCACCATAAACAAGGCGCATAAACTTATCATAACAATTGTAAAAAAAGGATGTGCAAAAAAAGTCGTAAAAGCCTCAAAACTTGCCGGTGCTGAAGGTGGTACTGTATTAATTGGATCTGGAACAGGAGTTCACGAAAACAAATCTTTCCTCGGAATTACAATTGCTCCAGAAAAAGAAATTATCCTAACTCTTGTTAATAGTCAGATATGCAATAAAGTACTAAGCGCCATTAACGAAGAAGCAAAACTTTGTCATCCAGGGACAGGGCTTGCATTAATGTTATGTCCGAAACAAATAATGGGAATTAATCATCTAATAGGTTTAAATGATGTCAATGAACATATGGAGGGGAAATCTCAAGTGGAATCTCAAGCAATTCTTTACGATCTTATTGTTACGATTGTGAATAAAGGCGATGCTGATCTCGTTGTAGATGCTTCAAAAAATGCAGGTGCAGAAGGTGGAACGATTATTTCAGGTCGGGGTACAGGCATTCACGAGCAAGCAAAACTATTTAATATACTTATTGAGCCCGAAAAAGATATTGTTCTAACGTTAATTGATCGCACAAAAACCGAACAAGTTTTAGAACAGATCGACGTAGAAGTTGGTATTAATCAACCTGGAAAAGGAATTTCATTCGTTCTTCAGGTTGAAAAAACAATAGGTATTAATCATGTCTTAAATAAAATGGTAAGTAAGAAATTTAGCGATCATGTATAACTTCATTATTAATTGACAGAGAACGGATATAACCTTACTAGTAACGGCTTCAGTTAAAGGATCAAAATTAAAAATGACAATGATAAAATGGCGTTGAAACTGACAACAGTTTTTAACGCCATTTTTTGTTATAATTTCAACTTGTTTAGAGGAAATGTCATTAAAGTTAGCTAGAGATTTACCTTGACAGGAATTGACAATTATAAGTTAAAATAGTAATTGATATAGTATTTAACTAACGAACAGAATACTTCAATAAAAAAGGAGAGAAAATAAAAGTTTTAAAGGGGAATTTGGATTATCTATCTTACTACTAATCATTTTAGTAGTAAGGTTCTCTAAATGACAAACTACTTTTGTTACAAATATACACAGAGGAAAAATAAATTTAATTACGAATGAAAATAAGCTAGTGTATATTATATAATCAAACGTAGTATTTATAAGAGGTGATTAAAATGGATAATGAACAGCTGCTCAAAATCATCTTAGAACGATTTGATAAAGTAGATCTTCAGTTTAAAGAAGTGTTATCAAGGCTTGATCAAATAGAAAAAAGTTAACAGGGCGATGTTAAAGGTACTCTTCGTTTAATATTTAAAAAGGTTGACGATATTATATATTACATTGATTTTTTAAGTGAGAAAACAGGAAAACATGACACAAAAATTAATAGCCTCGAAAAGAGAATTCAGTCCTACTATAAGGACTGATTTTTTCAGCTGAGAAAATCTCTTTATAATTTGTGAAGGCTATACTAAAATAACGGTGGTTTTGTGTAATAAACGAAGTTGTTTACTATATATTAAACTTTTAAACTTTAACGGACAAGAGAGCCGTTATTTGTGAACAAAGGGGTATTTTAAAAGGGTAAACGGACATGAGGTACGCTATTTACTTAAATTAGCACCTAATTTAGTAAATTTCCATGAAATAACGTACCTCATGTCCGATAGCTCGAAAAAATGGTTCATATCGGTAAAATAAGGTCACCTGTGTCCGTTAAAAACGAGTAAACGTTCTATAAACGTCAAAAGGATGGCAAATGCCATCCTTTTTCTTACTATATATTAATTAAAATAACTTGTCATTATGGGTGTCAAAACAAGTTTTGAATCTCTCAACTGAACCCGTTAACTTTACTAGGTATCTCCTTTTTTCATATGGTTAAAGAAACATTCTAAAAAACTTATAAATTTTCTATGAACAGTCTGACAACGTCAGCTCCGCCAATGACAGTTCCTAATGTACTCCCTAAATTTGTTAGCACAACAATTAATAAAATACGCGTTACTTTATTCCCCCAAAAGCCTTTCACTGTGTATACATCTTCTGAAAGAGTTTCAAAATCACCTACACTCGGCCTACGAAAATACGCTTGTACTATTCCTGAAAACCACCCAGCAGCCATTAATGGATTTAATGAACTCAATGGTGCAATAACAAATGCAGTTAAAATAGCAAGTGGATGTCCAAATGCGATCGCAGCTCCAATTGCTGAGAAAGTTCCATTCCATAATATCCAACTTACTGTTTGTTGAAAACCAGCTGTAGGGTTTGCCCAAAATGTATATCCAATTATGCCAATAATCAGCAATGGAATTGCCCAGGCAATGAATTTAGGTGCTTTGGATTTAGGTGGAAGTTTAGAAATCGCCTCTAAATCCTGGTTTTTATTCATTTCATTTTTTATTCCAGGTACATGTGCAGCTCCTAATACAGCAACAACTTTATTACCTGGAGCATCTTTAATTTTTTTAGCCAAAAATTGATCGCGCTCATCAATTAATGGCACTTTTAATTTAGGAAACGTTTTTGTGAAATCATCCAGCATAGAGTTTAGCATATCTTCTGATTTTAATTTTTCGAGCTCTTCTTCCGAAATACTTTCATTACTGAAAATACTTGAGATCAATTGCATGAGAAGCTTCGCTTTTCCCCATAGTCCAATTTGATGCCAAATTCGCGAAAAGGTTATCTGTATATTTCGATCAGCTAATACTAACTTTGCCCCAACTTCTTTAGCCGATTCAATTCCTTGAATCATTTCTTGTCCAGGCTTAATTCCAAATTGCTTTGCCACTCGTTTTTGAAACGAAGAGATAACTAGATTCATTAAAAGCAATGTTGCTTTTTTTTCTTTAATCACCCTAAAGATATCCATATCCTTCCACTTACTACCCTCTGTGATGGATTGATACCTTTGTTCATCTAACTCAACACAAACTACATCTGGTTTTTCAGTTTCGATCACTTGCTTCACTTGTTGGGCACTTTGTTTTGATACATGGGCAGTTCCTATAAGTATAAATTCCTTACCATTTAAGTGTATTCTAGTAATATTTTCTTCAGTCATATCATGTCTCCCTAAAAGGTTGCACTAAAAACAACCTTTATCCTATACTTAAGAATAATTGATTATAGCATGATACAATTATGAATTAGAAAAAGATAAATATCAATAATTGCTTAAAAGAATATTTTCCAAAATCGATAAATTTCATATACTGCTTCAACTCGACTAACAAACTAATCTATTCATAGCATTTTGAACTAGATTAGTTTCTGTGTGAAATATAAATTTACTAGTTGCTAACTCATCTTATTTATAAATAATGCAATAAGGCAGTTGCAATTGAAAAATAAGTCAATAAACCAATAATATCATTAATCGTTGTAATGAACGGCCCCGATGCCACTGCTGGGTCAATTTTAAATTTATGAACGATTAGTGGAATAACCGTCCCTGAAACGGTTGAAAATAGGATGGTTACAAATAGGGATGTTCCAATTATAAGACCTAATATGACATTTCCTTGTGGTATTAGTAGAGCAATAATTGAAACTAAGATCCCACAAATAATGCCCATCATCAATCCTGTAAAACTCTCTCTTTTTAATAGACGAAAAACTTTTGTTCGATCAAATTTATCGAGTGCTAATCCACGAACAACGACCGCCAAAGACTGTGTACCGGTATTTCCCGCCATATCAGCAATAAGAGGAATAAACACAGCTAACATAGCTACTTCTGCAATTGTAGCCTCAAAACTACTAATTAATCCAGCAGTAAACATGCCAATAAATAATAAAAGTATTAGCCAAGGTAATCGTTTTTTGGTAGCTTCCATAGAGCTTACTTCAAGATCAAGCGCTCCTTTCACTGCAGAAATTTCTCCAATTTCTTCGGATGTCTCTTCCTCTATTACATCTAAAATATCATCTACAGTAACAATCCCAAGCATCTTTCCGTTAGAAGTTACAACAGGGACAGCAAGAAAGTCATAATCTTTAATAACTTTTGATACCTCCTGCTGATCTGCTAGTGGTGAAACTGAGATTATTTGTTCTTTCATAATTTTCTCGGCCTTTTCATTAAGCGAAGCTGTTATGAGCTCACGTAATGAAACAACCCCAGTTAATTTCCCTGTATCGTTTGTAACGTATAAATAATAAATCGTTTCTGCATCTGTTCCTTCCATCCGTAAACGTTCCAATATTTCCGAAACCGTTTGTGAAGGTAATACCGTAACGAATTCAGTTGTCATTAATGAACCTGCTGTATTTTCCTTATAAGACAATAAATGCTTAATATTATCTGCTTCTGTTTTATCCATTTTCTCTAATAAGTACTGAGAAATATGTTCAGGAATCTCACTAAAAAAGTCAGTAATCTCATCAGCTGGAAGCTCATTTAACATCTCAAGTGCATATGAATCATCAAGTTCACTAAAAACCATTTTTTGTTCATAATGTTGTAATCCACTAAAAATATCTGCAAACTCCCTTGCTGTAACATACTTATACACACGCTTTCGTTTCTCATTGCTCATTAATTTAAAAATTTCATTTTGATCTGTTGGGTGTAATTCTAAAAATTCCTCACGAAACTTTTCCTCATCTTCGTTTTTTAAATATAAAAAGAGATAATACGTAAATTCTTCCCTATTTTTCACAGTGATTTTTTTCATGAATTAGAGCCTCCTCTCATCCTCTTATAAATGCTCGACTTCAACGGTAAGAACATAATCAATTTTTTTAATTAAATAATATATTTCTGTTGTATATTGTTTTTCTGGAGCAGAAAGGGTTAAATCGATTTGTTGATTTCCATTTTCGATATCTTTTATTTTTATATGTCTTATTTTAAGATCGCTCTTTTCCGTTTCGTTTAATCCATCACTTTTTTTCTCAATCGCTCTAATTAATTCTGTCATACGATAATTCGGCTCCATAACAACACGTACCGACACATCTCTTTGCCGTAATGCAGTTGGTCCTATTGATTTAACTACACTCGGTAAAAGGTTTACGGCTATGATTAAAAGAAAAACGGCAATCATCGCCGGAAAATAAAATCCTGCACCAATAGCAATTCCTAAACCTGAAGCAGCCCATATCATCGCAGCACTCGTTAAACCAGAAATCACATCATTTTGTCTGCGTAAAATTACACCCGCTCCTAAAAAACCTACACCACTCACGATTTGAGCAGCTAATCGCATAGGATCCATGGCATTAAACGTAGGAGATGCGAAGTTATAAAAAGACTCAATTGACACAATCGTGACTAAGCAACTTGCAACACAAATAACCATACTTGTTTTTAAGCCAAGTGGTTTATGTTTTAACTGACGATCGATACCAATTAACAATCCAAAAATAAGTGCAATACATAACTTCAATAATATTTCTTCTTTAAAAACCATGTTTTTTCACCCTCTTTAAACTTTAATAATATTTGTTAGCATACCCTAAATAAGGAAAAAGGCACCTTCAACAAAAAGAAGGCGCCAAAAATTTTGAAAACACATATCTTCCATGTTGAGTTTTAGCACTGTGTGGCATAGGAAAATTCCAGCTACATTAAAAACTACCTTATTCGATAGTTCCTGTTGACCCATTGGCGTCTCTCGACATTTCTGGGCAGTAGCGTATCTCCAACACAGGAGCCTCACCTAACGAAGCAATTAATCTATTGAGGTAAATAATCTAAAAGGGCTGTTGCAATTGAGAAGTATATAATTAAGCCCATAATATCATTTATCGTTGTAATAAAAGGACCCGAGGCAACCGCTGGATCAATATTAAGCTTTCTAATAATTAAAGGTACAGTCGCCCCAACCATCGTTGAAAAGCTTAGCGTAAAGAATAATGATACCCCTACAATTCCTGCTAAAATAAGTCCACCTTCAGGATAAACGAAAGGAACAACTATTAATAATGTAATCGCGCAAAATAACCCAAGTAATAAACCAGTTCCAAATTCACGTTTCAACATTTTTCCTATAGAGGAACTATCCACTGAACCTAAAGCTAAACCACGTACCACAACAGCTAAAGCTTGTGTACCCGTATTTCCAGCTGAATCCATAATTAATGGAATAAAAACAGCTAGAATGATTACTGCTTCAAGAGTTTCTTCGAATTCACCTATAACTCCAGCAGTAATAAGACCTAAAAACATTAACATAATAATCCAAGGTGCACGCTTTTTCGCTGCTGAAAACGAAGAGATATTTGCATCGATTGAACCACGCGTCGCTGAAATTTCTCCAAAATCTTCTTCTGTTTCTTCTTCAACAACGTCCATGATATCGTCAATAGTAATGATCCCAACAAGTTTCCCTTGAGCAGTAACAGGGATGGCTAAAAAGTCGTACTTTCTCATAACTCTAGCCACTTCTTCTTGGTCAGTATGTGTCTCCACTGATCTAACTCTAGTGAGCATTATTTCTTCAATTTTCTGTTCCAAAGGAGCTATAATTAAATCTCTTAAAGAAACTACGCCCACCAATTTTAATTGTTCATCAACAACATAAAGATAGTAAATCGTTTCCGCCTCTGGAGCCTCTAGTCGTAAGCGTCCCATAACATTAACAACCGTATCTGTTGACGAAACAGATATATACTCCGTTGTCATAATTGCTCCGGCTGTTTGGTCGTCATACTTTAATAGTTGGATAACCTCTTCAGCTTCTTCTTTTTTCATTTTACTTAGATAAAGTTCTTTTGTAGCTTCTGAAAGTTCCCCTAAGAAATCAGCGATATCATCATATGGCATATTATTGATAACATCTATAGCATAATTTTGTTGTAATTCGGAAATATAAAGTTTTTGTTTATCAACTTCTAAACCTTGGAATATTTCTGCAAATTCCTCAGGTTTAACAAATTTATAAATAACACTTCTTTGCTTTTTTGTAACCGAATTTAATAAATCAATTTGATCAGTTGGATGTAATTCAAAAAATAACTCTCTAAAATCGGTCATATTCGTATCAACAAGTGTTTGAATAATTTGTTTCGTGTAATTCTCACGATTTTGTTGGTCTAATCTTACCATGTTGGTTTCCCTCCTAGTAGGAATTCACCATACTTTGCATCTGGGATGTAGTAATGAAATTCCTCCTTATCTTTTTTGTAGTGTGTGTTACTCTAACATTAATTATGTTTAAGATACTGTTTATCCTACTACTACTCGAGTCACTATCCATTACCCCACCTCCTTTTAAATCAAACATAAAAAAACACCATCACAAATGAAGGTGTTTTTTGCATGACAAAATAATATGTATTACCCAGGGCAACACAAAAAATCTTGATTTCCTCCATTCGTAGAGCTTTAGCACTGTGTGGCATAGGATAATCATCCAGCTACATTAAAAACCACCTTAATTCGATGGTTTCTGTTGACCCATTGGCGTCTTTCGACGTTTTTGGGCAGCAGCATTTCTCCAACACAGGAGCCTCACCTAACGAGGTATTTAATTCTAAACTGAGGATAACGAAATAAATTATGTTTGTCAATAAAATTAACAATAATTATTTCATTTTTTTGTGAATATTTACTAAACTTTAGGAGGTATTGAGAAGGTTTTACATGTAGGTAAACTTGTACTAGTTGGAATAATTCTCATACTATATCTACTTGAACGCCATTTCTAATATAAAGCTGAACTTCAATCAGTGGTTTTTTCCTTCATCCCACCTTTTGATTTTCTTAAGTTTTGAGGCGGGAGTCTTACTTCCCCTTAAAAGTGGGATAAAGCGATTTATGGAGGATTAGGATTTATTGTACCGAAAAAAGAAAACACTATTTCTAAGCGGTGCATAAAAAGCGACTTTTTTTTACACATTAAGTAATCCTTCGGTAAATTTATTATTATACCCAAGGATTTTATACTTAATCTTTGAAAGTGAAAAATTCATATGTTAGACACATCAGAAAAAATGTCTGCTCTTTACAGAATTAATAACGAAAATAAGGAAAAATTAATTCAGGGAGGTGATACATTATGGCGAACAAGAAACTTAATCGCAATAAACAAAATAATAATGTTAACGATAATAACGATAACAATCTCGACCTTAACATTGATGATGTAAATACTGAGTTCTCTAATGAAAACGATGCTCAGGATTTAACAAATTGTAAAAATAACAACAATTGTTAAGAGTGGTCTAATCAAAAGCCTCTCACTTTTAATATTAAAAAAATAAAGCACATTCGAAGTTGAATGTGCTTTTTTTCCTCGCCATAAATTAACTACGTTTATGAGTACGCATTTATGGATTTGTTGACCAAAGTCCCGCCGATTTAATAAAGATTCGAGGGTGTAATTTTAATTGGGCAACCATATACTCAGCTAAATCTTCCGGTTGCATAACTTTTTCTGGATTACCGTCCGTTAGATTTTCTTTAAATGCTAATTCTGTGGCAACTGTGCTTGGCGTTAGTGCAGAAACACGAATTTTATGCTTGCGAACTTCTAATGCCAACGATTCAGTAAGACCTAGCAAACCAAATTTCGAAGCACTATATGCACTAGTGACAGGTGCACCTTTTTGCCCAGCAGTTGATGAAATATTAATGATGTCACCACCATTTTTCTCAATTAATTGTGGGAGAACTGTACGAGTTACATAATAGACTCCCAATAAATTAACATCTATCATATTTTTCCATTCTTCTGGAGATAACTCCAAAAACGGACCAAATTTCCCTATTCCAGCATTGTTAATTAAAATATCCGCAGACCCAAGTTTTTCCGTAAGTTGTTCGATAGCTCTCTCTACTTGTTCTAAAGAGGATACATCAGCCTTTGCGAACTTAACTTCTCCACCAAATGTTTCAATTTCATTTGTAACTTCAATAAGATCAGTTTCTGTTCTTGCTAATAATCCTACTTTAACACCTTCCTTAGCTAAGGCAATGGCCGTAGCTCTCCCTATTCCTTTTCCGGCCCCAGTAATAAATGCTACTTTTCCATTTAACGATTGCACTAATTTTCAAACCCCTTTCAACTATGTAAAATACTTCCACATTCTATATTTTTTTCAAAACCGTGTCAAAAAAATTGTAACAAGAAAAGCGCAAGGCGCCCGCTTATCGGCGACAAACACTGGAAGACCTGCTCGTAGCGGTCGGTTTTTGACCGAAAGAGAAGGTCTGAAGTGATCGAGCCGATGGCGCCTGGAGCTGGACAGTTTCCAAGTTAGAAATTTATAAATTCTGATTATAAAAAAAATAACATACATTTTAAGTTTATGTTACTTGAATTCTCTATTGAAAAAGCACATACGTTGGGTTGGAATCGAATTATGGGTTTTCCTTTCTTATTTTAGGGAATTATGTAAGTAAGTTAATCCAGGAGGTGATTTCTTTGCATCAATTAAAGGATAGTCTTTTGTTGGATAGTTATATAAAAGCTAAGGAACTAAATCTGGATGCAGAATTCATTGCTATTTTAAGAAAAGAGATATTGAGGAGGGGTTTAACCTTATTAGAAAATAAACAAAATAAACGTTCAACATCATAATACATCCTTTTTATGTAAACTGCACAAAATATGTATATCCTATTTCTATACACACATACTATTACCAACTTTATTAAGGAGGTAATTGTAATGACACAGAGAAACAACAGTTCAAATCAACTTTTAGTACCTGGAGTTCAGCAAGCCCTCGATCAAATGAAGTATGAAATTGCACAAGAATTTGGAGTTCAACTTGGACCTGATACAACCTCTCGTTCCAACGGCTCAGTTGGTGGAGAAATTACGAAACGCCTTGTACAAATGGCTCAACAACAATTACATTAAGTATAACTTAAATAAAGAGTTTAGGTTTTCCTTCCTCCTAATTCTCTTAGGTCCTAATGACCTTTTAACAAGAAAAAGTTTTTTAAAAGCTGAACTACAATCAGTGGGGGGGCTTTCATTCCACACTGATTGTTCGTTTAACTTATACCACCAGCCATAAGTATAACAAATCATCAGCTTTCGCTGACGAAAGTTATACTTTATCGGACCTTTTGGAACAGTTAATTCCCCACCTAAACTTTTCGATTTTCTTAAGTTTTGAAGGGGGGGCTTACTGCTTTTAAGAGTGGGATAAAGGAAAAGAGGCTGTCTTGATTTAAACAGACAGCCTCTTTCATTACGTATTCTTACCCTAACTATATTTCGATCACCTCTAAATTAAGGCATCAACTTCCCACGTGAAGCTACATATAGAGAATACCATTCATCTCTTGTCATAAGCTGTGATTGTCTTGTAGCATCTTCGCAATTTTTTATCCTAGTTTCATTAGCTGAACCAATTACTGGCTGAATAAGAGCTGGATGTCTCATTAGCCAACCGAGAACTATCGCTTCCATTGTCGTTTCCTTATTTTCGGCCATTTCTTTGACTAATTGTTTCGTCTGTAAATAAGATTCCGTTGCATTCTCTACCTCTTTTCCTGAGTAGATACCTTTTGCTAACGGCCCCCAAGCTTGGATTTGAATATTTTCCAATCGACAATGTTCGATAATTCCATCAGAAAAGTTATACTGAGTTCCTGAACTTTGATTTACTAAAACTCCTTGCTCTAACCAGTCTAGCTTATGTAAATTCATTTCTAGTTGATTTACGACAATCGGCGAAGAACAATAAGATTGTAATAACTTCATTTGGGCAACATTCATATTAGAAACCCCAAAATTTCGAACCTTGCCTGACTTCTCTAAAATCTCGAAAGTATCAGCTACTTCATCGGGTTCAATTAATGGATCTGGACGATGTAGTAATAATATGTCTAAGTATTCAACACCAAGTCTCGCCAGTATTTCATCAACAGAGTTTATGATATGCTCAGTTGAAAAATCATAACGGTTTGGAAGTTCACCTTCTGGAAAGCGAATCCCACATTTCGATTGAAGAACGATTTGTTCTCTTAATTGTGGTCTACGTTTTAATACCTCCCCAAAAACCTGCTCCGCTTTACCAAATGTGTAGATATCAGCATGATCAAACATGGTTATCCCAATTGAAAGAGCCGCATCAATTGCTTTTTCTGCATGGATAATATCTTCCTCAGTTATACCATTTTGATTCCAACCGCCACCTAAACCCATACACCCAAACACGAGACGACTGTTTGAAATCTTTCTTTTTTGTAACGGCATTACCTTCATACTTATCCCACCTTAATATAGAATGTTATTTTACCTTTACAAAAATAGTATAACTCTAAATATGGGATCAACTCTAGGCAAATAGGAAACTTTTTCTATTTGATTGAATTTCATAATTCCAGAAATCCAACAACATCAAACTATTAAATATCTTAGGTGCATAAAATCTTATTATAAAGCTGAACTTCAATCAGTGGGGGGTTCCTTCATTAACTAATCATCAGCTCTCACTGATGAAAGATATTCTATTTCGGACCTTTATCGCCCACCTCAATTTTCTTAAGTTTTGAATTTGGACTACTGCCTATTATGAGTGGGATGAAATAAATTATTTTAGTGTCAAAAACTATAGCAATTAAAATAAAAGGGTGCACATTTCTTGTTAAAGTAGAGTGGAGAAGATAAGATAGCATTAAATAAATATACTCTTGTTAATGTAATAAGTTCATTTTAAAGTCTCCCCCTCATCAATTAGTAACTATTTTTCAACGACAGCTAGTTGAAAGCGTAACCACACCACTAAATATAGTACCTTGAAATTATGTATGATGAAATCCATTCATGTACTGAAAAATTACCAAAGGAGAGTTGTTAAATAATGGTAGATAAAAAATTCATTATTAGAGAGGCTAAAAAGGAAGATGCAAGCCAACTAATTGAGTTAATAAAGACAATTGCTAACGAATCAAAATTCCTTACATTTGCTGAGGGAGAGTTTAACACAACTGTTGAGGAAGAAGAAGACATAATTGAAATGAGTCTTCAAGATCATACAAGTTTATTTTTAGTTGCTGAAATCAGTGGAAAAATTGTTGGTAATTTATACTTTTCTTCAGGCACTAGATCAAAAACAATCCATTTCGGAAAATTTGGAGTAAGTGTGAAAAAAGCATACTGGAGATTAGGAATCGCTAAAAAAATGATGTTCTTTTTGATAGATTGGGCAAAAACAAATAAGATTACTAGAAAAATCAACTTGGAAGTTCATGAGGAGAATATCAATGCCATTCATTTATACGAAAAATTAGGTTTTGTTGTCGAAGGAAAAATTTCGAGATATTTTTGCGAAAAGCATACGTTTCACAGTGCAATAATCATGGGATTGGAGATAGATTAATAGGCGCTATCTTTCAAAGAAGTTAGAAGTCCCGAGCTAGTCGGTGCTGAAGATGACAGTTTTCCAACTTTTAAAATTTTATAACCCTTTCATTTCATAACATACTCAAAAATATGCTATTTATCTACTCTTCTTGTCCAATCAAATTCGAATTAAGTCGATAAAATATAGTATCACTTTGAAATAGAAAGGAGATTAGTATGTTGATAGCTGATAAAATTATTTTGACAGGGTTAAAACAGTTGAATAAGCCTTACGTTTTTAACTCTCCCTCATTACAAACAAAAACCTTTGATTGCAGTTCTTTTATTCAATATATTTTTAGAGAAAACGGAATTGTTCTTCCTCGAAATTCACGCGAACAATATAAAGCTGGAGTAAAAATAACTGTTTCTAACATAAAAAAAGGAGACTTATTATTTTTTACAACCAAAAATAGAAGACACAGAAAAGGAATTGAAAAAATAGGTCATGTTGCTATATATCTAGGATACAATCAAATACTTCACACTCACCGAAAAGGAAAAAAGGTAGTAATTTCTGACTTAGATCCTTACTGGAAAAAAGTATTAGTAGGAGCAACTCGAGTTATTTCACAATAAAAGCTCACCTTAATTGATGAGCTTTTATTTAAAGTGAACTACTCACTACTTAACTTCTGACGAAATTTGAAGTGGGAGACTTCTTTCGGAGAACCGTTAAAGCACAAACTCCATCTTAAAACTTAAATTGGAAACATTCTGGATGTGAAGAAGGTAACCTCTATGGCTAGAAGTTAAGGATTCATATTAAAATTGTTTAAGAATATTAATTAATTTATCAATTTCATTTTCAACTATGATCAACTGTTTATGCTCTTTATTTACAAAACCTTGTTCAATCATATGATCAAAAAAAGAAATTAAGGGGGTATAGTAGTCATTAATATTTAACAAGCTACAAGGCTTCTTGTGATAACCTATTTGTGCCCAAGTTAACACTTCAAACCATTCCTCCATTGTTCCACTTCCACCAGGCAATGCAATAAAACCATCGGCAAGATCAGCCATCATCGCCTTTCTTTCATGCATCGTTTCCACAATATGGAGCTTCGTTAAATTTTGATGTGCAACTTCAATTTTGGCTAATTTTTTTGGAATGACCCCAATAACCTCACCGCCACCTTCCATTACCGCATCAGCGACAGCACCCATACATCCAACCATAGAACCACCATATACGAGGTCTATCTTAGCTTCAGCTAGTTTTTTACCTAATTGTTTTGCAGCTTCCATATATTTTGGATCATGACCAGTTCTTGATCCACAAAAAACAGCAACTTTTTTCATGAATTTCACCTTCCTCAGCTATTTAGTTCATACTGAAATCATTGTTTTTTTCCAAAAAACTATATTATTAACTTGCAGACCTTATCTTAACTTGCTTATCAGACTTTTTACGGTTAACGATAATTATACCTGATGTAACAAAGCTTAGTCCGAGTAGAACAAAAAGATGAATGACCTCATCTAACAGTATTGAAGAAAGCAAAACTCCAAATACAGGTATCAAGAATAAATACATTGATACTTGCCCTACATTATTATATTTCATAACATTATTCCATATAACAAACCCGGCTGCAGATAAAAATGCTAAATATAAGAGTAATCCAAATGAATAGAGGGTAAATTGAAATGGCATTAATCCAGCAAAAACAACGCCGGTGATTAATAAGCCAAAGCCGCCAATCAGCATTTGTGATGCTGTTAAATACATAACATTCAACGTCTGCACACCGTTACGTGCAAGAATATTTCCATACGCACTAGAAATCATCGCTACTGATAAACATAACTCTCCAAATCCGAATTGAAACTCAAATGTCCCTTGTGTAATATTAACTAATATAACACCAGTAAAACCAACGAATAACCCTACCGTTTTACGCATTGAAATTTTATCATTTTTATACATAAAGTGAGCAAAAATAATTTGAAAAAAAGAAGTTGTTCCAGCAATAATTGCTCCTTGGATTCCAGTGCTATAGCTTAGTCCAATATAAAACAAAACGTACTGAAAATATGTTTGAAAAAAACTAATCTTTAATAGAGGCTTAAAAGAACCTTTTTTGTAGCTAACTTTTCTCCTAATCAAAATCATAAAGGTAAAAATAAGTAACGCAGATAGGAAAAAACGATATCCTGCAAATAAAACTTGTTGAGCCGTTTCATCCTGCTGAATATTTAATGCCTCATAACTTAATTTAATAACTGGGAAAGCACTGCCCCATAAAGCTGTACAAACAATTGCAGACAAAATAATTCCATATGAATTCGTAAAAAATTTCTCAGACCACACTAGATACAATTCTCCTCACTTTTAAAGCTGAACTGAACCTCAATCAGTGTGGGGTTCGATCCTCCTCCAACTGATTATAAGTTTAGCCTATCCTATCTTTCATAACCATTAATCCCCGCCCTTGTGTTTTAAGTAGGTCACTCTCAACTTAAGTATGGGGTAAACTAATATAAGATTATATGAATTTTGTCGATTTTCCAAGGGAAATATTCAAAAAGGTGAGAGCAACAAATCTTATTATTATATTTATAAACTTAATGAAGGGACCGAGCTCGTAGGCTGCTTGTGCTAGACAGTTTCTAAGTTAGAAAAGAGAGAGAGTAAAAATTTTCTGGACACCAGATCCCTTATTTTGAAAAAAAGCCTTAATTTATGGATTTTGCGGACACAAAATCCGCTATTTAGTCTTGAAAGTGTGTTTTTCATATTATTCTAACTAAATAAGAGACCTGATGTCCGCGAAAGTGTAAAAATTCGTTTTCTTTCTAAAATAACGGAACCTGTATCCTAAAGAGCAGCTAAACATGCAAACCATAAATATTAATCTAACTAAAAAACGCACAGATCTGTGCGTTTTCTATATTTTAATTTTTTTTACGATATCCGAACTGCAGAGTTTGAGGTTAATTTAATTTTTCCCTAATAAACTCAGGAACGTGTTGATCATCTATCGTTTCAAATAAAGGTGAGAAAGTATCCTTTTCATAATAATAAGCGATAACATATTTACCCGAATCATTCCATGATGATGCTATTAAACATTCTTCTAACTCATCATACTCTTCAATTCGAATACTACCAGGTATTTTCTCAAAGTTAAGTATATCTTTTTCGTACCTCATGTATTCATATAGATGCCGCTCATCTCTTTTAACTATTACTGCAAAATGAATATCGTCAGCCGTTAATCGTGCTTGTTTCACTAAATCTCTCTCTTGAAGCCAAGCTTCAATCTGATCATAAGATTTTTTCCAACTTGAAAATACCCTTTTGTCATCACTTAATAAATACTCAATATTTGACCATACAGATCTATCATCCATCAAATCATCATAAGTTTCTTCCATTATTTCCGTCTGTAAAATTTGATGAAATTCTGAAATATCAGAATGATTAGTTAAAGAAACTTGTTGAGTTCCTCGGTTAGAGATAATTGTAATTTTATCAACTATATTAGTGTCAGTTATTCTTAATACTGAATTTACGTTATATTTGTGCTCGTCAGATTCTATGATTGCTCCGTACAAATCCTTATGCTCTTCTAGAAATGTGACAGGAACCTGATAGTGGCGAACAAGATGTTTTCCACTTGTCAATTCATATGCTATTGCGAATTGCCTTCGTTCCCAACCACCTTTTTCGATAGAATTTTGGTTCTTAATAATTTGTTCATGTAGAGCAACTATGTTTTCTTTATTTTGTTCGTCCTGATAATAATAGTTTTGAGTAAAATATTCCTCTTCTATATAATAATCATATCCGTCCATTAAGTAAAAAGAAGGAGCAAAATAAATACGTTCAATATCTTCTACGGCTGGAATTCTTTTTTCAAATCCAGTTATATCAAATTGAAATGCAATTGCCAACACACATATGCTTAGGGCATAAGTTCCATACCCTTTCCACTTTGTCAAAACGCGCCACGACTTTTCGACTATCATTAAGGCTACAAAATAACCGATGATTGAAGCAAAAACATAACCAAATAGCAACCAACTAGTTGAATTTTGTGTCTCTCCAAAATACAACCCACCAAGAAGCATGGCACAAAAGGTGACACCATATAAAAACACTGGTTCGAGAGATTTAAAAGCAATCGCCTGTGAAGCTAACTCCACCTTTCGTTTACGGTATGCTATAAGTGCTACTCCATAAAATACAACAATAAACAGGAAATACATGAAAATTTCTTTTCCAGTTAATGCGTCAAAGCCTAATTGGCTTGCCCTAACAAAAGGAATAAGCTTTTCTATTTTTTGACTTAAATGATAATCTACCGCAATTCCATAAAAAGAGTATTTCACATTCATTAATAACAACATAGACAATCCAGCCGGAAAGAACATCAATATATATGTTAAAACCCCTTGTAAAACCGACATTCCTGTAAACATTGCAACAAATACTGCTGCCATGAATATAAAGACTGTGAATAATATTGTCGACCCCATCCAAGTAGCGATATCAGCTAAGCTCAATAAATGTGGCAACTCTATAAAGCTGCTAATGATTAATAAAATAAGGCCTATAAAAAAAACAGGTATAACAAGTACTCCTAATCCAAATAACACATGCTGATGATATAAAGCTTCTCTCTTAATTGGTAGACTATGAATGTAATCAGTTGATAGTTTGACATGTACATAACGAAATAAAACGAGTGCAAGTAACACTGGGATAACAGAAAGTAAAATTAATTGAAATCCGTCAGATAACCGAAATAAGTTATCAGCTACTAAAGTATAGCTACGATAATAGTTATCTCTTGTATAAATCATTAAAATTTGTAATGGTACGGCAAAGAATAAAGACAGGAAATAGGCAATACCTATCCAACCTATATTTTTCGTGTTCTCAACAAAAACACCCCGATTAAACAATAACGTTTTCAATGGCATATCCAACATCCCTCATTTCATATATAAAGATTTCTTCCAACGTTAGTGGTAAAACATCGAATAACACCGGCTGATAAAACTCAATATGAGCTGATACTTCTTCTTCTTTACCTCGAACAATATACAACAAGACACTACCTCGCTGTTCTTTATACAAAATATCAAATGGCTTTAGAAATAACTCAGGTACATCGCCTTTAAACGCTAGTTGTATCTTATGAATATCAGACTTTAAATCATCTAGCTCCTTTTCAATGATTAATTTTCCATTGTGTAAAATTCCGATATGATCACATAAATCTTCAACTTCTCGAAGATTATGGGATGAGATTAAAATCGTCATTTCTCTTTCAGCTACTTCTTGTACGAGCAAATTTTTTACCTTTTGTCGCATTACTGCATCGAGACCATCAAGGGGTTCATCTAGTATTAATACATCTGGCATTGCTGCTAAAGCAAGCCAAAAAGCAACCTGACGCTGCATTCCTTTAGACATACGATGAATTTTCTTATTTATGTTGATAGGAAAGACTTTTTTATAATTTTCAAAACGTTCTTCATTCCATGTCGGATACATATTTTTCATAAAACTAGCCATTTGCTTTACAGTAGATTGAGGGAAAAAGTAAAGAGTATCTGTTAATAATATTGTTCTTTGTTTTAGTTTCACATTTTCATAAATTGGTTGACCATCTACAAAAATAGATCCTGAATCTTCTTTGTATATACCAGCAATCATTTTTAATAATGTTGTTTTACCAGCACCATTTGAACCTAGCAATCCATAAATAGAGCCTTTTTTAATAAAGAGATTAAGGTCACTTACCGCCTCATTTCCTTCAAATAATTTTTTAATATTTTCAATTTGAATCATCTTGCTCTCCCCCTTTTACAGATTGTTCCGCTATGGATATTAAAGATAAAATCTCTTCTTTTTTCATACCTAGATATAACGCTTCAGATATCAATTTCACTAATTCCTTTTTCATCTTCTTCACCTTTTCGTTATTAGTGGTATCTGCTTGTGGAGCAACGTATTTTCCCTTTCCAGGAACTGAATAAATGTAACCTTGGTTTTCCAACTCTCGATAAGCTTTTTGAATCGTATTTGGATTAATCGTTAATTGGGCTGCTAACGCCCTAACTGAAGGAAGTTGTTCATCAGTTTTCACTACTTCATGAATAATCATTTCCTTCATTTTTTCTACTAGCTGCTCATATATCGGAACCCTACTACGCATGTCTAATTGAAACATACACTATTTTCCTCCTTTCGTATGATGACTCTCGGTATCACCCTGGTAGATATTTCAAGAGTTTCCCTTGAACCGATTTTTCCCTCCTACATTTTGGTAGACGATTTTTGTTTAGGATTTAATAAATTCTTGGTAAGTCAACCTTCAATACTCCATAAACTGATCCCGAGCTTGCTAACTCAGTTAAAAAAGTCGACAACTACACAATTACAGTAGTAATTTTAAAAACCACTATTACAAAATTGCGTTTCGTGTACTACCTGTATCATCTTTGATAGTACAGTTTTATTATAACGTGGTTGGGTAAAATTTCAAGTTTTTTTTCGAAGTAGTACTTCTTCAACTCCCATCTAGACTTAATTAATTATCTGAAACTTTTATCTGGAATTAATTGAGAACAGTAGTAACAAACTGATACTTTAAGGGCGACTGAACAAGATAGATTGATTACCTTTTTCTTTGATTTTGTATTTTGGGGTTCAATTGTATTTTTGTATTAACTGGGATCAATTAATGGTAATTTATCAAGTTCTAATGAGAGAATAGTTTCAAACTAATTGAGAAGAACTACTGTCCAAATAGATATTAAGAATGACATTAATAATTCCACAAATACTATTAATAAGGTGGTGAAATAATGGAACATGTTATTAAAGAGCTAAATGAATTTTTGAAAGGTCAATACATGGGGATTCATTCTTACGAGCATTATATTCAAAAGGTAAAAGACTCTAAAATTAAGAAGGAATTCCAACAAATTCAACAAGAGCATAAAATTCATGCAATGAAAGTAGCAGAGAGAATTCAAAATTTAGGAGGCAAACCTGTTGATGATGAAGGATTTGTAGGTTCTATTCAAGGATTTATTAATCAACTAAATCTTCCTGACACACCAGAAGGTTTAATTAAAGGAGCTCTAAAAGGAGAAGATTTTGGGATTCAGATGTCTGAAGAAATTGTAAAAGGCGACTTAGACGCTGAGAGTCGTGAACTAATCGAAGAAATCTTAGATCGCGATAGACAACACACTTTCCTATTAAGTAAATTAATCCAATAAAGCTGAAATTCAATCAGTAAGGGTCTTACTGCACCTTAAGGGTGGGATAAAATTAAAACCTCTCTAAAACACAAGAAAAGCGCAAGCGCCTTGGTCACGAGCAGCTGCTCCTGTGCCACTCCGTTTGCTCAAGAGCAATTGTTTTCGTGCGACGAGTAACCGCAGGAGCAATTGTTTTCGTGCGACGAGTAACCGCAGGAGCAAAGCTGCATGAAGTTAATCGACGAAGGATCTCAAGCAGTAATTGAAGTTTGTTGCTTGACTGAAGTGACCGAGCTCGTAGGCTGCTTGCGCTAGACAGTTTCCAAGTTAGAAATTTATAAATTCTAATTATAGTACAAAGCCACTTTGCTTCAAGCGGCTTTGTACATGTTTTATTACCTTTGTTACTTATTAAGATATTTTCTTTAACTTAGAATGCGATAAGCTATAAATGTATTATTTCAACCATTCTTAGAAATATCATCCCATTGGTATGGCATTTCATTTAATAATTCATTATTCTCGCCCATCGATGAACAGTTTCTGACTAATTAACAATTATTATGTAGCTCGGTTTTGGTAATTATAAATTCACGCATGGATTAATTTTTATATTTTATACCTTTATCCTACTCTTAATTCACGATAATTTCTTTTCAATAAAATTCCTCTAAGTAATAAACCAAAGAAAAAACCAGGTATTAAAAATAACATCGGTAAAAAAACAGGACCTAATAGCACACCAAAAATTAGTAAACGTGCAGAATATATGAGCCCTACCGTTACAAAAAATGCTCCAAAAGCAAATGGTAAATATAAATAAGGTTTTGTTTTTTCGTTAGCATCTCGATACGCATCCCACAACGAAAACAAATAAAAACACGGATAAAACATTAGCCATTGGTAATTCGTCGCTCCTATAGCTTGATCAATGTTACCGTTAAATGAATATACAATTATTAAATTAAAGTTACTCATTACATTAATAACCACTTCAAGGATTAGTAAAATGGTACCCTTATAATATTTTTTATTGATAAATTGTCCAAAACCTGGAAGTGCAATATTCCAAAATAAAGCCTCATAATTTCGTTTTCCTTGTTTCATTTTCCGCTCCTTAAACATCTTTTAACAAAGAGGTTTTGGGTACATTTCCCCACTTCTGAAAAAGCGCGAATTTCTACATATACACACCCTTCCTATGTATTCTGTTATTTAAAACACTTTTAGTTTTTGTACCTTATTTTCCTCCCTCTACTTCGTACTTTTATATTATTACAAAAAATGTAAATTTTTATTACTAATCCCTAAATTAACCCTGCTCAGAATTGTATCAGACACATTTTACTGTTGAAGTTCACTCATAAGATATTAACGAAGAACCCATACTATTGTTAAAGCTTACTTAAGGGGATTACCTATGAAAAACAAATACAATAAATATCCTTTTCTTTTTCTACTCATCATTCACACCAGTTTACTTATTTACACAATTTATAAAAAGAAACCGAAAGAAAAAATAATTGTCTTACTATTATCAAATATTGGTTTAGCTTATTTTTTTGAATATATAGTTTTTAACATTTTTAATAGTTATTGTTACAAACCAAAAATATTTAAAAATACACACTTTGACAACATCGCTGGAGCAATATTATCTCAAGCAATCTTTGTTCCATTTACAGCTGTATTTATCACAATATTTGAATTAGGATGGAAAACAAAGATATTATTTAGCTGTTACTTTTTTGGAATTGAACACTTGTTTATTAGGTTAGGATTATTTAAACCTTATTGGTGGCGAACTATCTATACTCTTATCTCTATTCCTATATATTTTAAAATCAGTGATATTTGGTATAAAAATATTCAACGTCCCTCTCAAGTTGTTTCGTTTATTTCTTTGTTTCTCATGCTAATCGTCACAAACTCAAACTTTTTATTTGTATTAGCCCTTATAAAGCAAATAAAATTTAGACTAGGACATTCCCGTTCTTGGAGAACCCATTTTATCCTTGCACCACTCTATTCAATCATGTGCGGATGCTTGAATTCATTTTCTGCTATGAAAAACAGGTGGTATTATCATTTATCAGTAATTATTACTTGTTCTGCTGCTGATTGGTTGTTGAACAGATTCCGGTTTGTAAAAGTTAAATTCCCATTAGGATTTCTCAATATAGGGTATCATTTCCTATTAATTTTATTAGCTAATACTTTCAAAAAACGATTACTAAATGAACAAAGTTAAATTATATTCGTGAATTATTTGTCAAAAAAAGTAGGTATAATTCACGAAATACCTTGCTAAAAAACTATGAATCTATTATCATTTATTTATTCAATATCTAGTGTGTTTTACACACAAAAATACTATATATCGGAATGTAAAGGTGTCTTTTCAGACTTAATAGGGAATTCGGTTTAAAGCCGAAGCTGTCCCCGCAACTGTAAGTGCTGACGAACTGAGACAACCACTGTATAAAAACGACTTTTTTTACGGGAAGGCTCAGGTAGTAGGATGAAGCATTAGCCAGGAGACCTGCCATTCATTCCAAAGATTTCATTTCTTCGGGGAGTAAGATTTTGAAATGGCCAAAAAGGGAAAAAACTTTTTTTCTCTACTTTTATTATGCCGTTTCATGCTCTTTCAAGTTTGAAAGGGCTTTTTATTTTGACCTGATAACATTTGACAAGGGGTGCAATAATTTGGAAATATTGATAGAAAGTTTCAAAGAAATTGTAGATGAGAATAAAGATATCCTAAATGAAAATGCCAATGTAGATGGACGTTCTCCTTTAGGTAAAATGAATAAATTTGCTTCTGAAAGTGGAAAGTGGTTTACCGATCATTTCCTTTTATCTGAGGATGTTAGAAAATTCATCGACGATAATATATTGTACATACACGATAAAGATTTCTATCCTACAGGAACGACCACTTGCTGCCAAATACCATTAGATAAATTATTAGCAAGAGGGTTTAACACTGGTCACGGTTCAATACGGCCACCAAAATCGATTCAAACCGCAATGGCCCTAGCATCAATCATTTTTCAGTCTAATCAAAATACTCAACACGGTGGGCAATCATATCAAAAATTTGATTATGATTTGGCTCCGTATATTCGGTTAACTTACGAAAGCAATCAGGCTTCCATACAGAAGCTAGTTAATGGGAAACTTACATATGAAGAGGTTGATAGAATAGCTTGGGAAGATACTAGACGTCAAACATATCAAGCATGTGAGGCCTTTATTCATAACGCAAACAGCATGCATTCGCGAGGTGGTGGTCAAGTCCCTTTCGTCTCTATCAATTATGGTACAGACACTTCTCCTGAGGGTCGCTTACTAGTTGAGGAATTATTAAAAGCTACAAAATCAGGACTAGGTAACGGTGAAACACCTATTTTTCCAATTCAAATTTTTAAAGTAAAAGAGGGAATTAACTTTAATGAGGGTGATCCAAACTATGATTTGTTCCAACTCGCGTTAGAAACTACAAGTGAACGATTATTTCCTAATTTTTCTTTCCTTGATGCTCCTTTTAATCAACAATATGATGACGGTACACCCGAAAGCGAAGTTGCTTACATGGGTTGTAGAACAAGGGTAATGGGTAATATTCACGGAAAAGAAACATCTGTAGGTCGCGGTAATCTCTCATTTAGTTCCATTAACTTAGTTAAACTTGGATTAAATGCGAAAAAGAACATCAGCAAGTTCTATGAATTATTACATCAAGCTGTAGACATCACTATTAAACAACTTCTTGAACGGTTTCAATTTCAATGCACGAAAACGGCCGGCGAATTTTCTTTCTTATATTCACAAGGGGTATGGCGAGACGGAGAAAAGCTTAATCCAAATGATAGTGTCAGTGAAGTACTAAAACAAGGTACGTTAAGTATCGGCTTTATCGGACTAGCTGAAACTCTAGTTGCACTTACTGGCAAGCACCATGGAGAGTGTGAGGAAACTTTGGATTTAGGCTACAACATTATTAGATGTTTAAAAGAACGCGCAGAACAAGCGACAATAGATCATCAGCTTAACTTTAGTGTAATTGCAACGCCTGCCGAAGGTCTTTCAGGTAAATTCACAAAAATAGACCGCGATCAATTCGGAAATATTGAAGGGATTACTGATAAGGATTATTACACAAATTCGTTTCACATTCCTGTTGAGTACAACATATCAATATTTGAAAAAATACGTAGAGAAGCTCCTTTTCATAAGTTGTGTCTTGCAGGACATATCACGTACATTGAATTGGACGGCAATGCACGAACAAACATAAAGGCTCTAGAAAAAATCGTGAGAGCTATGAAAGAAAAGCATATTGGGTACGGATCTATCAACCATCCTGTTGATCGTTGTATTACATGTGATTACAACGGAATTATTGGTAATACATGCCCTAATTGCGGTGAAACTGAAGAGCTAAACTTCGAAAGGATACGCCGCATAACTGGTTATTTAGTAGGTGACTTGAAACGTTGGAATAACGCAAAATTACAAGAAGAAGGTAAGCGTGTTAAGCATAGAAATTCTTAACAGGAAGGATTGAAAACATTGAAAGTCCTTGGAATCAAAGAAGATTCAATTGTTGATGGAGAAGGATTACGGACAGTCATTTACTTTGCGGGTTGCTCTCATCAATGTCCGGGTTGTCATAATCCACAAAGTTGGCAATTACATGCCGGAACTGATTATACTCTGGATGAACTTTTGCAAAGCGTATGTGTAAATCCTCTGAACGATATTACTTTTTCTGGAGGAGATCCATTTTTCCAAGCTAAAAACATTGTTCCATTAGCAAAAGCTTTGAAGCAAGCTGGAAAAAATATTTGGGCATACACTGGCTATACAATCGAGGAGCTATTACAACGAGGAAATCAACATGAACTCGAACTGCTTGAATATGTTGACGTGTTAGTAGATGGTCGCTTCATTGAAAAAGAAAAAGACCTTTCCCTAACCTATCGCGGAAGTCGTAACCAACGTATTATCTATTTAAGAACTTTATTTTATTCAAAAAATCCAAAGGAAAATCCAGTAATATCAGTCTTATAGATTAAGGGCCACCCTTTGTTTATGCAGAAGCAATGTTTTATACGGCGAGTAATCGCAAGGGGAAATGGTAGCTATTCACTAGGTCGAATTTATCCTTAAAAAGGACTGTCACATTTAGTAACGGGTTCAGCTTTTGGAGAGAAAATAACATATAGCAATAGAAATAGCGTACCAATTCGCAATGTGGTACGCTATTTTCTGGCAACATAGTAAGCTAACGAAAGCAATAATAGAACAAGAAATTATTGGGGTGTTTAAATTGAATATTGCTATTTATATGACTTTATTATTTTCTTTAATTTTATCTACCATCACCTCTATTTGGATATATAAAAAGAAAACAAATAAGTGGTTAGGAGTGTTAATAGGTTTATGTATCAATACACTTCTATTATTAGGAGCAACAATTAGTTTTCACAAAATTTTCAATGTGAACGAAGTAGATGGATTATTTGCAAGTTTAGGCATACTTATATTCGCATTTTTCGTTCCTATATTTACTTGTATTAACTTTTACATTCTTGAATTATTGAGATACAAAATATATGGTATAAATGACTGACATTTGTTGTTCAAATAAGGATGTTAGTGCAATAAGCGGTGTTGATTATATTAACTCTATCGGACAAGAGAGCCGTTATTTGTGAACAAAGGAGTGTTTTAAAAGGGTTAACGGACATCAGGTTCGTTATTTACTTAATTTAGCTCCAAATATTGCAGATTTTCATGAAATAGCGTACTTCATGTCCGATAGCTCGAATTATTTGATCAATTCGGTGAAATAAGGTATCCTATGTCCGTTAGGGTCTGACACTTTTGAAACGGTTAGAAACAAATACAAAAATGTTTATAAATATTACAGTTATCAAACTAATCCAAAGGAAAATTTCCACACTTGTCACTCCATAATTTTTTTTCAAATCCAATACATTTTCAACTAGTTGAAATGTATTGGCAGAAATAATTTGTAGGCAAATTAGCCCCATAACAAACATCCACGACAAAAAGTAAATAGGATTAGTTACTTTCTCAATTTTCCCCTTGGCAACACCAATTTTCAAAAAAAGATGTTCAACTGTTGTCATGACAATCCTCCCCCCATCAAGGATAGGGATTGGTAAGCTATTTAACAAAATAAGTGTAATATTAATAGCAGCTAACATCATCCAAAATTCCATATTATGACCTAAATCGTAAACCATTTGAACTTGAGATTCAACGCTTCCTTGGCTACCAAATAACAGGTCAATTTGTAGAGACTTGAACAGTTCTCCTAAATGAGTGACTATGTAAATTAACCCATCCATAGCTACTACTAACCCATTAATAAAACTCCTACCTTGACTTATACTTGTTAAACCAATACTGACAAAATATAAGACAAGGTTCATAAAAATACCAGCAGAAAAGAAAATAATTTTTTGAATGTAATTATATTTACTAAAATCCTTCTCATTCGGTTGCACAAAACCACCTAATGGTAAAATACGTATTGAAAGTACACTACCATTTATTTTTTTACGAAGAAGTGTAGGACCAAAACCAAGAGAAATCTCCTCAACCCTACCACCAAAAAGACGAAATGAAGCATAATGGCCTAATTCATGAACAATCACTGACAATAAAAGTGCTATAAAAAACATCATGAGCGTACTATCCATCTTTTCCCCTCCAAAAATTATTTTTACATTTTATGCAAAGCTTGGCCAAAAAATACCTTTATCTACCTCTTCGTGATTATGTGTAGAGCTTACTATCATTTAAAATCGAAAATAACTAATCAAAATAATCCCTTAACACTTTAGGTTTGTATGCATACATTAAATTGTATCCAACTTTCAAAAGGAGGTTTTTTTTAATGACAGGTTGTACAACACCAACAACAGGTTATATAGGTGGTTTTACACTAATTCTTGTATTATTTATCTTACTTGTAATTATCGGTACTGCTTGGCTGTAAGAGAAATAAGTAATGGGCGTCAACCGTAATGACGCCCGTTTTGTTTTGTATACATTTAACTGTTGAGTTATAACTATATAATGAAACACAATAAACTACATAATATTTACACAGAAGAGGCTGCCAAAGACAGCCTCTTTCTTGAAAGGACTTTTACCAGAAGAATGCGGCTCCTAAAGCAAAACCGCCTACTGCTGCTAGAGCAACTGGAACAAAATAAGGGTTTCTACCATATCTATAACCGCCATAGCCACCACCGTAGCCATATCCAAAACCTCTTGGTCCCCTAACCATTGGATCTAGCCAAACATATTCTCTATCTACTTCTACAATTCTTCCACAGTGCACTTTTCCAGTTTTTTCATAAATGTGAACAACTTTCCCCTTATGCTGACAACAAAGTTGGTAATAACTCATAATAACCTCCTTTTCCTATTCTTTAATTATCTTATTTACTGCTTCACTTTTTGATTGTACATATTCTAACTTTATTATAAAAAAGGCTATAAACTTGGATAGTTTCACTATTTTTATATAAATTTGATTTTCATAGTTAATAAACCGTTCCTTTTTACTTCTATATTCATAGATTAGAATAGTAATGTTAAATAGTTATTGAAAGGAGATAGAATAAGTGTTTCCACAAAGAAGTCACATGTATCAACAGCCACCTCATAGATATCATTATTCTTACTATCAACAACACCCATATGGCTATCAGGAAGGTCCACGACCAAAAGGACTGTTTGGGAAACGGAGACAATTAGGTACTCCTATTGAACACCAGCAGATGCCGCCCCCTCACTTTTATCACCAACCAAATTTACATCAATATTATTCACAGCAACTTATGGTACCTCAGTCTTCATTCCAACAGCCAAAAAAGGGTATATTCCATAATCATGAAGGTAAACTCGATTTCCAAAAGATTGGAAATGGAGTTCAAACAGCAATGGGTTTCGTAAACCAAGTAAGTCCAGTCATGAAGATGTTTGGCGGACTATTTAAATAAAAGCTTTCCTTTTAGAGTACAGTGAATTAGGGCAGTTGCTAGAAGTCACGCTTCTAAACAACTGCCCTTATCTTTGATAGAATAACAGAATTTACCATTTAGAACAAAGTATACACAAATTTATACTAAAGATTAATTATTTCATAAACTGTCGATTCCAATAATACACTTTCGGTAGACGACGACATGTAATATATTCATGGAAAAGCGTTAAGCCTACAAAACTTACCATTTGCCAATCAATACCCTTCATCAATGCCTCACCTCAAGTTTTTATATTTTATAATGTATATGGCTGATGAACGTTGTCTTATTACTAATCTATGGTACAAATCAAAAAATGACACCAGAGTTTGAAATTCCACTTAAAATAGACACATTAAGTAACCGAAAAAGAGCGTTTGTCCACATGTATGGAAAAACACTCTTTTTGTCTAACAATAATGAAAGGCACACTAATGAAATTTATTAATAATTAACCAATTAAGTTTCTACTTCACTAGATAATTTCTTTTGTTTCTAGATATTGAATAACTTTTGCTACGCTTTCTTCAATTGAAAGATTATCGGTTTCAATTGTTAACTCTGGATTTTCTGGTTGTTCATACGGAGAACTTATTCCTGTAAAATTAGGAATAATACCTGCACGAGCTTTTTCATAAAGTCCTTTTGGATCGCGGCTCTCACATGTTTCAAGTGATGCATTTACAAAGATTTCGATAAATTCCCCTTCTTCTACTAGTGCTCTTACTTGATCACGGTCTTCACGAAAAGGCGAGATAAACGCTGTTAATGTAATAACACCCGCATCTACAAACAATTTTGAAACTTCTCCAATTCTGCGAATATTTTCTTTTCGGTCTTCTTCAGTAAAACCAAGTCCTTTATTTAATCCATGTCGAACGTTGTCACCATCAAGTACATAAGAATGTACGTTACGTTGAATTAATGCTGCTTCTACTGCATTGGCTAATGTAGATTTTCCTGAACCTGACAAACCAGTAAACCATAAGATACAACTCTTATGACCTTTCTTTTCTTGACGTTCACTCTTTGAAATTGTCGTTTCGTGCCAGACGATATTGCTTGACATAGTAACCCCCACTTTTTTAAATTTAAATTCCGCCACCTTGATCGTGAATAGCGCTTCTTTCTCTTCTCGCTGCTTGAGCCAGTTGGACCGATCCAATCGTCGCAATAAACACACTAATAATAACAAAGCTTGTGTAAAAATCTGCTTTTAAAAAGAGTGTAATTAAACCGTAACAAATTACTAGAGAAAAAACAGGCGAAACTACCCAGACCATTGCGATTTTTTTTATAATATCTTTTTGCATTACCTTAAAACCATTATTTACTGTTCCAATTCCAATAATTGCTGAGGTCGTTACTTGTGTTAATGGGACAGGTAATCCAAAGATGGAAGCAATAATAACTAATGACCCACCGGTAATAGAAACGGCACTTCCTTGTAATAATGAAAGTCTAGTAATCTTCTTACCATTTGTCTCAAGTACTTTCCCACCAAGAATTACTGCACCTAATGAAACGAACAAGCCTCCAACAATAACAGCTGTACTTACTTCAATCAATCCTGCACCTACTAAGGGACCAACCGCATTTGCTACATTATTCATTCCGGCAGCATAGGCTTCAAAACCACCTGAAATAACTAATAAAAATACGAGCCATTTATGCCATTTCCCTTTGTTCTTTAATGCCGGAAACTTCCTTTCTAAAAAACGAATAAGGTGACCAGCAGCAATAGCTAAAACAAACGCTACAATTGGTACAATTACCCAAAAAGAAACAATAACGATGAGACGGTCGAAATATACTGCTTGAAAGGCCATACCTGCTCCGACGAGTGAACCTACTACAACTTCACTAGTTGAGAGTGGGATACCTAATAAATTAGCGATAAATAGCGTTAAACACGCAGCAGCTAATATGATGATTGTAATTTCAACATTTACAATGTCAGAGGGAATAATCCCCCCTCCAATTGTTTTAACAACCTCTCCACCTGCTAATGCTCCTAAAAAAGCAAAAACTGCTACAATAAGCATCGCTGTTCTTTTCGTTTTAACTGCACCGCTTCCATATGCAGGGCCCATTGCTGCAGCCGTTCCACTAGCACCAATATTCATCGCAAAAAAGAAGGCAATAATAAAAGCTACGATGATTAATACCATCTTCCTCTTCCTTTCCTACTATCGGAAATTGTAACGTGTTTTGGCAATTGATAAACGGTAAACTTCTTTGTCAGCTGGCTACAATTGTCAGTCACCTAAGTGAATACCATTTATACTTAGGTGACTGTCTTATTTTCCCAATCAAACTTCTTCCACTACATTGCCCGTAAACTATTTTGTTAGCTGTGCTACTTTTCCGGCTAGACCATTAATCAATACTTCAACAACTTCTTTTCTACTAAATTCTGGAGGTGGAACCTCCCCATTACTAAGCATTTGACGTACTTTTGTACCAGATAAGATAACTCGATCTTCCTTACCATGTGGGCACGTCTTTGTACTTGCCATGTTCCCACACTTTTTGCAATAAAAACTATGTTCAAAGAATAGTGGTGTAATACCTAGCTCTTTTTCAGTGAAATTACTGAAAATTAATTGAGCATCATACGTACCGTAGTAGTCACCAACACCAGCATGGTCACGCCCTACAATAAAATGAGTACATCCATAGTTTTTACGAACCATTGCATGGAAGATCGCTTCCCTTGGTCCTGCATAACGCATCGCCGCCGGGAAAACCGCTAAGAAAACTCGGTTTTGTGGGTAATAATTTTCTAGTAATACTTGATAACTTTCCATTCTTACATCGGCAGGAATATCATCTGACTTCGTTTCGCCAACTAGCGGATTTAAAAATAATCCATCTACAATTTCTAATGCAGATTTTTGAATATATTCGTGAGCGCGGTGAACTGGATTACGAGTTTGGAAACCTACAACTGTATTCCATCCTAAACTAGTAAACTTTTCTCTCGTCTCAACTGGATCAAGATAAAACTCTTGAAATCTATCTGCTTCAATCTTTTTCACTAGAGTAATAGGTCCTGCAATATACACATCCGGACGAGCAAAAAGTTTTGCTACACCAGGATGAGCAGGGTCTGTCGTCTTGTATACGTTCGCTGCTTCTTCTGATTTGTTTGGTACATAAACTTCTTCAAGCTCTAGTACACCATAAACTGTTCCGTTGACTGTAAGTTTTACTTCTTTGCCAATTGTTAGTTGTTCTGCTTTTTCTTTTGTTACAGGGAGGGTAATTGGAATGCTCCAAACCGTACCATCCGCTAAACGCATTTCATTAACGACTCTCTCATAATCTGCTTTTCCTAAAAATCCAGTAAGTGGACTAAATGCACCATTAGCAATTAACTTTAAATCTGATAAGGCAAAATCATCTAACTCTACCTCAGCTTTTATATGTGAAAATTCATATTGACTATTAAAACGATTTACTAAAGAACCACCGTGTGGAATACTTAAACTCATTATTAACTCCTCCTAAAAAATATTAGTTACTTTATTGATGAAGCCCACATTCTACCTTACCTGAATTAGCCCAGCGACCCGCACGTGTATCTCTCCCATCGGCTACTGGGAGCGTACAGTTTGCACAGCCAATACTCGGATAATTTTGATCATGAAGCTCATTATATGGAAGTTGATGTAATTTAATATACATCCAAATCTCATCCCAAGACCAATGAATGAGCGGACATACTTTTATAGATTGAAAACGATTATCGCGGTTTACGAATTGGACATGTGCTCTAGTTTCAGACTGCTCTCTCCTCAATCCCGATATCCATGCTTGGTATTTAGATAATTCCTCTTCTAAAGGCTTTAACTTTCTAATTTTACAGCATTGATCAGGACTCGATTTCCAAAGTTCATTTCCATATTGCTCATTTTGTTCTGCTACTGTAAGCTCAGGCTTCTTTAATTCAATGTTTAATGTTGGATATTTTGCTTTTACTTTTTCAATAAGTGCGTATGTTTCTTCAAAATGTAACTCAGTATCTAAGAATACGATGGTAGCATTTTTATTTACTTTACTAATTAAATCAATAAGTACAATTCCCTCTGCACCAAAGCTACATGCATAAACAATATCTTCACCAAAGTGACTATATGCCCATTTTAAAATATCGATAGCATCCTTTTTGGCAAGTTGTTCATTTATATTTTTCAACTCATCATCTGTCACTGTTTTGTAGGACAGTTTCGCCATAGAGCTTCCCCCTCACGTTCAAATTTTTACTGTTCCTAAATTTTTAACGTACTTTCATTCATTAGTGGTATTTGATTGATAACTGTTTCTACGTAGACCTAATTACTTGTTATTACTTTTTAAAAAAGGCGACACAAAGTTCCCTTTAGAAACTTAATGTCACCTCTAGTTTGTCTAGTCAGCTCAATTCCAAGTTTTTAACCTTTTTAATCCCGAGTATTTTTATATGTTTAATCACTTAATAAGATTTTAAGAAAATTTCTGACTTTTGTCAAGGGGATGAAAGGATGAAAAAGGAATTTTTTTATAGTTGATGAAGATTTGCGGAAATAGTAAGGGAAGTTATCTCTAAAAGGAGGCATTTACTGACGTTTTTACTTGTTGGTTTGATCCTTTCACTTTTCATTTTAACGTTTCACTTACGAGAGTTCCCCCCTACTTGCACAAATCCAACTTTTAATGCCAAAAGTAGAAAAATCACACACAGCTTTAAATTTCCCCCCTCAAAAAAAACAGTTTTCTAATGCATTTCACATTAAAAAACTGCCATCTTTTTAATCTTTACTAGATATAATCCCGTGCTTTAGTGCATATCTAACTAAATTTGATTTTTTCTTTGCGTCTATTTTTTCCATTATTCTTGCCTTATACGTATCTACGGTTTTAATACTAATAAATAATTCCGTAGATATTTCTTTTTGTGTATAACCAAGAGCGATGTATTTTAATACTTCTCTCTCTCTCGGACTCAATAAGTCAACTTCCGATCCTACTTCACTTTCTTGTTCACTTTCTTGTTCACTTTCATTAGGTTTAGCATATAAACTAGGGATTAATGTAGGATATATATAGTGCTCTCCCCTTAATACCGTCTGAACAGCTGCAATTAACTCCGTATCAACAGCTCTCTTCAAAACATACCCTGACGCTCCTGCATTTAATCCTTCTTTTAAATAGGCCTCGTCAGAATACATCGTTAAGATTAGTATCTTTGTATCTGGAACTTTTTCTTTAATTATTTTCGTCGCTTCAATTCCATCTTTTTGGGGCATATTTATATCCATGATTATAATGTCAGGTGTATATTTTTCTGCTTTCTCAATAGCAATATTTCCATTTTCAGCTTCTGCTACAATTTCAAAATCTTTCTCTGTTAAAATTATATTTTTTAAACCTGAGCGAAAAACTGGGTGATCATCAGCTAGCATGATTTTGATTGTCAAGAATTTCTCCCCCTCCATCTTTTAATGGTATTTTCACCATGACAGCAGTCCCTTCATCAATTTCAGATTCAATATTAAACGTCCCACCTATTAACGAAACTCTTTCTTGCATTCCTCTAATCCCTAAATTATATTTTGAAGGATCTTTATTTAACACTTCTTCTACTTGAAAACCTATACCATCATCCTCAATGATCACAGAAATCATCTGGCCATTCTTCATAATAATGACACTAACAGATGTTGCATTTGCATATTTCAAAATATTGGTTAACGACTCTTGGACAACTCTAAATATAGCTGTTTCCACTTCCGGTCTAAGTCTTTCTTTCTCAATACCCTTTAAAATCAAATCAAATTCTACAGGATATTTCTTTTTAAACTCATCAGTGTAGCGCTCAATAGCTACTTTTAATCCAAACTTATCCAATATGCTCGGACGTAGTTGCCAAGCTAAGTCATGAACTTCTTCAATTGTTTGATGTGCCAAGTTTCTTAGCTTCGTAATTTCACGCTGTCTCTGATTTTCATCGTCTACCTCTTGCAATACCTTTAACCCTAACAATATAGATGATAAAGAGTGACTCGTCTCATCATGAAGTTCTCGTGCAATCCGTTTCCGTTCTTCTTCTTGTACCGTCATTACTTTTCCAAGGAGCATTTGTCGAACTTTTTCTTTCTTCCTAAGTTCTTGCCATAGTTGTATATTTTCAATAGTGACAGATAATTGATTACAAATAGATTTTATTATTTTTACGGAGTAAGGGTCGAGCTCTTTTAAACTACATATTTCTATTTTCCCAACGTTTTGCTCCTTTACAATAAGAGGTAGTGAATTATTAACCTTTTTTTCGGTACTAGTACAAAGGCAATGGCTATTTTGTTTATTAAGTAATTCAAATTCTACTAAACAGTTTTCTTTCGAATTAAAAAACGTTTCATAGTTATTATCTACTTTTATTTGAATTAAGGCACTGTTTAAGGAAAGTTCACTTACTAAATTCTCTACAAATTTTTCTAAAACGTTTCTTAATTCCTCAACTGTTTTTATATTTGCAGAGATGTTATTTAATAATGTTAATTCTCTGTTTCTTGTTAACACTTCTTTATAGTATTTTTCTTTTTCGTTTCTTGCCTTTTCTAAATTCTCTAACATTGAATTAAATGAATGAGTGAGTTTACCGATTTCATCATTTGAAAAGTTATGAATGCGTGATGAAAAATCACCTTTCGCTACTTGTTTCGTTAAATTTACTAATTGTGTGATCGGATAAGTAATAACCCTTGTGAGCCCTAACACAATTAATAAAGAGAGCATAAGTACAATTAACATCGTGACAAACATTTGCTGTGTGACATCTTGAAGCGCTTGATCAAGTGAATCACTGCGTAAACCCACCCTCGCTGTACCACCAAAACCTTTAACAATCGGAACAGCCACATCTCGAATGATGCCTTTTTCAGTGTCGAACATAACTAAATTATGAAGATCATCTTTGTCTACTTCGTTAACATGAAGTAATTCAGTACTTATATATACATCCTCATACGAATGAACAACCGTCCTTCCGTTTTCATTTAATATAAATACGTACTCAATATCCCTATTATTTTGTATCGTATCATTCACTAACTTTTGCAAGGCATATATATTATTGGTAAGCAATAAGTCACTACTTTTAGATGCTACATCACTTCCAATTGATTTAACCCTTTCATCCAATTGTTGTGTTAACGTTTCTGTAATGGAGATCCTTACTCCTATTAAACTTATAATTGTTATTAAAAAAATGATCGCAAATACCATTCCATAAATTTTCACATGAATAGAGCAACTTGTCATAAAGCTTGGAACCTTTACATTTCTCCACATTAGTCTCCACCCATAAACTTCATTGCATCTCTTATTGGTTGATACTTTTCTCGATTTATAGGAACGTACTCCTGAATTTTCAATTCTTGTAATATATGTTGCCCACGTGGATCTTCATTAAGAGTTAGAATTAATTCCTTTATATCTGTTTTTAGGTTTTCATCCGTTTTATGAGACACAACAATTGGAGGTGCCCCTGCCCAAGGACCTTTTTGTACAATTTGAATTTGCATTGCATCTTCATTCTCCAAATCTAGTAACATATCAAATAAAATACTATCTACCGCTGCACCATCAACAGCTCCCCTTGCTACTGCACTAACTGAATAATCATGACTGTACGTATAAAATGTCTCCTCAAAAAAATCGTTAGCTGTATAACCCATTTGGACTATCATTTCTAAAGCTGCTAACCTTCCTGTATAAGAATACGGATCAGCAAAAGCAAAACGCTTTCCTTTTAAATCTGCCAACGTTTCTAAGCCACTATTTTTATGAGTAATAATATAAGATCTATAAACATCATCATTATCAATTAGTGTAGTTGCTAAATCAACCATATACCCTTCCTCAGTGCCAATAACGTAGGAAAGTGAACAAATAAACGCTAAATCAACTTCTCCGTTTTTTAATAGCTCATTAACCTCATCGTACGTTTGTTTTTGAATAATCAGTATTGGTCGCTCGAGGTGATCTTCCAAATATTTAATTAATAAATCATACTTATATCTTGTTTCTTCAGGGGAAACAACCGAAGCAAATGCTGTACGAATAACATTCTCAGATTCTTCTGGAAGAGAAGTGTCATTCTCCTCTTCTGTTGAGATAAGGGGAACGTAGGTTAGTTCTTGTTTTTCACTACAAGCAACTACTATTATTAATGATAAAATGATCATCGTCCAAAACCGTCTAATGACAATCCCCCCTAGAATTCTTATTTTAAAATTAAATTTATTTAAAGATTAATATTTATCTCATCATTCTATTATACATTTTGATGTACTAAAAAAGTTTTTTTATGTAATTGTCACCAAACGGTTAGATTTCAAATGGAAGCAATACCATTTTATTCAAACTGTATCCATTGAGATCGATATGGTAAAAAAATAAAAAAGCTGTCGGTCAAATACCAACAGCCTTTCGAAAATTTTTACTTTCTAAGTTATCCGATTTTAGATGGATTCGCACTTCTGATAACCTTCGTATCTTCATGACCGTAAGCATCTAAGGAGAATTTCTTTACTCCAAACATGTAAATGAGGACTGCGGCTGCTATTCCACCAGCAATGATTGCCCATTCTGTAAAGGTAGAAGTGTAGATAGCCACTTCTCCGTATGGTTGCACAAGTTGCCCTCCGATAACCATAATATATTTATCTACAAACATTCCTACTAAAACTAGAAGTCCTGCTAAAACTAACTTTCCTGGTGTTCTATTCTTCATTAGCATAAAAATTGGTATTACTAGACCTAAAGCAATGACGACACCCCAAAAAGCAACTGAATATGTTCCATTTAAAATCATCGTAAAGTTCTCTGAACCTACATAGAACAATGTGATTAATCGCCATGCATGAAAACCTAAAGCTACTGCTAATAAAATAGCCATTGCTTTCCCTAAATAACTTAATACTTCTTGTAACTGTAAGTTTACCTCATCTTTAGCTACTTTATAGGTTAATACTGTTGCAATTAATAACGTTGCAATTCCAGTTATTAACGCGGAGAGTACGAAATAAACTGATGTTGCTCCTCCAAACCAAAGTGGGCGTTGAATAACAACAGCAAAGATCCCACCTAAAATACTTGTCGCTGCAACTGCTCCACAAAGAGTTATATATGATGCTACTTTAACTGCTTTTTCGTTCCCTGTTTGTACCGAGAAAAATTCAAATAGTAATACAACTACATATATTCCATAAGTTGCACCCATCCACCACATTGGCGCTTGTAGATTAGGTGAAGTAATAAAATAAAACACACGATCCAACCTTCCTAAATCCATTGCAAGGACTAGTAAAGCAGGTAGTAATACTGAAATAGCTAAATACAGAGATCTTTTACTAATAATCTCAAATCTTTTAAATCCTAATGCATGGCCGAATGTTGATACTAAACACATTCCGCTAGCAGCTAAAGCTAAAAATACATAGGCTACGATTAAAATGTTCCAAGGTACTTGATCAGTAGATCCAAACACTACTTGACCTTGAACGATTGTGTTTCCCATACTATATATCCCGATAGCTAGAACAATACTAGCAAGGATTACGACAGGTAAGCCTTTTGTCAATTGTTTGGCTGTCATTGTTAGTTCCCTCCTTATTATTTAATTGGACAGTGCCAATTACTCAAATTCCCCGTTTTGATAAAGAATGCCTTTCCGCACTTGTTTTACATTACACTCTTCACAATACGTTTTTGTTTCTATTTTTTTATCCCCACATCCAGGACACTCATTTAATTTTGTTTCGTAAAGCAATATACTTTTTCGGATTTCTTCAAAATTAATTGAGCTTTTACGAATTTCTAAACAGACATTTTCACAAATATCACAATCAATGCAATACTGCGCTTGAAATTGTAGCGAGGTTTTTTCCTCTGTTTCTTCTAATTTAAGTGCTCCAGTTGGACATGTAGCTGAGCATTTCCGACATAACTGGCAGTTGCTAGTAACTTCTAATTTCACGATTCCTAGCTTTTTAGCGATCTTATCTGGTATATTCCCTGTACTATATTTTTTCTTTATGCAAGATAATAAGTACTTCCTTCGGTCCGTTAACGAAAGTTTATCCCTAAGATTACTAGACTGATCAAAAGAGTCAAAAACAAGATGTGATATTTGATCTTTCGTTTTATTTTTTGATAAAGAGAATAATTCTCTTCTTGATACTTTCCGTTTAGAAGCTATTCTTGCGTCTTTATTATCAATGACTTCAACAGTACATTCCGAGATATTACTATCATTCCATTCTTTTATCCAACTTAAATCTCGTTTGTGGGTCCAGTTAGACTTACAGGAAAGACACCGCTTCTCATTCCATAAGATTTGCATCTTTTTATCATACAAAGTTCCTATCATTAACATTTCAGGTCTAAGCGAAGAGACACACGGTAGGATTACATCTGTACTAGGGTCACCTTGTTCTTCACATGAGAAACAAACACTTTCACAGTTTTGAATTTTTTTTTCATATTTATGGAGCTGTTCAAATTCATAATTCAACGCTTCTGTCGGACATACATGTATACATAATCGACAGTTGCTACACTTAGAGCTATCAAACGTTAACTTTCCATCTGTAATATTTATAGCTGGTTGGGGGCAAACTTCTTCACATAAAGAACATTGTGAATGTTTATTACGGTTTCTCAGGCAGCGACTTTCACTTAAACGAACAAAACTTTTATCAATCATTCGCTTTAATAGAAACTTACTCCACATTCGTAGTTCGCCCCTTTCCTAAATATTAATAATTTAATGATGTTTGTGGATGTAATTCTTCACGTTCACACATAACTACTTTAGCAGTTAAATCTACTAGTTTTTTATAGAAATCTAGATTTCCTCTTTTGTTTATTTGTTCTTTAAACGGTAGTATCCACCTACTTAAATGAGTATGAATAAACTTCGCCAGTAAGTTTAGAAACGACAGTTCATTCGTTTGAACATATTGAAAGTAAAGGTAATAAATAAACTCAAGCTCAACTTTAATGTGATCAGGAACATCCTTGAAGTCCTTTGACATGACAATGCCAGCTTCTTGATACATTTGCTCAGCGTACCTGGTGGATTCCCCTTGAATCTGACGTCCATTTTCTAGATAAATAGAGCTATAGGGTGGTGCAAGTACATCAAAAGGACCAATAAACAATTTTGCATGTTCTACTGCTAATGTTGTTAATTCTTCATCTTGTTCAAATATTCTATTGAACTCATTCTCTAGCTCTTTACCGTCTGTGACAAGGTCAGGGTAAAGAGTTTGTAGACTATTTCTTAATGGTTCGAACAACACTTGCAAATCCTGATTCGGCTTGTTAAATAATTCAGACAACACTTTATAAAGGTTTGCCTTATGTTGAAAAATTCCTAGTTTCTCTCCCATACTTAGTCACTTCCCCTACTATTCTAGTTAGTTTGTTTATTTTAGAAGCTTCTTAAGTAAAATACTTTTGGTTTTGTTCCAAGATCTTCTCGTAACCCTTTATGATCATGCCTTAATAGTTCATGAATTTTATCGTTTGGATCATTTAAATCTCCTACATATCTCGCTTCTGCTGGACAGCGAGTAACACAATATGGTTGTTCACCACGATCTAGCCGATGATCACAAAGTTGACATTTTTCAACAATCCCACGGTAACGAATGGCTTCATAATTAAAATTACGCTCAGGATTATAATAAGGGATTGGTGTACCAATTTTCTCTTTAATTTCAGCAGGTGTCGCTGATAATTCACTCCACGCTTCTTTTTCATTCCAATATTGGTGTGGATCTTTCTTATTAAAACAGATAACTCCATAAGGACAGGATGCCATACAGCTTTTACAACCGATACATTTATCCGCGTTGTGTAAAGTTAACCCATTTTCGTCTTTATACATTGCTTTTACTGGACAAGCTTTCACACATGGGGCATTTTCACAATGATTACATAATGTTGGAATATATTCATATTTTACATTTGGAAATTTACCCGTAGTTGTATGAATGTGATGAGACCAATTCATGCCTGGTTCTGTATTGTTTTCATTTTTACATACAACTGAACATGCTGCACAACCAATACATGATTGTAGGTCAATTGCCATTGCATAATTTTTAGCCACAACCGTCACCTCCGTACGTTTTTAACGTTCTATTAAACTTTTTCTATCTTAATTCTTGATTGGCCACCATGCCTTGCACCACTTCCGCTTAGTGCTTCATGAACAGGTGCTAAAATTGTGTTATTGTTTCCTCCACGAGCAATTTGCTTTTTACGATCTAGAGATGCGATATGACCGTAAGCCCAGTGGCCTTGACCGTAACACTTCGTTACAACACCTGGACGAGTACCTTCCCATAGCTTTGCTTTAACAGTGATTGAGCCTGTTGCTGAAGTAATCTTAATCATGTCACCATTTTCAATCCCAAGCTTTTTCGCATCAATTGGATTAATTTTCGCTACATCGTCCCATGCTTCATCACCTGGATCAGCATCTTTAAATTCTTGATACCATGAGGTATTAGCTGAACGAGCTTCACGATTTAATTTTGAACGGTGATCAGAGAAAATAAGTGGATATTCATTTTCATCCCCAACACGGTAGGCTGGTTCGTAGTGAGGAACAAACGCTAACTCTCCCCGTGCGGTATAATTTGTTGCTTCCATCACTTTATCTACATTTACATTATGTCTTTCTGCATGGGCTTCTAAGGCTTTCTTTAATGTCTCACTATAGAATTCAAACTGTCCTGTTTCAGTTCCCCAGTTACCGTTCCATTTTTGACGGAAACGATAAGGAATTGAGTTCCACGTTCCAATCTTTTTATACTCTTCCCAGCCGTTAATGACATCACCTTGTTTTTCAATTGTTGGATCCCATAATGGTTGAGTATATATTTTTGTTGCAATTTCATTAAATTCTTTTCCATTTGTAGGTTTTTTACCCGTTTCTGGATCCACAAACTCGTTGCGGAAATAATCAATAAGGTTAGAGAAGCCTTTTCTTTCTAATGCTTCACCTAGCATCCACGGAACCTCTGTTTCATCAATTCTTACGTCAAAAGGTGACTCGATAATTTCATTTTGAATATGACAATGTCTGTATAAATTACCATTACTTCCACGAACAGCACTCAAACGCTCAAACATGTGGTGTGGTACAGGCAAGACAATATCGGCAAAGTGTGTTTGCTCTGCTGGGTTTAATGTCATGTGTACCATAAATGGTAATTTGGCCAATGCCTCATCCCAACGATCTGTTCCCTGATTACTATAGTTGAAATTCGTCCAGTAGCTCATCACTACTTCCAAACTATATGGATCTTCGTTTAATATTGAGTCTGCTATTGTATTTGTTGGCTTGATCCCACCAGAATTACCTGCATTCATCGCTGGCATTTCTAATTTTCTTCCGCCAAAATCAGCACGTGGCATGCTATTACCATTCGCAGCAATAGAATCTATATATTTCTCAAAGTCTGGGAAACTATTTACTGGACAGCTTTCGCCACCACAAATTACTCCTCCAACATTATCAGCTGATCCTACTAATCCATTTAAAGCTGCCATTGCTTGTGCCGTATATCCACCACGAACGACCATATTCGAGCCGGGTGACATGAAAGAAATTGCTCTCGGTGCGGCACGACCGAAGTCTCTTGCCACTCGATATATTTGTTCTGCTGGAATTCCACTGCGCTCAGCAGCCCATTCTGGAGTTGCATCTTTAAGAGCGATGTTCCACCATTTGACTAATCCGTATGTTTGGATTTCTTCAAAATCTTCTTCATTAACAGTTCGACCCGCTACGAAACGATTTACACCATCTTTAAAATCTCCTACAAATGGCTTATACCAAAGTTCTTCCGTTAATAATACGTGTGCAATCGCAATCGCTAACGCTCCGTCTTCACCTGGGATAACCGGTAACCACTCATCTGCTTTGGCTGCAGTAGTTGATAACCTTGGATCAACTACTGCTATTTTCGCTTGATCTTTTAATTTACCAAATAAGCTTGCAGTATGAGGTACTTGACGGTTTGAGGCAATTGGGTCAGCTCCCCACATTAACTCGTAAAAAGCATTTTCATGGTCATAATCGGCATATCCCCAATACGCTTCTGTATAGTAACGGCCATGTTTTTCTGTTTCCGCACAGATCGATGAGTGAGAAACATTATTTGGTGTACCAATAATCTTTGGCATATTCCCGTAAAGAATACCGTTAAGTGCGGTATAACGTCCGCGCCATACTGAAAACTTATGCGTTTCATTTCTTTTACGAAGATCCATGATTTTATCTGCGATTATATCCATTGCTTCTTCCCAAGAGATTGGTATGAAACCAGGATCTTCATCTCTACCTTTTTTTGGATTCGTTCTCTTCATCGGTTGTTTTACACGATCTGGATCATACACTTGTTGAAGAGCAAGGTGTGAACGAACACAGGAATGTCCATGATTTGCTTTTGCATTTGGGTTTCCTCTTACTTTAGTGGCCCTTCCATTGATACGATACACTTGAACCGCACACCAAGCTGTACAGCCTTGACAAGTACTTGCAATCCATTCACCTTGTGGTTCGTTTTTAGCTGCAGCTTCAGTATTTTTCGTAAATGCATTCAACATAGGCTTTGTTTGACTTGCCCCTGCTACAAAAAGACCACTTACAGCTGATAATTTAATAAAATTTCTTCTATTAACTTTCACAAATACCACCTCCATTAATTCATAAAGAAGTCTTTAACTTCATAGCTTATGCTTTATTTAGATCTATTTTTATAAGTGACTTTCTCAACAATAAATCTCTAGTAAAGTTAGCTGTAAACTCTTTAATAAATCTAATCATTTATTAATTTTTTATATAATCAGAATTTATAAATTTCTAACTTGGAAACTGTCTAGCTTATCGTAGTTTCATACCAAAGTAGTTTTTTCTCTACTTCTTTTCCTCGACATCATCAGCAGTTAACTCTCTTGTAGATTTCTTAAATTCTTTTAACGTATCACCTACTGCCCTACCCATTTCTGGGAGTTTTTTCGGACCGAAAATGATTAGTGCAATTACTAAGACCAATATCAACCCTGGAATTCCGATGTTGGTTAAAATGTGAAACGCCTCCTCAATATTAATTATTTACCTTCTTTTTCCTCTCCTCGGGACTAACATGCAATATTACGCAATCACCTGTGAAACATTGCACAAACAAACTCATACTTTATATACTTGGAAAAGGTTAGGTTGGTCGTGCTCACCTTTCTGATAATCTCATTTTGCATGATCTAGAACCTTTTTCTCTATCAGAAAAACGGATACCGCTTGTAGGGAAAAAACGTAATTGTGACTAAAAAAATCCCTACACTCGTAAATGTTGTTAATACAACATTTGATGTGTAAGGATTTCTTTGTTTCCCATTGATATTGAGCAAAAGTCACAAACATTTCATATTTTCAGCTAGATATATACCCTTTCTTTTCATAATGCTCTCTCGGGAAAATTTGTACAAACCTCTATTTTTCCTGACAGCCGTTTAACATATTCGATTTCTTGAGCTGAATTTGGCGTCCAAGCAACGATCTTCCTTCCTTTTATTAGGTGCTTTTCTACAAAAGGCTTCGTTAAAAAGGGAAATGAGATAGAAATTGTATTAGCCCCGGCATGCTCCAGCTGTTCATTAAGTAAGGTTGGGTTACCTACAATAATTATACCTGTTTCAATGAATGAAGAAAGTTCTCTTACCCTTCTTACTTCCTTATGATCAAAGGACGTTATTACAACCTCTTTGTCCATGTTCATATTTTCAACGCACTGAACAACTTTGTTTGCCAAGCCTTCGTACATATTACCTGCTGTTTTTAATTCAAGATTTAAACGTTTCTTCCCCTTACATAGCTGAAGTATTTCTTCCAAAGTAGGGATTTTTTCACCTTGGTACTTAGGTGAAAACCATAATCCAGCATCTAGCTTTTGCAGCTGTTTAAAAGATATATCTTTTACAAAACCAACTCCATTTGTCGTTCTCTCCAAACGAAAATCATGAATAATGATAGGTACACCATCTTTCGTTAGCTGAACATCCAATTCAATCGATTGGATCCACCTTTCATCAATAGCCAACTTAATTGCAGCTAGAGTATTTTCAGGTGCCCTGCTGGACCAACCTCTATGAGCCATAATTGGATTCATGCTTTTATCACTCCTCATTAAAGTAAATGCCCTTTCGTCCCTCACGTCGCGCAAAAAGCGGTAACACTTTCGTTACCGCTTTTTGATGCCATTATAGTTCTTCCATTTTTTTTAATACTTCCTTAATCTTCTCTCCAATTAAGTAGTCAATTTCCACGACCATGTTTTCGGTTTCTGGATTAACACCTACATAACCTCTTTCGTACCCAACAACCTGATTTCCATCTAAATCAAGAAAACCAAATTTCTGACCAAATTCACCTTGGTAATCCGTCAAAAACTCGAAATTGTCAAGAGGAAATACCTCCTGTAAATAAGCATGTTCTTCAGGAGTTGACAAACTAATTCCATAAATTTTTACACCCTGTAATTCATCTTCACTATGTTTATTCAGCTCAACTAGCTGAGTGATACAAATTTGTCAGCCAACACCAGTAAAGTATGCATAAATTGTTTTTCCTTCAGGATTAATATTAACAAAATTTTCAGAAGTATCTAAAAGAGAAATATTAAAGGCATCTTTACTAAAAGTTAATGGCTCTGTCTCTACTCTATCTTGTTCTTCGCTACCATTACAGCCAGCAATTACTACAACAAGCAATAGAACAAAAACTGCTAAGATTTTTTTCTTCATTCAATTGTCTCCTTAATTACATCATATTTTTATTATCATGAAACTCGAATCACTTTTTCTAAAACTATTATAGAGATACTACAACCATTCCTGCAAGTATATAATAGTCGTTTCGTGAAAAGCCCATAAATAAACCTTTCTACAGAACTTTACTTTTACAAATTTTTAAGGGTACCTTTAAACACAACTAAAGGTACCCTCATTTTTTCACCTCTATTTAATTTGGTCTACGAAATATAACAATCAAACTTTAATTTCTCATTAATTCTTTTTACTTATTGTGCCACTTCGTCTGATTATTTTATTGCTCCATCGATAACACCTTTAATTACTTGTTTTTGCAAAATAATAAAGAAAATAACGATCGGTATCATTGCTAAGATAAGTCCCGCCATGGCAGGCCCAAAACTAGATGTATATTGTCCAAAGAAATAATATGTTGATAATGGAATTGTTCGATTTCCTTCTGAAACTAACACTAATGACGGTAGTAAGAAGTCATTCCATATCCATAGGACATCTAATATAACTATTGTTACCGTAATCGGCTTTAACATTGGGAATACGACTAACCAAAAAACTTGTAATCTTGAAGCACCATCAATTAATGCAGCTTCTTCAAGCTCTACTGGAATAGATTTCATGAATCCATGATACATAAATGTTGCTAAACTTAGTCCAAAGCCTAAATAAAAGAACATTAACATCCATTTACTGTTTAGCAAGCCTAAATTTCCATAAATCGATACGAAAGGAATCATTAAAGCTTGGAAAGGAATAATCATCGACGCTACTAATAACAGCAAAATCACACCATTCATTTTCCATTTCCATCTCACGAGAAAATAAGCTAGCATCGAAGAAAATACAATGATTAATAAAACCGAAATTACTGTAATTAATATTGAATTCCATAATGCCGACATAAAATTCATTGTCTGAAAAGCAGAAATATAATTTTCAAATGATAGTGCTTTCGGTAGTGCCAACGGATTACTAACAATATCTAAACGGTCTTTAAATGAGTTAATAAAAACTAAGGCAAATGGGAAAAAATATAAAATAAATAGAACAACTGAAAGAGTTAGTAAAATGATTGATTTTATTTTTCTCCTCTTTTTCATTATGCTTCAACCTCCATTTTCTTCATAATTCTAACTTGAGTAATGGCAATTGCTGCGACGATAATGAAAAGAATAAATGCTTTCGCTTGACCAGAACCGAAATTTTGATAAAGAAATGCGTCATTGTATACGTGCATCGCAATTAATTCTGTCGATCGAAACGGACCACCACTAGTTAACGAAAGATTCGTATCATAAACTAAGAAACTACGTTGCAATGTTAAGAATAAACTTATCGTGAACGCTGGGATCATTAATGGAATTTTTATTTTCACCATTTGTTGCCAAGCGTTAGCTCCATCTAAATCAGCAGCTTCAAGCAACGATTTATTAATTCCCATTAATCCTGCAATGTAAATCAACATCATATAACCTGAGCTTTGCCATACCCCAACAATTACAAGTGTCCAAAAAGCTTTTTCAGGAACAGCTAACCATGAATAAGAAAAAATAGATAACCCCGTTGCTTCACCAAAGTGGACGATAACTCTTGTAAAAATAAATTGCCAAATGAAACCTAAAATAATGCCACCAATTAAGTTTGGTGTAAAAAAGCCCATTCTAAAAAAGTTTTGCCCTTTCATTCCACTTGTTACGAGTAACGCTAGCCCAAAGGCAATCACATTAGTTAAGACTAACGTATAGACTACGTATTTAAACGTAATTTTCATTGAGTCCCAAAATCCTGAATCTGAAAAAGCTATCACATAATTTTCAAAACCTCTGAATTCTAATAATGAACCCGAAAAGCCAGTCCAAGTAGTAAAAGTCATCGCAACTCCTAGTAGTAAAGGAAAAATCATAACAACTAGGAATACAAAAAGAGGTATTAAAGCAAACGTACCGACTACCTTTAACTTATCTACTAATTTTTTTTCATTGTACATTCTAGGACCTCCATCTACTTCATATGTTATTCTAGATTTAATAGCTAAAAAATGAGAGCAACTTGCTCATCGCAAAACATCCGTTCTCTGAATACCAGATGCTTTACGCCAAGCAGATCAAAAAAATATAGTAGTGGGATAAGCTGTATTCTGCTCATCCCACAATTAAACCGTTTATTCCCCAGCGTTTTTCCAGTAATCTTCAAATTCTTGAATTAAACCTTCTCTATCAGAATTATCCGAAAGGTATTTTTGCATTGCAGCTCCCATTGAAGGCCAACCATCAGCAGGATAATATAAGTTCATCCATTCTAATGTGTAATTTCCTTCCATATAACTTAAAACTGATAGTGATAGTGAATCCTCTGGTTTTACTGTGAAATTATCAAAAACAGGTATAAATTTAAATTCATTTACATAATGTTCTTGCCCACTTTCAGAACTTACTAACCAGTTAAGAAACTCCTTAGCAGCTTCTTGTTGGTCTTCTGTAGATTGTGACGCATCGATTACCCAATATGAAGGTACTCCAACTGAAATTTCTTTATTTCCAAACTCAGATAAATCATTACTTATTGGTACAGGTAGGAACCCAAATTCCCCTTCAGGAGCAATTTCGTGTAATTGTGGGTAAGCCCAGTTACCCATAAACCATATTCCTGTTTTTCCATTTGCTAATGCTAATGCCCCATCATCATATTGAGCAGCTAAAGGTGCATTTTTATTCGAATTAAATTCTTTTATTAAATCAAATGTTGTTAACCAACCATTAAATACATCATTTTCAGATATGGAAACGTTGCCATCTAACATATCTTGCATAAATTGATGGCGCTCATCACGATCAGCTGATTGTGATGCAAATAAAGGATTTGTTAAATGAGCTCCTAAGGACCAATCCATCGGTGATACATGAATTGGGTCAACCCCTTCTAATGCATCTAACTGCTCTAATAAGCTTCTAAAGTCATCATGTGTTCTAACTGTTGTCGGATCAAAATCTCCATTTACAGCTTGATCAAGAATAGCTTTGTTATAGATAAAACCGAATGCCTCTACAGTAGTCGGTTGACCGAATACAGATCCATCAATAGTTACAAAATCCGTCATACCTTCTTGAACTGTTTCTACCCACGGTTGATCAGATAAATCTAGTAATCTATCTTTAAATACATCAAATTCCTGTGCCATCATCATAATTGTTGGCGCATTACCAGAAGAATAAAGCGATGTCATTCTTTCATATGCGTTTCCACCAGCTAATGGAATAATTGTTACTTTTATACCAGTTTCGCTTGAAAAGTCTGCAATAGCAGCTTCAAATTCTTGTGCAATCTCTGGTTTACCTAAAAAGATAGAAATTTCTTTTGCTTTACTTGTACTACCTTTAGTTTCCGAATCGTTTGGTGTTGATGATTTATCATCATTTCCACCACAAGCAGCTAATGCCAAAAGTGCAACTATTACTAAAAGTGATAAAAGTTTTTTCATTATAAATAATCCCCCTTGAATTTTTTCGGATTTTTGGAACCGGTTTCAATTAGTATGATACTATGAAAGCGCTTAATATGTCAAACGTTTTCATACAAATTTTTTATTTCTTTTGCTAAAATTTCATATTTTCAGTTTTTTGATCATTATCTTTCATCACTTAACTCAGAATAAGTATTTTGGGAATTTAATAGTTAATTTTTTTATTCAACAAATTTTTTTATCTTCATTTATAGTAAGGTTTTCATGTGGTTGTTATAATAAATATAGTAATGCCAGAAACGCTTACATTAATTTTTAAAAAAATATACGAACTTATTTAGAAATATGTACTCAAAGAAAGGAATTTCTACTAGTGGCTAATATAAAAGATGTTGCAGAGCGAGCAGGCGTTTCAGTTACTACTGTTTCACGAGTATTAAATAATCGTGGTTATATCGGTAAAGAAACGAGAAAAAAAGTTGAAGAAGCTATGGCGGAAATGAATTATTCTCCAAATCAAATTGCTAGAGCTCTTCAGAAAAGCCAATCCTATATATTAGGAATGATTGTTCCTGACTCGAATCACCCGTTTTTCTCAGAATTAATTAAATATGTAGAGATGTATGCAAATGAAAAAAATTATAAAATCCTCATTTGTAATTCACTAGACCAACCTGAAAAAGAAGCTCGTTACTTAAATATGTTAAGTGAAAACAGGGTTGATGGAATTATTATGTGCAGCCATACATTAGATGTGGATGCTTATAAGCAAGTAAGTTTTCCAATCGTAACTTTTGACCGCATAATTTCAAATCAATTTCCTTATGTTGCCTGCGATAACTTTCGAGGAGGCGAATTGGCTACAGAACACTTAATTGAATTAGGTTGTAAAAGTTTGTTACACATCTCTGGACCATTAAAGCTAGATTTACTAGCCAATCGTCGTGCAGATGCTTTTAAACTTAGTTGCATGAAGCACAATGTACATTATGAGGTTATTGAGGGATCAAATGATAATTTGACTTTTGAGTATTTTAATAACTTAATTAAAAATAAGATTTCAGAAAACCTCCCAAAATACGATGGTGTTTTTTGTAGTAATGACATTGTAGCTTATGCACTATATCTTTTCGCAACTGAAAATGGCATCAAAGTCCCTGAACAACTAAAAATAGTTGGGTACGATTATCATAGCTTCACAAGAATGTTGCAAACACCAAAGCTGACAACCATTTCTCAGCCAACAAATCGCTTAGGTAAAGTATTAAGTTCGACTATTATCAATATGATCGAAAACAAAGATAAAGATACAATCAATAATACCGTTGTTGATGTCAAACTTATTAAAGGACAAACTACTTGATTTCAAACGGGCATTAAAATTTTAAAAATCAATCTCTAAAATTTAAGAGATTGATTTTTTATATAATCAGAATTTATAAATTTCTAACTTGGAAACTGTCTAGCGCAAGCAGCCTACAAGCTCGGTCACTTCAGTCAAGTTACTGACTTCAATTACTGCTTGAGATCCTTCGTCGATTAGCTTCATGCAGCTTTGCTCCTGCGATTACTCGTCGCACGAAAAACAATTGCTCCTGCGATTACTCGTCGCACGAAACAATGCTTCGTGGAAGCCTACTTCGAAGCATTGCAGTTAGACGCAGAAGCACGCGGAAGCCAAAGATCCTTTCGCTCGTGACCAAGGCTCTTGCGCTTTTCTTGTTAATTTCCTTCAATAATTACGATTGTATTAGTCGGTATATGATTATAAAGCCATTGAATATCGGTATTATGCATACGAATACAGCCTTTACTTACATAACTACCTATTGAATTTGGGTTATTTGTACCATGAATACCGTATGTAGACCCATTCGTTCCCGGTACATCTAAGCCAAGCCAGTGGCTACCTAACGGGTTATTTGGGTCACCACCAGGAATGTCACTAGTGATATACCAAGGTTCAATTTTATTTACAATTTTAAATGTTCCTTCAGGTGTTAGAGAAGGACTTTTCCCAGTAGCAACCTGGAACCTCTTCACTTGTTTATTATCTTGGTAAACGATAAGTGTATTTTCGCCTTTATTAATTAAAATGCTGTATGATCGTTTGGACGGCTCCTTAATAACAGAAAAGTTTGGAATCGATAACACTAATCCAGGTTTTATATCTTTTGTTGGATCTATAATACTATTATACGTAGCAAGTCTATCCTGATATATAGATGCTTGATAATACTGCCTTGTAATGCTAAAGAGTGTTTCTCCTTGTTTCACTTCATGAAAGGCGAGGATCAGTGGGTCAGGAAGCTCTAGATGCATACCAACTTGAATATCAGTAGAAGGGCTAGTAATCCCATTAAAACTTGCCACCTTTGTTTTATAACTACTATCTAAATAATACTTCATCGTAATACTATACAATGTTTCTTTTGGTTGAACGACGTGACTGACTATCTTTTGAGCAACTGGTTTAACTATAGATGGCTCTTCTTCTGGTTGGATGTTACGATTTTGTTCCCTATTATTCGTTTCTAATATTGTTTCTGTTTTCATAACTGTACCATTGACAGTTTCTTTTTCTTCACTGTGATAAATATTTTGATTTTTAACACTCTGTTTAGGTGGTGTATCATTTACACTTTCTAGAAATACGGAAGCTTCAAGACTCATTTCGTTTAACTCATCAAGTGGTGCTTCTTCAATAGTATGAACATGGTCATCTTGACTTTTAGAAACGTCTTCAGCATCTTCTTTCTTTTCTATTAATACTGGCAGTTTGTAATTTGCTTTTATTGAAGTGATGAAATCACTTGTATAAACACCTAAAAAGTAAACGGAAATAACTATAGTAATAGCGGGAAAAATGAATGAATTCTTTTTTGGTCTTTTTCTTTTTTTCCGTGAAGTATATCCTCGATTAAATTGATCTTGCATTGGCTCCTGGCTTCTCCCTTCTCTTTTTTAAACTTTCGAAATCTCAACAATTATGTCATATTTAACCCACCATTTCTTTTGTTTTTGTCAAAATGGGACTGACAAAACAATAAAACACACCATAATCTCTAGTACTAGAGATTATCTTATTTTATAAAACTATGACTAATTCATTATTTATCTATTAAATTAGCAAGGACTATCGTCATAAAATTTTTTTTAGTTTTTTCCCCACTATTTTTGATTTAATAGGTATTAGAACTGAAGAGCATTTGAAATCCATCATTCAAACTGATATTGTTTTGTAAATTTTAGTTTCTCTCCAGTTGCATAATTAGAAAGCCTAGAGAGAACTCGTTCTAGCTTCGCTAGAACATCGGAAATTCAGATGGAGTCCCAACTCCACCTGAATGGAAGTTCCCACCTACGCTACGCTTAGAGGTGGGGGTCTATGACCCTTAAGCACAAAAAAATTTGATTAATTTTTACAAACTATAAGTCATTTCCCACCTAATTTTAAACTCCCTATTAAAATCTTGAATTTCATAACATTATTTTAGTTATTTTGGAAAAAATAGACGTAGTGATTAGTTTTTGGAGAGTGAAAACATGACGAATAGCAAATGGCCTCAAGTACCAGAGCCATATTGGCAAAATGATTTAGAGATTCCACATTTTAAAAGCTTAGAAACGGACATAAGTACAGATGTTACCATTGTAGGTGGAGGGATTACAGGGATTACAGCAGGCTATTTACTTAGTCTTAATGGGGTGAAAGTTACAATAATTGATGCTGGCAGAATTTTATCTGGAACAACCGGACATACAACTGCGAAAATAACAGCTCAACATGGACTGATATATGACGAACTAATCCAACATTTCGGAGTAGAACAAGCGAAGATGTATTACCAATCTAATGATGCAGCTCGGGCATTTATTAAAAATACAATTCAAACGCTAAATATAAACTGTAATCTCGAAGAACACAATGCCTACATATATACTAATACAAATAGTGAACTTATAAAGTTAGAAAAAGAAGCAAAAGCATATGAAAAGTTAAATATTTCAGGAAAACTAGTCGAAACAACGCCACTTCCCTTACCAATGATTAAAGCAATCTTAATGGAAGAGCAGGCCCAATTTCACCCATTAAAATACTTACTTCCTCTTGTTCAATCGATTATCGACAATGGTGGCGATATTTATGAACATACAACAGCTGTCGATGTAGAAACAGGAGTGTCTCCAAAAGTAATTACTCGTAATGGTAAAAAAATTACGAATAAACAGATAATCTCTTGTTCCCACTTTCCTTTCTATGACGGTGGTGGTTATTATTTTACAAGAATGTACGCTGAAAGGTCCTATGTCGTTGCTTTTAAAAATAATAAACCTTTTCCAGGGGGAATGTACTTAAGTTTGGAAACTCCGAAGCGCTCAGTCCGAAGTATGAACAACCTTCTTCTCATTGGTGGTGAAAGCCATAAAACCGGTCATGGTATTAATACAATGAAACACTATGAAGCTTTAGCTACCTTTGGTGAAAAAATCCTTGGAGTTTCAGACATTAAGTATCGGTGGTCAACACAAGACTTATATACGTTAGATAAAGTTCCATACATTGGTCACATTACATCTGAAAGTAAAAATATATTTATAGCTACTGGCTACCGCAAATGGGGCATGACAAATGGAACAGCGGCTGCGATGATACTAACCGATCTTATTATCAAAGGTACTCATCCATATGAAGATCTTTTTAGACCATCAAAGTTTAAGGCAGACCCTTCCATTAAAAAATTTGTTCAGCATAATACTGATGTGACTCTACAATTTATCAAAGGAAAAATTGATATTAAAAACAAGCACCCTGAAGAGGTTAAAACAGTGGAAGGAACTCATGTAAATATAAATGGTAAAAAATGTGGTGCTTACCGTGATGATAGTGGACATTTACACATTGTAGATTCATCATGTACTCATTTAGGATGTGAAGTGGAATGGAACGAAGGAGAAAAATCATGGGATTGTCCTTGTCACGGTTCGCGTTTCTCTATCAATGGGGATGTCATAGAAGGACCAGCGGATCAACCGTTAAAAAAGGTAAACGAAAACAGGACTACTTTATCCCAGTCTTAAGGGGTAGTAAGAGCCCCTCAAAACTTAAGAAAATCGAGAAGTATAGGTGGGAGATGAAGAAACCCCACTGATTGAAGGTCAGCTTTATAAAAGCTGTTATTTGGAGTATATTTCTACATTTTCCATTGTTAAACAATAATATATACACGCCCATAATTTGTTATTTAAAAAAATTAATTTTATTATAAAAAAATATAGAAATATCAGATAAATATGATATAGTATTACATGGCAAAAAACATTTTAGCGGTTTAAAGGAGGAAATTTACAACATGGGTCAAATTGACACAAACCGTGAACAGTGGGGGTCAAGGTTAGGTTTTATCTTGGCAGCAATGGGGTCAGCAGTTGGATTAGGAAATATTTGGAGGTTTTCATACGTTACGGGAGAAAATGGCGGAGCTGCATTTTTGCTTATATATTTCTTTTTCATTATTTTCATTGGTATCCCAATTGTTATGGCTGAGTTTACAATCGGTAAACGAGCTCAAAGTGATGTAGTAGGTTCTTTTGAAGAGTTAGCACCTGGTAAACCTTGGGTACTTGCTGGTTTTATGGGTGTAGCATCTGCTTTTATCATTTTATCTTTTTATGGAGTAATAGCTGGTTGGACAGTCAGATACTTCATTCATTATTTAACCGGTGGTATAACAGTTGAAAATGATGCTCAGTACGTTGATGTGTTTCTTAATTTTATTACGAATCCATTACAACCTCTATTATGGCAATTTCTTTTCATGGCTTTAACTATCGGAATTGTGTACGTAGGAGTAAAAAAAGGAATTGAGAAAACTAATAAGATTTTAATGCCACTATTAGCAATTCTCGTTATTATACTTGCTGGGTATAGTTTAACATTAGGTGGTGCGTCTGATGCTCTTTCATTTCTATTCACACCTGACTGGAGCAAGCTTTCCGACCCTAATGTTTACTTAGCAGCACTTGGACAAGCATTCTTCTCCTTAAGCTTAGGAATGGGAGCTTTAATTACGTACGGGAGTTACTTATCTAAAAAAGAAAAGTTACCAGGTGCCGCAGCTAGCGTAGCAGCCTTAGATACAGTATTTGCTTTAATTGCAGGGTTAATGATTTTCCCGGCAGTCTTTGCCTTCGGGATTCAACCTGACGAAGGACCAGGTCTTGTTTTTATCGCATTACCTAGTATTTTTGCTAATATGGCTTATGGTACGTTATTCGGCGGAGTCTTCTTTTTCTTATTATCAGCAGCGGCTCTTTCGTCAGCCGTCTCATTATTAGAAGTTGCAGTAGCATATTTCATTCGTAAGTTTAACTGGACAAGACAAAAAACTACTATTATTATCGGTGGAATTATCTTTTTAATTGGAGTACCTTCTTCACTAAGCCAAGGAAATTGGTCACATATTACATTCTTTGGGGCTGGTATTCTAGATAGTATGGACTTTATTGCATCAAATATTTTCCTCCCACTTGGCGGGTTATTAATCGCTTTATTCGTTGGTTGGGGTTGGAAAAAATCAGATGCTCTTGAGGCTTCTGATTTTGGTGATACATTGCTAGGTAATGCTTGGATCTTTATATTAAGGTATTTTGCACCTATCGCAATCTTCATAGTATTTTTAGCTTCAATCGGTGTATTTTAATCAAGTTCTCACAGAAGCCAATCAGATGCCTGATTGGCTTTTTACAGTATCACAATTTATAAATTTCTTACTTGGAAACTGTCTAGCTTAAGGCGCCTTTCGCTCGTGACCAAGGCGCTTGCACTTTTCTTGTTTATTTATATATTTTTATCAAATAATATTTTTTCTGAAATATTATTTGATAAAAATATATAAAGGACCAACAATCCAATTGTCAGCCCTCTATAATTAATATTAATTTTTTAATCCTTCAACAAACACTTTTACATTTTCTTTCATCATACCGATGTAATTTTCGGCACCGCTACCTTCTTCTCCAACTGCATCAGTATATACTTCACCAGCAATTGCAACACCTGTTTCATTAGAGATCATTTCCATATAACGTTTGTCAATTGTAGATTCTACAAATAAAGCTGGAACATTATTTTCTCTAACAAAATCACTTAAACGAGCATATTGTTGTGGTGTACCTTCTTCTAATGAATTAATATCCCAAATTCCTTCCGTATGGAACCCATAATCTTTACCGAAATATTTAAAAGCATTTTCACTTACAATAATAACTCGATGCTCAACTGGAATTTGCTCAACTTGCTCAACAATCCAATTATCAAGTTCTAGTAATTCAGCGATGTAAGCTTCCGCATTTTCACGGTAAGTCTGTTCTCCTTCAGGATCTCTTTTAATTAAATCTTCAACCAAATTTTCCACATAAATAATTACATTTTTTGGACTCAACCAAGCATGCGGATCAGCTTCATTATCATCAACCAACGGAATTTCTGTCACACCTTCAGACAGAGTAACAATATCTGTATCTGAAATATTTGAAATTACTTTTTCTAACCATTCTTCTAAATCAAGGCCATTTACGTAAAAAACAGATGAGTCGCTTATTCTACTAAAGTCTCCTGGGGTTGGCTCATATTCATGTGGCTCTTCTCCAACAGGAACAATATAATTAACTGTAGCACGTTCTTTAGTAACTTGCGAAATTATATCACCTAGAACAGAAAAGCTCGTTGTAATAAATAAACCATCTTCTTCTGACTTAGTCGTTTCTTCTGAACTACATCCAACAATTAATAAACCACACACAAAAATAAAACTTACGAATACTAAAAATTTCTTACTAAACATTTTTTCACTCCTTAAAAATTTTTATATAATAAAAAACGTAGTTAACAACAACAATCCAATCAACGCATAATAGACAGTTAGTGTTGAAGATATTCGTTTTGTAATTTTCATCTTTTCAACAAGCCTCCTTTTTCCTCAAACGAAATTTCTTTCCCTAAGGAAACATTTTCCCAAAATATATAACACTCAAGTATTTATACAAAAACTGTAAAATATTTAAGTGTTTATTTACTTATCTTAATTTATAGTGCTTATTATAAAATTGTGCATGTATCTTTTTTTTGCGTATAGATAAATAAGTTTCCTTAAGGAAAAACTTGTTTTTATTATAATAGATAGATAGTTTGTCTGTCTAGAATTATTCACAAAAATTTTTAAACTACTTTTATAGACAAGCAACTTAAAGCTCTGATAAGAATTTATAGTACGAAATATAAAATCGTATAGTAAATATTAAGCTCAACCTTTTCATTTTTGACGTGGTCCGATACGCTAACCTCATAGTTTCGTATTAAGAGAATAAAGCCTAAGTCCGATAACTTTTACTTTCCTAACAGGAAAAAAACACACTGACACTATCAAATTAAATAATGGTAAGGGTGTTTTATATTTCTGAGCGTTTCATTAACTTTTTCATAATTAATTAGCCTCCTTCTATTTGGTTAATTTACATTTATCTTAATTTTTTTGGGGTAAAAGACCCCCACTTCTAAGCGTAGGTGGGATTTTCCAATCAGGTGAAGTAGACTCTCCACCTGATATTACGATGTTTCAGCTTGCTGAAACGAGTTCACTATGCTCTTGTTGTGAATTTTTAGCAAATTTCTTCATGACGAATGAAAGCGTCAAACTATAACATTTCATTCATTAAATCTTAAAATAACACTTTTTTCTAACATTAACAACACCACAATGGTATTAAAGTGCATTTAAGTCTTCAATTAAGATTATATATTTTACTTCCTAATTGAATTTATTTTAGCTAATACCGAAAATAGATCCGGAGATTTTTTTCAAAATGGCTATTTTATCAGTGTAATAATAATTAGGGAGCTAACTTTTTTGTTGCTTACTTGCCAGTTTATTTGCTAGTATTATCTACATAATACTTAGGAGGCTAATATTTTATGATTCGAAATATAGACGAGAGGGTTGGCTACCAAATCGGTGTTGCTGCTCACCTTATCCAAAATACTTATAATCAAAAGCTATCAGAATATGATTTAACGGTTGCACAAGCAAAAGTACTTTATATGTTAGTAAACTATGGCGAACAACTACAATCTGAATTACAAAATCGTCTTTTTATTAAAGGGTCGACGATGAATGGAATCATTGACTCAATGTTGAAAAAGCAGTTAATAGAAAAGAATGATAGTAACACTGATCGACGTTCGAAAATTATTACCTTAACAGAAAAAGGAAAAATTCTTGAAGGAAAGTTATGGTCGAGTACCAAGGCTATGGAAGTCGAACTAATGAAAGGCTTTTCAAATGAAGAAGAGCAATTATTGTTGGCTTGGTTAAAGAGAATTACAGAAAATTTTAAAAAATAGGTAATGAACCAACAAGATTCATAAAAGGAGAATAATATAATGAAAGAAAAACTTCAGAGTGATCGCCTCGGAACTGAACCTATACCAAAGCTACTAAAGAATTTATCGGTTCCTGCAGTCATTGGCATGTTTGTTATGGCTCTTTATAATGTCGTAGACACTATCTTCATTTCTTACGCAGTAGGTATTTCTGCCGTAGCCGGATTAACTATATCATTTCCTGTACTAATGATTATTATGGCGATTTCAGCTGCAATTGGCGTGGGGGGAGCATCCGTTATATCTAGAAAGCTAGGCGCAAAAAAACTGGGAGAAGCTAATCAAGTCTTTGGAAATATACTAACAATGATCATTTTTATTAGTCTGATCGGCTTTATTGGTGGCTTTACCTTATTAAAGCCTACGCTAGTTTTGTTTGGTGCTACATCAGATATTCTTGGCTATGCATATGAATATATGTTTCCACTACTGCTTGGAACATTCTTCTTTTCATTTGGTTTTTCAACGAATAGTATTGTACGTTCTGAAGGAAATGCAAAATTTGCAATGAATTTAATGATTATTTCATCCGTACTAAATATTATTTTAGATGCTATTTTTATTTTAGGCTTTGGGATGGGGATTCGTGGTGCAGCATACGCTACACTTGTTTCACAAGCAGTAATAGCCATTATTACACTTCAATATTTTTTATCTGGAAAAAGCTCGCTTTCCATTATGGTCACTACTCTTAAACCGAAGTTCATAATAATGAAAGAAGTACTTTCTGTAGGCCTTCCTGCTTTTATGCAGCAAGCTGCTGGAAGTATTATGATGATTTCTATTAACGCAATGTTAATTCGTTTTGGTACTGAATTTCACGTAGGATTATTTGGAATTATTCAACGCATCTCAATGCTTATGTTAATGCCTCTTTTGGGTATTATGCAAGGAATGCAACCAATTATTGGCTATAACTTCGGTGCAAATAATTTTTCTCGTTTAAAACAAACCGTATTACTCGGTTTAAAGGTTGCTACTCTTTTAGCAACAGCTATATTTCTCATTATGATGATTTTCCCAAAATTATTTATAACCATATTCTCATCCGACCCTACGGTTATTGATTCTGGTACTGAGGCAATACGCATCTTATTTGCGGCTTCCTTCTTCATTGGGGTTCCTATTGTTTGCGGGGGGATCTTTCAAGCACTAGGGAAAGTAAAAGAAGCGTTAATCTTATCAATGTCTAGGCAATTTTTATTCTTAATACCATTAGTGTTGATATTGCCTCATTTTATCGGTGTAAATGGTGTTTGGATGGCATTCCCAATATCTGACGCGCTAGCATTTTTCTTATCAGGTTTTCTACTTTATCGAAACCGTAAGTTAATTCTTTGTGAAGATGAAATTCAAGAAGTAGTCCCCTTTGAAGGAGAGATTTCAACATCTGCTCAATGACAAGAAAAAGCGTCTTTATATTAATTTATGAATATCATATTACAAGATTCGATGACTAGTTACGTTAAACCGTTCGTAACAAATTATTGATTTTTGTGGCTCATTTTTGTAATTATAAATATATAGTCACTAATAAGAAAAAAGATTCGCTTTAATTTACTAACGGGTTCCGTTTGCTATCGCAAAAGCATAAATGGCAAAAGAAAGTGCAGCTAAAAACGTATAACTAATTGCACCGCATTTGCGGTGCTTTTTTGTATCGTAATATAAAAAAAATAGATCAATCATTAATTCGATTGAACATTCCATATTTTTGGGGCTGTTTTCGTATACTTTGTTGTAGGTACTTTTCCTCTTTTTCCCGCAGGAGTCAAGTGCTGCCTTCCGCTCCATTCCACTATAGTCCTGGAAATCCAATCACAACAACACTTGTGAAAACAGCCTAGTTTGAATATCTGATTGAATTATCGCCGCATTAGTCAGTGCAATCCTTCAGCAACTTTATGAAGGACACTTAGCACTCGTTTCAGCCTAGTTTTGGCCTTCATCGGCTTTATGAAGGACACCTAGCGTACATTTCAGCCTAGTTTTGGCCTTCAGCGGCTTTATGAAGGACACCTAGCATACATTTCAGCCTAGTTTTGGCCTTCACCGGCTTTATGAAGAACACTTAGCATGCGTTTCAGCCTAGTTTTGGTCTTCATCGGCTTTATGAAGGACACCTAGCATGCGTTTCAGCCTAGTTTTGGCCTTCATCGACTTTATGAAGGACACTTAGCATGCGTTTCAGCTTAGTTTTGGCCTTCAGCGGCTTTATGAAGGACACCTAGCATGCGTTTCAGCCTGATTTTGGCCTTCAGCGGCTTTATGAAGGACACCTAGCATGCGTTTCAGCCTAGTTTTGGCCTTCATCGACTTTATGAAGGACACTTAGCATGCATTTCAGCCTGATTTTGGCCTTCATCAGCTTTATGAAGGAACCTAGCATGCGTTTCAGCCTAGTTTTGGCCTTCATCAGCTTTATGAAGGAACCTAGCATGCGTTTCAGCCTGATTTTGNCCTTCATCAGCTTTATGAAGGACACTTGGCATGCGTTTCAGCCTAGTTTTGGCCTTCATCAGCTTTATGAAGGACACCTAGCATGCGTTTCAGCCTAGTTTTGGCCTTCAGCGGCTTTATGAAGGACACTTAGCATGCATTTCAGCCTGATTTTGTCCTTCATCAGCTTTATGAAGGAACCTAGCATGCGTTTCAGCCTAGTTTTGGCCTTCATCAGCTTTATGAAGGAACCTAGCATGCGTTTCAGCCTGATTTTGGCCTTCATCAGCTTTATGAAGGACACTTGGCATGCGTTTCAGCCTAGTTTTGGCCTTCATCAGCTTTATGAAGGACACCTAGCATGCGTTTCAGCCTAGTTTTGGCCTTCAGCGGCTTTATGTCTCCCCCGTCCGCCATTGGTACGACTATACACTCTGCATCAGGGAAAACTTTATGGATACCTTTTTTCATTGCTAACGCAGCATTTTTTGCCGTCATACTTTCTTTAAAAGAATCTGGCGCTAATACAATTTTACCCTTTTCTTTTAGTGACATGGTTACTAAATTAATTTTCGTTTAGCATGTGAAAACTTTTATCGCCTAACATGCTAAACTTTTGGAATTAGTGTAATACCTTATCTTACAAGGCAAGGACGTTTATTATCAAACTTCCAACCTGGAATTAAATATTGCATAGCAACTGAATCATCTCGAGCTCCTAATCCCATGTTGTTATAAAGATCATGAGCTTCAGCGATTTGTTCCATATCGATCTCAACACCTAATCCTGGCTTATCAGGAAGGGTGATATCACCATCAACAATTTTAAATGGTTCTTTCGTTAACCTCTCAGTACCTTCTTGCCAAATCCAATGTGTATCAATCGCTGTAATCTCAATAAAAAATAGAAGATTATTTATTTTAAAATTTAAATTTGCTAGCCAAAGTTAGGTTCGTACTTTGACTAGCTTTTGCCTTTTAAGCGCTAATCCAATATGCTATCCACCAGAAAGAGGGATAAGTAGCTCAATTTGATCGCCATCATTCAATAGTATAGACTGCTCACTTACAATCACTCTATTCACAACAATTAACACATCATCATCCCATTTTATACCTAAAGATTGAATGAATTCTCCAAGTGTGACTTCATGTTCAAGATGATAATCTCTGCTAATATTTTTTAAATATGGAATAAAGGAAATAACGTTAATAACCATTTGAATTCCCAACTTCCTTTGATGCAAATCCTTCTTTACAAATCATTTCTGTTTACTCCAATTGTATCAACCTCATATTGCGGAACATCAAAAACCGTTTTACTTGCTTTATTTTCTTCCACATAAAAATAATCTGGCAGTTTGTCATGCGCTTTTGTAAATCCAGCTCTACGATTAAATGCATGTTCAACCTTTAACGTTTCATTAGCAGTATTCACAATATCTTCACCGGAATACACTTCACCTGTATAGGCAGAAATTAACTCTGCTAATATATCCCAACGATTCTGTACTGCACCAGAACTAAACATACACATTCCTAAGTTATCCCAGATTGTATTTACTGTTTGAGCTTTTTTGGATACTTCCACTTGCCCCTCTGGTGAATGGTGATTAATTTGAGCACGAACGGTTTGACCTGCTGTATGATCAGCTCCCATTGGAGAAGTCGCAAAAGTAACCCCTAGACCTTTCACTGCTCTTGGATCATAAGCTGGCATCGTCTGGCCTTTAACCGTTGGAACATGAGGTTCTCCGTATAACTTCCCGATTACTTCAGCTCCACTCCCTATAATTCTACCTAATGGAGTACCATTTTTAATCTCTTTTAATGCAGAAACTGCTCCTTTGGCATCCCCAAAAGAAATAACATTTTGGGCCATTAATACACCTAATGCTCCACCAGTTTCAATCGTATCAATACCTAATTCATTACATAGGTGGTTCAGTTCAGCAATTTCATCAAGATTCGTAATATCAAGATTGGAACCTAATAAACCAATATTCTCGTATTCGATTGGACCAGTTATTCGCTTACCTGATTTATCGGCATAAACATTTGAACAACGAATAATACAACCTGGCATACAAGCATGTGTTGTTGATCCTTCGCCACCACGTTCGATAATCGTTTCACGAAGAGTTTCGCCAGTAATGTTTTTATAGCCTTCAATCGCTCCAGTCGAGAAATTCCTTGTAGGTAATGCTCCTAAAGTATTCGTCGTTTCCACTAATGAAGCCGTTCCAAGTTCAGGAAGTATTTTAGCAGTTCCAGGTGTTTCCATCAGCCAACTATGGTATTGCTTTAATGCTTTTCGAAAACTCTCTTTATTACTTGGTCTATTTTTTTTAACATCTGAAGCATCTAGAACAATTGCTTTGATCCCTTTTGATCCGGCTACTGCTCCTAGTCCACCTCTGCCATTAAATCTTGTAGGGTCACCATCCTTATCTTGCCCAGCAATAGCAGCTAAGTTCATTTTTTGTTCACCTGCAACTCCAATTAACCATACAGCGACATGTTTTCCATAAGTATCTCGTAACCAATTAGAAGCTACACTTAAATCTTTCCCAAGGATAGGTGTTGCATCTACAAACTTCACACCACTTTTGGAGATATGAATGATTTTAAAATCCTCACGCACATTTGAAAAAACTAAGGCTTTAATTCCTAATTTTCCAAGCATTAATCCTGAAATACCACCTGCATTACTCTCTTTAATTCCACCAGTTAGTGGACTTTTTGCTCCTACAGAATAGCGATCTGCACTAGAAGCACCTGAACCAGTCAATAAACCAGTCGCAAAAATTAGTTTATTTTCAGCTCCTAATGGATGACAAGTAGCCATGACTTCATCATGAATAATTTTGGAAGTAATAGCTCTACCTCCTAAACGTTTGTACTTACTTTCAGCCTCTTCATTGACAGACAAATTTCCCATATCAATTTTTACTATTTTCATTTTCATTCCTCCCTAAAATCGGAGTTTTTTAGTTTTAATCCTACCACTACGTTTTTGATTACTAGAATGTGAAAAAATACAGCCAAAATTATTTTGGCTGTATTTTAGCAAACTACTGCTTACTTTATTATATTAATACCTTTTCTTTTTCTGAACACTTTGGTTTCAATGAATTTGATTGAAAAAAAAAATTCAGCTGCTGTAATAACTGAAATCGTTTTTATCATAACATTTCTTAGATGTTTTGCCCCAGGTAAGTATTCCTTTGTTTTCCATAATTATCACATCTACTTTAGGATTACTTTCAACAGATTTTACTACTGACTTAGCTAGTCCAAATATTGAATCTTCATGAGGGACCCAAATAAAGCGTTTTCGGTAAATTTGTTTTGCTAATTCTAAACCTTTTTCTGAATCCCATAAACAATTAATCATATCTGGAAATGTATGGTCTATATGTTTAACTGGAAGAAACCCATGCAATAGCGTTTCAATAGATACTTGTGGGTGCCAAAAATCTATTCTACTTTTAGATAAATGTAATTCGAGTTCATCATCTGACATTTCATCACGTTCTAGTAATTTTTCAATCTCACTTAAATCTAACTCACTGAATTTCTCTTTCCCACTTTTGGTATTGTCTAACCCATTTATCCAGATGACCTCTAGATCACGACCACCAAATCCGATTTCTACAGTCTTCATCGAAGAACTACTTTTAGTATAATTACTAATGGTAGGATCAGAGTCTAGTAAATTAGAACGATAAAAAAGTTGAGACAAGCACCCATTTAACATTTGTATAATGTCCTGTTCTAGTAATTTGAAATCGATTGCAGAAGAATTGAAAAAATATAACTTTGTAAAATGATTTAATTTTACATCATTTGCGTTTCTTTGTAAACGCTTTTTAAAAAGTTATTTTAAATCGATTTCATTTTATTTTTTCATTTATCACTCTCATTTCTAACGATTGTTGGAATAATAAGATTCAGAAAACACTAGGAGCTAGTTGATCAAAAAAAACAACTATTTCTACCCGTATTTTTAGAGAAAAATGGAAAGGGATAATATTTACTCAATTACAAGCTACCCAAATTACTAGAAGAGCTCCCAGTTTTTTTAAACTATTTTCTAAAAACCTATTTCTTTTCAAGATATTTCAATGTTTACATTTGTACCACATGATTCTCTAATCATTAAATTATCTTTTAAAACAAATTTTTTCTTTTGAATACTTTCACCATTAATTATCTTTAATAATAATTCCATAGCTTTTATACCAATTTCATATTTAGGTTGGTCTATTGTAGTAATATTCGGCTCATATAAAGAAGACATTTTAATATTATCAAAGCCAACGATGGCTATATCTTTCGGAACCTCTAATCCACTATCCTTTACAGCTTTAATTGCCCCAATAGCCATTTCATCATTAAATGTAAAAACAGCAGTAGGCGGACTTTCCAATGCTAATAGTTTTAGCATTTGATTATATCCGGAATCGATACTGAAGTCACCTTCTTGAATATAAGCTGAATCAATCTCTAAATCATGACTTAGTAACGCTTGTTGATAACCTCTTAGTCGGTCACGGCTAAGCACGACATTAATTGGGCCTGTGATATGTCCAATCTTCTTGTGACCAAGCTTTAATAAGTGTTCAGTTGCTTTTCTAGCACTACTAACGTTATCAATAGATACAGTAGGAACATTTAACCCATCCATGTATTCACAGGCAAGTACCATTGGAAATTCATTAGAAATCGCTTCAAGTTTTTCTTTATCAATACGAGCGGTCAAGAGAATCATACCATCAACTTGTTTTTGATGAAGCAAATTAATATATTCTTCTTCCCTATTTATATTATTTTGTGTATCGCCTAGAATTACTTGGTAACCACTATTAATAGCAACATGCTCTATCCCTCGTAGTACTTCTGAAAAAAACGGGCTTGTAATATCTGGAACTACTACAAGTAAAATTTTAGTTGCCTTTGTTCTAAATTGTCTTGCAACAATATGAGGTCGATAATTTACTTTTTTGATAACCTCTAACACTCGCTCTCTTGTTTCTTTGCTAACCATATCTGGCTGGGTAAGAACTCGTGAGACAGTAGAAGGAGATACGTTTGCTAATTTTGCCACATCACTCATTTTCATAAAATTTATTCACCTACTTTCGTTCTAAGATGCAATATTTTGAACTGATTATTTAATATATATTTATTTCTTTTATTATATCTAAAATAAGCCTAACTCATAATTATTATTTTATACATTTTCAAGAAAACGATTTCATTAGTTTTTTTAAAAAAATCGTTTCTTTAATTATATATTACCATGAAAATGAAATAATTTCAGAGTTTTTTTAGTTTCTACCTAAAATTATTATGCTTTATGATGATATAAAAACGGATTTCAACTCATTTACCTATTATCGTTTTGATAAAGAAAAGGGATGTCTTATAGTAAGACATCGCCATAATCCTTATGCTTTGTTACTTGATTGAAATTCTCTCATTTTACTTTTAACAGTTGCCACGATTGCTTCTTTCCCAGGTGTTAAAATCGTTCATTAATTCCCAAATGGGAGATACTCATTTAGATATTATACTATTTTTTGAGATTCTTAAATCATTTTTTTTCAAAGTTAGTAAATTTCAAGAAAATACCTTTACTAGGTATTCCAATGCATAGGTTTCCATTGTTGTAATAAAAAGTAATGTTCAGATAAGAAAAGCTCTCTTACGATCATTGGTTATGCCCTCTTTTTCAAAACACAATAAACTTCCCTATGAGTTTTTCATTTAATCAGAGAGGCTATTATTTTTATCTTTATGCAAATCTTGATATCTTGTGATAAAAAATAGCCAGTGTGTTAGTTTTAAAAAACGAAACACACTGGTTATTCATTGAAAGAAACCGAGAATAAAGATTTAGTTCTGGATCTAATAAACAATACCCTTAAACTGTAACTTAACGTTAGTTAAAGTTTCTGCCTCAATTTGATCTTTGATCTTTTTTGCCTTAAATAGGGCATCCATCATCCCGTTTGCCTCAATTTTATATTCTTTATGTTGGTTGGTATTATGGGCTATATTGTAGAAAAAGATATATTGTTTCATAATAAAAATACCTCCTTCATGAATAAGTTTTTAATTATTATTCTCTTATCCTATAATCCTTATACCTTATGAAAATGTTTTTTCTTAACTTAATCTTATGTAATATTAATTATACTTTCCAGTATTTAGTCAGATAGCTTTTCAAACTTTTTGTGTATTAGAAAAAAGTAAGGTGTTTTACAAAGCTTTAAAACACCTTACTCACATTGCATCAAACATTTAACACATCATAAAAACAATTTCTTAAATACTCTTTTTCCAATCAGTCGCAAATTTCTCAAGTCCTTGATCCGTAAGTGGATGTTTTGATAACTGGTCTATTACAAAATATAGAATCGTCGCAATATGAGCATCCACCATCGTCACTCGTGTCTTCTGATTGTGCAGTTATATCCTCAGCAGAAACAGAGATCATAATTTGCGAAAAAGTTGAACAAGATGCTGGGAAGAGTTTGGGGTTTTTCTTTTGGAAAATAGTTATTCTCCTAGTATATACGGTGTGGATTATTTAACTAATAGTAGTTAGAGGGCCTTGAAAAATAATTAGTAATTGGTTACAGGTTACTACCAACTTTTAATAGAGTTTTGAAGTATTTCTTTATTTGTAAATATATATTAATAGAAAATTAATAAAAATATATCAGATTTTATTTATCTATTTTGTTCTTATTATCGTTACCTTCACCTTTAAAACTACCGATAATCTCAATCACTTCCTTAAAATCAGTTAGTAAACGATAAGGTTTTGTGATAACTCGAGCTGGCAAGGAACATAAGAAATGGTTTAAATTTTCTTTATATTCATTTGAGACTCTAGAAGGTTTAGTGACAATTCTTATACATATTGCTTTATAAAATTCCTTTTTTGGATCAATAATTATTTCAACACAGTTTTTACACATTAAACATTCTGTACGAATTATTTTTTCGTTAAGGTATGCAATTTCATGTGGAACTTCTTCATTACACTGAATACAATATAAATCCACTTCAATATGTGTTTTTTTCATTGACATTACACCTTCTTCAATAATTTGCTTTATATTCAAGATACAATATTTCACAAAACTCATAAGTTTAATTACAATATCTATACATGGCTCAGTATTATGTTATTATTCATAAGAAATAATAAACATTCTCTGCATACTAGTTATTTTTTACATTTTCCGACACTGAAAAAATGTTTACTATCTAACATACAAGACTTTTGTAATAGAGACAAATTATTATTCTTCCTATTTTAATTTAAAATAGGAAGAATTTAAAAAGAAAAAATAGGGATTTACCATACGGTCAACCCTTTAATATTTATTTAAATCTTTATAGCACTTCGATGTTTAAATTACATCACTAAAATTACTCTCCCAACCCATCTTTAATTACAGCTGTAATTCCACTTAAAGCTTCTACTTCATCCGTTCCCTTCACTTGAATGGTGATTTGGGCATCTTGTGGAATACCTAAAGACATGACACCCATGATTGACTTTAAATTGACTGTCTTGTCACTATATATTAATGAAATCTCTGAACTAAACTGATTTGCTGCATTTACTAATTGTGTAGCTGGCCTTGCATGAATCCCTGTTTCATCTGTAATTATAAAATTCTTTTCAACCATAGCCCTTTCCTCCTCTATTACATAAGCAATATTTTTTTGAAATCTAAAGTGATAGTACTCCAGTAAGTTTATACATTTCACCGTCAAATTCTTTTTCTTCCGATAATGCTTCCTGAATTGGCATATGAATAATCTTATTATCTTTCATTCCAATTGCCACTCCTGATTTACCTCCGATAAGGTATTCAACTGCTTTCGCTCCCATTCTACTAGCCAGCAATCTGTCAAATGCAGTTGGATTACCACCTCGTTGGATAAAACCTAATACAGTCACCCTCGCTTCTACGCCTATTCTAGTAAATATTTCTTTTTGTAATTCAAAAGCATTTCCTGTCCCTTCTGCTAGCATGATTATATTATGGAGTTTTCCTCTACTTTTTCCTTGAACTATTTTTTTACAAACATCATCTATATCAAAGGATTCTTCTGGCACCAAAATACTTTCTGCTCCACCAGCAAGTCCTGCATATAGTGCGATATCTCCACAATTTCTCCCCATTACTTCGATAATGGTTGCCTTTTCATGCGATGTTGATGTATCTCTTATCTTAGTTATTGCATCAAGGACAGTATTTACAGCAGTATCAAAGCCAACCGTATAATCAGTGTAAGCGAGATCATTATCAATTGTTCCAGGAATACCAATTGTATTAATACCATCTTGGCTTAGCTTTTCTGCTCCTTGAAAAGATCCGTCTCCTCCAATAACAATAAGACCCTCTATACCATAAACGTTTAAAACATTTATCGCTTGTTTTCTTCCAGCTTCAGTTTTAAACTGGTCACATCTCGCTGTTTTTAAAATAGTTCCACCTTTGTGGATAATATCTCCAACTGAAGATAACTCCATTTTCTCAATTTCACCATTGATTAGTCCTGCATACCCTCTTGATATTCCCATAACCTCTAATTGATTATAAATTCCAGCTCTTACTACAGCCCTAATAGCTGCATTCATACCAGGAGCATCTCCACCACTTGTCAACACACCAATTTTCTTCAAATCGGTCACTCCTTATCCTTTCTATTCTTGATATAATTGATCTAGAATAGAATCTGTCGCTTTCTCAAGTACTCCGAGTTCTGCTGCAAAATTCAAAAGTGTATATCGCTTTCTCGTAAATCTAGATAATAAGAATGCTTCTTTTAACAATTCTCGATCTATTTCGTAATCTAAAGGATACTTTGAAAGTCCAATTTTTTCTAACCACTCCTCGACTTCTTCTGGTTTTGGTGCAATTTTTAGTATGGATTCTTTTATTTGCTTGCTATTTTCTAGTGCTTGGAATTCATTCGTTTCAAGTACGTACTGATACAGTAAACTTGCATAAAAGCACCCCACTGCTACTGCTGTACCATGAAAAATTGGTTTTTTTCCTTGCTTTATGAAGCTAGATTCAAAATAGTGAGCTAGTAAATGCTCTGTTCCAGAAGCTGGGCGCGAATCACCAACAATAGAAATTGCCAAACCCGATAAGATTAAAGCTTCCATTAATGAGCGAATTCCTTGTTCCTCTCTATTAATAATGTTCTCTACATTTTCAATACATAGATTGGTCGAATTTCCGATTAGATTAGCTGCATACTCACAAAAGTATTCATCAGTCATATTAACAGACAATACCCAATCACTCATCGAGATTTTTTTTCCGATGATATCTCCAAATCCAGCTTGAACTAATTCTATCGGCGCTTCTTTTATAACATTAATATCACCTATGATTACCGTAGCTGCTACACCTGAAAATGTTGTTTTTCGGTTGTTTTTGATTAAAGAAGAAACTCCTGATGCATATCCATCCATGGAAGGTGCTGTAGGTATAGAAATAAAAGGAACACCTAATCTAGCGACAACCATCCTAACTAAATCAGTGATTGTTCCTGATCCTACAGCAATCATCCCATCTAGTTTTTCTGTTATACTCATCATAATGGTACCAACGGCTTTTTCATTTGGAATCACCTTCTTATCCTCAAAAACTAGTCGTTGTACGTTATAATCAGCTTCGAGCAAACTGTCAAAGACTAGGGAACCTTGAACTTCATCGGTATTTACATCTGAAACAACCATTATATTTTTCCCACTAAAATATGAAGAACATGCTTGAGCGATATTTTGCATAGTAAAATCTAAATCGATACCTTTAAGTGGAATAAAATGATGTTTTCCACATTGACAAAGTATTTCTTTATTAATAATAGCCTCTATTTTATCCATGATTTCACCCTCATTTCTAAACTCCTAACGAACGTACTTTGAGGTTTCTCAATAATTTACAATTAGTTTACCAAGGTCTTTTACAGATCCTAAAACATAATCTGCTTGTATGGTAGAGTCTTCGTACATCTGAAGTGTTGTTTCTCCTGTTAGCACTAAAAAAGTTGTTATACCAGCATCCACACCCATTTTAATATCGGTATACAAACGATCTCCTACCATTGCAATTTCATCCTTTTGTAAACCATACTTTTTCGTTATTACCTCAATGTTAAATACATTGGGCTTTCCAATAATTTGAGGTCGCTTGCCAGTAGCAGCTTCAAACATTGATATCATGGCCCCTGCATCTGGCATTGATTGCCCATTACTTAGTGGGCAAGTAAGGTCTGGATGTGTCGCAATAAACGGAACACCCTCTCTTATAAAATCACAAGCTACCAAAATTTTTTCATAGGTTAAGGTCGTATCAAATCCTAATACGAAAAAGTCTGGTTTATCATCTCTACTTTTAACTAAAGTAAACCCAGCTTTATTAAATTCTTCTTCTAAAAAAGGTGTTCCTAAAAGAAAGACTTTCGCATCTTTCTTTAAATTTTTAATATACCAAGAAGTGGCTTCACCAGAAGTAAATACTTGGTCCTCATCAATGATCAATCCTAAATTTGCTAGTTTTTCTTGATAGGCCTTTTTATTTTCAGAAGAATTATTCGTTAAAAAAATATACTGTTTTTGATTAAGCTCTAGATTTTGTAAAAAATCTAGAGCCCCATCAATTAAATGATTGTCTAAGTAAATAGTTCCGTCCATATCTAGTAGAAAGCATTTAATATTTTTTATCTCTTTCATAAACCTTCTCCTACTAAATGTATTTTTAAGTATGAAAATAATTGATTATAAACTTTGTAAAAGACCTTTTACTTTTGAAATGATGTTTTCCATCGATAATCCATACTTTTCCAATAAATCGTATGGATTTCCTGATTCTCCAAATTGATCCTCGATACCAATTCTCACTACTTTTACTGGATAATTCGTTGAAACGACTTCTGAAACAGCGCTACCTAAGCCACCAATAACAGAATGTTCTTCGACCGTAATAATTCTACCTGTTTCTTTGGCAGCTTCAATAATAATTTCTTCATCAATCGGCTTTATCGTTGAGATATTTATAACTCTAGCATTAATGCCTTCATTCTCTAGTAAATTAGCAGCTTCCAAGCATTTACTTACCATTAGACCTGTTCCAACAATTGTAATATCATTACCTTCTTTAATTACAGTTCCCTTACCAGGGATAAACTTATAATTTTCATCAAAAATAGCAGGTACACCTAGTCGACCTAATCTTAAATAAACTGGCCCGTCAATATTGACGGCTTCTTTTACCGCCTGTTTTGCTTCAATATCATCTGCGGGTACGATAACAGTCATATTCGGTAGCGAACGCATTAACGCTATATCTTCAATCGATTGATGAGATCCACCATCTTCTCCGACTGTTATTCCAGCATGTGTTGCAGCAATATTAACATTTAAATTCGTGTAACATATCGAATTTCTAATAATTTCAAATGCTCTACCAGATGCAAATACGGCAAATGTACTTGCAAAAGGCACTTTTCCTACTGTAGCAAGACCTGCCGCCATCCCCATTAAGTTCTGCTCTGCAATACCTGCATTAATAAAACGATCTGGATATTCACTAGCAAAGCCTGCTGTCTTCGTTGATTTAGATAGGTCTCCATCTAAAACAACTACATTTTCATTTTCTTTACCTAACTCAATTAACGCTTTCCCATATGATTCTCTAGTAGCAATACTCATTATCTTCCCTCCTTAATTGTAAGCCCTTGAAGTTCTTCAAATGCATTGATACGATCTTGTTCTGAAGGTGCTACACCGTGCCAACCAATTTGATTTTCCATAAAGGACACACCTTTTCCCTTCACTGTATCTGCAATTAATACGGATGGTTTTCCTTTTACCGTTCTTGCTTGAGAAAATCCGTTCTCAATATCTTCAAATGAGTGCCCATTTATTTCGATAACATTCCAACCAAAACTTTCCCATTTTTCTTTTAATGGAGACACCGTCATGACTTCATCATTTGGTCCATCAATTTGTAGTCCATTATGATCAACGATCGCGACTAAATTATCTAGCTTATAATGACTAGCTGCCATGGCTGCTTCCCAAACAATTCCTTCTTGAATTTCACCATCACCGAGTAATACATAAACTCTAGATTCTTTATTATCTAATTTGTTTCCGATTGCCATTCCAACCGAAGCGGAAAATCCTTGACCTAAAGATCCTGTTGACATATCAACACCTGGAATCCTTTTCATATCGGGATGTCCTTGAAGCATACTTCCTAACTTCCTTAAATTCTTTAACTCTTCCAAATCGATAAACCCTTTCATTGCAAGAGCACCGTAAAGCACAGGCGCCGCATGACCTTTACTTAATACGAAGCGATCACGATCTGGATCGTCTTTTTTTGTTGGATCAACATTCATTTCTTGAAAATATAAATAGGTTAAAATATCTGCTGCAGAAAGTGACCCACCTGGATGTCCTGAACCAGCCTCTGTTAACATATCAATAATGTGCATTCTTAGTTCACTTGAGTAGTTTTGCAGTTCTTCTCTCATCTTCAGTCCCCCCAATAATATTCATGACTTCTTTAAACTGTTTTACGTTAGCTTCAAGATTACCTGTTTGATATATAGCAGAACCAGCCACAATAACATTGGCACCCATTTCAATTACCGCTCTTACGTTATTGTGCTTTATTCCACCATCTACCTGTATATCAATATCCTTACCTGTTTGATCTATCATCTGTCTTAACTTCTTAATTTTTTCCAACGTACTTGGTATAAAGCTCTGACCACCAAATCCTGGGTTTACACTCATTAATAAAACCATATCTAAATCCTCTAAAATATGTTCAAGAACACTTAATGGTGTAGCAGGATTTAATACCACTCCCGCCTTAATACCATAATCTTTAATCTGCTGAACTACACGATGTAAATGCGGACAAGCTTCTACATGAACAGTAATAATATCAGCACCAGCATCGACAAAATTATGAATATATTTTTCTGGATTTTGGATCATTAAATGTACATCAAAAGGTAGATTAGTATAAGAACGTATTGCTTTTATAATATCTGGGCCTAATGTAATGTTTGGAACAAAGTGTCCATCCATTACATCAATATGAATCATATCAGCCCCACCTTTTGTTGTATTTTCAATATCCCTTCCTAAATTTGAAAAATCAGCTGATAATATTGACGGAGCTAATTTGAGCATTATTTTCCTCCCTTAATAACTATACTTTCATTGACTCTCCCTCGTTTGCTGCAGTTGAAGGTTGTAATGCATCATTTTTCTTCTTTCTTGAAAAGAAAAGTTTAAACACGGTAACACCTACAACAGCACTATTAATTGGAAATTGGTATTGAATATAAAAATCAGCTAATATTCGCCCATGTGGACCTAATCCGTATTCTAAAAATGATTCAACCATCTAGATCACCCTATTCTTTTTGTAGTTGTAAATTTGTTAATTGGGTAATTCCTATGAACCTACGAAATGAATTTAATTTTTTAGTTTAAATAACTCTTATGTTTTTCATATTCGTGAATAAAATTAACTCTTCTTTCATGTTTTCCACCATCAAAGGAGGTAGAAAGCCACGTCTCAACAATCTTAAAGGCCAAACCTTTACCAATTACCCTTTCACCCATACATAACACGTTAGAATTATTATGTGCTCTAGTGGCTTCTGCTGAAAATACATCATGTACTACAGCAGCTCGAATACCAGTAACTTTATTAGCCATAATCGACATTCCAATTCCAGTTCCACAAATTAAAATTCCTCTTGAATCGAAGTTGTTAGAGACTTCCTCTGCTACTTGTTTGGCAATGGGGCCAAAATCATGAGCTTCGGTTGAAAATGCACCTACATCTTCAATTTCAACTTGCAGCTCTTGTAATAAGGTGATAATTTCATTTTTAAGGAAAAAACCACCATGATCACTACCGATATACACTTTCATAGTACACACCTCTTTAGGCTAATAGGTTTCCTCAGATTTCTTTCCAGAAATAATTGCGATCGCACCGCTTGTTCCAATTCTTGTTGCACCTGCTTCAATCATATTGACAGCATCTTGAAAATTTCGAACTCCTCCAGCTGCTTTTACCCCCAAATTTTCGCCTACAACTGAACGTAGTAATTTAACATCTTCAATTGTAGCTCCACCACCATTAAATCCCGTAGCTGTTTTGACAAAGTCAGCTCCAGCTTCCACAATGATTTTGCAAGCAGTTATTTTTTCTTCTTCTGTTAAAAGTGCAGTTTCAATAATAACTTTAGTTGTTAATCCATTTGAGGCTTTCACTACTTCTTCGATATCGTATTTCACTACATCGAATTCTTTCGATTTTAAGGCCCCTAAGTTAATAAGCATATCGATTTCTGTTGCCCCATTATTAATGGCGTCCAACGTTTCGGCTACTTTTACCTTTGTCGTAGCTCCCCCTAACGAAAATCCAATTGGAACTCCAACTTTAACACCATGATCTTTCAATCGTTCATTTGCAAACGAAACATAATATGGATGAACAAAAACAGTTTTAAATCCATGTTCAATCGTTTCTTCACAAAACGTTTTTATGTCTTCTTTTGAAGCTGTTGGTTTTAATAAAGTATAATCAAGTATTTTCAGAACTTTTTTCTGCATATCCATAGTCGAGTATCCCCTCATTAATTTGATTATTCTACAGGAGTTAACACTACTTTAATTGCTTCACCACTTTTAATTGCCTCATATGCTTTATCCCATTCGGTTATGTCATATTCATGAGTAACTAAAGACTTAGCATCGACACGATTTTCATTCATTAATTTTAACGATACATGCCAGTCAGCTGGTTTTTGACTTCTACAACCGATCACTTCCAATTCTTTTTGAATAATTTTTTCAAAATCTACATTCACTTCTGGTGTGGCGAAGATTCCTACTTGAACGTAACGTCCTTTCTTAGTTAAGAGATCTAATCCCATATTTAAAGCAGGAACTGCCCCTGTACATTCTAAAACAACATCCGCACCATAGCCGTCTGTTAATTCATTTACTATTTTTTTGATGTCTTCATTTTGAATATTAACGGTAACATCAATACCTAATTCTTTTGCTTTTTCTAACCTGTTTGTATCTTTATCTAGACCAGTAATAATTACTGTTGCGCCAAGATCCTTCGCAATTTGCGCAGTAAGTAAACCGATAGGGCCAGGACCTAGAACTACAACAACTTCACCTTCTTTAATATTAGCTTTTGCAATTCCGTGTTGTGAACATGAAAGTGGTTCAGTTAGTGCTGCAGTAAAATAGTCTACATTTCCGGGTAAAATGTGAATACTTTCTTTGCGAGCAATGACATACTTAGTAAAACCACCATTTTGTTGTGTCCCTAACCCTTTTCTTGTACTACACAAGTTGTAATCTTTTGTTTTACAATACTTACATTCTCCACAAATATAAAACGTCGTTTCTGTTGTTACTTTATCACCAATCTTAATTCCTTCCACATTCTCACCAATCTCAACAACTTCACCTGAAAATTCATGGCCTAATGTTACAGGAGCTTTTACTTTGTATTTCCCTTCGTACGTATGAATATCCGTTCCACAAACCCCAGCATACTTCACTAAAATTTTCACTTGATCTTTACCCACCGTTGGTTCTTCTACATCCAAGACTTCTAAATTCCCAAATCCTAATTCTGTTTTAACTAGAGCTTTCATTTAAATTTCCTCCTTTATAGTAAATTAAAAGTAAACAAAGGAACATACGTTCGTTCTTTGGGTAATGAAATCCTCATACTGTTCCTTGTTTGGTACAGATTACGTTAAATATGAAATTTATTATTTTCTAATCAACATTTTATTTGTTATAACTTTCACAAACTAATAACATATAAAAGAAGTAATTTGGGAAATCCTCAAGTCATTTTACCCGACGATTTCCCGAAATTTTGAGTTTCTGTTAATTAATAATTAGTTAAAGATCTCAAAGAATAAATAGATGACATAGTTGATTAAGTTACCACCTTGGTCAATACTTGAAATCAAACTTGTTCCTTCAGGTATAGAAAATGCTGCATCAATCGCCATTTGAGTATGAATACCTGCAAGTGCAGTTGCCATGTATAAGGACATACCTATCACGATTGTACCGGCGATAACTGAGTGAACAATATTCCCTCTTGCAGCACCTACGATAAAGGCTACGATAAATGGAATTGTTGCTAAATCTCCAAAAGGTAATACTTGATTTCCTGGTAAGATGATTGCTAATACTACAGTAATAGGAACTAAAATTAATGCTGTTGCGATTACTGATGGGTGCCCAATTGCTACTGCCGCATCTAAACCGATATAAATATCTTGTTGACCAAATCTTTTCTTTAAAAATTCACGTGCAGATTCTGATATTGGCATTAAGCCTTCCATAAGGATTTTAACCATTCTAGGCATTAATACCATGACCCCTGCCATTGACATACCAATTTGAATAACTTCCCCTGTTGGGTAACCTGCTAAAAACCCTAGCGCCATCCCCAAAACTAGCCCCATAAAAATCGGTTCTCCAAACACTCCAAATCTCTTTTGAATTGATTCTGGATCAGCATTTAGTTTATTAATTCCAGGTATTTTTTGAATAAGCCATACTAACGGAATACCAATTGGTGCATATGATACTGTACTTCCCGTTGCTACCGAGATACCTGGTAAACCAAAGTATTTATCTAACATCGGCGCAGTATAATCCGCAATTTTCAAACAAGCAATTTGGAAAAGAACTGCTGCGATCAACCCTTGAATCATGCTTCCTGAGATCGTATAAACAACAGCACCTGTAAAAGTAAAATGCCAGAAGTTCCAAATATCCACGTTCATTGTTTTCGTTGTTTTTGTTACAAGCATAATAATATTGACTAATAAACCTAACGGAATGATAAATGCCGCAATTGGCGATGCCCAAGAAATTGCAGCGGCTCCTGGCCAACCTATATCTATGACGTTTAAATCGATTCCAAATCTTTCTACCATGCCATTTGCTGCAGGTCCTAAGTTCGAAACTAAGAGATTTACGACTAAGAAAATACCTACAAACGCTACCCCAATTGTTAAACCTGAACGAAACGCTTTTCCTGGCTTTTGTCCAAAGGCAATACCGATTAAGAAAATCGCCACTGGTAAAATTACTGTCGGTCCTAAAGCTAAAAATGATTGCAAAAATTCAGTTAAACCTTCCATTATAAAGTCCTCCCCAATAATATGAATTTTTGTCTTATAAATGAATTCCATAATTGTTTATTTTCGCTACTCTGATACTAAATGTTGTTGGATGAAGAGTATTTCCAACAACATTTAGATTTATCTAGCTCCATTTAGGTAATTAAGAAATTCACTCATGAGTTTGATTACTTTTTTAATTCCTGTAAAATCTCGTCTTTTATTTCATCAAGACCCATACCAGTTAAGAACGCTCTTGCATTAATGACTGGGAATGGATATTCTTTTTGAACAATTGTCGTACTAATTAATAAGTCTGCCGTATCTACATACCCACCTACTTCAGTAATTTTGATTTGAATTAAGTTAGCTTCGATTCCATTCTCTACACAAATCGTGTTAACTGCATCATTTACTACTGTTGATGTTGCGATTCCAGCTCCACAAGCGATTAAAATATTTTTTTTCATCATGATCTACCTCTTTCGTTTTTTAGTTTAGTTTTTGATTAATGATTTCTTTAATTGTTGTTTTCGAACTCTCATTAACTAACCTTTGCAACGTTTCCTCTTCTTGAAAAAGTTGCATTAATTTTTGCAATAAAGAAAGCTGGGAATGCTGTTCATTCATTGCTAGCATAAATACTAACTTGACTGGCGTCGTAGCGCTTTCTTCACCCATGATTCCGAAATCCACTGTATCTTTTAAAATCCCTAGACTAATGGATTTTTGGTTCACATGTTCACTGTCTGTATGTGGGATAGCTACTGAAATGCTTCTAGTAGGCAATCCCGTAGCGAATTTGTTTTCCCTCTCAATCACTGCCTCAATGAAACTATCTTTCACTAGCCCTTTTTCACGTAGATTTTTTCCCATATTCTCTAGGATTTCTTTAACACTATCTCCTTGTAAATCTTGTAATATCAATGTTTCATCAAAAGTTATGTCGTTCATAAGTTGTCACCCCCTATCATCCTCACTAAAGGACCATACTTTTTATCTTGTTTGTAGTCTTTTAATCAATGGAATACTTTTTCAATATCTGATAAATTTCTTTTTCGTTCTTTGCTTGGATAATCGAATTTATAGCTTCTTTATTTCCTGATAACTTCATTAATTGGGTTAGGGCTCGTAAATGTTGTTCTTTATCTAAAGCTGCAATAGTAACTACAACATGTACGTTATGCTCTTTAGAAAACTGAACGCCTTCTTCCAAACGCAGTAAGCTCATTGAAACCTCATTGACACCATCCTCAGGTGTTGCATGAGGAATAGCTAAGTTATGGCCAATAATGATATAAGGATCATTTTGATCATAGCGTTCAATCATCGCATCAACATAACCCTCGGTAACGCTTCCATTTAACACCAATGGTTCTGAACTTACTCGAATAGCATCTTCCCAAGATTCGATAGATTTTTTTAAAATAATTTTTTCCCCAGTAATTAAATCAGCTAAATGAGGTTTATGGTTTCCAATCTTTTTTTTCTCATTGATTTCATTGTCACGATGTAGATACTGATTTAATTCTTTACTAAGTGAATGTTTATCGTTAATTTTTGCATGTCTCTCAATAATTTCTAGTATTTTCTCTACATTCATCTCTGATGGTACATAACCATATAGTTCTAACATTACTTGTTTACGTAACCGATCTTTATCATCTCTTTCAAGGAAGGATTTGACTACATATAGTTTTTTCTTCGTTTGTAGAAAAACGGGTGAGAAAACTACATCATAGTCTAGCTTAAAATTTTGAAATTCCCTAACAGATAATGAATCTAGAAATAGAAATTCCGGAAACAATTCTCGTAGTGTACTATCAATTAATTTGGAAACAGAGACACCATTAGGACATACTACTAACGCCTTTACTTTTCTCTCAAGGTTTTCTCCTTGTCTTTTTAACCATCCACCTATTAGCATCGTTAAATATGCTGCTTCACTATCTGGTATCTCACAACCTATTAATTTTTGTAAAGGTAACGATGATTTTTTTACTAGATGATGTAACTCCTTATACTCTTTATTAATCGTTTCTACTAAATAATTAGAAACTGTAAGTTTATATTTAATTCGATAGTACGCAGGCTTTAGGTGGAGAAGAATTTTATCTCCTAAATGGTCTCTGTTTTCAATTTCGATACACGCATACTTTTCAAAAAGACTTAACATTTCTCTAAGTGCAGCGATTAATTCTGGTATTGTTTCTTCTGTTAACATTTCAGAAGAGGCTATATTCGTTGTAAGTAGATGTAATGTAATATAAAGACGTTCCTGACTTGGAATATGTTCAATATCATACAGTAGTTCTTCAGCTGCTATAAACTCTTTTGTATCTGAGAGTTCGTCATATTGAACTTTTAAGGAAGAAATATACTTACCTAGTTTAATTCGCCTTACTATTAGTAAGATTTCATAAGGCATTGATCGAACTTTTTCACAAGTAAACTTTAAATTCAATTTACTTTCTATTTTCTCAATTCTCTCTTGTAAATCACTAATATCCGCTTCTTTAATATTTGCAATTTGTTGTAATCTACTTTCACCGTTATACATTTCAAGAATTCTATCTATAACAAAAATTAATAATTTTCTTTTTTGGAACTCGCTTCCCTCAATTGAATAGCCTGTTTGTCTAGAATACTGGATCAATAACTTATATGGGGCTAACTGAGTTTGTGCATTTTTTATATCACTTAAGATTGTGTTTTTACTGACTTCTAAGGTGCTTGTAAAGTGTAGTAATGACAATTCTTCGTTTCTACTAAGTAACATTAAATAAATCATATATACTCTATCTTTATCAGATAAAATATATTCATCAGATCGAGCTGGCTTTTTTTCCACTTGTAAGAGAGTAATGAGGGTTGGGTTGATGATAAACGTTCCATTTTTACTTCTCTCAATCGGTGGAAAATTATTTGATTGTAACCAATCATTTATTTTTACAAAACTATAACCTATTTGCCTTCTACTTAAGTTAAATTTCACTTCTAGATCTTTGTTTTTAACTCCGGGATTTGTAATCACTTCTTTTAGTAGATAATTAGATCGATCATCTAAGTGCATCGTGTCCTCCTTTCTTTAATTCCATATTATCACCGTAACACCCTAAATTGAACACGCTTTCATCCCATATTGTTGTAATGGAATTGTACATAACTACGATGAACAACGTTAATGTACAACGTTGGGATTATATGAAATTAAAGAAATTATTTGTATTTAAAAGAAAAGACTGAGTTTGAGTAAGTACTTAAACTCAGTCTTTTAATAAAACTTAATTGCTGTACAAATTACTTCTAAATTATTTGTCACTTTTCTCCTGCCAAAATAATACTTGTACTAAAGTGTAATCTAATAACAATATGTTAAGTGTTTTTTATAATAAGTAATTCTAACAAGAAAAGCACAAGCGCCTTGGTCACGAGCAGCTACTCCTGTGCTACTCCGTTTGCTCAAGAGCAAAGCCGCTTCGTAGTAAGCTTCCTCGAAGCAGTGTTTTGTGCGACGAGTAACCGCAGGAGCAATTGTTTTCCGTGCGACGAGTAACCGCAGGAGCAAAGCTGCATGAGGCTAATCAACGAAGGCTTTCAAGAGGTAATTGAAGTCAGTTGCTTGACTAAATTGACCGAGCTCGTAAGCGCTGAAGCTAGACAGTTTCCAAGTTAGAAATTTATAAATTCTGATTATGCAAAAAAGGATCCTATTAGGGAAAAATGCTCCATAAGACGATCCTTCAATTACAAGTCTATTCATTAATTATCTCACTACTGTTAATCATGTTCTAACATCGACATCATTACTATATATTACCCTCGGACAATAGTTTTGCCTAGCTGCCTCTATCTTACTAATTTATATTTACGTATAGTAGATGAATACGATTCTTACTTAGGCCTGAACAGTCCTTTGACAAAAGCAGCTAATTGTAATTGAATTCATTGTAAAATTTTTTTAATTTGCTGCAACCTCCACTTTTTCAACTTTATTCTCCGTCTTTGTAATCATTATCTTATATAGATAGCCTTGAATCAAAATTACTCCAAAGAGTAAAAAGTAAATCGTTTCTGGATTAAAATTATAAAGGGAGATAAGCGCGATTACTGACATTACTCTACCAATATTTATCGTAACCTCTCTAACAACCAAAGATTCGATACGTAGTCCAGCTTTTTTGGGTAAAGTCCCTATTAATCGAAACATAAAACTGAAATAGGTAACCCCTAATAACGCTTTACTTATTTCATTTACGATTAAAAAGATTAGTATCGTCCACAAATTAACGCTAACCAATAATGGTATACATGAAATCGTATAGAAGATCCAAACATATAAAACGGTATAAGGTTCTCTTTCCTTGTGGTTATATTTTGTATGCCAAAGGCTTGAAAAGATAGCGATAATACCTAGAAAAATAATCGCAATACTCACATAAAATTCATTTTCAACAGCCATGAACAGTAAAAGTGGTGGCAAGAAGATAATTAACCCTTCAACTGATCCAAAAACTACCCAACCTAACCACATTTTTTTAAATATAGGTGTACGGTTTGTTAGTCTCCAAAGTAACGCTGTTTTAAGCTTCCGTTTAGAACCTTGATCTTTAGGTAACCAAATACTTAAAATAACTCCAAGGACAAATAAAACAAAAGATACTGTAAAAATAATGTTATATCCGAAAAGGTCAAAATATTTAATAATTCCTCCTGAAAGAGCTGGCCCTATTGTATTAACTACTCCGAAAACTGCCATTTGTTTACCTAGAAAAGCAGATCTTGCTTCCACATCGACCAAATCATATAGTAAAATTAAAAAACCTAGCCAATAAAACCCTGCTGCTAGACCATTTAATACTCCAATTAACATCGGAATTGAAGCAACGGTTTCTTGTAGTATAATAACTAAAAGGTAAAAAACTGCCGTTAATCCTATTCCCAATTGGTAACTAATTTTACGGTCCTTCTGTTTTGAAATGATTCCTCCTAACCAAAATGCAACTGCTCCAAAAATAAACGTTAGTAAAATAAATAGAGCATTAACTGTTAAATCTTGTGCAATTCTCCATAAGTAGAGATTAAGAAATAATCCAGACATAACTGCTGCTAACCCATATGAGGCGTGGATCATTAATAATAATTTTTGTATTTTACTCAAAGATATCCTCCGTTCTTATTTACCATCCTAGAAATTATGAAAGCACTTTATATTTTCAGAATAAAACTATTTATTGAATTTATCTACATAATTTTTTTCCTTATAACTTGAGAAAATTTAGGACTTACCTACAACCTTAGGTCAGAATGCAGCTATGTACATTTTTGCTAGAAAGTTAATATAGTAGCATCGTAACGACTTTATTTAATCTGATAGTATACTTCTTATTGTATAGAAAAAATAAGGTGTTTTAAGCAGAAGCTTAATACACCTTATTAAACGAACAACGGTTTCTTTGATCGTATTTTTCCTTGAAGAATTTCATAATACAAAATTTAAGAGCCTAGGATCATGTAATAGTATGACTTCGGTAGTTGAGTGAATTTATAAAATCTACCATTTAAATAATTATTAAATTTTCACAAACTCTTTTTTCCAATCAGTTGCAAATTTCTCAAGTCCTTGATTCGTTAGTGGATGTTTTGATAACTGATCTATTACAGAATATGGAATTGTTGCAATATGAGCACCTGCCAATGCCACACGAGTTACATGATCTGGGTGACGAACGGAAGCGGCAATAATTTGTGAATCTAATTGATGAACTCGGAATAATTCTGCAATCTTCGAAACTAGTTGCACTCCATCTTCTGAAATATCATCTAGTCTCCCTAAAAATGGAGATACATATGTAGCACCTGCTCGAGCAGCTAATAACGCTTGGTTTACAGTGAAAATTAATGTAACGTTTGTTTTTACACCCTTTTTTGAAAGGTAACGACAAGCTTCCAACCCATCAATTGTCATAGGAAGTTTTATCGTTATTTTATCGTCTCTACCATTAATTTTTATAAGCTCTTCTGCTTGTGCGATCATTTCTTTAGCCGTTACAGCAACTGGAGTAACTTCTGCAGAAACAGATTCAACTTCAGGTACTGATTGGCAAATTTCCTCAATACGGTCTTCGAATTTAACTCCTTCTTTTGCTACTAAGGAAGGATTAGTTGTAACGCCTGATAAAACACCAATTTTATTAGCTTTGATAATATCTTCAAGGTTTGCAGTATCAATGAAAAATTTCATAAAAATTACCCCCAAATAAATTTTTATAGATAAAAAGTCTTGTTTCCATAAATGATTTTCAAAATGCAGATTTTACGTAACTAAGATTTTGTATCGAACTAACTCGGTACAATCTCAACTAGATTTAGTTAAGATCGCAGGATTAAAGGGATTAAGATTTCAATTATATTCATTAATTAATTTATTAAAAATCTTAGATCCTTATTTCGTTAAAATATTGTAGTTCTAAAAGCAGGTTACAAATGAGTATTATAAAGTGTAAGACCACTTACTTCTAAGGAGGCGATTTCGTGTCAACATGGATAGGAATTATTCTACTCATAGTCATAATTTTTGTGTTTTCTGTACTGTACACAAGAACTAAGAAGTCTAGCTCTAAAGTTGAAGAAGTTCCAGAAATAATTTGTGAAAACTGTCAACAGGTAATACCAAAAGGTTACACAAAATCACTATGTCCTCACTGCAATAAATTGCTAGTTTAATATACTACCAAAAATCTTACCTTATCTTTATATGCAGAATACTCAAGGCTTTTATATACAAAAATTAATCTTTTACACGAAAAGCGCTCAGCTCACAATTGAGCGCTTTTCGTTGATTAAGAATAACTGAGTGAACTCGTTCTAGCTTCGCTAGAACATCGAAAATTCAGATGGAGTCTCAACCTCATTTGAATGGAAGTTCCCACTACGCTACGCTTAAACGACCACCCGCCAAAGCAGGTGGATTTGGACATAAAATGTCGACGACTAAAGTCGTTTCTTAAGACTGAAGTCCTCTCAAAGTCCAACATGCTTAAGCAAACTAAAATTTGACTAAACTCATTCTTCAATCCTAAATATGTCGTTCTTTTCTTCATTAAACTGGTTTGCAATATAATTTCTAATTGTTTCTTCATCCACATTTCCTACTGTGNCACAAAAATAACCTCTTGCCCATAAATGTTGTCCCCAATATTTCTTTTTCAGTTCAGGAAATTGATCCTGGAGTAGCCTAGAGGATCTTCCTTTTAGGTACTGCATAATTTTACTTGGGGCAAGACTTGGTGGACATGATAACAATAAGTGGATGTGATCTTTTCCAACACTTCCTTGTAAAATGGTGATGCCTCTCGCTTCGCATCCTTGCCTGATTAGCTCTCGTGTTCTTAT
>NZ_MLQR01000032.1 GCF_001866005.1 Anaerobacillus alkalilacustris
AATATTGGTAAGAAAGAAGGAAAGTTATTGCCACGCTTGGGCTATGTAATATTGGTAAGAAAGAAGGAAAGTTATTGCCACGCTTGGGCTATGTAGGCGTGAAATCCCCTACATATACGGTTTGGTGGGATTGGAAACGACAATCTATTGTCCGTGGAAAATACCGTCAACTGGCTAGTGTAAATGAGTCACTAGGAGAAATTAAAAGAACTCTTCGCCTGAAGAAGAGTTCCTCTTAAATATTATCGAAAAATGCTCAACTTTGAGTAATTTTAGATGAGTTAAGGGAAGCGGTATGTTGAACGGATTGTTTTGGATGATTGTCGCTCCGTCTTTAGTTGGAATGTTGTTAAATCATTTAAGTAAAGGAAAAGTAAAGGTGAGTTTAAGTCCGAAATTACTCCTTTTACAAAAATAGGGCTTAGTATAGTAGTTGCAATTAATAGTGCAGCGGTCGCACCACATTTAGCGGATGTTAGCTGGAAATTAGTAGGGATTATTACGACGATTATGATGTTATGCGCGACAGGATATGTCATAGGCTGGTTAGTCATAAAATTCATTTTCCAATGGGATTATGAAGATTTGGTTGCATTAACATTTAACACTGGAATGAGAAATATTAGTGCTGGTGCAGTCATTGCAATCACATTTTTTCCAGCACCGGTAACTATTCCAGTTATTTCAGCAATGCTCATTCAACAGTTATTAGCTTCGTTTAATGGTCATATGCTTCAGCGACTATCTAATAAGGAAGCTGCACAAAAAGAGGCTGTTTAGTTAAACTTTATTATAGTAAAAAGCTGATACCGTAATTTGGTATCAGCTTTTTTGACAAGAATTTGTGCATAGTTTTAGAGTAAATAAGAAAAAATGTAATAAGTCAATCGACAAATTTCGAAAATGTTCGGGGAGTGACAGGCACCTTGGTTACATTCATCTATATTTTAGTATTTACAGCTCTTATTTTACTTTTATCCTTTTTAGATATGTTAGTGTATAAAGAACCATTTATTCAGAGCTTACTAACTATATATACTTTTGAATTTGGAACAAGAAGAATGATTGTTGTCGTTCCTGCGATCTTAGGGTTATTGGTAAGTATGTTGACGGATTATCGGTTACATAAACAAAACAATAAGAAACATCAAGGAGTCCAAAAAGAGGGATAAGTTAAGAACGTAAGTAAGAAAGAACAAATTTCACTTTGGCAACTTTTTGTTTTAATGATGACCTTTCTATTAGGATCAACGATAGTTGTTGTTACCGCTGAGGAAGCAAAACAAGATATTATCTTTGCTGAATTAATTTCAGTATTTATTGAAATCAGCATCATACTTTTTTTCTGAATTTTGTTAAGTCTTAGACCTGAAAAAAATTTATATGAAATGCTGAATATAGCTTTTGGTAAATTACTCTGGAATTTCATTGTATTTTTGTATTGTACGTATTTTTTTATCTAACCTCGAGAATTATTAGGGATTTTACTGAGTTATTAAAAGTGTCGATTTTAAAGGAAACGCCAATGGAAGTGATTACTTTTACAATGGTTCTCCTGATGGTTTATTAACTATATTTAGGGATAGAGATTTTAGCTAGGACGACAGAAGTGATGTTTCCTAACATTTCTATTATTAATTATTTTAATTGACTTATTTCTTCTAGTAAGTGATGCACTAGATGTTAGCGATGTTCAGCCTATACTAGCAGAAGGTCTAGGTCCTGTATTTGATGGGATATATCCACATCGTATTGTATTACCTTCCCGAATGGTGAATTAATTGCTTTTACTGTATTTATGAAATCAATTTTAAGGTTTGATTATGTTGGCAGAGTAAGTGTTGTGTGTACGTTGTTTAGTGGGTTACTCATTACTAATGGAGCAACCATTCAGCTATTAGCATTAGGAGAAGATATGAAAAACCGTTCGTTATTTCCTTTAATTTTTGCTGCAAGAGAAATTGCATTTTTAGTTTTTTTTTGAACGCTTTGATATTATTGTGGTATTTATCTTAATGATTGGAATTTTTGTGAAAGTTAGTGTGTATTTTTATTCAGGGTTATTGGGTTTAGAACATATTTTTAAGATTTCATATCGTTTTTTAGTTATCCCAACAGGATTACTCATACCTTTAACGACTTCACTAGTTGCAGCACATATTGTGGAGCACTTCATAGAAGGAGGGGAGGTATTACCATACTTTTTTCATCTTGAATTTCAATTAGGGATCCCTTTTTTGTTACTAATTGTTACATTATTCCAAAAGAAACGTGAAAAATCAAACAACAAGCTGTTTAAATGAACTCAAGTAATAATTTTTCATACATATGATTCTTAATAGAGACGTTTCTTCTTTCACATATTTTATTAGAGAAGGGAAATCCTAATTATAATTCCAACATATATATTCTTTGTTAAGTCTGTGGAAGAGATAAGAGGGTACAACTTATGTACAATGTCCAAAAAGAAACCATATCACTATGGCAAATATTTGTATTAATTCTAATCTTTACCCTTGGGACAACTGTTGTTGTAGGTGGGGGGGCAGAATCTAAACAAGATTTTTGGCTAACTGAACTCATTGTCATGTTCATGGGTGCAGTTTTTGTGTGGTTTTACTATTTTATTGTTTCTAAAGGTAAAAATTTATATGAAATAATTGAAGAGACGTGTGGGAAAATGCTTGGAAAGGTAATAACTTTTGCCTACGTTATTTACTTTTTTTATATTTGTACACGAAATGTGCGTGATTTAGGTGAAATGATAAAAATTACAATTTTGAAAGTAACCCCACTTGAAGTCGTTGTTATAACGCTTATGTTTGTCGTCTTGTACATCATCATTCAAGGAATAGAAGTATTAGCCCGAGTCACTGAGTTATTCACACCTTTTATGATTATTTGTTTGTTGTTAGTATTCTTTTTAATTATCTTATCTGGTGAGTTTAATGCAGATAATTTACAACCGTTCCTAGCAGAAGGGTTTTCACCGCTTTTCAAAGATATATTTCCCTTAAGAATCACGTTTCCATATGGTGAACTTGTCGTTTTTACAGTAGTAATAACGTCAGTGAGTAATTTAAAGTACGTTGGAAAAGTAAGTGTTGTCTCAGTATTGATTGCTGGGGTGCTTATTGCACTTTCACAACTGGTACAAATTGCAGCTGTAGGAGAAGACATCAAAAACCGTACTGTATTTCCCTTATTATCTGCTTCTAGAGAAATTTTTGTTTTAGAATTTTTTGAGCGGGTTGATATCCTTGTTGTTTTTATTTTAATGCTTGGAATTATCATAAAAGTTAGCGTTTTCTTTTATGCTGGTTTGAAAGGATTGGAGTCAATGTTCAAAATCCCATATCGAACTTACGTTATTCCGATTTCAATGAGCATTCCATTGTTTTCAGTTTTAAATGCAGATAACATCTTTGAACATTTTGAAGAAGGTTTAGAAGTGGTTCCGTATGTGCTCCATTTACCATTTCAATTTGCTATTCCTATAGTTCTTTTTTTACTAACATTACTTAAGAATAGGAAAAATAAGAAGGGGATAGAAGGTGAGAACCATTGAAATTATTTAAAAGCATTTTCAAAGCAAAACCAAAACAGAGTATCCATCAACCGAAAACGGCAAATGATTTATTAGTTAACGAAATTGAAATTGAAGGAACTGAAATTTCTTCTGACCTCCAAAAAAACGAAGCTCGATATAATCATTTATTTAATAAAAACTTTGACTTTTTATTAAAACAAATCCATGTAGGTGGTCAAGATGCCGTCGCTCTTTATTTGAAAAGTATGGTAGATGAGAATAAGATTTCAGAGCAAATTATGGAAAGGTTGGCTCATACACAACGACAAAATGAGAGCATTTCATCGATTCACCAGTTGTTATCCTTTCAGAAAGATTACTTCGCTAGTGCTGATGTTGTTATCGTTGAATATGAACATGACGTTATTTGGCACGTACTTTTAGGATATACAGTCATTTTGATTTCTGGTATCAATTCTGGGTTAGCAATCAATACGGTCTCAAGTGAACAAAGAGGAATTGAACAATCCAATACTCAAACGATCATCCGTGGTCCGAAAGACAGTTTTACGGAATCATTAAGAACGAATGTCAGTTTAATAAGGAGAAGAATAAAAAATCCGAAATTAATTTGTGAAAATATCATTATAGGCCAGGATACGAAAACATCGATTTGTATTACGTACCTAGACTACCTTGCAAGACCAGAAGTCGTAGCAGAAATTAAAAGAAGAATTAAGGAATTAAATATCAACGGAATCTTTGATTCAGGAAATTTAGAAGAATTAATTACCGATCAAGTTGTAACTCCTTTTCCAACGATTTTTCATACGGATCGCCCTGATACGATTTCACAGTCAATAATAGAAGGGAAAGTTGCTGTTATTGTTGACGGCACCCCTTTTGTATTAGTAATGCCAGTTGTTTTAACTGATTTCTTTAAAGTTAGTGAAGATTATTATCAAGGTTTTCTTATGAGTTCTTTTGTTCGAATGATCCGTTATTTAGCTTTTACACTTTCTTGGATATTACCGTCACTTTATATTGGTTTAACAACGTTTCACCATGAACTTATCCCGACAGCGTTAGTTTTTCCACTGCAGGCTCAGCGAGAGGGTGTACCGTTTCCAGCAGTTGTAGAAATTTTAATTATGGAAATTACATTTGAAATCTTACGTGAAGCTGGGGTGCGAATGCCTAGAGCAGTTGGACAAGCTGTTTCGATTGTTGGAACACTCGTTATTGGTCAAGCAGCTGTTGAAGCAGGGATTGTTTCAAACCTTTTAGTTATTATCGTAGCTCTAACAGCCATTGCAAGTTTTGTTTCGCCTATTTATTCGTTTGGGAATGCTTCAAGACTGTTACGGTTTGGATTACTATTTATTACTTCAGCACTTGGTTTATACGGTATGATTGTCGGGATCACCCTTGTAATCGCTCATTTGGCAAGTTTACGTTCTTTTGGAACACCATATTTGGCTCCTTTGGCACCGTTTATCGTTGAAGATCAAAAAGATGTGTTTGTTCGCTTGCCTATGCAATCATTAAAAAAACGACCAAATTATTTGATGGATCGTAATATGACAGGGAAGCCAGTAAATTCAAGTCAAGAAGGTGGGAAACCTTGAGAATTGTAAGGCTCTTTTTGCTTATCATTTTATTAATTGGATCAAGTGGATGCTGGGATCGTATTGAATTAAATGAAGTTAGTTTTGTTTCGGGAATTGCCATTGAAAAAGGAGATAAATACAATTATTTACTCACATTAGAAGTGATTAATGCTGAAGAGTTTGGTGGAGAAACAACGCAAGGAAATACCGGCACAATATTATTTTCAGCAGAAGGGGACTCAATTGCTGAACTTAGTGACCGAATGAATGTCGGCTTAACGAGACAATTAAATTTTTCCCACACACGTGTGATCGTTATCGACGAAGAATTAGCTCGACAAGGTGTAAGTTCTTTTTTGCAGTATTTTGAGAGGAGTGCTGAATATCGAAATGACTTTCATTTAGTCATTTCTAGAGGGATTAAAGCACAAGATATTATTGGTACGACTTATCCAATTTATCGGATTCCTTCAATGAAAATGGACTCTCAATTTAGATCAATGGAAGAGGAGTGGGGTGGATATCCAGAAGTTCGTTTAACAGACTTTACTCATAATATTATTGCAGAAGGAAGGTACCCTGTTGCGGCTGCTGTTACCGTCCAAGGTAATCATAAAAAAGGAAAGAGCGTTGAAAATAATCGAAAAGCAGACCTGGACGGAATTGTTGTCTTAAACGGATTATCTTTGTTTGATATTGATAAACTAGTCGGCTATTTAAGTGTAGAACAAACTCGCGATTATATGTGGATAAGAAATAATATAAACAAAACAACCGTAAAAGCGACAACACCTGAAGAAGCTTTTTTTAGTGCGAGAATTTATAATTCACATACAACACTTAAAGCTAATTATAAAAATAATCGACCAGTAATCACAATTGATATAGTCCTTGAAGGTGATGTTTTGTCAGACGAAAGTAAACTTACTATAGATAAACTAAGCCGTTTTGAACAATTAGAGGAAGAGCTAAAAAAAGAAATAGAAACTAAAATAAAAAATACAGTGACTCATGTCCAAGAAGAATACGGGATCGATATTTTTGGATTTGGTGAAGCCATGCGTAGGCAACATTACCAACAGTTTAAAAAAGTAAAAGACAATTGGGACGAGGAATTTAAGAAAGCAGAAATTAATGTTCAGGCGAAAGTATTTTTACGTAGAGATGGAATTAGAACAAGGAGCTTTTTGGATGAAATGGAATAAATCGGTTGGTATCACGTACCAACCGATTTATATTGGATATCTTACCGTAATAAAGGCAGTTTAATTTTAAGATTAAACTTAAGTAGTAGCAATGTTGTCAGTAACATTGGAATTTGTACAGCTGCGTAGCTAATAAGTATTCGAAGCCATGTGCTTGAAAGAATTTGTTCGATCGTTATAGAGAATATTTGTAAATAAAGTAAAATAAACGCGATTTCAAATATATTTATTAACACAAATGCAATTAAACTAATAATAAATCCATTTATTACTTTAAAGCGAAAAATACTTGCTGCAAATAATGCGAATGCTATAAACGTTAACAGAGGTTTTGATGAATGTTGTACGAAAATGGTTAATGCAAAAGCAACCGCACCATATAAAAATGAAAATGCAATCATAGATTTTAGTTTATCTTTAATAGATACCCCTAACAGTGCAAATACGAGTGTAAGCAAAAAGAATGCTTCAGGTACTGATAATAAAAAATAACTATACCAAGCCATATAAATCTCCCTTCATGATGTAAGTATTATGACTTTACATAGTATATAACACAATCCGTCAAAAAGCGACATTTTTTAATGGAGTACGATTGCTTTTTGTAAGATAATTTAACATTTTCATATAGAGGATATTTGAAAAAACTGATATTCCAGACTCAAAAGAAAAAGACTCAACCAAGGAGTCTTTTAAAATGCGTGATTATTTTTCATCTTTTGGTAATTTTGGTTGATATAAGAGGTTAGTAGATGCAGAACTGATCTCAGTTTTCGCTAGAAGAACGATAGCTGTAATGATGAAACTTACGATAAACTTTGCAGATTTTTTCATGATAATTTCCTCCTTTCAAGACTTTTTTCTATTTTATTAACTAATGAGTACGAATAAGGATGAATCGTACTCATTTGAAATAAAAACCCAATCATAGAAGCTAAAATTAGATTTGTTGAAAAAGAGTTTACTAAAAAGTAAGTCATTAAAAACATCCATAACAAGGTTGTTACAAAAGCTAATTTCTTAAGTTTAACTTTTTGGGCTTCAGTCGTTTTTTTATAAAAATGATTAGATGGTGCATATTTATAGGTAAGAACTAACCCAAAAATAGTAGAAAAACATAACAAACCTAGTAATATACTAAAATCAAAAAAAGGTGCAAGTTTAGTTGAAAAAAATGAAATTGAGGTCATCATCAAAAGTCCAGCAGTTAAACAACGAATATAAGTCGAGTAATGGTGTCCCCCGGTTAGAGTCCGGAAAAATGCAAATGTAGTAAGAACTGTAATCATAGGTTGAAGTAGCCCTAATGCATGAGCTGTACCAAATAAAACTAAAAGTTTAATAAATCCACAGAGGATGATTTCGATACCATAACGAAGATAATCAACTTCCACTTCTTTTTCGCCAAAACTACTTAATGCTTTAGCTAATCGTAGACTCACTTGGCTAATCATTGACTTTCTCCTTTCGAAAAGCAATTTCAAATGTAACTAGATTTTTATTAGTAGAAGTAACCAACTCACCATTATATTTGCTTGTTATTTCCTTAATAATCGTTAAACCGAAGCCACGATGCTCCCCTTTTGTTGAATAACCTGACTCAAAGAAATTTTTATCTATTTTCCTTGGAATGCTCGTATTTTGTACTTTAATGATGGATTTTCCATCAGTTTGATAAAAATCTACCGCGATTTTACGCTCGTTCTTAGGTAGTTCAACGGTTGCGTCATAAGCATTGTCAAGTAGATTACTAATCAACCGAATTAAATCAGTGGATGTAAATCGATTAAGAATATCTTCATTTTGAACTTTTAAGTCAAATAAAATTTCTTCTCTTTGATATACATTCATTTTTGCAAACAGCATGGATGCTAGAATTGGATTTTTAACCGCTAAAACTTGATTATTTATTCTAATTTCACCAATCATTTCCTCAATATAGCTAGAGGCACCTTCATAACTCTTGATTTTTAACAAGCCAGCAATAACCGTTAAGTGGTTGTTAAGGTCATGGCGATCAGACCGTACTGACGCAACTAAAGATTGAAATTGTTCCAAATGTGTAGATTCTGTTTGTTTAATTTTGCGTTTTTCTTCACGTTTATAAACTTGACTAAGGATGAAAAGGGACACTATATTAAGTAAAACGATAAAAATTAAATGAAGTGGAATTCCATAAAATTCAAAACTATCTTGAAATGCAAATTTTTGCATGATTAAATTAAAAACTAAAAATAGTTGTATTAATATGATAAAAAATAAATAAATAATTCCCATATATTTAACGTGAAATACGGCATTTTATGATGAAATGTAGCCATATTTTTCCCCTTTGTATTATTTGTGCAAAACAAAGCTGTGTGTATCGTATTTTGTCGATATCTTTCATTAAGAATCTAACAGAATTAGGACTATAAGTCTAGTAGGGTTACGAATGTTATTGTAATAAATACAAGTAAGCCACTCTATTAAATAATTCTTCTAAATAGAGTGGCTTAATTCGGTTATATTTCGAGTATGATAATCATACCACACCGACTATAGCAACTTCTTTATCTTAGTAATGCGTATACGTACTAAATAGAAAAACAACGCCACCTTGTAAAATGAAAAAGTAATCATTGATTATAGTTTTTCTTAAATAGCTATCCCTAATATAGCGAATGCTCAGTTTATAATGGTTTGTATTCGTTTATGTGCCCAGTAACTTTTGCGAGGTTTTCTATTTTTTGATTGATATAGTTTCGATCCAACGATAGCAATCTTTCTACTTCAATACCTTCAACAATATACTTTGTAAATTCCCAAATGGTAGATTTAATTTCTTTAGAATTAGTTTCTGCAATAAGTGTAAAAGCTTTAATACTTGCAGAGAGTACAGAAATATCTTGAAAACCATATTGTCTAATCTGATAAAAGCATTTATACAAATAGTCGTTAAAATTTGGTTTATCATAGATAACTCGTAAATTTCTGTTTTTATCGTTGTGATAGGATCTAGGTAAATGTTTACTACCAAGTTTCGTAAGGATTTTTCCTATATTTTCAATACAATTAATAGCCGTATTTGGATCATTGATACCCGAGGATAAGGCTCGTAGTGTAATTTCGACTAATTTCGTTAAGCCAAACTCTATATTATCTATGGGAGCTTTTTCTGTCCCTATTGAAAAATAGTCTTTATATCGTTCGACTGTTACCTTTTCTTTTGCACCCCATATAGAAAGAAGAGGAGTATCATTGTCAACGTATTCACTGATGTTTTTCTCTATTTTAATAATAATATCGTCTTTCGTTGCTTGTTCAACTAATCCTTCAATATTAATATGTTTAATATAACCAGCGTGAATGAAGCTGATTTGTTGTGGTTTCTCTTGGGTAATTTCCTCAGTTTCCCAATCTTCCCAAGGAGCATCTTTATGATTTTCCATTGCATCACTAAGTGTACTGTCGATTTTTTGAATAGTGTTTAAAGTGATTTGGTGAATGAGATTACTTACCTGGATCCAAGTCGAAACATGGCGAATAAAAAACACAAACACGATTATACAAACAATTGAGAAAAGAACTGCAAACGAGGGGACGATAAACTGTGTGACGGAAGCTGTTTCTCTTAAAAACAATAACAAAAGAATAGAATAAATAAAGCCACCAACAAATATTCCCAAAACCCTTTGTGTATCTTTGTCTGTGATAAAGTTTTGAATCGTTCGTGGTGAATATTCAGATAAAAATGTCGTTAATACTACTAAAATCGTTGAGAATGTAATGGTAGTCATTGTCAGCAACGAAGCAGAGATTGAACTTAGAATGGTCCTCGCTAAATGGATGTCTGTTAACAAAAAAATTGGAACAAAAGTGTACGGAGTTTCTAAAGTCATTAAAAATGGATCAATAAATAAACTGGAGTATGCAAATATCACTGCAATAGCTCCATACAAAGACGGTATATACCAAAAGTTAGAACGAATTTGTGTGATAGATAGTTTGACTTTCATTAGGAAGCACCCCTCAATAATGTTCATTGATAGTTTCATCCTGTCCGTTTTCTTCGTATTTGATAATCAAGTGTAAACTAAATTTTCTTTTGAATTTTTATTATAATCATAATTTATAAATTTCTTACTTGGAAACGGTCTAGCGAAAGCAGCCTACGAGCTCGGTCACTTCAGTCAAGCTACTGACTTCAATAACTACATGAATAACGTCTCTGAATAGCTTCATGCAGCTTTGCTCCTGCGATTACTCGTCGCACGGAAAACAATTGCTCTTGAGCAAACGGAGTGGCACAGGAGCAGCTGCTCGTGACCAAGGGCTTGCGCTTTTCTTGCTACATTTGATCTTTCATCATATTGCCATATTTAATCAAGCAGTTAATTTAAATTTTGTGGTAATCTTAAATCAAACATAATAGTTGGCCGGAGTATTGGAGACAGCCATAAAAACTCACAGGGATTTCTTTGGAATCCCTCTGTGGGTTTTTATGGCTTTTTGTATATTTAATAATTTCCAATTATTTCCTACGGACTAGGGAGGGGACAATGATGAGACAGAGATTAGAGACAGATGTAGTTGTTATTGGTGGAGGAGTGACAGGAGCAGGTGTGCTTCGTGATTTAGCTTTACGTGGGATTAGGGCAATTTTAGTAGAGCAACGAGACTTGGTACATGGAACGTCTTCAAGAAATCATGGTTTACTGCACTCAGGTGCTCGCTATGCAGTACGTGATGAAGATGCAGCAACGGAAAGTTATTGTGAAAATTTAATTTTGAAAAAAACGGTTCCTGGATCTATTGAAGCAACTGGTGGTATTTTTGCAAAAGTACCCGAGGATGATGATGCTTATGTAGGTGAGTGGCTTAAGTCATGTGAAAAAGTAGGAATACCGGTTACCGAAATTCCAATTTCAACAGCATTACAACAGGAACCCTATTTAAATAAAAATGTTCAAGCGGTTTTTCATGTGCCGGATGGGGCAGTCGACCCATTTACTTTAACGATTGACGTTTGTGCTGATGCAGTAAGTAGAGGGGCTAACGTTTTAACTTATAGTGAGGTTATTTCAATTAATAAATCAGCTAATACAGTTTGTAGTGTTACTATTCGAAATCAATATACTGGTGAAGAAACGGACATTTATGCGAATTTATTTATTAATGCTGCAGGGCCATGGGGAGCAAGAGTTTGTGCACTTGCAGAAATTCCATTAAAACTGATCAATAATAAAGGAATGTTAACCGTATTAAATCATCGAATAAATAAACAAGTCATTAATCGCCTGCGTTTGCCTGGTGATGCAGATATATTCGTGCCTGCCCATAATGTAACCATTTTTGGAACAACTGGAAAAAATGTTAATAATCCCAATGATTTTACTATGCAGCGTGAAGAAATGATTGAAATGTTAAAAGAAGGTAGTGCCTTAGTTCCAGAAGTTACACAGATGAGAATGATCCGTGCTTTTTGTGGCAGTAGACCTTTGTATCAAGATCATGCTGACCATGATTCTAGTGGGAGGAATGTAACACGTGGTATCGCTTTACTAGATCATCAAAAACGAGATGGGTTAGAAGGGTTTGTTACGATTACGGGTGGTAAATTAACAACCTTTCGCCATATGGCAGAAAAAACGGTGGATCTAGCGTGCGAGAAATTAGGGATTTCGGCAACGTGTACAACGGCTGAAGAACAAGTTGCACATCGAGATGCTAAAGAATTTTTTAAGGATATTCATCTTGCAGCAGCTGCGAAAACGAAACTTCAACATTGGGCAGGGGTAAATGCCAAAACAATTGAAACGTCGCTTAAATCAGACAGTGATGATCGTATAGTCGTTTGTGAGTGCGAGCAAATTACATGGGCAGAAATAAAAGCCGCTATGCCAGAAGGACGATTTAATCTTAGTGACATTCGTCGTCGGACTAGACTAGGTATGGGGCCTTGTCAAGGGACGTTTTGTAATCAGCGTGTCGCAGCGCTTGCCGTTGAAAAGGGGATAGCAACTCAAGATGAAGCAAATTGGGCGTTAAATGAAGCCGTTCACAATCGTAAAAAAGGAATGGAAGTCGTAGCAACTGGACAAACGAGTAAGCAATTACAAATGATGGATATGATTTACCATGTTTCGTTAGGTGTTCGAAAGGGGGATGAATAACATGTATGATGTGGTCGTTGTAGGTCAAGGATTAACGGGATTACTATCAGCTATTTATGCCAAACAACAAAACAAAAAGGTGGCTCTTGTTGCTAAAGGGACAGGGAAAAATCAACAATCTACAGGTTTAATGGGTTTATTACCAGGTTCTACGAAAGGTTTGGCTGAATGGTTAAAATATTTTGATTTTATTAATCAAGATAAAATCATGATCAAACATGGTATCAACCATTTTAAGTCGTTAATGGATCAAGGATCTTATCCATATTTAGGAGAAATTGAAAATCCAGTTCCTATTGTAACTGCTAGTGGTCATGTGAAGTATACAGCATTATACCCAAAATCAGTCACTCCAATAATAGAAGGTGGTCGTGTAGTAGTTGTTGGTTTTCACGAAATGATCGATTTTCAACCACAATTTATGAAAGGGAATTTGTTAACTGCAAGGCCTAAGTTAACCGTTGAAACGATGAAGGTTAAGCTTGGTGCTTCTTCACAACGAACAATGACGCAGTTAGATGCAGCGCGTTTACTAGATCAAAAAGAAGTTCGTGAACGCGTTATTAGCCAAATAAAGGAAAAGTTAAACGAATGTAAACTTTCTAAGGTAGATATGTTTATTTTTCCATCTGCACTTGGGATTCATGACTGGCAGGATACCCTAGAACATTTTAGGACAGAATTACAAGCTAGTATTACAGAAGCGCCAGGCTTACCACCGAATGCAAGTGCAATTCGATTGAATGAGGTTTTACAAAGAAAAGCAATCAAATTAGGGGTACGTTTTTATTTAGATAGTGAAGTAATTGGATGTAAACTTCGGGCAGAAAAATTAACGCAGATATCAGTACGATCAAATCATCGAATTTCCCAAATAAAAGGAAGCCATTTTGTCCTTGCCACTGGCGGAGTTTTAGGTGGTGGATTAGAGGTAACAACGACAAACATCAAAGAAACGGCATTACAACTTCCTGTAGATCATAATGGAGCATTCATCAAGAAACCAATCAATGTTTACCCAGTTGGGGCGGCCCTAGGCAAAAATGTTTACTCTCATGGAATTACAGGTGGAATTTATTCCATTGTATCTAGTTACTCTGCAAACTTACAAATAATAAAGATAGAACAAAATGGGGGATTACAGCATGCTTGAGTTGAATTTTCACGATACAACGTTTGAGAAATGCTTAAAGTGTCATGCCTGTACGGCAAATTGCCCTATTTCTAGTGCGACATTAGACTTTGGTGGACCAAAACATTTAGGACCAGAACTAAAAAGGTTGATGGACAACCAACAGGTTATTGATGATCATCGAATTGAACTATGTACGTTGTGTGGTACATGTGACATCTCATGTCCAGAAAATGTTCATATTTCAACACTTACCGCTTATTTGAAGGCCATTCATAATGAGCAACAAGGAACAAAATTTCGTGATTTTGTATTAGGTAATGCAGAAATAGTAGGTAAATTGGCATCAGCTTTTGCACCTGTAACAAATATAACGATGAAGATAAAACCAATCCGAAAAATGATGCAAATGATGATGGGAATACATGCTGACCGACAGTTCCCAACTTATCAATTTCATCATTTTCATCGAAAATATAATAAGAAACAATCCAATACGAAACGAAAAGTAGCTTATTTTGTAGGTTGTTATGCTACTTACAACGCACCTGAAGTAGCCGAAGCTTTTGTTAAGATAATGGAGTATAATCATATTGAAGTAGCGATACCAGAGCAAAAATGTTGTGGAGTGCCGATGTTTGCGAATGGTCAAATGAAACAAGGATTGAAAAATGCCACATATAATACAGATAAACTTTTAGAATATACTCGTCAAGGTTATGATATTGTCATGACGTGCACAAGTTGTACACTAGCTTTCAAGAAAGAATACACTTCCTTTTTAAGGACTGAAGAGGCAAACGAATTAGCAACGCATATTTATGATGCTAATGAATATTTACGCCAATTACATGACCAAGATGAATTGAATGTGGATTTTGCTCCAATGGAAGTGAAAGCAGCTTATTTTGCTCCTTGTCATATGAAAGGGCAGGGAATTGGTAATCCTACGATGGATATTTTAGAGTTAATCCCAGACTATCAGATTCAAGATTTAGCAGCTTCTTGTTGTGGACAATGTGGAACCTTTGGATTTAAAGCTGAAAAATATCAATATTCAATGAAACTTGGAAATGAATTGGCTGAAACTGTTGCCGAAGTAGATAGTGATTATACAGTTACAGAATGTGGAATGTGCAAAAATCAATTAAATCAAGTGACAAATAAACCAGTTAAACATCCAATGGAAATCATACTTGAATCGTATGAAAAAAGCCACAATAAATAGAGGTAATCAAAAAAGATATGGACTGTTTTGTTCATGTCTTTTTTGCAGTATCAGAATTTATAAGTTTCTAACTTGGAAACTGTCTAGCTCCAGGCGCCATCGGCTCGATCACTTCAGTCAAGGTTCTGACTTCACTGACTTCCTGGATTGCTTCTTTGATGATGCTTCATGCTACTTTGCTCCTGCGGTTACTCGTCGCACGAAAACAATTGCTCCTGCGGTTACTCGTCGCACAAAACACTGCTTCGAGGAAGCCTACTTCGAAGCATTGCTGTCAGACGCAGAAGCACATAGATTGCGGTCAAAGAGCAGACCGCTACTTGCCGACCTTCCAGTGTTTGTCGCCGATAGGCGGGCGCCTTGCGCTTTTCTTGTGGGTAAAAAGATATACTTTATCTTCGAAACCATTTCATTCAATTGTTAATTGAGATATTCTAGAAGTACGGTAAATATGGAAGAGTCATCCATTGTGAACAACTTTGTTAAAAGTATAAAAACTTGTCAGTAACCATTGAATGTCTACTTCCTACGAAAAATGTATTGAAGTACATAGTATTATTAGAAAAGTGGGGATTTTTAAAGCTATAAATTTAAAGGAGTGGAAAAAATGCTTCATCAATCAATTATTGAAGATTTAATTACTGCAGCATTAAGTACAGGAGGCGATTTTGCTGAAGTTTTTGTAGAAGATAAATGTAACACAAATGTTTCACTAGTCGGCGGGAAAGTTGAAAAGTGTATTTCTGGTAGGGACTATGGGATTGGTATTCGAATTTTTCAAGGGGTTAATAGTGTCTACGCCTACTCAAATGAACACGATAGAGATAAGTTAGTTAAAGTCGCTAGTGAAGCTGCCAAAGCAATGAATGGACAACCAAATGACGTCATATTAAATTTTACTCGTCATTCATTCACAAACCAACATTCAGTTTTACATACACCAAGGCATGTGCCGAAATTACAAAAAGTAAATATCATGCGAGATATCTATGAAACTGCGAAAAATTATCATGAACTAATTTCACAAGTAACAGTCGGCTATAGAGACGAGCAGCAACGAGTACTAATTGCTAATTCTGAAGGACGTTTTGTCGAGGATGAAAGGATTCGAACTCGTGTAGCGATCCAAACAGTAGCGTCCCTTGGTACTGAAATGCAAACGGGCTCTTATTCACCTGGTGCACATAAGGGATTTGAATTTTTAGAACAACTTGATCTGAAACATTACAGTGAAGAAGCAGCTAGAATTGCGGTAACGATGCTCCATGCAAAAGAATGTCCAAGTGGAAAGTTTCCAGTAATCATTGATAACGAGTTTGGTGGTGTTATTTTCCATGAAGCGTGTGGTCATGGATTAGAAGCAACATCTGTTGCGAAGAAAAACTCGGTTTTTGCTGGTCGAATTGGTGAGCGAGTGGCTCCAGAAATTGTGACATATATTGATGACGGTACGTTAGTAAATGAATGGGGTTCTGCCAATATAGATGATGAAGGTGAAAGGACACGTAAAAATGTCCTTATCGAAAATGGTATTTTAAAAGGTTATTTGGTTGACAAATTAGGAGCTAGACGAATGGGAACAACATCTACTGGTTCGGGTCGACGAGAATCATATAAATATGCTCCGACCTCAAGAATGACCAATACATTCATTGCACCTGGAAAATCTACACCTGAAGAAATTATAGCGAATACCGAGTTTGGAATTTACGCGAAGTATATGGGTGGTGGTTCCGTAAACCCTGCTACAGGTGATTATAATTTTGCGATAAATGAAGGATATATCGTTCGTAATGGAAAAATCGCAGAACCGGTTCGAGGGGCAACATTAATTGGAAATGGTCCGACAACACTTCAAAAAGTGGATATGGTTGGAAATAACTTGGCTCATGGGCAAGGAATGTGTGGCTCATCTAGTGGTTCGATTCCTGTAAATGTTGGGCAGCCAATGATCCGTGTAAGTGAAATTACGGTTGGTGGAAGAAAGGGGAAATAATGATGGACATATTAAATTTTAAAGATAGCCTCTTTACCAAAGGAAACGACTATGGCTTTTCAGATATGGAATTGTATTATCAAAGTGGCGGAAAATTCAGTACAAAAATCTATAAAGGTGACGTTGATAGCTTTAGTATCGCAAATGTAGGTGGTGTATCATTTCGCGGTATTTATCAAGGAAAAATGGGCTATGCCTATACGGAAAAAATTGATGGAGCATCAATCACGTTTTTACTTGAGGAAGCAAAGGAGAATGCATTAATTATTGATAGTGAAGACAATGAAATCATTTTTTCAGGTTCAAAAAAATACGAAGAAATCGAATTATATTCTGAAAAATTAGCATCAGTAACGAATGAAGAGAAAATAAATTTGCTAAAAAAAATCGAAACTATTTGCTTTTCATTAAGTGAAAAAGTAACAAGTGTTAATTATTGCTTACTAGAATCTGTTGATACAGAAAAAATGATTGCCAATACAAAGGGACTTGAAAAGTACGAAAAAGGGAATGTCGTGTATACGTATATTTCTGTCGTTGTAAAAGATGGAGAGGATATTAAAACAGCTTCAAAAGTAACATTAGCTCGAGATTTTGCAACGTTTGATGCAACTGCACTAGCTACACAAGTAGTTGAAGAAGCTCTAAGTACTCTTGGTGCAACTTCTATTGCTAGTAAAGAATATCCAATAATTTTAAGAAATACAGCCGCGGCTGCGTTATTACGAGTGTTTACTTCTTCGTTTTCTGCCGATAACGTTCATAAAGGTAAATCAAGACTAGCGAACAAATTAGGTAAAAGTATAGCAAACTCATACGTTAGTATTGCTGATGATCCATATTTAAAGAATGGTTTTATGAGTAGATCTTTTGATAGTGAGGGGGTTGCGACACAACGGTTACAAGTCGTAGAAAAAGGTGTCTTGAAATCATACCTTCACAACTTGAAAACAGCTGTAAAAGATCAAGTTCAACCTACAGGACATGGTACAAAGGCTTCTTATAAAGGAACAATGACGATAGCTCCTTCTAATTTGTTTATTGAGCCAGGAGAAAAAACATATGAACAATTAGTAGCATCGGAAAAAGAAGCGATTGTGATTACGGACTTACAAGGTCTCCATTCAGGAGCAAATGCAATTTCTGGTGACTTCTCATTGTCAGCAAATGGGTATGTTGTAAAAGCTGGAGTTATTGAACGGCCTGTAAACCAAATTACCATTGCTGGAAATTTTTATACACTGTTAGAAGAGATTGAGACTGTTGCTAATGATTTAGACTTTGGTATGCCATCAGGAGGGTATATTGGTTCTCCATCCTTAAAAATTAAAAGACTAGCCGTTTCTGGTGAGTAGTTAATGGTAGATTAAGTTTATCCCACTTTTAAGGGGCTTCATCCCCAATGTCATCAGGCTAAGGATACAAATATTGGAATGTTACTTTGAGGCCACTGAAAAAGTGAATGTTTTTGAAAAACGAATGATTATAGGGGGGCAAAAATGTCGCCCTAACCCTCAAACGAGCCTTAGAAGCGATTCTAGAGGCTCGTTTTTTGAATATTATTTTTCAGATAAAAAAATTTGGACTTTTTCAGCAGTCCGTGTTACTTTCTGCTTCTTTTTTTGTAATGAGCTACTATCAAAG
>NZ_MLQR01000033.1 GCF_001866005.1 Anaerobacillus alkalilacustris
CCGCTAAAGCAGGTGGATTTGGACATAAAATGTCGACGACTAAAGTCGTTTCTTAAGACTGAAGTCCTCTCAAAGTCCAACATGCTTAAGCAAACTAAAATTTGACTAAACTCATTCTTCAATCCTAAATATGTCGTTCTTTTCTTCATTAAACTGGTTTGCAATATAATTTCTAATTGTTTCTTCATCCACATTTCCTACTGTGGCACAAAAATAACCTCTTGCCCATAAATGTTGTCCCCAATATTTCTTTTTCAGTTCAGGAAATTGATCCTGGAGTAGCCTAGAGGATCTTCCTTTTAGGTACTGCATAATTTTACTTGGGGCAAGACTTGGTGGACATGATAACAATAAGTGGATGTGATCTTTTCCAACACTTCCTTGTAAAATGGTGATGCCTCTCGCTTCGCATCCTTGCCTGATTAGCTCTCGTGTTCTTATGGCAATCGGACCATATAATACTTTATATCTGTATTTTGTTACCCAGATTACATGATATTTGATATCATAAACTGCATGACTATTCTTTTTATAGCCGTCCATACTTTTCACCTCACAACTTAAGTATGGACATCGAAGTGTAAGGCTAAAAGCGTATACCGTCTAAAGACGGTGGAGTTAGACCACGCATTTGGAAATTAAAGGTAGGTGGCTATGCCCCTTAAATACAAATCAGTTTGATTAACACGCACATACTAGTTTCATCCTTACTAACAATATTTTCATTTGTAAAAGCAAATTAACTTTTACGGAAGCTCTTTAAGCCCTCATTTATTTCTTTTGTTTGTTTATAAACCTCTTTATACCATTTATAAAGTTCTTGATACCTTTCAACGTTTTCTAAAATCGGCTCATAAACTTTTTCTTCTGCCGTAAAGTTACTAGCACATTCTTGTAATGAACCGAACCAACCAGCTCCGTAAGCCGCTAACATTGAAGCACCTACTGCTGGGCCTTGCTCGCTAGATAGCTTCACAATTTTGGCATTAAAAACATCTGCTTGTATTTGTAGCCAAGTCTCATTCTTTGCACCACCACCGATAGAAATGATTGTATCGATTGTCTTGCCACTCTCTCTAAAAATTTCGATCGATTCATTTAATGAAAACGTAATTCCTTCAATTACTGCTCTTGCAAAATCAATGCGTTTATGAGATGCGTCCATCCCAATAAAGCTTGCGCGAATCGTTGCATCAGCGTATGGTGTTCTCTCTCCCACTAAATATGGTGTGAAAAGAAGCCCATTTGCCCCGATTGACACTTCACCAAGTCCCTCTAAAAGAGAATCAAACGCTTCATTTGGGGCAAATGTATCTTTAAACCAACTTAAACTATAACCTGCCGCTAACGTTACTCCCATCGTGTAAAATGCATTTTCTTGCCCATGGTTAAAGTAATGGACTTTGCCAGCAAAATCACGATCTTTTGTTTCTTCATAAGAAAGAACGACACCTGAAGTTCCGATACTACAAAGGGTTTTCCCTTCTGATAAAATAGAAGACCCAATTGCACCGCAAGCATTGTCGGCTCCACCAGCAAATACTTTTGTTGTAGTCGCTAATCCTGTTTCAAGAGCAAAGCTTTCAGTAATTTCTCCAACAAAATTATGGGATTCAACGAGAGGTGGGCATAATCTTTCATTAATTCCTAGTAATTCACATATTTCTTTACTCCATTGTTTCTCTGCTACATTTAAAAGAAGTGTACCAGCTGCATCAGAGAACTCACTATGAATTTCATTAGTCATTTTGTAACGTAAATAATCTTTCGGTAACATAAATACAGCAGATTTTTCAAAAATTTCAGGTTCATACTGTTTGATCCATAAAAGCTTTGGCAAAGTAAAGCCTTCTAACGCTGGATTTTTTGTTACATGTAATAGTCGCTCTTCACCAACAATTTCATAAATTTGCTGGCACTGTTCAGTCGTTCTTGTATCATTCCATAAAATTGCATTTCGTAACACTTTATGATTTTCATCCAATAAAACTAGACCGTGCATTTGACCAGAAAAACTAATTCCTTCAATATCCGCTATATTTCCTTCAAAATGATCGACTAACTCCCTTAAGGCTATGGTTGTTTTTTCTACCCACTCGTTAGGATCTTGTTCACTATAGCCAGATCTTTCTTGAATTAATGGATAAGACTTTGAAACCTCATGACAAACCTTTCCTTCTTGATTCATTAATAATACTTTTACGCTACTAGTACCTAGGTCAACACCAATAACATACTTCATCAACGATCACCCTTTATGCATTTTCATCTAAAAAATATGCTGGAAAACACTTATCATCCAGCATATTTTAAAACATTAATTTTTCAATTACTAATTAAGCGTTAACTGTTGCATATGCTTCAAGAATATATTTGTTTAAAATTGCTTTTAAATACTCTTGTCTTCCAGACTTATTCTTAATTTCCCCAAGGCTTAATGCATATTTTTCTAACTTATGGAAATTAGCTCTACCTTCAACGATCTCAAGACCAATTCCTTCAGTGAAAGAGCTATAGCGATCAGCAACAAAGTCTTCTAAAACATTATCTTCAAGTAAACGTTGCGCAACTTTCGTACCAATAGCAAGCGCATCCATTCCAGCAATATGAGCGTGGAATAAATCTTCTGGATCAAATGAACCTCTTCGTACTTTCGCATCAAAGTTTAATCCACCAGTTCCAAGCCCATCATTTTTAATAATTTCATACATCGCTAATGTAGTAGAGTAAAGATCTGTCGGGAATTCATCTGTATCCCAACCAAGCAGCGTGTCACCTTGGTTTGCGTCAACTGAACCTAACATACCGTTAATACGTGCAACATGTAATTCGTGCTCAAACGTATGGCCAGCAAGTGTTGCATGGTTTGCTTCAATATTAAATTTGAAAGTATCTTTTAAACCATATTGTTGTAGGAATGCTAAACCTGTAGCAACATCAAAGTCGTATTGGTGTTTTGTTGGCTCTTTTGGTTTAGGTTCAATTAAGAATTGTGCATCAAATCCAATTTCTTTTGCATAGTCTTTTGCCATATGGAAGAAACGTGCAAGATTATCTAACTCAAGCTTCATGTTTGTGTTTAATAACGTTTCATAACCTTCACGACCACCCCAGAACACGTAGTTTTCTGCACCTAGTTCTTTACCTACTTCTAAACCTTTCTTTACTTTCGCTGCAGCATAAGCAAATACATCTGCGTTTGGAGCTGTTGCTGCACCGTGCAGCCATCGTGGGTGAGAGAACATATTTGCAGTATTCCATAATAATTTCGTTTTGCTAGTTTTCATGTAATCTTTAATCATCGGAACAATAATATCTAAATTTTTGAATGTTTCACTTAATGAATCAGACTCAGGAGCAACATCAAAGTCATGGAAGCAGAAATAGGGAATGTCTAACTTTTCAAAAAACTCAAATGAAGCTTCGACACGAGCTTTCGCTAAATCTATACCGGATAAATGGTTGTATGAGCGTACCATTGTTCCTTGACCAAATGGATCTGTACCTTCTCCAGTTAAAGTGTGCCAGTACGAAACTGCAAATCGCATGAAATCTTCCATTCTCTTACCATTGATCATTTCTTCTGGATTATAATATTTAAATGCAAAAGGGTTAGTTGAATTAGGCCCTTCGAATTTTACTTTGTTTACGTTTTCAAAATAACTCATTTTATATACCTCCAATTATTTATTTCTATTACATTCATCTTTATAATAACTGTTAATCACGACAAACTCTTTTGACTTTATCAATGCATTCATAGCAAAAAACCACGGATATTCAAGTTATTTCATCAATCGAACTAACTAATCGAAATAATTCTCACATAGACTTCTATTTGTCTTATGAGTAAGTCTACTATTAAACTGTCCCCCTTCACCTCTCTTTCATATATTAAATACTTCTCGATAATCACATTTTATTACATTCAACTTAGTTTGTCTATCGAATAAACTAAGTTTTGTTTTTTTATCTATTTATGATATAACTAGTTATATAGTTTATATGATCATTTTTTACTAAATGGATGATGTGGGGAGAATTAAAAAATGTCTTGGAATCAACAATTAGTTAAAGTTAACAATAAATCACTTATTTTAAATACGATAAAGGATCAAGGACCATTGTCACGAGCCGACCTATCCCAACGATTAGGATTAACCAAAGGTACGGTCTCTTCATTAGTCAGCGAATTATTACACGAACATTTATGTTATGAGACTGGCCCAGGGGAATCAAGTGGCGGGCGTCGACCTGTGATGGTTTCATTTAACCAAACTTCCGGATATTCTATTGGCATCGATTTAGGTGTCAATTATATCTTGGGGATTATCACAGATTTGAACGGTACTATTATTGACAAAACAACTACGCATTTTCAAAAAACTACTTATTCGAATACAGTATTAGCTATCAAAAATATTATTAGAAATTTATTCTTAAACACCCCAGATAGTCACTATGGTGTAGTAGGAATCGGGATCGGAATACCTGGTATTATTAATAATCAAGGGAGAATTTTGCTGACACCTAACTTAGATTGGGAGTACGGTAACCTTCTAGAGGAAATTCAACAAGAGTTTCAGTTACCTGTTATTATTGAGAATGAGGCAAATGCAGGGGCATACGGTGAAAAATTCTTTGGTGCAGGTCGAAATTATGAAAACCTAATTTATGTTAGTGCAGGAATCGGGATTGGAGTAGGTATGATTTTTAATAATAAGCTATACAAAGGTACGAATGGTTTCTCAGGAGAAATGGGACATATGATTATTCAAACAGATGGGAGAGAATGTAGTTGCGGAAGCAATGGTTGCTGGGAGCTCTATGCATCTGAAAAGGCTCTACTTGAAGAAGCTAACCATATTCTTAAAGATGAACAGCCATTCAACTTAGAAGCACTTATTGAACTTGCAAGATCGAATAAAGAAATAGCTAGCCTATTTAAACAAGTTGGTTATTATTTAGGAGTGGGAATCAACAATATCATTAACACGTTTAATCCAGAACAAATCATTATTGGAAATCGCCTAGCAATGGCTAAAGATTTGTTAGACGAACCAATGAAAAAAGTAATTAAAAATAACACCTTAAAACAACATCAAGAAAATTTAAAAATCACTTTTTCAAATTTAACAATTTATTCAGCAGCTCTAGGTGTTTCAGCATATGCTACTGAAAATTTTTTAAAGTCAGATTTAGCTAGATATAAGGATTAGTTGAACCTGAGAAAACAAAAAACTAATTATAAACAGTGCGATTGCTAAACATAACGGAGTTCAGTTTACAGGTGCAAAACTTGTTTTGACTCTAATTTTACACTCAAAATTTTAGAGAACTCGTTCTAGCTTCGCTAGAACATCGGAAATTCTGATGGAGTCTCAACTCCACCTATGGAAGTTCCCACCTACGCTACGCTTAGAGGTGGGGGTCTATACCCTTAAGTACAAAACAATTTGATCAATATATAAGAAAAGCGTAAGGCGCCTTGATCACGGGCTTTGCTCCTGTGCCACTCCGTTTGCTCAAGAGCAATTGTTTTTCGTGCGACGAGTAACCGCAGGAGCAAAGCTGCATGAAGCTATTCAGAGACGTTATTCATGTAGTTATTGAAGTCAGTAGCTTTACTGAAGTGACCGAGCTCGTAGGCTGCTTGCGCTAGACAGTTTCCAAGTTAGAAATTTATAAATTCTGATACTGTAAGAAAAGGATGGCATTTGCCATCCTTTGGACATTTATAGAGTTTCATAGTTATTGCTTTTCTAACGGACTCAGTAGACCTTATTTTACCGATTTGAGCAAATTTTTGGAGCTATCGGACATGAGGTACGTTATTTCATGAAAATCTGCTATGTTTGGTGCTAAATTTAGTAGATAACGAACCTGGTGTCCGTTACCCATTTTAAAATACCCCTTTGTTCACAAATAACGGCTCTCTAGTCCGATAGAGTTAATATTAAGCAACATCGCCTATTACACTAAAGCTCTTCGTTTGTTGAATAAGTTGCATATCTATGTTTTCGTCCATTACATTAGTCATAAAAGATAAAATTTTCGGTTTGTTCATCGGAAACACTGGTTGCCATTCGCTTTTGCCGGTTTTCTTTCTCTTTATGCGCGATAACACCTCTCTTATGCGCGTTTCTCTTTTTCTACGTAATACAACCAAAACAGCGTCTTTACTTACTACGATAATCCTTAATATACTGTTGAAAGTCCCATTCTTTCAAAAACTCCTGCGCCGACTTCCTTCCCAATTCTACTAAGTGAAGTTTTTGTTTTTTTGAAATTCGAAAATCTGTTGCACCAACTTCAATTTTTGAAATAAAAACGGTTCTAACCGCACCATCCTTCTCAATATACTGTTTATCATGAGCCTCAAGCATCGTACGGATGATTGCTAAAGCTTTTGTCACCGGTCCTCTAATTTTGGTCTTTTCATTCAATAATTTAGGCCCAGACAATCGATAACCAATCGTTGGCCAACGTGGTATTCCTTCTACATCAAAAATCCAAATTGGATAATTGCTAAGAAGCCCACCATCAACAATCGTATAACCTTTTATTTGATCTGGTACAAAAAAGAACGGGATTGAACTACTCATCTTTACAGCTTTGGAAATCGGAAAAGTGTCTGGATCTATTCCATAAAACGGGAGATCGTCAGGTAAGATCGTCATTCTGTTCCTAGAAATATCCGCAATGACAATTTTCAGCTTACCTTCAGGCAAATCACCAAATGTTGTTTTTCCTTTCTTTTTTAACACTTGTTCCATCCATTTTTCCAAAACCGTTAACTTATATATCCCATTTTTGAATGTTAAACTTATCATTGGACCAACTAGTGGGATTTTACTAAGCCATGTTTTTTGTTCAATCTCTTCGAATGGAAAATCGATCATTAAGTCTTTTATTTCTGAAGAACTATACCCCACTGCTAGTAAAGCTGCTACGATTGAGCCAGCTGAAGTTCCTGCAAGCCGTTCCCATTTGTAACCCGCTTCTTCAAATACAGAAATTGCACCTATATGAGCTAGACCTTTAATCCCACCACCTTCAAAGACACCGTCAACTTTCATGAGGCCATCTCCCTTCTACTTTATTTTACATTTTATTAAGTAAAGAGGATGTACTATACCTGACAGTTAGGTAGTATGGTAAAAATATACCGAAATAGAGCCAACATTGCTAATCTACAATGTTGGCTCTATAATTAACTGTTATTCAGCATACAATCTCCACATGACGCTTTGGAAATCACCTTGTCTATAAGGAATGTTTATACCTACATTCATTAATTCATCACCAAAGTATGACTCTCCAAGTTCAACGACTGTATATTTTTTGTTTGGATCTAACCCTTTAAGCTTCACCGTTATAAACGGCATGTTTGCTTCGTCTAATACTTTGAAATGTGCAAATACAGCTTTGTTTTTATCGTCGGAAACAAATGTCCAAGCTGTTTCGTTCCCTTCAAACGGACTAGTAATTCGATAAAAATCACCATATTGGATAACCGGACGAATTTCTTTATAGAGATTCACTTGATCTTTCACGATTTCTTGTTCTTCTTCTGTAAGCTTTGTTAGATCAAGTTCATATCCTAAGTTTCCTGACATCGCTACATGCCCTCGGATATCCAACGATGTAATACGTTGCACTTGATGGTTAGGAACAGCAGATACATGGGAAGCCATTGAACTGATCGGGTACACCAAACTTGTTCCGTATTGAATTTTCAAACGAGAAATGGCATCGGTATTATCACTCGTCCATGTTTGCGGCATATAATACAACATTCCTGGATCAAAACGACCACCACCACCTGAACAACTTTCAAATAATATATGTGGGAATTTCGTTATTAGCTCTTCCATTACTTGATACACACCAAGCATAAAACGGTGAGCTACTTCTCTTTGTCTTTCTGGTGGTAAAGCTGCTGATCCTGCCTCAGTCATATGGCGATTCATATCCCACTTCACATATGTGATTGGCGCATTTGAAAGAATTTCTGTCATCATCGCAACAATTTCATCACAAACTTCTTTTCTTGAGAAGTCTAAGATTAACTGATTTCTTCCTTCTGAAAGTTTTCGGTTTGGTACATGGATGCACCAATCAGGGTGTTTTTTGAACAGTTCACTTTTTTCAGAAACCATTTCTGGTTCAAACCATAGACCAAACTCCATATTTGTCTTTGTAATATCTGATGCAAGTGATTCTAATCCATTTGGAAGCTTGTTTTTATCGACAAACCAATCCCCTAGTGACGTATGATCATCGTCACGTTTACCGAACCATCCATCATCTAAAACAAATAGTTCCATTCCAAGGTCCTTACCTTTTTTAGCAATGTCTTTAATTTTTTCTTCATTAAAATCAAAATAAGTTGCTTCCCAATTATTAATTAAGATTGGACGTTCTTTTTCTTTAAATTCACCACGACATAAACACTCACGGTATAGCTTATGGAAGGTTCTAGACATATCCCCTAATCCATTTGAAGAATATACCATGACAACTTCTGGTGCTTGGAACGATTGACCTGGCTCTAGAAGCCATGAAAAATCAAATGGGTTAATTCCTACAGTTACACGAGAAGTAAAGATTTGATCTACTTCTACAGATGCTAGGAAATTTCCGCTGTATACAAAGTTAAATCCATATGCATCACCATAATCTTCATTTGTTTCTTTTCGAACTAATGCCATAAACGGATTTTGTTGGTGACTACTCGTTCCTCGACGGCTTTCAATCGATTGAACCCCATTTCGAAGTCTTGTTCTTTCAATATGTCTTTCTCTTACATGAGCTCCGTAGAGAGTTATTAAATCATACTCGGAGTCTTGAAAATCGACATTCATACTAGAAACTTTTAAAAGCTTTAAATCTTGATCGCCACCATTTTCAAGACGTACAGAGCGTGTGATAACATCATAATTATGAAAAGTAGTATAGGCTAAGACAACTTTTAAGCCAATTAATTGATCTTCTAGAACAATTTCTAACGTGTCAGCCTCATCATCACTAGCAACATAAGTTGCTGGTAGGCCCTCTAATTTCGGTTTTCCTTTTATGATATTGTGTGATACGTAACGAAGATCTGTTACTGTGCTACCATTTTTCAATTGAATTTGATAAGCAGGTGAACGAAAATCAGTATTTCCGTAACCTGGATACTCTTGTGGAAGGGTATCTAGAGAAAATGTTCTGTCAGTAGCTGGTGCAGGATTTGCTGAGAAACCACGATCTAAAAATCTAACTTTATTTGCATGGTTATATTCTTTAATTTTTTTACCCCAATATTGATGAACTAAATAACCTTCGCCTAATACTTTCATAATATAACTAGTATTTTTTGCTGTTAAATGAAATGTTTTTGTTTGTGTATCGAAATTTATAGCCATAATATCCTCCACTTTTATTATTTAATTGCTCCTTTTGTCACTCCACTAATGATCCATTTTTGTGCAAATAGATAAACGATAATCATCGGTAATAACGCTAATAAATAAGACGCGAACGCAAGGTTGTAATTTGTACCAAACTGTGATTGGAATACGTATTGAACTAGCGGTAATGTGTGGTGACTTCTATCACTTAAAATAACTAATGGTAATAGGAAATCATTCCAAGCCCATAATGCTGTAAAAATTCCAACTGTTGCATTCATTGGTGCGAGTAGCGGGAAAATAATTCTCCAAAATACTCCCCATCTACTACATCCATCTACTATGGCTGCTTCCTCGAGTTCTTTCGGGATAGCTTTAATGTATCCGACATATAAGAACACGTTAAATGCCAACCCATATACGATATAAAGAAAAATTAAACCTGTTGGATTCGTTAAATTTATGGCACTCATTTGTTTTACAATCGGTAACATGATGATTGGAAACGGTACGAACAACGCACTAACAAAGTAGTAATACAAAAACTTGAACGTTTTTTTATGTTGATTTCTCGCAATGGCATAAGCAACCATTGAATTTGTAAGAAGTGTAAAAACAACGGCGAAAAATGTAATATAGAAACTATTTTTAAAGGCATTGAAGAAATTGGTCATTTCAATTGCAGTTGTAAAATTTGTAAAATTTAACTGACTAGGCAATGCTAAGATTGATTGAGCTGTTTCTTGTGGTGTTTTAAATGCATTTACGACTGTAATATATATCGGAAAAAGAATTAAAATGGTGCCTAGGATTAAGAGAGTTGTAACTTTCCAATTGATTCCATTGCGATTCATTACATCTCAACCTCCCTTTTCTGTAATTGACGAATTTGAAATACTGAAAATCCTACGATTACGATAAAGTAAATAACTGCATTTGCTGACTGATAAGCAAATTCTCCACCTGTAAATCCACTACGATAAATTAAAATTGAAATTGATTCTGTTGCTCTCCCTGGTCCACCACCAGTAAGACCCATAATGTGATCAAATACCATTAAAAAGTTTTTCATCGCTAAAACCATGTTTATTGTAAAAAATGGTGCGATTAACGGGAACGTAATTTTCCAAAATTCCTGCCATTTGTTTGCGCCATCTAAATTAGAAGCTTCATATAAATCATCTGAAATCGTACTAAGTCCAGCTAAGTATAAAATTGTATTAAAGGCTACTGCTTGCCATACGGCTACAATAACTACCCCAACCCAAGCTAAATCTGGGTTACCTAATATACTTGTTGCTAAGAAAGTAATTCCTAAATTTTGTGCAATCGTTGGTACAAAAATTGACAAAATGTAATTAAAGATAAATCCGACAATTAAGATACTTAAAATATTGGGCATGAAGTATACTGCACGTAACGTACTTTTAAACTTAATTTTTGCATTTAACCCTAATGCAATTAAAAGACTAAAAATATTAACTAAGATGGTTGAAACAATGGCAAACTTAATTGTAAAGAAATAAGCATCCAACGCTCTCCCATCTTTAAATACATGAATATAGTTTCTAAGTCCAATAAAATCCCAGTCGCCATATCCTCTCCAGTTTGTAAAACTGTAAAATACACCTTGTAAAACAGGGAAAGTATGAAAGGCAAAAAAGAGAATTAATGCTGGTAAAACCATGAGTAAATAAACCATTGAGGATTTTTTATTATTCATACTGTAGCCTCTCCTTTAGTTTTAAAAAATTCTTAATAAACTTTCATTCTTATTGACTTTAGTTTCACTTCTACTTTAAGGCCATAACGTTCATGTTCATTCTTTCATGTACAAGTTAGGAATTCTTAAAGTAGAAGTAAAACATTTTATTAATAAGGGGGAATGTTCTTCCCCCTCTACATTTAAATTATTGACGTGCTTTTACTTTGTCGTATTCGTTATCTAAGGTTTGTAAGAAGCTATCGACATCTTTCTTAATTAATAACTCCTGAATTAAGTTATCAAATCCCATACCTGGGAAGTAGTAGTGGTCAGCGAAGCTAGTTATTCTACCTTCTTCAAAGTTAGGACGTAAATCAATTACTGTCGGATCTTCTTGAATAACACCTTCTACAGCTGAAAATAGCTTTTGTTGATCAATATAGAATTGCATATTTTCTTCTTTTAAAAGGAAATCAATAAACTTCTTTGCTTCTTCAGGGTGTTTTGCATCTGCAGACATTGTTAATAAGATATCTACACCTGAAACTAAACGATTTGCATCTGGATCATTGGTTGCTGGTAGAGCAAATGCACCAACCTCAATATCAGGGTTAGCATCTTTAATTTGACCAATTGCCCAAATTCCTTGCATGTACATAACTGATTCACCATTAGCAAAAGCGGCATTTCCTAAACCATAGTTTGAACCAAAAACATCGTTATCTGTATAGTCTAATAGCATTAACATTTTTTCCGAAACTTCGCGATAACGTTCTGAAAATGTAGTCTCACCAGCAGCTAGTTTATCAAAGAAATCGTCTCCATGAAGGTTTGATGCTAAAGCATTCCATGGTGGAAGTACTGTCCAAGCTTCACCATATGTTGAAAAGAATGGAGTTTCTCCAGCCGCTTCGATTTTTTCAGCAATTTCCATCAATTCATCCCATGTAGTCGGGATTTCTAAACCAAGCTCCTCAAATTTTGTTTTATTGTATAAAACTGTGTTTGCATTTGCAGAATGTGGTAATCCATGAATTTGATCAGAGCCAGTAATTCTACCGATCATTTCAAAATAAGAAGGAATGATTCTATCTACATTTTCATTTCCAGTAAAATCATACAGTACTCCTGCCCTAGCTAACTCTCCATAAGTTACGTTCCCATTAATACTCATAATTTCTGGAAGATCATTTTGAGTTAAACGAGACATTAATACTGTATCCGACTCAGGAACATTATTTTGTGTTATTTTAATATTCGGATTTTCTTCTTCGAATTTCTTAATTAATGTATCAAATGTCCCTACAGCTTCTTGTTTAAATTGAAAGAATTCTAAATTCACTGTTCCATCAGCGCTTTTCTCACTTCCAGTTTCTGTATCTCCAGCACCACATCCGACTAAAAGAGCTGCCACAATCGATAAAGACATAATTGACGTAAATAATTTTTTCATTAGGTATTTCCCCCTTTTTGTTAATCGCTTTCATTTTAAAAAAATAAAATATGATTACTTCACGCCGTTTGAATTAAGTTACACCACCACCTTTCAGTATTAATTTCCTTGTTAAGTCTTTCCACCACACGATTCCCTTATGATCAGCTTTGTAGGCACTTCGACTTTTAGTGGTACTTCTCTCCCTTTTATTCGTTCTAATAGCAAGTTCACCGCTGTCCGCCCCATTTGTTCACTGTAAATTTTGAACGTTGTAAGAGGTGGACTGACGAATTCAGCCATTTCAATATCATCAATACTGACAATTGCAACATCTTTTGGAACATGAATATTCGCTTCATGTAACGCTCGTATCGCACCGATGGCCATTGGGTCACTGGCAACAAAAAATGCTGTAGGCATGTCTCCTTTTACTATTGCTTTTTTCATGAATTGATAGCCATTCAAGGTTGACCAATCTCCTACATATAAATCTTTTGAATTGAAAACCCCTTCCTTTTTCATCATAGTTTCATAGGTCTTCCTTCTAATTTCTTCATTACTTACAACCTTTGTTAGTTCGAAATCATCCTTAAATCTTTGCTTGTATTCAATCCCACCTATAAAACCTATTTTTTTATGTCCTAACTTGAATAAGTACTCCATCACTTTACTCGAACACTCTTCAAGATCACATATAATAGAGTCATAGTTTTCTGAATTCGGATTACTATTTACAAAAACAACATTTTGATTATGTTTGTAAATTTTCTCTAACTCAACTATATCTACATCACCTACAACGATTAACCCCTCTAACTCTTCTAATGAATATTCATTAGAGCTTCCCCCTCTTACACGAATTGTTTTTACTATTTCCAATTCCAATTCCATACATTGTTTTTCTATCCCTTGACGGATAGATAGAAAGTAAGAGTCCTCGTACTCCTCTTCTTGACTACACCACATAACAACTCCAATGTTCACGTTTTCATTAATGTCATTATTTGGAGTATGCGGCCTTCTTTTAGAAGAATAATTAAGCTTATTAGCAACACTTAATATTCTATCCCTCGTTTTTTCCATTACCGTCAATGTTTCATCACTGTTTAAAACTCTGGAAACTGTTGAAATGGAGACATTCGCTTCCTTCGCTATATCCTTAATCGTAGCCAATTTTTTCCACCCAATCTTTCGATAACAAAACAAGTAAAGTTTTACCTTGTATTTTACTTGTTCCCACGTGATAATTATAAGATAACAGAATAAGAATTCTATTTCAACACTTTTTTTTACTAATAGATAAAGTTTTTGAAAACGCCAATAACACTAGAAAAACACTACGTATCAAAACATTTAAAGGAAAAGGTACAAATATACACAAACAAAAATACAAGTAAAATTTTTACCGATATTTTTGTTTATAAAAAGTTTGATTTAGCCGACATTAGTAAAAATACAAAAAAACAAGCTATAATAATAGCCTGTTTTTTTGTAGATTTTGCTTATTCTTAATTCGTCCATGATAATACTTATACACCTGTTATTGGTTACCGCCACACGAATCTCTTACAATTAACTTTGTAGGAACAACAACTTTAAGAGGAATAGTTCTACCTTCTATTCTTTCCTGAAGTAAGTTAACTGCTGTCCGTCCCATTTGTTCACTATAAATTTTCACTGTCGTCAGTGGGGGACTAACAAAACCTGCTATATCTATATCATCGATACTGACAATCGCTACATCTTCTGGTACTTTTATTTTTGACTCATGCAGCGCTCTTATCGCACCAATAGCCATTGGATCACTAGCAACAAAAAAAGCTGTAGGTATATCTCCCTTTTCAATTGCGCTTTTCATTGTTTGATAACCACTTGCGGTTGTCCAATTATCTATGTAAATATTTTTTACATCAAGTAACCCTTTCTCTTTCATTATTTCTTCATACGTTTTTCTTCTGATTTCTTCACTACTTTCTCTCTTATCAAGCATTTTTTCATCGTTAAACTTTTGCTTGTATTCAACTCCACCTATGAAGCCGATCTTTTTATGACCAAGTTGAAACAAGTAGTTCAAGATCTTTTCTGAGCACTTTTTGAGATCGATTGTAACAGAATCGTATGTCGTAGGGTCTGGATCATTATTTACAAAAACAATATTGGTATTCTGATTATATACTTTCTTTAACTCTTCTACATCTATATTACCAACTACAATTATTCCATCTAATTTATCAACAAGATAGTCTTTGGAACTGTTTCGAACACGTATGATTTTTGATAATTCAATTCTCTTTTCCGCACACTGTTTTTCTATTCCTTGCCGAATTGATAAAAAGTACGGATCGTTATATTCATCTTCTTGAGTTGCCCACATGACAACGCCAATGTTAATGCTTTCAGATCGTGGTGGATTTTGATACTTTCTTTTAGGAGTATAGTTAAGCTTTTTGGCGATAGCTAAAATCCTTTTTCTTGTTTCTTCCATTACTGTTAAAGTTTCATCATTATTCAAAACTCTAGAAACAGTTGAAATGGATACATTCGCTTCTTTTGCAATATCTTTTATCGTAGCCAATTTCGTCACCACCTTTCTTAATTTTAGCGAATTTACTCACAAACAGATTAATAATTAACATGACATATTACATATATTATGATAGTAAAAACTAAGGTTGTAAACAACTCTTCTCTCAAAACCAAAACAACACCACTCATAAAACGAGGGGTGTTGTTTTTTAAAATATATTTTCCATTTCTTAACCGTTACAAACTCACAAGCACATCTTGACTTCTACTCCATAATGATCAGATATAATCGGCTTATTTATATTATTAAAAATGACATTTGATTTTTCAACATTACATTGAAAATTTGAAAAAATATAGTCAATTCTTAAGTCATGTTTGTTCTTATCCCAACCAGCAATTTTTCCGATCACCGTTTTCCCGCTATCTTTTTCTTTAGCTAAGTCAAAAGTGTCGTAGTATCCATTAGCCAACATATAGTCATAACCTTCATCTTTAACAGCGGCATCGCTATTAAAATCACCCATCAGGAAAATTTTTTCTGATTTTATTACATGTGAACATAATAAATCTAACTGTTTTTTTAGCGGCTCTTCTTCATCGCCCCACCATCCAAGATGACATGAATAAAAAGAAATCGGTTCATTATTGTAGGTAATCTTCGCCCCAACAATTTTTCTTGTTTTATGATATTTGATATTTCCCGACTGGGACACAAAGAATGAATATTCCTTCTCAATTTTGTGTTTAGTTAAAATCGCTAGTCCTTCTTCATATACTTCATATGCGAAATGAGAAAAGTCCCAAAAATAATTATATTCCTCTACACCAAGCTTTTTTAATTCATCTAGTAATATGATCATGTAATTATCTTTTTTGACATTGCGATCTAATTGCTCTTCGTCGACTGACTGACTAACTTCTTGTAATGCGATCACATCATAGGAATTTTCTTTTATGGTTTTTGCTAAAGTCTTAATTTTTTCTAACTGATCTTCCTCTTGCCACGCATGGCAATTTAATGTTAATAATTTCATTTCATTTAAGCCCCTATTCGGTCTTGAATATCTGATTTTAGAACATCTGCTTTCGGTCCATAAATAGCTTGAACTCCCTTATCTTTAACGATTAATCCTAAAGCTCCATTCTTTTTCCACTCTTGTTCTGAAGCCACTTCAGCTGTATCCTTTACAGTTACACGTAGACGAGTCATACACGCATCAACGTCAACAATATTATCTCGTCCCCCTAATAAAGCAATTATTGAATTAGCTAAAGAATGATCATTTTCATTTGAAGCAGTATGACTACTTTGATCATTTCCATCATCAATATAATTACCTAAACGACCAGGTGTCGCGTATTTAAATTTCTTAATCATAAAATTAGCAACTAAGAAATTTAATCCGAAAAAGGCGATACAAGCCGCAAAAAAGAACACGAAATCTAACCATAACCCTGCTTTCATAATCATCGGTGTTCTTGTTAGTAATTCAATCATCCCCATAGAGTGAAGACGAATATCAATAAGATCGACAATAGCGAAAGCAAATCCAGTCATAATTGCATACACAACATAAAGAACTGGCGCAACAAACATAAACATAAATTCAATTGGTTCTGTAACACCAGTTAAAAATACTGCTAAACCTGCTGAAAAGAACATTGATTTATATTTTGTGCGTTTGTCAGGATCAACATTGCGGTACATCGCAAATGCAACACCAATTAAAGCTGCAGTAGATAGAATCATTTGTCCTACTTTAAAACGCGCAGGAGTTACTTCATTTAAAAGTTGATTATACCCCGCCAAATCTCCTACTGAACGTAGATTATTCAAATCAGAAATCCAGGCGAACCATAAAGGGTCTTGACCTGCAACTGTCTGCCCAGCATTAGCTCCAGATAATATCGTATAAGTACCTCCAAGTGGTGTAAAGTTCATCGGAATTGTTAACATATGATGTAAACCAAACGGAAGTAATAATCGTTCTACCGCACCAAAAATGAATGGTGCAAAAAACGGAGCTGTTTCTCTAGACGTTGCTACCCAACGTCCAAATGCATTTAAGTTCCCTTGAATGACTGGCCAAATAATTGACAATACTATAGCGGTTACAATCGACCATAAGATTACGACGAATGGAACAAAACGTTTACCGTTAAAGAACGCTAAAGCTTGTGGTAGTTTATCATATTTATAGTATTTATTAAATAGAGTTGCTCCCAAGAATCCGGAAATTATTCCAATAAATACCCCCATATTTAAGGCTGGCGCCCCTAATACATCCGTGAAGAAATCTTGTACAATAAGTTCACTACCAAAGAGCGAAGTAGCAGTGGCTTCAGAGTCTCTTAACATACTATTATTAACACCAAAAATGGTACCAGTAACACGGTTGATGACGATAAAAGCTACTAGTGCAGCAAAAGCTCCACCAGCTCGCTCTTTTGCCCAAGATCCACCAATCGCTACAGCGAATAGAATATGCATGTTACTAATAATTGCCCAACCAATCCCTTCAATTACCGCAGCACTGGTTTGAACGAGACCTAAATCAACTTCAAACATAGCAATCATTTTACCAAGAGAAATCATAATCCCAGCGGCCGGCATAACAGCCACCACCACTATTAGTGCTTTACCAAATTTTTGCCAAAAATCAAACGATGTGATTTTCATTTTTTCATCTCCCTTTATTTTTGTTTAGTTTGAGCAAGCGTTTGCACTAGGTAACAAGAAAAACATTAGCTCCATAGTTCACGGAATGTCAAATGTCACTGGAATTTATTTACATCAGCTGTTATATCGCTTCCAAAAAGGAGTGATAAATTGAAGTGACCGAACTCGTGGGCGCTAGAGCTAGACAGCTTCCAAGTAGGAAATATAACTATATTAATTTGTATACTCTAGCTTCATATGGTTTTAATAACATCTTATCGGATACAACTTGTACCTTATAATTGCTAATATATAATTCTTTTGATTTCTTATTTAAATCTGTAGGTAAGGTAATACTTGTTTCTTCACCAAATAAATTAGTGATAATTAAAAATTGTTCATTTTCTAGGGTTCTAGTATAAGCATAGACTTGTTCATGTTCTTCTAAAATCAAATCATAACTTCCATAAATCAAAGCTTCTTCCTGTTTTCTTAGTTTTATAAGGTTTTTATAATAATGATAAATTGAATAACTATCTTTTATCGCTTGTTCAACATTAATTTTAGTATAATTAGGATTTATTTTTAACCAAGGCTTACCTTCTGTAAAACCAGCATTTTCTTTATCGTTCCATTGCATTGGTGTTCTAGAATTATCACGACCATTTTTCCAAATAACTTCCATGATTTCTTGGTGTGATTTACCAGCTTCTCTCTCATTCTTATAGAGATTTTTAATAGCTACATCATTGTAATCTTCAATTGAAGAAAATTTTACATTTGTCATTCCGATTTCTTGTCCTTGATAAATGAACGGGGTCCCTTGCATAAGAAAGTACATCGTTGCCAGTGCTTTTGCTGATTTCTCTCGGTATTTATCACTATTTCCCCAAGTAGAAACCGAACGAGGTTGATCATGATTTTCCAAGAATAAAGCATTCCACCCTTTACCATCAAGTTCCTTTTGCCATTTAGTTAGGGTTTCTTTTAGACCAGCTAGGTCTATACCTGTATCCGTACCTTTCCCCCATAAGTCTAAATGTTCAAATTGGAAAACCATATTAAAATATCCTCTATCCTCACTAACCCATTCCTCTGCATGTTCTGCTTTGACTCCATTTGCTTCTCCGACAGTCATAATATCATATTTATCAAAAGTTTCTTTCTTTAACTCTTTTAGAAAAACCTCAATCCCTTCTTGATTCATATGACCGTCTAATGATGGAACATACTTTAGTTTCTTTGGGTTGGGCAGATCTGGAAATCCAGCAACTTTTTTAATGTGAGAAATGGCATCAACACGGAAACCATCAATCCCTTTATCTAACCACCAATTTATCATTTCATATAAGTCTTTTCGAACGGTTGGATTTTCCCAATTTAGATCTGGTTGTTTTCTTGAAAATACATGCATGAAATATTCTTCAGTATTCTCGTCATATTCCCAAGCAGAGCCGCCAAATATTGATTCCCAGTTATTTGGTTCATTATCTTTTTCACCAGGGTGCCAAATATAGTAATCTCTATATGAGTTTTCCTTTGAAGAACGCGACTCAATAAACCAAGGGTGTTCATCTGATGTATGATTAATAACAAGGTCCATAATCAACTTCATATCTCGATTATGTACTTCAGCGAGAAGCTCATCGAAATCAGCCATTGTTCCAAAATCAGCCATAATTCCTTTATAGTCACTAATATCGTAACCGTTATCATCGTTAGGCGAACTATAAATAGGACAAATCCATATAACATCAATTCCTAGTTCTTTTATATAATCAAGTTTCGAAATTACACCTTGAATATCACCGATTCCATCTCCATTAGAATCCATAAAACTTCGTGGGTAAATTTGATATGCAATCGCTTCTTTCCACCATGTTTTTTTCATGCTTCTTCCTCCAGTTATTTTTTCTATTTACTAACTTTAGTTCTTACAATCAAAATAATGGGACTATTTCTTTTCAAGTATAAAATACCACACCACTCAGAAAAGAGCAACCGTTTGCACTGGTTTTTTTTCATTAAATTTACAATTTAATTAACGTATTGTTTTATAAATTAAACGTAAATCAACGTGTATTTATAAAAATAGACTATAGAAAACTATATCAAGTTCTCGACTGAAGTGATCGAATTTGTAGTCACTGTAACTAGTCCGCTTTCATTTCCTAGTCTAGCTAACGTATGATCATGATTATAAATATACCAATCACAGAAACAACTGATAAATGTAAACCGTTCGCATGAAATCCTACTTCAAATCCTGACTTCCCTACAAATCTACTAACCATTAAGTTTAATCCTGAAAAAGGACTTAACACTGTAGAAGTAGCCCAAGAAAGAATAAGTAGCATCGCTAGCGCTAAAGTGCTGATTCCAATTTCTTCGGGATTTAATTGCATTGCTAAAGCTGTAATAACAGCAATTTGATGTAATCCCACATAAGTAAAAATCAAGATAATTGCCATTACAGCTATTGAAAATAATAATAGTGATGTGCCAGCAATGTTTGTTAATAAATAACTCACATCATTTGCAAAACTTGTTCCTTGGATCGCATGACCTAAAAGTCCTGCGCTCGTAAATAACATAATCTCATTATTCATCATTGGAATAGATACTTCTTTATATGTTTGCCAATGGGGACAAAGACGAGCCCACCCATTATTAAATAATCCCCAAATCAACGGAATGATTAATGAAATTAAACTTACTATAACAATCATTGACCATTTCGTTACATATTCTATTGTCAAAGAAGTAGAAATTAAGATTAACACAAACAAAGCTAACTTAATAAGTTTGTTTCTTTGGTTACTTTCAAGATCAATTTCTGGCAATGCATTTTGATTAAGAGGATGCTGCCGCTCCCAAACTGCAAACAATAAATTTCCTACCAATAAAGAGAGAAACGATAGCCCCAAACCATACAATATATATTTACCTACTGGCATTTCTAAATAATATAGAACTAATGAAACAGAAGCAAAGTATGGTGACCACATGATTGCAGTAGAAAATCCAATTAAATAGCTCTTGGCCGACATTGCTGAAGGGATTTTTAGGTCTGCCAAAAATTCATTAACTAGTCTTACGGAACCTAAGCTTAAGATAGGACTTAATATAAACAAAGAAGTTGTTATGCCAGCAAACATTCTTTTCGGATGATGAAGCAAATTTCGTAAAAGTGAATTAACCGCTTCGAAATAGCCTTCTAGTTTTAGTGGGATAGAGATAAGTGGTGATAACGTGACCAGGCATACTAGAGGTAAAATTAATAATATTCCTTGGCTCACTCCCTGTATCCCCGCCCCCTTATTAAATTCAAGAAAAATTCCTAATGTCATCATAAATAAACTGATCACCCGGAGAAAACCTCTTACTCTTATTACACTAAATAAAAAGGCACTTATAGCTAAGCCAGCCACAATATAATCCAACCAAGCAAACCTTAGAAAGTACTGTATTAAAAATAATAAGCACATAATTAAAATTATGTAACTTCGCATTCCACCTTGTCACTTCCTTTTTTAAATCAAGAAATCGTAAGACACAAGAAAATTGACACAGCTTTACAATAACTGTGTCAATTGAGTGTACTCGATTATGATTAAATCCTGTATTATTTTCGTATAAAGTGAATTTCATAAATACAAAACTGAGCCACAAAAAAATATGACTAGTTATGAACGATTTAGCGTAACTAGGTATAGCATCTTATTGGTTAGAATAATAAATTATGAAATTCTTTATTCTATTTTTAGTTTTTCGTTTTTTCCCAGTCTGCTGCAAATTTCTCAATTCCTTGATCTGTTAACGGATGTTTCGATAATTGCTCAATAACAGCATATGGAATTGTCGCAATATGAGCTCCAGCCATAGCAACGCGAGTGACATGGTCTGGGTGTCGTACAGAAGCAGCAATAATTTGGGAATCTAGTTGATGAACACGGAATAGTTCAGCTATTTTAGTTACTAATTGTACACCATCTTCAGATATGTCATCAAGTCTTCCTAAAAACGGCGAAACATATGTAGCACCTGCACGCGCAGCTAAAAGCGCTTGGTTTACAGTAAAGATAAGTGTAACATTTGTCTTTACACCTTTTTTTGAGAGATATCGACATGCTGCTAATCCCTCAATCGTCATAGGAAGTTTAATCGTAATTTTTTCATCTCCGCCGTTTATTTTCAAAAGTTCCTCTGCTTCTGCAATCATTTCTTCAGCAGTCACAGCATCTGGAGATACTTCTGCAGATACAGATTCAACTTCAGGAACCGATTGACAAATTTCTTCAATACGGTCTTCAAACTTAACCCCTTCTTTCGCAACAAGTGAAGGGTTCGTTGTTACCCCTGATAATACACCGATTTTGTTAGCTTTGATTATGTCTTCAAGGTTTGCAGTATCGATAAAAAATTTCATGAAATTATCCTCCATATCTTCTTTTATTTCACACTTTGATAAAACGTCAACCCAGAAAAGTACACATCTACATAATTTTAAGCGCTTCCAACAGATTGGTATCATAATAGATTTTGAAAAATTAGAAATGGGTTAAATTTACAATAATATAAAAATAAAGACGTTGTCAATAAGGATAATTTCCAAAATTTATTACACTGCACATTTTGACTATAGAAAAAGTACTGCATAGTCATTGTTATAAAATCACTTTTTATCCAAAAAATGTTTTTACTTTTATAAAACTTATCATAATAATCGATTAATTATTTGCTTCGTAACACCTTTAGCGTTTTCCATTTCTGACCAAATTCTATCCTTTCATTCTAGAACGATAAAAAAATCCTCCTTTTCATAAGTGAAAAAAGAGGATTTAGATTTCTATTTTTTTAAACAATTATCGTTGTTGTAAGCTTTCTATAAATTGATCGATCATGTCTGCTAATTCTGAAAATATTTTTTTCATAACCAGCCACCTTCTTTCCTTTAATTATAGCTTAATTATGCTAGGATTGAAGGATAATTCCAAACTTAGAAAAAAACAAAGAAAACGAAAACAATGATGATGAAAGCGAAAAACATCACCACTTTTTTATGATTTCTCAGTTTTTTATACTCTTTAAACCAATATATTTAACCTAGTTTTTTCAATCATTTACATTAACCTTTTCCTGAATAAAGTGATAAAGAGCTCCTATCATTCCAGCGTCATTTCTTCTATGTTTACATGCTTCAATTGGGACTTTTACTTCATTCCAAAATTCGAGTTGACCAAGTTGATCACTAATGTCCCCTACAAGGCTTTCTCTCGCACTTACGCCTCCACCAATCAATATTTTTTGAGGGTTTAAAGTTGCTGCTAAATTATAAATCCCAAAGCTGATGCTTTCTAACCATTTGTTGATAAGTTCTTGGACATCACCTTCTTCAATTGCTTTAGAAAACACAACTTCACCAGCAACCTTTTCATCTTTATCTATCTTTTTTAACTGTTTATACGCTTGAACAAGTGAAGAAGTCGAGGCATTAAAGTGCATGATGTCATTTTTCATTCCACCACGAGTGATCATAAAACCAAATTCGCCACCTCTAAAACTATGACCATGGAGAATTTGTCCATTGACGAAAATACCACCACCAATACCTGTACCGATCGTTACAACAATAAAGTCTGAACAATCTTGTGCATGGCCATTCCACTTCTCTGCTAACGCCGCACAATTTCCATCGTTTTCTATTTCGACATGGTAAGGAATTTTGTCTTCGAGCAATTTTTTTAAATTTTGGCCATCTAGAGCAATAATTGAACCGGCCTTCTCCGAATAACCAGTACTAGGGTTAATATATCCAGGTAAACTAACTGCAACCCCACTAATTTCATTAGTAGTAGCATACTTGATAATAGTTTGAATCATATCTGACACAAACGTATCTAATTCGCTACAGTTTGTATAATAACTACCTTTAGATAAAATCGTCCCTTCCTCAGTTAATAAGCCGTGTTTTACTTTTGTTCCGCCAACATCAAGGGATATATATTTTTTCATTCACGTCTCTCTCCTTTAGTAAAAATTATACACTTATACTTTTTCGAAATACTTGTTCTAAAGCTATTTTAAATTCCATCTTTTTTATGAACTTTATAATTTATTATTCTAGCCACTATGGTACTATATCTAGTTCCATTAAAACTTTTTTGCAACTGGATATAGTACGAGTGACTCGTTTTGGTAATTATGAAAGTCACTCTATTAAATAACAAAATTAATAAAACGTTTTCGAAATCAATTCTCTTTAATAGTAATCTTTTTATTATTATCATTATTGTATCATTTAGCGAATATTTGTATTTTTTTAAGATTAGCAAGTGAATTTCTATTTTTAGAGGTATTAATTTGAATAGTCAACAAATGTCCTTTATAAATTACTATCTTACATTAACATTTGTAAGGCTTGTAGTTAATTCTAAATCAAATGTTTTTCTTATAAAAGCACCTCCGTTAAATTGTTAGTTATCATTTCACTTGAAAGTTCCTAATTTACCGCATCTATTATCTAAACAAACATCAGCTTTAAAACGAAAACAACCTCCACACGTTTGTAGGAGGTTGTTTTTGCTCTGCTTATTAATACTTATTATCTTTTAGCGTATAATATTGTTTGACGATAAGGCTTACCAAAGGACTGTCTTTTCGTAACTTTGTATATTTTTCAATCGCTGCTTCTATTCCTTCTTGTTTTATTGTTGCTTGTAATTCCATAGCTTCCTCATCATCTGCATGATCGTATAATAGGGTTGCAGCTATACCTTTAGCTAGAAAGATAGGATCTTCTCCTACTATTTCAATGAATTGCTTAGCAGGGCTTAAAAATCTGTCATTTGGTCCAAGTTTTCTAAGTGGAGAACGTCCAACTCTTGTTACTTCGTCAATAATAAACGGGTTTGAAAACCGTTCCATAATTTTTTTTATATAGTTTGAATGAACCTCACGATCAAATTGATATTTTTTTATTAATAATTCACCAGTTTCATTGATTGTATTTTCAACAAGGTCCCTAATAGCTGCTATTTTCATAGTTTCAATGATTGTATCTATACCAGAATAATAGCCTAAATAAGCAGCAGTCGTATGGCCAGTATTCATTGTAAATAATTTTCGTTCAATATAAGGGTTTAATCCCTTAACATACGTAATACCAGTTATTTCTGGTCTTTCACCTATCATCTGTGTTTCATCTACAACCCACTCAAAGAAAGGTTCAACCATAACCATTAATTTATCTTCATTTGATTGGTTTGGTACAATTCTGTCGACAGCAGCATTTGGAAAAGCAAAATTTTGTTTAAATGCTTCTTTTTCTTCTTCACTAATCTTTTCATACACTTTTTCTTCTAGAAACGTACTACCACCAACCATATTTTCACAAGCAATAATATTTAATGATTTACGGTTTTTCGTTAACCTTTTTTTTAGCCCTTCGGCAATAAGACCTGAAATCAATGGAAGTATGCTTGGACCAACAGCAGTCGTCACTAAATCAGCATGTACAATTGCCTCAATGACCTTCTCTGGATCCAATTGGCTATTGATGGCTTCAACATCCTTAACGATAAGTTCCTCCCTAGACTTTTCAGCTAAAACAATTCGATATTCTTTTCTATCATTTATTAAATCAACAATTTCTTTATTTACATCAACGAAGCATGTTTTGTAACCAGATTGATATAATAAACTCCCAATAAAGCCTCTACCGATATTCCCCGCTCCAAAATGTAATGCTAACATTTAGTTCACCTCTTCAAAAATTGATAAGATCTCTTCTTTTGAGTCTGAATTAATAATTTTGATTACATTTTCTTCTTCAGAACATACAATTGCGATTTGTGAAAGGATCTCGAGATGTTCATTATCTTTTCCGGCTAAGCCAATTAATAGCTTTACGATATTTCCATTTCCGAAATCTACACCATTTGGTACTTGGACAATAGCAATACCAGTTTCTTTTACTGACTTCTTAGCTTCATCTGTACCATGAGGTATAGCCACGTAATTCCCCATATAGGTTGATGATAATTCCTCACGTAAAAACATTTGATCGATATAATCTGAATTAACATAACCGTTTTTCTCCAAAATGCTTCCAACTAATTGAATTGCCTCTTTTTTATTAGCTACTTCTACGTTTAATAAAATATTTTCTTTAGGTAAAATTGATAATGTCATGGTTAAACACTCCTGTTTTCGTTAATTTTTTCATATATAAATTGTTCGAATTTTGATGTTAAATGTGCAGAAAGTAAGTTCTTATTCTTTGATTGAAAAATTTCCACACTCTTTTCATCTTCAATGATTAAAGCACTTATATAACTCAACACCTCTAACACTTGCTGCGTAGAATTTAACGGTGAAAGTAATAGCAATATATTGTCTACGTCAATCTGACTTTGATCCATCCCTTTTAAACTCATCAGATTACTAAGATTTATAATTTTAAACGACGGCTTTAACACATGAACACTCCGCGTATGAAACAAAGCCATGCTCGTATCAGGGATCCCTAATCCACCTATCTGCTCCCTCTCGAGTAAAGCGCTTACAACTCTTGGAGCTTCACTAATTACATCTAGTTTATTTAAGTGTTGACAAACAGTCGTTAACACTTCTTGTATGGGTAAATCTTGATTTATTTCTACTATTTCAAAGCTCTCTAATAGTGTCACAATTACATCAGAGTATTCTTTTATATTCTGCAGTTTTTGTAACGTCTTTTTTGTGTCATAGAGGGACACATCTTTAAAAACATTAGTATTATCATTTGTTACTAGTTGACTTCCTTGCTCAGTTATCCTTGATTTAATCAATTCTATTTCAGACTCTGTTAATATAGGGCTGACGAGAATATAATCTTTTGGTAAATCTGGTGAATCAATCGTAGAAATAACCAAATCATATTCACGTAAATCATAGTTTCTAATGTCAAACAACGATATATTTTGTAAGTCCTTCAGATTAGGTATTTCTTGTTGAATTCTATTTGCTAACATTTTAGAGGTACCAATTCCACTAGAACAAATGATTAGTGCTTTTACATTTTCTTTTGTTTTCCTGCTGATTAATGCTGATCCGAAGTGAAGAACTAAATAGCCAACTTCTTCATCTGGAATAGTTAAATGTGGAAAAACCTTTTCTGTCCCCTCTTTTACAAGGTTAAACAAATCTGAATAGTCGGATTTTATTTTTTCTAATAGCGGATTACTGATCCCCATATGTTGTTTAATCCGATAAAGGGCAGGCCTTAAGTGAGCAACTAAACCTTGAAAAAGTGAATGATTATTTGATAAATCCATATCTAGATATTTTTCAACGTAGTCGATAAGGCTTTTTGCTTTTATTGCAATGTTAAAACTAGTATCTTCTAATAAGAATTCCTTATCGTGTCTAAGCTTTGCTCCTCTTAAGTGCATAGTAATATATCCTGTTTCCGCTTCAGGAATATCTATTTCATATACTTTTTGCAATTTTTCTATGATCTTTTCGGCGATACTATACTCAACTGTGTCTTTCAATCTTCCTAAATAACCTTGATCAATTTGAATGTTTTCTCCTTGCATAATTCGCTCGATAGCTAATGAAAGGTGAACAACCAATCCAATATAGGCACTATCAGCAATAGAATATGGTAATTCGTTATTTATTTCTTCAAGCACCTTTTCCACGATTAATAACTTTTTCTTTTCAACTAATCCTAATAACCTTTCTGAAGCAGAAGTTACTTGATGGGTTGATTTTTTTTGTATGTTTTCTCTAACAAGTGATAATAATTCAAATTCATTAACATTTTGCGAAATGATACTACTCATTGCTCTTCTCTTTGATGATTCACTTCCGAAAATTTCAACACCATAGCCTCTTTTTCGTATCAAGGATAGATCAAATCTATTCAGTCGCTCTTCTACCTTTGTCAAATCGTTACTTACTGTAGCAATCGTTACGTTTAAATCATTTGCTAAGGAAATCAGTTTGATTGGTTCGGTTGCTTCTAGTAAGGTACAAAATATGACCGTTTGGCGTTCTTCAGGAGTATATTCATTATGGGATAAATTAAAGAGAAACAATTGTAGCTCCTCAATACTTTCCGTGCTACCATTCACTTGTATCCCTGACCCAGATTTTTTTAATAAGGTTAAGTCATATTCCTTTAAAATATCTTCGACTCCCTTTAAATCTCTATGAATTGTGCGAACACTTACATCAATTCGGTCAGCAATTTCCTTAACAGTAATACCTTCAACTCTCGTAAGTAAAGTTTCAAGTATTTGTCTTTCTCTAGCAGAAATATACATAGCCATCACTCCATTTTCTTGAACCATATGCTCTACTATTTTTTGTGACAAAATTAAACTTTATTCTTACAAGTTAATAATAAACCGTTTACAACCACTATCACAACAAAATGAAAACCTGTTTTCGTCTAAATCATTGTTGACATTTTTTAAATAGTTTTTGTTTTTCACTATACAAAAGAGGACGAAAAAAATAGAAAAGAGCTGTAGAAACTCTTTCCTATTTTTCATTTATTTCAGATTCTCAACTAGTTCATCATATTTTGGACTATTTAAGAAATTTTCCACTGAAATATGTTGAGCATTTGGTAACTTCGCCTTAGCTCGATCTGTTAAATCTTGATGAGTAACAACAAGATCAGCATCTGCAGGTAGATTATTAATTGACGTATTTGAAACTGTAATATCTAGTCCGGCTTTTTTGAATTTATTTTTGAGAACTGAAGCTCCCATTGCACTTGAACCCATTCCTGCATCACATGCAAAGATAACCTTACGAACATTCTCTTTATTAATTTCTTTTGTCTCTTCTTTCACTAAAGAAGCAGCGGTTTCACTTTTTTTCCCTTTCATTCCTTGCATTTTTTCAGCTGCATTAGCTAAATCGTTTGTCTCTTCATTTTGTTTGCTTGCCTTTAAGATTAATGAAGATATTACAAATGAAACTGCTGTTGCAACAACAACACCTGATAAAACAGCAAAGTAATCTCCTCTAGGCGTCATTGCCACTAAAGCGAAAATACTACCAGGTGATGGAGCCGCTACTAATCCAGCACTAAAAAGGTTAAACGTGAAGACTCCACTTGCCCCACCTGCAATTGCTGCAATAAGTAACGCAGGCTTCATTAAAATATACGGGAAGTAAATTTCATGAATCCCACCGAAGAAATGAATGATTGCTGCTCCAGGTGAAGATTGTTTTGCCATTCCTTTACCAAATACCATATACGCTAACAAGATTCCAAGTCCAGGACCTGGATTTGTTTCAAGTAAAAATAGAATAGATTTACCAGTTTGTGCTGCTTGTTCGATTCCAATCGGACTTAAAATACCATGATTAATTGCATTATTTAAGAATAAGACCTTTGCTGGTTCTATGAAAATACTTGCTACTGGTAATAATCCAGCTCCAATAATTCCTTCAACCCCAGCAGCTAGAAATTGATTTAAACCTAGTACTACTGGACCAATCGCTTTAAAAGCTACTAACGTTAATACCCCTGCAAGAATACCTGCAGAAAAGTTATTTACTAACATCTCAAAGCCTTGTCTAACTTTACCGTCAATCTTTTGGTCGAATTTTTTAATTAAGTACCCACCAAGAGGTCCCATAATCATTGCCCCTAAAAACATCGGGATATCCGCACCAACAATAACCCCCATAGTTGCTGTTGCACCAACTACACCACCACGTACATCATAAATCATTTTACCCCCTGTGAACCCTATTAATAGAGGTAGTAAATATATGATCATTGGCCCAACTAGTTCAGCTAGACTTTCATTTGGCAACCAACCAGTAGGTATAAATAATGCTGTTATAAGACCCCATGCAATAAATGCCCCAATATTTGGCATAATCATTCCACTTAAGTAACTTCCAAAACGCTGAACTTTAACTCTAAAACCTTTATTTGAACTTGTATTATTCATCATTAAGTTCCCCTTTCAAAATGTGTGTTTCTTACACTTTTTATAATAAAGCGTTTACAACTATTATTCCATTTAAAGAAAAGTGCATTTTGGCAAGTGTATTGTTGTCATTTTTAACAATCCAAAAACTGTATTTGTTACTAGTATGGGGTACTGAACTTATTTTTAGGCAACGTTCCAACAATCTTTTAGAATAGAAAAAACACACAAGAATTTATACTCCTTGTGTGTCAATGATTCAACTTAAAAAAATGGCTCCAAATCCTATTGCTAATAAAATAACGAGAGCTGGATGAACCTTCCATTTCTCTAGTAATAGAAAGCTGACAAGCATTAGAATAATTGTTTGCCAAATACCTACACCAACGTTTGAGCTTTCTATAAATCTAAAGGCAAGAACTCCTAATAGAATGGCAATTGTTGGTCGAATCAGCATTGTCATTCGTTTTACTTTCGGAGATTCTTTAAACTTATATAATATTCCAAGTAAGACAATCATCAGTAATAACGATGGTGCAACTGTTGCAAACACTCCAACAAATGCTCCGAACACACCACCTATTTCATAGCCGATATATCCTGACATTTTCGTAGCGATTGGACCTGGCAATGCATTTCCTAAAGCTAGCACCTCACTAAATTCTTCAACTGTCATCCATTGATAGCGATTCACTACTTCATATTGGATAAGCGGGATCGAGGAGGGGCCGCCACCATACCCTACAATACCTGGAATAAAGAAAGCTAAAAATATATGAAGATATATCATTGCACGTTACTCCTTTCCTTTTGCCCATGGTCTTTTGTAGGTGCGTTAGGCTTAAGTAGTGCATAGGATAATAAAAGTGCGATAACGATTCCAGGATGGATATTTAAAAATTCAATGAGCGACAAACTTGCAACAAGTAATAGAATACTTATTCCCCATCCAAGTCCTTCTTTTGACTTTTGAAAAAATTGCCACGCCAAAACCGCTAGCATAACGGCAACAACTGGAATGACTCCTTTTGTTATCCCCGCCACCCACGGTTCATCTTTAAATTTCGATAAAGACGTTAATAGGACGATCATTAAAATAATTGTTGGAACAATAGATGCAATAATAGCGGTTAACATTCCTGTTAAACCAGCAACACGATACCCTATATAGCCTGCCATTTTTGTGTTTATCGGACCTGGAAGAGTGTTCCCGATAGCAAGTACATCACTAAATTCGTCATCACTCATCCATTTGAACGTTTCTACAACTTCTTTATGGACGAGCGGGATCGAAGAAGGACCACCCCCATAACCTAACATCCCTGATCTAAAAAATGCGATAAAAATATTTACGAGAGTTTTCATGAAAAAATCCCACTTTCATGAGTAATTTTGACCTAAACTTATTACAATTATTTCTTCATAAGTTTATATTAACAACGATAATTTTTAAAACAAGATTACTATATTAGTGACCAATTGCAATCCCATCTCCACGCGGATCCGCTCCACCATATTTCACCTTGTTTCCATCATCAATAAGTATAACACCAGCGTGACCCATGATGTCTGTAAATTCATCGACAGCTTCTATGCAATGACCTTTCTTTTGTAGTTCATTTCTAACTTCCTTTGATATTCTAGATTCAATTTTTAAACGATTAGAATTTGCCCCCCAAGTTCGTCCATATAACCATCTTGGCGCTTCAATTGCTGCTTGAACACTGTAATTGTAATCAATAATTCTCGTAACAAGTGCTGCCTGTGTTTGTGGTTGCCCTTCCCCTCCCATAGTTCCATATACTAGATAAGGAGATTTCCCACGAAATAACATCGCTGGATTAAGAGTATGGAAGGTTCGTTTATTTGGCTGCAAACAATTAACATCATTTGGATTAAGTGAGAAGAAACTACCACGGTTTTGTAACAATACTCCAGTTCCTTTAGGGATAATACCAGATCCGAAATCATGATAAATACTTTGAATTAACGATACTGCATTTCCATATTGATCGACTACACCGAGCCATACTGTATCCCCTTTTGGCTCTAACTGCTTTTCCATACTAAGCGTTTCAGCTAAGTTAATTTTAGCAGCTAATTGCTTGCCTCTTTTTTCAGATATTAGTTCGTCAACAGGTATGTGAGAAAAGTCAGGATCTGTTAACCATTGGTCGCGATCACCAAAAGCGAGCTTTGTTGCTTCAACGATTAAATGAATGTATTCCGGTGAACCTTCCTCAATACAAGTTAGATCAAAATGTTTTAAAATGTTTAAAATCGATAATGATGCCAACCCTTGTGTATTAGGTGGAAGATTATACGCTGTATATCCACGATAGTTAACAGATATTGGTTTAACCCAATCAGAACTATGCTTTCTAAAGTCTCCTTCAGTCAGTAAACCACCATTTAATCGTAGATCATCTACAATTTGTTTTCCAATCGAACCTTGGTAAAATGCACGACTTCCTTCTTTGGCAATTGTCTCTAGTGTAACCGCCAAGTCGTGTTGCATCATTAACTCACCAGCTTGATAGAGTAAGCCATTTTCTTTTAAGAAAATGTTTTGAAACTCATCGAATCTCTGTAAATTTCTAAATTCATCACTTTTTTGAGTGTTTATCTTGGTCCAATAAGCTTGGCTAGGCGTTACCGGAAACCCTTTCTTTGCATAACTAATTGCTGGTTGTAAAAGCTCTGACCAAGGTATATCTCCACCTAAATATTTTTTTGAATATTGATACGCTTGATCCCAACCTGCTACAGACCCTGGAACGGTGTTTGCTGAAAGATAGCCTCTAGCTGGAATAGTTTCGTAATTTTGTTTTTGATAGAAATCAATTGTTGCAAACTCTCCAGCACGCCCGCTACCATTTAACCCTTTTAACTCTTGCTTTTTAGCATTATAGACGAGCCAGAAATTATCTCCACCAATACCATTCATATGTGGATAAACGACAGAGATGGATGCAGCTGCTGCAATAGCCGCTTCTATTGCATTTCCACCGTTTTGTAGTATATTCATCCCTGCTTGAGTCGCTAAATAATGGGGGCTCGTGACCATTCCATTAGGTGCCATCGTTGTTGGTCTATAGGAAAATTGTTTATAGTTTCTCATTTTGATCTCCCCCCCCGCTCTTTTTTAAAATTTAAGAAGAGTCCCCTGACAAATTAGTGGTTTTCCATTAAGAATATCTTACTACTCGATTTTTCAAAGCATCTAACCCATCAATATGACACTCAACTATGTCACCATCCCTAATCACTGTAGAACCTGGAGTTCCAGTCATAATAATGTCTCCTGGTAATAAGGTCATTACTTTTGAATGAAACGAAATAAGGAATGCTGGTGGAAACTTCATATATGACATACTTTTTTCGTGAATTGTTTCTCCATTTAATACGGTTGCTACATTTAAATTAGCTAAATCTCGTACCTCATCCTTCGTTAAAAACTGTGGGCCAAAGCTAAAAAACGTATCAAAGCTTTTGGCTCTCGCTAAAAAGCGTGGATTTTTTGCGTGAATATCACTAGCGGTCATATCCAATGCTGTTGTATAGCCAGCTATGACATCCTCAACTTCATCCTCTGAAATATTTTTGCAACGCTTACCGATAATGATAGCTAACTCTCCTTCTGCTGTTGTACGTTCCGACTGTTTTGGAAGTTCAATATAATCATTTGACCCAATTAACGTCGTATCTGGTTTTAAAAAGCTAACAGGTTCTTCGTCAACATTATCTATCTTTAATTCCGATAAATCTGTTACATAGTTCATACCAATTCCCCAGATTTTTCTTGGGTTCCTATATAAAGGAGCATACTCTACATCAGTTTGTAATGTCATCGGGTATGTTTCCATTTTTTCTTTTCCACCATTTTTGTACCATTCATTTAATTCGTTTAATTGACCTTTTTCAATGATACTAAATAGGTTTAAATCAAAAGATAGACCCTCCAATTCATTTATCGTTTCTAGTAAAACTATTCCTTTTGTCGAGAAAACTGCGACTAGTTCTTGATCATTATGTTTAATAGTAGCTAGTTTCATCACGTATCTCCTCAGCTATTTTTTATTTGTTCCTGTTGAAATAACGCTTTATGTTCCTCAATCCATTCAATTAACCGTAAATCTTGATGTGGTCCTGCAATAATCGACAAACCAATTGGACTTCCATCTATATTTCGCATCGGAATTGTCACTTGTGGTAACCCTGCTAACCCCGCAATACAAGACAATTGCAATGTTTGTTGACGACGTAATTCGATTTGCTCACCAGATAAATTTAATAATGGTGCTTTCCCTGGAGTCGTCGGTAAAATGAACAAACCATCTTCCCCTAGTAACGCTATCAAATGGTTTTTCATTCGTTCTCTTAATAGTAATTCTTGGTTATTATCACTTAGCGTACTTGCCCATTCAAACCGACTGCCAATATCAGGACCGAATAGAGGATTTTCTTTTCGAATCCATTCACCATGTGTGTTCCAAATCTCTATTCCTTGTAAAATACGAAATACATTCATCCATTCTAGTAAACCTTCTTCTGAAATTTCCATCCAGGAACTTTCTCCGGACAATCTCTCAAATCGTGAAAAAAGAGGGGAAAATACTTCTTTACTTTCATCATCTATTAAATCCCATGCATCTTTTACAAACATAAACCGTTTAAATTTTTCATTAGATGCTTCTGCCGGTAGTAGAACTCTCCCAACATCAAGAAGTGTTTTCGAGTCTCGCGTCATCCACCCTACAGTATCAAAACTTGATGCTAACGGGATCACGCCTTCTATTGGAACTGCTCCATGTGTAGGGCGTATTCCATAGATCCCACAATACGATGAAGGGATTCGGACTGAACCACCTGTATCCGTTCCTAATGCAAAGTCAACAAGATTACCCGCTACTGCAACCGCTGATCCACTTGAAGAGCCACCTGGGATACATTCTGGAACTTCAGGATTTACCGGTGTTCTATAATGATAGTTTTCACCATTTAAGCTATACATTAATTCATCCGTAATCGTCATTCCGGTTAAACTTGCGCCATTTTCTAATAATCTTTGAATGGATGTTGCCGTTTGGCTTGCCGCTTCATGCGTGCGTAACCAATCTGGATTTCCTACGCTACATACATGCCCTTTCACATGAAAAACGTCTTTAACAGCAAAAGTTTGCCCAGTTAACAATCCTACTTTATAAGCTCCAACAACAAGGTCTTCTCGTATAAATGCATTATAGTGCCTCATCACACACCTCCATGTATCGTTTAACATAATAACGAAACTTTACCGAATATTACTTTACATGAACACGTCCAACGTTTTTATATACTTCTAATGCGGCTTGAACAGCTTCGCCTTTATGAATGTTTGCACCATAATGGAGAAGTACTGCTTCAAGTGCCCCTAATGTTAATAGAATATTTCTTTGTTGGCAGCTATACCCCATCGTTCCAACTCTCCAAATCTTCCCATGCAATGGTCCAAATGAGCTCGCTATCTCAATACCAAAGTCTTCAAGAAGCATCGTTCTTACAGCATCCCCGTTTACTCCTTCTGGAATGTTAATACATGTAACGGTAGGTAGCTTAAAATTTGGATTTCCAAATAACCTTAGTCCCATTGCCTCTATCCCCGCAACTAGTGCTCGCTCATTGATACGGTGTCTTTCAAATCTTTGTTCTAAGCCTTCTTCTAAAATAATTCGCAATCCTTCATATAATCCATATAACATCGACGTAGCTTCTGTATGATGATTGAGTCGTGATGGACTCCAATAATCTTGAAGTTGACTCAAATCAAAATAATTGCTACGAATACGTCTATCAAAATTATTATTGGATAACTGTGTTTGTGTGGCGAGTCCTTTTTCAATTGACTTTCTTTGCATTAAAATTGTTTCAATGCGCTCATTATATGTGATTGGTGCCATTCCAGAAGGTACAGAAAGACATTTTTGCGTTCCTGTAATAAGACCATCGATCATCCACTCATCCGTTCTCACATCAGTCCCTGCAACAGTCGCAACCGCATCAACAATGAGTAATACGTCAAGCTCACGACACGCATGACCAATTTCTTTTAAAGGTTGCATTCGTCCAGTTGATGTATCACCATGAACCATTGCTACAACTTTTGGCTTCACTTTTTTAATTTCATTAATAATGATCTCAGGATCAAATACTTCCCCCCATTCACATACAAGTGAATGAACTCTTGCACCACACCGTTCAGATATTTCAGTAAGTAAGCCACCAAATCTACCAAAGGAAGGGATAAGCACTACATCTCCTTCTTCAATGACACTACATAACATTGCCTCAATTCCCGCTCGTGAAGTTCCATCTATCGGAAACGCCCAATGATTGTTTGTTTGCAAAACCTTTCGTAATAATCCCATCGTATCATTCATTATCGCTGTAAACTGTGGATCAAATTGTCCTAGGATCGAACTAGACATTGCTTTTAAAACTCTCGGATCCACTTCAACTGGTCCTGGTGTCATAATCGTACGTGCTGGAATGTGTAAATGCCCTATATGGTTCATAAGCCTTGCCTCCTTTTTATTGAGCTAAGTTAACTAAAGTGTTGAATAATACTTGTGTTCCAATCGCACAATCTTCTGTGTCCGTCCATTCTTTCGGATGGTGACTAATCCCATCTTTTGAGCGAACAAAGATCATTCCCATTTCCGTTATATTGGCCATTATTAACGAGTCGTGTCCAGCCCCACATTGTAATTTCATTGTTGGTTGATCTAGTTGATGACAAGCCTCTTCAATAGCTTCCATCACTTTGGGTGAGCACACTTTCGGATCTACAGACTTTTTCACATCGACTTTAGCGCTAACTCCTCTTTTATTCGAAACTTGATGAATCGCTTCCCTTACTTTGTAAACCATATCGATTCGTTTTGTTTTATCAATATGACGTAGGTCAATTGAAAATTTGGAAATCCCAGGAATAATATTCACCCCACCTGGCTCAATTCTTAACTTCCCTACCGTTCCAACTCCACCATATTGAGTCGCTATTTTTTCCACATCTAACATCACTTCTGCCATCGCTAACCCTGAATCGTATCTCATGTTCATCGGAGTTGCACCAGCATGATCTGCATGACCTTCAAAGGTTACTTCCATCCATACAGGTCCTTGGATACTTGTTACAATTCCAATGGCGAGGTTGTTTCCTTCTAGCACTTTCCCTTGTTCGATATGCATTTCTATAAAAGCTTTGATTGCTTCTTTGTTGCGGATTGCTTCTTTATATCTTTCAGGTTGAAATCCAGCTTGGCAAAATGCCTCTTCATATGAAACTCCTTCATCATCTCTTAATTGAAGAATCGTTTCATCTAACTCTCCGGCCATCGCCTTACTTCCGATATACCCTGTACCAAATCGCGTTCCTTCTTCATCGGTAAACGAGACTACTTCAATTGTGTTCTGTAATTTTATTCCGGATTCTTTTATTGATCGTACTGCTTCAATGGCTCCTAAGACACCGAGAGCACCATCAAACCTTCCACCTTGATAAACCGTATCAATATGAGAACCAGTCATAACGATCGGTTTCGTTTGATCTACACCTTTTAAAGATCCAATGATGTTTCCTACTACATCAACCTTTACGCTAAGCCCTGCTTCTTTCATGAGTTCAATTACATATTTTCTGGCAGCTAAATCTTCCTTTTGAAGAGACAATCTAGTTATTCCTTCTTCACTAATGTTTTCTGACGCACCGAATGTAGCTAGTTTCTGTAGTGAACTCCACAGTCGCTGTTGATTAATTTGATAAGTGGCAATCAAGACAATCCCTCCCAATAGTTTTCTAGTTTTTCCTAGTATAATAAACAGCCTTCGCACAGTCATTATTTAAGATAACTAAATTCTATAGTGGAATTTATTCAAATTAAACAAAGATTAGTGTAGAGCGAAATTGAAATTCTTCATAGTAACTAGCTGTACAAGTACCATATATGTAAAGTAACCTTACATATAATTCGAAATAAATTCACTTAAATAACAATAATTCATCCAAAAGTTGATTTAAGGCTTTTCCAATTAATTAAATTAAGAAAAGCGCAAGGCGCCCGCCTATCGGCGACAAACACTGGAAGACCTGCTCGTAGCGGTCGGGTTTTTGACCGTAAGAGAAGGTCTGAAGTGACCGAGCTCGTAGGCTGCTTGCGCTAGACAGTTTCTAAGTTAGAAATTTATAAATTCTGATTAAATAAAAAAATAAGTCCCCCATCTTTCAGGGACTTAAGCATTTTAATTCTCATTTAGGACTTCGTTTAACAAACTAAAGTCTGTATAACTATCGAAATCTGGTAGGTTCGTAATGTTGTTCATTTCTAATAAAAACTCAGCAATTTCGTTTGAACCATCAATCATCGCCTGTGGAACTTCCATTGAATACACATTTCGTCCCATCATTTCCTTTACTTCCTCAAGCGTTAAATGTGGCATTTCTTCTTGTAATATCACTGCAGCATCATCACTGTTGACATTAATATAGTCAGTTGCACGATTTAATGCACGAAGAAGAGCTTTTACTGTATTTGGATTTTGCTCTAAGTAATTACGATTTACTTGGAATGTTGAATAAAAACGCATCCAATCAACGCTTCCGTCTTTTTCTGGTAAGTGAGCCTCTGTTCCACTAAAAAGTAAAGTTCCGCCAATTTCAATAGCTTTTGTAATCCATGGTTCCCAAGCAGCCATAATGTCAATGTCACCGCGTTCAAGTGCAGCAATTTGGTCAGCAGGAGCAATATTAACAAACTGTACTTTTGAAACGTCTACTCCCATTTCTTTTGCCATGTTTTGAAAAGCAATCATGATTCCAGCACCGTTAACCATTCCAACTTTTTTTCCCTCAATATCTTTGGCACTAGTAATCTCAAGTCCTGGACGCGCAACCACTGCTTGGGTTCCTGCAATGTTAGCCATCGGTGCAACAATAACTGTTGGAATATTATTAGAAGAAACTGTAATGTTCGTAATCGTTGTTTCAAAGCTTAACTGAGCATCACCACTAGCAATCAGTGGTCCAATATCTGGTCCAGATTGAACAAGCCTGCTATTAACATTTAATCCTTCTTCGGCAAAGTACCCTAGTTTATCAGCAATGATTTGTTGTCCAGAAACTTGGGGACCAATTACTCCCCATAATGTTACATCTGTTTGCTCAATTTCTTCGTTTGCTTGTGGGTCAATTGTTTCAGAAGCAACTGCAAGATCCGTCGTTTCTTCTTTCTTTGCTACTTCCTCTTGACCACATGCACTTAGGACAAAGAGACTTAATAAACCAACTAGTAATGCTGTGTACCACTTGCGATTCAATTTGCTCCAATTCATGTTCACCATCTCCAATTTGTTATTTTTTATAAACCGCATCTGTAAACTGTGTTCCTTGTTTCCAGCGGAAGATACGTCGTTCAGTCATTGTAAGAATTCCTGCAAAAATCGAATAAAGTAACCCAATTAAAGCACATGCAAGAAACATATTTGCCATCATGAAAAAGTTACGCGAGTCAATAATCATATAACCTAACCCAGCATCTGCTCCAATCATTTCGGATACAACCATTGCCGAAAATGCAACAGCTAAACTTACACGCATACCAACAAAAATAGCCGGTAACGTTGAAGGTAATATTATTTTTTTAAATACCATTGCTTGTGATGCCCCTAGTGATAATGCTGATCGTATTAGTAAAGGATTTACATTCCGGATACCATCAACCGTATAAGCTAGCATAGGTAAAGCTGTAGAATAAGTAATTAACGTTAATTTTGATACTTCTCCAACTCCTAGCCAAATGATAAAAATAGGAAGGAACGCAAATGGCGGAATAGGTCCAATCATATTCACTAACGGATCGAGAGTATTTTCAATCCATTTGTAGCGTACTATTAAAAATCCAGCAGTAACAGCTAAGATAACTCCAAGAAAAAAACCAACTGCTAAACGAGAAGTACTAGACCAAATATGTTTCCAAAGCACTCCTTGCTCGATCATCCGTAAACCAGATTGCAAGATATCAGTTGGAGTGGGAAGGTAGACAGGATTAAACCAGATAAAATGAGCATTCATCATCCCAAAAATTTGCCAGATGACAAAGAAACTAACGATTGTTACTCCCCTTTGGAACGAGTCATTTTTTAATACTAAAAATAAATTCTTTTTTTCCTTAGTAGGAGTTGCTTTTGTATAAGCAGACGTTACTTTAACTGATTTGACTGTACTCATTTTGCTTCTCCTCCATTAAAATAGTTTCTAACTCTTCTGTTAATCTTGTAAACTCAGGATCACGTTGATCACGTGGCCGATCCATATTCACTTTATAATCAGCTGCAACCTGACCTTCTTTCATCACAAGTATTCGATCCCCAAGATGTATCGCTTCTGAGATACTATGGGTAACAAAAATAACGATTGGTTTTAACTCTGACCAAATTCTTGTCAATTCTCGTCTCATCGTCTCTCTTGTTAAAATATCCAATGCTCCAAATGGCTCATCCATTAATAACACCTCAGGTTCATTTGCTAAAGCCCGAGCAATTCCTACACGCTGTTTCATGCCACCTGACAATTGAGATGGATAATGATCAGCAAACTCTACTAAACCAACTAACTTTAAGTAGTAGTCTACTTTTTCATTTACTTTTGTTTTGTTTTCTTTTTGAATGGTGGGCCCAAAAGCAATATTTTCTCTTACTGTAAACCAAGGAAATAAGGCGTGTTCTTGAAATACAACTCCCCGTTCTTTTGCTGGACCTTTCACACGATTTTCGTTTACATAGATTTCACCTTCATCTGGAGTTAAAAATCCAGCAATCATATTAAGTAAAGTAGATTTCCCACAACCACTATGACCAAGGATGCATACAAATTCCTCTTCTTTGATGTTAAAGTCAATTTGCTTTAAAACCTCTTTTGAATAAAAAAACTTACGAACACCACTTACTTGTAAACTCATTCAAGTTGCCCCCTTTAATAATTCATTTCAAGTATTCAGTTTTTTGCTGACCTCAATCCATCTGTTTCGGTGCAACTCATAGTCCTATCTTAAAGCGACTAGAGAAGGTCGTCATGGGTCACTATCTACAAAACCAAATTTCCTATTTGGTCACTTCATCTAACGTAATTAATTTCTAAACTAATATTTGTAGTGTTATGGTCCCTTTTTTGGTCAAAAACAACCTTTCCTCGGCCAATCGTGGCAACGATTTTTTCTGTTGTTTCTACTTTTTCATAAGGAGAATACATGTCGAAATAAAATGTCAGGTTTGATAACTATATATTTTTCATCCCGCTTAAAAATTGTCAGATCTACAGCATTTCCATCCTTAATTGATCTTTTGTTTCGAAGTCCGAAGCGTTTGCCTAAATTATTGATAGGTTAAAGCAGTATCCTAAATTGATAAAAGTGTTAATTTATCAATAAAAAATGGAGCACCAATACTGATTTGGCACTCCAAAAAAAGCTATTTTTCCAATTTTCTCTACACTAAGTACTTATGATGAATTCACAGGCACTTAAATACAATAAAGCTTAACTATCAAACTCTAAATATCTTTCTATGAGACTATTGGTAATCTTTTTACCCAAATAAACTAGGTAACCACAAAGACAAAAATGGGATATATGCAACAAGAAAAACAACCACTGCACCTACTAGAAAGAAAGGTACAACATCTTTCGTTGCTTTTTCAATACTGATATCAGCTAGATGACATGAAATAAATAAATTTGACCCGATCGGTGGTGTAAACAGACCTAGAGCTAACGCACATAACATAACAATGGCGAAATGCATTGGATCAATTCCAATTCCTGTTGCGATAGGAAAAAAGATTGGTATAAATAGGAATAAATTTGGCACTAATTCCATCACCATTCCAGCTGCAAATAAAATGATAATCATGATAAATAACAAGAGCCAATCAGCTAACCCTAAAGATAGTAGCAGATCGGAAATTAGCTTAGGAATCCCCTCTCTTATTAATACGTAAGTAAAAATCATTGAACTACAAATCATAAACATAACGATTGTTGTTCCATACACGGTGTCTCTAATTGCTCCAATTATGTTTTTTACATTTAATTTCTTATAAATTAGACTACCTACAATCAAGGCATAAAAAACCGCTAAAGCAGCAGCTTCAGTAGCTGTTGCGATCCCAAAAACAATAGCACCGATTAAAAAAATCGGCAAAATAATCGCCCATGATGCATGCTTTAAGCTTTCTAGTAATTCTTTAAATGAAGATTTATTTTCCCGAGGATAACCCCTTTTTATCGAGATAAAAATCGTATATAACAAGTAACTAAGTCCAATTAGTATCCCTGGCATGACACCAGCTAAAAACATCTGACCTACTGATAAATTGGTTAACCAAGCAATAATGATCATCGTTGTACTTGGTGGGATAATAATTCCTACAACTGAACTAGATGCATTAATAGCTGCTGCAAATGATGAGGAGTATTTTTTTCGCTTCATTTCAGGGATTAATACACTTCCCGTCGAAGCAGCATCAGCTACTGAAGAACCAGATACCCCTGCCATACCCATACTTGTAACAACTGAAACACAACCTAAACCACCTGGAAGTCGCCTAACCATTACATCTGCTAAATTAATGATACGATGAGCAATCGTTCCTTGTACCATTAAATGGCCTGCTAAAATAAAGAACGGGATTGCCAAAAATGCAAATGATTGAGTATTTGAAAAAAAGCGCTGTGCAAGCATTGACAAAGGAATACCTTCTATGAGTATATATAACAATGATGCTGCTCCCATCGCAAAGGCAATCGGAACACCAAATAGTACTAATAAGACAAAACTAACAATCATCATCCAAACCATGTTAAACCCCCTTTCCAGTTTCTTTTAAACTATTTTTAACTAGTAAAATTAATTGATAAATTAAAACAACTGACATTCCAATAAAAGCAAAAACGCCTGATAAATATAGCCAATTCATTGAAATTTGGAGAACTGGAAACTTCTGTGCAGATACTGAGTTTGCTAACTCGATACTTGATAAAAACATATAAAAAGAGAAAAATAGCATGACAATTTTTCCAATAATAATTAATAATTTTTGATACTTACTCCTTAATAATCCTCGGAAATGTGTAATTGATAAATGCCCATCATTTTTTGTGACAATAATTGCACCCATAAATATTACCCACGGAAAAAGTATCGCTGTTAACTCGCCCGAAAAGGCGAATGGGAAGTTAAAGAAATATCTACTTAAGACCTCTAAAAATACAATAACTGTCATGAAAGTCATAAGTAGTATTGTGAGTGCATCAACTACTTGAATGAATTTATTCATAATAACATTGATAAAACTTTTCCGTGGATAATCCATCATTATTTCCTCCTTATGTTTAGTAGGTAGAGTACGATAACTCCCTCACACTCTACCTGCTAAATTAATTTTTCGCCTTACGGTACTCTTCTAAAAATTTGTAAGTTTCTTCTACCGCTTCAGCTGGTATCGTTTTTGCAATACTATCAATTTTCGGTTCAAGTACATCTCTAAATGCTTGAATATCAGGTTGTGTAATTTCGATAAATTCATCTTTTAGAACTTCTAGCATTTCTGTATCCTTCTTTTGTATATGAGCACGAGAAAGATCTCTCGCTTCATAAGCAGCTTCTTGAATAATCTCTTGTAACTCTTCATCTAAGCTATTCCATAAATCGTCATTCATAATAAAGTTTACGTGCCAGTAAAAATGATTGGTTAACGCCAAATAGTCTTGAACTTCATGGAAATTCGTTTCATATATAGCTGATGGTGGATTAAATTGACCATCAACAACACCTTGAGACAATGCCATATAAACTTCCGTGAAAGGCATCGTTGAAACAGCACTTCCTAACTCTCTAAAACTTTCAATCCAAATAGCTTCATTCGGACTTCTCATTCTCAATCCTTTTAAATCATCTGGGTGATAAATAGGCTTATTATTCGTAGTAATTTGTGCAAAGCCAAGCTCTGTATGTGCTAATACTTTGAACCCTCTCTCGGATGCTAATTCTTTCCATCTATCTCCTACAGGACCATCTAATACTGCATATGCTTCATCATAATCATCTACAATAAACGGTAATGATAATGTATTGTACTCCGGAACAATGTTAGCAAACAAACCTCCAGCTAACTGTAGTTCAAGTGCACCAACTTGTACCATATTGATCATCTCTTGCTCTGTACCTAATGATTCCCCTAGGTGGATTTCAATTTGTAAGCGACCATCAGTTTTTTCCTCTACAATTTCTTTAAACTTTTTTGCAGTTACATCTCTAACAGACCCTTCAGTTGTATTAATTCCTAGACTCCATTTATATACTTCGGGTTTAGAACTACCACTTTGCGCTTCAGAACTTATATCTGTTTCTGTACCAACACTATTACTACAAGCGGTTAGAATTGCCCCTAAAACAAATAGAATACTATAGAACAAACTACGATACTTTATGTTCATTTTAATTCCTCCCTTTTCTATTCTTTCTTCATTGATTTGCTTACTATTTTTTAACTCTAGTAATACTCATGAATTTAAGAAAACAAAATCAATCAACACTCCCCTCTATCAGGTTAGGTCCAAACTTTTTTACATTTATTTATTACTAGCCATGTGCAACTTATAGTCATATCTTAAAGCGAATGGGATCAATCGTCATTAGTCACTGTCCACAAAACCCTATTATCTTTTTGGGTGTTTCATCTAAATGTAATTAATCTCTAAACCGATTTTTTTACCTTCATGTTCTTTTCTTTGGTCATAAACAATATTTCCTCGGACAATCGTAGTCACGATTTTCCCTGTTGTTTCTCTGTTTTCATATGGAGAATACTTATTTCGAAACAAAATGTCAGATTTAGTTACCATATATTTTTCATAAGGATTGAAAATTGTTAAATCTGCATCTTTTCCAACTTTAATAGATCCTTTATTCTTAAGTCCGAATCTCTTTCCTATGTTTTCAGTCATCAGTGGTAAAACCACCTCAAGTGGGACGTCTCGATTGATTGCTTTTCCTAGAAAAAAAGAAAAAGCAAACTGTACACCTTGAATTCCTCCCCATGCCTTCCAAATGTTTTCTTCCCCTACTTCCTTCATAGAATAAAGACATGGAGAGTGATCAGAACCAATCGTATCTACCCACCCTTTTTCAATACATCCCCACAACTTTTCTATCGTTTCTAAATCTCGTAATGGCGGAGCACATTTTAAAATCGGACCTTTCTGCAAAAAGTCTTGATCACTAAAAAGTAAATAATGCGGACAAACTTCAACTGTGACATCATAACCTTGCTCTTTATATTGAAATATCAATTCGATCGCTTCTGAAGAACTTACGTGAACGAAATGTACAGAAGCTTTCGTTTGTTCGATTAAACTAAGTGCATGTTTAATCGCCGCAAATTCAGCTTTAAGTGGTCTACTTTCTAAAAAAGCTTGCCGATCTACTCTGTTGTTTTCTATTAGCGCCGTCGTATACATTTGAATTTGTTCATTTTCCTCTGCATGAAGAGCTAAGACAGTTCCTAGTTTCTTTGATATAAGCATAGCTTCTTTCAATTGCTCTTTCGATAAACAAGCAAAATCACTAATCCCACTTTCTGATAGAAATGCTTTAAAACCTACAATGCCGTTATCTCTCATCAACTTTAATTCTTCTTTATTTCTAACATTGTCAGCAGTAATACCGGCCCATAAACCAAAATCAATCGTAGATCTTGTCTGGAGATGCTTCTTCTTTTCATCTAAAATCTTCGTGTTAACAACGGATGGACTACTATTTAACGGCATATCAAGAATAGTTGTCATTCCACCAGCTGCTGCTGCTTCGCTTCCTGTCTCAAAGCCCTCCCACTCTTCTCTTCCAGGATCATTAAAATGAACATGAGAATCTATAAAGCCCGGAAACACATAGCAGCCAGTAGCATCAACAACCTTTATACAGTTCCCTAATTCTTGTTGTTCGCTTGGTAATATTTTTTCTATTAATCCATCTTTCACAAAAACATCGACGTTTTTAAAAGTTTGATCAATAAATACTTTTCCATTCTTAATGACTAATTGCATTTCCCTAATTCCTCCTCATATCAATTACTTAATCTCCATTTTGTATGATTCAACCAATCGAATGACAAATTATGTAAGGTTTTATCACACAAAACTTTCTGATTATTACGTTTTTTTGTACAGTATAAATAACAATAAATTATCGAACGAAATATTATCAGTAAGAAAGGAGTAGATTGAGGATGAAATTAGTAGAGGTTTTGGCTCTCCCAACATTTAAAGAGGCTAAAGTCGTTGCCGGACATCATAATTTAGCTAACGTTGTCCAATCTGTAAATCTTATGGATGCACCTGATATTATTCATTATTTAAATCAAGGGCAGTTACTACTCACTACTGCCTATTCAATTAAAAACAACCCAGTTGCACTAATTGAATTAGTGCAACAAATGTCTGAACAAGGTTGTGCAGCTCTTGGATTAAAAACGAAAAGATATATTGAAGAAATTCCAGAAGAAGTGATTACGGAAGCAAATGAACGAAACTTCCCAATCATTGAGCTACCGTTACATTATTCACTTGGAGAAATGTTAACTGAGGCTTTAAGCGGGATCCTAAAAGAAAGAACCGAGGAATTAAATTACGCACTCAGTATTCATCGAGAATTTACAGACATTGTAATTTCCGGCGGCGGGTTAACGAATGTGATTAATAGCCTATCTTCTATTCTTGATGTCCCTGTGATCTTATTAAATACACGACTAGAGATTATGGCGTCTTCAAAAGACATTGATCGAGAGGCTTTTTTCTCCGTATATAAATACATTCATGATATTACGAATCAAGAACAAATCAACCAATATAAAGTTCTGACACTTCCCTTAAACGATACAACTAGTGAATATAAACAATTTTCTCTTTATCCAATTCATACAACCAATCAACAAAAGGGATATGTCGTTATACTAGGAACTTCACTAAAGCAGCAGTATTCTTCTTTACTTGCTGTGGAACAAGCAGCTAATGTGATTTCATTTGAATTCATGAGGTTACACGCCATTGAGCAGCAATCAAGAAGGTTGAAGAATGAATTTTTCTCTGACTTAGTGGATGGGATTATTGCAACGGAAGAAGAAATAATCAATAGAGGGAAAATATATACCATCGATAAATCATTACAATATATTTGTATTACCTGTAAATTAGATCAACTTAATCAAATTGAATTAGAAAAACACTCATTAAAAGCAGAGAAAAAGATTCATAGCCAAAGAGACCTCATCTATGATTTACTTGACACCGTATTAATCAAGCAGCTTGAAAATAGCATTTTATTCACGAAAGGAGATATATTTGCTATATTAGTAGGTTTTGAATTTTATAATGAAACAATTGAACAAGAAGTATTGGAGATGGTTAGGCAAACACAACTAGATATGATCCAGACATCGAACATTTCTTTGTCGTTTGGAATTAGTAATTTTGCGGAAAATATAAAGGACATCCCTGTCACGTATAAGGAAGCCGTTGAAGCTCTTCGCCTAGGCTACCGCGAAAATGAAGAAGCCTTTATTAAAACTTATCGAACGAAGGAACTTACAGAATTATTAAAGTCGATTCCATCGCAAAAATTAAAGGAGTTCTATAAATCAACCTTAAAGGAACTAGCCTATCCAGAAGATAAAGAAAAACAAGATCTAGTACAAACACTCTCCTGCTTTCTCAATAATAACTGTCAAATTTCTGAAACAGCCAAAAGTATGTATATTCACCGAAATACCGTGATCTACCGAATTAAGAAGTGTGAAGACATACTAGGAAGAGATTTAAAAAGTGCAGATGAAACGTTGAGGTTAAGGATTTCGTTTTTATTAAAGTCGATTTTATTGTAATTAAAAGACTAATAACTAAAAGCCTGTGATCAAAATTTGATTACAAGCTTTTATTCGGTTTACTGAATATTCACTTAATCCAAACACCAAAATAAGCCTACCATGAACCTTTCTACATTCTCATTAAATATTATAGTATTTTTAGGCGAATTAGTATGGAAAGCTAGACCATTCGCCCTATCAAAATAAATAGGTGAACATAAGATAAACAGTAGATATATAAGCGATTTTAAACATTCATTGAAATTGCTAAAAAAAATATACTAATGTTCGCTAGACTTTGAGATATCCAATATAAATATATACGTAGTTTGTAATCTTATGTGAGGGAGAGTGATAAGCGTAATGTGTATAAACAGGAAAGATCAGAAAATCATCTTAAACCCTGTTCCATTAAAGTTTGAATGTTTCTCGCCATTCGTTAAAAAGGAACTTTCTTGTACGGTTATTTCTGAACATTCGACCCAGTTAGTACCACCAGCAAAAATAGGATCTACAACTGTTGAAAAAAAGATAAGTGCAGCCATTGAAAAGGTTTGTGATAAAGTCATTATTATTTGTGGACTGGTCACAAAAAAGATTACGTATACAGCTGTTCAAAACCATGTTGAAGTAGCTGGGCATTCCATTATCGATGAAATTCCTTTTCAATGTATAATCGAAAGTGATGACATAAAAAAAGGAGATAAATTCAAAATTGTTGAAAAAAAACTTCTTTGTGATATTAATAGAGAATTAAATTTTAAAAAAGATCATGCAGGTGAATTATCGTTAGTCTACCGCTTTGCTGAGAAAGATATCATTAAAATTTGCGTAAAAAAAACAAAAAAAGATTAGTAACTTCCACTAAATTAATAACACATAGGCAGAAACCATTTTAGGAGGAAAAATACTATGAGAAAGGAAAAACTTTGTATCAGAACACCCCAAATATATGATTGGGTTAGAAGAAAGGTTGAATTGCCAACCATTCGTTTTACTGAACTTGATCATCGTGATGATTGTGGTTGCAACAAAGGAGAAAATGACCCTTGTAAAATAATTACCAATTCTAAAAGTTTCCTTGTAAAATGCTTTTTATCTGATGCTAACGGAGATGAATTAAATCCAACAGATAAACATGCTTTTAACTGCTTCGCTTATCCAATCGGACAGAATATTTCAACTACTCTTCCTTCTGGTCAAGTAATTGATCTACAAAAAGTAAAAGTAACAATTAGCGGCTTTATTGTCATTGAAATAATAAATTCGTTTGGCTTCACCATCTGCATCTCTATTCCAATCCCATTTTCAACGACACAAATATTTACATTATGTTTACCTGAAGGTACGTTCCCTATTTGTGAGATTACTTCATTTAAATGTACAACCGATTTAGTTTGTTCGAAAAAGAAATTTGATCATATTGATGTTTGTATCAAATTGTATATAGATATTCAATCTATTACAAATATCAAACTGCAAATAGATGGTGTTAGTTGTACAGCACGTTCAGATATCGAAATTGATCTAGACGATTGTCCTAGTGACCTTCCACCTTCTCCATGCCCCAAATTGTCCCCTTCATAATTCTACTTCAAACAATTAGTCCCTTTGGTAGACATCCATAGGGACTAATTTGTTTAATTCTATGGCTAAATAGTAGAAAATAGACAAACATACTAATTTATAAGTCTAAGCAGAGTTTTCTCATGAACATACGATAAATAGAAGATGTAGATACATCTTATCAAAAAAGTTTAAGGAGGAAACACCCATGTCAGATTGCTTCCCTGAAAAATGTATAGCTAACCCTCAATCTTGTTGTCAAGTTATGGTAGAGAATATTACGCAGCTTGTACCACCTGCGCTTAAAGATGATGATCATCCAGTCACTCATACAAAAATCCTTCGTGTAGATATTGAAAAAGTTTGTCCTGAAAAGGTTGTGATTTGTGGCGTTGTTCATAAAACGATTACCTACACAGCAGTAATGTCTGATGGAACATTAGTAAAAAACTTTGAAAAAAAAGATGAAATTCCTTTCCAGTGTTTTATCGATCGCGAGGATGCTAACGAAGATGACCCGTTTGAAATTGTTGGTGCTGAAGTGCTTTGTGATGTATTTGCTTGCCCTGATAATATAGGAACTAATTATGGACACAAAGTATTTTGGAAGTTTAAAGAAAAGGAAATATTGAAAATATGTATCCGTAAACGCCCTGGAAATGATGGAGACGGTTGTACGAGAACGATTGGTTTTTATAAAAACCACGAAGATGTAACAACTGCGTTAATCACTCAAGCTAGTGGGACTATTTTTCTAGGTGACGTAGGAGGTGCTAAAACAAAAGAAGTAACTACTTTTTTAGAAGCGCTAAACTTCTTCAATTTCCAAGGTGATGCATCAAATGGAATTAATCGTCTCTACGCTCAACTTTTAGCCGCTAAACTAAACATCGTAAGTGGCGCAAGTGATGACGCAGTTGAAGACGTAATTGATGACGCAGATCAATTTTTAGCAAACCATGATGAAACAGACTGGGCTGCTCTTACTACGGCACAGAAACAACAAGTAAACTCTTGGAAAGATCTATTAGACTTCTATAATAACGGCATTATCGGTCCTGGCCATTGTAGTTAATTTTTAGAGAATAAAAACTATTTCTATTCATTAGCAGATTACGAAGGGATTCCCCCTTCGTAATCTGCTTGATTTAACTTGGAAATATCGACCAATTATTTTTACAATATGTTACAATTAGTAATAGAAATAATGTGTTGATGCAGATTGAATAGTGCTTATATAACTATTACAAAATGCTCCGTAATATTTTTACACATCTAATTTAGAAAGGAACGATATTCTTTGGTGATTATTATTATTGACCTTGACGGGGCGATTCTCTATATGTCAACTAATATTCAATTTCAAAAATCAAAATCACATCATTCACAATGTAAAACACGTTTAATTAACTATGTACATAAAGATGACCACGAAAACTTTCAAAGAATTCTTCTTCAAGTCATTCAAACAAAGACAACCTATACTCTCACAGTTCGCTTACTAGATACATATAGAAAACCAATCTTTTTCACTGCCACACTAATTCCCAATATCGACCAAGAAAACAAGCTCATTAGTGTAACTATTGAAGCTACATCATTGTCAGAAAAAAGTGAACTTATTCAAACTGGCATTTCAGATTGGCCACTTTTTAACCATGTAGATGAAGCTATTTTCATATTATCACCTGAAGGTACCATCATTAATGTTAACCAAGCAGGAGAAATGTTATTCGGTTATAAACAAGAAGAATTGATAGGGAAAAACCCTATTTCATTTATTCCAGTTAATGAAATTCCGTTTTATTCTGATAAATTAAAGCAAGTAAAGCAAGGTATTTCACAAGATTTTGAAACAATATTTTCTCATAAAACAAAAAAACTTGTTCATATACACATGATTTTAATTCCTGTTATCGTTAACAATCAACTTCTAAAAATCTATAGCATTTCAAAAAATATCACTCAAATAATAACAATGAAACAGCAACTACAATCGTTAAACATTAAATACAACAATTTATTAAATAGTTCTCCATATGGGATATTTCAAGTAAATACATTTGGGCAATTTACAGAAATTAACCCAGCTGGACGTGAAATGACTGGTTTTACAAAAGAAGAACTTCTTAACAAAAATTTTTTGGACTTATTACATCCAAAGGACAAAACATGGGTTCACAGACAATTCCTTGAAATGATACAGCAAAAGTCTGACATGAAAACCGAAAAAATAGTGATGCTTCATAAAAATGATCATCCAATCATCGGAAATATTACAAGTATACCGATCATTATTAATCATAAAGTGGAAAGCATTTTTGGAATATTCAAAAATACAACAACAGAAGATATACTGATTGAAAATTTAACTTCAGAGGAAGAACATTTTTCTCAACTTTTTAACGAAGTGCCTTTTCCTATATTCATATCAAAAATAACTCCTACTAATGAAAAAGGTAAGTTCCAAGAGGTAAATAAAAAGGCATGTGAGATACTAAAATATAGGAAATCTGAATTACTCAAAAAGTCCTATAAAGATATAATACCAAAAGAATATATCCCATTACGGAAAAAAAGTCTTATGAATCTACAAGAAGGTAAGGTTACGATTTTAAAATCAATTCATGTAGACAAGGTAGGGAACAAAATTCCTGTTGAATTAAGAACTTGTATTTCTACATATCGCAATCAAAAAGTTTTTATGACTTTTGCAACCTATAACTTTGAGAATAACGTAAATGTTGATTATGTAAGTGATGATCCCGGGAAAAATTTACGTGTACTAATGGCCCAAATGGACATTAATTCATCAGAATTAGCTGAACTAACAGGCTTAACTGTTGCTACAATTTCTAACTTAAGAACCGGTAAGGTGAAAAAACCAAATATTGAAACAGCGCGACTTATTTCTGACGTCTTAGGTACAAAAATACACATTATTTGGCCAATCCTTAACTATTAAAATAAACATTTTAATTGTTTCAAATATACGTCTCTCCTGTTAAAAAATTGATAAATATTACCGTAGGAATAATACATTCATATCATCAGTATTCCATATCCTGAGCGTTGGAATACTGATCTTTCAGCACTTATTTCTAACTAAATATGGGAGAGTGAACATCATGGGAAAGGCATCTAAGAAAAAAGGTTACCGTGGGGAAGCAGAGTTTGCTAAATTAACAAATGGAAAAAGAGTCCCTCTTTCTGGCAGCGTAAATGAATTTAAAAATGATGTTATCTTACCAAATGGATGGTCTGTTGAAGTAAAAAGACACAAAAATGGTTTGAAAACACTTTATGATTGGATTGAAAAAAAAGAAAGTGTTCAAAAACCTGATTTAGTAGCATTTCGCGCGGATTTCAAGCCTTGGATTATATGTATGACATTAGAAAAATTTCAACAATTATTAAATAAGAAATAGACTATTGTATTTATATATTTTCTTAACCCAAAAAAGAGGGCGCTGCTATTTGCGCCCTAAAGAGTATGCCACATTTGGATATGATCCTTACATCAATACTACATTCTTCAACAAGAAAAATGTTACAATTTATCAGCAGAATTTTTTTCTATGGTGCACTTATCTAAATTCCACTTCGTTGCTTTTAATTTCACAGCACCACCTTTAGCATAAAATTGAATGCCTCGGCTGTCTTTTGAAGGGAAAATTCTTCCTGTAAATACTTCTTCTCCATCATTAATAAATAATTCGATCGAGGAAGTATCTACAAAAATACGAAATGTCAATGTACTAGATCCAATGGTGCATTTTCTCTCTGTTCCAAATGTTTCACCGACCGGCTCTCCTGATAAGGATCGATCAAAGATGACCTGTTTTGTCCTTGAATCATATTTTATCGATGTTTTTTCATTTTCACTGACTCGAAGTTCGATACCAAACTCTTCAGCAGTAGAGTTGGTAAACTCTGCGTTTAATTCATAACTTTCCCCATAAAAACCTTTAAATCTTCTTGTTTCATCATCAATCTCAGTATCTATTTCCACTTTTTCTTTACGAAGTTTTTCAAGTTCTTTAATAGGTTTTTGTATTAGTTTCCCTTCGTGAATTGATAATTCTCTTGGAAGTGTTAAGCAGTGTGCCCATTCATTTTTATCCGTTGGGTAGTCAATCTCAGGTAAGCCCATCCATCCAACTAATATTCGACGACCTTTTGGATCGAGCATCGTTTGTGGTGCATAAAAATCAAACCCACGATCCAACTCTATAAAATCCCCGTGCTTTAATGTTTTTTGTTTAAGATCTAATTTTTCACCCAGTACGTAACCAGATTGATAAATATTTTGATACATAACCCCATCAGGTTCTAATCCTTGTGGCGAAAAAATTAATACTCCTTGATCTTGAAGTTCAAAGTAATCAGGGCACTCCCACATGAATCCAAAATTCTCTAGACTTGTTTGAACCTCCCCCTCAAACTTCCACTCTAAAAGATTGGGAGAACTATATAATAATATACATCCTGTTTCATCTACACGCTGCGCTCCCATTACAGCATAAAACGTATCATTTTCCTTCCACACTTTCGGATCACGAAAATGATCGGTATATCCATATGGAATTTCAGAAATAACAGGTTTCTCCATTTTTGTAATCTTGCAATTCTGATCCATGATCGCTATACATTGATAAGGGTGTCTTTTCCAGTTTTCATCACGAGTGTTACCAGTATAAAAGAAATATAAATTTCCATTATGCTCGATCGCACTACCAGAGTACGCACCATGACTATCAAAGTAATCATTCGGCCTTATGGCTATTCCAACATTTTCCCAATTTACAAGATCTTTCGATTTTTTATGGTACCAATATTTCAAACCATGTACTGGCCCGAGTGGAAACCATTGATAGAACAAATGGTATTCACCATTGTAAAAAGAAAATCCATTTGGATCATTAAGAAGTCCAATCTCCGGTTGAATATGAAACGTTTGTCTCCATGGACAATTTTTAACTTTTACCATTAAGTTACTGATCTCCTCTATTTCTACTTCCTCTATTCGACGGTATCTTTTTTCTACAGTCCACATGTTTATCAAAAACTCCTCTCCATAATATCGTGAATTTCATTTTTCCAAAAACCGATCCGCAAAGATCTAAATTTAGTTACGAACGATTCAGCGTAACTAAATATTTTATTCTCGTGGCGGGGATAATGTTGAAATTCAAACTAATTAAACACATAAAGGAGAATCATACGATTCTCCTCCTACTTGCTAAACTTAAGCAATATTTTTTTGATTTTCAACGATATCAGTCTTTTTCATTTCTTTTTTCGCTAAAACCCATGTGATACTAAATGCAATAGCAAATGAAATTGCCATACCGATGATGAAGTAAACTAATACATCTGGAATAATCGCAATAACACCTGGTAAACCTGCTGCCCCTAAAGCAACTGCTTTTACTTTAAAGATCGTTACAAATGCTGATGCAATTGCTGCTCCAATAATCGCACCGATAAACGGATATCGAAGCTTCAAGTTTACTCCAAACATTGCTGGTTCCGTAATTCCTAACAGTGCTGAAATACCTGATGCAGAGGCAATACTTTTCATTTTTTTGTCTTTAGTAGTAGATAATACAGCTAAAGTTGCTGCACCTTGGGCTACGTTAGACATAGCTGCGATTACAAAGATAAAGGTTCCACCTGTTCTTGCAATATCTGCTAATAATTGTGTTTCTACCGCAATAAAACTGTGATGCATACCTGTAATAACAATTGGTGCATAAGCTAGCCCTAATACAGCTGCTCCAAGAAATCCTGTAGTATCATATAACCAAATTAATCCATCAGATAATAAGTGACCTGCGTTACGAGTAATTGGTCCTACAAATGTAAATGTTAAGATTCCTGTAATAAAAATTGTAAATAATGGTGTTAAAAGATTATCTAATGCTGAAGGAATAACTCTTCTTAAATACGTTTCTACTTTTGCTAAAATAAATGACGCTGCTAATACTGGTAACACCGAACCTTGATATCCTACTTTTTCAATTTCGTAACCAAAAATATTCCAAACAGGAATTTCCCCACTAACTACAGCACCACCATATCCCCAGCCATTTAATAAGTCTGGATGAACCATGATCATCGCAAGCGCTGCACCTAAATAAGCATTACCACCGAAGCGTTGAGTTGCGGAAAATCCAATTAAAATTGGTAAAAATACAAACGCTGCGTTCGAAAACGTATTAATTAACGCTGCTAAATCCGCAATTCCAGGATTGGCACTTACTAGTGATTCGCCTTTAATAAATAAGTCTTCTGCCGTCAACAAGTTATTAATACCCATCAATAAACCGCCGGCTACGATCGCTGGGATAATCGGTACAAATATATCAGAAAGCATCTTTACAAAACGTTGTAAGGCATTTAATTTCTTCGCACCAGCATTTTTTACGTCCTGTGTAGACATCTCTGAAAGCCCTACCATTTTTGCGAATTCTTTATAAACGTTATTCACAATTCCTGCACCCAAGATTACTTGGTATTGCCCTCCAGTTGAAAATGTTCCTTTTACCGCCTCCATATTGTCTAACTTTTCTTGATCTACTTTTGACTCATCATGTAAAACTAAACGCAACCGTGTAGCGCAATGAGTAGCTGCTGAAACATTTTCCTTACCACCAAGTGCCTCTAATAATTCTTGTGCGGTTTCTTTGTAATTCATGAAAAAACCTCCTAAAAGATAAAATTTTTCGATTTCTTTTTTTGGAACCGGTTCCTTTATAAGGTATAAAAAAGCATGACAATCAAGAACCGGTTCTCTTTTTAAAATAAAAAACAATAAGTTCATAAAATAAGCTTGGAACCGGTTCCTTTTTTGTAGGTCCGATTTCTTAATTTAATTATAGTTGATTTATATTCAACTTGTCAACGCTTTCACGAATAATAATTTTAAATTTAGACAAAGTTTTTTTTGAAATTTTTTCTCCATTCACTAACTTTACGATACTATTTGCCGCCATTCTCCCTGCATCCTGATAAAAAAATTTAGCCGTCGTCAAGCCTGGATTCATCATTTCAGTCACTTCATACCCTCCAAAACCAGTGATTGACAGATCTTTTGGAATTGTTAACCCGTTCATGTAAGCCGCCTTAAGAGCTCCGATTGCAATATTATCCGTTGCACATACAATCATTGACGGTTGGTATTCTTTAATGATGGAAGGCACCTTTATTAAAGCTTCAGCAATTTTAAAGCTTGTTTCAAAATATTTCACTTCACAACCTTTTATTTCTTGCATAGCCTTTTTAAAACCTTCTTTTCGTTTTACTCCAACAGCAATATCTTTTTCACTTACACCTAAATATGCTATCTTTCGATGGCCTTGCTCAAGAACATATTTCCCTAATTCATAAGCTGCTTCATAATCATTATGAACGATACTATACAACTGTTGATGTTCTTGACCAACCACTATAACTGGTATCTGGATCGTCTTAATTATTTCTATGTGTCTTTCAGTAATCTCAGTTGCAAGTAAAATAATCCCCGCAACCTTTTGCTTTGTTAATGTTAGAATACTTTCGATTTCACGTTCTAAATCTAGACTCGTATTCGAAACAAACATTTGATAGTTACATTCTCTAAGAAACTCGTCAATACCAATTAACGTTCTAGCTGTTGCATAAGAATCTAGACGCGGTACAATAATTCCAATGATATTAGTTTTTTTCGCTTTAAGGCTTTGAGCGAAAGTGTTAGGCATATATCCGGTTTCTTCCATTACTTTTTCAATCTTTTTTTTCGTTTTATCACTGATCGAACCACCGTTTAAATATCTGGAAACCGTACTTTTAGCTACTCCAGCTATTTTAGCGATATCTGCAATTGTATTCATGCTCTCAACTCCGAATTCATCTTTTCTTTCACATCTTGTTTTAGAAATTTTTAGTCACCCTGAGGAGATCTTAACTCCTTATCTAAGATTATACGTTTCACGGGCTAATATTTCTAGAATATATACGACTGGGATCTGCGTCGTAATATTCGAACCTTCAAATCGTTCTTCTGTAACATAGTAGGGGATATTTAGATGAGAAATTTTCGCAATCGTTGAATGTTTACTATTTGTTATACTAATAACCTTACTTCCTTCTTGGTTTAATTGATGAATATGATTAACCGTATAAGGATTTTCTCCTGATACAGATAAAGCAATTGTAACACTATTATGTAATATATTTGAATGAATTGGAAAATGAGGATCTTTAATATACATCGAAAACTTCCCTAAACTCGAAAAATACCTCGCACCATATTCAGCTAAAATTCCCGAACTACCTATTCCAATAAAAATGACCGTATCTGCTTTTGCTACTAAAGCAGCCGCTTGTTTAATAATTTCAGATAAATTCCCTGATAACGTACGTTCAAAAAATTCTGTAATCGATTGTTCGCCGGTCTTAATCACTGATTTTTCATTATTTTCTACATACAGTTTCAGCTTTACTTTAAATTCTGAAAAACCTTCACAACCAATTTTCCGGCAAAAACGCAATATGGTAGCTGTTGAAACATGGGTTTCGTCTGCTAATTCTCTTATTCGCATATAAGCAACTTTATCAGCATGTCGAGTGATATAGTTGTACAAGGTCATATCAAGTTCATTAAATGAAGCAATTTCTTCATTGGTAAACATATCACTTTCCCCTTCCCTAAAATGTTCTTCTTTATTTTACCATAACACCGAAGAGAAAACATGCTGTAACATCTATGAAACAAATAACTGTATCTGTAATAAAGAACAAGATGATGAAAGCGTATATACTTTCCGTCTTTTCTTCCATACAATTAGTTTGTAGATTAGTAAATAACAATTTCTTGTTTAAAAATATCCGGAGGTGCAAGTTATGACAAAAGGATTAAAAATCGCAACAATTGGTGGAGGCTCTAGTTACACACCAGAATTAGTAGAAGGCTTTATTAAACGTTATGATGAACTACCAATTCGTGAGCTTTGGTTAGTAGATATTGAAGCAGGGAAAGAAAAAATGGAAATCGTTGGAAACTTAGCAAAACGTATGATTGAAAAAGCTGGTTTACCAATTGATGTTCACTTAACACTAGATCGTCGCGCAGCTTTAAAAGATGCAGACTTCGTTACTACACAGTTCCGTGTCGGTCTATTAGAAGCTCGTGCTAAAGACGAAAGAATTCCTCTTAAGTATGGTGTTCTTGGTCAAGAGACTAATGGCCCAGGTGGATTATTTAAAGGATTACGTACGATCCCAGTAATTCTAGATATTTGTAAAGACATGGAAGAGTTATGTCCAAACGCATGGTTAATTAACTTCACAAATCCAGCAGGTATGGTAACGGAAGCGGTCCTACGTTACTCAAACATTAAGAAAGTAGTTGGTTTATGTAACGTTCCAATCGGCATTGAGATGGGGATTGCGAAGTTATTAGATGTTGACCATTCTCGTATCCGTATTGATTTTGCTGGATTAAACCATATGGTTTATGGGTTAGATGTTTATGTTGATGGCGTAAGTGTAAGAGAAGAAGTAATTGAAAAGTTAACAGATCCTGCAAATAGCAGTTTTGTTAAAAATATTGAAGGTATTGGTTGGGAGCCAGAGTTTATTAAATCATTAGGTGTTCTAACTTGTCCTTACCACATGTACTACTATAAAACGAGACAAATGCTTGAAAAAGATCTAAAAAACGCTGATGGTGAAGGAACACGTGCCGAAGTGGTACAGAAGCTAGAAACTGAATTATTCGAGCTATACAAAGATCCAAACTTAGCGATCAAACCACCTCAATTAGAAAAACGTGGTGGAGCATACTATTCAGATGCTGCAGTCCGTTTAATTACGTCGATTTACACGGACAAACGTGATATTCAACCAGTAAATACAATGAACAATGGCGCTATTGCTAGTATTCCAGCAGATTCTGCAGTTGAAATTAGCTGTGTGATCACAAAAGATGGTCCAAAGCCAATTGCAATTGGTGACCTTCCAGTTCCAGTACGCGGACTTGTTCAACAAATTAAATCGTTTGAGCGTATTGGTGCAGAAGCTGCTGTAACAGGAGACTACAATACTGCTGTTCTAGCAATGACAATTAATCCACTTAGCCCATCTGATACGATCGCAAAACAAATCGTAGATGAAATGATGGAAGCTCACAAAGAGCATTTACCACAGTTTTTTGGTAAAAAAGAAGTTGTAAAAGCATAATAACGTAATCACACTAGCTGAGCTTAAGGAGAATACTTAAGTTCAGCTTTTTATAGTTAGCGTTTCTTCATATTATATTCTTGCTACTTGTAAGACTTCTTACTTCAGATCATTTCAAATTGTACCTATACTTCAACTATTACGCTCCTTACAATCATCTAAAAGATTAATAACGAAGTATCGTTTTTGTATACTCTGCAAAATCAACTAAATGATTGTCGAGAATTTTTTGCAAGATCTCTAAATTAAGTTCTTGATAATCATGGACAGCAATATTTCTAAAACCCTCCATTGCTTTCATTTTATTTGAAAGGGAAGAAGAAATAATCCCTTCGTTTTCTAAAAAGTAAAACGCGTCTCTACTGTTCTGCGGCAAACCTAATTTTTTCTCTGCAACAATATGCATAGCAAGATCTATACTAGCTTCGCAAGCACGTTGCAAATTTAAAACGACAGAATCTTGTTTTGTGTAGTTTTTTAAATTAGAAGGTGTATCGGCATATTCCTCATGAATCCGTCTAATACATCTTTCAATCATACTTATTTTATTTAAAATAACATCATTTTTCATAAATAGACCCACTTTCATCTATCCTTTTCAATATAGGTAAACGCTCCTCATTTAATTTCGTATACATTTTTAGAGCCTTTAATTCAAATTCAGCTTTCTTTTGTTCATCCGAACAATATATAACTTTACCAGTATATATGACTTGTGCTTGAAAAACTGTGCTTGCCTGATTCAAATCGATTAAGTCTACATCACGATTTAGTTTAGAGGCAAGTTCTTAGGAAATCATGAATAAGTGATAACTATCTATCTTTTGATTATTTAAGAATGCAACATCAAAATCACTATGTTTATTTGCAGTTCCTTTTACTGTTGATCCAAACAAAATAATAAAAAATGGAGATAAGTTTTCAGCTAAATGTTCAATAATTATTTTCTGTTTATCTTTCTACACTTTGAAAACCTCCAAATTCTTATAAGAAATCATCTATTCTGTTGTGATTTAGATACCTAAACTTTTCAATTTCCTTATCTTTTGAGGTGGGTGTCTTACCGCCCCTTAAGAGTGGGAAAAATTTCAATCCCTGAATTATCTATGTGTTCTGCTAATTTTTGATTAGAAATACTCTCGTAATGGATAACGTCAAAAAAATAAGGAAGTGGATACTCTTCATTTAAAATGTCACTCAAGCCTGCCACTATTTTTCCGTTAATACTTTCACCAAAAATTGCAATATCAACATCTGAACCTTTTTTATAGTTTCCCAGTGCTCGACTACCAAAAACCTTTACTCTCTCTATTTCAGCATACTTTTTTATCGCCTTAGTTATATAATGCAAATCTTTATCTAATAACCCAAACATCGAATCATTCCTCTAGTAGTTTTTCATATAATTTTTTTAATTCTGGTAAGAATTCTGTTTTAATTTCATTAACTAGTTTTTCTGCTAATGCATCATCATAAGTGTGTGTCGTTAGGTTTCGCTTAGCTAAAGCATCTAACCATACGTGCCCATCATTTATTAACTCTATTTGATATGCTTGTTTTATTGTTTCCCTCGGACTTTTGACCACATAACCTTGTGCTTCTAAGTAATCCTTTAAAACCTTCCATGCCAATTCAAATGTCATTTCAAAAAATTGAATAATCCCCGCCCGTTCTAATTCTGTACTTATTGGCTGATTAGAATATTTTTCAAGTAGCAAATAGGATTTCTCAAAATTTTCAAACCTTTGCTTCCATCTGATATCCTTCAATGAATCCATTATAAACCCCCATCCTCTACAAACGCTCTTTTTGTCTTTTATTCTATCATTATATCCTCATTTCCTCTTAATTATTAAAGGATTTCTCCGAATATGAATAATCCTAAATCCTTTTTTTCAACACTTGAAAAAGACATTAACAATTAAAACCTCCATGTTTCTTTAAATAAACCCAACTTTAAAAAGATTTAAAGGGGCTGGGACAAAAGTGTCTGACACTTTGTTTTAAAAGTTAATTGTCATAAACTCAACTTTCCCTCATCTTTTATTGGCATAATTAAGTTTCTACTGTACGTAACCATTTTTTATCCCACTCTTAAGGGGCAAGTAAGACCCCCACCTCAAAACGTAAGAAAATCGAGAAGTTTAGGTGGGGGATGAAGGAAAACCCCCACTGATTGAAGTTCAGCTTTATAGTTCACAATTTCTGTTATGAAACTAACACCAATTATTAAAACGATAATATCGACCGTTCTTCTATAAAAATATGTTATTATGTACGCAATAAGAATTCCTATAATTGGAGTACTTATAATGCTAGACCATTTGTATTTAATGTATTTAATCAATATTTATAAATTCACCACTTAATATTAAATAGTTTCTCTCAAAAAAATTCTGTGATCGTTAAGGTCAATTATTATCAGTCTATCGGCTTCTTTAACATTCGGACTTAATCTCGTTAGACTCTATAATTCTTCTCTTCAATAAATAGATTAGGGATAATAGGATAATAAGCAGAGGACCTCTTATAAACTCCGACCAGTGACCATACTAAAATAACTCCTAAAATTTGAATAGAAGCCAGTTTTCCCTTTTCTTTTTGTTTGCCAAGGACGAAAAAATAATAAAGTAGGCTAAAAGCAAGAATAGCTAAAAAATTATTCTCTGTGAACTGAAGTAAACAGAATAACCATTGAACCCATAAGTGTCCAGCTTTGTTTAATTTGTTGGGAGACCTCATTCATTTCATAATCGTTTAGCTTAACATTTTTTAGGTCCACTTTATTTTTTAGTTTCATAATATGAAAGTCTATGAAAAACACTGCTATAACGGATAAAACAAAAGTGGCTCTTCGCTAATTTCTATTGGAACACAAGATTTCATAAAGAATAATAGTCTAGTAATCTTCTCAACTTTTACTAGGGTTTCATACTTAAAATCGACCGTCAAGGAAACCACTTGACCGACGATTTTAAGTATGAAAGTGCATAGTTAGATTGAGAAGGAGATAATCTAAGCATGTGGCTTCACTTCTAACTTAAACTTGTTAGCTGTTGCATAGATCATGGCAATAAAGTTTTCGATTGATCGGTAGCCTCTTGCTTTCCGCTTCGATGCTTGAACAAGGCTATTAATTCCTTCAAGTAAACCATTGGTCATCCTTGAGGTGAACCAACGTAAGATGCCTTTTTCATGTTTTTTGAGTGAACGAGCAACTTCTACCATGGGCTCTAAACGAGACCGTATAGCCCAGTTGTACCAATCATCAAAATACCAACCTGAAAATAGTTGGCTTGTAGACCAAAGTCCCTGCAGAGCTAGTCTTAACCGATAAGCCTTAGCTGTATTCAAATGACTATCTTTTAACTTCATAAGCTTTTCTTGTTGGTACTGCGATAGGTTTTGTGAGTTTTTCA
>NZ_MLQR01000034.1 GCF_001866005.1 Anaerobacillus alkalilacustris
TCACTTAATAGAAAGAGATGTCTGTGAGGATTATCGTTTTAGCTTGAAAGAGTAACGTGTAAGCTTTTAATAGAATTGAAGAGCAAGAAAATAAGGACTTGTAAAAAAATGATATACAAGCCCCGGGTATCCTATTGCCTTTTTTCCTAAGTTGATTGATAAACTTTTCTTTAGACTGGATTATATTTTCCTGATTTAGAGGTTTAGATGTAATTTGTAAGTTATTGGCTCTTTAGCCTGATGACATTGGTTCCTTGATGCCCCACTGGTTGTTAGAACAACTTATCGGACCTTCAGGGGCAGTTAATCCCCCACCTAAACTTCTCGATTTTCTTAGGTGGGGGATTGCTCCCCATAAGAGTGGGATAAATATATTTTTAGTGGCATTATTAATGAATGATGAGATTCATTATTTTATACATTTTTTGCTGTTTCATTCAGGTTTTCTGCCGATTCAGCAACAGAAGATGTTGCTTTTCCAATCTCTTCAATAACAAGAACTAATTCTTTAAAGCCACCTTCCACTTTTTTTACTTCCTCCATACTTACCTCTAATGAGGATACAATTTCATTAAAGTTTTGTTTTGTATTTATTGTTTCTTTCTCACCTTCCCCAATAAAACCTTCAACTTCATTTAAGGACTTAGAAACATCGTTCATAAATTGAGAAGATTCTTTAATTAACGTTTTAATATTTTGCACCGAATTTTTTGTCTGCTCTGATAGCTTACGAACCTCATTTGCAACAACGGCAAATCCCTTGCCATGTTCTCCTGCTCTCGCAGCTTCAATAGCTGAATTTATAGCAAGTAAGTTTGTTTGTTCAGCGATATTTTGGACAATATTCACTACCTGTTGAATTTGCTCAGAAGAATGCATCAATTGCTCGACAACATTACTCATTTGAAGTGCACTCTCTTTAATAGTTGCCATTTTGATCTCTAAATCAATAATGCTTTTATTTCCTTTCAGTGCAGCTTCTTTTGTTTCTTGGGAAGTATTTGCACTCTTAACCACTCGCTTACTTAAGTCCATCGTACTTGAAATTAATTGCTCAACTGAGGCACTTGTTTCCTCAGATAAAGCAGCTAGTTCTTCACTTATATCAGTTATGCTATATTTTAGTTCATTTTTGACTTTTTCATATTCGACTTCTCTTTGAAGCAGATTTTCCTTCTCATATGCTTCAAGTACTAATTGCTGTTCAAAATTTAATAATTTACTGATTACATTAACACTGTCAGCTTGAGTAGACGGATCTGTAATATTTTTTTGGATGACTTGTTGTATTGAACTAAAAAGATTTTGAAAAGCACCCATATACCATTTTGGTTCTAAACCAATATGAATATGCATTTTTGCAACTTTAATTCTTTTTTCAATATAATGGTAATCAATCACACCATTAAACATCTCAAAAATATGTGTTTCAAGTGTTTGACGGAGACGATTTACTGAACTATGTTTTTCAATTATTTCCTTCAGGTTTTCCGCTTTTAATATTGTTTCATAGAATGTATCTACTAACGCTCCTTTATTTTCATTAAAAAGTGGCTGAAGCCCTTTAATTAATTTTAAATCTTCTAATGTTAAATCAATAATTTTCAACTGTTTAATAATATCATCATTGTCTGTCATTATTATGCTTCTAAAATTTTGATCTACATTTATATGGTAGCCAGCATCCTTTGGTTTTTGTTTTAATGCATTAAAAAAATTCATTTCGATGGCCTCCTAATATGTCATGAATTCATTATAAAGGCATTAAACAACATATGTATAGTTTTAAATTTTAAAAATACTATTTATTCAGTGTTAAATTATGGTGTGTTTGAAAAAATCAAGGAATATACATATAGCTGAACTTCAATCAGTGGGTTTTTCATTCATTACCTACTAATTGTTAGTTATTCTATGTCGGATCCGAACTTTAGGGTTGATCCCTATACATGCCTAGTCATCAGAATTTAATCACTTCGTATCGCACATTAGAAAAGAAAAAGCTTCACAAGTAGCTGCTCCAATTGACGCCAACAAGAAATGAATTTCATGTAGTAAATTAAGTTTTTACTTAAATGCCTCCTAGTGGTGGTAAGATACATTGTTTATTTATGGCGAACCACTCATTTTATTTGGAATTGAGGATGTGGAACTGGTAATGAAAAATTCAATTAATTTTCCGCCGATTAAAATACATTTGGATAATTTAAGTATGTTTGCATATTTTAATTTTGAAATAATTATTTTTCAAGGAGGGTTTTTATGGAAATTAAATTACCCACAGCTTTTCCACCCCAACATCAAACGAAACAACCCGGAATAGAAAAAGAAATGAATCCTCGTCCAATATTTGATGATCCATCCTATAAAGGTTGTGGAAAGCTAACTGGAAAGGTTGCTTTAATCACTGGAGGTGATAGTGGAATCGGACGGGCTGTTGCTATCGCATTTGCTAAAGAGGGAGCTAATGTTGCTATTGCCTATTTGGATGAGACTGTCGATGCAGAGGAAACAAAAGAATTAGTAGAAGCAAAAGGTGTACAATGCTTACTACTTCCAGGGAATATTGAAGATGAAGCAATATGCAAAAAGATGGTCGCTGATACAGTTTCTCATTTTGGTAAGCTTGACATACTTATTAATAATGCCGCCTGGCAAATAGTTCAAAATAATATAAAAAACATAACTAACGAACAACTAGAGAAAACTTTTCGAGTTAATATTTATTCTGTTTTTCACTTTGTTAAAGCCGCCTTACCTCACTTAAAACAAGGAAGTTCCATTATTAATACTACTTCAGTAACGGCTTATCATGGTCATGAACAATTAATTGATTATTCTTCAACCAAAGGCGCAATGGTCACTTTTACAAGATCATTGTCCATGCAACTAGCTACTCTTGGAATACGGGTAAACGGTGTGGCACCTGGACCGATATGGACTCCATTAATTCCCGCTTCCTTCCCTGCTAGCCAAGTTGCAAGTTTCGGTAGTAACACGCCAATGAAACGTGCAGGACAACCTTTTGAACTTGCTCCAACCTATGTATACTTAGCTTCTAATGATTCTTCTTATGTATCTGGACAAATTATTCATGTAAATGGAGGTGAAATTGTAAACGGATAATAAGAGATAAAAAGATACGCATCTAAAGGCAACTAACTGTGCCCATTACACGCAGTCCTTTTTTAGCTTCTTGTAATGGGCAAATTGACCCAGATTATATATTCAAACTACAGCTTTCCATTTATAAAAATTTTATGTTTCCTAACAAAAAACTGGTACCCCATTGAGGAATACCAGTTAATTTTTATCCTAAATAAGCTTTAAGCATCCAAACATGTTGCTCTAAAGAAGTCTTAATACCGATGAACATATCAGCAGTTGATTCATCACCAGCAGCTTCAGCAAGTTCAATAGTTTCATTTGATTCTGCAATTACTTTTTCAAAATCAGCAGCTAAAACTGAAACCATTTCTTTTGCCCCCTCATTACTAGAAGCTTCTTCAATAGATGAAGCTTCTAAGTATTCTTTTAGAGTAGCAAGTGGTTTACCTTCAATTGTTAATATACGCTCTGCAATTGAATCAATGTAAGTAGCAGCTTCAGTATAGTATTCTTCAAACTTTGCATGTAGTGTAAAGAATTCTGGTCCAGTTACATACCAATGATAATTGTGAAGCTTTGTAAATAATACATTCCAGTTTGCTAATTGAGAATTTAGTGAATTAACTAGTTTTTCATTTGCCATTTTTCCAAAAACACTCCTTATTTTTAATGATATATGTTATCCTAACACAGATTATAATAAATATCAAATGATAATAATTATAATAAGGGCTATTTCTTTTATCCTCTAATAATAACCTTAATGTCGAAGAGTCAAACATATTTTTAAGTATAATATAATTTTTCTATAATATGGGTTAATTTCCATAAAAAAATGAAAATAAAACAAATTAGACACAAAATGTCACTTTGAAGATTCTCTTACAAATATAAACATAACGTAAAAAAACGCTCCTTATGTCAGTTACGACTAGGAGCGCTTTTTTCTACTAAGGTAGGTAATAAAATTATAACTTACGGTATTGAATTTCCTTTACATTTAATCCATTTCCTAAAGTACTATAAACTTTTTTATCATGTGGGTCCAAGAGTTCATTCTTCTCATGATAAACTCTTGGTGTTTTCCATAGTGTCACTAAAGCTCTTGCAAACGACATCTGATGATAGCGATCAGGCCACTTTTGTAAAATAAGATCTTTTACTAAAGGGTAATATTTAGGATTCATTGTTGGAAACAGATGATGTTCAGTGTGATAAGAGAAATTAAAGTGCAACACATCTACCCATTTAGGAACAGTAACTGTTAAACAATTAGCCAATGGATCGTTAACATCTACTAGGGGATTTAAGCGATGATTAGTTGAGATATACCCCATTACAATAGAATTGGCAATGAATAACGGTAATAAATAAGCAAAAAACCAAGCTACAGGTCCAATTATAAATAGTAACCCTATCCAAAACATCCATGGTAACACAAGTTGGATGAAAACGGCTGAACGATTTTTCATATTGAACTCTTTAAAATATAGAAAGAACATATTTATTGAGTGTATCGAAAACGATACCGCTAAATATAAAAAGCCAAATATAGAACGAATTTGTAAAGGTAATTTATAAACCAACCGGACAATCCAGTTTTTTGAAAATTTATTTATACTTGGCCATGCGTCTGGATCCTTAGTTTCATCTTGAGTGTGAACGTGGTGCTCCATGTTATGCCATTTTCTCCATAAACGTGGACCAGTACATAATGGCCCGAAAAAAATTGCACCTAATAAATTTCTGATTCTCGGATTCCTAATTACTGTACCATGAAGAATTTCATGTCCTAAAAAACCCATCGCTGAAAAACTAAACCCAATGATTAGTGAAATAAATAAATTGACAATTATCGGTAATTGAATTTGACTTATCAATAACATTCCAGTGATAACAGTGATTAAATATGCTATACCTCCAAATAACCTTGTTGGCACAGGCTTAAATGCCTCCTTTGGTAATTCTGGAGAAATTCTTGCTGCGTACCATCCAAACGTCTTAAGATCGTTCATAATATCGTCTCCTTCTTAACTTCCTATCTTTAGCACTATGTTAATAGTACAAATTAATAATACCAAGACAACATAAGAGTTTCAATGTTTTTTTATTACCAGGTAATAATAATTGGTTTTAATATTGTTGTAATTGTTTTACTGATTGAATAAATAATTCAGGGCTTGAGTGAACTTGAAATGGAAAAACTCCTTCATTGGTATGTAAGTAAAGGGTTCCATATTTATTACTAGACGTCTTCCTATACGAGACATCAAACACATCTTTTAGTTTATAAGTTTTGTATGGAGAAACAATTTTTGTTTCGTATAAATACAAATAATACACATTTTCAATATACTTTTGTTCTATACCATTAATTTCTCTAAATACTTTTACATACGGCTGTTTTAAAATTAGTGACAAGTTAAGGCTCCTTCTTATAATTATTATTAGTAATCTTACCACTCATCGTTGTTCAATAAAACTCCTGGATAGAAACGAGTAAGTACTTTGTTCTTCTACGGATCGTTTTATAATCTTTTAAAATTAACTATAAAGTCTAATATAAAATATCTACCAAATAGGAAAAATAAATGGTACACTCAACAATAGAAAATTACAATTCATTAAAGGAGAAATATATGTCTACAAACGATCAAGATCAACCAAACAAGAAAAAAATCTCTTTGCACGAAGCCATTCAACAACAGTTAGCTAATAAAAAAGCAAAACAAACACAAAACAAAGAAAATAACAAATGGAGTAATACAAATCAAACAATGAAAAGCCAACAAACAAAAAAAATAAATAATCAGCGAAAGAGACAGGGAGTTTAACAAACAATTCGCACAAGCAAAAACAATACTTTATAGTAGTATTGTTTTTTTTATTTAAAGGAAATACTATATAAAAAAATAATATTTAGGGGGAAAGTAATGAGTTACGTTCAGAACATAAATGAAAAATCTTACTGTGTCAATGAATACGGGGTGCTCAGAAAAGTTATTTTATGTGAACCTAAACATATGACTATTCGTGATGTTATTAATGATACTCAAAAACATTTTAAAGATGTAGGAATCCACATAGAAAAAGCTATGGAGCAACATAAGCATTTCGCTCAAGTATTAAGGGATAACAATATCGATGTTATTTTACTACCACCTGCAAAGAAATTCCCAGAACAAGTATTTACTCGCGACATTGGGTTTACTCTTGGTCATACAATCTTTGTAGCTGATATGGCAAACAACATTCGTCGTGGTGAAGAACAAATATTAAAGGATTGGCTAAAAGGCGAAGAAGTTTCTTATTATAATATTATCGGTGACCAAATTGAAGGTGGAGACGTCATAATAGACGGTGGTACGATCTATGTAGGTATTAGTGACCGTACAAATGAAGCAGCAATTGCTCACCTGACAAGGCTACTACCTTCCTTTAATATTATTACAGTTCCTTTTCAAAATAAATATTTACATTTAGACTGTATATTTAACATTCTTTCTCCTTCAGAAGCACTCATTTATCCGGGAGTTATTGATAAAAAGAAAGAGGAATTAATAGCTTCTCGTTACGAACTAATTGAAGTAACAAAAGAAGAACAATTTACGCTTGGAACAAATGTACTTTCTATCGGTAACAAAAAAGTAATTAGCCTACCAGTTAATAAAAACGTTAATAACGAACTTCGCAAAAGAGGTTACGAGGTCATTGAGGTTGATATTACAGAAATAATTAAAAGTGGTGGATCATTTCGTTGCTGTTCGATGCCACTTGTGAGGGAAAAGTAAAATAGAGAAATTTTTTTGAACATACAAAAAGGTATCCCCAAAAGGATACCTTTATTCATTAGTTTGGTTAATTAAGCTTTAGTAACGTTAGCAGCTTGTGGTCCACGGTTACCTTCAACGATTTCGAAGTTAACTTTTTGACCTTCTTCTAAAGACTTGAACCCATCAGATTGAATAGCTGAGAAGTGTACGAATACATCGTCTCCGTCTTCGCGCTCGATAAATCCGAATCCTTTTTCTGCATTAAACCATTTAACTGTACCTTGTAACATGTGTTTTCCTCCTGATTTGTGTGCATTTCCACACGGTTTTATTCACTATCCTTGTTCATTCATAACATTTAAGAGGAAAACTTTTTAAAGCCATCCATCCAATAACATTAAAACGATCAAAAATAATTACTCTTATTATAACACCAATAAATGAAAAAATAAACCTTTTCATTATTTTTCTAATCTTTCGTAGTCACTGAAGCTATGCTTTAGGCATCTTTCACAAGAAAAGCGCAAGGCGCCTTGGTCACGGGCGAAAGGCACTGGAAGGCCTTTGACAGAAGCCGCTCTTTGGCTTCTTACGTTTACGTGCTTCTGCGTCTTCAAGCATAGCTTCGTAGCAAGCTTCCTCAAAGCAGTGTTTTGTGCGACGAATAACCGCAGGAGCAAAGCTGCATGAAGCTAATCGACGAAGGATCTCAAGCAGTAATTGAAGTCCGTTGCTTGACTGAAGTAAAAGTAATCGAGCCGATGGCGTCTGGCTAATCAGTTTGATTAATTACTTTCCTTAATAAAAAACCTATTTAATAATCTTTTGCTGGATTATTTAATAGGTTTTTTATCTTTTATTGTTTAGGTTTGAACTTCAATGCAAAAAATGAAATTGTAGGAAAAGGAGCGATCAAAAAGTGAACACAAACATTTTCCATTTAAGTATTGAATTATTCGTAGGTTTTCTAGCTTTATTAATTATTACGAAGATTTTAGGTAAAACACAAATTACTCAAATTACTCCTTTCGATTTCATTTCAGCACTAGTGTTAGGTGAGCTTGTTGGAAATGCAATTTATGATAAAGATATTAGTGTTTGGTATGTACTTTATGCAATAGCCTTGTGGGGTATGCTCATTTATACAGTGGAATTACTTACACAAAAATTTAAAGGGACAAGAAAAATTTTAGAAGGAAAGCCGGCCATCGTTATACGAAATGGAAAACTCGATCGTGATCAATTAAAGAAAAATAAATTAGATATTAACCAACTACAGCACCTTCTACGGGACAAGGATGTATTTTCAATTCGTGAAGTTGAATTTGCAATTCTAGAAGCAAACGGCTCTGTGAATGTGCTTAAAAAATCTAATTATGTAACCCCGACAAGAAAAGACCTTAACCTCACACCACAACAAGTAAATTTACCAATATCTATTATTTTGGATGGGGAGGTACTTTGGGATAATTTATCTGAAGCGGGCTTTAATGAAATATGGCTTAATCGTCAATTAACTTACCATGGCATTACCAACCCAGAGCAAGTGCTTTTTGCTGAATGGCTAGAGGGAGAACCTCTATTTGTTACTTCATATCATTTATAAATCAAAATAATAAATACTAATTGTTTTTATGTTTATAGTATTTACTGTGCTGGATTATTGTTAAAACTAATAAAAGAATTAATTAATAAAATCAAACTAAAGGTTCGTAATTCTAGGATAATTATTAAACAGGACTTTTTTTTTGAACCATGACTTTCTTGAATTTATTAGTTCACTGAGTTATCTTAAAAGAATAAATGATTATTAGAGGTGTGTTTCATAGTGCGGATTAATAAATATTTAAGCGAATCAGGGATAACATCAAGACGAGAAGCTGATAAATGGATTGCAGATAAAAGAGTGACCATCAACGATACAATTGCCGAATTAGGAAGTAAAGTTGAGGAAGGAGACGAAGTCAAAGTAGACGGAAAACCAATTACGTTAAAACAACAACACGTCTATATTGCACTTAATAAACCTGTAGGAATAACGAGTACAACGGAAAAACATATTAAAGGGAATATTGTTGATTTTGTTAATCACCCCCTACGAATTTTTCATATTGGAAGACTGGATAAAGAATCAGAAGGATTAATATTATTAACTAACGACGGGGATATCGTTAATGAAATATTACGTGCAGAAAATAAACACGAAAAAGAATATATTGTAACTGTAGACAAGCCTATCAATTCCGCATTTTTAAGAAAGATGTCTGAAGGCGTAGAAATCTTAGATACAAAAACATTGCCCTGCAAAGTTACAAAAATATCTTCAAATGTCTTCCGAATTATCCTAACCCAAGGATTAAATCGCCAAATTCGCCGTATGTGTTCCGCTTTGGGATATCAAGTGCGTAGGTTGCAACGAATTAGAATTATGAACATTCAATTGGACGGGCTTGCTAGTGGCCAATGGAGAGATTTAACAAGCAAAGAACTTGAGTATTTATTTAAAGAGTTAAATTATTATCCAAAAAAGAGAAACTAAAACTTTTTCGTAACTAAGTCCATTTTTCATTTATTAATTTAAGTGAAAGTACACTTTAGCTAGTTGAAGATTAGACATGTAAAATTAATATAATGAAATTTGCTGAACTAAATTCCCCTTTCAAAAAGATAATGAATAGAGGAGCCAATAAGGCTTCTCTATCCTGATTATATAAAAAATCCCATAGTGCGCTCTATATTATACTATTTAAAGTTTATCCAGCAGTTTGAGTTAATTTTGTACTTACTTCAACAATAGCTTTTTGAATTCTCCGATCACGAACTTCTTCAATGTAGATACGGATGTTTTCATGTTCTACTTGATCTCCCTTTTTTGGTAAATAACCTAAGATATCAGAGATCCACCCACTTAATGTATTAGAAAGAGTTTCAGGTAAAGCTACATTTACAACATCACAAAATTCTTCTACTGATATTTTTCCATCTAAACGTATTTGCCCATTTTCTAACTCTTCAATTAAAAGTTCAGTATCATCATGTTCATCCCAAATTTCACCAACAATTTCTTCAATTATGTCTTCTATTGAAATAATTCCAGCTGTTCCACCGTATTCGTCTAAAACGATGGCGAGATGAACTTTATTTTTTTGTAACTCCTTTAACAAATTAGAAATTTTCACTGAACCAATGACAAAATACGGATTACGAATAATATCATCAAGTAAAAAGGAATTATCTTGAACATATTTGGTAAAAAAATCACGATGGGAAATCATTCCCACAATATTATCGACCGAACCATCGTAGACAGGTATTCGAGAATATTTTTCCTTTATAAAAACATCCTTTAATTCCTCTACAGTACAATCTTGTGAAATCGCCACAACGTCAGGTCTTGGTGTTAATATATCTTTTACAACGATATCGTCAAATTCTAAAGCATTATGAAGTAATTCTCTTTCTTGAGTGAGAAATGTCCCTTCCTCTTCTCCAATCTCCACTAAAGCCCTTACATCTTCATCGGTAACGCTAGGTTCTTCTACTTTAGAGCCGAATAATTTATCAATTACTAATTTCAACTGTACGAAAACCCAAGTAATAGGAAAGAAGATTTTCATGACTACCTTCAGGGTCCCAGATATTGCAAGCAAATATCTCTCCGCATATTGTTTGGCTAAAGATTTTGGTAGAATTTCTCCAAAGATCAACACTAAAATGGTTAATACAATCGTTGTGAGAAAAAGAATGGTCCCTGTACTGCCAAAAATATCCGTAGCTATTTTTGTGGCAATCGCAGCCATTGCAATATTCACAATATTATTTCCAATTAAAATTGTTGATAAGCTCTGATCAAAATTCTCTGCCATCTCCAGTGAACGTTTTGCTTTTACATTGTTATTCTCCGCTTGGCTACGTAAACGAATTTTATTAACGCTAGTAATCGATGTTTCTGAAGCTGAAAAATAACCTGATAACAATAACATTGCCCCTAATAAGATTATCGAGTCATAGGGTATACTGTCCAAAATTCCATCACTCTCCCAAGTATTTATAATATAAGTATAGTTCAATATCAGCTTTTAGCAATAGTAATATTATTTATTCAAAAACGTAAATAGTACTTTCTTTCTACTTATTATTTATATTGAAACAATAACACGACCTTAAATCCAAAATAATTAAAATTCATATAAAATATAGAGCCGACATGATTATCTTTCTACAAACAATCCATACACAGAACATTCAGATAATTACCCCGAACTACTAGGGCATATTTAACCACACAAAACTCAAACAGGAACCTACTATATTAGTAGTTCCTAATTCATTATATTGTATAGAGCTCCTTCCAATTCAACAAGAAAGGGGCTGCATCTACGTTCGGTTCATTAATAACCTCTTTTGTCATTCCATGCTGAATAACTCTTCCATGAATAACAACAGCTAAACTATTCGTTAAATGGTTTATTTCAATGAGGTCATGGCTCACAAAAAGTGTTGTGGTACTAGTTTCATTTAATATTTCCTTTACTTCTTTTAGTAACTGTACCTTAGTTGGGAAATCTAAAGCAGAAAATGGTTCATCAAGAAATAATACTTCCGGTTCTAAAATTAAAGCTCTAGCAAGGTTAACACGCTGTGCTTCGCCACCTGATAGGCTTTTTGCATTTTTCTTGGCAAGATGAGAAATCTGAAATTTCGTTAACCAATAAGTGACACGCTCATGGATTTCTTTTTTTGGAGCTTTTCTAAGTTTTAATCCTAAAGCTACATTATTATAGACATTTGTATCAAAGAGAAGCGATTGCTGTAAGGCCACTGCAAATTTACGTCTAATGAATAACGAGACATCATTAGCATGTTTCTCTTCTCCTTTATAATAAACCCTTCCTTCAGTTGGGGCTTGTAATAACGCAACTATTTTTAAAAGCGTACTCTTCCCTGCTCCGTTTGGTCCTATTATTCCTAAAATCTCCCCTTCATTTATGGAGAATTCAGGAACATCTAAAATTATTTGTTTTTCTAATTGTACTTTTATATCCTTTAATATTAAGATTTTCATAGTTGCGGTTTCCTTTGTTGTAGTGACGTTAAAATAAAAGTGACGATAAATGCTAAAGTCATTAATATAAATGAAAGAGCAATGGCGATATCAAAATTTCCTTTCGATACTTCCATAACCATAGAAGTCGTTAAAATTCTTGTGTCACCCTTAATATTACCCCCAACCATCATCGCAGCCCCTACTTCAGCAAGAACTCTTCCAAAACCCGCCATGATTGCCGCCATCATCGCAAATTTCGTCTCCCTCAAAAGTAATACTAACCTTTGAAAATTAGTTGCTCCTAAAGCTTTTATTTGCAACAACATCTTATGGTCTATTTGCTGAAATGCAGCAGATGTAAGGCCAATGATAATTGGAAGCGAGACTAAAATTTGCGCCGTTATAATTGCATGAGTCGTATATAATAGCCCAAAATGACCTAAAGGGCCTGAACGCCAAAGGAGCATTGTGATATAAAGGCCAGCTACTACTGGTGGCAGCCCCATGCCAATATTAACCAAAACGAGGACAATCTTTTTCCCACGAAATGATTTCAGCCCGATTAATACACCTAGAGGTACGCCAACAATCGTACTAATAAATATGGCAGTTAAACAAACCTTCAAGGTCGTGAACGTGATTTCAAATATTTCTCTATCCCCACTAATAATCATTTCTATTGCTTTTTTAATTCCCTCTATGAACAGATCCATCTAGCAACACTCACTTAATTTTTATTCCGTATACGGGAAAAACAAAGGTTGGTCATAAAGTTCTATGCCAAACTCTTCAATAATCTGTTGTACTTCGTCACTTATCAAGAATTTAACAAATAACTTAGCATCATTATCATTTACTATAGGATGCTTTTGTTCATTGACTTGCATAACATGGTAAATATTTAATAGAACATTGTCACCTTCAACGAGAATATCCATATGTTCAAAATTTTTCAAATGGGATAAAAACGTTGCTCGATCTGTTAATACATATCCATCTCTTTCTGCGCTCACTTGAAGTGTACTTCCCATCCCTTGACCAGTTTCAACATACCAGCTCTCATTGGTTGGTTTGATTCGTACCTCTTCCCATAAATTTAATTCCATCATATGTGTTCCAGAATTGTCCCCTCTTGATACAAACGTTGAGCCAGAAGCAAAGATTTTTACTAATGCCTCTTGTACTCCTAAACCTCTTATACTAGCAGGATCATCACTTGGACCTACAACGATAAAATCATTGTACATAACTCGTTTTCTATTAATGACATCTTTATTCTCTACTAATTTCTCTTCAGAACTAGAAGCATGAGTAAGTAAAACATCAGCCTCTCCCCTTTCTCCTAACGCTAACGCTTGTCCTGTTCCAACAGCGATTGTTTTTACATATACATTGTGCGTTTCTTCAAAAACTGGAACAAGAACATCAAGCAAACCACTATCTTGTGTACTTGTCGTTGTTGCTAATATAAGTTCTGTTGATATATCTTTATTATTATTTGAACATGCTCCCAATATAAGCAATAGGATAGGAAGCAAGCGTAGCATTATTTTTATATTTTTCATCGAAAAACTCCTCGCACTAAATTATTTCATGATTTCTAATAAAAATTTAAACCTAGTACCATCAGGATATATCCTATAGATAAAGTAAGCCATTCACACCTATTATATAATTAAGTTGTTTGAAACTTTACTTTCCCTAGCTCATGAATGTAATAAGCAGGTATTTTTAAAATGCTAAGTTTAAATTATAGCTTCTATTCAATGACTTCCATACTTTTAACAATAAACGAAAAAATACTAGAAAACAATGAATTTCGCCTTAGTTTCATTAAGTTCGTTTAAGTTTCGTAGTGACTCATTAAACACATGATGTCGTAAACAAACTTATTATTTGGTCGTGAAGAATATTTTGAACAACCCAAATACAATCCTTTGTCGCCTAGTTAGTTTTCAAATATAAAAACAACCTAAAAAAACCTCAACCGAAAGTGCAAGAGGTTAAGATTTCTTTTTTCTTTTACTTCTATGACTTGTTCTTTTGTTTTAGTAGTATTTTTAACAGGTTTTTGTGAAATAAAAGCAAAAGCCATTCCGATGAGTGGAAATAACATCATTATATACAAGATTTCTTGATAACTACCAAAATGATCAAATGCCATCGCAAATGGTAAAGGACCAAAAGCAGAACCAATAACCATGACTGTGGAAGAGATGCCTCTAATACTACCGATCGTTGCACGCCCAAAATAATTAGGCCATACAATCCCTAAACAGATCATTTCAAAGCCACCAACGATTCCACGAGCTACTCCAAACAAAACTGCTGCCCAAAAAGAATTCGTATACACTAACATAGCCATAATCCCAATTTGACCAAGAAACGTTAATCCTAGTACATAGTTTACTTTTACCCTTTCCACGATGAAGCCTGCCAAGAAAGTAATGGGGAAAGATACCATTGCCATAATACTCAGAATAAATGCTGCTTCAGTTCTCTCAACTCCACTTTGCGCTAAAATAGGAACAAAATGAAAGATAATTCCGGTATTAACCATCGATGGGACAGCTACACAGAACAATAATAACCAAAATGGTTTCGTTTTCATCGCTTCCTTTACTGTCCATACTTCTTCATGAATTGATGATTTACTAGTACCTTGGACTATATTATCACTTTCTTTAAAGTTATCTGGTAATAACCCTACATCTTCAGGCTTATTACGGATAAAGAAAAATGAAATAGGAACAAAAACGATGAATAATAGCGCAGCCCAAATTAGCCTACTAGGCGTAAATAGTCATAATAGTGAAATAAATAGACTAAACCTTACTTTAATTAATACCTTCATAGTGCTTGACGCTTCTAAATATTATTAAGCTGAACTGAAACCAGTCGGGTTTTTCTTCAAACCCCACTGGTTTCAGTGGTTTTGCCCTTACTTCCCCTTAAGAGTGGGATAACATTACATTTTCTTTCAATGATGATTATGAAGAAATTTGTAAATACTAAACCTACTCTACGAGAAACAAGAACAAAATACATTAAGGTAGGAATTAATAATGGTGTTTGAAACTTTAAAATTATCTTGTTTATTTATTTTAGTATTTATTGTCATGCGAATTCTAGGAAAAACGCTCTTATCACAATGGACAGCCTATGATTTAGTAACAATTATTTTTTTATCCTACGCTGCCCTAGGTGCAGTAAAAGTAAAAAGCTTCTACCATGCGATTATATGCATTCTATCAATTGGTATATTATATATGATTTTATCTAGATTAAGCCTTTGCGGAAGATTAACTTCCATTATTATTGGAGAGCCTACTATTTTAATTAAGCACGGCAAAATTATTGAAAAAAACTTAAAGAAACTTCGGTACTCATTAACGGAATTACTTTCGACAGTTCGCGCATTTGGTTTTCCCGATATACAAGATATTGAATATGCCATACTTGAGCCAAATGGAAAGATTAGCGTAATACCAAAAAAAAATTTACGTCCTTTAACACCAAAAGATTTAAATATCGATTGTCAGTATATAGGTTTACCTATTACTTTAATAGCAGAAGGGAAAATTGAAATAAACAACTTAGCTCTTATAGATAAGTCAGAAGAATGGTTAATAAACGAGTTAAACCTTAATGGTTATCATGACTTACAAAACATTTTTTATGCCTATATAAAAGATGACATAAATTCCTTAACTGTTTTTCCTTATCAATAGAACAAATAAGACACCATAAGAGGACAAACCTGCTAGGCAAACAAAGATGTTCAAAATCTTCCTTAAATAAATATTACTATTCTCTAACATTCGATGTTTAAGCCCAAGGCCTACTTGGTTTAATCAAATGACAACAATTTCATTATGTTAAATAGAATAAATTACCAAAAAGTGTAGAAACTAAAATCAATCTATTGAACATTGTTCTTCTACGCTTTTGTATAAGATAAAAAATGAAAAGGGAGCTTCTTTGGGTAAAAAACGATGAAGGAAAAAAAACTAAAAAAACCAATACTATTATCTTCCAAATTAAGAAAAAAAGATCCACAATCAACACCGTTAACTGTAAATGCTTCAAACATAGACAATGATAAAGTAACAGAAAACTTAGAGTGTAATATCAACAAATTAACTGAAACAATAGGTAATACTAAAGATTTAATAATTCGCGAGTTAATTATTAATCATAACCCTTTTATTAAAGGTGCAGCTTGTTATGTAGCTGGGTTAGTTGATGAAAAACTAGTTAGCGATTTTATCATTGAATCGTTGATTGAAGAGCCATTAGAGGAATATACAGAAGTACAAAAAAATGATTTATTAGATACCCTTGAGAAAAAAATCCTTACTGTCGCTAACGTTAGTGTAACAAATGATTGGAACAATTTAATACATGCCCTTCTTTCTGGAAAAACAATTTTATTCATAGATGGAATAAATCAAGCAATTGAAGGTGGGACAACTGGAGGCGAATGGCGTTCAATTGAAGAACCGACTTCAGAAATTACCATTCGTGGACCGAAAGATAGTTTTAATGAATCCTTAAAAACAAATATTTCATTAATTAGAAGAAGAATTAAAAGCCCACATTTACGGCCTGAGATTTTTCAATTAGGTACTGTAAGTCAAACAGATGTAGCCATTCTTTATATTGATGGCATTGCCAATCAAAAACTTATACAGGAAGTGAAGGAACGGCTAAACAGAATTGAAATTGACGACATCTTAAGTGAAGCCACTATAGAAGAACTAATCGAGGATAGTACGTTTACACCGTTCCCTACTATTTTCAATACAGAAAGACCTGATATTGTCGCTAACACACTCGTTGATGGTAGAATCGCTATCATTGTAGATGGTAGTCCTTTTGCCTTAATTGTTCCAACTAGTTTTGCACAATTTTTTAAAGCGGCAGAAGATTATTACCAACGTTATGATTTTTCAACACTAATTCGGATCTTAAGGTATTTTGCCTTTTCTGCTTCTTTACTTGGTCCATCCATTTATATTGCACTTATTACATTTCATCAAGATTTAATCCCAACAACATTGGTCATAAGTTTAGCTGCCCAGCGAGAAGGAATTCCATTCCCAGCTTTTATTGAAGCGTTAATTATGGAAATTACTTTTGAGGTTTTAAGAGAAGCGGGTGTACGTATGCCTCGTGCTATTGGCCAAGCAGTTTCTATTGTTGGCGCACTAGTCATTGGTCAAGCGGCGGTTCAAGCAGGTATTGTGTCAGCAGCAATGGTGATCGTCGTGGCAGGAACCGCTATTTCTAGTTTTACAACTCCATCCTATAATATTGCAGTCGCTGCCCGAATATTGCGATTTGCCATGATGTTTTTTGCGGCAACGATGGGATTATACGGGATATTAATCGGTCTCATTATTCTTGTCGCCCATTTATGTAGTTTGCGTTCATTTGGATTTCCTTATTTAGCACCATTCGGTCCATTTATATTGGAAGATCAAAAGGACGGTTTATTTCGTTTTCCTTTATGGGCAAGAAAAAGACGTACTCGATTAGTCAATCAAAATAGACCTAAAAGAATGGCTCATGGTTTAAAGCCGTCCCCATTTAACCAAAAAGAGGAAGTAAAAGATGAAGTTTAAAAAAATGATTAAAATAGTGCTCATTTTCCTATTACCACTTTTGTCGGGTTGCTGGAACTCTAAAGAGCTTACAGATCTTTCAATTATTTCTGCCATCGGTATTGATAAAACTGACAAAGGACAATTTCATGTATCTTTTCAAATCATTAATGCAGCTGAAGTCGCTACCGGGCAAGAAGGTGGGACAAGGAATGCAAGTGCAACGGTTGTTTATTCTGCGATAGGAAATACACTTTTTGAAGCAATTAGACAAATTCCACAAAAGGTACCAAGAAGAATTTACTTTCCCCATACAAACTTAATTGTTATTAGTGAGGAAATAGCAGCGGCAGAAGGCATACATAAAGTAATCGATTGGTTTGAAAGAGACCATGAATTCAGAACAAATATACAAGTTATTATCGCAAGAGAGTCAAAAGCAAAAGATATTCTAAAAATATTGTCTCCTGTTGAGAAAATTGCAGCAAAAAAAATTACGAACGAAATAGAAACAACAGAAAAAACTTGGGGAGTAAATTTAGTAACGGAAATAGATGATATCATACACTCATTTGTAAATAATGGAAAGGAAATCGTGATAAGCGGCATAAAAATTGTCGGCGATCAACAAGAAGGACAGAATCTTGAACACCTACAACACTCTGAACCAATCGCATCTTTAGAGTTAAGTGGGATTGCTTTATTTAAGGATGGAAAGTTATTACATTGGCTCAATGATACAGCAGCTAGAGGCTATATTTGGATTATAGATCGAGTTCAAAGTACAATTATCAATCTCGATTATCAAGATCAAAAGAACTGCATTGCCATTGAAGTATTACGTTCAAATTCAGTTGTTCAATCTGTTATCAAAAATGGAAAACCAACATTTACTGTATCGGTAAATGTTGAAGGTAACATCGGCGAAGCTAATTGTCCAGTTGACTTCGAAAAATATAAAACCATTGATGAATTAGAAGAACAAATGGATGATGTAATCGCAAACGAAATAAAGCAAACCATCTCAATTGCTCAACAAAGAAAAGCGGATATCTTTGGATTTGGTAATAGATTGCATCAACAACATCCAAAATTTTGGAATAAGTATGAAGACTCTTGGCCTGAATTATTTTCCAACAGTGAAGTAAATGTCCAAGTTCAGTCCTTTATTCGAAGAACCGGAATGCGTTCAAACCCAATCCATACTAATTAAGTTCATGCAACAGTAAGAAAGGTGATCAAATGGAGAAAGCAAAGATCAATCCCTTCCAGTTATTTGTTTTAATGACACTTTTCGAATTAGGAAGTGCCATCGTAATTTCCATCGGTATAGATGCAAAACAAGATGCTTGGATAACGATTCTATTTGGATTATGTGGGGGATTATTCATATTTTTGATCTATTATTATTTATACATGCAATTTCCTGATCTACCATTAACCGAATATATAACAAAAATAGTAGGGAATTTCCTCGGGCGTTTGATAGGTGTATTATACATCCTTTATTTCCTTTATATCGGCACAAGAGTATTAAGGGATTTCGGTGACCTCCTCTTAACCTCAACGCTGCCTGAAACGCCTTTATTTGTCATAAATTTACTAATGATTGCTACGATTTGCTATGTACTTTATCTAGGTATTGAAGTATTAGCTAGAACAGGAGAGTTTTTTCTATTGGTTTTATTATTAATGGGCCTTATTTCTGTTCTCCTTATCGTCTTTTCTGGCATCCTAGATTTTTCAAATTTACTTCCTATATTAGGAAATGGATGGAAGCCTGTAATTTATGCAACTTTTCCAGTTGTATTTAACTTTCCTTATGGGGAAATCATTGTCTTTACGATGTTACTTCCCTATTTAAATAAACAAAGTACCACTCTTAAAGTGGGCCTATTGGCTTTATTGTTTAGTGGTATGTTAATTACGAGTACGACAATAATTAATATTGCCGTACTCGGAGTCGATATAACTGCTCGCTCTACTTTCCCACTCCTTACAACAGTTGGGAAAATCAGGGTGCTTGAATTTTTAGAACGGCTTGATGCCTTAGTAGTAGTAACGTTGGTCGTCGGGATGTTTTTTAAAGTAGCGGTATTTGTTTATGCGGGAGTAATTGGTATTACGGAAATGTTTAAGCTTTCAAACCATCAAAAAGTAGTTTTACCTATAGGATTAATTGTGTTGTTTAGTTCTCTTACGATAGCAAGTAACTTTTCAGAGCATATGGAAGAAGGTTTATATATCGTCCCATATTTCTTGCATTTACCTTTTCAAGTTTATTTACCCTTATTATTTTTCAGTATTACGCTAGTACGGAAAAAGTTAAAAAAACTTCATTAACTTTTCTTTTGTATTAAAAGTTTAAAGTAATATTTTAAAGGAATCGCTAAGCAGATATTCATTAATAAAAGAATGATTGCTTTTTCTCCTGCCTCTAACACGCTAAAAGGGTTTATTACATTGTTTAGACTTTGCTGTAATGGGATAGACAATAATATATCCATTAGGATAAGAATGGCTTGCATGAGAATGAAAAATAAGATAAATATAATAATAATTTTTAACATCTAAAACCACCTCTTACTTGTTAGTATCTTATCTAAAGCAAACTAATATGTAATGATTATTCCACATATCTACTAATGTAGATTTTTCCAGAAAAAATCCCCAAAATCATTGTTGACGAACTTGTATATACAAGTTATAATTCATTTATAACAAACTTGTATATACAAGTCTATAAAAAGCGGCTCGATGTAACCGCTATCAGGAGGGATCATATGGCAACCTTTACTAAAGAAACAATTCAACAAATCGTTCAAGCCATTGGTGGAAAAGAAAATATTTCTTCAGCTACACATTGTGTAACGAGACTACGCTTCGTCCTACATGATGAGTCAAAAGTTAACAAAGAACAATTAGAGAATTTGGACATTGTAAAAGGTACGTTTAGTTCGAACGGACAGTTTCAAGTAGTCATCGGTCAAGGTTTAGTAGATAAAGTTTATAAAGAAATGGTTAACATCACTGGAATTGGCGAATCGTCAAAAGAAGAAACGAAAGCGGCAGCTGAACAAAAAATGAATCCGCTTCAACGCGCTATCAAAACGTTAGCTGATATTTTTATTCCGATTTTACCCGCAATCGTAACTGCTGGTTTATTAATGGGGATTAATAACATTCTAACAGGACCTGGAATTTTTTATGATGAACAATCACTTGTTGACGTTCATCAGCATTGGGCAGATTTTGCTAGTATTATTCATTTAATCGCAAATACAGCATTCGTCTTTTTACCTGGTTTGATCGGTTGGTCAGCTGTCAAAAAGTTTGGAGGGAACCCGTTACTAGGGATCGTACTAGGGTTAATGCTCGTACACCCTGATTTATTAAATGCTTGGGCATATGGGGCTGCCAAAGAGGCTGGTGAAATTCCTTATTGGAACTTATTTGGTCTAGATATAGCTAAAGTAGGATATCAAGGTCAGGTTCTACCAATTTTATTTGCTTCTTATATCTTAGCAAAACTGGAAATTGTTTTACGCAAACGAATACCAGATGCTTTCCAATTGCTACTAGTAGCACCTATCGCACTTCTTGTTACCGGTTTCTTAGCCTTTATAATCATCGGACCTTTTACATTTGCAATTGGTAATGGGATTACGTCATTATTTGTAAATATCTTTGAAAACTATGCAGCATTTGGTGGTTTATTGTACGGGGCTATTTATGCACCGTTAGTAATCACAGGCATGCACCATACGTTCCTAGCTGTTGACATCCAGTTAATCGGTACATTAGGAGCTACTTTCTTATGGCCAATATTAGCTTTATCAAATATCGCTCAAGGTTCTGCAGCATTAGCCATGATGTTTGTAACGAAAGATGAAAAATTAAAAGGGCTGTCTTTTACATCATCCGTTTCTGCTTATCTAGGTATTACGGAACCTGCAATGTTTGGTGTAAACTTACGATTTAAATACCCATTTATTTGTGCAATTATTGGGTCTGCAATTGCCGCTACTGTTATCACACTAAGTAAGGTTGTAGCGTTATCAATCGGTGTTGGAGGACTTCCAGGAATTTTCTCGATTGTTCCTGATAAGTGGGTACCATTCTTCATCGGAATGCTAATCGTAATCATCGTACCGTTTGTTCTAACGTATACGGTTGCAAAAATAAAAAAGCAAGCATAATAAGCACGTTTTGACTTTCATTAACTGAGAGGGGCTAGGAGCAATCCTCAGTCCCCCCTTGGAGTAAGATAAATTATTTTATTTAATGTGCGGTACCGTTGGTTTTATTAACCAATGGTATTCTCACTTTAGAAAACTAAAATGTAAACCGGAGTGATTATTTTATGAAACGAAATGAATGGTGGAGAAAAGCAGTAGTTTATCAAATTTATCCGAAAAGCTTTAACGATACAACTGGTAACGGAGTTGGAGATATTCAAGGAATTATTGATAAACTAGATTACTTAAAAAATCTTGGTGTAGATGTTGTTTGGCTGACACCTATATACTCCTCTCCACAAAAAGATAATGGTTATGATATTCGTGATTATTTCTCTATCCATGAGGAGTATGGGACAATGGAAGATTTTGATCGCCTTTTAGAAGAAGCTCACAATCGAGATATTAAAGTCATTATGGATATAGTAGTTAACCATACTTCTACAGAACATGAGTGGTTTATTAAGTCAAAAGAATCCCATGACAATCATTATCGTGACTTTTATATATGGAAAGATCCTGTTGACGGACAAGAACCTAACAACTGGATATCCAAGTTTGGCGGTTCAGCATGGAAATTTGATGAGAATACACGTCAATATTACCTTCATTTATTTGACGTTACACAAGCAGACTTAAATTGGGAAAATGAAATGGTAAGAAATAAAGTGTATGATATGATGCACTTTTGGTTTAAAAAAGGTGTAGACGGTTTTCGCCTCGACGTTATTAACCTCATTTCAAAAGATCAACGCTTTTTAAACGATGATCAATCAGTTGCGCCTGGTGATGGACGGAAGTTTTATACCGATGGACCAAGAGTACACGAATTTATGCGTGAAATGAATGAAAAGGTATTTTCTAAATATGATGCCATGACTGTAGGTGAAATGTCTTCGACGACGATAGATCATTGTATTAAATATACAAATCCAGATCGAAAGGAATTAAGCATGACCTTTAACTTCCATCATTTAAAGGTTGATTATCCAAATGGTGAGAAGTGGGGAATTGCTGATTTTGATTTTCAAGCTTTAAAACAAATTTTATCAAAATGGCAAGTGGAAATGAACAAAGGTGGAGGGTGGAATGCCTTATTTTGGTGCAACCACGACCAACCTCGAGTTGTGACTCGTTACGGAAATGATGGAAAATATCACCTACAGTCAGCCAAAATGCTTGCAACAACCATACACTTGATGCAAGGAACTCCATATATTTACCAAGGAGAAGAATTTGGGATGACTGATCCAAAATTCGAGGATATTTCCGACTACCGTGATGTTGAAACTTTAAATTATTTTAAGATTATGAAAGAAAATGGCTCTACGGAAAATGAAATTATGGAGATCATTAAACGTAAATCTCGTGATAACTCTCGTACACCAGTGCAATGGAACAACTCTGTTAATGCTGGATTTACAACAGGAACACCATGGATTGGGATTCCAGATAATTACAAACAAATAAATGCAGAAGCGGCAGTAGCGGATCCAAACTCTATTTTCTATCATTATAAAGCTCTTAATGAGTTAAGAAAAAAATATGAAATCGTTACGTCTGGTGATTATCAATTAATTCTAGAGAACCATGAACAAATTTTTGCATATACACGAACCTATCAAGATGAACTATTACTCGTTGTTAATAATTTTTATGAAAAAGAAACAGTCTTTGAATTACCACCACATATACCTGTAACAGAATATAATAGTAACATTTTACTATCAAACTATGTGGCAGCTTCAAATTTATCAACACAAGTTACCCTACGACCATACGAGTCAATTGTTTATCATTTAAAAAAGACGTGATAAGCTAGGGTAGGGTGGTTTTTAATGAACAATAAATATAATAAAATTTACGACGAATTGGTCGATCTAATTCAAGAAGGGAAGCTGAAACCTAATACAAAACTCCCTTCTGAAAATGAGTTAAGAGAAAGATATCAAACGACAAGAGAGACAATTCGTAAGGCGTTACATCTCCTTTCAGAGCATGGTTATATCCAAAAGGTTCAAGGGAAAGGATCCATCATCTTAGACGTAACAAAATTCGATTTTCCAATTTCCGGATTAGTAAGCTTTAAAGAACTGGCTAGTAAGATGGGACAGCGCGCAAAAACAACTGTAGAAAATCTAGATACAATTACTCCTAGTGACTATTTAAAGGAGCAATTAAAATTAAAAAAGGCTCAAAAAGTCTGGGAAGTTATTCGTGTTCGTGATTTGGATGATGAAAAAGTCATTTTAGATAAGGATTACTTTAACAAAAAAATGATCCCTACCTTAACAAAGGAAGTCTGTGAAAATTCTATATATGAATATATCGAAGGTGAAATGGGACTTGCCATCAGCTTTGCAAAAAAAGAAATTACTGTAGAAGAACCCACAGAAGAAGACCATAAATACTTACACATAAAAGGGTATTCAAATATTGTCGTTGTGAGAAATTATGTGTATTTAGATGATGCAAGTTTGTTTCAATACACAGAATCACGACATCGGCCAGATAAATTTCGATTTGTTGATTTTGCAAGGCGTAAATAACATAAGGATACGGCATAAGTTTAATTACCTTCCAAACTTATGCCGTATTTTTTTATTTTATAATCATCACTGGGCATTTAGCTCTTTTGACAACTTTATGGCTTACTCCACCCAATACCATACTTTGCAGAAGGTTTAGCCCTCTACTCCCTATAACTAAACAATCAAAAGAATTGTTATTTGCATAATCTACAATTGTTTCACCAGGGTCGCCGTGTAAAGTTATATAATCATGGTTAATGTTCGAAGTTTCTAACAACGACAAAATATCCATAACCTTTACTCTTCTGTTTTCTGCTATGTCCTTGCTATCTTTATTATGTAAAACATCTGACTTGGATGTAGAGCCATCTACTACATAAACCACCTTGATAGAACCCGTTTCTTTATTTGTTAGTAAATGAATGGCATTGTTCGCCGCTCTTAATGAATGAGCTGAACCATCAGCCGCTAGTAAAATATTTTGAAACATAAAATTCCCCCCACCATAAATATATGATATTTTCTGAACAGGTGATGCGTAATTCTTAACATCGATTACGTAATCAAAAGAGATTTTCTTACACAATTATCTTTAACTACTTTTCCAAAAAATTCATACTTCATACAATAAGAAAAGCGCAAGCGCCTTGGTCACGAGCAGCTGCTCCTGTGCCTCTCCGTTTGCTCAAGAGCAAAGCAGCTTCGAAGTAGGCTTCCTCGAAGCAGTGTTTTGTGCGACGAGTAATCGCAGGAGCAATTGTTTTTCGTGCGACGAGTAATCGCAGGAGCAAAGTAGCATGAAGCATCATCAAAGAAGCAATCCAGGAAGTCAGTGAAGTCAGAAACTTGACTGAAGTGATCGAGCTCGTAGGCGCTTGGAGCTAGACAGTTTCCAAGTAAGAAATTTATAAATTCTGATTAAATAAAAAATATCTACTTGCTTCTAAATATATAGAGTTTTTCACTCTATATACACTTACAGAAGCAAGCAGATATTTTAAAATCAATACTCTTATTTTTTAGTGGCCTGAGTTCTTCGATAAACCACCAATTCTATTCATTAGTAATGAACTTTCTTTATTCATTCCTGTTAAAAGAACGTGTATTCCATTTTGTTCATACTTCATTTCTACCTTATCAATCGCACCAATAGCAGAATCATCCCAAAGATGTGCTCGGCTAAAATCAATCTCTACTTCTTTCACATCATCTTTAAAATCAAATGATTCAATAAAATCCGTAACAGATACGAAGAATAGTTGACCTTCTACAAAATAAGTCTTTTTCTCACCTGAATGTGAAAGCTTTGAAGTGAGATGAACTTTTGAAATTTTTGCCCCAAAGAAAAGTGCACTTAAAACAACACCTGTTAAAACTCCAATTGCTAGATTATGAGTAATAACTACGGTTAATACTGTAACAACCATAACTGTTGCATCCGTTCTTGGAACTTTGTGCAATGTCTTTAAAGAATTCCAATCAAATGTTCCAATAGATACCATGATCATGACCCCAGCCAAAGCAGCCATTGGAATTTGAACAACAACAGAACCAAGGACAATAATTAAGAACATTAAAAACATACCGGCAACTAGTGTTGATAACCTTCCTCTACCGCCTGATTTTACGTTAATTACTGATTGACCAATCATCGCACAACCAGCCATACCACCAAAAAATCCAGCTATAATATTGGCAATACCTTGTCCGCGACTTTCTTTATTTTTATCGCTTTCAGTATCAGTCATATCATCAACAATTTGAGCTGTTAGTAACGATTCTAAAATACCAACAACTGCTAAAGCTAAGGAGTAAGGCAATATAATAATTAATGTTTCTAATGTTAATGGGATAGATGGAATTAAAAACATTGGGAGCGTGCTTTGAAGTGCACCCATATCACCAACCGTACTTACACCTAAATTACCGAAAATTGCTAACATAGTTACTACAATAATTGCTACTAACGTAGATGGAATAGCTGTAGTAAACCTAGGTAAAATATAAATAATAGCTAATGTTAACCCGACTAACGCATACATCACCCAAGTCACATTAACAAAATGCTGTAGCTGAGCCATAAAAATTAAAATAGCTAGCGCATTAACAAACCCTATCATAACCGATCTTGGAACAAACTTCATATATTTCGCTAACTTAAATACACCAAAAAATATTTGTATAATACCTGTTAAAATAGTAGCAGCTAACAAATATTGAAGCCCGTGATCAGCTACCAACGTAATCATTAACAAAGCCATCGCACCTGTAGCAGCAGATATCATACCTGGACGCCCACCAATAAATGCAATAACTACAGCAATACAAAAGGAAGCATACAAACCAACCATTGGATCGACTCCTGCGATAATGGAAAAGGCAATTGCTTCTGGAATTAATGCTAACGCAACTACAATTCCAGCCAATGTGTCCCCCTTGACGTTACTAAACCATTCTTGTTTAATTGCTTGTAAATTCAAGCTAACACCTCTTTCTTTATTTTGTTTTTATAGCGACTTTCGACTCTCACGAAAGTCAGTCCGTTATCAACAAAATGAATTCTACCACGGAACCGCCAAAAACAAAATCAGGATGTAAGCGTGAGACAGGACTATTATTCTTCGTTTTTCTTGTAATATCTCCAGTATACTATCGTTCTTATAAATCACTATAAAAAACTAAAGTTGAATTAATCAAAAAATAATACGTTATCCACCTTAATTTTACTTAAGTCACGTTTTGAGGCTGTTTTTCCTTTCAATCCCAGTATTGTTTATTTTATGTTTTTCATCATATTTGATATCCTTATCTTTTTGTTCTCTAATCCATAAACGCTCTTTAGCTATAAGTAGTTTTGTATAGTACTTCCTTATTTCTTTCTCTTCGGTTGTATCAAACAACTTCCCTTTTAACTCTTCAATAATTTCATTTTCGTAATTCTGCACTTCTTTTGTCATTTTCATTCTACCTTTCTAACATTTGTCTACTTCTTGGGAATTCTTATCTATACTACTTTCAACTATTAATATTTATTGACATATTACGTTATTCCAAACCTATTCCATTAATTTTTTGACAAATATCTAAGAATTTTTTTGTCGAATCTATTAACAGTTTTTAATAGCTAATATAAAATAGTTTCTGTTGTCTAAAAATTAAGTTCATTTACCCATTAGGAGATAAGTTATGAAAATAGAACTACTTAAAAGTAAATTAGAAATGAAAATAAACTCACTACGTGCACTGATGGTTTCTACAGCTCAGTTAAAAGGGTTTACTCATCCTGATACGATTAAATGTAGTCAAGAATTAGATGTCTGCTTAAATGAATACCACAATATAACCATTCCTAGAAAAACAACTATTTAGTAGAATACTTTACTATAAGTTTTTTTGGACACTTTAAATACTATCGAATAACTCCACCTACCACCCTCAAGATATCCATTCACTATATTCCTTCTTAATTTTGTTTAATGTAAATTGAGGCTTAGCTAACTTTGTTTATTTTGCTAGTAAATAAGCAACCTAGGGTCCTTAATAGAACTTAGGTTGCTTAAATTAATTATATTTTTTCTTTTACTGAACTTAAACGACCACCCGCTAAAGCAGGTGGATTTGGACATAAAATGTCGACGACTAAAGTCGTTTCTTAAGACTGAAGTCCTCTCAAAGTCCAACATGCTTAAGCAAACTAAAATTTGACTAAACTCATTCTTCAATCCTAAATATGTCGTTCTTTTCTTCATTAAACTGGTTTGCAATATAATTTCTAATTGTTTCTTCATCCACATTTCCTACTGTGGCACAAAAATAACCTCTTGCCCATAAATGTTGTCCCCAATATTTCTTTTTCAGTTCAGGAAATTGATCCTGGAGTAGCCTAGAGGATCTTCCTTTTAGGTACTGCATAATTTTACTTGGGGCAAGACTTGGTGGACATGATAACAATAAGTGGATGTGATCTTTTC
>NZ_MLQR01000035.1 GCF_001866005.1 Anaerobacillus alkalilacustris
ATAAGAAACTCACATGATTTTCCACTCACACCCCCGGATGAAAATATTTCTTCCGGGGTTTTTGCTTCTCCCTCCTCGTCTATACTTATAAAGCTATGGAAAGTAAGTTTACGTGCGCTTTAATGGTGGTTTAACCCTGTATAAGAAACTGTTTGGAATTTGCCTTGTGGACACCCCCTTGTTGACTCTTCGTTTCTTGAGGATGATCACGTACAGAAAAATGCTGTTTGACCAAGCTTATTCCACTTTCCATAGACTATATTTGGAGGTTGATCCCCTTGAATATTCTATTAACCCATTGTGCTGGTATGGATGTACACCAAAAAGAAATTGTTGTTTGTGTTTTAACTGGTAATATTGAAGACTCTCTTCAAAAAGAGACAAGAACCTTTTCTACCTTAACCAAAAGCTTATTTGATTTATTAAAATGGTTAGAAGAAAAAGAGGTTACTCACATTGCCATGGAAAGTACTGGTATCTATTGGAAGCCCGTCTACAATATTTTAGAAGGCTACTTTGATATTACACTGGCTAATGCACAAAGGATTAAGAATGTTCCCGGTCGTAAAACTGATGTCTCCGATGCTGAATGGATTGCCCAACTTCTTCGTTACGGATTAATTGAGAAAAGCTTTGTTCCCTCACAAGACCTTCGTGAACTACGTGATCTCACTCGTTTACGAAAAAAATGGATTGGGAACTTAACAGCTGAGAAAAATAGAATCTCTAAAGTACTTGAATGTTCGAACATTAAACTTGGTTCGGTTATTTCCGATATCTTTGGTGTCTCAGGGCGAAAACTTTTAAATCAATTAGTTGATAAAGGCTATTTAGACCAAAGTGATATTGATTCAAATATTCATCATTCTTTAAAGAAAAAAGCAAACTCAATCTCCGATTCGCTATTCGGCACTTTGGATGAACATCAAATCTTTATGATTAGAAGCTCTTGGAACCATATTGAGTATTTAGAAAAATCCATTCAAGAGTTGGAAAAACGAATAAATAACCTACTTCAATCCTACCAGGAAGAAAAAGAAATCCTTTTATCCATTCCAGGTGTAAAAGAGCATACTGCAGCTTGCATCATAGCAGAGATTGGAACAGATATGAGCCAATTCCCTTCTTCAAGACATTTAGCTTCGTGGTCTGGCGTATCTCCTGGAAACAATGAAAGTGCAGGTAAAAAAAAAGGTGCTAAGAGCATTCAAGGAAATCCACATATAAAAGCGACACTTTGTGAAGTAGGATGGGCCATTTCACGATCGAAAAAAACTTCAATGGCATCAACATTTTGGTCACTTTCAGCACGAAGAGGAAAGAAAAAAGCATTAAAAGCTATTGCACATAAGATTATAAGAATCATTTACACCTTATTTTTAAATAACCAAAGCTATTCCGAACCAGCATTGAGTCGTTAATTATCAAAAACTGAAAAACATAGATCATCAGGTTGTGTTTTTAAAAAATTTATTACACACCCTCTATTTCCTATTGCCTTTTTTAGAAAACAACTTAAAAACCTTTAAGATTTAGCCGCATCTTAACTCAATAGCATAAATCCCAAGTTTTTTATTTTCACAGAAAAAGCGCAAGCGCCTTG
>NZ_MLQR01000036.1 GCF_001866005.1 Anaerobacillus alkalilacustris
AACCTATCTTTATAGTTTATGACAATACGTTCAACTTTATTGGACTCTATCAAAACAATCAACTCTTTCAATCCTTTTTTGTTGTAATTTAATCCACTACCTAAATCTTCAACAATTTTGAAAGAGTAACCATTAGCAGTGCAATATTGACTAACATTTTGAACTTGTCTTTTCAAGTCATCTTTTTGGTCTGAAGAAGAAACCCTACAATATCCTATAGTCATTTTAGGATTTTTAACTTTATTTTTATTAACGTTAGATAAATCTTCGGTAGTGTATCTCCTGTGCCCTCCGGAAGTTCTTGTTGAAGTAATTTTACCTTCTTTTTCCCACCTACGTAACGTGGAACTAGAAACCCCTAAAATGTTTGCGGCTTCTTTTAGTGTATACATGAAAACACCTCCTATAAAACCATTTTATAACAACCTATTAATTATTTGAATAAAAAATCTTACCTAAAATAGTGAATTTTAGATAAGATTAAATATTTTTAACTAAACTGTTATAGAGCCCCATAATTCTGCCTTTCTATTGAAAAAAAATCCTACGTTCAAGTAATGAACGTAGGATTTTTTTATACTATACTAGTAATCTAGCAAATACTTTATCTAAATGTCGGATAATCAAAATATGCTGTGTAGTTCGTCAATTGGTTATAAAAGTTTTCCATTCTATTTGCTTGGTGAGCTGCCCAATTGACATCTGTTGCATATTGACCAGTTCCTGTTGGTTGCCATCTCATCTTATATAGTGTATCTTTACCGCTATTAAGGTAACGACTAGCAATCCATGCAGAACCACCGAGAATAGCCTTTTCTGGTGTTGTCCAACCTTGTTCAAATGCATGACGTGCACCACAAACATCCGGACAACTATCAAATGCGGCAATACCAAACATATTATAGACTCTCGTCGCTCTATTTAACTGACTTGCTGTCAATTCATTCGCGTCGGTAATACCGACAGTTGTATTATTAACTGTTTTCGTAAATGCTTCTCCATTTTCATCTACAAAGATTCCTCTCGCTAATCTTGAGCCACCATTCCCTGTCTCTAATAAAGCGTGAGAAATTAAATAAATTTCATTCGCATTATTTCTGCGACCGGCTTCAATAAATGTAGAGGCAGTACTATCTAACGTACCTCTTCCTTGTAAAAGCTTATTCAATTCAGAGGCTGGAAGGTTTACACTTTCTGTTAAGACAAGGTGTTGAAATCTACTATTGTTAGCAGGGTTAGCAAACTGAGCCACTTGATTTTTTTCAGCATTTTGCCAAACTCCAAGTCTAATTTCATACCAATCTCCATTTGTTCGTAAGAAATTGACCGCTTGGTTATGCCATAGAAAACCAATTCGATTTCCACTAGAGCTTGCTGTCTCTCTAACATTTAGAGTACCACTAGTATTCGTTAAGTTTACTCGATAAATAGTATTTCCATTACTATTTGTTTGCGTCGTAATAAAATCTCTATGCACAAAACCATTTCTTGCAGTTGCCCAAACTTGTGGAGCTCTAAAGCGATCCCACTGAAGATCAGCCATTTGAGTTAACGTCATTCCATAATCAACGTGTCTCGAAATTTCAATTCGAATCGGTGCATTTTCTCCATTTTGAGCAAGTTCTAATAAATATTGTGCTTCATTTTTAATTACTTGAGGGACGTGCTTTGCATTAATGATTCGCTGATAACGATCAATTGCAACACTAAAGTTCCCTTGGTTTTGTTGATTTTTACTCCAGTTGATTAAGTGTCTGGCACTTTGGTAAATACCTTCATGAAACTTTCCAGTAATGATCTCTTCTTCATCGTATATATCCAGCGCTTGAGAGAATAACGCTAAGCGATCATGAAAATGAAATTGACCAGCAGCAAACTCATAATAAATTTCAGGCGTTCTCTTTTGCTGCTCCGCGTAGCCCTTATTATAGATAACAAGTTCTCTTACATTAGCTGCCAATATCGGAGAAGTTAAAATTAGGTTGTAACGATCAACAGCGACCTCATAATCACCCGCTCGATGTCTAGGCAGTGTCCAATTTAATAATGTATGCACACTTGTACTGATTGCTTGAACAAAGCGATCATCAGTAGGATACATTTGATGCCCTTTGATCGACTGCACAAGACGTTCTGTAAAATGGAAATGCTTAAGTGCATTATGGTACAGGGCTTCTCGATGACGAGTTTCTACCGTCTGTCGAAAGCTTGCATTTAACCTTGATACAGATAAAAGGTACTCGTAACGGTTAATCGCCGTATCAACGTCCCCATCGTTTTGCTTACGGATGGACCAGTTCAATAAATGCTGGGCACTAGCATGTAATCCTTCGTTAAAGCGCCCTGCTGTCTGTTCAGCTGCATTATAGAATTGAAAACCTTCTACAAATCGATCGATCCGGTCATGAAAATGAAATTGTTTAATCGCAAAATCATAATACATTTCAGGTGTACGCTTCTGTTGCGTTGCATAGCTGTTATTATACGTTCCAGTATTTCGTATATTTGCCGCTAAAACAGGGGAAGATAATATTCGGTTATAGCGATCTGCTGCAATTGCATATTCCCCTGCCTGATGTCTTGAAATCGTCCAATTCAATAATGCTTGTGCATTTGTATTAATGGCTTGTACAAAGCGTGTGTCGTTTGGATAGGTGTTATACCCCTCAATTGACAAAGCAAGGCGATCATGAAAGTGAAATTGCTTCATAGCATGAGCATGAAGTGCACTCTTATGATGATTCATCGCCTCTTGTCTCATACTAGCATTTAGTACAGATGGTGCTGCCAAAATTCGTTCATAGCTATCGATCGCTGTTACAAAGTCCCCATCGTTCTGTCTACGAACAGCCCAATTTAATAACGAACGAGCACTCGTATTTATAGCGTCTACGAATCTTGTATCCTGAGGAAATTTATAGTACCCTTCAATCGATAAAGCCAGGCGGTTAAAAAAGTGAAATTGTCCTAGTGCATGCTCGAGCCATTGATCTGCAGTTATTTCAACTGTTTCTGTACTTTTCGCTTCAACAATAACTTCTTCTATTTGCTTCTCTTCCTCTAGAACAGTCGTAGCTTCCTCTATCTCAGGTGTATCTTCCTTGCTAGTATCAACAAGAGGATCTTCCTCTTTTATTTCTTCTTTAATGGTTTCAACCAAAGAGGCTTCATCTTGTTTCTCTTCCTCATCTTCCAGGCTCTCTTTTTCCTCTACCTCTTCGTTGTCAGTCGTCATTACTTCTTGTTCTTCTTTAGGTGCAACTTCTGTTTCTTCTTGATTAGAAAGCAAAACTATTTCGGTTTCTTCTTTCTTCAAGTCGACACTAGTTCCATCTGCAGCATAAATACTCAGAGGTTGTACAAAAACACTAAATGCTGTTGCCAAAGCTACAATATTATGTTTTTTATTAGCCAATATTAAACGTCACTCCTTTTTATATTTTCCTTTGAAAAGCCTACAAGGCAAAACCCTATATTTTCTTCCTTTATAAATAATTAGTAGCCTTATAAACTACAATATTACAACATCCAAATATTACTAATCTAACAACTATTAACCTTTATTATCTTAATACATTTCGACAACTTTTCCAAGGGGACATCTTTCCACTTTTTGATGAAGGTTCTAAAAATCCATAAAATCACCGTTCTTACTTTTTTTGATAAAATATTCATGTTTATCGGTAAGTTTTAAGTGATACATTGTTTTCTTAGTTATAAAAGAAAAAAGCCCGAACGCGGGCTTTTTTCACTTTTCGTTATAGAGCTTGTCCTTAATATAAGGATTTTCTACACAATAAGGAAAGTTGCTAACAGTGTTGGACTTCTTAGTAGATTTTTAACTAAATACTTTCAAACCGCAAAGATCTCGATAAACTTCTGCATATTGCTTCGACATCTCTAATGTGCTTGGGAATCTTAACTGATCTACCTTCTCCTTAACACGGTGGTATTCGTCTGGGTCATCAGCGATATATAAAATCTTATTGTAAATTTCTTCGATATTGTTCACATCAACTAACCAACCAGCATCGCTTTTTACCACTCGTTCACGCAAGGTACCTATATCAGTAACTAAAGTAGGCAATCCTAACGCCCAAGATTCCGTTAATGTATGACAATACGTTTCTGGCCAGATCGAGAATACAGCTGATAAGTTTGGACGAATTCCTTCTAATAGGATAGGAAGCTCATCACGTTCATATTCCCCATGAGAAATCGCTACCTCTTCTAGCTTTTTATCTGCGACTTTACCTAACAAATGCAGTTCAATGCGGTTTTCACGTTTTTTATCTAACTCCATTAAACCAATCAATAGCTTCGAACCTTTTTGGAGATTTAGGCCTCCAAAACTTACGATTTTTATCTTTTTATCTCTTTCTGGTGGTACAGCAACATCCAATGTTAATTCAAAGTCTCTTCCATGTTCAATAACATGAAACGGCTTTTCTCTCAAATCCGGATACACAGTGCAGTACCTTTCCTTTGAGTATTCAGATGTAGTAATAAACACATCGACATTCGCAAACATTTTACCGGCCTCTTCTCGCCACTGATAAATCCAATTGTGCTTTAAATCAGGCATATCTGGGAACCAGCCCTTCGGATAATGACATTTCCCTTGTCCTTGTGTACACGCACCAGCGCAATATGTCTTTTTATCATCTAATAGCTGGATCGTCGGACAAATAAAGTAAAAATCATGGAATGATAAAACGATTGGGATATTCATTTCTTTTGCTATCGTTGGGATATCAAAGGTATGACCAAGTAAATGACGAACATGAATTTTAGAAATATCAAATTTATGAATAATGTTTGTTAAAATGTGTTTATAATCAAAGCGGCTAAAATCTTTCACGGAAATTTCCTTTAAGAAAGCAATTTTAAAAATCAACTTTAAGTCTCCGTTGTTTTCTAACTTATATAGCTCTAATTCTTTTCGGTCACTAGTTAATACAAATGGCTGATACGTATCACGAATATTTCTTAATAAGTCTAAGTTTGTAAGCGGAGTTCCACCACTGCCTTTATGCAGAACAAACAATGAATTTCTCTTAAAAGTTTGCTCACTTTTCCCTTCAAATTCTTCTTGCATCTTTTCCTGTAGGTAGCTCAATGGGTTTTCGGCAATAAACTTTCTTACGAGCTCTGTATATTCGGGATGCTTTTCATCAAGGATACGGCGATTTTCTTGGATCAGCTTTTGTTTTTCTTCACTGCTAAATGACACGGTACGCTGGTGGTAAACAAAAGTACTATCATCAATCACATTGGTCATACCACTTTTTAAGACTCTCATACAGAAATCATTTTCTTCACAATAACCTTTCCCAAAGGCAGTGTCAAAGTTACCTACTTGATCGATGACAACTCGCTTAATATACATACAATAACCGTTTCCTGTTGGTACCTCTGGGTAGTTACGCTCGGAATACTTAGCGATCATTTTAGCGTAATCATGCTCGGTATAGCCGGCTTTTAAATCTAAATTCTCATTGAATTTCGGAACAGAAAATGGTCCAGCAGCATTACTTACTGGTGTTACTGTGCCGATTTCTTTCATTGAATACGCACAAACAACTAGACTTCGTAACCATTCGCTCGTAACACGAGTATCACTATTTAAAATGACGACGTCGTTGGATGAATACTCGAACCCTCTATTAATAGAACCAATAAAACCTAAGTTTTGCTCATTTTCCAGTACAATAATATTTTCGTTAATGCTAATCGATTGTAAATAAACGCTTACGTTTGGATCAGGTGATTTATCATTAATTAAAATAATTCGATGAGGAAACTTTGTATATTTTTGTAAACTTGCCACACATTCCTTTAATTCATCTAAGGCGTTATATACTGGAATGACGATATCTACAATATTCGGAAATGATTGAGGAATAGCTTTTATAGCCCGCTTTTCCGACTTCTTTATGTCCATTTGCGTATTCCTTTTTTCGTTCTGATTCGTCCCCTTAAATTTTCTCTTAAGCGTTCGAAAAAATAATTTTAATAGGCGGACAGGGAATTTTAAGGTATTAATCGATGGCTTTGCTGCCGATGCGAAAATTTCTCCAAATTGGTAACGGAAAGATGCCTTAGTTTCTTTGATTTTCCGTTTGCTTTTTTGAACGGCTTGAGTCAGCTTTATATTTTTCGATTTCAAACTTTTATTTTCTAATTGCAGTTGTTTTATTTGCGTGTCATTTTCCAATGACGCCTTGTTTAGTTGCTTTGTTAGAGCTTCTTTTTCATTTGCGATCACATTAATTTGCGATAATAATTCCTGTTTATCTCTTGAAAGGAAGTCTATTTTTTCTAATAAACTTTCCATCTCGGCAAGGACCGTATCCATTTCCTCTTTTAGTACAGTTTGTTCCTTTAAGTCTTTTGTTTCTATATATAATTTTTCGACTTGTGCTTTCTTTTCTTGATAAGTTCGCTTCAATTCTTCAATTTTAATTAATTGATCAATTCTCTCTTCTTCCATCCGGGTAATCAGTAATTCCTGAACATGTAAATCTGTCAAAAATTGTTGAATGTCTGCTTCTAAATGCTTCGGACAAAGGATACCTAAACCAAAAAACGCTTGAACCCTAAATAAACTTAACCCATGGTTTGTATGTTGTATAAAGTCCTCAACTGCCGTTAATACACCGTTCCTTGGATTGTTTTCATAAATGGCATGCTCCAAATGTGGATTTAATCCTTTTTCTACCAAATTCACATTTCCTGGTAATAACCCCAACTTCTTATGAGGTTGTCGATAGTAATCAGGTATATTTTCTGGATTATAATATAAATCTCTTCTTCCATATGGCCAACCTATATCATGTAAGAAAACGACTGGAAATTTATCGTCTTTAAACTGCCTGCCAATGATTTCTAGTTCGTGGTATACGGTATACCAATTGTGATCACCATCGATCAATATCGCTTCATAATCTGACATTTTCGGCAAGGCACTCAAACTTAATTCTTTATAAAACTTAAAATGACCTCCGTTTTCTTTCTCCATGGATTCATAATCAAACATTGGTACAGGGTCAACCGTATGCAAGATTCCTTCATTTTGTTTGCAATATTCAAGGAGATTAACCGTATTTAATCCTCTTTGTGCTCCCACTTCTACAATAGTTTTCGCGTTTATTATTTTTAATAGAGGTTCAATTATAATATCCCAAAACCTATTCATCTTTTTTGGCCTCCAATCTCCCTTTGAGCTTAGTTTTTCAAATGACTATACAATTCATACTAAATTTAATTCATTTCTCATTCTTATTATTTCTACCAAGACTGTTTTTTACATCGTTATGCTTTGGGATTAATGACTAATTTCTTACAATCATTTTTTTTCAATATACTTTTTATACTGCTCGACGGCCTCTTTTGGGTCACCATCAAATAAAACTTGACCTTTATTTAACCAGATCGCCCTTGTACATACTTTTTCTACAAAGCCCATGCTATGAGAAACAATGATCACTGCTTTTGCGCTTTCAATCATTTCTTGTATTTTTTCACTTGCTTTATTTTGAAATTCCATATCACCGGTGGACAAAGCTTCATCTATAATAAAGATATCAGGTTTTAACGTAGCTGCAATACTAAAGCCTAATCTTGCTCTCATCCCACTAGAATATTGCTTAACTGGTTTGTCAATGACTTTTCCTAGTTCTGAAAATTGGACAATCTTCTCATAATCTCTCTCTACTCTTTGCTTTGGTATCCCTAGTAGCATCCCATTTAAAAAAATATTGTCTTTTCCCGTTAATTGAGAATTAAACCCCGTACCGTACCCAAGAAGGGCAGTTGTTTCACCGTTTAACTGAAGATCTCCCTCTTCAGGCGTTAAGATTTTCGTTAGTAGTCGACACATCGTACTTTTTCCTGCACCATTGTGGCCGATTATCCCAATCACTTCGCCTTCTTTGATCTCAAAGCTCACATTTTTCAATGCCCAAAATGTTTCCTTTTTCATTTGGAAAGAAACCCCAACATTTTTTGCCTTCACCACTGTTTGGTCTTTAATAACTGCTTCTGTCTTGCTAATATCTAACTTTGGTTGCTTTCTCGGTTTTCTTTCTGGTACCGTCGCTCGATACTTTTCGATGACCTCTTTTGGATGTCCTATTTCCCTTATAACACCCTTGTCTAACCACATCAAACGATCACAATTTCTCTCTGCAAAACCAAGGCTATGGGTAACAATGATTACCATTTTTGCCTTATTAACAAGCTCCTTTATTTTCACAGCCGCCTTCATACTAAATTCCTTGTCCCCTGTATTTAGTGCTTCATCCAAAATTAAGATTTCAGGCTCTAAATAAGCAGCAACACTAAATCCAAGCCTTGCTCTCATACCACTTGAATAATATTTCATCGGTTGATCGAGAAAACGACCAATACCCGAGAATTCGTGAATTTCATCGATAAATTCGCTAATGCGTTTTTTTTCAATCCCTAGCATCATTCCATTCAAATACACATTTTCCCGACCCGTTAACTCCTTATTAAAGCCCATACCTAAAGAGAACAGGGCTGAAACCTTTCCATCAACCAACAATTTCCCTTCATCGGGATGTAGGATTCCTGAAATTAGCTTGCATAATGTCGTTTTCCCTGAACCATTGGAACCGATAATTCCTAGCACTTCACCCTTGTAAGCTTTAAAATTTAATTTCTTTAAAGGCCAAATTTTTGTGTGTTTTTCTACTTTCTTATTTCGTAGACGATTAAATATGAGCGATTTATAGTCATCCTTACGATAACCAGAAACAAAGGAAACCCCCAAGTTTTTGGCTTGTATAACGACTTCATTCGGATTAATAATACTGTTTTTTTCTATTAAAGACATAGTTTAAAACCTCTTTTTATAGTGCTTTAATAATTTTGTGTTCATTTCGACTATAGTAATAAAACAATACAATAATTGCTGCTAAAGAGAATAAACCGATCACGAAAAGACCTAGAAGTTGTGGACTGCTTTGCCAAATTAAAACTGCACGATAAGAGTCTAAAATAATAGCAAAAGGATTAATAGCAACAATCCAATTAAATCTTTCTGGCAACATACTACCCTCCCAAATAATAGGGGAAGCGTAGAAAACTAGACGCAAGATATGTGACAAAATGTTATCGATATCTCTAATAAACACGCAACTATATGCTACAAACATACTCATTGCAAGTAAAAATAATAACTGTATTATAATAATAAATGGCAGATAAATCACTTGCCACCCCGGGATAATCCCATAAATAGCCAAAAATAGTAAAATCACAATAAGACCAAAGCCAAAATTAAACAATTGAGTAAAAGATGTAGCTAATGGAAATATAGATTTCGGCAAATAAACTTGGTTAATGATGGAAGAGTATCTCGTAATTGCTTTAGCAGAAGTACTAATCGTTGTATTAATCCACCTCCACCCAACTAAACCAATGACGAGATAAACGGCATAATTCTCTCCTCCTCTACCTAAAATAATCACCATTAAAAAGTAATAGACGACTACATTCAATAGAGGATCTAATAGCCACCAAAAATACCCTAAATAACTATTACGATTATCTGCCTTCAATCCAGATTTTACAAGATATAGTAAAAGATCTTTTCTTTTCAACATTTCATTTATATATTGACGCATAATTTTTCAATACACCGCCTACATAGTTTTTGCAAATTGGCATTGACCATAACATTAAACAAATATACGGAGCCTCTAGATAAGACTCCAAGCACTAGAAGACCGAACAAACGGTTCTTACCTCAATTAATAATATTATGACTCCCCGAAATTCCAATTACTATTATTACATATTGTTACAATATGTCTAGGTTTATTTTTTAATAACCCTTTTACTATATCGAAGAACCTTCGATATTCCTAGTTGAATCTAGTGGTACAGAATCCAATTTTCCCCCTCCATTTTGAGGGTTTACTTAAATACTTTGGGGAATTCTATTTCACTGGTAACTATTTCATATATTTTTTAAGCTTGTAGCTCACATAGAACATAAAATACCAAGCACTTTTCATCCAGCTTAATCTTTCAACCTCTCGATACACTTTCCAATTTTGCTTGGCTACCTTCAACTTGTTGCTCGATACAGAATTCCCTACTATTCGGTATTTCGCTAACACCTCTTGCAGACCATAGGGAGTAAAGCCTCTTTTACTTAAGTTGAGCCATAATACATAATCCTGTCTCGTCCGAATATTGACCATCTCTACATGACCGACCATTTTCGTATCTAACATTACCGTTAAGCAGCCAATCACATTGTTTTTTAACAAACTTTCATATGTAACACTTTCTGGTGCGTGGTTGATGATGTTCGTTTCGCTTCCATCTTCGTTGATGTTCATATATTCTGTAAAACTAAAGGCAATTTGCCGATCTTCCATAAACCGCAATTGTTTTTCTAATTTATCCGGCATCCACTGATCATCACTATCTATAAACGCTAAGTAACGCCCTTTTGCATGTCGGATTGCTGTATTTCTAGCAACTGCAGGGCCACTATTTTCCTGTAACGTAATCAATTGAATTCTAGTATCCTTCTGTTCATATTGTTGAACAATGTTCACCGTGTCATCACTCGAACAATCATCTACAATAATCATTTCCCAACTAGAATATGTCTGAGCGATGACGGAATCCATCGTTTCACGAATAAATTTTGCCGTGTTATAAGCTGGTGTAATAACTGAAATAATTGGCTCGTGCACTCGTTTAGACATTGCTCTCATCTCCATATAACGAACTATTACTCACCAAATTTGTACTTCCTCTCCCAAATCTCGTTATACCACACAACTAACTTCTCTCCTTCTTTCTCCCAATTCAACTCACTCTGCACTGCTTTTTTACCATTGTTGCCCATTTTCTTCACCTCATTCGGATTTTCACGTAAATATTCTATCACTTTCTTTATTTGATTCTCATCGTAAGGATCAACAACTAGGCCACAAGAATACTTTTCCACAAAATCCTTCCATACAGGAAAGTTTGAACATACGATCGGAATACCTGCACTCATATATTCAAAAAACTTGGTAAGTTCTTTTCGCATATAATGCTCCGTTGGTGGAAACAATGCAATACCCGCTAACCAGCTTTGACTCATATACGCATCGTCGATTTCCTTTTTCGGTACATACTGATCGATACCCTTTAGCTTTAGTTGCTCCTTTTTATTGCCTGCGATCTCGTACATTTTGGTTGCTAATTTTTGTGGGCAACGTCCATAAAAATATACGAACAAACGCTCATCTATTCTTGGGAGTGTCGCATGAATGAGTGCACCTCTTTCCACCGATAGATTACCGGTATAAAGAAGAGGACTGTCGATGGTTGTACTCTTGCGCTCTCGATTCATCATGGTTTTGTTAAGGATTGGATAATTTAATATACATGTTCCTCTTGGATATTTTTCTTTATAATATTTTTCCGCTAAACAAAGCTCCAAGTTTTTTGAAAATGCTTGTTCAACCATTTTATAAGCGTTAGCAATAAATTTTCGGAGAAACTTCGGTAAATACTCTTTTTGCATTATACTCGTTTCATAGTCTTCATGAATATCGTAAATAACTACATTTCGTTTAGTTTTTAATAGCCATGCAACAGGCAATAATTCCGGATCATGAATATGATAATAATCTGCCTTTTGTTTCCGCGCCTTTCTATATGCTTCTATAGTCGAGAAAAGCATTCTTGACAGCTTATTTTTATATTTTTTTAATGGGATAATCTTAACATCGGAATTTGGTTTCGTTTCCTCAGTAGTTGAAACGATGAAGCGAACATCGAAGCCAGCCTTCTTAAGTGTTTGGCATTCTTTATGGAATATCCTTGGGTCTTCCGGATTATGTACTGTTGAAATATGCACAACAGTTTTACTATCTTTCAATGTCAGGCACCTCCAACGGTCATTCAAAAAATTTGTAATAACAAAATAAATCAACACTCTTTACAATACCGATACTTACGGTAACTATCAAGTTTTTTCTATAGGTAGTGCAGCTTTTAGGAATCGTCATTACTGAAACCGCAACTCTCTTAGATCTACAGGTTGAAATGAGCCAACTTCCCCCACTAAACTATGTGCTTCAGGTTGTACCATTCGAAACCGTAAAATTTAGTTTGGAGGTAATTGTTTGAATAAGTTTATATTTGTAAGTTTAAAAAGTCAGGAGAGAAAATAAAAGAAAGGGTACTAAAAAAAGGCCTAAACTTTGTACCTTTAAAAGGTCATAAAGTACACGCATATGAATTACCTGAGAATATACTAGTATTTTCAGTAGAAAACCACCACTCTGGTAATTTTCAACACAAGGATCATGTATATTTTAACGATCAGGAATGCTTGGTGTATAGTGGTTTACCGTACTTCGATAATCAAGAAGTCGAAAGATGGAGTAAATCATTTTATTTCTACATAGATTAAGTACGGCGTTGAAAAATCATGAAAATGTAAATGGTACATACAGTGTAGCTTATTCAGCTAAAGGGAAAATTACAGCATTTTGTGACTTCTCTGGGTTATCTCCACTTTTTTATTTTAAAAACGAGTATGTTACTGCCGTTTCTAACCGTCAGTTTTTGCTGGCATTATCCCAACAAACGGAACACTTCCAATATAATTTAGAGGCTTTATCTTGGTTACCTGGACAAGCAAGTATTATTAGAGAAGAAGCTTTTTTTTCAGGTGTAAAAAAATTGGTTCCAGGAACTTATATAGAAATCGGTAAAAATGTATCGATTCACGAGTTTCGTGAGCATGTATGGAGCAAGTAGTCAAAGAGAGCTAACTGACCGCGATTTTGATGACATTACAAATGAATTAGTGAAACAAAGCCTACAATTAAAAAAACTCCCTACAAAAAAGCTCAGAATGTCTCTAACTGGTGGAAAGGTTTCAAGAGTAAACCTTGTATTTTCATTAAATACAGGCTTAGTAGAAAAAATAGATAGTATTTTTTCTAGTGGTAGAGAAGGCTCCCCAGAAATTGAAATTGCTGCTTATATATGTAAAGAACTAGGGTTAGATCACACAGCACAAAGCTCAAACCCTGCTCAATTTGACTTAAATAAAACTTGGGGAAAGTTAAAATACCACGCCTTTAGATTTGAGGGATCTATTTCCCTTGGGATGGTTTCAGTGATCCAGCAACTGGTAGTAGTATTGAAATCAACGGTATGGGTGGAGAAATATACTCTAAATTTGTTAAAGCTCATTCTAAAGTTGAAATTAATGGACTTTTCCAAGCATATAGTATTCTTAAAAATTATCAACAGAAGACGGACCCTCTAGGTATTATGAATATATCAACTTTCAAGAAGAAACAATACGTAATATTGTTGATCAAAAATATAAAAAAAGGAATAGATTTAAATAGTATTAGCGACTATATTTATATGGAAAATCGATTTTCGATGTGATCAGGTCAGCCGAAAATACATTTTCAAATATAAGAATCTTTCCAATGGCTAATTTGAAAGCAGCACAAATTGCCTATTTCGGTCAACACACGTTAAGGCATATTGCGAGATTCCACTTTGAAATAATAAAAAGGTTATATCCAAAATTAGTTTCGATGCCATTCCTTGGGGCTAAATGGGACGAGCGGTTAACACCTTATTTAGACGGATTATCAATTTCTGAACCATTTGAACCACCTAGACAATTGCAAAGTAAAAATTTAGTTACTTGGCAATGGGATTTTATGGATCAAGGCTGGGACCAAATTAGAGAATTTTTGCTCGGATCAAGGTACACAGGGTTATTTGATATAGTTGATTTTGATCGATTAAGTGCGGTATTTGATGACAAAAGTAAAATTTCTAGTGTAATTGATGCAAAGGAAATTCTTAGTTTGATTGAAATTCAGTATCTTTTAACAAACCAATATGAGTCTAAATATGAAGGCAATCCTGAAAACATTGAATTACTTACTAACATTCGTGGAATCAAACTGTTTAATGAAAAAATAAATATGCTTCCTAGTAAACCAAAAGAAGAGATATATATTTTACCATCAGCGAAGTTCAAAAAAATCAGAATTGATCCTACCAATCAGGAAGAATGTTTTAAATTAGGACCCATCTACTTCATGGTTGATGGTGAAAAGGTTAATATTTCAGAAAATGGAGAACAAGGACTTACCCCCAACAAGTGGGTACAGACAATGGAAAGTTATGATAGTTATACAATTTATAAAGGGACTGGAAACGACCCTAATTTTGTATTTGTTGATCAAGATTTTGACTTTTCATCAGCAAGGGAAGTGGTATTAGTCGTTCTACAAAGTTCAGAAAACGGGGCAAAATCAGGAGACTGCTGATAAAGTCCAAATTTTTTTATCTGAAAAATAATATTCAAAAAACGAGCCTCTAGAATCGCTTCTAAGGCTCGTTTGAGAGCTAGGGAGACATTTTCGCCCCCCTATAATCATTCGTTTTTCAAAAACATTCACTTTTTCAGTGCCCTCAAAATCAGAGGTGTTTTTTGACTTAGGTGAAGGATTTACTGAAAAGAATAAAGTTTTAAAAATGCTAACACCTGTATTATTTTAATGACTCAAAAAGTTAGATACCGGTTACAGATTCTATTAATTAACAATTTATTTTCGATAAATAAAATTGGAATAGGTATGCAAGACGATTAATCTCCACACATAAAAAAGGAACTAGAGCGCTTTTGACTCTAATCCCTTTCCCTATTTACGTACGATTATCTTTTTAACGTTTTGTTTCTATATGCTTCATCTGCCACAATAAGTCCAACTGTATTGTTTTGGTTCCAAACACGATCCCAGTTAGCCACTGGAACCGGTCTTGGTCCAACATGTGGTGAAATTTCCGGCGTTAATCCTGGCTTTTTTTGTTCCAAAACAAACCAATCAGAAAAACCACCTCCACTATTGCTCCAAGTTAAGTTTACAATTGGATAATTTGTTTTTTGCGAAACAATCTGCGCCACATGTCCAGGGTTTCTTGTGAAAATAACTTCCCCTGAAGAGTGATAAGAAATAGCCGTTTGAAAATTTTTGCTCAGAACAAAAGTATATACGGCAAGTGATTCTGGCTCACTTAGCGGTCTTGGTCCTTTATAATTTTCCCGACTTGGTCCACCTGGGTTATTCGTAATTGTATCCCACAAAGCTGGAAACTGCCGATTAATATCAACACCTCTAATGTTGGCTTTCCAACTATTAAAATTAGTACTGCCCCCATTAATATTGATAGCATTTTGACGCAGAGGAGCACTTCTTATTGCACCCGGTCCTTGTTGTACCAATGTGACCCCATCTGGATTCCACATTGGTACAAACCAGATGCTTGTATTGTTTAAGACATTTCTAACATTAAAACCACCATAATGATTTCCTTTCGCATACGCATAAGCATACTCGTCAATCATTTTCATTAACACATTGGTTGTCATATGCTCGCGAGCATGCGAAGCAGCATTGAAAAATACCTCTGTCTTACCATGACCTAATTTGACTGCATAAATATCTCTTCCATCTAATGATTTACCAATTACTCTTGTTTCCATGAAGTTCGGATACATTGCTTGTAATTGAGCTAGATCCTTTTCCATTTGTGCAAAAGTATAATTTTGAACCTTTGCATTCACAATTCTTTTCGGTTGGTGCAAAGCAATTCCCTGTTCAGCCAATAATAAATTTTGTTTAGCTGTATTTTTAATCAAGTTACTTACTTTCGGGGTATTGATGATCAATTTATATCGGTCTATAGCTACTCCAAAGTTACCATTTCTATGCTGAGCACTTGCCCAGTTTAGTAACGCTTGTGCACTAGCATTTAACCCTTCCTCAAACTTACCTTGGATCTGTTCAGCTAGATTGTATAACTGGAATCCTTCTGTAAACTTCGCAATACGATCATGAAAATGAAACTGCCCAATGGAAAAGTCATAATATAATTGTGGTGTTAGTTTCCTTTGCTGTGCATACAATCGATTATGAGCCGCTTGGGTTTCAATATTTTTGGCTAAAGTTGGTGCAGATAATATCCTATTATACCGGTCAATGGCCATATCATAATTACCTTCACGATGCTTCGCTTCGGCCCAATTTAATAAATGTTGAGCACTTGTATCGATCGCTTCTCTAAAGCGGGTATCATTCGGATACTTGTTGTATGCTTCAATTGCCAATGTCAATCGATCATGAAAGTGAAATTGCTTCATCGCATGATCGTAAAGGGCAGTTTTGTAATTTGATTCTGCAGCTTGCTTAATATTCGCTGCTACATATCGAGCAGATAAGATAAATTCATAACTATTAATAGCTGTCGCATTATCCCCTTCTTGTCGCTTTCGGTTTGCCCAACTTAATAATGCTTGGGCACTTTGGTTTAATCCTTCTTGTAACCTTCCAGTATTTCTTTCTGACACACTATATATACTAAAACCTTGGGTAAATAGATCTATGCGATCGGTAAAATGAAATCTGCTAATTGCAAATTGATAATACTGTTCGGGTGTACGTTTCTCTTGTTGAGCATAACCTTGATGATAGATCGCTAGACTTCTTATATGATTTGCTAATACTGGCGCTGACAATATAAGATGGTAACGATCAAGTGCCGTTTCATAATCTCCATCTCTGTGTCGAGCTATCGACCAGTTGATTAAGTGGTTAGCACTTGTATTAATCGCTTCTCTAAAGCGTGTATCACTTGGGTACTTATGGTAACCATCAATCGACAAAGCGAGGCGATCATGGAAATGGAACTGCTTCAACGCATGTTCAACAAGTGCTGTTCGATGATGACTTTCTGAAGCTTCTTTTATATTGAGAGATATAAAAGGTGTTGTTAAGATACGCTCATAACGATCGATGGCAACGACATGGTCGCCTTCTCTTTGCTTACGAGTTGCCCAGTTTAATAACAATTGAGCACTATGGTTAAGCCCTTCTTGAAAACGTCCTTTCTCTCGCTCTGCTTCATCATACAGGCTAAAACCTTCAACAAATAATGCAATACGATCATGAAAATGAAATTGATTACTCGCATATGAATAGTACATTTCAGGCGTACGCTTTTCCTGTAAGGCATAACTTCTATTATAAATGGTAGCAGTTTTAATGTGGTTATCAATGACTGGTGCCATTAAGATTTCATTGTAACCTTCAGTAGCTAAATCATAATTTCCTTGTCGATGATGGTTAGTAGAGTACTCAAACAATAACTCTAAAGTTTGACTAATCCCATCTTGAAATATCGTCATAGTGGGATAGGTATTATACCCTTCTATTAATAGCTGTAAACGAATTGATAAATTCTCCTCATTCATAGCTTGTTCATAATATGCATTTGCTTCATTTACTCGCTGATCATCAACATATTGAACTAACCCATAACCATGAAATTGATCTCTACCAGCAGTACCAATATCAAGAGCTGTATCCCGTAGTTTCTCTCTCAATTGAATATTTGATAATGTCGGATGGGCTTCTTTCATTAAAGCCAATACACCAGACACGTGGGCTGCAGCCATTGACGTCCCACTGTTAGTACCATAACCAGAATTTAGATGTGTACTAAAAATGTTCACACCAGGAGCCGCGATTTCTACAGAAGGGCCTGTTGCTGAAAAATTACCACGAACATTGTTGGAGTTGGTTGCACTTACAGCAATAACAGATTCATAACGCGCTGGGTACTCTACTGTATTACCACTTCCAGCTGATGTTCCTTTGTTACCTGCAGCAGCAACGACTAATATCCCATTTTCGTAAGCTGTATCTACTGCATTATTAAGAGTTGGAGAATCTTCTGAATTTCCTAAGCTTAAATTAATGATGTCCATGTTATTACTTATGGACCAATCAATTCCGGATACTATATCCGACAAAAAGCCTACTCCATTTTGATTTAACACTTTGACGGCATACAAATTAGCGTTAGGCGCGATTCCCACCGTGCCAATCAAATTGTTTTTAGCCCCGATAATTCCTGCGACATGAGTTCCATGACCATTATCATCTAGATAAGAGTCAGAAATAATTGAAACCCCACCAGCAATCGTTAAATCAGGGTGGTTGGCAATTCCCGTATCAAGAATGGCTACTTTTACACCTGCGCCTGTAAGATTATTTTCCCAGGCAAGTGGTGCTTTGACTCTCTCAACTCCCCAATCAATTGTTTGACCAAGTATGCTAAAGACATGGTCTACTTCAATCGATAGAACATGATCATTTTTTTCTAACTCTTCGATAACTGAAGTTGGAAGTTCTCCAATAACTGCTTGTATATGGTCATACTTTTTTTCGACACTACCATTTAGGTCTGTAACAAGAGTTTCATCAACTTCGTCTTTAAAAGTAATAATCACCCTTTGTGAGAGATCTTCAGCTTCAATAGTTGGAACTAAAAATAAGATTAATAATGTCGTCAATAATAATATCCTTTTCATTTAACCCTCCTATTTTCTGGTGTTTCGACACGCACACTTGCAAACTATGAAATTCATTATCGATTTTAATAGATAATCATTATTATATAATAGAATTTAGAGAATTTTAACTGTTGAAATTTAGGTTTTTTTGGATTTTTTTTAGGAAGATTGGAGTGTAGGTGGGGCATTAAAAAATTGGAAGTAAACTAATGATAGTTGTAGGTAACTTTACTACGCTGATTCGTAAGACACAACTTTTCTCCTACGTTTATGTATATTATAATAACAGCATACTTTTATTCTAAAAAAATCTCTCATTGAATAATTCAACGAGAGATTGATGTGTGATTATTTAGTTGATAATACAGTAAGAAAAACCTCTTCATATTGTTGGACGATTTTTTTTGCCTCGAAGTGATACGCACGTTCATAACCTTTTTGAATGATTTCAATCGTTTGTTGGTCATTTAGACTTAAGACGTGTAACATGTTTTCAGCTAGATCATCAGCATCGCCAACTTTGCTAAGAAACCCGTACTCGCCTTTATTCAATACTTCTGATGGACCTGATTTACAATCGGTTGAAACTACAGGTGTTCCTGTAGCTAGTGCTTCAGCAATCACATGGCTGAACCCTTCATGTTTCGATGAAAGTACGAATAAATCTGCCTTTTCAAAATAAATGTATGGATTACTTTGAAAACCAATGAAATGAACACGATCACGAATGTTTAATTCTACAGCTTGTCGTTCTAACTCTTCTTTTAACGGCCCTTCACCAAGAATGACCAGCCTGCTCCTAATTTGTTGATTAACTTTGGCGAAAGCACTTACTAACGTGCGCTGATCTTTTTGTTCGACCAATCTACCTGCTGTCACTATAATTTTATCGGATGAGTCAAAAATTGATTGATGTTCAGCAGAAATTTGACCGTTTTCCATTTTTTTTCGGATACTTTTAAGATCAACTGGATTGTAGATCACTTTAATATCCGTGGCTTTTACTTTATATTTATTAATTAAGTTTTCTTTTACACCTTCAGAAAGTGAGATCACTTGATTTGAAAGTTTATACATCATTCCAAAACCTAATAATTGTAGATTTGTTTTGAAATCCCCACCTAAATTATCCGCTTCTCTCACCACACTTTTTGCCTTTGAAAACGAAAGCATTGTGGCAAGAATAGCAATCGTATTTACTCGTGGGATTGTACTAAAAACGAGATCGACATGTTGTTCTTTAATGATTTTTGCTATTTTAAAGATCGATTTACTAAGTCTTTTAGTTGGTAACTTGATAAATGTAACGTCTTCTTTTATTTCACTTTCATAAGTTCCATCGAAATTTAACGTTACAAGCATAGGTGAAAATTTACTGCGGTCTAAATTATTGATAATATTTAATAACGTGCGTGCAGCACCACCGCCACCCATTTGATAAATAAAAAATAATACTTTTACTTTTTTCATAATTAGACAGCCTTCCTTGGAATTTTTATAAAAGGCGAACTCTAAATCTAACAGCCATTTCTACCATGAGTCCCTTACCACATTTTACTACATAGTGTGTCATAAAGTCCTCTATCTAAACAAACTATATTTGAAATTCTCCCTTTCAAAGCAAAAGAAAAAAGCTGGAATTACCAGCTTTCAACGTTTTCTTCTTGATCGATTATCGGATCATCTTCAATAATATTTAAATGCCTCTGGAACGTTTCAGAAATTTCGATCACTGACTGTGGATTTAACTGGTAATAATAAATTCGATTGATCATTGCATTTTCACCTTGAAGTTGAAGTGATTCAACTTCATTTAGTTTACTTGCATAAGAATGCATCGACATTAAATTGTTAAAACTTAAATTTGTTTTTAAATTCTTTCCTACTGCATCCATAACAGGACCAAAGCGAGTTATCGAACTAAAGCTAGCAGCTTCACGAATAATCGATTCGATCACTTCCTTTTGACGTTCACCTCGTCCAAGGTCTCCACGCGGATCACTCTTACGCATTCTTACGTAGGCTAACGCTTCTTGTCCATTTAAGTGTTGCTCACCTTCATGAATAGTAATCGTTCCATAGGTTCCGTTATCTTTTTCAGTAAATGTCATCGGTGAATTTACAGTTACTCCACCTAGCTCGTTAATGATGTCCATAAATGCATCAAAGTTTAAAGAAACAAAATAATCTACAGGGATATCAAATAAATTTTCGACTGTTGCGATTGTCATATCAAGCCCACCAAATGCATGAGCATGATTAATTTTATCCATTGTACCCCGACCAGCAAGTTCTACTCTTGAATCCCTCGGAATGTTTAGCATTTTTATAGTGTTTTCATCTGGGTTAAATGTCGCCAAAACCATTGCATCTGTTCGTCCACTTAAGTCACCACCACGGCTATCTAGTCCAAGGAACAATACAGAAACTGGATCCTTAATTGGGTTTACTACGTTATCCCTTAGTTCAGAGCGGTCCCCTCTTTCTAACTCTTGTTGCGCTCCTGAAGCAACATTTGATACTTTATGCATGACATATGCGAATGCTCCACCAGCAACTACAAATAATGCTAGAAAAGTTAGAAGTGTTATTTTAACAAAACGGTTCATCGGTTTTTTCTTTTTTTGCTTCATTTTTTCCACTCTTGATTGTGCCATTAGTTTAGCACTCCTTTTTGATTATATAAAATTAGCATTCTAAGATATGTTTTTTACGATAAAAAAACTTCTACTATTTCGGGGCAACAATTACCTTTAGCTTGCGGAAGCCCAAATGAAGTTATTATAATTGCTACTATACTACCATTTAAATGTATACTGTTATACTACATACCTATGTATTTTACCTTAATTTTGTCCTCTCGTAAATAAATATATTTTCCATTTTAGTTTTGATGCATAAAAGGTAAGCGATGCTCGGTCAGATAGAGAAACGAAAATGTTTTTACAAGCGATTATATTCGTCAGAGCGGATTTTCACGAATTAGGGATCTATTTCGGGGCTAGGGCCGTGCAGTTACTCAGTGCTTTTGCATCAAGTGTGCTGCGACCTTACATAAAGAAACAAGCCCAAATGAGTGGGCTTGTGGATATATTTTCAGTTATTTAACGTTTCAATTGCTTGTTGAGAATTTCTAGTTGAGAAAACCCCAAAATAGGTTTATCTAAATTATTTGATCTACTTTTCCAGTTTTCCGATCTACAGAATACCAACCTCTAGTAGACGAGTGACCTACTCCATTATCACCAGGGACAACATCAAATACCTGAATAATAAACTTGCCATCTTCTTCACGGTCGATAACAATTCTTACTTCGTCATCAAAGAAAATCTGTAAATGTTCTTTCACTTTAATAACTGCTTCATCGTCAGTTAATAAACGATCGTTTTCTTCTATATTAGACTCGTTTTCGCTTGGATCAGAACCTTTTTCTTCGTTAACCTCTTCGTCTTTCCCATTATCGGTGGTATCGCCGTTTTCTGAAGGGTCATTCGCATCAGCGTTATCTTCTTCACCATTTTCTTGTTCATCGATAATTTCAGTATCATTAGTTGTGTCTTCTTCATTATTCGTAGGCTCATTTGACGTACAACCTGCAACGATCATTGTGAGCATGAATAATAGAACGATTAAATATTTCATATTATATCCCCTCCATTTATTATGGAATAAATTGCTTGTCTTTATTTTAACACACATAGGTTAGAGTTTACAGAGATGCGAAGGTCGGACGCGGAAAAGAAGAGTAGGTGTACCTCGAGACTGCTGAAAAAGTCCAAATTTTTTTCTGAAAAATAATATTCAAAAAACGAGCCTCTAGAATTGCTTTTAAGGCTCGTTTGAGGGTTAGGGAGACATTTCCCCCCCCTATAATCATTCGTTTTTCAAAAACATTCACTTTTTCAGTGGCCTCGTGTACCTCTTCTTGTTTGATCAGAAACACGTAAGAAATAACAGTGAGTCTGGCAGACGAGAGAAGAGCAGATTTTTATTTGATAGGTTGCAGAGCTAGACACTTTTTTCTTATCCTAAAGCTTAGCAGCCGTCTTGCAGTCACACTACTTCCTAACTGCATCGATAATGTAACGCTCCGGGGCGTCACCTACGTACCTGAACGGATAGCATGTTGTGAGAGTTAATACTTCTTCGTCTATTGTAGGGTCGATCACGGTCAAATCATCTGCATCAACGATATAGGTTTTCTGCAAATAGTAAGTATACGTGCCGTATTCCATTTTCAAAATGATTTCGTCACCTTCGATTAAATCGCCAAGTCCAGTGAACACAGTATCGCGATGCCCTGATAAGACAATTTGCCCATCTTGCCCAGGAAATTTTGACCCGCTAAAGTGGCCGACTCCCCTTTTTAGCTGCTCCTCTTCTGTCCCTGCAATGATCGGTAGCTCTTTGTTAAGTTTCGGGATCGAAATAATTCCAATCACATCATTTGGTTCAGGGGTGAAGACGACTTCTTCTTGTGTTTCAATTTGGTTTTTAGATTGCGAGACAATGGTTTCCGCCTCTTTCATCGCAACCGAAACATCCTTTTTCCCCTCAAAAATTTGATATAGACTAACTGAAACTAGAATAACCCCTGCTGTGATTAGGATGATCGTTAACCATCTTGCCAAGATAATCTCCCCTTTTCATTTTTTAGAAGGCTGCGGCAGCCGTGATGTTTATCTTAAATTATACATTAAACGGAATGCTTCAAGGTCACTGCACGAATTTTATATTGGGTAGAATCCATCAAATGCAGCGGTTATAAAGTTGATCGATAGGTAAATAGTCAAGTTTAAGCGCTAACATTCCTATTATACGGGACTGGGGGAAGGATTGGAAATACAGGATTTATCGATGGGAAGTGGTCCGGAGCGCGCATATTTTTGAATTTTCGCGCATAAACTGCTCGCGTTCGTGCACAAATCATCGGGGCGCGCACAAATTCTGGAAATCGCGCACATTCGACACGGGGTCGCGCATATTTTTGAATTTTCGCGCAGAAACTGCTCGCGTTCGTGCACAAACCATCGGGGCGCGCAGTAATTCTGAGATGCGCGCACATTCGACACGGGAGCGCGCATATTTTTGAATTTTCGCGCAGAAACTGCTCGCGTTCGTGCACAAACCATCGGGGCGCGCACAAATTCTGGAAATCGCGCACATTCGACACGGGAGCGCGCATATTTTTAAATTTTCGCGCATAAACTGCTCGCGATCGCGCACAAATCATCGGGGCGCGCACAAATTCTGGAAATCGCGCACATTCGACACGGGATCGCGCATATTTTTAAATTTTCGCGCAGAAACTGCTCGCGTTCGTGCACAAACCATCGGGGCGCGCAGTAATTCTGAGATGCGCGCACATTCGACACGGGATCGCGCATATTTTTAAATTTTCGCGCATAAACTGCTCGCGATCGCGCACAAATCATCGGGGCGCGCACAAATTCTGGAAATCGCGCACATTCGACATGGGAGCGCGCATATTTTTGAATTATCGCGCACAAATCATCGGGGCGCGCACAAATTCTAGGAAACGCGCATATTCGACACGGGATCGCGCATATTCGACATGAATTCGCGCACATTTCATACAGAAGCGCGCATAAATTTATTTTCTCGCACAACTGAGCGGAAAAAGTTACAGAAAAAAAGTGCCCGCGGTTTGCGGACACTTTTTTGTATTCTTATCCAAAGCTTAAAAAATACTTCCAAATCGTATCGAGTAGTAATGAAAGGCCGATCAGAAATACTCCGATACAAGCGAAGCTAAGTGGGGAACCCCATTTTATTTCTTTCATTTTATGCACCTCTTGTTAGCTACCTTTTATTTATAGTAATCTAGTAATCCCTCAAGTATTGCTTGAGCTGCTTGCTCCTGAAATTGCGAGCTTGCTAATTTTTGCGCCTCGGCTTTATTTGTTAAAAATCCAAGTTCGATTAACACACTTGGCATTTGCGTGTATTTAATCACTTCAAATCCTGCTTCTTTTACACCACGGTCTCTCAGTCCTAAGTTTTGAACTAACTTAGATTGTAGGCTCGAGGCTAACTTTTCGCTGTTGTGCCGTTCGTAATTTCGATTCCAAAAAGTTTCTGTACCATGAGCCGATTCAAATGTTGAGGAGTTCGTATGAATACTTAAAAAGATATCAGCATTGGCATTCTTTGCTACTGCCGTTCTATTACTAAGCGAGACAAATACATCGCTAGAACGTGTCATAACTACTTTTGCTCCAGCTTGTTCTAACTTTTGCTTTAAAAATAATGACATTTTTAAAACGATATCTTTTTCCCTATACCCATGAGCAACTGCCCCTGGGTCGTTTCCACCATGACCAGGATCAATGACGATGATTTTATTTCTCAACTTAGATGTATCAAGTTGCGGGGCACTTCCAATACTTACAAAATTACGGTGAACGTAACCCCATTCGTTTCCTAGTTTAATTTTTAACCAATCGTTATTTACACCGATCTCATAAATGTCCACTTGAGTTCCCGAAGTTAGTGTACCAATTCGAGTAGAATTCGCATTTGGCTCGCTTCTGACATTCAGCGATGCTGCAGTCACTCGGCCTTTTTCTATGACTTGGCTAGGTGATGGACTGTTACCTTGAATCATCGAGACAAAATCACTATGAACATAGCCCCAACTGTTGTTAACCTTAATTTTTAACCAGTCTTTATTTACTCCAGTTTCAAAAATATCAATTTGCGTTCCTTGCGGTAGTGTTGTCATTCTGCTTGCGCTTGCGTTGGGCTCACTTCTTACGTTTAGGTTCGTTGCCGTAACTTGGCCTTTAGCAATAACTTGGTCATTTGCTGGTGCCTGGCTATTATTGTTTCCTTGAGTAATCGTAACGAAATTACTATGAACATAGCCCCATTGGTTGTTGACTCTAATTTTTAACCAATCTTTGTTGACGCCGGTTTCATAGATATCGATTTGCGTACCTTGTGGTAAAGTTGTCAACCTTGTTGCACTAGTGCTTGCCTGACTTCTTACATTTAAGCTCGTTGCTGTTACCTGACCTTTACTAACAATTTGGTTTGATGATTGGTTCGTATTACTTTGAGTAATTGTTACAAAATCACTATGTATATAACCCAAACTATTGTTAAATTGAATTTTTAACCAATCTTTGTTCACGCCTGTTTCAAAAATTTCCACTTTTGTTCCATTTGCAAGTACTCCAATTCTTTGAGAAGATGCACTAGCTTGGCTTCTTACATTTAAGTTAGATGCCGTCACTTGACCATCAGCGACTTTTACTTGATTAGATTGGGTAAAGGTTTCAGTAATCGTTACGAAATCTTTATGAACAAAACCCCATTGGTTGTTAACCTTAATTTTTAACCAATCTTTGTTAACACCCATCTCAAAAATTGAAATTTTCGTCCCTCTTGGAAGCTGTGCAATCCTTCTCGCATTCGCGTTTGCCTCACTTCTGACGTTCAATAAAGAAGCAGTCACTTCTCCAACCGCTACTCTACTATTGTCACCGTAAACCTTAGCCGGTTGACTATTAAACTGAATACTACTAAACATTGCAATTAGAATCACAGAAAAAATAAGTACAAACTTTCTCAAACTACCACCTCTCAGATTTCACATATATACTAAATAAACTACATTTTTCCACTAAAGTCTAGTAGATTAGACAAAAATATTACGATAGTTCTATAAGAAGTTCATTCGCACCATCTCACTGAGTATAAATTTCCATAAAAAAAGAAAAGATAAAAATAATATTTATGAACGTTTTTTTGGAGAAACCTTAAGGCGAAGGGGTTTGTAATGAGTTTATATATCGTAGGTTTTTTAATTTCTTTAGTTGTATCTTTGTGCTCGGTGCCATTTGTGAAAAAAATTGCATTGAAATTTGGAATAGTGGATCAGCCTAATCAGAGGAAAATCCATATGACCCAGATGCCAAGGTTAGGGGGGCTAGCCATTATTCTTGGTTTTTTAGTTGGATTTATGTACGTGAGTCCTACAAATCCATATTTAATGCCAATTTTTTTGGGGGCTTGTATCATCATTGTTATCGGGGTACTTGATGACAAGTTTAACTTAACTTACAAAATAAAATTAGCTGGGCAAGTTGCAGCTGCCGCAATCGTCGTCTTTTCGGGATTGACTGTCGAGTTCATCTATTTACCGATGTTACATAGAGTTGAACTTGGAATGTTAGAATATATTTTTACAATGCTTTGGATAATTGGGATTACAAATGCGGTAAATTTAATTGATGGGTTAGATGGGTTGGCAAGTGGCGTTTCCACAATCGCTCTAGCAGCAATTTTGTTTATGGCGATCATTAATGGACAAGTGTTTGTCGCGACGGTTACCTTATTATTAATGGCAAGTACGTTAGGATTTTTAGTTTTTAACTTTTATCCAGCAAAAATCTTTATGGGTGATACTGGTTCATTATTTTTAGGTTATTTTATTTCGATTATCTCCATTCTCGGTTTTTTCAAAAGTTTTACGTTAGTGAGCTTTATTATTCCTGTGTTAATATTATCGATTCCGATTTTCGATACATATTTTGCTATCATACGAAGGCTTTTGAACAAACAGAAATTAACATCCCCTGACAGGTCTCATCTTCATCACTGTCTTTTACAGTTGGGATTTAGTCATCGAACTACCGTTTTAATTATTTATGGTATGGGTGCATTCTTTGGCATTAGTGCGATTATTTTCTCAAACACTACATTATGGGTTTCGTTTTTAATCATTGGTTTGTTACTGCTATTTGTACATATTACGGCTGAATTGATTGGATTGATCGGTCAGAAAAAGCCATTTATAACGATGATAAAAAGATTAACGTCTCGTAGTTAGACGTTAATCTTTTTTCAGACACCACATAAGAGCATTCGTTCTAGCGCTTCAGCTGGGACTGGTTTTGAAAAGAGGTAGCCTTGTGCATGATTGCAGCCTTCTTCTCTAATCACAGCTAACTGAGCTTCCGTCTCAATTCCTTCACATGTAACAGTAAGGTTAAGAGTTTTGGCCATAGCAATGATAAGCTTCACGATCACGGCATCTTCATCGTGTCCATTGCTATTTTTCACAAAAGATTGATCAATTTTTAACGTATCTATCGGAAAATTTTTCAACTGACTTAACGACGAATAACCTGTACCAAAGTCGTCTAGTGCAAATTGTACACCTAGTTGTTTAAGTGCTTGCAGTTTTTTCACAGCGGCAGCGATGTTGATAATTGCTATATTTTCAGTGATTTCTAATTTCAAGTGTTCTGGGTTAATTCCGGTATCGCGGATCACTTGCTTTACGATGTCTACAAATTCTTTTCGTTCGAATTGCTTTCTTGAAATGTTTACGGAAACTTGCAGAGCATTCCCAGCATCGTTCCATTTTTTTATTTGCTCACAAGCGGTTCTTAACACCCAATCATCGATATCGACAATTAAGCCCATTTCCTCGGCAATAGATAAAAATTCATTAGGTGGAACTAAACCACGCTCTGGATGCTGCCAACGAACTAACGCCTCAACACCAGATGGAATGCAAGTATCGACATCGACCTGGAGCTGATAAAAAACTTTAAATTCTTGGTTTTCCATCGCACTTCGCAAGTCCGTTTCTATAACTAACTGTTGATACGTCCCTTGACTCATGGTATCGTCATAAATCTGATAATTATTTCTTCCTTCTTCTTTTGAGCAATACATTGCGATATCTGCATTTCTAATTAACGTACCCGCATCAATTCCGTGATCTGGATATATGCTAACGCCTATACTTGCCGTGATGAAAAGTTCTCTTTCCACACGCATAATTGGTAATTCAGAGAAGTTTTTAAAAATTTCACTGATAAAACTCGTAACCTCATTTTTAGATTCGATGTTTGGTATAAACATCGTAAATTCGTCTCCACCAAAACGACCGATCGTACCTTTTTTTTCAAAAATTGATTTCAAACGATTGGCAACACCCTTTAGCATCTCATCGCCAAATTGATGCCCAAACGTATCATTAATCATCTTGAAACGATCTAAGTCAAAAAACATAACTGCTAATTTTTTTCCGTTCGTTTTATGTTCGTTAATTTGCTCCATTAGAAGTTGGTTGAAATGAACTCTGTTTGGTAAGTCTGTTAAATTATCATGGAAGGCATGGTATGAAATACTTTGCTCTGCTAGCTTTCTAGAAGTAATATCACGGATGATCCCGATATAGTAGGTGTCTTCTAAATTTTCTTTTTTGATTTGGGTTATTGTGATATACGACCAATAATGATCACCGTTTTTCTTCTTATTCACGAGCTCACCAGTCCATGTTCCCTTTTCCATAATTTCTTCCCACATCTCGTCAAAGACAAATTGTGGTGTTTGACCTGATTGGAAAATACGTGGATTTTGCATATAAAGCTCTTCATAAGTATATCCTGTAATTTTTTGAAAAGTGGGATTGGCAGCTAAAATTTGTTGGTTAGAATTTGTAATAATCAAACCGTCGTTCATGTGACAAAAAAGTTTCCAGACATTATTGTAATCAATGGCAAATTTTTTCACATATTCTCTCATCTTATTTAGGCTAGCGAGAATCGCTGCCTTTCACCTCCTTTTTTAACGTACGTTCGGGAAGTTTTTTCCTGTAGAGATAATTTTTCTTTCAGATGTTAAAACAACCCTTTTATTTTAGTATATCAGCATACGAAAGGAGCGACTATATGTTGTGAATAAATTTCACCCGATAATTTCGATTTTTTTTGTCAGATTATATAGCGATTTGTAAGATTATATAGAGGAATTTTGTTTGTAGTGGGGGAAACGTTACGATTTTTGTGCGCGGTTCAACCTCAGTTGTGCGCGATTCCTTGTCGAATATGCGCGGTTTTCCATTTTTATGCGCGCCACACCGGTTGTGCGCGGTCCAACCTCGGTTGTGCGCGGTTTCTCATTTTTGTGCGCGCCACACCGGTTGTGCGCGACCCCTTGTCGGTTGTGCGCGGTTCAGCCTCAGTTATGCGCGATCCCTTGTCGATTGTGCTCGGTTCAACCTCGGTTATGCGCGGTTCCTTGTCGATTGTGCGCGGTTTTCCATTTTTGTGCGCGCCACACCGATTATGCGCGATTCTTCCTTCGTTATGCGCGGTTCCTTGTCGATTGTGCGCGGTTTTCCATTTTTATGCGCGCCACACCGGTTGTGCGCGATCCCTTGTCGATTGTGCGCGGTTTCCCATTTTTGTGCGCGCCACACCGATTGTGCGCGATCCCTTGTCGCTTGTGCGCGGGCTCCGTTTTTGTGCGCGCCACCCTAAAGTAAGAAGGCTGCCCAAATGGCAGCCTTCTTACTTTATTTTTCACCTAGTGCAAACATTAATTCTGCTTCGGCAACTAATTTGCCGTCTACGTATGCTGTTCCTTTTCCTTTGCCGATTGAACCTCTTAGGCGAGTGATTTCTACTTCTAGACGAAGTTGGTCTCCTGGTTTCACTTGTCCTTTGAAGCGGCAGCCATCAATTCCTGCAAAGAATGCTAGACGTCCACGGTTTTCTTCTTTGATTAACATAGCTACTGCACCAACTTGTGCAAGTGCTTCGATGATGAGTACTCCTGGCATAACAGGATAATCCGGGAAGTGTCCGTTGAAAAATTCTTCGTTAGCCGTTACATTTTTAATTCCAACTGCACGTGTCCCTTCTTCTAGTTCTACGATGCGATCTACTAGTAAAAATGGATAGCGGTGCGGGATAATTTCTTTAATTTGTTGAACATCTAGCATAGTCATGAATTAGTACCTCCTAATAGTAACTGATATTATTATAATTGTACCACAAATGTAAGTGTACTACATCCACCTCCCAAAATACAAAAGCCCATGATAGGTGTAAAAAACACCCGTCATGGACTACTCAATATCTTTATATATGATGTCGTGAATTTGCAGCCATGGTCCTTTTCCTAGTACATCTGTAGGGTTACCATCTCCGACAATCCCGTAGCCAAACATTGCTCCACCAACAAGGCTAGCCGCAAAGATTAATGTTACTAATAATACACGGACCCAGATAGGAATAAGACGAATGGGCTTGCGGCGATTACGCTTATTTTTCTCTTCTTTTTCTTTACGTATAGCTTGTCTATTTTTATTTTCTTTTTCATTAGTTGTCATTCATACACCTTCTTCATTTAGAACGCATTATTAGTTGTTGATAGGTTCCGCTCTAAATATCAAACTTTACTAGCCTCTAATGTTATTTACTAATCCCATCATTTGATCAGCCATTGAAATGGAGCGTGTGTTGAATTGGTACGCTCTTTGGGCAAGGATTAGTTCGCTTAGTTCTTTGCCTAAGTCAACGTTCGACCCTTCCAATGCTCCTTGGATTAGTTTCCCCTCGTTTTCAGGAACTAATTCTAAAACATCATCGAAGCCTAGACCAAGCTGTTCAAGATCCGGGAACGAAAAATAATTATCACCGATACTTTCTAATAATTGAGGCTTTGTTACACGAAAAAGTTGTAACTGACCTAAATTTATCTCAGTATCTAGTTCTCCTTTTAACGTAACAAGTATGGTACCTGTCTCAGTAACATTAATTGAGTCGTAATTAGCTGGTATCGCAATAGCATTACCAGTTGCTGACATAACGAAGTCACCATCACCTGTCACTAAAAACAACTCATCTGCATTATTAGGGTTCGGCGTGAGATAAAAAGCTCCGTCCCTCGTAAAGCGTCGAGGTTCATTTTCATCAGTTGGTAAAACTTCAAAAAAGATCCCTTTCTCACCAATTGCTATATCAAGCGGGCGCCCTGTTTGATTAATGGCTCCTTGTTCCATACGTAGAATCGTTTGAGAAACTCGGGCACCTGAACCAATACGAAGCCCGTTCGATGTGTTTCGTCCGGTTTCTTGCTGATGAACGGTTTGGTTATTCAACTGTTGAAAGAGCAAATCTTGAAACTGAACATCGCGACGTTTATAGCCATTTGTGTTCACGTTAGCTACATTATGTGAAATTGTATCTAACTTTTTTTGTAATTGGCCCATTGTCACAGATGCCGTGATCATCGATTGATTCATTTTGCACCTCGTTTTTTCAAATAAAGTTCATTATCCGATTCTTCCAATCTCGTTAGCTGCTTTTTCCATGCTACGATCGTATGCCTGAAGTACTCGTTGGTTTGCTTCAAAGGCGCGAAAAGCCGTCATCATATCCGTCATCGTTTGCGTTGCATCAACATTTGACCGCTCAATAAAGCCTTGTTGAAGTTGATACGTAATCGCACCATTTCCGACTGCTGTACCAACAGGCTCTTCACCTTCATAACGGAGTAACCCATTCCCTTCTTTTACAAGTAGATTTGGATTTTCCACAAACGCAACGTTTAATTGCGTAATTTCACCTACATCATTAAAGATGATACCTTCTCGTGAAACACGAAAATCTTCATTCGCAACTTGAATTCGATCTCCGTTGTTATCAAGGACATAAAATCCTTCACCAGTCGTTAAGAAGCCTTGTCCATCGACTGTAAAACTTCCGTTACGAGTATAGCGAGTATCACCATTGTTATTTTCAACTGTGAAAAACAATGCTCCTGGACGTCCTGTCTCTTCGTTTACCGGAACGACACCTTGAAAAAGCGCAATGTCAGTACTGTTATTCGTCTCATGGATGTCGCCTTGGCGGAAATTCAATGTTTTTTCTTGTAAATAAACTCCCGTACTTAACTCACCAACATGATGAGAATTGCCTAAAGGACGATTATCGCCTCCCATTGCTTTTACGAGCATGTTTGGAAAAGAACGAAGGGAAGCATCGTCTGCTTTAAAACCTGGCGTATTTGCGTTAGCTAAATTATTCGTTAACATTTCTTGACGGCGCTGTTGAGCAATCATTCCAGCAGCAGACGTATAAAATCCACGGATCATGTTTTCACCTCGTTATTTTTATGGAAAGCGCAAGGCGACTGTAGCTAGATACCTTTCTAACTTCCATGATAAAATCACTTTCAATCATTTAATCTATCATATATATCGGTAGGTTCCTATGAAAATTAATATGTAAATTATGGAGCATCTGGAAAAAATACGACCAGACACTCCGAACGTTATACTAAATCTTAAATTTACGTTTTTCGATTTTATCTAAGTTTTCTAATAATAGGCCTGTCCCTTTGACTACGCAGTGCATAGGATCCTCTGCAATTAGGACTGGTACTTTTAACTCTTCTGCAAGTAGTGAATCAATGCCATGTAGTAATGCTCCACCACCTGTGATAATTACACCTCTGTCGATAATATCTGCTGAAAGCTCTGGTGGTGTCTGTTCTAATACACTTCTTGAAGCTTGTACAATATGAGAAACTGGCTCTTCAAGCGCTTTTTGTATCTCCTCTGAGTATACGGTAATCGTTCTTGGAAGTCCACTGACCAAGTCACGTCCACGAATGTCAATTTCTTCTTTCCGTCCACCTGGAAACACCGTTGCTACCTCGAATTTAATTTGCTCTGCTGTACGTTCGCCGATCAGTAGTTTGTATGTTTTCTTTATGTAGTGTAAGATTTCCTGATCAAACTTGTCCCCTGCGACTTTAATTGAAGAGGCGGTGACAATATCGCCCATTGATAATACAGCAACATCCGTTGTCCCACCGCCTATGTCTACGACCATGTTACCGCTTGGTTGGTAAATATCCATTCCTGCTCCAATTGCTGCTACTTTCGGTTCTTCTTCCAAATAAACATTTTTTCCACCGCTTTTTTCTGCCGCTTCACGAATTGCTTTTTGCTCAACAGATGTAATGTTTGTTGGACAACAAATTAAAATTCTCGGTTTAGTTAAAAAACCCCTCACATTAATTTTGTCTAAAAAATGCTTTAACATTGATTCTGTCAGGTCAAAGTTCGCAATTACACCATCCCTCATAGGACGAAGGGCAACAATGTTTCCAGGAGTACGGCCTACCATGCGAAATGCTTCATCTCCAACAGCTAAAACTCTACTTGTTTTTGTATCTATTGCGACTACTGAGGGCTCATTTAATACAATTCCTCTTCCTTTTACGTGTATGAGAACATTTGCTGTCCCTAAATCAATTCCAATGTCCCTGCCAAACATGTTTTTTCCTCCCTGCTTTTAGTAACCGTTTCATTGTTCACTCTTAGTTTGTATCCAATGTATTATTTTATCATATATTGTCATTGCAGGGATATGATTTTCTTCTTCTTACTGTTGAGTTTCTGCAAATTTCTTTGATGCTGGTTCTGTCGTTTTCTGATATTTTACTTTTGTCGCTTCTCCACCTCTTAAATGGCGAATTGATTTGTGATATTCTAAAATTTCTTTTACTTCATTTGCCAGCTCTGGATTAATTTCAGGCAATCGTTCTGTTAAGTCTTTATGAACTGTGCTCTTGGAAACTCCGAATTCTTTTGCGATCGTTCTTACGGTTTTCCTTGTTTCGACGATGTACCTGCCAATCTTGATTGTTCGTTCTTTGATGTAATCGTGCACACCTCTCGCCTCCCTAATTCGTGAGGGTCCAAAAGGCTGTGTGACAGATTGCTAGGAAAATTCATTCTTCATAATAAGGCACGTTCAAAAAGTCAGTAAAATCAGAAAAAAGAGTGAGGAGAAGTTCCTGTAGAAAATTTATTTTATACCAGTCTCACTCGTCTTTTATCATTTAGGACTTTTTAAACACATCCTGTCTTATGTAGAGAGGAACTTTTATTTACATTTTCCATCACCTGACTTCTTTGGACCCTTCGTTTAATCTAATGATTTGTAACATTTTATTAAGGGAGACGGGTATATATGCATAAAACGTGATAAAATAAGGGTTTTTATTTGTAAAATGTCCCTTTTTTTGATAATTTTAAGTTTTCTTTAGAAAAGAAGAATATATCGAGCTGATGGCGCCTAGAGCTAGACACCTTTCGACCTACATAAATTTTATGCCTTTCTTACATTGACAAAAAAACAGCCCTCAAAGTTAGAGGACTGTTTTGTCGTAAAATTATATTAGCTTTGTTCTAGTTCTAATTCAAAAGTTTGTTCTTCCATATCTTTTTCATCTGCTTCTTCAGTTTCTTCTTCATCTTCATTTGGATCATTTGCATTGTCACTAACATCTACAGCTGAAACTGTTTGATTGAAAAAATCCATTGGGTTTACTGGAGTACCGTCTTGACGAATTTCAAAATGTACATGTACACCTGCGTCTTTGTTATAAAGACTTCTTCCAGCTTGAGCGATAATATCACCTTGTTTTACAGATTGACCTGCTTCAACTTTTAGGTCATCTAAGCTTTGATAAACAGTGACTACACCGTTATCGTGTTCAATATGAACAACTTTACCAAACAATGCATCTTCTTCGGCTTTAACAACAGTACCACTTAATGCTGCAGTTACGTCAAATGTTTCACCGCTCTCCATTGCTAAATCAATGCCTTTATTTTGGCGGTAAGTATTATCATAAAGTACGAGAGCTTTTTTCTGTTCTTCTTCTGTAGCATCAAAATCAAAGAAATATCCGATTACTTTCACTTCATCTTCATTGACAACTGGCATTTTGATCACTTCATCGACTTTTGCAACTGGGAATGCATCTTCATAATTCACATCAATATCTGCACCAGTTTCATAGCCTTCATCGTCAACAACTGGTTGTTCTTGAGTTACATTAGCTGTTCCTTGAAGATAAAGGACACCACTCAAAACAACTGCTCCTAAACCAAGATAAACTGCAGGTAAAGCCCAACGTTTTTTCATCATTTTTTGAAGGTTTGCCTTCATTTTTGTTAATTTAGAAGATTGATTTTCTTCTCTCATTTAATCATCACCTCAGCAATCAGTCTGATCAAATTAACGGAATTATATACACAATTATAAAAAATATTAAATTTTTATTTTTCGACAAGGTTAGCAAAATTATTCATAGTTTTTTGTAAAAGTTTTGAGGCAGTTTATGCTAAATTTTGCACTGTGAGGGTGTGCTTTCTCGTGATTAGCTTTTGGAGGTTTGTTAAGGAGGGGGGACGGACACTGAGTACGTTATTTTAAGAATTACATCAATTTTTTGCCATTTTCGGACCGTGGTTCCGCTATTTGCTTAAATCCTTTAAGAAATGGCGCTCATCATACAAAATAAAGGATCTGATGTCCGATAACTTCTAAGAATCGCGCGTTTTATTGAAATAACGGAACTGGTGTCCACTTAATCAGTCTTTTGAAGTGATATGAGCACCATCACAAGCCTTTGATGCCCTTCCCTTATAAAACCGAAACAAACTTAACAGAACTCTCCAAATACAAAAAAACGCATACGATTTTCGTAATGAAAATCTATGCGTTCTCGTAATAACCTAATTAATCTGCCAGAGCGGTCATAAACGGTTCTACAGAAGAAATTTGGACACCTTGGTAATAGTGTTGGATAATTTCTTGATAGCTTTTACCTTCTTTGGCCAATCCATTAGCTCCATACTGGCTCATGCCAACGCCGTGCCCCCAGCCTCTAGTTTCGATGACGACATTGTCCCCATTTCGCTTCCAACGAAAATCACTAGAGTCTAGATCTAACGCTTCTCTAATCTCGCGACCTGTGAATGATTTTCCACTTATGTTTACAGTTGCTACTCTGCCACTATCTGTACGAGCTGTAATTTCACCTACAGTTCCATCATTAGGAAGTTGTACTCCTAATGCATTCGTAAATTGTTGCGTTGAGATCACTTTTTCAGCGACATACCGAGGCGATTGGGTATCCCACGGGCTTTCGACACTTCTCAAATACGGAATTTCATTTGGCCAGTAATCCTCTGAATTCTCTGTATAGCCGTTACTCGTAGAAAAAAAGGTTGCGGTAATTGGTTCACCCTCATAAGTGATCACTTGCCCACGCGTACTTTGAACTGCTTCTAAGATTTTCGAATGTCTCCGTTCATAATCTTTGCCCCATTTTTTTCGAAGTTCATCTTCGTTTTGGTAAACTTGATGAATGACTGTATCTAATACGATGGCCCCTTCTGGTATATTGGTATCTAGCGGATTTAACATATGTCTAATGATAAAGGTACGCGCTGTTAGCGCTTGCGCCTTTAGTGCTTCAAGTGAAAAATCTGCTGGCATTTCTGAAGATACCACACCAACAATATAGTCTTCAAAATCAACTTCTTCGATGACATTTGACTTTGTCCGAAAAACGGCCACTGATAAATCTTCTGGAACTCCTATTGAACCTTCCTCCGTATTTGTTACGTTTGATGTTTGCACGACTGCGGAGTTTACCGTTTGCTCTTGTGCATCTCCTTTAAATGCTAGTACAAGCATCGTAGGAATAATTAAAATGATACTACATAGAATTGCACCGATTATGATTAGTTGTCGCATTGCCTATACGCCTCCAGTTTTTGAAATTGGACTAAGATTTGTAGACGATAATTGCAGCTAATATTCCATTGTCTATACGGAGTTTATGACTGTTTCAAAGAAAATAGACCTTTAAATTCAGAGTCTAATAAGTGAGTGAATTTCATCATTTACTTAAATGGAGCTACATAAGTTTAAATGTTGTTTTATCCATCAATTTAGTATCCTAGTAGTGAAAGTGAACTCGTTTCAGCAAGCTGAAACATCGGGAAATCCCACCTACGCTTAGAGGAGGCCACTGAAAAAGTGAATGTTTTTGAAAAACGTATGATTATAGGGGGCCAAAAATGTCTCCCTAACCCCTCAAACGAGCCTTAGAAGCGATTAGAGGCTCGTTTTTTGAATATTATTTTTCAGATAAAAAAATTTGGGCTTTTTCAGCAGTCTCCGCTTAGAGGTGGGGGTCTTTTACCCTAAAAAAATTTCAGATAAACAATGATGAAATTCATTAAAGTATGTAGGCATGAAGTTATCAAGATTTTTATGTTTATGTATATGAGTGAATTTGATGATTACAATAACCGAGCTACATAAAACTACATCTTAGTTGGGAGAATGATGGATTATGAAATTCATTCATTTATTAGGCAGAAAAAAATTCATTACATTACGCTGGATTTTTTCACAGTTTGTCCATATTTAAAAATCAAAAAGGAGAGTTTTTCATTTGTGTGAAATACTCTCCTGTGTTGTTTTAGAATAGATAGCTTTGCTTTTTGTCCAAAATGATGTCACACAACATAACAGACAAAAATAGGCATACCTACGCTAGGTTTGGATTCATTTTTAACGGAGACGGTGCCTCAAGGTTCTCAAATTGAGTGTGATCAACTTCATATACTCTTTCGACCTGAGCTCCTAGGCTTCTTAGTTTGCCAGCAAAGTCAACGTAGCCACGATCAATGTGTTTTAGCTCCACAACTCTTGTGTAGCCGTCTGCCACAAGACCAGCAATGACTAATGCTGCTCCCGCACGTAAATCAGTGGCTGCAACTTCTGCTCCTTGTAGGGAAGTTGGCCCTGAAATAATTGCTGTTCTACCTTCAATTTTAATATTTCCATTCATACGACGGAATTCTTCCACGTGCATAAAACGATTTTCAAAAACTGTTTCTGTAATCACACTCGTGCCTTCTGCTTTTAAAAGTAGAGACATCATTTGTGATTGCATATCTGTCGGGAAACCTGGATGTGGCATCGTCTTAATGTCAATTGGCTTTAATTTTTCTGGGCCAATGACGCGAATACCTGTTTCTTCATCAATAATAGTAACACCCATTTCTTCCATTTTTGCGATTAACGGACGTAAATGCTCAGTAAGAGCACCTTCAACAAATACGTCACCACCAGTAATAGCAGCGGCAACCATAAATGTTCCTGCTTCAATACGGTCTGGGATTATTGTATGCTTGGCACCGACAAGTTTTTCGACTCCTTCAATACGGATCGTACCTGTACCAGCACCACGAACTTTCGCCCCCATTGCATTTAAATACGTAGCTAAACATACAATCTCCGGTTCTTCTGCTACGTTCTCAATGATTGTTGTTCCTTTTGCAAGTGTAGCGGCCATCATAATATTTTCAGTTGCGCCTACACTAGGAAAATCTAAATAGATTTTTGCTCCTTTAAGGCGTCCGTCCACTTTAGCGTCAATAAAACCATTACCAATTTCTACTTTGGCTCCCATTGCTTCAAAACCTTTTAAGTGCTGGTCAATTGGACGTGAACCAATCGCACATCCACCTGGAAGGGCAATTCGTGCATGACCAACTCGAGCCAATAGTGGGCCCATAACAAGAAACGAGGCTCTCATTTTACGAACGTATTCAAAAGGAGCTTCCGTTTTTAATGTTTTTTCGGCGTCCACTTCGATGCTTCCATTTTCATAAGAAACATCGATATTTAAATTTCGTAAAACTTCATTTATTGTGTATACATCAGCAAGTGCTGGTGCATCATAAATATGGCTCTTTCCTTCACTACCTAAAATAGATGCAGCGATTACTGGTAAAACAGCATTTTTAGCGCCTTCGACTTTCACTTTACCAGATAACCGTTTACCTCCTTGGACTATTATTTTTTCCAACGTATTCCCCTCCGACGTCCAGTTTCTATACTATTAATATTCAGTCGTAATTATCGGCGTGCCAATTGTCACGGTAGTTTTACCGCCCAATCGTTCATTTGCTCGAATAGCTAGCTGTAAATTCATACTTTCTTCATTTGTTGTTAAGGAACTGTTCCATATATTAGTGTATGCAGAGATGGAAATGAACGTTTCCTCTTTTAATGCCTCAATTTTCTGAGCAGAGAATTCTTTCAGTAAAAGTTCTGCTTGCTCACCTAAACCAAGATTTAGTTTATCACTGCCATTTCCTGTTGCACAAGTGAAAATTTTGGTATTCTTATTAAATAAGTCTTGATGCCTAAAAAGTACTACTGACGTAAGGGAGTCTAATTGCTTTTCGGATAACGTTTGAACACCTTGAACTTCGTAAATTAGATATGAATGTAACTGCTTGTTGTGAGGGTAGACAATGTAGGTAAGTGTTTGGATAACACCTATATCGTGGTGAATAAATGTGCCGATCGCCTTCTTTTGGTTTTTTGGGTAATCTTTTAGTGGTTCCCAATCAAAATGGCTTATCATCTGTTGAATTGTCTTTAATTCTTTTTCATATTCACCTGGTTCTGTCCAGTGATTTAAGTGACCCCGTGTATATAGCGTCCATTCAGTAAGCTCAATATCATGTTTATCCATTACATCTACAATTTGGTTTAATTCAGAGAACGGATTTTCTACCGTTGCTTCTCCTTTCCCACTTAGTCCTAAATAATAAAGACTGAAGAACACAATACCAAAAAATATGATGTGCAGCTTATGTTTATTCCCCATGCTTCTCTCTCTCCTTATACGTTCGATTTCGTCGAACTATTCTCTTACTAGCATTTTTACCAGTTCGAGAGCATAAATACATGGAAGTTGTAGTTAAAAGTCGACAAAATCCGTATTTAATTAAGGAAAGCAGAAGCACCTTGGTCACGAGCAGCTATTCTTGTTACACTCCGTTTACTCGTCGTAAAACAGCTACGAAGTGACCAAGCTGAAGCTAGACCGCTTTTAAAAGAGAAAGCGAAGCATTTTTGACCAGTTTAGGTAATCTAAAAAGAAGCCACTTACTAACTGTGTTAGCGCAATAGTTGTAATAATCATCAATACTTTACCTTGTGGTCCTTTTGGATTTTTCACAAGGAATTCAAAGCGAAACGCTTGTAAAGCCCACCAAATGACTACTAAAAACGCGAGATTTACAAGAAGGTGGACAAGAGCTTGTTGTCCAAACTGTTCTAACATTTGTAAAAACCCCTAACCTTACGTATTTCTGTTATATATCATAATTTTTTTCGTGACTACATATGAAAAAATATGATAATACTAAAAAAAACCACTTATATAACAGACACATTTCTTATAATAACGAAATTTCTAATAAAAAGCTATTTTAAATATGAAGAAAACTGACTATTTTCTTCGACAAATGAAGATAATGATATTTTTATCGGATCGGACAGAGAATCCGTTATTTTTAAAAATATTTCATTTTAAATTTTTTTGCAGACCGTGGTTCCGTTATTTGCTCAAAATTTCTAGAATTATCACGAAAAATAGCAAATAACGGAACCTAAGTCCATTAGCTTCAAAAAACAGCCATTTTTTCAGAAATAACGGAACTGTAGTCCGCTTCCTCGGCAGCTCACCTTCTAAACTTCAAAAAAGCACGATCGTTGATCCACCTTGCACATCACGCTGAAGTAGCCGATGTGAACTCATTCTTCCAAAATAAAAACCTACCAAAATTTTTCATTCTGGTAGGTTTGAATTTATTATAACTTGTGAATACTAAAGGATGATCCACATTAAGCCGTTCATATAGTTGGTCAGCATGTTGGCAAAAAAAGCTAGGCCGAAAGTACCGATAAGTGAAATCGTCACGATAAGCGAAATGCTTGTCGGTGCTTTTAGCATGCTACTATCTTCCTTAGGATCCATCATGTACATTTGTCTAATAATTCCAAAGTAATAGAAGAACGAGATTGTACTTGTTACAATTAGAACCACTGCGAGCCATACCATTTCACTCGACATGACGCCTAAGAAAATGTACACCTTCCCAACAAAACCGGCTGTGATCGGTAAACCTGTCATCGAAAGAAGGAAAACCGTCATTGAGTGCGCCAAAAACGGCGACCGCTTTTGTAGTCCAGCAAAGCTAGAAATATCCTCACTTTCAGCATTTTCCGTTACGTGTGTAATAATCGCAAATGCCCCTAATGTCATAAATATATAAGCAAATGCGTAGTAAACGATCATACTCATCGTAATGTTAAACGAAAGTGACGCAGCAAGTGGAACGAGTAAGTAACCCGCTTGCGCAATTCCTGAGTAAGCCATAAGACGCTTCACATTCTTCTGTACTAACGCAACTGTGTTACCGACAATCATCGTTAACGCTGCAATCACAGCAATCACGAAATACCACTCATGATAAATTCCACCAAAACCTACAGCCAAAATTCGGATCATAATCGCAAATCCAGCAACTTTTGAAACAGTAGCTAAAAACCCTGTAATTGGTGTTGGCGCGCCTTCATAAACGTCTGGGGCCCACATATGGAACGGTACAATCGAAATTTTAAAACCGAAACCTGCAATCATAAATAGTAATGACATAATCACTAGGTACGGATATTGTCCGTATAGCTGTTGGATCCCTGCTCCAATTTCCCCCAAATTCGTCGTTCCTGTTAAACCGTACATAAACGACATCCCGTATAAAATGAACGCTGATGCTGTTCCACCTAACACAACATATTTTAGCGCTGCTTCAGACGATTTTGCTTGAGATTTTCGGAAGCCAGCTAAACAGTAAGAAGAAATACTTAGGATCTCTAGTCCGATAAATAACGTAATTAAATCGGCAGAAGACACCATTAACATCGCACCAAGTGCTGCAAAAAGTAAAAGCGAGTACAATTCACCTTGATACATTTCGTGGTGCTTTTCCATATAAGACATGGAATTAATAATCACAAGTGCAACCCCAATTAAGATGACAATCTTAAATAGCATTGCATAAGGATCAACAACGAACGTTGCACCTATTGATCCTGGTGTTTGGTTAAAAATAACGACAAGGATGATCGTAATTAAAAGTGACAATACGCTTAAAATACCGATGAACGGTTTTTTTCCACGTATCCCCGTTGTAAAATCAATCGTAAACACTGTTAAAGCAAGTATTGCCAACACAATCTCCGGAGTCATTAAAGACCAGTCTGCGTTAAATGCTGTCATTGTCTTTAACCCCCTATCTTCGACACAATGTCGATCACTGTAATATTAATAACGTCACTTAAAATCGCTGGGTACACCCCAATTAAAATCGTTAAACCGAGTAAGCAAATCATTGGGATATATTCAATTGGACGTGCATCTTCTAAATGTGCATTCGATTGATGTAATTGTCCAAATGTTGTTCTTTGCATCGCCCACAGTAAGTATGCAGCTGTGAGAATGATACCAAGTGCCGCAACAACAGCGATTGTTTTTGCAGCAGGAATGATATCCGGAGATGCCCCGAAAATACCCATAAATGCTAACAACTCACTAACGAATCCTGACATGCCCGGCAGTCCAACTGAAGCCATAGCGGCAGCCAGTAAGAACCCAGCCAAAATTGGGATCGTTTTTGATAAACCACCTAAGTCTTCGATCATACGTGTATGAGTTCTCTCGTAAATCGCCCCAACCATAAAGAATAGAAGTGCTGCGATAAAGCCGTGAGAAACTAATTGGAAAATTGCGCCTTGCATACCTTGCGTCGTGAATGACGCTGCACCTAATAGGACAATCCCCATATGTGAAATACTTGAGTACGCCACAAGTTTTTTCAAATCTTTTTGAACGAGAGCGAGTAGTGCACCATAAATGATGTTTACAACCCCAAGGATTGCGATTAAAAAGGCAAATTTTGCTGCTTGATCTGGTAAAATTCCAAATCCGACACGAAGTAATCCGTATGCACCCATTTTTAACAATACACCCGCTAAAATCATACTAGCTGGAGTTGGCGCTTGAACGTGGGCATCTGGTAACCACGTATGGAAAGGGAAAATTGGTAATTTTACAGCAAAAGCAACAAATAAAGTTATGAACAAACCAGCTTTAAATGCATCTGAAATAATGTGAGCATTCGCAGGATTTGCATAAATTTCAGCTAATCGTAGGAAGTTTAACGTTGCTTCCTCAGCGACTGCGCCTTGGTAGAACATCGCAAAGAAGGCAATTAACATGACTGCACTTCCTAGTCCTGTATAGATTAAAAACTTAAATGCTGCATATTCTTTTTGACTTCCACCCCAAATTCCGATAATAAAAAACATTGGAATTAACGTTAATTCAAAGAATAAGAAAAACAAGAACATGTCTAGTGCTACAAATACTCCTAGCATCCCTGTTAGTAAAATAAGCATCCAAACGAAGTACTCTTTCACACGATCTTTAATTGATACTGATGCAACGATCCCAAGGAATGTAACAATCGTTGTTAATACTAAAAGTGGCATCGATAGTCCATCAACACCTAATTGATAGTTAAACGAAACAAACCCTAAGTCGATCCACGTATAGTTTTCAGCAAACTGCATTCCTGCTGTGCTTCGATTAAAGACATTCCAAACAATCACTGAAATAATCAAAGTTACAAATGAAGTGATGCCAGCGACTGAACGAATGACATTTTTATGTTCATTAGGAATAGTTAAAATGATTAATGCCCCTAATAAAGGTAAAAAGACGAGTACGCTTAATATATTTGGGATCATCCGAAATACCCCCTTAATACAAAGGCGAGAATCATAACTGCCATTCCGCCAACAACGGTTACTAAACCGTACGTTTGCAGTTGTCCTGTATGCCTTCTAGAAATGACATAGCCTGTTCCCTTTGTTAGGTAGCCAAGCATATTCACGATTCCATCAATGATAAAGCGATCAATTCCCCAAAGAACTTTTCCAAGAATGACAACCGGACGAACAAAAACGACTGCGTAGAGCTCATCCATGTAATACTTGTTTAATAATAGTTTGTGCACTCCTGGTACAAGATTAGGAAAATAGCTTTCTGAAATTGTGCCTTTATAGTAGATTAAGTACGCTAAGAAAATACCAGCTGCAGCAATCACAATTGAATAAAGGATCAACCAGACTTCTCCGTGAGCTTGGTAACCTACATTCACTCCTTCTGTTAAGAACGCTTCAAGTCCAAAACCGAAGATTGGCGTGTTTACAAACCCTGCAAAAATGGCAAGTACGGCCAATGCAACTAGAGGGATTGTCATCACACTTGGGCTTTCATGTGGCTCATGGTGATGCTCACCTGCTTCTAAATTATCACTACCACGATATTCCTTAGTAAATACTTTAAAGAAAAGTCGGAACATGTAAAACGCTGTCATCGCTGCTGTGATTGATACAATCGCAAACAAGAACGGATCGCCATTGTATAAAACAGCCGCTAAAATAACTTCTTTACTCCAGAACCCTGCAAAAGGTGGTACCCCCGCAATCGCTAGTGTTCCAATTAAGAACGTAATGGCTGTGATCTTCATTTTGCTCCAAAGACCACCCATGTCTTTAATATCTTGTCTGTGATGCATTCCGTAAATAACGCTACCAGCTCCTAAAAATAGAAGTGCCTTGAAAAACGCGTGAGTCATTAAGTGGAATAAACCTGCTACATACCCCATTGTTCCAAGAGCTAAAATCATAAATCCAAGCTGACTGATGGTTGAATACGCAAGCACACGCTTAATATCAGTGTTAACAAGCGCAATTGATGCTGCGAAAATCGCTGTAATCGCTCCTGTATACGCAACAACGGTTAATGCCGTTTCTGATGCTAAAAATACAGGATACATAACCCCCACTAAGTATACCCCTGCAGCTACCATCGTAGCGGCGTGGATTAACGCTGATACTGGTGTCGGACCTTCCATCGCATCTGGTAACCATACATGAAGCGGGAATTGTGCCGATTTCCCGACTGCCCCTAGGAAAATACAGATAGCAATGATCGTCACCATTGTTTGTTCTACTAAACCATTTTCAATAGCAGCAAAAATGGTAGCATATTCAAATGATCCAGTATAAATAAATATAAGTATTAAACCTATAAATAGTCCCACGTCTCCGATTCTTGTCGTTAAAAACGCCTTTTTTGCCGCAGCAGCAGCTTCAGGTTTAAAGAACCAGAAACCTACTAATAGGAATGAACACAACCCTACTAACTCCCAGAAAATAAAGAGTTGAAGAATATTAGGTGACAACACAAGTCCTAACATCGAAAACGAGAATAACCCTAAATAAGAGTAGAACACTGGGAAACGATCATCCCCGTGCATATATGCTTTTGAAAATAAGTGAACAAGTAAACTTACTGTTGTAACAACAATTAACATCATCGCGTTTAATGCTGTTACCTCGTACCCCATTGTAATTGTGTGTTCACCAAACGTGATCCACCTTACAACATACTGATAACCTTCCCCACCGATTCTTTCGAATAAGACGATTAACGACGCCCCGAATGAAGCAGCCATTGCAATAATTCCAACGTATGCCGCTTTCTCTTTCAGTAATCTTCCAAAAAGTAAAAGCACTACGAAGGCTAATAGTGGGAAGACGGGTATTATCCAGGCATATTGTATCATACCATCACCTTTTCCTCATTTAGTCTACTAGAGGTCGTTCAAAAAGTTCTTGAACAATTTCTACTAGCTATAGCCTTACCAACGCATAAGATCTTGTTTTATGACATCAATTGATTTTCGATTACGATATAATGCTATTAAAATCGCTAAACCAACCGCCGCCTCTGCAGCAGCAACTGTCACAACAAACAAGGTAAACACTTGCCCTGTAATGTTGGCAAACGGTCCAATACTGGAGAACGCGACTAGATTAATATTAACAGCATTGAGCATTAACTCTACTGAAACAAGAACGATCACAAGATGTCTTCTCGTCAGTACTCCATATAAGCCGATACAAAATAGAATAGCCGCTAGTGCTAGATATAACTGAACTGGTACCATTCTAATCGGCCTCCTTTCGTGCCAAAACAATGGCTCCTACTAAAGCAGCAAGCAACAGTATTCCTGCACCTTGGAACGCGATGACGTAGTTTCCATAAAGCTCAATTCCAATTGCTTCTGCACTTCCGATATAATATTCTTGCCCAGGTACATCTAAAGTGAAAATCCCCTTTAACATGAGAAATAACAATACTGCTACCCCTGCTAAACTTACCATTTTAAAACTAAATGTACGTTTTGGTCCAATGGACACTGATTTATGATCTGTCATCATCATACCGAAAACAAATAGGATTGAAAGTGCCCCTACATAAACCATGATTTGAACAATTCCGATGAACTCTGCTCTAAGTAAAAAGTAAAGTCCTGCAACAGCGAAGAATGTAAATGCCATGCATAACACTCGATGTGCAATTCTCTTTAAAATAATGACAAGAACGGAGCACGAGATTGAAAGAATGGCTAGGATTAGAAAAATAATTAACTCTGCATTCACTTTTCTTCACCCCGCTTAGCTTCTTCTTTCTCTTCTTCAACCGTGTAATTTCCGTACACATCGTTCGCTGACAACCAATCAATGTCTTTATACATCGGATCACGAGTATAGTCTGAAAGATTATCATACTTTGTCGTCATCACAATCGCATCAGTTGGGCAAACCTCTGTACAAAAATCACATAAAATACAGCCTTGAAAATCGATGTTATACGTATCAATCACTTTTTTCTTCGGATTGTCAGGATGTGGCTTTCCTGTTAACGTAATCACATCCGTTGGACATGCATTGACACACATGTTACACACGATACATTTATCTGGGAAAAATCGTTGAATTCCGCGGAAACGTTCTGGAATTTCTGGTTTTTGTTCTGGGTATTGGATGGTAACCTTCTCTTTTGCGAAGTATTTCAGCGTAACACCGAAACCCTTTAAAAAATTAAACATTTACATCACCCCATCCATACTTTTATCACTGCCGTTATGACAATGTTAAGTAGTGCTAGTGGTATTAAAACCTTCCATCCAAAGGACATTAATTGGTCCACTCTGACACGTGGCATTGTTGCACGTAACCAAAACCAAATGAACATAAAGATACACATTTTGAGGAAAAACCATACAACACCTGGTAAAATTGGCCCTAGCCATCCTCCAAGAAACAACGTTGTCGCAAGCGCTGAAATGGCAATTGCATACACGTATTCAGCAAGGAAGAAAAATGCCATTCTAAATCCACTGTATTCAGTATGATACCCTGATACAAGCTCACTTTCTGCCTCAGGCAAATCAAACGGAGACCTATTTAATTCAGCAATTGCTGCAATTAAATAAATAACAAAACCTAAAATTTGCGGTACGATAAACCAAACTCCCATGTCACGCTGCGCATAGACAATGTCATTTAAGTTTAATGAACCAGCTAAAATAACAACCCCAATAATGGCAAGAACGAGTGGAATTTCATAACTAATCATTTGAGCGACTCCACGCATCGCTCCCATTAATGAATACTTATTGTTCGAACTCCATCCACCCATCAGTACACCAATCGTTGAGATTGAAGAAATACCGATAAAGTAAAGAACACCAATATTTAAATTTGCACCGACTAAATTTTCACTCCAAGGAATCGTCGCTAACACCATAAATGACGGTGCAAACGCAAGAACCGGAGCAATAATAAATACTTTTCTATCAACTCGTGATGGGATAATATCTTCCTTCATTAAAAGTTTCATAACGTCTGCAGCGGTTTGCAGCATTCCCCATGGCCCGTGTCGGTTTGGCCCAATACGGACTTGCATATATCCGATAACTTTTCTTTCAAAGAGAATCGCATACATAACGCCAATTAGTAATAACCCTAAAACAGCTACACCATAAAACACCATAAAAAGGAGTTCCATTACGCATCGACCTCCCCTAAAACGACGTCAAGGCTTCCGAAAATTGCTACTAAGTCAGCGATGTTTCTACCTTTTAGCATAGAAGCAAGAATTTCTACGTTTACAAACGATGGACGACGAAGCTTTACACGGTAAGGCTTATTTTTCCCATTACTGACGACGTAAACGCCAATTTCACCTTTTGACGCTTCACAACGGAAATATGTTTCGCCAGCTGGTGGCTTAAGCATCATAATTCGTTGGCCTTTTTTATGAATAATGTCGCCTTCAACAATTTGCTCGCACGCTTGCTCAACAATGCGCAAAGATTGGCGCATTTCTTCCAACCTTACTTCGTACCTCGCAAAGCAATCGCCCTCTTCTCTTGTTGGCACATCAAAATCAAAACGATCATAAATTGAATATGGCTGATCTTTTCTCAGATCAAAATTGACACCGCTACCACGCAAGGTTGGACCTGAAAGCCCCCAATTGATGGCATCTTCTTTCTTAATAATTCCTACACCCTTTGTTCGCCCTAGGAAAACTTCATTTCCTGTGACAAGTGTGTCGTACTCTTCCATTTTTTCACGAAGATCTTTCACGGTTTCTTTTACCTTTTCAATCCAACCGTCTGGTGCATCCCACTTCACACCACCGATGCGCATATAGTTAAACGTCATTCGCGCTCCACTAATTTCGTTTAGTCGGTCAAGGATCGTTTCTCTATCTCTGAACGCATAAATGAACGGACTTAAAGCACCGATATCTAGTAAGTAAGTTCCCCACCAAACAAGGTGACTTGCAATCCGATTAAGCTCCATCGTAATGACACGTAAATACTCAGCTCTTTCAGGAACTTCAAGTCCCATCATCTTCTCTATAGCAGCACAGTAGACATAGTTGTTTGTCATAGCGTTCATGTAGTCAAGGCGGTCTGTGTATGGAATAAACTGAGAATACGTTAAATCTTCAGCAAGTTTTTCTGTACCTCGATGTAAATAACCGATCACAGGTCTTGCTTGTTTAATAATTTCACCTTCCATGACTACCTCAATACGAAATACACCGTGTGTACTAGGGTGTTGCGGGCCTATGTTTAATACCATTTGCTCAGTTTTTATACTCATCAATAGTCACCCCCTACGATAAACCCATTTCTTCTTTATTAAACTCGTAATCTTTGCGAAGTGGATGTCCTTCCCAGTCATCATCTAGTAAAATTCTCGTTAAATTCGGATGACCTGGAAACTCAATGCCTAATAAATCATATGCTTCACGCTCATGCCAATCAGCCGTTTTCCAAATAGGTTGTACAGAAACTACCTTTGGATTCGATCTTGGCGTTTTTACTTTTATACAAAGATAATGGTTTAGTTCCATTGAATAAAAGTTATAAATGATTTCCATATGCTCCTCATAATCAACACCTGTTAAACAGCATAAGAAATCGAACCTTAATTCTTCATCATCTCGTAGCATTTGAGGAATCTCTATCTTCCAATTTTCACTATCAATGATTAAAAAAGGTTCTTCGAAATTTAATTTACTTTCTATAACGACCTCCGGGCCGGATAATTCTTCAATTTTATTTAGTACTTTATCTAATAATTTTTGACTCATATCCTTTGGCCCACCTTCTTCCTTCTCTTACCTTTCGCTTCTTCACGAATTTGAACACGAAGTTTCTCAATGCCGTCTAACAACGCAGGTGGAGTTGGTGGACAACCTGGGATGTAAACATCGACAGGAATAATTTTGTCAACGCCGTTAACAACACTATAAGCTTTGTGATAAGGTCCTCCGCAAGTTGCACAGGATCCCATTGCAATAACCCATTTGGGCTCTGGCATTTGGTCGTACAAGCGTTTCACGACTGGTGCCATCTTAGCAGTTACTGTTCCTGCAACAATCATCAAGTCAGCATGACGTGGAGATGCACGGAAAATAACACCGAAACGGTCTAAGTCATAACGCGCTGCACCTGTGGCCATCATTTCAATCGCACAACAGGCTAACCCAAAACTTAATGGCCAAAATGACCTCGTACGCGCCCATGCTTTTACTTCTTCTACCTTCGTAACAAGAACATTACGCTTTACTTCTTCGACTACTGCTGGATCAAACTCTTCAAACCCCTGTTTTTTTAGTTCCATTCTAGCACCTTCTTTTTCCAAGAGTACGCAAGGCCTAACGCAAGAACAACAATAAATATCAGCATTGCATTAATCCCGAACCATCCAAGATGATCAAGGGCTACTGCCCAAGGATATATGAATACGGTTTCAACGTCGAAGATTACGAACTCTAGCGCTACTATGTAGTAGGCCACGCTGAAGCGTATTTGAGCATCCCCAGTTGGCAAAATACCACTTTCATAAGGGACTAATTTTTCAGGATATGGGTTGTGAGGCCTTACTAACCTACCAAACGTTAATCCCCCTACTGGAAGTGCAATACCTAAAAGCAAGAATATGATCACATACACGTAACTATTTAGATATAAATCCAAATCCATGCGCTCTCTCCCTCCATTCCTATTGCTATTTAGTCTTTTATTTTTTTCAACTCCCCTACTAAATTATAACAAAGCCGTTCAAAATATGTCCACATTTTTCTCAAGTGCCTGGATATTATACAAATTACTATCGTTATGTTACTAACCGACCGAACCCTTGATACTAAAGGGTTTATCATTTTTCATTACTTACATTGGGTCGCGCTGAACTTGTTTGACGGTGTCGAATCCTGTCGACGAAATCCTCATTTTTGACATTGATTTTTTTTAAGACTTCTAAATAAAAATTTTACGAATATAATAGTTTGCTAAGGTGATTTGTAGACGTGCAAGTGTTGACATGGAGGGGCGCCGCATGGGGAAGGTGGGTGGATTGTAGGTTGTGCGCGGGCGTCGGTTTTGTGCGCGGGCGTCGGTTTTGTGCGCGTTTCTCTGTCGATTGTGCGCGGTTTTCCACATTTGTGCGCGATCGTGGTGCACACTTATTGATTATGGGTACAGCTCAAACTAGACTACAGAAATTTTCTTAAGCCGTCACCCATACAATTTTAATTGAATTACTCATAAGTGAAGTTGAAATGGTTATAAATATTTTTAAATTATTGGAGGGAGCATATATTTTCGATTTTTTTGTTGACCTGAGTGATTTAAATTCATAGACTTTAGCAAGCGAGTGGCAACGGACCTAGATTCGATTTTTAAGAATGAACGAAATTGACTATTGTTAATTGTGGGGCCAAAAAGTAGTTGGAAGTCTTTTAGTGAAGATACGTGAGCTTCTTTTGATTTTGTTGTACAACGAGGACAATACCATGTTCCATTTAGTCTTTTCATGGGGATTTGTGAACAGTTAGGGCAAGATACTCCTTTAATAATCTCTTCTGCACGTACCTCATATGTTTGAAGTAAGTTTGCATATAATGGCTCGTTTTTTTTGATCAATAGATGAATAAGCTTTTTTATATCTATCTGTTGTACATTTTGAATATTATATGTGGCTTCAATTTCCTCAAATTTGAAAGGGAGAGCTTCTGAACGAATAACAGTCTCTTTGGCCTCATCGTAATCAGGGGCAATCTCAATAACTGCATTAGAATTTGCAAAGACAATTAAATAGATAATGGGGCGAGGAGGATAATTATATTTTTTCATCCATGATTGGAGCTGAACAATTTGGCGACGCACTTGGAGAATTGGATCTTGAAAGTATTCTTTACTATTATCATTTGAAGTTCTAACCAGTTGATTAGGATCTTGCATTAAATACAAATTACCAGAAAGGTTTTTTACTTCTACTATCATATGAAAAAAATTCGATAGTAACAAGACATCAATTTGGAAATAACGATTTAATGCATCTCTTAAGCGTAAGCCATGTAATATAGAGTACTTATCTGGATCGAGGAATGATAAATAGTAACTTATTGATTTTTCACCACGGTAACCCGATAGCGCTAAAGACAGATCGTGCTCTATTTTCGTTTTATTGAAGTGTGTTGGTGGTACACGTCTGTTTAAAACTTCTAATCCATATATTTTGGGAGATTTACTTTGATGTTTTTCTATCATATTTTCACCTCTATTTTTTATTTGATCCTACAATTCTACCTTTTTTTTATAAATCCTTCCTTATGTTTTTAATTGCTTGTCATATTTTATTACAATTTTATATTTGGTGTAAGTTAGTAAACAGGATTGAGTTAAAAGCGGTTGCCTCTCCAATGCGCGGGCGTCGGTTTTATGCGCGTTCCCCTGGATTTTGTGCGCGATTCCCTCTTCTTTCTGCGCGCTTCTTTGTCGATTGTGCGCGGTTTTCCACATTTGTGCGCGATCATCGTTTTATGCGCGTTCCCCTGGATTTTGTGCGCGATTCCCTCTTCTTTCTGCGCGCTTCTTTGTCGATTGTGCGCGGTTCACTCTACTTTCTGCGCGATTCCCTGTCGATTGTGCGCGGTTTTCCACATTTGTGCGCGATCATCGTTTTATGCGCGTTCCCCCGGATTTTGTGCGCGGTTCACTCTACTTTCTGCGCGGTTTTCCACATTTGTGCGCGACCATCGCTTTATGCGCGTTCCCTGGATTTTCTGCGCGCACTCCAACCCATGCTGCACAGCCTCGCCGTACCCACCAAACGAAAAAAAGACGCACGTGGCGTCTTTTTTATTTTCTATCTGCAACTTCAAGGCGGTTGATGGCACGCTTGAGGGCCATTTCAGCACGTTTGAAGTCGATATCGTCTAGTTTTGCTTCTTGCAGGCGACGTTCGGCTCGTTCTTTTGCTGCACGGGCACGTGATACGTCAATATCTGATGGTAATTCAGCTGTTTCTGCAAGGATACTTACTTGATCGCCGCGAACTTCCATCAGTCCACCAGTGATTGCTACAAGTATGATTTCAGAATTACGCTTAATTCGAACCGCTCCAATGGTTAATGGCGTAACTAAAGGAATGTGATTAGGTAAAATCCCAAGTCCACCATTCATTGTTTTCACACTTACCATTTCAACGTCTCCATCGAATACTTTACCATCAGGGGTTACAACACTGACATTCATTGTCTTCATGAAAACCCTCCTTAAGGACTCAGAGCGCTACATTAAGTTGCTACTCTTTGAGTGGAGACTACTTTCAGTGAAGAAAAGCTTCACTGAAAGAGCTTGGATTTATATTTTTTGAAAGCTACCCGAGATGCTTTTGCCTTTCGAGCTGTCTAGCTACAGCACCTAGCTTCTCCTACGCTTCCGCCCGTCTCTTACGGTAAAAATCAACCACTGCAGAACGGCCTTCCAACGCTTTACGAAGCTACCCAAGGTGCTTTCGCTTTTCTATGCCATTTGTTTTGCTTTTTCAACAACTTCTTCGATACGTCCAACAAGACGGAATGCATCCTCTGGAAGATCATCATACTTACCTTCAAGGATTTCTTTAAATCCATTGATTGTTTCTTTCACTGGTACGTACGATCCTGGTTGCCCAGTAAACTGTTCTGCAACGTGGAAGTTTTGTGATAAGAAGAACTGAATACGACGAGCACGGTGTACGACTAACTTGTCGTCTTCTGATAACTCGTCCATACCTAAGATGGCGATGATATCTTGTAACTCCTTATACTTTTGAAGTGTTTGCTGCACACGGCGTGCTACTTCATAATGCTCTTTACCAACGATTTCAGGAGCAAGTGCTCTTGAAGTAGATGCTAATGGATCTACAGCTGGGTAAATACCCATCTCAGAAAGCTTACGCTCAAGGTTCGTTGTTGCATCTAAGTGAGCGAACGCTGTAGCAGGAGCTGGATCCGTATAGTCATCGGCAGGTACGTAAATCGCTTGGATCGATGTTACTGAACCTGTTTTTGTCGATGTGATACGCTCTTGAAGCTGACCCATTTCCGTTGCTAATGTTGGCTGATAACCTACGGCTGAAGGCATACGTCCAAGTAGGGCTGATACTTCTGAACCTGCTTGTGTAAAGCGGAAGATATTATCGATGAATAAAAGTACGTCTGCACCTTGCTCATCACGGAAATATTCTGCCATTGTTAAACCAGTTAAGGCAACACGCATACGTGCTCCAGGTGGCTCATTCATCTGACCGAATACCATCGCCGTTTTCTTAATAACTCCAGAATCACTCATCTCGTGGAAAAGGTCATTTCCTTCACGAGTACGCTCACCTACACCAGCGAATACCGAAATACCACCGTGCTCTTGAGCGATGTTGTTGATTAACTCCTGGATTAATACTGTTTTACCTACACCGGCACCACCGAATAGACCGATCTTACCACCCTTAATGTAAGGAGCAAGTAAGTCTACTACTTTAATTCCTGTTTCAAGAATTTCTGTTTCAGTAGAAAGTTCTTCGTATTTTGGCGCTTGTCTATGAATAGGGTCTCTTCTTACTCCAGCTGGTACTGGAGCGTCTAAGTCGATGTTATCCCCTAATACGTTAAATACACGTCCTAATGTTACTTCACCTACAGGTACGCTAATTGGAGCGCCAGTATCTAATACATCTAACCCACGGACAACACCGTCAGTAGAAGCCATCGCAACTGTACGAACCGAGTCGTCACCTAAGTGAAGGGCAACTTCTAATGTCAAGTCAATATCAACTTCACCAGCATTTTGTGCTTTATGCTGGATCTTCAAAGCGTTATAAATCTCAGGTAGTTCCCCGCGGTTGAACTTTACGTCAACAACTGGTCCCATAACTTGAGTTACGCGTCCTTTGTTCATCATTTTTCCTCCTAACTTCCTAATCAAGCCAAAATAAGGTTATTCAAGGGCTGCTGCTCCACCGACAATTTCCGTAATCTCTTGAGTGATTGCAGCTTGTCTAGCACGGTTATACTTAAGTGTAAGATCATCAATAAGTGAGCTTGCATTGTCTGTCGCAGAGCTCATTGCTGTCATTCTCGCCCCGAATTCACTAGCTTTTGCATCGAGAAGGGCACCATAGATTAAGCTTTCAGCATAATGCGGTAAAAGCTGCTCTAAGATTACCTCTTCATTTGGCTCGTAAATATATTCTGGAGTTGCTGCGTCAGCTGTTAGTTCAGTTAACGGTAACAGCTTTGTTTCTGTTACGTCTTGTTTAATCGGACTGACAAAATGGTTATAGAAAACATTCAATTCATCAAAAATCTCATCTGTAAACATCTGTACAGTTGTCATTGCGATATTTTTAATGTCTGCATAAGTTGGGTTATCAGATAAGCCCACAATCTCTTGAATGATTGGCATTTTACGCTTTTTGAAAAAATCGCGACCGATACGCCCCATAACGATTAGTCCGTATTCTTGATCTGACTTATGACGCTGTTTGATTGTGTTCATTACTGTACGTAAAATTGAGCTGTTGTATGCTCCTGCTAACCCACGGTCAGAAGTAATAACGATGTAACCTGTTTTCTTAACAGGACGTGATTGTAGCATCGGATGAACATTTTCTTTCTCACTGCTACCCGCAGCAATAGAAACCACTACATCACGAATTTTATCCGTATAAGGCTGAAAATTTTGGGCTTTAGCCTGAGCTTTGTTAAGCTTGGCTGCAGATACCATTTGCATCGCCTTTGTAATTTGTTTCGTCTTTTTTGTTGAATTGATTCTATTTTTTATATCTCTTAAAGAAGCCATGTTCCGTTCACCACCTTTTTTCTAAACTGGTATCCCATCTTTATAGAGAGTGGTTCACAAGAACGATAGATCACAAGTCTAGTGAGGAAGATTTTTCAATATCGTTACCTAGTGAACATACTCTCTTACTTTGAACTTACGAAGTTTTTCTTAAATGCTTCAATTTCAGCCTTCAGTTCGTTTTCGTCAGGCAGTTTACCAGTTGAACGGATTTGCTCTAATAGATTTTTATTGTTGTGATCAAAATGAGTGAATAACTCTTGTTCAAAACGGCTGACATCTTCTACTACGATGTCATCTAAGAAGCCTCTTGTTAGTGTGAAAAGAATCAGTACTTGCTTTTCAACAGCTAACGGCTCGTGTAAACCTTGCTTAAGTACTTCTACTGTACGAGCACCACGGTTTAGCTTCGCTTGTGTTGCTTTATCTAAATCAGATCCAAACTGCGCGAACGCCTCTAACTCACGGTAAGATGCGAGGTCAAGACGCAGTGTACCAGCAACTTTTTTCATCGCATTAATCTGAGCTGATCCCCCTACACGAGATACGGAAAGACCTGCGTTAACCGCTGGACGTACCCCTGAGAAGAATAGATCAGATTGTAAGAAGATTTGTCCATCAGTGATGGAAATAACGTTCGTTGGAATGTAAGCAGATACGTCACCTGCTTGCGTTTCAATGAATGGTAGAGCAGTAAGTGATCCTGCACCTTTTGCATCACTTAACTTTGCTGCACGCTCAAGTAGGCGTGAGTGTAAGTAGAATACATCCCCTGGATATGCTTCACGACCTGGAGGACGACGAAGTAATAGTGAAAGTTCACGGTAAGCAGATGCTTGTTTTGTTAAATCATCATAAATAACTAATACGTGCTTTCCTTCGTACATGAAGTGCTCACCCATTGATACCCCAGCATAAGGAGCTAAGTATAATAGTGGAGCTGGTTGAGACGCACTTGCCGTAACTACGATTGTATAATCTAGTGCACCGTGCCTGCGAAGTGTTTCAACAACACCTGCAACGGTCGATTCTTTTTGACCAATGGCAACGTAAATACAAATCATATTCTCGTTCTTTTGGTTTAAAATTGTATCGATCGCAATCGCTGTTTTACCTGTTTGACGGTCACCGATAATTAACTCACGTTGACCACGTCCGATCGGAATTAAAGAGTCAATGGCTTTAATTCCTGTTTGTAATGGTTCATGAACACTTTTACGATCCATAACACCAGGTGCTTCATTTTCAATTGGACGAGATTGTGTTGTTTCAATTGGACCTAATCCATCTACAGGCTGTCCAAGTGGGTTAACAACACGTCCAAGTAGTGCATCCCCTACAGGTACTTCCATAATGCGGCCTGTTCTCTTTACCTCATCACCTTCACGAATTTCCGTGTAAGGTCCAAGAATAATAATACCTACAGCATTTTCCTCTAGGTTTTGAGCCATACCCACGACACCGTTAGAAAATTCAAGAAGCTCTCCAGCCATGACATTTTCTAAACCATGTGCTACTGCGATACCATCCCCAACTTGGATAACGGTACCGACATCGTTAACTTCAACTTGAGACTGATAGTCTTCAATTTGCTTTTTTATAATTAAGCTAATTTCATCAGCTTTGATACTCATATCCTTCACCCCTATCTACTAACGTTCCCAGAAATCATACGACGCTCTATACGTCTAAGTTGACTTAAAACGCTTCCATCATATATACGATCACCAATACGGACTTTAAAGCCGCCGATTAACTCAGGTTCAACGATATTTTCAATGGTTAGTGTTCCTTTACCAGATACTTTTGAAAAAGTTGCTGAGAAAGCTACCTTTTCTGCATCTGTTAGTGGTTTTGCAGTGAAAACTTTCGCCTCTGCAATCCCTTGTTCTTCGTTCGATAGCTTTAAGAATTCTTCTGCCATTTTAAAAAGAATCCCCTCACGCTTTTTATCTATGAGTAGGAATAATGTACTTAACAGCGTATCACTGATTTTCCCTTGAAAGCTAGCTTTAACAAGCTCTTTTTTTCGTTCACTTGTTATTTTTGGGTGTTTAAAAAATGTATCAAATAGGTTCGTATTTTCTACAACTTCTACTACCACCTGTAGCTCTTCTTTCATTTGCTCTACTGCATTTTGTTCTTTTGCAAGTTCAAATACAGCTGTGGCGTAACGCTTTGCAACGTGATCTTGTTTCATAGCTCTTCGCCTACTTCTTTAAGGTAATCGGCAATCAGCTTTTCTTGTGATTTCTCATCAAGCTCACGCTCAATAACCTTAGTTGCTACTAATACTGAAAGAGACGCCACTTGCTCACGTAATGTAGACACAGCTTGCTCTTTCTCTCTTTTGATTTCTGCTAAAGCAATTTCTTTCATACGATCTGATTCTTCTTTTGCCGCTTGAATCATTTCTTGTGTTTGTTGCTCAGAAATTTTCTTTGCATTAGCAATAATATTTTGAGCTTCTTCACGAGCTCTCTTTATTTCTTCGCGTTGTTCAGCTAAGTACGTTTCCGCTTGTTCGCGATTTTTTTCGGCAGAACTAATTTGATTTGCAATATGCTCCTCACGCTTTTGCATCATAGCAATAACTGGGCCAAAAGCGTATTTTTTAAGTAACATAAGGAGAATAAAGAATACTATTAGTTGATAAAACGCATTAATCCAAGGTATATTTTCAAACAAAACATTCTCCTCCTTTTCGAGAATTAATAAGGAATGGCGAAGATTGTGTATATACGTTCTCCGCCATTATTTAAAGGAAGTTTAAAAAATAAGGTCTAATTAAACAACCTCTTTCGTTAATTTCCCAACAAAATTATGCGTTACCTAAAATTAAGAACGAAATAACGATTGCAAGGATTGGAAGGGCTTCAGCAAGTGGTACCCCAATGAACATGATTGTTTGTAAAGAACCTTTGATTTCAGGTTGACGAGTTGCACCTTCTAATGTTGCACGTACGATTATCGCTACTGCGAATGCTCCTGCGATTGCTGCCAAACTTGCTACGATTGCTGCTGATAAGAATACCATAATAAAAATCCTCCTTTAGAATATAAAAACTATGTTTTTTTTTTTATAATTACGCCCTAAAAGTTAAGAGCAAATTGATAAACGAATTCGTTTTTAATGATCTTCACTAACTTTGTGAGACATATAAACCATTGTTAACATACAGAAGATAAACGCTTGGATAGAACCGATAAAGATACTAAAGGCTTGCCAGACCATGAGCGGTAAGACTGTACCAAACGCAACAAGAAGGCCACTCGTCCCCAAACTAACAAGCATGACCATTAACACCTCTTTGGCATAGATGTTACCAAAAAGACGCATTCCAAGTGTTAAAGTATTAGAAAAATCCTCAACCACTTTAAACGGGAATAAGAAAAACACTGGACGGAAATAATCTTTTCCGTACTCTTTAACTCCTTTAAGCTTAATTCCATAATAGTGGGTTAAAACAATCACCATTGCTGCAAGGGAGAGTGTTAAAACTGGATCAGCTGTAGGCGATTTCCACCAAACCTCATAAACGCCATCAGCAATTTTTGATTTGATTTCAAATGGAACTCCCAGCATATTGGCAACAAATACGTATAATAAGACGGTCAAGCCTAAAATGACGAAGTTCTTACCAACTTTCCAATCCATATTATTATTAATAATGTTCTTAACAAAATCAACTAGCCATTCTAATGCATTTTGTGCTCCTGTCGGTTTCATTTGAATTCTTCGTGACATAAAAAAACAGACAAGGAAAACAATGATAGCTGTCACCGTCGTCATTAAAATACTTGACAAGTTCACAAAAACACCAGGATAAATTTCTCTTATGGGAGCAATTGTTTCCATTTCATTTCACCTCTTTTCTAAACTTATAGATATTTTAATTGAAATAAAGAATGAACTATTATGATAATATAGGTTAGCATTAAACCTATGATCACACTGATAAAATGAAATTGATCAGGGTATTGTGACGCAAAATAAACCGTTGCTAAAACAAGCAACATTCGAAACATTGTCCCTAACGACCACTTAGCTCGTCCTTTATCTAACGATTCCCCAATCCTCTTAACTTGAAAATATGTACTCCATAGCTTGCCAAGACTCATAACTGACCCTAAAAATAACCCTAAAAAAATCGATCTATAAGGAGTTATAAAAGCTAAAATAAGAAATATTGCAACAATTATAGTTATATAAATGGTATAACGTTTTGTTAAAGCGATATAGTCTTCCATTATTGATTATCTCCTAAGAAGTGCCGTACGACTTGAAAAACTCCATATGTACCAGTTCCAATCCCTACTAATAACCCAATAATGAGAAATGTTGATTGGGTTCCAAAATAACCATCTAACCATCTCCCACCAAAGATCCCTAATAAAGTAGAACCAACTAAGTACGAACTGATTGTAGACATTAAGGCCAAAGCTCTCATCGTTTGTCTGAAACGTTCAGGGTTTTGCATAAACACCTCGGAAAAATATTTAGTTAAATTTTCATGAAGTAATTATGTAAAAATCTCGTAAATAATACGTTTTTGAAAACCTTCCCATTTAGCATTCCTATGTAATCGTACAATAGGCCACTTTAGTCTGTCAATGCATAACCGGATGCACTAAAGCTTATTTTACAACACATAAGTAGTGTTTACTAGTATTTTTTTTTCAGTTTCTTCCTATTAAATTCAGATTATTTAATCTTGTACTCACCTCAAAAAAGTCACAAAAAGTTCACTATTTATGAAAGGTAATCTAAACAATTGATTTCAAGGTTAATTGTGTGAGTGAAAACCTATATTTTACCCACACAATTATCCGTTCACCTTGTAAAGATTTCTTCTCCCTCCTTTAATGGAATGTTCTCTCCGATATAAATCATCGTTTCAATAAGGTCTTCTCTCCCTTCTTTTTGAGCATAGACGAGCGTTTTATAGATCCCTTCTTCTAACTCTATATTTTCTATCTCTACTTCTAACATCCCTCTATCGACATTCTCTTTTACATCTAAATAATCTATAAATTGAAACGTATCAGGATCATAGAGAACGATTCCTACTTCTTCTGCTCCACCTGGTAAGTATAATTCATAGCGATATTTTCCTTGTTCATCTCCAAATTCAAATGAGAATGCCATCAACCTTGGGTAGTTTGGTTCTTCTATAAAAAACATATATGGCACTCGTACAGGATCTTTCCCACCTTCAACGATCAACTCTCCGTAATGAATCCCTGATTGAAAAACTCCAGGGAGTATATCAATTGTAACCGGAACTTTCTTTGATTCATTAGGTTTTATTGTTACTGAAAATGGCACTTTCCATTGAACACCATCCGGAACAATGAACGGTGGTTTCACATGGTAGGTTCTTGTTATATTTGACGTGTTCTTTATCGTCAATTCTACTTCTCTCGTTTGTCGCGCTTCTTCTCTTGTCCACGTTCCAAATCCGATACTTGCAGGATATACGAGCGTTTCTGCATAAATAGCTTTCTCAATTTGAATTCTTCCTGTCCCTTGTTCATGCGGTGAATACGGTGTCCCTTCCATATCTTGAAGCACTTTAGTAGTGTTCATAATTGCAGCTTTTACCTCTTCTACCGTCCACTCTGGGTTCGCTTGCTTTACTAATGCAGCGGTCCCCGCCACATGAGGCGCTGACATGCTCGTTCCATTTAATCCTAAATACCCCTTTGGTATCGTACTATCGATCGCAACTCCAGGAGCGACAACATCTGGTTTTACTCCCCAAGTATGAGTCACTGGACCTCGAGAACTGAACGAGGCTATTTGATCTTCTTCTTTTCGATAAATCGTGCGCAAGAAATTTTTCTCTTTTTTTGCTATTTGCTCAAGAAGCCACTCGCCATCCTCTTTCGAAATAGAAACAACAGGTATTTCTATTTGTTGGTCTAATCCCCCCATAAAACTACCTGGTGTGTTGTTGTAGATAATCACGGCTTTTGCACCTGCGAGCATCGCTTTTTGGGCTTTTTCGCCAAAAGGAATAACACCTCTTTTTATTAAGACAATTTTATTTTTTATGTTTGTCAAATCTTCCTCTCGACCGAGTCCCGCTTCAACGATTTGGTAATCTCGTTTAAATGTCCATGGTTTTGAACCTACCATGATATTTAGAGGGATTTCTCTTTTTTTGCTTCCGACCGTTAAGTACGGAACATTTAACGGGGGAGTTGATGCACCAACCGAGATGGCGTTCTCCGATGTTCCTGGTGAGCCAACCGTCCACATATTAGGTCCACTATTCCCATTTGATGTTACAGCAATGACTCCTTTTTCCACTGCTTTATCTAATGCAATACTCGTTGGCCAATCTGGTCCATTAACAGTATTTCCTAGGGAAAGATTAATAATATCTACGCCATCTTCAACGGCTTTTTCTATTGCTTCAATGACTTGCTCTGTCGTCCCTTTCCCACCAGGACCTAGCGCTCTGTATGCATATATTTCCGCATCAGGGGCTACACCTTTTATTTTACCGTTGGCAGCTATAATTCCGGCGACGTGTGTTCCATGAATGGTACTAAGACCTTGTTCTCTTGTTGTCTCCATTGGATCATTATCTTGATCTACGACATCGTAGCCACCTTTAAAATTTTTCTTTAAATCAGGGTGCTCGTAATCGATCCCTGTATCTATAACAGCAATTTTTATCCCTTTACCTGTTAATCGTTCACCTTTTTCATCGAGTCTCCCTCTTACATTTCCACCACCAATAAATGGAACACTCTCATCTACTGTGACCTCATAAGTGCGAAGTGGATCCACTCGCTTTACTCCATCTAACTTTTCAATAAGGGCAATATCTTTTTTCTCTATCTGCATGGAAAAGCCAGTAAACAACGTATTAAACATTTTCCTAACCTGGCCTTTTGGTAGCTGCGCTTTAATTTGGGAGAGCACTTCTTGTGAATTTCCCTCCACCTCGACTAGCACCACTGTATCCTCCTCTGTATTTTCTTTCTCTATTGGAGGGCGCTCAGGGAATGTTGCAGCCACACTTATCGTATAAAAACTGATATAAAACAGAAATGTTAAGATACTAACTTTTTTCATTCTGATTGAAAATACCCTCCTAACATTAAGTGTATTTAGCATTTTTTAGCTTTCCACAATAAAACAAAAAAATGCGAACGAATATCGTCCGCATTTATTACTCGAATTTATTTCGTTCCAAATAGACGATCTCCTGCATCACCTAGTCCTGGAACGATATATCCTTTTTCATTTAATTTTTCATCTAATGCGGCTAAATAAATGTCTACGTCCGGATGTGCTTCTTGAACGATTTCTACACCTTCTGGGGCAGCAATTAAACACATAAGTTTCATATTTTTTGCACCACGTTTTTTCAAACTATTGATGGCTTCTACCGCTGAACCACCTGTCGCTAGCATTGGATCGATAACAATAAATTCACGCTCTTCTACATCAGTAGGAAGCTTTACGTAGTATTCTACTGGCTGTAATGTTTCAGGATCACGATACAAACCAACGTGACCAACTTTTGCTGCTGGGATTAGTTTTAAGATCCCATCAACCATTCCTAATCCAGCTCGTAAAATAGGAACTAAACCTAATTTTTTACCAGCAATTGTTTTTGATTTAGCTGGACCTACAGGTGTTTCAATCGTTACTTCTTGAAGCGGTAAATCGCGAGTAATTTCAAAGGCCATAAGTGCAGCAACCTCATCTACTAGTTCACGGAATTCCTTTGTCCCTGTACTTTTATCTCTTATGTACGTTAACTTATGTTGAATTAATGGGTGATCAAAAACAAATACTTTACTCATGTTTAAACGCTCCTATTCTTTTGAGTTGTACTATCAATTAATATGCCACGTAAACTCTTTTTTGCTCCTTGAAGATTTTACATAAAAAGTCGATTTACTTCAAGGTAAATTTATAAATATTGTTTGTATAGGTCGAATCTTGCCGACTTTTTTGAGTATTTTGCCATAATATTAGAAATTAATGGATAGGGGCGGAGCACAATTAAAGGAGCGATCACATTTTTCCGGATTTGCGCACAAACTCAAGTGGGGCGTGCGCGGTTTCCCAGATTTATGCGCGGGCGTGGGATTGTGTGCGTTTCCCCGGATTTTATGCGCGATTCACTCTACTTTCTGCGCGCTTTGCTGTCGATTGTGCGCGGTTTTCCAGATTTATGCGCGGGCGTGGGATTGTGTGCGTTTCCCCGGATTTTATGCGCGATTCACTCTACTTTCTGCGCGATTCGCTGTCGATTGTGCGCGGTTTCCCGGATTTATGCGCGGGCGTGGGATTGTGTGCTTCCCCGGATTTTATGCGCGATTTACTCTACTTTCTGCGCGATTCGCTGTCGATTGTGCGCGGTTTCNNNNTTCACTCTACTTTCTGCGCGATTCGCTGTCGATTGTGCGCGGTTTCCCGGATTTATGCGCGGGCGTGGGATTGTGTGCGTTTCCCCGGATTTTATGCGCGATTCACTCTACTTTCTGCGCGATTCGCTGTCGATTGTGCGCGGTTTCCCGGATTTATGCGCGGGCGTGGGATTGTGTGCGTTTCCCCGGATTTTATGCGCGATTCACTCTACTTTCTGCGCGATTCGCTGTCGATTGTGCGCGGTTTCCCAGATTTATGCGCGGGCGTGGGATTGTGTGCGATCACCCGGATTTTATGCACGATTCACTCTACTTTCTGCGCGATTCGCTGTCGATTGTGCGCGGTTTCTCAGATTTATGCGCGGGCGTGGGGTTATGCGCAGTTTTCCGGCTTCGCGCAGAAATTCACCGGTTTCGCGCACAAACTTCGCTGCCCCCCCTCCCTTTTTTCAAATAAAAAAGCACAAAGAAAGTTCGAGTGAACATTCTTTGTGCTTTGATCTACTTTTATAAGTTTGGATAAAGTGGGTGCTTTTTCATTAGAGTTGAAACGCGCTCTCTTGCTTCTGCAAGCTTCTCTTCATTGTCTACATTTTTTAATGTTAGAGCAATGATTTCTCCGATTTCATCCATATCTTCTAGACCTAGACCACGAGATGTAACTGCTGCAGTCCCGATACGAATACCACTTGTTACAAATGGGCTTTGTGGGTCAAAAGGAATTGTATTTTTGTTTGTTGTAATACCAATTTCATCTAAAGCATGTTCTGCTACTTTTCCTGTTAAGTCAAGGCTACGTAGGTCAAGTAAAACAAGGTGATTATCCGTACCACCAGAGATTAAGTTGATGCCCTCTGATATTAACTTGTTTGCTAAGCGATCAGCATTTTCAACTATGCGCTTACCATAATCTTTAAAATCATCTTGAAGAACTTCACCAAATGCTACTGCCTTAGCAGCGATAACATGCATTAATGGGCCACCTTGAATACCAGGGAAAATTGCTTTATCAATTTTCTTTGCCCATTCTTCTTTACATAGAATCATCCCACCACGAGGTCCACGAAGTGTTTTGTGAGTTGTTGTCGTTACAAAGTCACAGTAAGGGACTGGGTTGTCATGGAAACCAGCCGCTACAAGTCCTGCAATGTGAGCCATATCTACCATGAAATATGCGCCAACTTCATCTGCAATATCACGGAACTTTTGGAAATCAATTGCTCTTGGATAAGCACTAGCACCAGCTACGATTAACTTTGGCTTATGTACTCTTGCTTTTTCTAAAACATCATCATAATCAATACGGTGATTTACTTCATCAACACCGTACTCAACAAAGTTATACTGAACTCCACTAAAGTTTACAGGGCTTCCGTGTGTTAAGTGACCACCATGTGATAAGTTCATCCCTAATACTGTGTCGCCGTGTTCTAAAATCGTGAAGTAAACTGCCATGTTTGCTTGTGCACCTGAGTGTGGTTGCACATTAACGTGCTCTGCTCCAAAAATTTGTTTTGCACGGTCTCTAGCAATATCTTCTGCTACATCAACGTGCTCACAACCCCCATAGTAGCGTTTGCCAGGGTATCCTTCTGCATATTTATTAGTTAGTACTGATCCTTGTGCTTCCATTACAGCTTGACTTACAAAGTTTTCAGAAGCAATCAATTCAATTTTATCCCTTTGTCTTGCTAATTCGTCTTGCATTGCTTCATAAAGTTTTGGATCTTGTTGCTTAAGATTTTCCATTTTCAAACTCCCTTCGATACACTAAACCATTAAAGTGATATTCATTTTAGTATTGTAACACAAAAAAATTTTGAATTGACTGTTTTTTAGGAAAATTTCAGATAAAAAATTTTTTCGAATTCGCAGCAGCTTATACCACCTATTAATTTTAAAAGGGTGGTATTATCCGAACCTTAGGAGCCACTAAACTTTGATTTTTTCCAAAATTAAGTGGGCAGATGCAAGCTTCGTTAATTATCTACTTTATCTATATTTTCCTTCAATACTTGATTTACTCGTGAAACAAAAAAATTCAAATAAGAATCTGTCATACAACAGAGAACGACACTAGTCACATTTACCAGCATCATCTTGAATTTCATAAACGGCCCTATCACCACCAATAAGTTTGTGGCGCGTTTTTGCTAAGGTTAGGTGGGCTTGTCCAATCATTTTAATCTTACTTCTGACAGGAACTGCTACATGCTTTAAATGCATACCAATCAATGTATCACCAATATCGACACCAGCATCTGCTTTTATAAATTCAACCACTACCGGATTTTCGAAGTGTTGATACGCATAGGAAGCCATAGAGCCACCAGCCTTCGGAACAGGGATTACCGATACTTGTTCTAAATTATAGTCGCTTTGCGTTTTTTCTTCAACAACTAAGGCTCGGTTTAAATGTTCACAGCATTGAAAAGCAAGTTGTACCCCTGTTTTTTCTTGAAAAGAACGAAGCGCACGAAAAATTTCCCCGGCAACTTCTTTTGTTCCAGATGTGCCTATATGCTTACCAATCACTTCACTCGTGCTTGTTCCAACTACAAGTATATCACCTTTACGTAAAGTTGATTGAGCATCTAGGTCTGTTAATGCTTGTAATAATTGTTCATATATTTCTTCTGTAATTGAATTTTCAACCATGATAACCACCACTTTTTATAAAGTAAATTTTTTTAAGCCTCACATGATAAAATATCCACCAAGTGGAGTATTCCCCTACCTGATGGATGTTAATGTTAATTTTCTAATTTTGTAATTTTATCAACACGGATGGCATGTCTACCACCTTCGAATTCTGTTTCTAACCAAATTTTCGCTATTTCTCTAGCAAGGCCTGGTCCAACTACTCTTTCTCCCATAGCAAGGATATTGCTATCGTTATGTTCTCTAGTTGCTTTTGCACTAAATGTATCGTGAGCAAGCGCGCAACGAATTCCTTTTACTTTGTTTGCTGCAATACTCATTCCAATACCTGTACCACAAACTAAAATTCCACGATCGACTTCATTGTTCGCAACTTTTTGCGCTACTGGTAGTGCGTAATCTGGATAGTCAACCGACTCGCTGCACGTGCAGCCAACATCTTCATATTGAATGTTCATTTCATCCATTAATGCTTTTAACTCTTCTTTAATATTCATTCCACCATGATCTGATCCAATTGCTACTTTCATAATAAAAAGCCTCCAAATTCCTTGAAAATTTTATAATGCGAATTTACGAATTGTTCGCTTTAATTCTATCGCTTGGTTAGCTAAAACTTGTGCCGATGCTGCAATCTCTTGCATAACCGCCGTTTGTTGTTGTGCAGCTGAAGAAACTTCAACTGTACCGGCTGATGTTTCTTCAGCAATAGCCGCTACTTCTTGTGATTCTTTTGTCGTTAGTTTAATCGCATCGAGCTGTCGATCAATCAACTGTGATATATCTTGAACCGCAGTTACTACATCATTCACTGACTTTGCCATATCTGCAATTGCTTCATTTGTACTTGTACCTTTAATCGCTTCTTCGTTTGCAGCTTCCACTTGCTTAGATATTTGATTAACAACATTAGCAACTTCTACTTGGATATTGTTAATCAAATGAGAAATACCTTGAACCGCATTAGAGCTTTCATCAGCTAGTTTCCGAACTTCATCAGCCACGACTGCAAAACCTTTTCCTTGCTCTCCAGCCCGTGCAGCTTCAATCGACGCATTTAGGGCGAGCAAATTCGTTTGGTTAGCAATATCCCCTACTAATGAGATGATTTCTCCCACTTTTTTAGCGTGAGCTTCTAATCGATGAACAGCGGATAATGAGCTTTGATTATCATTAGCTAGCTGACTTATTCCAGACACGAGCGATTGTATAATTTGTTTACTTTCATTTAACGTATTCACCATTTCATTTGACAATTGTTTTGAAGCAATTGCTCGGTCTTGAACTTGATCAGCCAAGCAAGAAACCTCCTCCATAGAAGCAGCTGTTTTTTGAATCGCATCAGCAGAATCCTCTGCTCCTACTGAAATTTCTTCAACAGTGCGACCGATATTTTCGGATTGTCTAGCAGCGGATGTAGAGGCTTCTTGAATTTCATTAACTTTTTCATTCGTTAGCTCGAAATTCTCACCAATTTCCGTGACCATCTTCCGTAAATTTTGGATCATACCTTGATAAGCAAGACCTAACGCACGAATTTCATCGTCAGATTTGGTTACCTCTACATCAATCCGAATATCACCATCTGCAACTTTTCTTGAAGCTTCTTCCAATTTCCTTAGCGGCTTTGTAATAAATCCTGCTACTACAAAACCAAGGATGGCACACCAAACGACTCCTAATACTAGGGTAATCGCTGTAAAAATACTTTCATTAACACCGAACTTTGACCCTAAAACTTCACTTAAGTAAAAAAGAAAGAATGCACTTGTGGCATATGTAACTGCCGCAACAGTCGAGATCCCTACTACCATCTTTTTTCTCAAACTAAATTTATATTTTTTGATTTTACTCACTATTATACCCCTCCCCCCGGTCTATTTACTTCATAAAACATCTATATTTTTTTTAACATATGATCAATTGCTTCCTCTATTTCCTTTGCCGTATTTCGATAGATTTCAAGCGAACCACCGAACGGGTCAGAAATATCGAGGTTGAGTATTTGTTTTTCTGCTTCTTCAATCGCTTTTCGATCTTCCTTTAGCAATTGCTGAAGATTTTGAGTAAGCGCATCTAATTGGCTTTTCGACTCATCGTCGTTAGCCTTATTTAATTCCTCAATTTTTTCTTTGTTTTCCCCTAAAAATTTAGCTTGCTTTATTTCTAGCTCCGCGTAATGTTGTTGAAGTAACGATTGAATTTTATCAACATCTTCTTTAAACGCATATTCTTTTAGTGTAAAAATCTTGTCCACAAAAAAAGGAAATTGTTTTACTAATAAACGTTTGTGACTTACAGTTAGAGTTAGAACAATATCTGCCCATTTCATTAATTGTTCATTTACTTGATTAGAAACATGCTCAAAAGGAATACCTTTTTCACCTAATACATTAAGTGACCCTTCAGAAACACTCATTCCAGGGAGAGCACTTACACCTGCGGACTTCACTTGTAAATCTGGGCGTTTATGTTTTAAAAGAGCTTCTGCTAGAGGACTTCTGCAAGTATTTCCTGTACATACAAAGAGGAATCGTTCCATTTTACCACATCCCTTCGATTAACTAAGAAATATAAATGAAAATCTATCAAACCTTGTTTTTTCATAAAAAATATACCGTTTTCACTCTGAAAACACTTTCTTAAGTTTAACATAATTTTTATCTTTTTAAAGATAAAATATATACTATATAGCTATATTGGGAATATCAGTTTTAACCCAAACGCCAGTAATATACTTCCTCCTAATAATTCTCCGTAGACCCCTATGTACCCTTCTACTTTTTTCCCAATTATTAAGCCTAACCACGATAAAATCATACTTACCATTCCAAAGCAAGCTAGCGTTATAATCGTTTTTGCTCCAATCATTCCTAAACTTAATCCAGCTGAAAAGCTATCAATACTTACACTTACCGCAAATAACAGTAAACCGAAACCCACAGGTTTAATAACACTACTTTCTCTATCTTTAGAAAAAAGTGCAGAGTAAATCATTTGGCAGCCTAGAAATAGCAATAAACCACCACCGACCATGATTGCTAGTATTCCAAAATATTGAGTCAAAAATTTCCCGACAATTAGTCCAATAAACGGCATTACAATGTGAAATGCACCAACTGTAACGCCAATATTAAAAATATGCCTATACCTTAGGCCGACCATTCCCATTCCAATAGCTAACGAAAAGGCGTCCATTCCTAATGCAAAGGCCATAATCGTTATCGTAACCATTTCACCAATCAAAAGGATCTCCTCCTTGTACATGCTACTCTAAACTATGCACGTCCAAGGGGATTTATGTAATTTTACGCATATGAAATTCTTACATAGTGATATATAACAGAAAGATACTAATTACTCTTTAAAATATCTCCACCCGCCGCTTTTGTCAGTCGATTCATAATTGCTTTTCCAACGCCTTTCTCATGGAAAATTTCACTGTATATAATATCAAGATCATATTGATCAAATTTCCTTAGCACATCATAAAGGTGCTGCGCTACTGTATGGAGATCGTCTTTTGTGCCACATGGCAAAACAACGTCAGCATGAAATTTTTCGACGTTCTCATTAGTAGTAAGTACACCAACCTTTTTTTGCTCTTGTTTCGCTTTCGTGACTAAAGTTTGAATAAACTCATCATTCCCGTCTACTAAAACCAACTTAGCCTGAGGAGCGTAATGCTTATATTTTAACCCAGGGGATTTAGGTGCTTGTCCATTTTCTTCTAAAGCAGGGTCAACAGCGACCGAACCAATAACTTCTTCTAATTGCTCGCGTGTTACCCCACCAGGTCGCAATATCATCGGAATGTCTGTCGTCATATCTAAAACTGTCGATTCGACTCCTACCCCTGTTGCACCACCATCAACGATCCCAGCAATCTTACCAGCAAGATCTTCATACACATGGGCAGCCGTTGTCGGACTAGGTTTACCAGAAACGTTTGCACTGGGCGCTGCTACAGGTGTATTTGCTTCCGTTATTAACGAAAGGGCAACTGGATGATCTGGCATTCGAACAGCAACTGTGGATAAGCCTGCCGTTACACGTTCGGCAATCCCCTCTCCTTTTTCTAAAACAAGTGTTAAAGGCCCTGGCCAAAATACTTCCATTAATTTCTCTGCTATTGAAGGAACTCTTTTTACTAACTTTTGAAGCTGTCCTTTATTTGATATGTGGATAATTAATGGGTTGTCACTCGGCCTTCCTTTTGCTTTAAAAATCTTCTCTACAGCCGCGTCAGAATAGGCATTAGCGCCTAAACCATAAACTGTTTCTGTTGGAAATGCAACCACTTCATTATCAGTTATCCACATCGCCGCCTCTTTTATCTGTGGACAAGTGTTGTGGATATCCATTTTTTCATCCACAACCCACAACTTCGTCTTTACGACATCCATTTACATTTTTCCCCCTTTATTTTAGGCTTCTCTTACAATTATAGTTAAAAAAAGTTAAAAAAACAAAAATAGTTATCCACGGATTGTGGATAACCTGTTGATAATTTTAAAAGTTCTAACAATTACCTTCCTGTATCATATACTAGTTTGTCCACAATTTGAAGATTTTTTTCAAAGGCTATAACTTCTCTGTGGATATTGACATCACTTTCGTAACTCCTTCAACATATTGTGCAAAATGTTCCGATTGTTTTAAGTGAACAGGGATTTTATCCTCATCAAGAATTTCAAATCCGATATACTCAAAGAACGGTAAAGACGAATTTGTGAGTAAGTACAAGTTTTCATACCCTTTTTGTTTTCCATACGAAACAGCAAGCTCAATAAAATTTAATCCTATTTTTGCATTCCAATTCTCTGACGTGAGTACGAGCGAACGTAACAGCCCATCTTTCCCAATCGGCTCAATTCCTACGGTTCCAATAATTTTTTTGTTCGGGTCTTCGACTACAAGAAAGTTATCAATATTTTGCTCAATTCCTCGCTTCGACAAACTAGCCTTCGCTAATAAGTGTTGGATCGGTAATAAATCTTTTTCAGTAGCAATTCTTATAACTATCCCCATTTTTTCTCCTCCTACAACTTTTGAGCTTGTACTATCATCCTATGTATAAGAAGAAGGGGATATCACTATTTTTTTCATTTTAACATTTAACTACTTCGTCGATGTTCGAGGGCGTTTCGCTTTTCTTTGGCTAGCTACAGGCGCCATCGGCTCGAACACTTCAGTTCGTCAATTGCGGTCAAAGAGCAGACCGCTACTTGTCGACCTTCCAGTGTTTGGCGCCGATAGGCGGGCGCCTTGCGCTTTTCTTTATACAAATATGTTTTTTACTTTTGTGAATAGGTCGAGGACGAAAAAGCGAACTTCTACTTCTTCTTCATTTTCACTTGATTGTTCTTTGGCGCTGTCACCCTCTACTGCATCGCCATTAGCAAAGTCAATAAAGCATAGTGGCGGAAATAAAACACACCACCAATTTTCACCTTTACCTTCACCAATCGTAATTAAAATCGCTTCATATAGTCCAGCAGGATATAACGTATTACCATACAATTTTGTTGGAAATTGAACTTCATCAAACTCGACTGTAAAACTATCCGTAATACCAATTCTAGTAAGCTCTACTTGTACAATTTCTTCTATTCTATCTAATTGAGTACGGATAACATCTCTGGCATTATCAATTGACTCTAACTCCGTTACCCACTCCGTTATCTCCATGTTTACTTGATCTCGAATTTCTCTTTTTAGCCACTGATCCTTCGGAGAATCACTGTTTGCTAATATTCTTAGGCGAATAGCTTCATCAGGAATTGCAACTAAATTTGCGGCTGCAACCGACATACTCCTTTGAGCTTCCCAACTCATCATTAAAACTAATAAACTAGTAAATATATATATAAGTGCTTTTTGGTTCATTTCCGCCACCATCCCTTCGATAGTCACAGTGTGGACAGGATGACGAAAACTTAAACGTACTTTTTAAAAAATATATTAAAAGACATAATCGAGAAAGTGAACGAAACAACTATTCAATTGTCGCGTATTAAAATATGAATCTTGTAAACTTTTAGTGAACTCGTTTCATCTTATTGAAACATCGGAAAATCAGGTGGAGAGTCTACTCCACCTGATTGGAAAATCCCTCCTACACTATGCTTAGAGGTGGGGGTCATTCACCCTAAAAAAAATTTAGATTAATAAATATTGATTTACAGAAAGACCTCACCTTAATCGCAATATACCTCGAACAACGAGGAGTTACCTAAAATCTTATATGTACAAACAAACAATGTGGATAAAGCGTTAATCCCCATTGTTTGTTTTTGTTCAGTTTTATCCAAATGAATAATTCTATATCATAGAAGCAAACACCATTCGATCTTTCCCATTAATATCGTAGACAATCTCAGTGTTAGCATGAGGAAATTCCCCTTTGATAAGCGCTTCTACTCGCTCGCTTTGTCCAACTCCTACTTCAAAAGCAATAATCCCCTTTTTCTTCAGCACATTCGGAATTTGTGCAACTAACCTCTCATATAGCTCATACCCTGATATGCCACCAACTAACGCTAACGTCGGTTCGTGGACCCTTACGTTAGCGTCTAATCGCTCAAAATCAGCCTCTGAGATGTAGGGTGGATTAGAAACGACAACGTCTACCGTTTTCTTTTCATCGATAACCGGACTAAGCAAATCCCCTTCACAGAAGCGAACCGGAGCACTCAACTTTTCGGCATTTTGTTTCGCTACATTAATAGCAGCTAAAGAAATATCAACTGTTGTTACGTCTAACTTACGATTTTCTAAAGCTAGGGTAATTGCGATCGCGCCACTACCAGTTCCTACATCAACAACTGAAACGCGTTTTTGGTCAGCGAAATGTTTGTCAATTCTTTGTAAAAGTCCAAGGACTAACTCTTCCGTTTCCGGCCTTGGGATTAACACATGTTCATTGACGGTAAATTTACGTCCATAAAAATCCTCGAAGCCTGTAATATGTTGAACTGGTACACCTTCAGAAACTTGTTTTATCGCTTCCTTAAAGGTCTGTTCAACATCTTCCCCAAGCTCATCTTGCATCATTTGAAAAAGCTTTGAGCGATCAATTTTTAAGTAGTGTTTTAATAAAATTTCAGCGATTGGTTGGTGTTGGAACCCGTATTCTGTTAAAAAAGAAGAAGCCCAGCGGAGGGCTTCATAAATTTTCATTCGTTGCATTACTGTTCCGCCTGCTGCATTAAGCTTGCTTGTTCTTCTACAATCAAAGCATCAATAATTTCATCGATTTTTCCTTGTAGCACTTGGTCAAGCTTTTGAATTGTTAGACCAATACGATGGTCAGTCACTCGACTTTGTGGGAAGTTGTACGTACGAATACGTTCCGATCGATCCCCTGTACCAACCGCTGACTTTCTGTTTTCAGCATACTCCGCTTGTTGCTCTTGTTGCATTTTATCATAAATACGAGCTCTTAAAACCTTCATCGCTTTGTCTTTATTTTTGTGTTGGGACTTTTCATCCTGACACGTTACAACCGTATTGGTTGGAATATGAACGACACGGACTGCTGATGCTGTTGTATTTACACTTTGTCCACCAGCTCCACTTGAACAGAACGTATCCACACGGATATCTTTTTCATGAAGCTCTAATTCAACTTCTTCAGCTTCGGGTAAAACCGCAACCGTCGCTGTTGATGTATGAATTCGACCACCAGATTCTGTTGTCGGAACACGTTGAACACGGTGAGCTCCATTTTCATACTTCAGCTTTGAATATGCACCTGTACCGTTGATGGTAAAGATAATTTCTTTATAACCACCAATTTCTGTAGGACTCGCCTCAATAACATCAGTTTTCCAGCCTTGCGCTTCAGCAAAACGAGAATACATTTTATAAAGGTCTCCAGCAAATAAAGCAGCTTCGTCTCCACCCGCCGCTCCACGGATTTCCATGATAACGTTTTTATCATCGTTTGGATCTTTTGGAAGTAACAAGATTTTCAATCTGTTTTCGAGCTCTTCTTTTTGTTCCTCAAGCTCACTAATTTCCATTTTCACCATTTCGTACATTTCATCATCTAGCTTTTCTTCAAGCATAGACTTTGCATCTTTATATTGAGTAACAACATCTTTATATTCTTTGTAAGCCTGAACTGTATCTGTTAAATCTGATTGCTCTTTTGAGAATTCACGAAGCTTTTTTGAATCATTAATAACGTCTGGATCACTAAGTAACTCATTTAATCTTTCATAGCGATCTTCTAATGACTGTAATCGATCAAACACGTTCTTTCACCTCTTTTTATGGCATAACATTATAATTATAGTATACGTCCGTTCGATAGTCAAAGTGTTTTCTATATTCGAGGGGATAAGCAAGATCATTTCAGTATTACTAAATTTTTATTTTGGAAAGAAAAATCATGAAAGCCTCTAGAAAAAGTATTAGGTGCCTCAATTGGTGAACGGTCCAACTTCTTTTCACTCTTTCGGACTCCATTCATTCGCTTTGGTGACTGGGTTACCTCTCCCACTCCGCTTTGAGCATAAACACTCGCGTGAACGTTTCGCCTCGCCACTTTAGTTTCGACTTTATTCACATCTTTCTTTTTAGCCCAACTTTACCATACACATCCCAGGTGATAAGTACTCCATTATTTATACAACCACCTCTCAACAATCGCACGAATTCCAAATTCCATTTATATTTTTCCACTCGCGTATAAATCTCATTCTTATGTTGTGTAAATAATAAAATAAGCCTATCTTCAAAACGCTGAAGTAGGCTTCAATCTATCTAATTATACAGTTTGTTTTTGCTCTTCAGTCTTCAGAGCCCCTGGCTTTCCTGGCACTTCATGACAATGTCTACACCTTGGTTCGTACGACTCTGATGCACCAACTAATATGATTGGATCGTTATAGTTAGCTGGATATCCATTAATTAGACGTTGCGTCCGACTTGCTGGCGATCCACACGATAAACATATGGCTTGTAGCTTTGTTACTGATTCTGCTAACGCCATTAGGGTAGGTACTGGTCCAAACGGTTCGCCACGGAAATCTTGATCTAGACCTGCGACAATAACACGAACGCCTTGATCAGCTAGTTTTTGCACAACTGTTATTATTTCTTCGTCAAAAAATTGTACTTCATCGATTGCTACAACCTGAGTATCAGACTCAACATGTTGTAAAATTTCTAAAGATTGTTGTAAAGGTTTCGCTACTACTTTTGTACCATTATGAGAAACAACCTCTTCATTACTGTAGCGATTATCAAGAGCAGGCTTAAAAACTTGTACTTTCAGCTTACCGTAACTAGCACGTCTTACACGGCGAATGAGTTCTTCGGATTTACCCGAAAACATACTTCCACAAACAACTTCTAGCCAACCTTCTTTTCTTGTTAAGTGCATTTATCTGTCTCTCCCATCTAATGATGCTCAAGCGTTTCACTTCGTATAAAAATTCACTTTGAAACACTACTATATTCAACAACATGCGCTATATCGAACTGTTGTTGAATTAGAGGAATAATAAAATTATATATGTTCGTTAGAAAGAAGTTAGTTTCGCCGCAAAGCAACCCCTTAGCTCTTCCTACTATTTCCTCGGAGACGTACCGTTCATTTATTAATTAAGGTGTCTTTATTTTATCCCGAAAACACTCTTCTTACTTTCTGTACGTATTAAAGGAAAATTGTCTTAAAGAAGAAAAAAACAGGCAAGTGCAAAGTACCTTACCTGTTTCCCTAATTAAGTTATTACTTAAGGTTATATTTCTTCTTAAAGCGATCAACACGACCACCAGCGTCAGCAAACTTCTGACGACCAGTGTAGAATGGGTGAGAGTCAGAACTGATCTCCACGTTGATTAGTGGATAAGTTTTGCCATCTTCCCACTCAACAGTCTCATTAGAGTACTTAGTTGAGCCACTTAAGAACATAAAACCTGTACTTGTATCCTTAAATACAACTTTTTGATATTTAGGATGGATATCTGGTTTCATACTTTTCATCTCCTTTTTGCCCTGAATCTCTTCGAAACAGAATATAGTTGAGAGGATGTCAAAAAATTGTGGTAACAATTGACTGGGAAGCTTCGTCAGCTCGCTACTGGGTTACTCGTAGCTTCGCTTCTTCAATCTTCTTGGCCCTTGTTTTCCTTTTTTCGAACACACTCAGATGTTATCTTATCGGTAACATCTTTTTCACACATGACGAAATTATATCAACTTGAAAGTGATTTTGCAACTGTAATTATTAGGAAAGCTACTAACTTCAATCACTTCTTGAATTATTTCTTACTAATCGCTTCATGCTGCTTTTCTCCTGCGGTTACTCCTCGCACGAAACAATGCTTCGAAGCTATTGTATAAAACCAGAAGCAAGGCTATCCAAGATCTTTACGTTTTTCAACTATGACCGAATTTTTTTCCCAGCTTTATCTTTTTCAAGCGAAGCAAAGAATTCCTCATTAGACTTTGTCAATTTTATTTTACGAATAAAATGATCAACAAATTCAGATGAATCCTTCATTGTTTTACGGATCGCCCATAGGTTTTCAAGCCGATCTTTAGGTAGCAGCAATTCTTCTCTTCTTGTACCTGAACGTAAAATGTCAATCGCAGGGAAAATACGTCTTTCAGCAAGTTTGCGATCAAGGTGAAGTTCCATATTTCCTGTACCTTTAAATTCTTCATAAATGACTTCATCCATACGTGACCCTGTGTCCACTAATGCAGTAGCCAAAATCGTTAAACTACCACCTTCTTCAATATTTCTCGCAGCCCCAAAGAAACGTTTTGGACGATGGAATGCTGCCGGGTCTATTCCTCCAGACAACGTACGTCCACTTGGCGGTACAACTAGATTATAAGCACGCGCCAGACGAGTAATACTGTCCATAAGAATAATAACATCTTTCTTACTCTCAACAAGGCGCATCGCCCTTTCAAGAACCAATTCCGCTACTTTAATATGATTTTCTGGAACTTCATCAAACGTTGAGCTTACAACTTCCGCATCAACCGAACGCTCAATATCAGTAACTTCCTCTGGACGTTCATCGATAAGAAGAACAATTAGTTCAGATTCAGGATGGTTTACTGTAATGCTATTAGCTATTTCTTTTAACAACAGAGTCTTCCCTGCTTTTGGTGGGGCAACGATCAGACCACGTTGACCAAATCCTACAGGAGATATGAGATCTATAATTCTAGAAGAAATTTTATTTGGAGCGGCCTCTAATTGAATGCGCTGTTCAGGATATAAAGGAGTTAGTGCTGGAAAGTGCGGACGATTTTTTGCTGTTTCTGGATCATCTCCGTTTACAGCCTCGACATGGAGCAGTCCATAAAAACGCTCATTTTCCTTTGGTTTTCTAACTTTACCCGAAACCTTGTCACCGTTTCTTAGTTCAAACTTCCTAATTTGCGAAGCTGAAATATAGATATCTTCAGAACTAGGTAAATAATTGATCGGTCGTAAAAAACCAAACCCTTCTGATGAAACAATATCTAATGTTCCTTCCATAAACATTAGTCCATCTATTTCAGCTCTACCCTTTAAAATTGCAAAAATTAATTCTTTTTTGTTCAATTTACTGTAATATGACACTTTGTATTGCTTGGCTAATTCATATAATTCGCGTAGCTTCATATTTTCTAAATCAGCTAAGTTCATTCCCATATCAACACCACTTTTTAATAGATTTTTAAGAAATTTGTTTTTCGATCATGCTCGACCGCATATTCTTGAAAGCAAAAAACGCGCTAAGTAAATTATTAGTAGACATAAACGGCAGAAGCCTTCGTTTCACTTATTTTTAAAAGTCACAAAAAAACAAACTATTTTATAAGATACTCTAAAATAGAGAGACAAAAGAGAATTGTAAAAAATAATTATCTAGGACTATATATCGTTTCTACGAAGGATAAATGCTATTGAAGCGAAAATAGAGGTTAGATTTACTTTAGAAGATTCAAATAGTTAAAAAAGTAGAAATTATATACTTATTATTCCCACTAGAAATAGACATATCAGGCTCTCACATTTAAGAATGATTAAAAATTTTCGAAGTCTTCTAAAACATTTTAAACTACTAACTAACAATGTTTATTTTAACCATAAATACTATTTGTATTCAAGAAGAACCTTATGTTTCTACTAGCAGAATTTTCTTTTATATTTTACCACTAATCCTCATCTTTGTAAAGAACAAGTGTTCTGCATAAAGTTCAAGAGAACTCGCTATAGCTTCGCTAGAACATCGGAAATTCAGATGGAATCTCAACTCCCCTGAATGAAAGTTCCCACCTATGCTACGCTTAAAGGTGGCGGTCTATGACACTTAAGTACAAATCAGTTTCATTAACTCTTATTGATTAGGTAGAGTGCAGCGATTTATACGCCACACTCTACTACTTCTATTAAGATCAGAGCTTCAAACTTATTTCATTACTAGAGCTGGTTTCTTGATTAAACTATGTTTTCCATCAACAAAGCGAACAGTACCTGATTTTGCACGCATTACTACTGATTGAGTGAAACCTACATCACCTTGATAACGAACACCTTTTAACAACTCTCCATCCGTTACACCAGTTGCTGCAAAGATACAATCATCTCCACTTACTAGGTCATCCATTAATAGCACTCGGTTGATATCACCAATCCCCATCTTTTGGCAACGTTCTATCTCTTCTTCACTTTGTGGTAATAGGCGTCCTTGAAGTTCACCACCGATACACTTTAGAGCTACAGCAGCTAAAACACCCTCAGGCGCTCCACCAGAACCCATTAAGATATCAACACCTGTATCATCAAAAGCCGTGTTAATTGCCGCTGCTACATCACCATCTTGCATTAACTTAATTCTCGCTCCAGCATCGCGAATTTCCTCAATTAACTGCTGGTGGCGCTCACGATTTAAAATTGCAACAACTAAGTCCTCGACATTTTTTCTTTTCGCTTTAGCAACCGCTTGAAGATTTTCTAAAACGGTAGCATCAAGACTTATTTTCCCTACGGATTCTGGTCCTACGGCAATTTTATCCATGTACATATCTGGCGCATGGAGTAAATTACCATTATCAGCTACCGCAAGCACTGCGAGTGCATTCCACTCTCCGCCAGCAACAATATTTGTACCTTCTAGTGGGTCAACAGCAACATCTAAACGCGGTCCATAACCATTTCCTAATTTTTCACCTATGTATAACATTGGGGCTTCATCCATTTCGCCTTCACCAATGACAACAGTCCCTTTCATCGGGATGGTATCAAAAACATCTCTCATCGCTTGTGTGGCAGCATCATCCGCAGATTCTTTATTGCCTCTACCCATCCAACGAGCACTTGCTAAAGCCGCAGCTTCTGTAACGCGAACTAATTCCATTGATAAACTTCTTTCCATTTCTTCCTCTCCCCCAACTGTTATAATGTAAAATTTAAAATGAAGAATGTAGAATGATTGACAAATGAGCTTCAAAGCCTATGTTACACCCTACATTCTAGATTCACTTATGCGTTTTCTACCTCTTCAACCTCGTCACTAGTCATTTTTTCTCGCCATACTTTTGCTCCTAGTCCTAATAGCTTTTGTTCTAGTAGCTCATATCCGCGGTCAATATGTTCCAGACCAGAAATTTCAGTAATTCCATCAGCCATAAGTCCAGCTACAACTAAGGAAGCTCCTGCTCTAAGGTCACTAGCCCGAACCTTAGAACCTTGAAGTCGATTTCCACCACCATTAATAATGGCAGAACTACCTTCGACCTTCACATTTGCACCCATGCGCCTTAATTCATCTATATGTTTAAATCTTGCACTATAAATCGTATCTGTCACAAGACTTGTACCACTAGCTTTTGTAAGCAACGCAGTAAAAGGCTGTTGCAGATCCGTTGGAAAACCAGGATATACTAACGTTTTAATATCAACACTAGTTAAATTACTAGTGTTATAAATATAGATTTGTTCATCGTTTGCTTCTATATGAACTCCCATTTCTCGAAGTTTTGCCGTTAGTGATTCTAAATGAGCAGGGATAACATTATCAACCAACACTTGCTTCCCCATCGCAGCAGCTAAGATCATATATGTTCCGGCTTCAATACGATCTGGAATGATTGAGTGACGACAGCCATGTAAATGTTCAACACCATCTATACGAATTTCATTAGTACCGGCTCCTTTAATTTGAGCCCCCATACTTGTCAATAACGTCGCTACGTCGATAATTTCTGGTTCTTTTGCAGCATTTTCAATAATCGTTCGTCCCTTAGCTTTTACAGCAGCTAGCATAATATTTATGGTTGCTCCAACACTAACAACATCTAAGTAAATCTTCGCTCCCCGAAGCTCATCTGCACGTAAATAGATGGCACCTTGTTCATTTGTAACTCTTGCACCTAGAGCTTCAAAACCTTTTATATGTTGGTCAATCGGTCTTGGTCCAAGATTACAACCACCAGGTAATCCGATGACTGCTTTCTTAAATTTCCCTAGCATTGCACCCATTAAATAATAAGATGCACGTAGTTTTTTTACACGACCATTTGGCAATGGCATAGCAAACATATTTTCCGGGTAAACAGTTAGGGTCTCTCCATTTAAATCTGTTTTCCCACCAATTTCTTCAAGAAGTTCACTAAGTAACTGTACGTCAGAGATTTTAGGCAAATTGTCTATCGTCACCTCAGAATCAGCTAAGATTGTAGCTGGAATGAGTGCAACCGCGCTGTTTTTTGCTCCACTTATGTTTACTTTACCCTCAAGAGGATAACCGCCCTCAATTAATAACTTTTCCATAACAGCTTCCCTTCTTTTTTCATGATTACCTTTTGTCATACCTTGTTGTTTTTACCATTATAACCATCTTGAATGAAATAAGTCTCAAAATAATTTGTTTATTACAAAATTGTTTATATTTTGACTTACGTCATATAATTTTCATCATAAAAATTAATGAATGACAAATACAAATTTTACGCACCAAGATACTATAATTAGTTGAATAAACCTCTTCCAACTAATTATAGCTTGACGTAGTTAAGTTGGTATTTTAAGTTCATTCAAACTATATCATCATTTATTATATCGTAAATTCAGTACACTTCAGTTTTTTTTAGTGATAACCATTAAGAAGGATAGTTGGCTATTTCTTTTTTTGATTTTTTACAGCCTTGCTACTATATTCGATGAGTGAATTAATAATTCCTCTTTATTAACACAAAAATTCACATTTCCAATTTAGACCAACCTAATTCATGATCAGAAATCCTATATTCCATTTAAAATCATTCAACAAGTTTACGATTTTTGGCGTTTTTTCCATAACAAAAAGCGACCAATAACTGGCCGCTTTTTGTATATATGAGGCAGTTTTGAAAAGAAAACTGTCTCCATATATTTTTTATTAAGCTTTATTTGATGAACCGAACTCACGGATTTTTCCGATAACTGTTGTTTTAATCACTTCGCGAGCAGGCCCTAAATATTTACGTGGATCGTAAACGTTGTCGTCTGCAGCAAGTACTTCACGAACTGTTTTTGCAGATGCGATTTGGTTTTCAGTGTTCACATTGATTTTTGCTGTACCATAAGTGATAGCTTTTTTGATATCAGCAGTTGGAATTCCTGTACCACCGTGTAATACAAGTGGAACACCAGTGATGTTAAGGATTTCTTCCATTTCTTTAAATCCTAAGTTAGGCTCACCGCTATAAGGGCCATGTACAGAACCTAGAGCAGGTGCTAGACAGTCAATGCCAGTACGTTTCACTAATTCTTCACACTCTTTTGGATCAGCATAAATAACGCCATCAGCAATAACATCGTCTTCTTGTCCACCAACAGTTCCTAATTCTGCTTCTACAGATACTCCGTGGATATGAGCTAACTCAACCACTTTTGAAGTGATTTCGATATTTTCTTCAAATGAATGGTGAGATGCATCGATCATAACTGAAGTGAATCCAGCATGAATTGCTTCTGCACATTTTTGGAAGCTTGAACCATGGTCTAAGTGAATTGCTACAGGTACTGTAACTTTATACTCTTCCATAAGAGCCTCAACCATTTTTACGATTAATTTAAAACCACCCATGTAACGTGCTGCTCCTTCGGAAACTCCAAGGATTACAGGTGAATTTTCTTCTTGCGCTGCTTGTAAAATTGCTTGAGTGAATTCAAGATTGTTAAGGTTAAACTGTCCTACAGCATATCCTTCGCTTTTTGCTTTTTCTAACATCTCTTTCATTGAAACTAAAGGCATTGAATAGTCCTCCTTTTAATTTAAAAACGCTATGTTTGTAACTTTCCCTGAATAAGATCAAATTAATGCTAAAAATAACTCTCACTTAAATTTTAACCAGATGTACATAGAAAATATGTATGCAAATTTACTATGTGAAAGGATGAGCAATCGCTACCTCTTAACTAAGTTAATACTTATTCAAGTTTTACAGACATATTATAGCATAGTTACAGAAAAAATCACGGAAAATTTTAAAGAAACTTCTTGACAAATTATATTTTTCAGGTGTAAGCGCTTCCTGTTTCTTTCCCTTAAACATTTAGCTGTTTTTTTATTACCTCTCTTACTTCATCGATATCAAAAGGTTTAGCAAAATGAGTGATAGCACCTAATTTCATTGCTTCATTAATCATATCTAACTCACCATATGCTGTCATCATGATCACTTCTATACTTGAATTGTATTCTTTTAACCTTTTTAAAATTTCTAAACCATCCATCCCTGGAATTTTCATGTCTAATATGACTAGATCTGGAAGGTTTTCTTCTACGATGCTTAACGCTTGGACACCGCTAGCAGCTTGATATGTATCATAACCATCTTTTTGAAAAATCTCATTTAGCAAAACACGAATTCCATACTGATCATCAACAATTAATATTTTCTTTTTCATCTTTCTTCACCACCATCATTGTTTTTCCGACATCTAACATTACTAAATTCTTTAATAGATATAGATTTTCCTTCTACTTGTCAAAAAATGTTTTATTTTTTTTACAAAAACAACTATTTCATGAAAAAATTTGTTTTACCTGAGTGAATTTCATAATTACCAAAAACGAGTCACACAAACCTATATCTTGTTACAAACAATTCAACGCAACTATATATAGTATCTTAGTGGCGAAAATAATGAATTATGAAATTCTGATACGAGAAGGAAAAAAGCATAGCCGTTGGGCTATGCTTTATTTAAGGACGCTCTAATAAACTCTCTAAATAAAGGTTGTGGTCTAGTTGGACGTGAAACAAATTCTGGATGGAACTGCGATGCTAAGAAGTACGGGTGGTCTTCTAACTCAACAATTTCCACAAGTCTTCCGTCTGGGCTTGTACCAGAGAATTTGAAGCCAGCTTTCTCCATTTGTTCACGGTATTCATTATTAAACTCATAACGATGACGGTGACGTTCGTAAACGACTTGATCTTCATATGCTTCATAAGCTTTTGATCCTTCTTTTAACTTACAAGGATATAAACCAAGACGAAGTGTCCCCCCTAAATCTTCTACATCTTTTTGTTCAGGTAAAAGGTCAATGACTGGATATTTTGTTTCTGGGTTAAGCTCTGCAGAGTTTGCCCCCTCTAAGCCTAAAACATTTCGCGCGAATTCAACAGAAGCTAGTTGCATGCCTAAACAAATACCTAAGAAAGGTACGTTATTCTCTCTTGCAAATTTAATCGCTTCAATTTTCCCTTCAATTCCACGATCACCAAAACCACCAGGTACTAATACACCATCAACATCTTGCAATAGTTCCCCTACGTTTTGTGCTGTTACTTCTTCTGAATTGATCCATTTAATATTAACGTCCGCATCAAATGCATACCCTGCATGTCTTAACGATTCCGCTACAGAAAGGTACGCATCTTGTAGAGCGACATATTTTCCTACTAACGCAATTGTTGTTTTTTCAGAAAGGTTTTTCACTCGGTTTACAAGCTCATTCCATTCTGTCATATCCGCTTCATTACACTCTAATTTTAAAAATTCACAAACGTATTGATCAAGCTTTTGTCTTTGTAAATCAAGTGGTACTTCATACAATGTTTCAGCATCTCTAGCTTCAATCACCGCATTTTTGTCAATATCACAGAATAACGCAATTTTATCTTTCATATCGTCTGGAACTGGACGTTCAGTACGGACAACAATAACATTTGGTTGAATACCTAAACTACGTAATTCTTTTACACTATGTTGTGTTGGTTTTGATTTCATTTCTCCGGCTGCTGCTAAGTAAGGAATTAATGTACAGTGAATATACATAACATTGCGTACGCCTACATCACTTTTAATTTGACGAATAGCTTCTAAAAACGGTAATGACTCAATGTCACCTACTGTACCACCAATCTCAGTAATAACAACATCTGCATTTGTTTCTTTTCCCGCACGGAATACACGCTCTTTAATTTCATTTGTAATATGAGGTATTACTTGAACCGTTCCACCTAAATAATCTCCTCTACGCTCTTTTCTAAGAACTGTTGAATAGATTTTTCCTGTAGTCACATTACTATTTTTGCTTAAGTTAATATCAATAAAGCGCTCATAATGTCCTAGGTCAAGGTCTGTCTCAGCTCCATCATCAGTTACGAAAACTTCTCCATGCTGATATGGGCTCATTGTACCAGGGTCAACGTTAATATATGGGTCGAATTTTTGGATGAAAACTTTTAGACCTCGATTTTTTAATAAACGCCCTAAAGAAGCAGCTGTAATTCCTTTTCCTAGTGATGATACAACCCCACCAGTTACAAAAATATACTTCGTCATGATATTACCTCTCTTTTGTTATAGTTTAGAGTGTAGAGTTTAAAATTGGGTTAAGCGTTTCACAAATATCAAAATATGAAGATAATTAGTGCTCTGAAGCTTCCTTAAATTCTACCTCGCAAAAATCGTTCTACTTTTATATTTTCCCAAATAAAAACAAAAAAACAAAAGCCACTGCCCCAATTTTTCGGGGGCGAACTTTTGTTTTTATTTCTAATGAATTTCCTAAAACAGTATTTATGTCACATAACCGTGACGAAATCCTTAGTAGTAATGAAATTCACTAACGTAAAGTTCTATTCATTTCCGCTAGAAAAAATTGACTTTTCAATGAAAGCCTTTATTTTCTTGCACGCTATTTCTTTAGCATAGTTAAACTATTTGAAAAGCCCAAAAAGTATTTTATCGTAGTCCGACGATAAATGTCAAGAAGGTTTTTTGAGCTTCTCAACCATGCAGCTAAAGGATACCATCCTCATCTTCTTCAAACTCTTCCTCTTCAAGTTCCGCGTCTTCTTCGTCTTCATCTGAATCTTCATCAAGATCCAAATCAAAATCTTCATCAGATTCGTCTTCATCGCTAACAAGCTCATCTAATTCATCTTCTAAATCTTCGAACTCGTCATCTACTTCTTCTTCGAAATCATCAAAATCTTCATCTAATTCTACGTCAAGGTCATCCTCATCAACCTTTTTCGCTTTTTTACGACGAACTGTTTGTGTCACTTCTTCATCGGCTTGTTCATATGGATACCACGTTCTTAATCCCCAACGATTGTCGCCTAGTGAAATAAAGCGGCCATCAATATTCAGGTCTGTATAAAGGTAAGAAACACGTTCCATTACTTCTTCCTCAGACATCTCTCTTATTTCTCCGACTTTCTTTACTAACTCACTAAATTCAAACGGTTGTTTTTGCGCTTTCATTAGTTCATAAGTGATTTCAATCATCGACATTTCTTTAATTTCTTCAGGTTTATAGTTATCTAATGTCAAAGTTTGCACAACCTTTCAATTAATATTTTCATCATAAGAAAAGCGTAGACGCTGAACCTAGACAGCTTTCTACGTTCAAAAATTTAATGCTTTCTTACTTTGAAACAAAATATGTAAAATATCTTATTACTAAATTTTTCAATTAGAAAAAATGGCTAGTCCGAAAAAGTAGCCTTAATTTTTTCTTATACATTAATCCAAGGACAAAGTCAAATCTTTTAGGAAAATCATACCTTTCATTATAAACATAAATGAAAACATTATGCTAGTCTAGTGTAAATTTTAATATGAGCTACTATGAAAACATACATGTGTTTTACAACACACAAACCAGCATGAAAGTATTTTACTTTCAGAGAAAGCGCAAGCGACTTGGTCACGAGCGAAAGGCACTGGCGCCAGACAGCTTTCTAACTTCAAAATTTAAAACAAGCTCAAGGCGCCCGTCTATCGGCGACAAACACCGTAAGATTTACTCGTAGCGTTCGGTTTTTTGACTTTTTATGTGCTTATAGGTCTTCTACTATTGCTTTGTAGTAGGATTCGCCAAGCATAATTGTTTTTCTCTTGTAGTATTTAGGTTAGTTTTTCATATTGATGCATAGTCATGCTCTTTTCGCGTACCCTAAAGCACCATTTCCTCTTTTGCATACTTGAATAGGCTCTATTCGCGTACCCTAAAGCGCCTATTTCCCCTTTTGCATACTTGAATAAGCTCTTTTCGCGTACCCTAAAGCACTATTTCCTCTTTTGCATACTTGAATAGGCTCTTTTCGTGTACCTAAAGCACCATTTCCCCTTTTGCATACTTGAATAGGCTCTATTTGCGTACCCTAAAGCGCCATTTCCTCTTTTGCATACTTGAATACGCTCTTTTCGCGTACCCTAAAGCGCTATTTCCTCTTTTGCATACTTGAATANGCTCTTTTCGCGTACCCTAAAGCGNNATTTCCCCTTTTGCATACTTGAATACGCTCTTTTCGCGTACCCTAAAGCACTCAAAGAAGGATTTTCAAGCAGTAATTTTGTCTGAAGTGACCGAGCTCGTAGGCTGCTTGCGCTAGACAGTTTCTAAGTTAGAAATTTTATACTTTTAACTTACAAAAAATATCTATTGCGACACTACTTTATGAACTAATGCCGTCGCTCAAGCAAAAGCAAACTAAATCTAATTGAAAACATACCCATTCAACTAGATTTAGCTTATTGTGAAACTTGTATTTATTATCATTTTTCAAAAGCAGTAAATATTACCGTTAAAAATACATGTACTTTTTTACACTTCTATCATCACCGCTTCAGCTTGACCGCTACCACTTGAGATCGCTGCAACACCTATTCGGCCACCGCGACGCTTCAGTTCATAAGCTAATGTTAAAATCAACCTTGCTCCACTTGCAGCTAATGGATGACCGAAAGCAACTGTACCGCCGTTTACATTTATTTTTTGAGGGTCAATCCCGGTCATTTTTTGGGTAGCTAGAGGTTCTACTGCAACCATTTCATTTATTTCAAATAAATCAACCTCACTAACTATTTTTCCTGTTTTTTGCAAAAGTTCGTCTATCACATGTCCTGCTACCATAGCGGATTGTTTTGGTTCAAACGACAGCGCTGTATGACCTACAATCGTCCCAAGGATATCTGTTCCTTCTGCTATTGCTCGAGCTTCGGACATAAGGACAACCGCACAAGCACCATCACTAACTTCAGGGATATTTCCTTTCGTGATCGTGCCCATTCGATCATAAACTGGCGAAAGTTTTGCTAGCTGTCCTACCGATACATCTGCTCTTGGTAACTCGTCATTAAATATTATTTTAGAATTACCTTTTTGGTCAACGACTTCAACTGGAGTGATTTCGTCAGTAAGTCGGTCTTTTCTGATTGCCTGTATTGCCTTTTGGTGACTACAAACAGCCCATTGGTCTTGCTCTTCTCTTGAGATGTTTAACTTATTGGCCGCATGGTTTCCGTAAGAGGCAATATGAATGCCACTGAAGGGACAAGTAAGACCATCGTGAACCATTAAATCATGAACTTTACCGTTCCCAACCCCAAAACCAAAACGCGCTTTTGACATAAAATATGGAGCCTGACTCATCGATTCCATTCCCGCTGCTACAATTACCTCTGCATCGTTAGCGCGGATTACCTGATCCCCTAATGTAATGCTCCTCATCCCAGAGGCACAACCTTTGTTCAATGTTTCAGTTCGGACACTCCATGGTAATCTGGCGAGATCGGCAGCTTGTCGTGACGGCATTTGCCCTTGCCCACCTTGTAAAACCATTCCGACAATACACTCATCTATCTCTCTTGGGCTTAACTTCGCCCGAAATAACGCTTCCTTTATGACTAGCCCACCTAGTTCTACTGCTTTTAAATGACTCAATTCACCACCGAATTTTCCAAAAGGCGTTCTAACCCCACTGACAATTACAGTTCTCCCCATCATATTTCCCCTTTCTTCCCGAATGAATATTTCGTCAAATTCTTTAAGACTTATAGTGTGAGCGCGCATCGATTTAAGGTGACTTTTCTCAACTTTCCCTCTTTTTTTATTATAATTTTTCCATTTGGTTAGACTAACCTTAGACTGAAACTTCTTTTCAAAGGAGGGCTTACATTGTTACTTATTTCAAGCTTTACATTAATATTACTTTTAATCATTTGGATGACCATCGACTTTAAGTTAGGGATTAAAAAGCAACGAGAAGAAGCGAAACGCCACGTGCAAAAAATTAGAAACGGTCAATGTGAAGTACTAATTACCGGACACGAATTATTCAAAAAGTTAATTGATGATATTCATAATGCACAGCACCATATCCATATCCTTTTTTATATTTTTCGTGATGACCATATCGGGACTCAAGTCATAAAAGCATTGAAAGAGAAAGCAAACGAAGGGATTACTGTAAGGCTTTTAGTTGATCGCGTTGGCTGTCATATTTCTAGAAAAACAAAAAAAGAGTTACGTAAAGCCGGGATTGGGTTTGCTCATTCACACCCACCAAAATTTCCTTATATCTTTTTCACGTTAAATCGTAGGAACCATCGTAAAATCACTGTCATTGATGGACATATCGGCTATATTGGCGGTTACAATGTCGGCGATGAATACTTAGGAAGAGATCCAAAATTCGGAGAATGGCGAGATATTCACCTACGTTTACAAGGGGACGGGGTTCAAGATTTACAAGGTCAATTTCTACAAGATTGGTTTGTCGCTACGAAAGAAAAAGTGAAAAAAGAAAAATATTACCCACCTTTGGTAAAAGGATTTCATCCATTGAAGATCGTCCCTTCCGACGGAGCTTTTTTAGAAGAAGCCTTTATCAATTTTATCAATGAAGCTAATGACTCCATTTATATTGGAACTCCTTACTTTATTCCAGGAAAAGATATAAAAATGGCTCTAATTGAAGCTGCCAAACGAGGAGTTAATGTAAAGTTGATTGTCCCAAAGCAGAGCGATCATCCATTGGTGAAGGAAGCTGCATTTCCTTACTTCAAACCACTTATTGAAGCTGGCTGTGAGGTTTATCAATATTACCACGGCTTTTACCACGCAAAAACAATTATCATCGATAAAAAAGTTTGCGATATCGGAACAGCTAATATTGATCGACGAAGCTTTCATATAAATCATGAAGTTAATTGCTTAGTATTCAATCAAAAATTCAATGAAAATGTCATAGCAACCATGGAGCATGATATTTCTATATCTGAACGGCTAACAATCGAACAACTCCAAAATCGCTCTTTTTTCCACAAGAGCAAAGAGAAGTTGGCTACAGCGCTAGGTCCACTTCTCTAAAGTAGTGTTGATCAAGATCCGCTCGAGGGCACAGAGATTTAAGGATCGCGCATATTTTCTTTCATTCGTACATACCTTACTAGTTTTTACGCAGAAAGAAATCACACTGCAGCCTCTAATGGTAACCGCGCAGCAGGAGACGTAATTTGAACGCCTCCTTTTCTTTTATTTCCTGCCCATTTTCACCATATACAAGCCCAAATTAATCTTCTCAATACCCAAATATTTCGTTTTATGATAAAATGGTAGTAACTAGAAAGAAACAAGTGTTTTGCTGTTGTCCTGCAAGGGATGGCAGCATTTCGTCGTTTTTAGGGATAATGACTTTGATTTTTTTTATCAATTAGCATAGAAAAAAGTTAGGGGATGATAAACGTGGATGTAAACTGTTGCGTAAAAGTTGATCAAACAATAGATAAGAAAAAGTCAATCTTTCGAGAGCATCAAGAGTTAGTTTTTTCATTAGTCGGTGGTTTGTTTTTAGTGGTAGCGATCATTTTGCAAAAAGCAGATTTACAAGCTATGGCAGTTGGAGCGTTTTTAGCTTCATACTTAGTTGGTGGATTTTTCAAAACGAAAGAAGGAATCACTGAGTTAATTGAAGATAAATCTTTAAATGTAGAGCTGCTTATGATTTTAGCTGCGATTGGAGCCGCGATTATCGGCTATTGGATAGAAGGAGCCATTCTCATTTTCATCTTTTCATTAAGCGGGGCACTAGAAACGTATACATTAAATAAAAGTCATCGGGAAATTTCTGCTTTAATGGAACTTCAGCCTGAGGAAGCGACCGTTCTTGTGAATGGGGTAGAGAAGATTGTTGCTGTTACTGCTCTACAAATTGATGACAATGTGTTAATCAAACCTGGAGAGCGTATCCCAACTGACGGCGTAATTATCAAAGGGCAAACAACAATTGATGAAGCTGCGATAACCGGGGAATCAATGCCGATTGTAAAAAGAATAGGTGACAACGTTTTTTCAGGTACTGTGAACAGAAATGGTGCAATTACAGTAATAGTGACGAAAACAAACGATGAGACTTTGTTCCATAAAATCATTGAACTTGTTCAATCAGCCAAAGAAGAAAAATCACCGTCACAGCTGTTTATTGAAAAATTTGAAAGTGCTTATGTAAAAGGTGTTTTAATCGTCGTAGCCTTCATGATGTTCTTGCCTCACTATTTACTAGGTTGGAGCTGGACAGAAACTTTTTACAGAGCCATGGTATTACTTGTAGTTGCTTCACCTTGTGCTCTCGTAGCTTCAATTATGCCAGCAAGTTTATCAGCCATCTCTAACGGAGCACGAAATGGAATTTTATTTAAAGGCAGTGTACATTTAGAGGCGTTAAGCTCAGTTAAAGCCATCGCTTTAGACAAAACTGGTACATTAACAAAAGGGAAGCCTGAGGTTACGGATATACTAGTGAGAGATGGGGCCCAAGAGGATGATTTCCTTTATAAAGTAGCGTCAATTGAAAACCATTCAACACATCCGTTGGCAGAATCGATCGTCAATTATGTAAAGAATCAAGATGACACTACCTTTCTATCTCCAGAAAATGTTGAAGATGTAACTGGCTGGGGAATTACTGCAACACTCGAAGGAAAAGAGTACAAAATTGGGAAACGAAGCTTCATTGGCGATGAGGAAGCTGACCATTTTTACCCAAATGAAACTGCGAAACTTTCAGAATCCGGTAAAACTCTCGTATACGTAGCAGATGGAGAAGGAATTTACGGTGTGATTGCTTTAAAGGATACTGTTCGTGATGTTGCAATAGAAGCAATCCGTCGTTTTCGTGAAGCCGGGGTTTACTCGATCATGATTACAGGAGACCACGCTCAAACTGCGGCAGCGATTGCCGATGAAACAAACATTGATGAATATATCGCCAATTGTTTACCTGAAAAGAAAGTTGAAGAGGTAAAAGGGTTAAAAACGAAATACGGGTCAGTAGCGATGGTCGGCGATGGCATTAATGACGCTCCTGCATTAGCCACGTCTAATGTTGGGATTGCGATGGGAACAGGTACAGATGTTGCTATCGAAACCGCCGATGTCGTTCTTGTAAAAAATGATTTATCAAAAATTGCCAAAGCTATTGAACTATCAAAACGCATGAACCGTATTATTAAGCAAAATATGATTTTTTCGATCACAGTCATTGCGCTTTTGATTATCGGAAACTTTCTTCAACAAGTGTCCTTACCACTAGGAGTTATTGGGCACGAAGGTAGCACAATTTTGGTTATTTTGAATGGGTTAAGGTTGTTGAGAGGGTAACAACTCCCAATAAAACAGCTCGTTTTGAAACTCTGTACTCGATACAGTTTCTACTCAAAAAATGTAGTATACGTACAATATAACTAGATATTGTCATTAAGGAACATTCACTTCAGTAAAGTTTCTTCCAAAAGCGTTTAATAAAGCAATACTCAATCTACACTCTTTTCAATACTATAAAATAGTTCGGAAATTTCATTTCTGAGACCATAACTAGCTCTAGTCTATTGACTAGGGTTTTTGTTATTACAGACTTTGCGAACTACTCACCACTTAATCAAACTGATTTGTACTTAAAGGGGCATAGGCCCCCACCTCTAAGCGTAACGTAGGTGGGAACTTCCATTCAGGTGGAGTTGAGACTCCATCTGAATGGAAGTTCTAGTGTAGTTAGAACGAGTTCTCTTTCTACGGAAACTGAAAGTGGGAGACTTCTTCCTGAAGATTGTTAAAGGTAGAATTATTTCTAAAGGTCTCACTAAAACATCTGTAAAATCGCAATCGTTTCCTTTTATATCCAAAGATGAGAGCGTTAACGCCTACAATAAAAAACCACCAATAGCGTCGTTGCCACATCGGTCGTTTTTGTTACCGTCAATGATGAATTCGTGCGTGAATTGTTAAGATTTGTTTAGATCTTCAGGCATAAATGCACCTGGTAATAATTCTTTAACAGTAAACTCATTTATTTCACCTTTAAGGTTACCTAAATAAATCTTCATGTTTGGTTCGCAAAGTTCCGCAATCACTTGACGACAAGCACCACAAGGCGGAACTGGTCGATTCGTTTCTGCAACTACACTTAAAGCGGCAAATTCTGTTACACCTTCTGAATATGCTTTAAATAAAGCTGTACGCTCTGCACAATTACACATGCCGTAGGCCGCATTTTCAATATTACACCCTCGGTAGACTTCCCCATTTTTTGATAAAAGGGCAGCACCTACTTTAAACTTTGAATAAGGGGCATAGGCCATTTGTCTTGCTTCTATCGCTTCTTTCATCAACGCTTCCTTTTTCATCTATACAACCCCCAATTAATAATCGCCTAGTTTATGAAGTAGGCTGACACGTAAACGAGCCAGCCTAAAATAAATTCCTATGAAAATAGCTTTAATGCTTGAGTAAAAATTAAACCACCGAGAAATATTCCGATAATACCCATAATCCCAGCTAGAACAGGTGGAGCTGGAAGGGGTAACCTTAAACTTTTAAAAACGATTCCAATAATAATCCCAGCCAGTAAACTTAATAAAATTTCCTTCATAACTTTACCTCGCTTGTTTTTTAATAATCAGATGTTGAGATCTTCCCCTTTACAATGGAAACACCTGAACTTGCACCAATACGAGTGGCACCAGCACTAATCATCGCTTGAGCATCAGTTAAGCTTCTAATTCCACCAGATGCTTTTACTCCGATCGTTGGACCTACAACTTTTCTCATTAAAGAAATGTCTTCTACCGTTGCTCCACCATGTGAAAAGCCTGTAGATGTTTTAACAAAGTCAGCACCTGCTAATACCGCAATTCGGCAAGCTCTTTCTTTTTCTTCTTCTGTTAAAAGACACGTTTCAATAATGACTTTTGTTAAAGCTTTCCCTTTAGCCACATCTACGACAGCACGAATATCACGTTCAACTAGCTCATCATTTTTTTCTTTTAAGGCGGCAACATTGATCACCATATCTACTTCTGTCGCACCTTTTTCAATTACATTTTTTGTTTCAAATGCTTTCGTTTCAGGAAGCGTAGATCCAAGTGGAAAACCTATGACTGTACAAACATCCACTCCTGAATTGTTTAATAAGTTGGCAGCCAATTCAACCCATGTCGGGTTTACACATACAGAAGCAAACTGATACTCTCTTGCCTCCTTACAAAGTGTTTCAATCTGATCCTTAGTAGTGTCTGCTTTCAAAGCAGTATGGTCAATCATTTTTGCTAAAGTATTCAAAATCCATTCATCCTTTCTACATTATTTCTTTATAAACCAATGGTGGGATTTTGGCTGGTTCATTTACGAGCGTATACGCTTCATAAATTCGCTTCGTTACATCCTCAACATTTTCGTTATTACTATGAATCGTCACTATCGGATCACCGACATTTACGAAATCACCGACCTTCTTGTTTAACACTAATCCTACCGCTAAATCAATGGTAGAATCTTTGGTCACTCGTCCTGCACCTAAAACCATCGCTGCCGTTCCAATTTGATCGGCAACTATTTCAGAAACATAGCCAGTTTCACGTGCTTTTACCTCAAAAGTATACTTTGCAGTTGGAAGCTTAGTAGGATCATCAATGACTGATACATCTCCACCTTGCGAAGCTAAAAATAATTTAAACGTTTCAAGAGCCTTTCCATTTTCCATCACTTCTAGTAGCATTCGACGAGCTTCTTGTGGAGTTTCTGCTTTTTTCGCTAGGACTACCATGTGAGAACCGAGTGTTAAGCATAGATCTTGTAAGTCTTGAGGTCCTTTACCTTGTAATGTATCTATAGCTTCTTTAACTTCTAACGCATTACCGATAGCATATCCAAGGGGTTGGCTCATATCTGAAATAATAGCCATCGTATGACGACCAACACCATTACCAATCTCGACCATTGCTTTTGCAAGCTCAATAGCATCATCAATTTCTTTCATGAATGCACCGTTTCCAGTTTTTACATCTAAAACGATAGCATCCGCACCGGACGCAATTTTTTTACTCATAATAGAGCTCGCAATGAGTGGAATTGAATTGACGGTTGCTGTTACATCTCTTAAACCGTAAAGTTTTTTATCTGCTGGAGTTAAATTTGCCGTTTGTCCAATAACTGCAACGTTATTTTTATTTACTAATTTAATAAACTCCTCATTACTAATTTCAACATGAAAGCCAGGAACTGCTTCAAGTTTGTCAATCGTTCCACCTGTATGACCGAGTCCTCGTCCTGACATTTTAGCAACAGGTACACCTACTGCCGCTACCAGTGGAGCAAGTACAAGTGTCGTTGTGTCGCCAACTCCACCCGTACTATGTTTATCAACTTTTATACCAGAAATCGCTGACAGATCGATTTGTTCACCTGACTTGACCATTGCTTCTGTTAAATATACTCGTTCTTGCTGGGTCATCCCTTGATAATAAATCGCCATTGACATCGCAGCCATTTGATAATCTGGAATTTCGCCACTAGTATAGCCATTAATAAGAAAGTCAATTTCTTCTTTACTTAATTCGTTACCGTCTCTTTTCTTTTCGATCATATCTACCATTCTCATCAACATCATCCTCCAAATGATTAAAATAACATTCCTGCAATTGCCGCACTTAACAATGATGCTAACATACCAGCCATTACAGCTTTAACACCAAGTTTTGCAATATCGGGGCGACGTTTTGGCGCTAAGTTTCCTAGACCACCAAGTAGAATTCCCATTGAAGATACGTTAGCAAATCCACAAAGAGCAAAGCTTATGACTGCTACTGTTTTTGGCGAAAGTTGCTCAATTTGTGGTGCAAACGAAGAATAAGCAACAAATTCGTTTAAAATTAATTTTTGACCAATAAAGCCACCTGCTTGAATTGCTTCTGCCCATGGCACCCCGATTGCAAAGGCAATTGGGGCAAATAAAACTCCTAAGATCATTTGAAGCGTTAACCCTTCAAAGTTAAACCAACCACCGACAACACCTAATAAACCGTTGACTAAAGCGATTAATGCAATAAAGGCAAGTAACATCGCTCCAATATTTAAGGCTAACTGTAAACCTGTGCTTGCTCCTCTAGCAGCTGCATCAATGATATTTACTGATTCAGTATCTCTTTCAAGTTGTAAGTCGTCTGATGTCTCAGAACGTTCAGTTTCCGGTACCATGATCTTTGCGATAATTAGTCCAGCTGGCGCTGCCATGAAACTCGCTGCAAGTAAATACTCTAACGGAACTCCTAATAATGAATAACCAATTAATACGGACCCGGCAACGGAAGCTAATCCACCAGTCATAACAGCAAAAAGTTCAGATTTCGTCATTTTCGCCAAGTATGGTCTTACAACTAGAGGTGCCTCAGTTTGTCCAACAAAAATATTAGCTGCCGCTGATAGTGACTCAGCTTTACTTGTTCCTAATAATTTTGAAAGTGCTCCACCTAAGAACTTTATAACAATTTGCATGACTCCAATATAATAGAGTACTGATATTAATGCCGAAAAGAAAATAACGACTGGTAATACTTGAAACGCAAATATAAATCCTATGTTATCAGCAACAAATATACCACCAAATAAGAACCCTATCCCCTCATTTGCGTAATTCACAATTTCATTTACTCCTAAAGCAAGTTGAGCTAACTTTTCTTTTCCAAACTCCCACTTAAGAACGATAAATCCAAATGTTAGTTGAATAGCTAAACCACCTAATATCGTTCTTAGTTTAATCGCTTTCCGATTACTAGAAAATAAATACGCAATTGAAAATACAGTTACAATACCAATAATCCCCCATAAAATATTCATCCCTATTCACCTCTAATGAATTTTTATAAAAACTTTACTACTCACCAAAACTCTTTTGATAACGCTTACATCAATCTGCAAGTTTTTGAAACATGATTATTACTCTTTTACTATAACAGATATTCTGAACAAATGTAAATAACAAAATGAACAATTGTAAAACTTATTTACTCTATTTACACAAAAGAAAAAGAGGTGACCTCCCATGAGTACACCTCTTTATTCTTTATCTAATATAGATTTTGCAGTTAGCTGGTCAGTAATTAACACATTCGCATATTTTCCCTTTAACGCTCCGTAAATACCATTAATTTTATGAGATCCTCCAGCCACTAAGATTGAATACTCTTTATTTTGTAATTGCTTTAGTTCAATTCCAAGTGTCCTCGAGTTTAGTTGCTCATTGCAAATATGACCTTCTTTATCAAAAAAGCGTGAACAAATGTCCCCTACCGCTTTTGAACTAAGCTGTTTTACTTCTTCTTCAGTAAAATATCCTAATTGAAAAAGTAATGATTCTGATTTTATTGGCCCAACAGTAAAAATTGCAATATTGCTTTGCTTTCCAAGATTAAGGATACGATTGATATGGCGATCTGCTTCCATTGCTTGTTTCACAACCACATGGTCAACGATTGCAGGGAGGGGGAAATGGTGCGGCGCGGTATTATAGGCCTTGCCAAATAAATAAAGGATTTCGTTCATATGAGTATTTTTTTCTGAATGACTCACTCCTCCTTTTAACTGAACAACCTCTACATCCTTTAATGCTTTTTGTTTTAACTCCACTGCCGTATGGTATAACGTTGTTCCCCACGTTACTCCAACAATATCACCATCTTTAATAATCTCATGTAGATAGTTTGCAGCCGCCTGGCCAATATACATTTTAATAACATGATCTTCATATTGAGGAATAGGAGTGATAATTACTTTTTTCAAGTTGAACTTTTGTTCAAGTTTAAACGACAAATTTTCGATATTCTCAGTTGGATCATTAATATTTATTTGAACAATTCCTTCTTCCTTGGCTTGTTGAAGTAATCTTGATACAGTCGGCCTAGATATACCAAGTTTTTTTGCTATTTCCATCTGAGTGTAATCAAGTAAATAGTAAAGCTTAGCTACCTCGAGGATTTTTAAAATTTTATCATTTTCCATCTTATCACCTAATATTCTGAAATTAATTCTTATTGTAGCAAACAAATGTAATAAAATATACAGGTGAAAACTTTTCTTTTGCAAATGAAAACAAGTAGTTTCATAGGATTTTTATACAATTACAGTATCCCATTAAAAACCAAAAATAGAGTAGGCACACGAATAAATTCATACTCCTACTCTATTTTTACTTTGTCGGATGTTAGTTTTATTAAAATGAGTCCGTTCCATTATTCCACCTTTACAAGCGAGCCATGAAAACAGAAGTAACACTAAGCGATACTTAGTATTACCCTCGCCCGCCCACCTTACTTTCAACCTTCCGTTTTATAAAATTAGAAATAATTTTATTGAGTTCAAGGCTGTATTTCGTTGGGATTTGATGTTTGGCCCCGGATATGTAGACAATATCGACATCGGTTTTTACTTTTTTGCGGAAAATATTTTGGTAATGGTGAACGTAATGATCATTTGCACCATAAACAAGTAACAGCGGAACTGTCAATTCGTGAAGTCTGTCCGTTGATTTATAATGCAATCCCTCATTGTACATATGCCGTAATACTTCTGGATCTGTTTTTTTCACATAATCGTCTAATTCCAATTGAAATAGCTTTGATCTTGAATGTGCAGATGATAACGCAAACGCCATTAGTTTCATTAGTTTGAATTGAGCCGCATAAATGCCTAAGCGAAATTCATTTTCTAATAAAAAGCTATTCACTTCAGAAAAACCACCGCAAAGAATCACACCTAGAACTCGGTCGGGATAGGATAGGGCGAATTCTTGCGCAATTGAACCACCATTAGAATACCCGCACACGACGACTTTATCGACACCAATTTCTTTAACAACCGCTACTATATCCTCCACAATAAGTGACATTGTTATTTTACTCGCTTTATTATCACTTCGACCATTTCCCCGCAAATCTAGCGTAATAATCTGAAATTGTTCTGCTAACGGACGCTGCCTTTTAAACGTGACGTGGCCCATTGCCGGGGGATGGATAAACAGGATTGGCGTTCCTTCACCGTACGTTTCATAGTAAATTGAGCTAGAGTCTGGATGTGCTGCATAGGGCATGTCTTTACACCACCAAAAGAGTTTTTTATAGTGGTATGATTTACTTTCATGGGATTTTTTATTCTATTCTTGAAGGATAGGGAAACTCCTATATAAACTTTTATTTAAGAATTAAGGGAACTAGCACCTGAAACGCTTTATACCCTAAAAATATGCCGATAATCCCCATGATCCCTGAGAGAACGGGTGGGGCTGGTATAGGTAATTTGAGGAAAGCGAAAATAAAACCAACGATTAAGCCAGCAAGTAGCGCCATGAATATTTCTTGCATGAAAGCACTCCCCTTTTTATTTTATTCTTTTTTATTTTTCACAGTTGTTTCTATTTCTACTCATACTATATTTATAGGTCTGATGTCCGACAACCTAAATAAGTGTTTAGTCAAAGTACTTACTACTTTGACTAAACAACGGTCAAGCTGAGTTCTACAGCTTGACCTATACTAATTTACATTTTTTCCGGAGCAGAAACACCGATTAATGTTAAAGCATTTTTAATTGTTTGCTGTACGGCCTTCATTAATGCAAGACGAGCAGCGCTCTTTTCTTTATCTTCTGCATCTAGCACCTTCTCAGCATTATAAAAGCTGTGCAGTGCTGCCGCTAATTCGTATACATAGTTTGAAATACGGTGTGGTGTTAATTTTTGTGCAGCTTCTGATACTGCTTCAGGGAATTCCCCTAACTTTTTCAATAAGTCAAACTCTTTTTCTGATTGAATTAATGAGAAGTCGGCATCGTGACGAATGCTCATCCCTAGTTCTTCACCTTGTCTTAAAATGCTACATACACGTGCATGAGCATACTGAACGTAGAAAACTGGGTTTTCATTTGATTTAGAAACGGCTAAATCCATATCAAAATCGAGTTGTGTATCCGCGCTGCGCATTGCAAAGAAGTAACGTGTCGCATCAATTCCTACTTCTTCCATTAACTCTCTTAAGGTAACAGCATTACCTGTACGCTTACTCATCTTTACTTTCTCGCCGTTTTGGTAGAGAGAAACCATTTGAATGATTTCTACATCTAATTGATCTTTCTCATAGCCTAGCGCTTGGATCGCAGCTTTCATTCTCGGAATATAGCCGTGATGATCAGCACCCCAAATGTTAATTAGCTTTTCAAAGCCACGTTCAAACTTGTCACGGTGATACGCGATATCTGGCGTTAAGTACGTATAAGAGCCGTCATTTTTAATTAATACACGGTCTTTATCATCACCATACACACTCGATTGGAACCAAGTCGCTCCATCTTTTTCATATGTTTCGCCTTTATCTTTTAATAGTTTCAGCGTATCTTCAACTTTCCCATTTGTGTAAAGGGACGTTTCTGAATACCAATGATCGAATTCTACACGGAACTCTTTTAAGTCGTTGCGAAGCTTTTCAAGTTCTTTTTTCAAACCGTATTCACGGAAAAAGTCTAGGCGACCTTCTTCTTTATCATCAATAAAACGATCACCAAACTCACTTGCTAATTCTTTACCAAAACCGATAATATCTTCACCGTAATAGCCATCCTCTGGCATTTCGGCATCTAGACCTAGAGCTTGCTTGTATCTCGCTTCTAATGAAAGCGCTAGGTTGTTAATTTGGTTTCCAGCATCATTAATGTAATACTCTCTAGCAACATCAAAGCCTGCTTTATCTAAAATATTACATAACGAGTCACCGACTGCTGCACCACGAGCATGTCCAAGGTGAAGACTACCTGTTGGATTCGCAGAGACAAATTCTACTTGCATTTTTTGTCCGTTACCTACATTCGTTTGACCATATGCTTCTTTTGCTTCAAGAATCGTTGGGATTAAATCTGTTAAATAACTATTATCCATGTAAAAATTAATAAACCCTGGTCCAGCAATTTCAATTTTTGAAATCGATGCTTTTCCTTTATCAAAGCTGTTTACTAATTCTTCTGCAATTTGACGAGGTGCTTTTTTGGCCACACGTGCTAGCTGCATAGCAGCATTTGTTGCATAGTCTCCATGTGCCTTTTCTTTTGGAATTTCTAGTACAATATCAGGAATTTGTTCCTTTGTTGCAAGTCCAGCTTTTTCTATTGACGCTATGATTTCTTGCTTTAAATTTTCTTTTACCTGTTCAACAGTATTCATCGATTACTCCTCCTAAAATTAATTGTTACTTCATAATCTCCAGCGAATTCATGTTGCATATGTAATTGATAAGAAAGTTGAACCGTTCCTATCGCTTGTTGTTCATCAATTTCTAGCTTTATATGTTTTGTATAAGTATCCATCAGCATTGGCCCAAATTGACTACGATAAACACCCTCTGTTTTCTCTCTGATGAGAAATTGCTGTTTCATTGAGACTGCACCTTGACGGAGAACAGTGACCGATTGTTGATTGTCTATTTTCACCACTTGGTTCACTGCGCCGATTTCTTTATTATCCTCTTTAAATTGAAGATATAGACTATTATTTTTCCGAAAAAGCTTGCCTTCTGCTTGAAAATTTGACGAATGCTTTTGATCACCATCTGTAATATCGGTTTTCATCTCTATTGTTACAGAATTACCTTCTTGGTTCATCAGTTCTTTTCATCCTTTAACTCATTAATTAACATCCACGAAATTTATCAGACACCATTATAACACAAAAAGAGTTTAGAGTTTATTTGCTTTAAACTCTAAACTCTTTTTGTGGGGGGTCAGACCCCCGCCGCTTTAAAGCGGTAACGCAGTGGGGGTCTGACCCCCCATTTTCACTTTACCCATCCCAATAAAATTTCGCGGACAAACTTACTTGCGGCAATTTGTGTTTGTTCGGTTGGATCATAAGCGGGTGCAACTTCTACGATATCTGCACCAACGATATTTAATTTCGCATCTGAAATGAGGTGGATTGCTTCTAATAGTTCTTTTGAGGTAATCCCGCCGGCTTCAGCTGTTCCAGTTCCTGGTGCTGCTGAAGGGTCCAAAACATCAATATCAATGGTAACGTAGACGTTTTTTCCGGTGAGACTTGGTAACACTTCCTTCAACGGCTTGGCGACATCGAATTTTGCCATGTACATGCCCGAATCTTTTACATATTGGAACTCTTCACGCATCCCTGAACGAATCCCAAAGGAGTAGACATTATTAGGACCTAATAGTTCACACGCTTTTCGAATTGGTGTTGAATGACTTAACGGTTCGCCTTCATAATGCTCACGTAAATCTGCGTGCGCATCGATATGAATAATAACGAGATCCTGATATTTTTTTTGCAGCGCCCGAAAAATAGGCCAAGAAACTAAATGTTCTCCACCAAGGCCTAAAGGAAATTTCCCATCTGCTAACAGTTTATCGATAAACTCTTCTATCATATCAATACTTCGCTGAGCATTTCCAAATGGAAGCGGAATATCACCAGCATCAAAATACTTTACTTCTTCTAAATGACGATCTAAATAAGGACTGTATTCCTCTAATCCTAGTGATACTTCACGTATTCTTGCTGGTCCAAAACGAGAGCCCGGACGAAAGCTTACAGTAAAATCCATCGGCATTCCATAAATCACTGCAGTTGATTGTTCATAGGTGCTATTTGTTCCGATAAAAACATTCCCTGAATACGCTTCGTCAAATCTCATGTAGATCCTCCTATTTCATGAATTTCATCATACTCATTACTTAATTAAGTCGGATACGAATTTTGGTAAAACAAATGCTGCTTTATGAAGCTCTTTTGTGTAATACTTTGTGTCGATTTCATGGAAACGATCTTCTTCAACTTCTAGTGGGTCATACTGCTTCGATCCAATTGTAAATGTCCAAAGACCACTTGGGTATGTTGGTATATTCGCTGTATATAATCTTGTAATTGGAAATACTTCTTTTACATCTTTAAATACGTTTGTAATTAAGTGACTATGGAACCATGGGTTGTCCGTTTGAGCGACAAATACCCCGTCTTCTTTTAATGCTTTTGCAATTCCTTCATAGAAACCTTTTGTAAATAAGTTAACAGCAGGTCCAACTGGTTCAGTAGAATCCACCATGATAACATCATACACGGCTTCACTTTTTGCAATATGCATAAAGCCATCATCAACTTGTACATCAACACGTGGGTCCTCTAATTTTCCAGCGATTTCAGGTAAGTATTTTTTCGAATACTCGATAACCTTCCCGTCAATTTCTACTAATGTCGCTTTTTCAACTGATGGGTGCTTTAATACTTCGCGAATAACTCCACCATCACCACCGCCAACGACTAAAACGTTTTTCGGGTTTGGGTGTGTAAATAATGGAACATGGGCAACCATTTCATGATAAACAAACTCATCCTTTTGAGTTGTCATTACCATTCCATCTAAAATTAACATATTTCCAAACTCCGCTGTTTCTACCATGTCTAACTTTTGGAAATCTGTTTGTTCTGTATGTAACGTTTGCTTAATTTCCGCTGTAATACCAAAATGCTTTGTTTGTTTTTCTGTAAACCAAATTGACATTTTATTCACCTCTACAATATATATTCTTCCCTTATCATTCCCTAAACAAAGAACAATAAAATCTTTTTTCTCCATAATAAAAACTCGGCTAAGTATATCCGAGTCACTAAATTACCATAGATTGTACAAAAAAGTATATATGACTTTTTATAAAAATCAAGGAAAAAATATTATCATTATACTTTTATGGTGGCTAACAGTAAAAAAGCTAATTCCCCCCATATTGTAGATAGAAATACGCATTAATGGACAGGGAATATACCATTTTAAAAAACATTCAAAGCAGGGAAGCGGAGAATTTGTGTTTCGTGCAGAAATGAGTTTAAATCGTGCACAAATCACCCGGAATCGCGCAGGTACGGGGCTAAAGCGCGCAGAATTTGCTTTTCGTGCAGAAATGAGTTTAAATCGCGCACAAATCACCCGGAATCGCGCAGATACGGGGCTAAAGCGCGCAGAATTTGCTTTTCGTGCAGAAATGAGTTTAAATCGCGCACAAATCAAACGGAATCGCGCACAAATTTTTATTACCGTGCAGAACCAGAGCTGAGGCGTGCATAAACTTATGAGCTGCCCAACATCTTAGTAGCAAGAAGAATGAATTCCATCAATTTAGCTAGTATAAAAAAGGGAAATAAATCCAACAATGGATAAGAGTAAATTTATGAATGTTAGTGTATTACATTCAGTAAAGGGTGGATACGATGGAAGTCCTCACTAGAAAACAATACCATAGAAGAATCGGTCTATTTCGAAAGCTATTACGGCTAACATTAGTAGCTGCAATAGTACTAATGGGGGGCGCAGTTGGCTTACTAACATACGCAAAAATGCAAGGCCCACCGCCTTTGCAAGTACAAGAAACGACAGTGTTTTATGGTAATGATGATTCCGTTATTGGTCAAAGGCACGTCGGTCAGAACCGTCATTGGCTTTCTATCGATGAGATGAACCCGACCATTATCGAAGCAACATTAGCCATAGAAGACCGTAAATTTTATTCTCATTATGGTTTTGATTTTTTACGAATAGGATCAGCAATCATAAGAAATATTCAACAAGGTACAAAAGCTCAAGGTGCTAGTACGATTACTCAGCAATATGCTAGAAATCTATTTTTAAGCCATGATAAAACGTGGCAAAGGAAATGGAATGAAGCAATTTATGCACTTAGACTTGAAATGAACTATACAAAAGATGAAATTATAGAAGGGTATTTAAATACGATTTATTATGGACATGGCGCTTATGGAATTGAAGCCGCCGCAAATCACTATTTTCAAAAAAGCGCCTCAGAACTAAATACAGCAGAAATTTCAATGCTCGTAGGGGTTCCAAAAGGACCGCTTTACTATTCACCAATTAATAATTATGACCGAGCGAAATCAAGACAACAGCAAGTCCTAAATGCAATGGCAAGTGAAGGGCATATCACAACAAATGAAGCGAGGGACTATTACAATACACCACTAGACCTCGAGCACGAGACGCCATTCCATTCGATGTCGGTTGGTCCTTACTTCCAAGATGTTGTCTACCATGTTTTAACCGAAGATTATGGTTTAGATCCACAAATTATTGAAGCGGGTGGGTTACAAGTTTACACAACTCTTGACCCTGACATGCAGAAAAAAGCAGAAAAGTGGGTAGCAGATGAATTAAAAGATAGTGAGTTACAAACAGCTCTTGTCGCCATTGATCCACGAAACGGTAATGTGAAAGCAATGGTCGGCGGAAAAAATTATCAAGAAAGCCCGTTTAATCGAGCTACTCAAGCACGAAGACCACCTGGATCTACGTTTAAACCATTTTTATATTATGCAGCACTTGAAAATGGATTCACACAAGCGACACCGTTAACAAGCGAAGAAACAACCTTTGTTTATGACGATGGTAGAGAAACGTATTCACCAAGTAATTTCGGTGATAAATACGCTAATGATTTTATTACTTTAGCTAAAGCAATCGCGTTATCCGATAACATCTATGCGATGAAAACTCACTTTTTCTTAGGGTTTGATCAATTAATCGAAACTGCTAGAAGATTAGGAATTACAAGTACACTTGGTGAGTATCCTTCTTTAGCACTTGGAACAAAGCCTGTTGGAGTACTGGAAATCACTAACAGCTACAGTGCTTTTGCTAATGGAGGTAAAAATGTGAAACCACGCTTTATTACAAAAGTTGTAGATAAGGATGGTCACATCTTAATTGAAGAAGAGCCTCAATTAGAGCAAGTGATACAACCAGAATTAGCTTATATTATGACTGATTTAATGAAAGGTATGTTTGATTTAAATTTAAGTGGCAGTCACAGTGAAGTTACAGGGAGAAGTGTTCTTCACTTAATCGATCGACCTGTTGCAGGGAAGAGCGGCACAACCACAACTGATAGCTGGATGATTGGATATACACCCCAGCTACTGACAGGCGTTTGGGTTGGATACGACAAAGGTCAAACATTACAAAGAGGTGAAGGGCAACATGCAAAACGAATTTGGGCCCAATTTACTGAGGATGCTCTAGAAGGAAAGTTAAAATTACCTTTTCCAAAACCAGCAAATGTAACAGCTGTAGTCATTAATCCAGACAACGGGCGGCTTGCAACAGAATCGTGTCCTATTGGGCATACAGCCTACTTTGTCAACGGAACTGAACCAACTGAATATTGTCAAGAACACATCGGTAATCCAGGGGAGAATTCAAGAGCAAAAGAGGACATAGGAGAAATTGAAGAAGCCAAAAAAGAAAAGCTTCTTGATCGGTTCATAAAATGGTTTGGTGGAGATGAAGAAGTGGAGTAGTGTATGTATTTAAAGGGCGAACCTTAATTAGGTTCGCCCTTTATTTCACGTTAAAGTATAAATTTTTTGTACTTGGAAGCTGTCTAACTCCAGGCACCTTGCATTTTTCTTGTTTATGATACACTCAAGTCATCTCTTAATTTTTGATTTGAAAGGTCCCACATCTCTTTATTAAACTCGCTTAAAAATTTTCTTAATACGAGTTTTGATTTTTCGTCCATATGATCAACAATTATATTTCTTTTTAACGATTTATCCATCTTATTTACGTGGTCTGGTAAGCTTTTATAACCTCTTCTAATTGAACGATCAACCGTTAATTCACACGCTGCAACTCCAGCATAGTAAGGACCTTCTTCCGTATTATCAACTGTAATCCAAACTAACCAATAAGGTTTTCCATTTGGCACTTCTTCTTTATTTGGCAAAAACTTAATTCCTTTTTCGACTTCACTTCTTGCATGCATCGCTCCCATATCTACAAAAGCTTCGCCTGCTTCGATATCGATAAAAACTGCTGACATATTGTCCAAGTTTAACGTACCTGCACCGTAACCACCATGTACAGTTTCTTTACCTAATATCGTAAAGTCACTTCCTTTTTTCTTTTTATTATTATTTAAAAGGTCCACTAAAGATCCCACCTTTTTATCATATTTTTCCTTAGTCTATCACAACCAAACTCAATAATGCACGTTGCAAGCTTTTGGTTAAGAGAAGGAATTTTATCGGTTATGTCGAATGATACTATTTAGTGTATGTATCATAATGACTGTTAAAGGAGCGAGTAAAAACATGCCACACGTTGTTGTAAGAATGATCGAGGGAAGAACAGAGGAACAGAAGAGAGCACTAGTTCAAAGAGTCACTGACGCGGTTAGTGAAACAGCAAACGCCCCAAAAGAAAATGTAACTGTCTACATTGAAGAAATGCCAAAAACAAATTACGCTGCAGCTGGAAAGCTAGCTAGCGATAAGTAATATTCTTTTAGACTTATCGGAGTGCGACTATGCACTCCCTTTTTATTTGTTTCATTAAAAACGTCCCGAAAGCAAAGCCATTCGTAAAGCCGCCCTAAAAAATTATCGTTTTTTCTCCATTCTTTAAGGGCGTTTTTTGTTCTAATTCATGGGCTTTTTGGTTGATTTAATTTTATGAGGAATAATTGTTAGTGTAGCCAAACAATTATTCTAGAGCCTTTTACAAATACCATTTTAAATAATACCCGATAATAGCAAAAAGCAGTGCGATTTCAATTATGAAATCGACTGCTTTTATTTGTTTTTACTATGCTATTAAAATGATGGCTTACTCGTAGTTTTTATCAGCTTGTCCCACACGATTTCAGACTCTTTAGCTGGTCAATATAATCAAACGCTTCTGAAATTTCATCTTCGCTATAATTTTGTTTCGCTTTTAACGTATGAACTTTCTCAACAATTTCTTCTTTCGGTAGTTCTTCAAAAAAGAGAAGAGTAGAGACGAGTTCTAAAAAACGAGAACTTTTTTCATTCACATCGACCGTAAATTCCTTAAGTTTTGGTAAGTTCAAATCTGAAATCGATAAAAATTTACTCCCTTGTTCAGATAACATATAACGATATTGATAATAGCCACCTTTTTTCTCCTTTGTCTCATGAACAAAGCCAAGGTTACACATTTCTTCAATACGAAGTGTAAGCTCTTCAGAATACGGTCCGTAAAAATGAAAATTATAGCGTTCCATAAAAGGGAAATTAATTTTTTTGGCAATATAGATGATTTTTTGCAGTTTCTTCCGACCAATGACTTCTCCTGCTTCCGAGATCAATGCCATTATTTTTGCGTGATCATGTAACACCGTTTCTCCCCCTGTTTAGTGAATTTCATCATACTTAAATTGATCTAAATATGGTGGAATTCAATATAATACGTGAAATTTTCATAATTTTGGCCACACCAATCTATATCTAGTTATGTAGGTTGCACATATCTAGATATAGTAGTAGCTTATGGTTTATTATGAAATACACTAAAATAAAATTTCTTTAATCTTTTTCTTTACTTCTTTATGTTCTGTTTCATCGTTAAGAACATCTAATGGAAAATAGAGCTTATGATCTGTTCTCTTTTTCCCCGAAATTGCCTCTACAACCTCAGATTCTCTTGATAATTCACGTAATTCATTTTCTGGCGTTAATAGAAAAATCGGAATTTTTTCTCCTTCTTCTCCAGGGCGATAAAAATCGTAAGGAAGATCTGAAGACGAATCAATTACTAAATAATAGTCCGGATCGATATTTGCTTGCTTAAATAAATCAATCAATGTAGGCCAATCGCTCATTTGCTTACTAGGGTCACACTCGACATACTTAAACAATTTTCTATCATTAAATCTAACACATAGATCACTTAAAATTCGATCTCCTTCTTCTTGCCAAATTTGGAAATAATACATAACAATCGCCTCATCAAGCCGCAAATAATCCTCTAAGCTCAGTTTTTCATTAAATAATGAATGAAAGTGTGTTGGCTCTTGTTTGAACTGATAATTTTGTTGGTATAAGTGCTTAGCTCTATGTAAAATTTTACTTAGAATAACCTCAGCACTTCTTGTCACAGGATGGAAATATACTTGCCAATACATTTGATAGCGACTCATAATGTAATCCTCAACCGCATGCATCCCGCTTTGTTTAAATACCGCTTGATCTTCAGTTGGACGCATCACACGAAGAATCCTCTCCATATCAAAATGTCCATAGCTAACTCCTGTATAATATGCATCACGCTGTAAATAATCCATACGATCTGCATCAATTTGGCTAGAAATTAGGCTTACTACGAGCTTGTTGGAGTATGTTTTCTCAATAACATCCGTCACTTTTTTGGGGAAATCTTCTCCAGCTCTTTTTAATACTTTATTTATTTGTGTATCTCCTAAAATAATCCTACGCGTCCATTCTTCATGATCTGTATGAAAAACCTTTTCAAAGGAATGTGAAAATGGACCATGACCAATGTCGTGGAGTAAGGCAGCTACAAGACAAACTAACCGTTCACTTTCATCCCAATGGGGCCTACCATTAAATTCACTTATCATTCTCCGCATAATTTCATAAACACCTAGCGAGTGATTAAAGCGCGTATGTTCAGCACCATGAAACGTAACATATGTCGTTCCTAATTGTCTAATCCTTCTTAAACGTTGAAACTCTCTCGTCCCAACTAATTCCCAAATCAAACGATCCTTCACATGTATGTACCTATGAACAGGATCTTTAAATACTTTTTCTTCTTCAAGCTGCCCTAATATATTTGACATAGCCCGTACCTCTTTTCAGTTCCAATTTATCCCACTCTATTATCTATAGTTCTATTATAAAGGATAAAATGAAATCAATGCCATTGAATATTGTAGAGTATTTGTGGGTTTTGTATGAGTCTTTTACAAAGAAGAAGTCGCCTTCGATTGCTGAAAGCGACTGCTTACTTAAGTTTTTTCTTTATTTTCTCAATCAATTGGTCTTCATTTGGGGCTGTTAATGGACGGTTGTTAACAAAAGCAAAAGCTTTTTTACGACCAGGGCCACAATATGATTGGCAACCAATATGAATTTCTACTTCTGAATCTATCTGTTTGATTTTTGGTACTAACGTTTTAATATTTGTCGCCTGACAAACATCACATATTTTCACTTCATTAGCCATTTATCATAACCCTTTCATAGAAAGTTAAATTTAATCTATAAAATGTCGAAACATCTATTGTTAAAGTCTAAATTGTATTTTACACTGGTTCCTACTTGTTATGCAAATGAAACATTTGCTATTATGAAAAGAAATTAGTAGATGAAGCAAATTCATATAAGGAGTATATAAAATTGAGTATTTTTGACATAAATCATTGGCGCTTGATTGACCAATCAACCTTAGGCCCAGCATTTAATCCTCTTCAATCCTTTGCGGTTGACGATACACTTTGTACTTCAGTTGGTGAAGGAAACTCTTTCCCTGTCGTTAGAACGTGGGTCCACCACCAAACGATTGTATTAGGAATCCAAGATAGCCGCCTACCATTTATTAACGATGGCATTGATTACCTGAATTCGATCGGATATAAAGCGATTGTTCGCAATTCTGGTGGGCTAGCCGTTGTTTTGGATGAGGGTATTCTTAATATCTCCTTAATTATAAAAGAAGATCGTCAAATCTCGATTAATAGTGGTTATGATGCCATGTATGAGCTAATTATGGCCATGTTTAAAGATGTAACAACAAAGATTGAGGCTCGTGAAATTGTCGGTTCTTATTGCCCAGGAAGTTATGATTTAAGCATTGATGGAAAGAAGTTTGCCGGTATTTCACAACGACGTGTTCGCGGCGGTGTCGCCGTACAAATTTATCTTTGTGTGAATGGCAGTGGTAGTGACCGCGCAGCGTTTATTAAACAATTTTATCAAACGGCAATCAAAGGCGCTGAGACAAAATTTACGTACCCTGAAATCATTCCAAGTACGATGGCATCTTTAACCGAGCTACTAGGAATCGACCTGACCGTTCAAGACGTCATGGTACGGTTATTAAAGGTATTACAGCAACAAACTCGAGCAACTATTGAACCCTCACAACTAACAGGAAATGAAATGCCGTTATTTGAAGCAAATTTAGAAAGAATGTTTAAAAGAAATCAATTCAATAGATCCTAATCCGTGTCCACGTTACGTGGACACTTTTTTGTTCATTGGATCTAATCAGCACTAATTTAACTATTTAAAGTAGTTTTTCTCTTTGTGATCATAGCTCTTATCATTGTAACAATCAAGAGTAAACTGGGTAGAATGAGATAAAATGGGACCCACAGATAAGGGGTAGCAATGGTCATATGCACCCCTGCAATATGCTCAGCTTGATTATCAGTCATTGTATACCCGACAAACAGGACCAAAATACTTATCGGAATAATCAGCTTACGACTTGATTTCATAAATGTCAGAATTTGAATGGAACGTATTACCGCAAACATAGTAATAAACACCTTAAAAAATATAGTGAACATAAAATAGATGACAGCAAGTACATCAAGGTTTTGAAGAAAAACGCCTAGGTTGATTTGCCTTAATAATACATATAATGGAAAAAAGGAGCGCTCAAAGACAATTGGACCTAAGCTGATTATTGCAAGGAAATTACCAAAAGAAAGTAACAAACCCGTTAACAACGTTGATAAAAAAGCTACTTTCGCTATAGACTTTTGATCTTTGACGAGAGGCCACACCATACCGAACACAAAAATTTCGCCAAATGATTGTGTTATCCCTGCCGGCCAAACATATCTCCAGAGAGCGACAATACCCTCTTCTGCAATAGGAAGTATAAACCTAAAATCATAATTACCCGAAATAAATATGAGACCTGTTTCTAGCATAAACAAGATTAGAATGATTAGTAGCGATAATACAGCCAACCGGCCGACTACTTCAATCCCTAAATACAGTCCATAAGCAATTAACAGCGTAAAAAGTGATAGAAAGATCATGGGATGAGTCGTAGGCAAAAGTGTCTGAGGGATCATTAATTTCAGATCGGCAATCATACGGCCACAATTATAAATAAAAAGTAAAGCATATAACCACGCTATTGGTACCCCTAACCACTTTCCAAACTGTTTGGGATACCATTCCACTAATGTTAAACCAGGATTAAGACGCATCAATAACATATTCCCAAACACTATGATAAAACCAACAGACATAGAAATAAGGACAGTAATCCATGCATCTCGTCCTGCTTCTCCAGTAAAACCAAATATGATTGTCGTACCTACTTGATATAAATACATAAGGGAAAACAATTGGTAATTTGCAATTTTCTCCATCATTAACTCCGTATATTTAATATAGATTATTTTCAGTTTCCCCTACTTTATTAAACAAATACTTTTATCTCCAAACATTTCTCCTATTCTACAAATTTAGTTCTTACTTTTAAAGTGAATTATTTCTTCTGTTACAGGAAAAATAAGAAAAATATGTATACGTTACTAACAAGGAGGTACGGAATGGTATTTTGGTGGAAAAACAGTAAAAAAAGCAAATATCCTATAAATTATAAATGTTCTTCAGACGATCAAAAGATGAATTTATATACAGATATAGAAGATAACGAAAAGCAACTAAAACAAATTTTCACTCAGTGTTCAGATATCGTCTATCAACCTCTACGGGTATTTGGTAACCATACGGGATTCCTTGTATATTTCAACGGAATGGTCGATACACAACTTATCGATCAAATGATCTTAAAGACACTAGTGTATCAGGAACACGTCAAAAATGAGGACATTGATACCGTTATCCATAATTGGATAAAAGAGATTTCTTTCGTAGGGGAAACAAAACGGGCTAGTGATTTCTATACAGTCACAGAAAGTATTTTAAATGGTTCAGCTGCTGTTTTTTTAGAAGGCCAAAAAAACGCATTAATTTTTAATGTGAATGGTTGGGAAATGCGGAGTATCGAGGAACCAAATTCCGAATCGGTGATCCGTGGACCAAGAGAAGGATTTAACGAAAGTATTACTGTTGGTACATCCTTGCTACGAAGACGGCTACGTTCACCAAAGCTTAAAATGGAATCGCTCCAAATTGGTAAACTATCGAAAACAGAAATAATCATTACCTATGTTGAAGATATCGTCGACAGGTCGATCGTTCAAGAAGTAAGGAATAGACTTAGCCAAATATCAATTGATGGTGTTCTAGAATCAGGTTATATTGAGGAGTTGATTGAAGATGCGCCTTTTTCGCCTTTCCCTACGGTCTTACATACTGAGAGACCTGATATAGTCATAGCTAACCTTTTAGAGGGGAGAGTAGCTATATTAGTTGATAATACGCCTTTTTCCCTCATTGTTCCCATTACTTTTTGGGGAGCGATCCAAGCTAATGAGGATTATTATGAACGGTTTTGGATTGGTTCACTAATTCGCTGGGTTCGCTATTTCGCTATTTTCATTACCTTAGCTCTTCCCTCATTTTATCTAAGCGTTATAACATTCCATCAAGAAATGATTCCGACTTCCTTAATGCTTGCTATTGCTGCATCTCGGGAAGATATACCGTTTCCTGCTCTAGTAGAAGTACTAGCAATGGAATTTACCTTTGAAGTGCTAAGGGAAGCTGGCCTTCGATTACCTAAGCAAATTGGACAAGCAGTTAGTATTGTTGGGGCACTTGTTATCGGCCAATCTGCCGTGGAAGCTGGCTTTGTATCTGCACCCATGATTATCATAGTGGCATTTACAGGGATTTGTTCGTTTGCCATTCCACGTTACAGCATTGGAATTGCGCTACGAATTTTACGGTTTCCCTTAATCTTTTTGGCGGGGGCACTGGGACTTTACGGAGTGACGATTGGTTTCCTCTTTATTCTTCTCCATCTATGTTCATTACGGTCATTTGGTATTCCTTATTTTTCACCGGTTTCGCCAGTAGGGTTTTCTAGTTTAAAGGATGTATTATTTCGGGCACCTTGGTGGAGTATGCATAGTCGTCCACAAAGCAAAAGTGAAAATAGCACTCGTATCCCACTAGGAAAAATGCCTGGTTCTGTAACCGACAAAGGAGGATCAGACGAATGGTGAGAGCTGTTACATTATCGACTGTCTTGCTCACCTTGTCTTTTCTGTTAACTGGTTGCTTGGATTATCATGAAATTGATGATCTTGCTATAGTCTTGTTAACAGGGCTAGATGCTGAAGAAAACGGCCATATTAAGATCACTTCTCAAGTTGCTATCCCCCAAGCTTTGTCAGGTATTCAAAGTACACAAGGAGATTCAACGGATGGTTTCATTGTATATTCTGAAGAAGGAAAAAACATCAATGTTGCAATGCAATTCATGCAACAAAAAATGTCTCGAACCTTGTTTTACGACCACCGAAGAGTGCTGTTGATAGGAGAAGAGTTAGCAAAACGTGGGTTGGAGGATGTTTTCGATCATTTTACCCGTAACCCTTCTAGTAGAATGCAAACATATATTTTGATTGCTAAAAATAGTAAAGCTCAAGACCTATTAAATACATCAGTCCCTTTTGAAACAAATCCTGGACAAGCTCTCAGAAACCTGATCCACACAGATTTAAGTATTTCCACTACTCTGCAGGACTTAATTAATGAATTGGCTGATGAAGGAATTGACTCGGTTGTGGGAGCGATCGAACTTGTACCTAGTTTTAAAACTGGTAGTGGCGGTTTAGATATGATGACGTTTCAATTTGCTGGAGCAGCTGTACTTAAAGATTATAAATTAATCGACTATTTAGACAAACCAAATACCAGAAACTTATTATGGGTCAGAAACGAGATTGAAGGTGGGTATATGACAGGACATGTTCCCGGTGCCGGTGAGGTTAGTATGGAGATTATTAAAGCTGATTCGAGTTTAGAAACAGTATTGAAAGATAATCAGATAAAAATAAACATCACAGCAAAAGCAAGCGGTCCCATTTATGAAAACAATACCAATTTAGATTTAGGTAACCCGAAAAACGTGAACAAAGCTGAAGAGGCACTTAATGAAATACTGGAACAAAGACTGCGTATAGTAATTGATACGGCTCAAAATCAATTAAGGTCTGACATATTTGGAATTGGCCGAGAAATTCACCGAAACCATCCGAAGTATTGGCAGAAAATTAAGGATAACTGGAATGATATATTCCCTAATATTGAGATCCAAGTAAATAGTAACGTAACTGTTACCAATACTGGAATGTATGGTCCACCATTACACCTTAAAGAGAATGAAATTGAAGATTGATGAAAGGAGTTTTTAAACTATGTTATTTCCCTGGCATTCCAAGATCATGTTGGAAAACCCCCATGCCATACAAATTCTCTTTGGCTCTTTAGCACTACTAGGTTCTGTCTTTACTTGGGTTAGAGAAAAAAACAAATAAATTATAGCAAATTGTTTAACATGAATTTTAAAGCTCATTAACAATGATAATACTACTGAAAAATAACAGTAAACAAGAAAAGCGCAAGCGCCTCAGGCTAGACACCTTTCCAAATTTTATTTAACCTTTAAATAAAGGACAAGCAACAGGCCCTATGATCTGTTGCTTGTCCTTTTTCTATACCGTTCTATTATTCAGTAATACCTTGCATAGCTGTAATTAATGCTAATTTGTAGACATCTTCTACATTACATCCACGAGATAAGTCGTTTACTGGTTTATTCAAGCCTTGAAGGATAGGTCCAATTGCCTCATATCCACCTAAACGTTGAGCAATCTTGTAACCAATATTCCCAGCTTCTAAGCTTGGAAATACAAACACATTTGCTTGCCCTTTTAATGGAGAATCTGGTGCTTTTGTTTCAGCTACCGATGGAACAAAGGCCGCATCAAATTGGAACTCACCATCGATTAGTACGTCGGGAGCCATTTCTTGTGCCATTTTAGTTGCATCAGCTACCTTTTCAGTTTCCGGTGATACTGCTGAACCTTTTGTAGAGAAGCTAAGCATCGCAACTTTCGGGTCTACACCAAAAACGCGTGCTGTTTGTGCAGCTGCAACTGCAGTTTCAGCTAAATCCTTGCTATCAGGAGCAATATTAATTGCACAATCAGCAAAAATTAAGCGCTCTTCTCCTTTTACCATAATGAAAACTCCAGAAGTTTTTTTAATTCCTTCTCTTGTCTTAATAATTTGTAAAGCTGGGCGAACTGTGTCTCCTGTGGAATGAGCTGCACCGCTTACAAGTCCAGCTGCTTTCCCCACGTAAACAAGCATTGTCCCAAAATAATTAACATTTAGTAGTTGTTTACGAGCATCTTCTTCAGTTACTTTTCCTTTTCTACGTTCTACAAACGCAGTTACTAACTCGTCATAATATGGATATTCAGCCGGATCAATAACCTCTACATTTTCAAGAGATAAACCGATTTCTTCTGCCTTTTCTGCTACATCTTCGTTATTTCCAACAACAATTGGATGTAATACCTTGTTGTCTGCAAGTTTAATAGCAGCCTCTAAAACCCTTTTATCAGTTCCCTCAGGAAAAACAATTGTAGGGAACTCACTCTTTACTTTTGCTTCAATTTGTTCAAAAATTCCGCTCACTCTACTTCCCCCTAAAAACATTTAGAATCGTCCTATATTTTAAGCATACTCCTTCTTTTTAAAAAAATAAATAAAGATTTAACATGATAGCAAAGTTTAAATTTTCTGATATATTTATTTTTACTATTTTATGGGATTTTAAGTTCATAAAAACACAGTAAAACGAACTATTTGCTGAATAAAAAATACCAAATAGTGTAAGATACTATTAGCCTACCACGAAAATGAAATTTGTCTATTGTCTTCGTATATTTTCTACTAAAGTTTTTACACACTTCATCACTATCCGATTTTCGCTTATCTCCCTCGTTACACCCATAAAGTTCACTACATTTGGTTTTTACCACTGTAAATAGTATAATAAACTTAGAAATAGAATTAAATAATTAATTTTAATTATACAAGATTCGTTTGTTGAGGAGTGATATAAAATGAGTGAAGCAGCAAAAACCTTAGAAGGCTGGTACTGTTTACATGACTTTAGAGCGATTAATTGGGAAAAGTGGAAATTGTTATGTACTGAAGAGCAGGAGCAAATAACAAATGAATTTGTTTCTATATTAAAAAAGTGGGAGGACGCTGAAAAGGGGAAAGCTGGTAGTCATGCTTTATACAGTATCGTTGGGCAAAAAGCTGATATCATGATCATGATTCTTCGCCCAACGATGGAAGAAGTAAATGAAGTTGAAAACGCATTTAATAAATCTCGTTTTGCTGAATATACCATTCCTACATATTCTTATGTTTCTGTCGTTGAACTGAGTAACTATCTCCCTTCTAACGTAGATCCAAATGAAGATCCTGAAATTCAAGCACGCTTAAAGCCGACTTTACCTAAAGCAAAACACATTTGCTTCTATCCAATGAATAAGCGTCGTGAAGGTAATGATAACTGGTATATGCTTTCTATGGATGAGCGCCGTTCCTTAATGCGTAGCCACGGTATGATTGGTAGAGGGTATGCCGGAAAGGTAAAGCAAATCATTACAGGTTCTGTCGGATTTGATGACTGGGAATGGGGGGTAACACTTTTTTCAGACGATGTTTTACAATTTAAAAAACTCGTATATGAAATGCGTTTTGACGAAGTTAGTGCTCGATACGGAGATTTCGGTTCATTCTTTGTAGGAAACATCCTATTAAAAGAATCACTCCCTAGCTATTTACACGTCTAATGAAAAAAGATAAATCGAGTATAAAACAGGATTAGGTTTTATACTCTTTTTTCGTTTTGAAGAAAAAACATTACACCACCTATCCATATCATCGCACAGAAATCTCCGGAAACGATCATATTAACTAACACACTTCTTATAGGATAGAGCATTTCCGAAAACTATCCGTGCAAATACGTGGGCCCAACGCACATAAATTCTACTCTCATTCGTTTACGAGCTAAGCTCACTATTTTCTAGTCCCACAAACCCCAATCATCATTTTTAACTCACCTTTAGATGAGATCAACACTCAATCTCTTGTCATCCTACTTCCATAATTGTAAAATTCCCGATTCATATTTCCATAAGCTCACTCATAGAAATAAAATAGTGCAAGAAAGCAATCGAAATGATATGTTGATAAACTTTGTAGCTCGTACTACCAACAAGATTTCTATTTGCGTTGTAACCTCAACATACATCTTTGTAGCTTTACATAAATTCGGGAGGTGAGAGTAGATGGCAGTCATTAAAGCTACGGATAATGACATTAGGGTGTTAGCTAGGTTAATGAGAGCGGAAGCAGAAGGTGAAGGAGAGCTTGGGATGTTAATGGCGGGAAATGTTATGGTTAATCGCACCCGCGTAAATTGTCTTGATTTTGGAGATATAAATACCATTGAAAGAATGGCTTTTCAATCTCCAGGAGGATTTGAGGCAGTTCAAAAAGGATATTTTTATCAACATGCTAGAGACAAGGAAATGCGCCTTGCAAGAAGAGTCGTAAATGGAGAAAGGCATCATCCAGCTGAATTCGCTTTATGGTTTTTTAGGCCTGATGGTTCATGTCCTGCTCAATGGTGGGGCTATTGGAATTCAGGAAGATACAAACTACACTGTTTCTATACACCTTTAGCTAGCCAATGTCCAGCTGTTTATTCAACATATTAATATTTTTAGTAAAACCGTTTCTAAAATTTCTAATATACGAGGAGTGATTTCATGTATCAACAACAACCTTGGATGCAATTTCAAGCAGCACCCAAAACACAAGAAGCACCTGCCCTTCCGTATCAAGTTCCACCACAGCAGCCCGTTTGGCCAGGCGCTGCTATGCAACCAGGATTTCCACAAGGATTTCCACCGGGGTTTCCACAACCTTTCCCAACGCCACAACAGCCTGGGATGTTACCCCTTGAGCAATCGTATATTGAGAATATCTTACGCTTAAATAGAGGAAAAGTAGGAACGTTTTACATGACATTTGAAAATAATCAAGAATGGAATGCGAAAATTTTCAGAGGCGTTGTTGAAGAGGCTGGACGCGATCACATCATTATTAGTGATCCTCAATCCGGAACGTACTTCCTCCTTCTTATGATCAATTTGGATTATGTCACATTTGAAGAACCTCTTGAATATGAGTACCCAATTGGTGTACCCGCGTCACTGGCACAATATTCACCTAGATAGCAAGAAAAGTGCAAGGCGCCCGCCTATCCGCGACAAACACTGGAAGACCTGCTCGTAGCGGTCGGGTTTTTGACCGAAATCTATGTGCTTCTGCGTCTTCTAGCATAGCTTCGTAGCAAGCTTCCTCGAAGCAGTGTTTTGTGCGACGAGTAAACGCAGGAGCAAAGCTGCATGAAGCTAATCTACGAAGGATCTCAAGCAGTAATTGAATTCCGTTGCTTGACTGAAGTGACCGAGCTCGTAGGCTGCTTGCGCTAGACAGCTTTTAGAATTAATGAATTCTTAATTTCAAAAACAAAAGGTCCCATGTACTTAACGGGGTCCGTTACCTATCGCAAACATTAAAAATGTATTATTAATTGACCGTCAAATTTTATGCTAATTTGACGGTCAATTTTTGTTGATATAAAAGGATTTCCTAAAAAATTTATACAAAATATGTATCACAAAATGTTATACCAGTTGTCCATAGACACCAGCCAGTATATATTTACATTTCTATATACAATTTCATACACATTAATCCGGACATAAATTTACTAATAAAAAAGTTGTATAAAGCCGATGAAGGACAAAATCAGCCTGAAACGCATGCTTAGTGGACTTCATAGAGCCGATGAAGGACAAAATTAAGCTGAAACGAATGCTAAGTGGACTTCATAAAGCCGATGAAGGACGAAACTAAACTGAAACGCATGCTTAGTGGACTTCATAAAGCTTATGAAGGACAAAACCAGGCTGAAACGAATGCTAAGTGGACTTCATAAAGCCGATGAAGGACGAAACTAAACTGAAACGAATGCTAAGTGGACTTCATAAAGCTTATGAAGGACAAAACTAAACTGAAACGAATGCTTAGTGGACTTCATAAAGCCTATGAAGGATTGCACTAACTAACGCGGCGATACTTCAATCAGATATTCAAACAAGGCTGTTTTCACAAGGGTTGTTGTGATTGAATTTCTTCCAGGACTATAGTGGAATGGAGCGGAAGGCAGCACTTGACTCCTGCGGGAAAAAGAGGAAAAGTACCTACAACAAAGTATACGAAAACAGCCAAAAAATCTGGAATGTTCAATCGAATTAATGATTGATCTATTTTTTTATATTAGGATATAAAAAAGCACCGCAAATGCGGTGCAATTAGTTATACGTGTTGGCTGCATTTCTTTTGCCATTTATGGTTTTGCGATAGCAAACGGAACCCGTTACATGTTACTGGGATCTTTTTGTTTTTATGAGAAACTTTTTAACGCACCAAAGGCAAGTAAAATCCACCCTACGATGAATAGAACACCACCAATCGGTGTGATGGCTCCTAATATTTTCACTCCCGAAATACTTAATACATATAAACTTCCTGAAAAAAAGATGACACCTAAAACAAACGACCATCCTGCCCAAAATAAAATTGTTGGATCACCTAAACGATCACTGATAATTGCAACAAGAATTATCGCAACGGCATGGATCATATGATACTGTACACCCGTTTGATAAATATTAAACATTTTTTCCGTTAATTTCGGCTGTAAACCATGTGCCCCAAAAGCACCTAAACCTACCGCTATAGCCATGTTAATACTACCAATTAATAAAAATAAATTTAACATGTGTAACTATGCTCCTTTACATTAATGTTATTGTGGATCAATAATAGCATAGTTACTTTAGGCATTCCAAAAAATTGAACTATCGATTCGATAAATATACTTTCAATGCCTTTATCATGTTAGCTGCTTCCTCATTGTTAGATGCATGAACGACAATATGATCTCCATTCAAATCGACTTGAACGTTTTCAAAACCTTGTCGTTCTAGAAAATCACCAATTACGTGAAAATCTTCATTTTGAGCAAGTAAAGACTTTTCACCAATATAATTATCTTCTACATACACGTCATAACGATCTTCTGATAGTTTTAATGAATCTACGTCGCCGCCTACAACGTTAAAAAAAATTGGAAAACCTACACTGCTTCCAGTATTTATTCCATAATACATCATTAAGACCCCCAATTAACATTTTTATTACTTTTCTTAATCTGTTCGTAATAATGCTAAATTATTTATATCATACAAATTTTAAGTCACTAAGATACTTTATCTATTTGAGGAGACTGCTGATAAAGTCCAAATTTTTTAATCTGAAAAATAATATTCAAAAAACGAGCCTCTAGAATCGCTTCTAAGGCTCGTTTGAGAGTTAGGGAGACATTTTCGGCCTCCCTATAATCATTCGTTTTTCAAAAACATTCACTTTTTCAGTGCCCTTCTATTTGAGGGGGAGGTTCTCAACTAGATAAAGCTGAACTTCAATTTGTAGGGGTTTTCATTCATCCCCCACCTAAACTCGACTTTCTTAAGGTTTGAGGTATGGGACTTACTGCCTGTTAATAGTGGGATAAATAAGAAAGAAGTTCACTCAACTAAAAATCAAGTGTCAACTAATCGTAAATCCCGGGTGACCTAAAAATCAAATAAACTATCACTAGATGGTTTTTCTAATTGAACTTTTTGCTTTTGTTCCGGTTGTTTGGAGTTTTCTATAGAAGGATTTTTGATTACTGGTGTTGAAACTGAAATTTGCTCTTCTGGAGTTGCTTCAAGAAGTAAATCACAGTATGCCTTAATACTAATTAACTCTTCCTTCAACTTCTTTTGTTCTTGATTAGCTAATGCAAATTTAATTTCCTGTACTTTTTCTTCTAGCTTTTTTACAATGGTTTCCGTTCCTATATTCATTTCTAACTAGTCCTTTCTTTATTTACCGATTGTTTACTACCCGTTCTCTTTTATATTACTTCCCTTACAAATAGGGATTATTGGCAAGGTAATCGTAAATGTACTCCCTTTTCTTTCTTCACTCAAAACATCAATCGTACCTTGCATTTCTTCAATGACTCGGAAGCTAGTTGACATTCCTAACCCTGTTCCTGTATCTTTCGTTGTAAAAAAAGGAGTTCTTAGTTTCTCAAGCGTTAGAGGATCCATCCCTATCCCAGTATCCTTTATATAAATACATACTTTATTTTCCTCAGTTAAATGCTTTGTTCCTACAAATAATGTATCTCCCACGTCCATAGCTTCAATAGCATTTTGAATAATATTCATACATGCTTGTTGGACTTTAAGTGGGTCAATAAAAATAAGTGGTACAGTTTCAAACTCGGTTACTAAATTCATACCTTTATTTTTTAGTTGTGACGTTTCTAATACAAGCATTTCTTCTAGTAAAAGTTGAATATTTGTTTGCCTATATTGTCCTTTAGATTTTGATTTTGCAACATTTAATAAGTCGGTAACAATATAATTGACTCTGTCAATTTCTTTAATAATAATGTCAAAATAACTTTTTTTTGATCCCATTTCCTCTTCTCTAAATAGTTGAATAAACCCACGTATTGTAGCAATAGGGTTACGAATTTCATGCGCTAAACCAGCTGACATTTCTCCAACAACCTTTAGCTTTTCAGAATGAACAAGCTCAAGCTCCATCTGACGTTTGTCAGAAATATCACTAATCATAATTAGTAGCTCTTCTTGAAGATCGTTATTGTCTAAAGATGGAAGCGTAGTTAAACTAACAAGATAGTACCAACTTTTTTTACCTACCTGCCACTGAACTTCATATTTTTTTGGTGTCTCTTTCTCGAGGTAATTCATGATCTGACTTGATGACACGAACTCCCGAAAGTGGGTAGACTTCCTAATAACATCATCAATACTAAAATTAATAACCTCTTTTCTAGAAATTGCAAACATTTCTTCACACATTTGATTAAACATTGTTATCTTTGTTGACCGTTTATTGATAATAAAAACACCGTTATCGGTTGTTTCTAAGATTAATGTAGATTTTTTATGACCACTTTCACGTTCAGCTAATTTTTTTGTCATCACTGTAAAGGTGCCATTCAAACGCTCAATCTCTTTATATGATTGTTTTACAAGTGGTGAAATTGGCTTTCCAACAGCAAATTCAGACGTTGCTGCTACTAATTTTTCGACTGGACTTACTATGTATTTTGAAAATTTAAATACAGCAATCGTAACAATAATCCAAACACTTCCCATAATAAGCACATAATTCTTAAAAAGGTTATGTAACGGAGCAAATAACGCACTTTGCGAAACCGTAATTGCTACGAACCAATCATTATCAAAACCATTAATTTTTTCAATCTGCGTGTAAGCTGTTACTTCTTTAGCCTCTTTATCATAGAAAATGTTTCTTTCACGACTCAAGCTGATAATATCAGCGGCTGTCAAATTAGTTTTTTGGAAATAGTTTTCGGTTAAAATTTTATTTTGATCAGGATGAGCAATAATATCTCCATTCTTATTTAATAAATAAGCATAACCGTTTAACGAAACCATTTGCTCATGATTTGCAAATGTTTGAAATTTGTCCCAAATATAGTTTACATTAAAAGATGGTGAAATTACTCCAATTACTTCTTTTTGCGCATTGAAAACAGGGGCTGCCATAACTAAGATAGGTTCTTCTAAAACAGGAGAGAGGTAAATATCAGAAATGTAACTTTCGCCTTCTTTTGCAATTTCAAACCACTTTCGACTGCTAAAGTCCTGCCCGATGACAATATCAATCATACTAGTAAAAACTCTTCCATCAGGCTTAACGAATATAGTATCTGAATATATATCATATATGTGTAAAAAGCCTTCAAATTGCACTTTTATTTCTTCATTTGTAGCACTTGGGTCTTTTAACACAGAGTTAGTGGCTAAATACTTCAAATTTGATATCTGTTCTAAAAGAAGTTGTTGAATTTCTGATGCTATATAATTAGAGTGACTAAGTAACGATTGTTCAATTTGTTTTGTAAGCTCTTGTTTTTGTGATTGATAAGAAATATAACTTACAAACAAAAGTGGTATGAAAGTCGTTAATAAAAAGAAAACAAGTAGTTTCGCTCTCAAAGTTTTAAACATATCGTACTGCCACCCCTAAATCATCAATTTACCAATATGTTCTATTATAGTATAAACGTACTAAAAATGTTTTATGTTCGGCATTTTTTTTTTTTAAAATAGCATATTTCAAAATTTATACATACGTCGCTTTATTTTTTCTAACAAATGATAGCACCTTTTAAAAATGTCTTTATTTTAGAAATTACTAGGTCGAAATTTTTACAGACAAAGGATACTTATTATGAAATTCAATCAAAACTAATAAAAAGAGGCTATGAAAGCCTCTTTAAAATTTCAATTGTATAATTTATACAATGCTTGGGTTCCGCTATTTTCTTCTCCCTTGTCAGCTAATTGTTCATATAATTGCTTGGCTAGCTTTAAACCAGGAGTTAATAAGCCTATTTCCTCGGCTGATTGTAGAGCAATCGTCATATCTTTAATAAAATGTTTTACATAAAAACCAGGTTCAAAATCACCGTTTATCATTCTCGGTGCTAATTTGCTCAGCGAGAAGCTTCCTGCAGCACCTGTTTCAATAGTTTGTAATACTTTTTTAGGGGAAAGCCCTGCTTTTTCGGCATATACTATCGCTTCACAAACACCGATCATCGTTGTCGCAATCGCTATTTGGTTACACATTTTTGTATGTTGGCCCAAACCAGCATCACCTTGATGAATGATATTTTCTCCCATCTTTTCTAAAATTGGTAACACTTCCTGAAAGTCCTTTTCATCTCCACCAACCATAATTGCTAACTTTGCTTGTTTCGCTCCAACATCGCCCCCAGATACAGGCGCATCTAGTGCGTGCATCTTTCGCTTTTTCGCCTCTTCATAAATTTTAACTGCCAATGAAGGGCTTGACGTCGTCATGTCAAGAAAGTAGGTTCCAGTCTGAGCGTGATTTAACAAACCATTTTCCCCTAAATATACTTCTTCTACATCTTTTGGGTAACCAACAATCGTAATAATGACGTTAGCTACTTCTGCTACTTCTTTAACTGTATCTTTCCACTTTGCTCCTTCTTCAATGAGTGATAGAGCTTTTTCCTTCGTACGATTATAAACAACGACTTCATATCCTGCTTTCATTAGATGAGATGCCATGCTTCTCCCCATTACCCCCACTCCAATGAACCCGACAGTTGTGTTTTCTGATAATGTCATAACATACAACCCCTTTTATTTAGAAGCTTTATTTGCCGTACAATGGCTCAGCTTTTTATAGATTTATGTAATCTAACGCATTGGAATTTCCCAATCAATTTCAAGTTCACCAATTGACTTTAGATAAGCATTTGTTTTTGAAAAAGGTCGACTTCCAAAAAAACCTCTGTTAGCAGAAAGAGGGCTTGGATGCGGAGATTCAATGATAAAATGGTGCGTTTCTGTGATGAGCACCTTTTTCTTAGCAGCAAATTGACCCCAAAGAATAAAGACGACAGGTTTTTCTCGTTTGTTTAAAAACGTAATCACCGCGTCTGTAAACCTCTCCCAACCTAACCCTATGTGTGAATTCGGGTTACCTTCTCTTACAGTGAGTACACTATTTAAGAGGAGCACTCCTTCGCTCGCCCACTTTTCCAAGTTTCCATGATTAGGAATTGGGATAGTAAGGTCTGCATGTAATTCTTTATAAATATTTTTCAAACTCGGTGGAGTTTTTACATCTGGCTTTACAGAAAAGCTTAGCCCATGCGCTTGCCCTTGACCATGATATGGATCTTGTCCTAAAATGACAACTTTCGTTTTTTCAAATGGGGTATAATGTAATGCATTAAAAACTTCATTTTTTGGTGGAAAAATCGTATTTGTTTCGTACTCACTTTTTAAACTTTCCATAAGTTGTATGTAATATGGAAGTTGACATTCGTTGTATAATTTTTCTTGCCAATCATTTTTTAAACTAATCATTATTTGCTTTCCTTTACCTTGTACTCTCTATTGTTTATTCTGTCAACAACCCACCACTTAACGACCTTTGCGGTCTTTTTGAAGTGGGGGCTTGCGTCTGTCAGAGTTTGACAGTGCTTCTACCCTCGCAGAGAACAACTACGCTTATTCCTACCCAGTAGTGCGAACGAGAATACTCTCCTACCTTAGTATGGTGGAACATAAGGACGGTTGACTTCGCCCCTACTGTAAGGGATATACCCAAACAGTAACCGTAAAGCGGCTTTTCTTACGCATAAGAGTGCCTTTTACGCAACAGTTTTCTCTTATGTCTAAATCTATTATAGCAGAAAGGAGGAGGCAAGGTGGGATTTCAGATACTTGATATGGTACAAAATCTTGCGATTTTAACGTACCATATCGTATCTGACGGCAATTCCTCCCTCACTTATCGTTGGGCTATGCCCTTCACACGATTGAAGTGGGGGTATCCTTGCCGATTTTAGATGAAATTTTAAAGAAACCTTCAAATATTGCAAGAATACCAAAATTAAGAGGTGATGTTATGATAAGGTCTGTTAACGTTGTAGGTGCTGTGATTGAAAATCATAATGGTCAGTTTCTCTGTGCCCTTCGCTCGTCAAAAATGTCGATGCCAAATCTTTGGGAGTTTCCAGGAGGTAAGATTAAAGAGGGGGAGAAACCCGAAACTGCTCTTGTTCGTGAAATAGTTGAAGAGCTTGGCTGTACAGTCAAAGTAGGTGAACTAGTTGCTTCTGTGGAGCACCAATATCCTGAAATAAAAGTAAACTTAAAGACTTTTAAAGCTATTATTGAAAATGGGCAACCTAAAGCACTAGAACATTCTGAATTGCGTTGGGTACCAAAAGGCGAACTTGAAAAGTTAAACTGGGCACCTGCAGACATTCCGACGGTAAACAAACTAAAGGGAAGCTAACATGAGTTGCTTCCCCTACCTTACTTATATTATAGACAAACATACTCTATAGCTCAAAGGTAATTAATTAATTTCACTTAACTCTTGTTCAAACCACTGTTTAATTTCAGGGTGATCGTTAAAAGAGACAACAACCGGTCTATAAGAGAGGCCAATTTGAAACAATTCATACTTGTTTCCTATTCTTGCGATACAAAAATTTTTAAATGGTGTTTGTAAAACTTGATTCGCATCTTTCCCAACTACACGATAATAACCGTAGATTAAATCTAGATCCAAATCATCTAGCTTCCAATCATATGACTTTCTCTTCAATTCTTTTTTCGTTTTATTACCTTCTAGATGATTTTGTTTGAACAAGGGAAGATTACCAAATGTTTTCCACATTGAAGCTATAGGATTTTGTCTTTCCATACTTTAAACCACTCCTCAAATTTTTTCATTTGAAAAATTAGGAACTAGTACGCTATCTTTGAATTCCATCCTACTTCTTTAAAATATAAGTATTACTTACTATAGGTGTTTTTGAAAGCGCTTTAAAATTAGAGCTGTTCAGGAAGTCAATGACTTGGTTACCTTCATTTTCTCCTTTATCATAATTGTATTTCTTACTTTGAATTTTACTACAATTCCTTATTTTAAAAAGGGGTATCTATGGTTAAATATTGACATTTGTTTTACGAATTATTGAAGCATTTTTATCTTATATTCCTATCCTAAAACCTGTGATTTTATACATACTTATCGCTTGTTTCCTATAAGAAGTAGTTCGATCCATCCTGAGACATCAACTCCATTTTGCTTTTAATCCTTCGACTTTTATAATAAGAAGGAATGACTTCTTTCATTCCTTCTCCATCAATGGATAAAATCTTAAATGGCTTTTTTCTTTTAATTTCAAGTTTGGCATTTTTATTCCCTTTCCATTTAATTAAAAGGTCCATGTGACGCTTAAAGATTTTTATAAAATCATCAACACTTGGATAGATATATGGTTTTGTGTAAGTATTTATCGCTTACTTTATTAGTAGTAAAAGAAAAACTAACCTCTTCACTTTGGAAAAGAGCAAAAGAATACCTAAAGCAACTTCACTCTTCTTGGTTTTCTTCTAGAATAAACTTGCTACCTTTTATTTAAATTGAAAAAAATCATTAATTATTTTTTATCTGTTATGGCTTTTTTATATCCTGTACTTCCATCTAAAATCTCTATTTTAGTTACATCATTAAGTTCTTTCTCATAAATTTCAGAAAGTGTAACCCTATAAAGTTCGCAATTGAAAAGGTCTGACCATGCAATGTCAGACCTCATTTACCTTATTATTTCATTTTCCAAACAGTAGCTATATTCACAGCAGTTCTCTCTACATATTCTGCTGCATGCTTAAAGGCATCTTCTAGTATAATTACCCCAGGGACGATGCTAAATATGGCATCAACGCCATAGTCATGAACAACTTGACTATCTTTTGAAATGTTTCCGGCAATTCCCACAACCGTCACTCCGTATTTTTTAGCTGCTTTAGCAACGCCAATTGGAGTCTTACCAAAGATGGTTTGTCCATCAATTTTACCTTCTCCAGTGATGACCAAATCTGCATCCTTTAGAATATTACATAAACCAGTAGCTTCAATTACAATTTCAACGCCCCTCTTCAATTCCGAAGGTAAAAAAGCCATTAATCCTCCCCCAAGACCTCCTGCAGCACCAGCACCGGGTACATCGTTTATTTTTATACTAAGATCTCGTTCAATAACGGTTGCATAATGACGAAGATTTTGATCCAGCTGTGCTACCATTTCTAGATTAGCCCCCTTTTGTGGTCCAAAGATAGCAGAAGCCCCTTTTTCACCTGTTAACGGATTATCAACATCACATGCTACCTCGATTTTAATGTTTGCTAAACGCGGATCAAATTGTGAGAGATTTATAGAGGCTAAATCGCCAAGCGAGCCTCCGCCTTCCCCTATTTCTATCCCATTTTTATCAAGTAAAAGTGCTCCAAGAGCTTTAGCCATTCCTGCACCACCGTCATTTGTGGCACTCCCGCCTATACCAATAATGATATGATTAACGCCATGATCAAGAGCGGCAGCAATTAATTCACCTGTCCCCTTAGTAGTTGTCAAGAGAGGATTTCGTTTCTCAACTGGTACAAGGTGTATACCTGAAGCAGCAGCCATCTCTATTACAGCTGTCGTTTTATTTCCAAGTATTCCAAAGAAAGCATCTACTGGTTCCCCTAACGGTCCCGTTACTGTTTTGGAAATAATTTCACCACCTGTTGCATCCGTTAGAGACTGGACCGTACCTTCTCCCCCGTCGGCCATTGGTACTTTTACATATTCAGCATCAGAAATTACCCGTTTGAAACCTTTTTCAATCGACTCCGCTACCTCCAGTGCTGATAAACTTTCTTTAAATGAATCTGGCGCAATAACAATCTTCATCTTCTCCCTCTCCCTCTATTTGATATTGTCTAAACAAATGCAATACACCGTCAACTCGTTTCAGCAAGCTGAAACATCGGAAAATCAGGTGGAGAGTCTACTCCACCTGACTGGAAAATCCCACCTACGCTACGCTTAGAGGTGGGGGTCTTTTACCCTAAAAAATTCAGATAAAATAAGGTGAAAATAATGCCGACTATTGTTTCTTATAGAAACACTTTTAGTTGCTTTTTATTTTTTCACGTGGATACTATCACCTGTCTCATGGAAGAAGCTTTCGTGTGGTAATTGGTCTAGATCGATTGCACAATCTCTTACAGAAAAAACAAACATTTTCATACGTAAATAGCTTTTATTCCAGTTTTTAAGGATGTGAAACAATCAGTTCCAATTCACCTTTCACTTCAAAGCTGCCCACCCCGCTTGGCAGGATAAAATGAGTTCCTTTTTCAATTGGGAAGCTTCCTTCTTTAGTAACAATTTCACCTGCTCCTTTTAGGACGCTGCCATTTAAAAACTTTTTATCTTGTGTAAAGGATGCTACTGTTGAGATATCCCATTTATAAACAGAGAAGTATTTTTCATTTATGAAAGTTGTAATTATTCCACCTTGAATTTCCTTAACAATTGGTGCAATATAGACATCTTTATGAGGAACTGTTGTCACATCGATTGATTTTTCTATATGAAGGTCACGCTTTTTGCCTTTTGGGTCAACTCGGTCATAGTCGTACACACGGTACGTTGTGTCTGAGCTTTGTTGTGTTTCAAGTATTAAGACGCCAGAACATAATGCATGGATTGTTCCACTAGGTACATAAAAAAAATCACCTGGTTTTACTTTTACCCGACGTAATAAAGTGTCCCACTTACCACACTTTACCATATCCAAGAATTGTTCTTTTGTATGAGCAGTATGGCCAAAGATAATTTCAGCATCTGTTTCGCAATCAATCACATACCAGCACTCCGTTTTACCAAGTTCGCCATTTTCATGCTTATTTGCATATTCATCATTTGGATGAACCTGTACGGATAAATCGTTATTTGCATCAAGAATTTTTGTTAATAGAGGGAAACTATGACCTTCTAAGTTACCAAACAATTCACGGTGTTGGTTCCAAAGTTCTCCTAACATTTTCCCCTGATACGAACCACTGCTGATTATACTTTGCCCATTTGGATGGGCTGATACAGCCCAGCATTCTCCTGTAAGGTCAGATTTAATGTCGTATCCAAATTCTGTTCTAAGTTTTGTCCCTCCCCAGATTCTTTCTTGAAATAAAGGGGTTAAGAATATTGGTTGTTTCAATTAGAACACTTCCTCTTGTTCATCATTTGTCTCCTACAGCAACTTTTTTATCCGATAAAGAAGAGCCGCCCATTGGCGACCCTGTAAAAGTGAAGACAGAGCGTAGTTGCCCTTATACTTCAGACTTTAAATTAGCCACTACGCCGAATAATCTTTCTCGCTGCCAATGTATGATTTCTTAATGTGTAAGAAAAAGACCGTAAGATAAGTCCCTCTCCTTATATTTAAAACAATATTGACTTTACTTGATTTGTTTTTACATTTACTTGGACTTGATTTTTGTTCACTGAAAGAGCTTCTAAAGCTTTTTCATTTAAATTTGCAAGATTTACATGGTCTATTTCACAGTTGAATTCAAATGCTGCATTTTCTTCTACATCTGTTGTATTATAGAAGCGCAATACAAATCGATTTTCTTTTTCCGATTTTTTCAATGCGCTTAGTATGATATTAGGTCGAATTTCTTTAAAGAAGCTAAACTCTATTGGTGTTTTAACTTCTGCTTTATTAAGTCTCATCGCATCATGTGGAATTTTATTATATGTTTCCACTGGCGTGAGATACTCTTTTGCAATTCGTGCAACGTTTGCATGTTGTAAATGTGTTGTAATGGCAAAATCTAATGTTAGTTTTCCAATCATTTGAGAATCTGGAGTTGGTAATTTGATACCAGATGGGCGACCTGGTCTACGCAGCATTTCTTCTTTTCCAAGGAAACCAATACTTCTAAACAATGTAATCGCAATTGTATCAAATTCCTCACCGATAATTTCATACTCTCTCGTACTATTTGTTAAAACACTTACACCATAGTCTTCGTTTGATAAGCTTGCATAACTAAGCATTGGATAGATTGGATCTGGACGCTCGTCCCAATTCTCTTTTTCCCATACATGTATAGCAGAATCAATAACATCTCGTTTAATTGAGCCAAATTGATTGTCTGAAATTGAGAATGATGATGCGATGTTTGTTGGAATTAATGCTCTTAAACGATGATCATTTGCAAAATTGTTCACTGCAAATTTCACTTCAATAACTGGATTGTAATTGGGAACTGTCACAACAATATGAATATCTACTGCACTATCAACAACTTGGGCTTTACGTTTTTCTAGATTTTTCGGCACAGAAAGCGTATATTTAATATCTATTGTTCCGCCATATCGATTTTGGCTTATTTGGATATCTGCATTGACGTTATCATTATAAATAAGCTCTTCATTTGGTAGTGGAGAGAAGTCATATTCATCACCATCATCACCGCCATTTTCTAATCGAAGCACATTTGTAAAGTTTTGTTTTAATTGCTTATCAAAAATATTTAGCGTTCCATTTGAATTCACAGTAATTTCGTAAAAATCTGTATCAATCTTATTTGTTAATTTTAACGAATTTTTTACGTCTTCATCACTTTCAACAACAAAGTACGTTTTATAGCCCATTGCAGGAAGTGTGTCTTTTAGTTGAATTGTATATTTTATAAATGGATCATAATTTCCGTAATGAACGATTTGGCGATCAATTAAACCAGGATCAGTAACTTCACTTTTGATAACTTCAAAATCTAGTTCATTCGAATCGTTATCAACTAGCTTGAATGATTTTAACTTCGTCATAACACTGGTAGTCACGACTTCTGTACGCTCATACGGAAGTAAATTAAATGCAGTTAAACGATCATGATGTTTTGCTGTATCCATAGAGTCCACGATTTTACGTTTATAAAAAGTTATTAAATGGTCGACTTTTTCTTCCGCAAGGAAAAAACGATTTAAAATTTCACGGTGAACCTTATCAGAGCAACAGCATCCGATACTATCATGCGCATGATTTTTCATGATTTCCTTCCAAATAAGTTCAATTAAACCATGGTGGTATTCGAAACCTAAACGATATGCAAGGGAAGCAAGCGGCTCTAATATATTTGTGATTTTATTTTCAATTCTTGCATTTGATGCTTTAATATCCATACGAGTTGAGTAAATACTGCGATGAACACGCATATATTTTCCATCTAAAAACTCACCTTGTAAGATTGGAAGATCGTTCTGCTTTTCCAATTCCGTAAAGATATTTTCATATTTGCTTAAGAAAAATTCACGTTCTGGATAAAGCTTGCGCAACTTTTCCATTATGGTAAAAATATTCTTTTGGATTGGCATTTGATCATGACCGTTTGGTAAGATAATATTGTTAGTTGTTGCACCACGATCAAGTACAGTGAAATATTTATCTATACGTTTTTGAAGAGCTTCCTCATCCTCAGGCAAATACTTCCCGATTGCGTATCCTAATGGGAACAATTGAACAAGTACCTTTGATCCATCTTCTGTTTTCCAATAAAACTCAGTTTTGTCTGTACCATGACGTTCAGATGTACCGCGCCAAAATATTGAATAAGTGATATCAAAACCGTTTAAGATCATTGGCATTTGTGCTGATTGTCCAAATGAATCTGGAAGATAACCAATTTTCATATAATCGCCAAACTCTTCACTATCTTTTATTCCATATAAAAGGTTCCGTACAATCGATTCCCCACAAACTACCATTTCGTCAGTTTGTGTATACCAAGGGCCAATAATTAATCGACCCTCTTGAACAAGCTTTTTTACACGTTCTTTATTTTCAGGTTTTACTGCAAAATAGTCTTCCAATATAGAAGTTTGTCCATCTAATACATAGTAGGGATAATCCGAATTATTTTCTAACATCTCCATGATTTCTTCCATATTGTTCACTAATAAAATTCTTGATTCTTCAGTTGAGAAATACCACTCTCTGTCCCAGTGCATATGTGGAACGATATGAACGTTTTTCATTATATCCTCCTGTTTAACTTTTTTGTCTAATCTATACTGCCTTTTGTTGTAAACCTTTTTTTTGTTGCTCTTTTTTTAATTTACTTTTACGTGTTGCAATTAGTAGAAACATTGAAATGAATGCTCCAATTAACGCTGCTCCTAACCAAACGCTAGCTGCTAGTAATAGTGGTTGGCCTGTTACTAATGCTAGTGAGAAAATACCTGCTCCAGGTACGCTAAGACCAATTTCAAAGTATGCAACAATTGCACCTGTAACAGCCGAGCCCGCAATTAAAGATGGGATAACACGAAGTGGGTCGTTAATCATAAACGGAATTGCCCCCTCAGTAATACCCGCTAATCCTAATAACCAAGTTTGCTTTCCAACTTCTTGTTCTTGTTTTGTGAATAATTTTTTTCCAATAATTGTTGCACCTGTTACTGCAAAAGCAGATACCATTTTTACTGATGCAAAAGCTGCATAAGGAACAAAATTGCCACTCGCCATTGCACCGATACAGAACGTATATGCGGCCTTGTTTATCGGTCCACCAAGGTCAAATGAAACCATCGCACCAAGAATTGCACCTAACAAAATTGCATTTGCTCCGCTCATTCCATCAAGCCATTGAATTAACCCTGCGTTTAAAGTTGCTAATGGCCTTCCTACCACGAATAACATAATGGAACCAACAACAAGTGTCCCGATTACCGGATAGAACCAGAAGCTAATAAATCCAGCGAATGTACCCCTTGATTTCACTTTGTTTTTTAAGAATTTCAAGAAATAACCCGCTAAGAGGCCACCAAGCATACCACCTAGGAAACCGCTACCAATCAAATTCGCAGCTACTCCTGCTGCAAAACCCGGTCCTAATGCTGGTTTATCTCCAATTGAGTATGCCATGTAAGCTGCTAAAATTGGAATCATTAACTGACCTAAAAGTGACCCACCCAATTGTCTTAATAGCCATAACCAAGAACCTTGTTCAGCGTAAAGTTCTTGAAGTCCAAACGCTTGCGAAATAAAGACTGCCACAGCTAACGTCATACCACCCGCTACAATGACCGGAATAATATGGGAAATCCCTGTTAATAAAGAATCTTTGATCTCTGTTTTAACTGATTTTCCTTCATTTCCTTCATTTGAGTCTTCTGTATCGACATATTCTGCTTTTGATGAGTTTTCGGCCTGTTCTAATGCTTGTTGTAAAATTGATTTAGCATTACGTAATGGTGATGCAACAGAAGTTTTAACCTTAGGCAAATGTTTAAAGCGTTCCCCATCTTTTACTGCTACATCTACTGCATACACGATTGCAGATGCTTTTTTAAGAAGATCCTTTGTATGTCGGTCTTCAATACCATTAGCGCCTTGTTTTTCAACAAACACGTCAATTCCTAACTCTTTTCCTGCTTTGACTAGCGCCTCTGCAGACATATACGTATGGGCAATTCCCGCTGGACAAGCTGTGATTGCTAGTATTGTTTTATTTAGCTTTTGAACATTTTTTACTTCATTTGGCTTTTTTATTTCATCAAGACTTTCGTAAAGCTCTTTACCTGTTTTTGCCTGTAGTAGTTTGTTTTTATAGTCTTCATTTGATAATCTTGTAACAAGCTCTGATAATAACGACAGATGCATTGAACCCTCTTGATCCTTTGGTATCGCTAACAAAATAACCAATTCAACCTGATTATTTGGATCAATGCTTTCCCATGTTCCAATTGGTTTTTCAAGTGTTGCAACTGCAAAAGCTGCTTCTTTTACCGATAAAGATTTTCCATGAGGAATCGCTAATCCGCCCTCAAAACCAGTAGGTGATAGAGATTCTCTATCCATTACACTTTGGTAAAACTCTTCTTCGGAATGCAATTTCCCGTCTGCGGCTAATTGCTTAATTAAAAACTTAATAACTTCCTCTTTAGAGGTAAACGATTGTTTCGTTCTAATTAAGGATGGCGATGTCAAACTCTTTAACAACATAATTGTAACCCCTTTCGTTAATTTGTGTTTCACTATGGATAAATCATAGCAAAAAAAAAAAGAAGAAACTGAGTTCTTCTTATATTTACACAGGTCTTTATATTGAACGCGCTTTCATGTGTATTTATACACATCATTTTGTTCCTTCCCAATAAAATTCTACTAATGCCCGTAGAATAAGCATTACCGGTGTTTTATCCGTAATGTTATACTCATTAAACTTCTTGTAAGGGGAAAAGCAATACAAATTTATATCAGACATTTGCTGCAAGGAATTTTCACTAAAATGCGTAAGTGAAATTAACCGGACTCCTCTTTTTTTTGCCAACTTAGCCATGTCTAACACCTGAGTCGTCTCACCCGATAAGGAGATAAGGAAAAGAACATCACTTCCTTCAAGATGGTTTACTTCATGTAACATATCATGACGATGAAAATAATACTCCGCTTGCTTTCCAACAACCTTAAGGTTTTTCACCATTATTTCACAAATTGGGGCCGTATCCCCAACAGCGAAAAATAAAACCCTTCGTGCTTCATGAATTATTTTCTTAACGATGGCGAACTTATTCTGATCCATGAGATCAATTGTTTTATTGATATTTAAAATAAGGGTATTCTCTGAAAGCACTTTTTCTTGTCTTTGAATTTCCTCCTTCAAGTTATTTTTCATATGAGAAAATCCGTCATAGCCTAATTTTTTTGAAAGCCTTGTAATTGTATTCGGTACTGTATAGAGCTTTGCAGCTAAATATTGGATTGATAGATTGACTGCCTCCTGTTTATTTTTTATGATGTATTCGACGATTTGATCGTCAGTATCATTAAGTTTGTATTCATATTTATGAACTCGTTCTTCAAAAATCATTATTTTAGTGGACACCTTCTAACGTATGTATTGGAATTGGTTAGTTCTCTCTGACTAGTACCTATTAACATTACATTTTTCCTGTTTATAAGCTTATTATATACAAAAAGTTAAAGTTAAACCTATGTAGTAGCTCCCTTGAAGCAAAATGCGAAATTAACCAACGAAGGATTTCAGGCAGTAATAAAGTCAGTTGCTTGCCTGAATTGCCCTTGAGCAAGTGTACTTGCGATAGACAGCTTTCTAACTTCAGAATTTTTATACGCTTATCTTTTAAAAAAGTGCCTAACCGCTTACGTACATTCCAAAGATATATAGGTAGTGGTTAGACACTATTAACCGTCACTATTAAACTTTAAACTTAGCAATAATCTCTTGTAAGCTTTGAGCTAAGTTTGATAACTCTTCACTTGCTCGTGAAATATCTTCAATAGATGCTGTTTGTTCTTCCATTGTTGCTGAAACCTCTTCAGTTGAAGCAGAATTTTCCTCAGCAATAGCGGAAAGACTTTGCAATGTACCAATGATATCATCTTTCATTTTATCGATTTCTTGACTCGACCTATTTAACTTTTGTACAGCATTTTCTGCTTCTTTCATCGCATCTGAAATCGTTACGTACTTTTGTTTCGTTTCCTTCACGCTTACTTCTTGTTCCTTTAATATTACAGAAACATTCTCCATCACCTTGACTGCATCGTTTGAATTAAGTTGTAATTCCTTTACAACCTCATCAATAATCTTTGTGGAGTTTGATGATTGCTCTGCTAGTTTACGAATTTCATCTGCAACTACCGAAAATCCTTTACCAGCTTCACCAGCACGCGCTGCTTCAATTGCTGCATTTAATGCTAATAAATTCGTTTGCTCTGCAATCGCTGCAATCACACTACTAGCTTCACCAATTTTTTTTGCACTATCATTTGTTTTGAGGATACCTGTTTCAACTTCTTTTGTTGCTTGAGAGCTTTCGGCGGAGATATTCATTAAGTTGTCAATTTCAACTAAGCCTTCACCAACATGAACAAATACCTTTTCTGATGCTTCATTTAGCTCTTTTAAGTATATTTGATCTTTGGCTACAGTATCCCCTAACAAAAATGCTTTTTCAGAACCTTCTTCCGTGCTCAATGCTTGGCTAGATGCACCACTAGCTATTTCAGCAATTGTTTGGGCAACTTCCTCAACTGAACTTGCTGACTGCTGTGAAGTAGCTGTGAGCTGTTCTGATGAAGCTGAAACATTCTCTGCAGACTTCGTAATATCTACAATAACCGTTCTTAAATTATCTGTCACCGACTGCAAAGCGACTGATAGCTTACCGACTTCATCTCTTCTCTTACTTAAATTTTCAGGTACATCTTTCGTTAAATCTAAATCTGCTACATGTTGAGAATGCTTAATGATTTTAATAATTGGAGAAGTAATTGATGAACCTATGAAAAAAGTAATGACAATACTAATAATAAAAATAATAACCGACACAACCATTATTGCCCACTGTAACCTTGGTATGGCCCCTAGAACTTCGTCTTCTACAGCCGTTATAACTAAAGACCAATTCGTACCTTCAATCGGTGCAAACGCAGCATATAAATGTTCACCATTATAATGGTAATCATCTATTCCTCTTTTTTCATCTAGTATTCTAGAAAAAACATGAGCAACCTCTTGAAAAGATTCATCGACTTTTACTTCTTCAAGAGGATTAAATTGACCGGTAACCATTTCTCGATTCGGGTGAGCCAAAACCGTTCCATTTTCGTCTATAATATATGCATACCCTTGTTCACCATAGCTCATCTCATCTACAATATTGTTTAAAAAGTTCGCTTCTCCTACCGCTACTAAAACCCCAGTAATTTCGTTGTTAAAATACATTGGGATAGACTTTACGATAATCATTTCACCATTGTCATCACTGTTAACACTTATAGTAGGTGGCATGATTTGCCTTTTTCCTTGTAGTGAGTTTTGATAATACTCTCGTTCCTTAACATTTACAATCTCATTATTTATTCCATAACTATCAGACAAATATAAATTTCCTTTTAAGTCGACTACTCCAAGCCTTATATAATCACTTTCTTCCGCTTTCTCTAACAAAATAGCCATTTTTGAGGACATTTCTTCATCGGGATTACTTAATACAGCTATGTTTGTTAATCCTTCTAAATAGCGAAATTCACTTTCAAATCGACTTTCCGTTAAAGAAGCTCCTTCGGAAACTAGTGATTGTATCGCCACTTCCGCTTCTTCTACAATTAATTTACTAGCATTTCTTAACGTTAAAAATCCTGTGGAAATCGAAATCAATAAAATTAACACTGAAAAATAAACGATTAGCCTTGTTTTAATACTTTTCATCTTCCAAACCTACTTTCGCTAATAAATTTAATCACAGTTCTCTTTTTCATTATATTTTAATAGAAAACAAGTTTCAACATAGTCATTAGGGAGAAACTGGTCAAACTCTTGATACTTGAATAATTAGATCTATAAAACAGATATAAATTCTACATATCCTGACAAATTACCCTCCCACCGTATATTATATTAAAATAACAAATCCGATGTAGTAGTTTAGAGTTGCAATAGACCAAAGTCTACCTCAACACCGCGTCTTAATATAGAAAATTAGAAGTGTACCACTCTATTAATCACAAAATAATACTTTTGTAATATCGACTTTCTTCTACAATTTTCACCAATCTTCGTAACGAATTCAATGAAAAAAAACGAGTTCGGATATTTAATCCAAACTCGTTTTTTTAGCTTGTACTTTTCTTTGTCTAGCTTCAGCGCCTACGAGCTCGTGATCAAGGCGCTTGTGCTTTTCTTCTTAAAATTGGATTTTTTCTTCTAAGAAGCTTTTTAACTCGACGATTGGTACACGTGTTTGTTCCATTGTATCACGGTCACGTACTGTTACCATTTGATCTGTTTCTGAATCAAAGTCGTATGTGATACAGAAAGGTGTCCCAATTTCATCATGACGACGGTAGCGTTTCCCGATAGAACCAGCTTCATCGTAATCAACCATGAAATTTTTCGCAAGTTCGCCAAATACTGCACGCGCGTTTTCAGATAATTTCTTTGACAAAGGAAGAATTGCGGCTTTATAAGGTGCTAACGCTGGGTGTAGTCGCATTACTGTACGACTCGTTCCATCTTCAAGAGCTTCTTCATCGTAAGCATCAACTAAGAAAGCTAATGTCACACGGTCCGCCCCTAATGAAGGCTCGATACAATACGGAATGTATCGCTCGTTTGTTTCTTGATCAATGTATTGGAAATCCTCACCCGAAAACTCCATGTGCTGTTTTAAGTCATAATCTGTACGAGAAGCTACACCCCAAAGCTCTCCCCAACCAAATGGGAATTTATATTCAAAATCTGTTGTTGCGTTACTGTAATGAGAAAGCTCATCATCTGAGTGATCACGCATGCGTACATTTTCTTTTTTCATCCCAAGTCCACTTAACCATTTATCTGCTTGTTCTTTCCAGAAATCAAACCACTTTAATTCCTCACCAGGTTTACAGAAAAACTCAAGCTCCATTTGTTCAAACTCACGTGTACGGAACGTAAAGTTACCAGGTGTAATCTCATTACGAAAACTCTTACCTACTTGGCAAATTCCAAATGGAAGCTTTTTGCGCATCGTTCTTTGCACATTTTTAAAGTTGACAAAAATTCCTTGCGCCGTTTCTGGACGTAAAAAGATTTCGTTTGAACTTGATTCTGTTACACCTTGGAATGTTTTAAACATTAAGTTAAATTGACGAATTGACGTATAGTCTAACTCCCCACATTCAGGACAAACAATTTCATGCTCTTGAATTAATTGTTCCATTTTTTCAAACGGAAGTCCGTCAACGACTATTTCCATCCCTTTTGCTTCAAGAGCATTTTCTATAATTTTATCAGCACGATGTCTCGCTTTACATTTTTTACAGTCAATCATCGGATCATTGAAGTTGCCGATATGACCAGAAGCTTCCCAAGTTCTAGGATTCATTAAGATAGCAGCATCAAGACCAACATTGTATGGAGATTCTTGAACAAATTTTTGCCACCAAGCTTTTTTTACATTATTTTTTAATTCTGTTCCAAGCGGGCCGTAATCCCAAGTATTAGCAAGACCTCCGTATATCTCTGAACCTGGAAAAATAAATCCACGATGCTTTGCATGTGCAACAATTTGATCCATTGTTTTCGTCATTTTTACTACACTCCCTAAATTTTATGAAATTTTTTATTAAGCCTAAGTGATAAGGCGTTTCTACCTCATACGCAAAAAAGCTCTCGTCCTTAGGCTTCATTAGCCTAGGGACGAGAGCTTACTCCCGCGGTTCCACCCTAGTTGGCATGAGAAACTCCATACCCACTTTATCGTAAAAACTCCAGACTGCCGTTTCACTAAATCCCTTCACTAGGCTCACACCACCCCTAGCTCGCTAAAGAAGATACTATTTAGCTACTATACGTCTATCAACGTTTTATATTCATTTAATTTGTTGATTATCATACCAAATTTTGAAAGCTTTCGTCAAACTTATTTTGTCATTTTCTCTAAAAAATATACATTTGTCACAGTTTTTTCGATACATAACCTTTTTCTCTATAAGAAAAAATAGTTAAGAGAAAGGAGATGAGACAAATGGGTAGAGCAAGAAAACAAAAAGCACGTGACAAAAATAAACAAAGCTTACCACAAACTCCGAAAAAAGATATCGCAACTACTGACGATGATCTGGAGTTTGCTAAAGAGCTCGACGATCGCTACCAATTCGAAACGCAACCAGGTTTTGGACCCCTTGGAGTAAACAGAAAATAAGCATTATGATGGAGGTGCCCCAAAACAAAGTTTCAGACACCGTATCAAAACTATATTTAGACGGATATTAAAACCGAACCTATATATAGTAGTATACGCGTGGTGTCAGACACTTTTGGGACACCCTCGTCTCTATTTTAGAAGGTCCCACTTTTTTACTGTACAAATAGTCGTACCGTTTTCAGCTTTAAATAAAAGTTCCTTGTCGTTTTGACTTGGGAAGATTCGTGCAGTGAAGACTTCTTCACCCTCGTTTACGAACACCTCAATCGAAGATGTATCTAAAAAGATGCGTAACTCCTTTAATTCAGATAGTTGACATTGTCTTTTCTCTGTACCTTGTTTCGCATAAGAATTTCGCTCTAACGTTACTGTTTGTTCGTGAAAATTATAAACAACCCGAGCTTCATTTCTGAGATTAATTTCAAATGAACCAGCATTATTTCCTTTTATTTCAACGATTAATTCTACTACATCCCCATTTACATCAGCTAAACTTGTACTTTCTTCTGAAATTTCTACTCCTGTATGAATCACACCATTTTTTCTTAACTGTTTTAACTCTTCAGGTGGGTTTTGATACAGTTTTTCACCCTTCAGTACAAGCTCACGAGGAAGTGTCATCGCATGTACCCAATTATATTCAATCGTAGGCTGTTTATCTTCGTCTTGGTCAGGCACGCCCATCCAAGCAAACATTAATCTTCGACCTTTTTCATCCACAGTTGTTTGAGGTGCGTAAAATTCAAATCCCCGATCAAGTTCGGTAAACTCTCCGTGCTCCATCTTTGCCGTTTCATAATTCAGCTTTCCAACAAAATAGCCAGATTGGAACACATTGTTATAAAGCATGCCCTCGGCTTCTAATCCTTGTGGAGAAATGACCAGTACATCCTTATCTTCTAATTGAAAAAGATCTGGGCATTCCCACATATAACCAAACTCTCCTAACTGTTCACTTTGAGACCCGGTAATATCACCAAGACAGCTCCAATCTTTCAAGTCTGTTGAGCTAAGTAAAACAGCTTTACCTTGCAAATCAGTACTTTGAGCACCAATAATCATATACCAAACACCTTCGTGTTGCCAAACCTTTGGATCGCGAAAATGAGGTGTGTACCCTTCAGGTAAATTCACGACTACACCCTTTTTCTCAAAATGGATCCCGTCTTCACTCTCCACTAAACATTGATACGTTTCGCGGTTTCCTTCTTCATCCTTTACGTTACCTGTATAAAATAGTTTCATTTTACCTTCAGCTTCTATCGCACTTCCAGAATAACAACCATTTTTATCAAACCAGTCACTCGGGGAAAGTGCAATTTCCTCATGTGTCCAATGAACAAGGTCTTTTGATGTATAATGGCCCCAAAATTTAGCCCCATGGCCTGTGTTGAATGGATTCCATTGATAAAATAAATGATAAATGCCTTTAAATTGAATAAAACCATTCGGGTCATTTAGAAGACCAACAGGTGGCATTAAGTGATACTTAAGTCTGTGATAATCACTTTCTACTTTTTCTTTATACTTTTCTACTTCCTCATAGGCTTGTGATCGCAGTTGTAAATCCTTATCCGTCATATCATTAGCCCCTTAAAATCTTTTCAACTTCATTTATTGTCGGTAGTGCCGTCATCGCACCCTTTGTAGATGCAGCTAAACCACCTGAAACACTTGCAAAACGCGCAATTTCCTTTACTTCTTCTAACGTTAGACTTTTTACATTCTGTCGTTTTTCTAAGTTATAAAGAATTCCTGATACGAAGGCATCGCCAGCCCCTGTTGTATCAACAGCATTTACTTTCATCGCCTCTACATGCGTTTTTTCCCCGTGTAAAAAGATATAACTTCCTTCTGAACCTAACGTAATTAAAATAAGTGGAATGTCATAGTTAGAAAGGAGAGCAACTCCTTGATCTATATCCTTTTCCCCTGTGATGAACTCTAGTTCTTCCTCAGAAATTTTCAAGACATCTGCCTGACCTAGCATCGATATAATCGTTTCACGTGCAACTTGTTCATTCTCCCATAGACCTAATCGTAAGTTAGGATCATAGGAGACAATCATTCCGTTTTCTTTTGCTAATTTTACTGCCTTTTCTGTCGCAGATTTCGAAGGTTCACTGATCAAGCTTATCGAACCAAAGTGAAGAATTTGCTTTGATTGAAAAAGTTTTTCATTTAAGTCTTCTTCCGACAAGAAACGATCTGCACTTGGATCAATATAAAAATCAAAGCTTCGCTCACCATCTTCGGCAAGTGTAACAAATACGGCTCCAGTCCTAACGTCTTTAGTAAAAGACATTTGATCTGTTAACACACCAAAATTTTCTAAAGTTTCTTTTAAAAAGCGACCTAAAACATCATCACCGACTTTTCCTAAAAAAGTAGATTCAACACCTAAACGAGCGAGGCCAACAGCCACATTTGCTGGAGCTCCACCAGGACTTTTTATGTAACTTGTATTCGTATGATCCATTGGAATAAAATCAATTAATGCTTCACCAAGACTAATAACACCTTTTTTCATTAGTAATTACCTCCCCAAAATATTGTAGAAAGATCAGGTAGACTATACCTGATCTTATTATTATTCTTCTTTAAATCCTAGTATCCATGTTGCAACAAAAGCACCTACTAATGCAATTGCTAAACCTACTAAATAATTAATTAAGTTCGCTGTACCTAATGGTGATACAATTGCAACCATCGGAATTCCTGTTAGGCCATATGCATTTGCGACTACGTTTGTAAATACTACATACGCACCACCAAGGGCTCCACCAATTAACGCACCAATGAACGGTCTACGGTAACGAAGGTTAACCCCGAAAATAACTGGCTCAGTAATACCTAGAAATGCTGATAACGCTGATGGTAGGGCAACCTCTTTTGTTTTTGCGCGTTTTGTTTTGAAAAATACGGCAAGACCCGCGCCACCTTGAGCAATGTTTGCCATCGACCAAATCGGAAGTAAATAGTTCACACCAATACTTGCAATTAATCCTGCTTCAATAGCATGGAAAGAGTGATGAACACCAGTAATAACGATTAATGAATAGGTTCCACCGAAAAGAAGACCAGCAATAAAACCACCATGGTTATAAACAAAGTTTAAAATGGTTGTTATGCCGTCACCAACAAAATTTCCTAATGGACCTAGAATAATTAATGCAAAAAATCCAGTTACAACCACAGTTACAAACGGAGTTACAATTAAATCAATTGCATTAGGAACCACTTTACGTAACCCTTTTTCAACTTTACTCATAAAATATACAGCAAGTAATACTGGTATAACCGTACCTTGGTAACCAATCATGGCAATATCAAAACCTAAAAAGTTCAAGTAATCTGGTTCTACAGTTCCCTGTGCCCAGGCATTTAATAATGCTGGGTGTGTCATAATTCCACCGATAACAGCCCCTAAATAAGCGTTTGCACCAAACTCTTTAGCAGCACTCACACCAATTAAAATCGGTAAAATAATAAAAGCAGCACTTGAAAACATATCTAGTAAAACAATTAACGAGCTATCTGGCGCTACCCATTGGAAGGTTCTTAACATTCCTAATAGTCCCATTAATAAACCACTAGCTACAATCGCAGGAATAATTGGTACGAAAATATTTGATAACGTTTTAGCAAAACGAGCCACTGGATTCATTTTTTGTTTAATTGCATCTTGATGATCGGTTTTACGATCTGCATTGTCTAAATCCGCTTCTTTGGCAAATTCTGCATAAACTTTATTCACTGTACCTGTTCCAAAAATAATTTGGAATTGACCAGAGCTTAAAAATGCTCCTTTTACACCGTCAACGTTTTCAATTTCCGACTTGCTAGCTTTTTGATCGTCACTTAAGACAATACGTAGTCGTGTGGCACAATGTGTCGCACTTACTATGTTTTCTTTTCCACCTAATAATGGCAGAAGTTGTTTCGCAATTTCGCGTTCATTCATGTTTCATTCTCCTTTTTTTGCTTATTTTGTCAATAAAATTATGATTACATGCAAAGTATCATCTGTTTTATTATCACCATTATGAACAAAAAAGACCTAAAATATATAAAAGGGAAAAATAGGTAGACTCTACCCCTTTACACATTTTAGGTCTTGCCTGCATAATCAGTCACAATCCTACAATATTCGATTTGTCCTCTGAATTTAATCATAGAATCTACTTAGTTGTCAACAGCTTATCCGATGGTTTGTTTTCCCATTCGTGTAATAATCGGTTTAATGTAATTTCATCTGTACTCATAACTCGCCAATCTGCTTTTCTCATCGCTTCGTGCTTTCCTACACCAATCGAAAACATATCTGTTTGAAGAATGCCCGTTAATCCTGCTTCACCATCTTCTATCGCTACACAATTAATAGGTTCGACATTAAGTAGATTTGCTGCGGTTAAGAAAATCTCGGGATCAGGTTTCCCATTTTTAATTTTCTTAATATCGACAATAATATCAAGATATTTTCTTACACCTAATTTCTCTACCACTTCAAATGCGTTTGAGCTAGCTGATGCTAAAGCCGTTTTTATTTGTTTCTCTTTTAATTCTATTAACAAATCAACCATACCAGGTAATACGTCCTTACTCGAGAAAGTTGTGATTTTTTCGCGATAATAAAGACTTCGACGGTCACCCAATTCACGAATTTGTTCCTCAGAATAATCTTTGAATTTATCACCTAACATAATCTCAACTTGTTTATAACGATTTAGCCCTTGTACCTTTTGGTTTAGTTCACGATCATAAGGTATATTAATTTCGTCGGCCAGGCGCTTTCCTGCGTGATAGTAGTGCTCAACTGTATTAGCGATGACTCCATCTAGATCAAAAATAACGGCATGTAATGCTCTGTCTCTCACTGTATCACCCTTTCTAATTCTATCTTACCAAATATGCAGATAATTTTTCTACATATTTTGAGTCTTACTAGCTAAAATAACCTCTTTTCGTGGACCCTAAATGCACTTTTCCCTTAGCTGCATACTCGAATAACCTCTTTTCGTGGATCCTAAATCCACTTTTTCCTTAGCTGCATACTCGAATAACCTCTTTTCGTGGACCCTAATCTACTTTTTCCCTTAGCTGCATACTCGAATAACCTCTTTTCGTGGATCCTAAATCCACTTTTTCCTTAGCTGCATACTCGAATAACCTCTTTTCGTGGACCCTAATCTACTTTTTCCTTAGCTGCATACTCGAATAACCTCTTTTCGTGGATCCTAAATGCACTTTTCCCTTAGCTGCATACTCAAATAGNCTCTTTTCGTGGACCCTAAATGCACTTTTCCCTTAGCTGCATACTCGAATAACCTCTTTTCGTGGACCCTAATCCACTTTTTCCTTAGCTGCATACTCGAATAACCTCTTTTCGTGGACCCTAATCTACTTTTTCCTTAGCTGCATACTCGAATAGACTCTATTCGTGGCCCCTAATCCACTTTTTCCTTAGCTGCATACTCGAATAGACTCTTTTCGCGGACCCTAATCCACTTTTTCCTTAGCTGCATACTCGAATAGACTCTATTCGTGGTCCCTAATGCATTCAACGACGGATTTCAAGAGGTAATTGGAGTCAGTAGCTTGCCTGAAGTGCCCAAGCTCGTAAACTGCTTACTCTAGACAGTTTCCAAATATACTTTCTGTACATGTAAAAAAAAAGCTAACCCTCTTCGGTTAGCTTTTTCGTACTTAAACCTTATTCTTTTTTCTTTTTTTAAAACTACGTTCTGCATTATTACGAGGGGGACGTCCCTCTCCGTCTTTACGATTACGACCGCCTCGGTTTCGATCTCGGTCACGTCCGCGATCTCTTCCACCGCCGCCCTTTTTGCTATCAAATTTTGCTTTTTTCACTCTTAGCGGTGCTTCGCCTGTAATTTTCACAGGTGTTGTATTTGGTTCTTTTGTTAACAACTTTAATGCTGCAGCCACTAGTGACACGGAATCAACTTCCTCTAAAAGCTGCTCAGCACTGTTCTTATATGCTAAGAATTCTTTTTCTTGGATTGTTTCTAATAGTTTATCAATCGTTAAACGTTGTTGTCCTTCAATCGCCTCAGCAAAGGTTGGAACATTAATACGACTAATTTTACGATTTGTCATCTTTTCGATTGATTTTAAATGGTCAATTTCTCTTGGCGTAACAAACATTAATGCTAAACCAGTTTTTCCTGCACGACCTGTACGACCGATACGGTGAACGTAGCTTTCAGGATCTTGAGGAATATCAAAGTTATAGACGTGAGTTACACCACTAACGTCAATACCACGAGCAGCTACGTCTGTAGCGACAAGAACCTCAATTGTTGACTCTTTAAACTTACGAATTACACTATCACGCTTTGCTTGATTTAAATCACCATGGATACCTTCTGCGATATAACCACGTTTTAGTAGTGCTTCTGAAAGCTCATCAACACGACGCTTCGTACGACCAAACACAATAGCAAGTTCAGGCGTATGGATATCAAGCATACGGCAAAGTGCATCGAACTTTTGCTTTTCTGACACTTCCATATATTGTTGCTCAATGTTTTCAACTGTCATTTCTTTTGCTTTTACTGTAATAAATTCTGGCTCACGTAAAAATTTCTGAGCAAGAGTTTGAATACGTTTTGGCATCGTTGCTGAAAACAACAATGTTTGACGAGATTCAGGTACTTCTTTTAAGATTGTTTCAATATCTTCAACAAAGCCCATGTTTAACATCTCATCTGCTTCATCAAGAACGACAAGACTAATCGATTGTAGACGAATTGTTTTTCGACGCATATGATCCATAAAACGCCCAGGTGTCGCAACGATAATTTGCGGTTTTTGCTTAAGTGCACGCAACTGACGACTAATATCTTGTCCACCGTAGATTGGTAAAGATTTTACACCTTTATATTGACCAATTTTATTTAATTCTTCAGCGATTTGAACAGCTAGCTCCCTTGTTGGAGTAAGAATGACTGATTGAATGTCACCATTTGCTGTGTCTGCTTTTTCAATTAACGGGATTCCGAATGCTGCCGTTTTCCCTGTTCCTGTTTGCGCTTGTCCGATTAAATCCTTACCTGCGATTGCAGTTGGAATTGTTTGTGCTTGAATTGGTGTTGCCTCCTCAAAGCCCATATCTGATATTGCGCGAGTTATTCTTGAGTCTAAACCAAAGTCATTAAAAGTTGCCAAATTCATTTCTCCTTTATAAATATAATATTATTATCCCTTCTGACGAGCGGTATAAGAGGCTGACTTTTAGATTTAACTAAAATAGTCAAATCCTGACTAAAACTAATTAAATAACATTCAAAAATTTTTAGTCGCTATAAAAATATAATGCCCAGATTTAGCGCACTTACCAACTGAGAAATTTTTCTCTATCAAAGTCAACCCCATAACCGCCCATTAGAAACGATTGTTTCTAAGTCTGTGTTGCTACGTTTTGGCTCATTGTCCAAAAAAATTGTACTCATTAATTACGATAATGTATGCAACTTATCTATCTTACTACTTTTTAACAATTAAATAAAGGTTTAGTTTTATTTATTTATTAGGTAAAACTACATTTGTATTAAATTATAAGGAGTTGGGACTATGGATTTACAAAGTGGCAAGCTATATTGGCCAACAACTATTACAAATAAACCTACTTATTTACCCTTGGACGACGACTTAACATGCGATGTATTAATTGTTGGTGGGGGAAGTTCTGGCGCACAAGCTGCTTACTATTTATCCCAATTAGACATGAACATCATTGTTATTGATAAACGAGATGTTGGTGCTGGTAGTACAAGTACGAATACTGCATTACTTCAATATTCTGGAGATAAAATGTTTTTTGAACTCGTATCTACTTTTGGTGAAGAGCGATCAGCACGCCATTTAAAACTGTGCCAAAAAGCCATCGATGACATTGAAATTGCTTCAAAGAAGTTACCTTATCATAGTCATTTTACAAGAAGAGATAGTCTATATTTTTCTAGTTCACTAGAAGATGTTGAAAAAATTGACAAAGAGTACCACCTCTTAAAAAAGCACGGATTTGACGTTACCTATTTTACTAAAGAACAAATAAAAGAACATTATCCTTTTTATGCACCTGCTGCCATTTACTCTTTTAATGACGGAGAACTAAATCCTCTTGCGTTTACATATGGACTACTCGAAAAGGCAAAGGATAATGGAGTTAAAATATTTGCTAATACTGAACTAGTGAGAAAAAAATTTTGTGACGATTATGTACAATTTTTTACCAATAATCAAAAATCAATTAAAGCAAAATATGTTATTTTCACTGCCGGGTACGAAAACTTAGAATTTAAAAAAGAAAAAAACACGACCATTTCTAGCTCATATGCGATTGTGACACAACCACTTGAAAATTTTTGGTACAACCGAACATTAATATGGGAAACAGCGCGACCTTATATGTATATGAGAACCACTCACGATAATCGAATAATTATAGGTGGTCTGGATGAAACAACCGCTTTCGTCGACCGTCGCGATTCTATGCTCATTCATAAACGCGACCAATTAGTAAGAGATTTCAACCAACTGTTTCCATCTATTCATATTAAACCAGACTATTATTTAGCGGCTTTTTATGGGGGAACACACGATGGCATGCCGATACTAGGAATGTACGACGATCATCCTAACTGTTACTTTATATACGGATATGGTGATAATGGACTTGTCTATAGTACAGTTTTAACTCAAATTATTCGTGATCTTATTCACAAAGGATCAAGTGATAACGTCGATTTATATATACAGTCACGTCCACAGCTTTAAGTAGGCTCAATTGAAATATGAACGAGTGATTGAAGACGACTGTATGAATAAGCTGAACAGCAATCAGCGGGGGCCTTTACATAAGCATTGAAGTGGTTAGCTTACGTCCCTTAAGAGCGGTATAGATGAACAATCGAAATCGAACTGCAAAAAAAACACACGTGCATCATAAAAATGCAAGTGTGTTTTTCTTATTATAACTTAAACGAACTTTTTAGTGAAACAATGCGGTTAAAAACAACTTTTTCGCCTGTCGTGTGTATTTTATCAACGTTGAAATATCCATGTCTAAAGAATTGGAACTTGTCATTTGGTTTTGCACCTTCCATGTTCGGTTCTACATACCCTTGTAAAATTTCTAATGAATTTGGGTTGACTTTCTCAAGGAAGTTTTTATCTTCCCCTTCATCGCCCGCTTCGTCTAAAATTAATGGTTCGTATAAACGAAATTCAGCTTCTTTAGCATTCGTTGCTTCTACCCAGTGAAGTGTTCCTTTTACTTTTCTTCCTGTGAAACCTGTACCACTTTTTGTTTCAGGATCGTACGTGCAACGAAGCTCTATAACATTTCCTTCTTCGTCTTTTATAACTTCTTCACATTTAATGAAGTATGCATGCTTTAAGCGAACTTCATTTCCCGGGAATAGTCGAAAGTACTTTTTCGGTGGATCTTCCATAAAGTCATCTTGTTCAATGTAAATTTCACGCGAAAATGGAATTTGACGTGTCCCCATTTCTTCATTTTCCGGATTAATCTCTGCGTCAAGCATTTCTACTTGACCTTCTGGATAATTAGTAATAACTACTTTTAATGGTTTTAAAACAGCCATCGTTCTAGGTGCTTTTAATTTTAAATCTTCTCGAATAAAATGCTCCAACATTTGCTCATCAACCGTACTAAATGCTCGAGCGACACCTATTTCACGACAGAAATTACGAATAGCATCAGGAGTATACCCTTTCCTTCGCAAACCAGAAATCGTCGGCATTCTCGGATCATCCCAACCGTCAACGATGTTTTCATCAACCAATAACTTTAGCTTTCGCTTACTCATAACCGTATTCGTTAAGTTTAAACGAGCAAATTCATATTGTCTTGGCGTTGCTTCCATCTCACAATTTTCAATGACCCAATCATAAAACGGACGTTGATCTTCAAACTCTAATGTACAAATTGAATGTGTCACACCTTCAATGGCATCTTCTAATGGGTGAGCAAATGTATACATCGGATAAATACACCACTTATCACCCGTATTGTGGTGAGTGGCATGAGATATACGATAAATAACCGGATCTCTTAAATTAATATTTGGCGAAGCCATATCGATTTTGGCACGAAGGACTTTCTCCCCGTTATTAAATTCACCATTTTTCATACGTTCAAAAAGATCTAGATTTTCTTCAACAGAACGAGTTCTAGAAGGACTTTCTTTTCCTGGCTCTGTTAACGTGCCACGATAAGCTCTTATTTCCTCTTGAGATAAATCTTCAACGTAAGCTAGTCCCTTTTTAATAAGTAGAACAGCTCGTTCATACATTTCATCGAAATAATCCGATGCGAAAAATAGCCCATCCCAATCATACCCTAACCATTTTACATCTTCTTTGATTGACTCAACGTATTCTACATCCTCTTTTAGTGGATTCGTATCATCAAACCGTAAATTTGTACGTCCTTTAAACTCATCTGCGAGTTCAAAATTTAATACGATCGATTTTGCATGTCCAATATGTAAGTATCCGTTCGGCTCAGGAGGAAAACGGGTAACGATTTCATCATGTTTTCCGCTTTTTATGTCTTCTGCCACAATATGTTTGATAAAGTTAGAACTATTCGATTTTTTCTCCACTTTTGACCAACCTTTCTCCAGTCTCTAATATAGTAATTATTAGTAGTTATATCATAAAAATGCAAATATATCTATGCGTCTATTGTGTCTGAGTCATTAGTAGAATAAACGTATTTTGCACAACCAATTTTATTTTATCTGGATGAGTTTCAAAATTACTAAAAATGATCGGCTTAAATCTATATCTAGTTACGAACGGTTAAACGTAATATAGTAAATAATTGCGAAAATAAGAATATCGATATTCATGAATGTTAACTTTATTATTCCTTTCATCTTGCAACATTGGAACTAATTCAACTAGGTATACTATCTGTTTTATTAAGTCGAGTAATATGACAAAAATGAAAGCACAAGAGAACTCATTTTAGCTTCGCTAGAACATCGGAAATCGAAATGGAGTCTCAACTCCACCTGAATGGAAGTTCCCACCTACGCTACGCGTAAAGGTGGGGGCTATGACCTATAAGTACAAATCAGTTTGATCAAATTACAATAAAAGGATTGTTTATTTACATCAGAAAAGTCCAACCTAAACTTAGGTTTCGACCAAACCATACTATAATCATGAGGAGTGTTTATTATGCCCATACTAGAAATTAGCGTTGTACCTGTAGGTTCAAATACACCAAGCTTCAGTAGTAATGTTTCAAAGGCTGTCGAACTTATCCAACAAAAAGGTCTCAACTATCAGGTAACTCCGACCGCTACCGTTATCGAAGGAAGCATTGACGAACTTATGGATGTAGCCAAACAAATTCACAAAAATGAAATTACGAATGGAACCCAACGAGTCGTTACCAACATTTGTATTGACGATCGAATAGATAAACCAATGACATTAGAACACCAAATTGAGGCTGTCGAACTTTCCTAAGAAAAACGCAAGGCGCCTGGAGCTAGATAGCTTTCTAGCTTCAAAATTTTATACTTACATTTTAAAAAGCACCACGAGAACATTTACCCTTATACGTACAAAATTTTCGTTCTACTGGCAAGTCTCTTCGCTAAGCGTTGTTTTGTGCAAAAAGTGACCAAGATGATAAGCGATCAAGCTTACAATTTCTAAAAAAACGATAAATTACCGCAACTTTTTAATGAAAGCTTCAAAAATCCCTAAAAGTCGTGAAAACTTTTAGGGATTTTTGAATATTTCAAGCCAGTAAAAACTGATTTTCAGTTTATATTCTTACTAAAACCAATCAATAGTCACACTTTTGTAGGTGTCGAAAAATTTTCACTAAACAAGCCCCATTTTTTTACATTTATTTTCATTGTAATCAATTACACTTTTTTTATACTACAAATCTACTAAATTTCGGTGTAATGACGGGGTGAATGATGAAAAAATTAAGCTGCTTTCTACTACTAATCTTTTTTCTTCTAGTTGGTGGTTCTCATACGTTGGCTAACAGTAACCAAATGATTATTATTAATAAAAATACAAATCAACTTGCTTACTATAATCAAGGAAAGCTAGAAAAGACATTTAAAGTAGCAACTGGTAGACAAAGTAGTTATACTCCTGAAGGAAAATTTAAAATAGTAAACAAAATAAAAAATCGTCCTTATTATAAACAGAATATCCCTGGAGGTCATCCATCAAACCCATTAGGCGACCGTTGGTTAGGAATAAACGCAAGAGGAACGCACGGTACTACATATGCTATTCACGGCAACAATAACCCAAAATCAATTGGTACATACGCTAGTGCTGGCTGTATTCGAATGTATAATGACGAAATCCGTTGGCTATTTGATCGAGTAGCAGTCAATACACCTGTCATTATTACAAATTCAAAACAAAGTTTAAATCAAATCGCTTTAGCAAATGGATATGCTTTTGAAAGTAAAGTCAATAAACTCTCGGTGAGTCAAAGTAGCCCTCAGCCTACTAATACTTCCGTTTCTGTAAGCGCATCTGTTTCAAGCGGTTCCAATACATTATATAAGTTCATGGTTCATGACGGAAAAAAATGGGCTACTATTCGTGATTTCTCTTCTACAAATAAAGTAAATTGGCAACCTAAAAGTGCTGGTAATTATAAATTAAAAGTGCAAGTAAAAAATAAAAACTCTAAAAAGAAGTATGAGGATGAAAAGATTTTAAACTACACTGTTTATCAACCAGCAAAGGCTAACTCATTAGCTGTTAATAAGGTAAGTCCTCAGCCAAGTAACACATCAATTAACTTAACAGCTCAATCAAACAACAATACAAATAATCAATTTAAATTCTCTTATTTTGACGGAAAAAAATGGATAGATATACAAAAGTATTCGTCAAAAAGCAAAGCGACTTGGAAACCTACAAAAGCCGGTACATACCAAGTCCGAGTCCAAGTAAAGCATAAAAATTCAAACAAAAAATTTGATAGTGAACGAATGATTAACTACACAGTTTTCAATGAAGCTAAAATTAATACTCTTTCTTTTAATCATGCAACTCCACAACCGATCAATACAGATGTAACAATTACTGCTCAATCGAATGATAATTCAAATAATCGCTTTAAATTCTTAGTTTTTGACGGTAATAAGTGGGTGACGATTCAAGACTTCTCGACTAAGCGTACAGTCTCTTGGAAACCTGCCAAAGCAGGAACATATCAAATTAAAGTTCAAGCAAAACATAGAAACTCTAAGAAAGCATTTGATCATGAAAGAGTGATGACCTATAACGTTTTCCATGAAGCTACATTAAGTGATATTTCGTTAAATCCAGTCAGTCCACAACCAACGAATGCAGACATTACAGTTACAGCTCAATCGAATGATAACTCTAACAATCACTTTAGATTTTTAATTTTTGACGGTCAGAAGTGGGAGGCGCTTCAAGATTTTTCTTCTAAACGTTCTACCTCTTGGAAACCGTTGAATGCTGGCGATTATCAAATTAAGGTCCAAGTGAAACATAAACATTCAAAGAAAAACTTTGATCACGAACAAATCATCAATTATACCGTTTACAATCCAGCGAAGATCGTAGCTTTCAATATGGATAGAGAAAGCCCGCAATTTATTAATAATGAAATACATTTTACAGTGAATTCCCATGATCCTAGCAACCATCTATATAGATTTTCAATATTTGACGGCTCAAATTGGGATGTTGTTCAAGACTACTCACCAAACAATAATTACAGATGGGTACCAACCTCAGAAGGAACTTATACAGTTAAGTCTGAAGTAAAACATAAGAATTCTAGTATTTCATTTGATGATAGTAAAGAAGTAGTTTTTACAATTGAATAAGAAAAGCAATTAACAAAGTGTACCAACAGTAAAAGCTGCTATATCTTATTACGATAAGCAGCTTTCACTGTTTATTTTCTTTAATTAAATCCTTTGTTATCACAACAGCATTTAAATTCGCTCCTAATGCTTGGATAATAGCCCCAATTGTTATAATCGGTTGACCTTCATTTTCTTTTTCATTTAAATCATAAATGCCACCAATTGCTTCAAGTCCCGCCCCAAAACCTTGCATGACATTCCCAAAAGAAAGAATATCTTCTCCGGCAAGCTTATCAGCTACAGCACTCATAGATGCCCCCATAGACTGCAAGGACGCACCAAGGATTTCAAGACGAGCGGTATCCTCATCACTTTCTTCATCTTTATCCTGCAAATAGGCTGCATAAGAAGACGTTGCAGCCCCTGCACCGTCAATCCAATCACCGACGAAGTTCAAAGGGTCATCGATTGTTTCCAATCCACCTAACATTGCACCTACGGCTTGTATCCCCTCTCCTATGGCAACTAGCTTATTATTCACTTCATTTAACCCAACCAGTTCTCGTACTTCAGCAATTGCTGCAACAATCGTTCCAATCGCTATCAACCAGGCCCCTATTAAGACATGGCTATTTAAATTATTTTCGTTCTCCACCACCTCAAAAACCCCCCTGTCTATCAAAATACATGATATACCTTATTTTATTCCTTCAATATAACCAAAGTTCGCAAAAAGCTAATAAATGGCCGTACATACTTATAGATAATCTCACAAAGATATTGATTGTTTCATGACAATCACAGTATTACTAACTTTTTTTCCGCTCATGTATGTATAATTTTTTCAAGCAAGTCAGTTTCTTCATTTATTTCGTTAGGGGTGATCATATGAATATGAGATTGAAACAGTTAAAAAGACATCTCTTTTTTTGCGGGAGTGAACACTGTAATGGACAGCAAGTTGAGGAGGTGATGGATGCGTTTAAAGAACAATTCGTCGAACATGGACTTTATAAACATATCAAACTAAACAAGACAAGCTGTTTAGGTTTGTGTGGAAATGGCCCTTTCGCTCTCGTCTACCCAGAAGGAATTTGGTATTACAACCTTACTGCAAAAGATGTTCCTAGAATTGTGGAAGAGCACTTTATCGACGGTGAACCAGTAGAGGAGTTCGTTATGTTAAAGCTAGAAAACAAGTAACTCATCTATTGAAATTATAAACCTTATCTCCTTCTCTAATCATTTTTAACGTAAAAGAATGTCCAAAAAGTGTCTGACAACACGCGTATTCTACTATATACAGAGGTACGATTTTAACATCCGTCTATATATAGTTGTAATGCGGTGTCTGACACTTTGTTTTAGGACAGCCTTTTGAAAAAACTATGCTTTAAGACTTCTCTTTCAGGTCAATAGGAAATATTTAATGTTTTAATAACGAGCTACTGTTTTTGGTCAATAAGATTTTTAGCAGCTCTAAGTGCAAGAAGGTAGCTATCAAAACCAAAGCCACAAATTACACCTTGAGCAATATCTGAGAATACAGAATGGTGTCTAAACTCATCTCTAGCATGAACGTTTGACATGTGAATTTCGATAAAAGGTACTTCAAGTATATCTAAAGCATCTCTAATCCCATAGCTATAATGTGTCCAAGCTCCTGCATTGATAATTACTGCATCAACCTTATCAAAATACCCTTGGTGAATACGATCAACCATTTCACCTTCACAGTTTGTTTGGAATGTTTCTAATTCAATGTCTAGTTCCTTTGCGAGGTCTTCCATGTTTTGATTAATTTCATCAAGTGTAATTGTTCCATACATTTTTGGGTTTCTTTTTCCAAACATATTGTGGTTAACACCATGTAACATTAAAACTTTACTCACCTTTATTCCTCCAATCATTTTTCCCAAACGCTACCTGATTTTTTCATAATTAGAAACTATTTGTAATCGAGAAGATTATTTGATACTTGTATTTTATTATATAGAACCTATTTAATCCAATCGGTAATTTACATGTATTCATAGGAAATTTCTATCGTTTCATCGACCTGCAATTTTCTTAATCTTTATAGAAAAAGCACCAAAAACCTTCGTTTTTGATGCCTTCCAACAAAACTTGCTTTTAAATTTTTTATAATGTCTCTTTATTGACCGGAAATAGAATTTGCCCTGCTTGTCCTTTTTGTAAAAGTGTTTGTAAAATCGACTTTGAAAGTTTACTTGGTTCATATGGTTTGACTAAATAATCACTTATTCCAAGCGTTTTCCCTTGTTCCACTTCATCTAATGCAGACGAAATAAAGATTGGAATATTTTTTAAATGCGGATCCTTCTTTAGACTCGTAATCACTTCCCAGCCATTCATATCATCATTTAACATAATATCAATGACCACAGCGTCTGGTTTGGTCGTCAGCGATTTTATTTCATCGACCGCTTTTTGACCATTGCTATAATACACGACTCTAAAGCCTGTGTCTTTTAATTCATTTTGTAGTAATAATCCTAAACTTAAATCATCTTCAATGATGACAACCGTACCATGCTTTGGTTGAGTACAAGTCTCATCCAGAATCATGGTACGATCCTTTACAGCAGGAAAACGAAGGGTAAATGTACTTCCCACTTGCTCCTCAGATTGCACTAAAACGTCACCATCGTGCGCTTTTATTATTTCTTTCACAATGGATAAGCCTAGCCCTGTACCGCCTATCTTACGGCGATCAGAATTATCGATACGATAAAATTTCGTAAATAGTTTAGGAATTGCCTCTTTTGGAATACCTAGTCCCTCATCTTTCACATCAACATATAAACTATTGTCATCTTCTCTAACTGTGATCGTCACTTCACCGCCGTCAGGTGAATACTTGACCGCATTTCGAATAACGTTTGTAAATAGTTGATAAATCCTTTCTTTATCACCTAAAATATCCGAATGAACAGCTTTTTCAACAATGTTAAATTGATGAATATTCGTATTTACTTGTTGAACTTCAATGACCTTTTCAAGGATTGGGATGATGTTAAAATACTTTTTATCATAGGCTTGCCTACCAGATTCCATCCTTTGAACATCTAGAAAATCATTAATTAGTGCCGTTAATCTTTTCGCTTCTTGGTAAATCGTCGTCATGTATTTTTTCTGACGTTCAGGTTTTAACTCTTTGGTCAACATTACCTCTGAGAAGCCAAGAATACTTGAAAGCGGCGTACGAAGTTCATGGCTAACCGTACTGACAAACTCAGATTTCATTTGGTCAATTTCATATTGTTTTGTAATATCTTGATGAACAAATACTGTACCAGTTCTTTTGTCATTCCTGTATAGAGGCTCATAATAAACCTTGATTACCCGGTGCTTAGGATCTCTAATTTTATACGTAAATGAACTTTTATTTTGAGATGATTCTTTTAGGGAGTTCATCATAAATCCGTAAAGTTCCTTCTCTTGTTTCACACGTCCAGTTAATTGCTCGATCCATTCAGATACATTCGTATGCTCCTTAGAACAGTCCATTCCCACTAAATGATTAAGTTGCCTATTAGATTGTACAATCGTACCATCTTGTTGCACTAACTGAACTCCTTCTCTTACAGTTTCCAATATTTCTTTCGTTAAAAGACGCTGACTTTCAATTTCTTCATAAGACTTTAATTTATCCAATGATAAAGAAATTGGTTTCGCTAGTCCAACAAACTCACCTATTTCTTTAGATAAAAATCTCTTTCCAATACGTGTAAAAACCATGATAGCCGTGACTTCTTTTGTATCCGAAAGGACCGGAATGATACAGTCAGAACTCATCATATCTTCAGATGAATAACCTTTTTCTACAGGAAGGCTCTCTCGTTCAATGACAAACGGCTTTTTCTTTTCGTTCGCTCGAATTAAGATGCTTTCATGGAAATGATCCATAAATTGTTGAACACCTTTTTGGCCGACTCCAAATGAAGCATAATCGTCATGATCCAAAAGAACGATCATGCCTTTATCCGCATTCAACACGCTTGCCATATTATCAACCACATTTTGTAATAACTCTTGCCTATTCAGCGTGCTTGAGAGATTTTTGACTAACTCATTTCTTCTTTTTAACATTTGTTCATTTTCATCTTTATATTGTAACGCTTCTTGCAATGATTCCTGCTGTGCCGTTAATTCATCTTGTTGAGCAATTAACTCTTCATTTTGCGCAACTAATTCTTGTTTATTTCTCTGAATATTTTTTAACATCGTTTGAAATGCTTTTGATAAAACCCCAATTTCATCTTCTCGTTCAACCGACTTAATTTCTCTAATTTCTTGTCCCTTACTAACAAACTCAGCAATACTCGCTAATTCTTGAATCGGCTTAGCAAATTGGATAAATATCATTCTTGTCATAAGCGAAATGAGTAGCATCACAAGAAAAATAAACGCGATAAATGCCCATCGACTCTGACTATGTCGATCTAAATTTTCTTGAATCTTACTGTCAACTATTTCAGAAATTTGGTATCGATAATCATTCAGTATTTCTTTAAAGTTATTAATTTCCGTAGTTACTTGTTCTTCTTGTAATAAACTTTGGACCGTCTCAATCGATTCTTCTTCAATCATCGGCAAATATCTAATTAAAAGGTCATGAAAATAATAATCATAAAAGTTGTGTACTTCACTTAAATACAAATAATCTTCATGACTCCCAACTAATGTTTCCAATTGATTCATTAGCGCATCAATTGTTTTTTGATGATTTTGAATTTCATTATACTTCTCTTGCTGTTGGTATAAAATGTAACCTCTAGCCTCATAAAACACATCATTAAAGGCATGATTTAAATCTACCGTCACTCTTCGCTTTTCAATTAAATTATGATACTCGCTTAAAAACTCTTGTTCACTCTTTTCCTCATAATAATGATATAAACCACTAGCAACTGCTATTGCAATCGTTACAGCTACAATAATGACCATTATTTGTCTATGAATATTCATTTTCACCCAATCAATCACTCAAAATCTCTCCAATCTTTGTCACTAACTCCATTGGACTGAATGGTTTTGAAATAAAATAGTCGGCCCCTGCATGTGTCACTCGTTCCTTATCAGTTTGTTGATTTTTAGCAGAAAGCATGACAATTTTCACTTGGCTTTTATCTGGAATTTCTCTCACTTTTTCAATCACTTCTAAGCCAGTCATGACAGGCATCATATAATCTATTAAAATTAAATCATAGTCATTTTGATGAATGAGCTCTAGAGCTTCACCACCATCTGTGGCTTCATCAATTTCATATTCTTCATCCTCTAACGTATCAACAATCAACATGCGTAATACTTCTTCGTCTTCGGCTAGCAAAATTTTACTCACGTCCAAATTCCTCCAACATTTATTTCAATTTACGGATTAACCGTTTTATCCGATCTTCAATGACAGAAATATTAAACGGTTTCGTCACATAATCGTCGGCTCCTAGCTTCAGAGCCATGGAAATATCATTTTCGCTTTTACGTGCCGTAAGCATCAGCACGGTAAAGCGCTCATTATGATCTAAAGATCGAATTTGCTGTAATATTTCGTTTCCATCCATATCCGGTAACACGCCATCAAGGATAATAAAAGCTGGTTTTTCATTCACTAACCATTCTTTATCAAAAAACTCTGAACCACTTGCAAAGCTTGCTATCTCAATTGAAATCTCTTCGTTAACGGCGATTCTTCTTAATACATCCATCATTATAAATCGAATAATTGGATCATCATCGACAATCGCTGCATTGATGACTCGTTTAGCTGGTTTCGGTAATTTTTTATCCCACAATTTAATTGTATTACGTCCAGATTCTTTCGCACTAAATAAAGCATCATCAGCTGCTTTTAATGCATCTTTTATAGGAATGTTTCGTTCGTTAATCTCGACAACACCTGCAGAGAAGGTCACCGAAAAATCAATCTCATCACAACAAAATACTTGTTTTGAAAACCCAGATAACAAACGATTTAACATCGTTTCACCTTCGACCAACGAACAATTTGGTATAAGCATAACAAACTCTTCGCCGCCGAATCTAAAGACTGTATCAAAGCTACGACTTGAGCTATTCAAATAAGTTGCAAATGCCTTAATCACTTCATCGCCAACTAAATGCCCATATTGGTCATTTATTTTCTTAAAATGGTCAATATCCAAAACAGCCAAGCAAAAGCTATTATTTTTTCGTTGGATTTCCGTACATAACCGTTCATAATAAACAGGTAAATGCTTTCTGTTATAGACGCCTGACAGCTCATCAACAAGAACCAAACTGTCCACTAACGACTTTCGCTCCAACTGTCGTTTAATTCGAACGACAAACTCATCGAGATCAAATGGTTTTGCAATAAAATCATCGGCTCCTAATTGGTAGCTTTTCATTCGAACATCCTTATGGTTATCAACACTGATCATAATTTGAGGAACAAATTGTTGCGTTAATTTATGATTTAATATACTTAAAACACCGAAGCCTGTTCTCTCTTTTAAATATAAATCGATAATGACACAATCAGGGTTGTAATCATAAAGGAACGAAATCGCTTTCTCAGGATCGGGAGTTGCAAATACGTGCCAACCTTGTTTTTCCAATTCTTCCTTTAAATACATTAAAAGAGTAATATCATCATCAATTAACAAAATTTCCGGAGCATCCACCAAGCTTTTCACTTCACGATTAGATTCAAATAACAGTTCATCATGAGTGTCTTGATAACAAATATAAACGAGTTCACTTAAAAACTGTTGCAAGTCAACAATTTCCCAGTCTTTTGCTTGTTCCTCTTCGATTCCATTCATTAATGGGGTGACAATTTGATTAATTTCTTCCAATCCAATGGTTGCAGAAGTTCCTTTAATTGAGTGCAAAAAACGATAAACTTCTACATGTGGAATGGCCCTATTTTGATGAAACCACTGTTCAATTTGACTACGTATCGTCCGCATTAACGCTTTTTGATATTTTTCCAACTTACGTTCCGCCCCCTTCCACGATTTTTGTATACAAACAAAAACATTCAATATTTATAAATATCGTAATCATGCAAAATACTTGTCTCCATGAACTATACTACCATATTTTTTTTACGATCATAATGTATATTCATATCTAATTCGACAAATTTTTCCTTCATTATATTCATAAAGCCCTCATAATTATTAGGTAGCCTACTCTTACAGGAACGTTAGGATCTATAGAAAAAATAATAAAGAAACCCTCAAATTGAAGTTACGTTAAATGGCATGAATACCCATATAAAGGAGAGTGCTCAATTAATGAAGTATTTTATTGGTTTAAACCAAGACAACCATGCTCCAATTTCTAATGGTAATGTTTTAGCTTGGATCCAACAGTACGATATCGGTTGTCTCCCAGTCGATAAAATAAGCCAATTCTTTTTTCCGAATTTCGATCTTTCAAGCGCAATGTTTGATACTCCTGGATCCTACGTACTTGCGAAAGATCATAATGAAAAGATTTGGTATGACCCGTATGGAATGGTAAAAGAAAAGTTAGGACAAATAGGTGAAATTGTATCAATAAATAATACTCAATACATCAATGGTTACGGGATATATGAAGTCGTTTCTCATAAAGGAAATACGGTTGTCAAAACGAAAACATGGGCACCACCTTTTCAAAATTCTCTAATACGATCTATTGAAGTTAAAACTCTTCGAAATAATGCTTCAACGGTAACGATCTACCCGGTCGTTCATTTAAAAAATGTTGTTCAAAGAAAAGATAACATATTTATTTCAAGAATTTCCGAAAATCAGTGGCTAGCAACAACTGTTTCACCAACTGGCGAAGGATTAACTGGTGAAGTTCCTATAGTAGTCACACAAGGCCCAGTAACCATCTTTGAACATAGTCTAATCCCTGTTCCTTTAGTTTTTACCGTTCCTGACCAAACGATTTCTCAAAAACAATATAGCCAACCTATTTATCAAGTATTTGCTGCTGGTGCTACGAAAGAAGAAGCACTTCAACAGTTAAATGACACACTACTTACAGTTAGACAGAGCGAACAGCAAACACTTCAATCCTGGGAAAAATGGCATCAAGATACTATTAATATAGGTACACTTCCAACACCACTTGACTACTACTGGACACTTAGTAACACTGTTGCAAAAATGAGTATGCAAAAAGACGGCACCCCTATCATAATTGGCTTTAAGCCATATCAAGGTAACGTGTGGATTCGGGATAGTTTATGGATCGCCTCATCTTTAGCGCTCTCAGGACATTACGAAGACGCTATAGATGCTTTGTATGCAACATTAAGTTACTTAATTGAACGTCCTGATGGTAACTACTATTTTGCGTACAATGTCGTCACGCGTTTGCCAAACGAACATGCATTTGAAAATGACACGACCGGATTAATCCTATATGGCATTTGGCAGGTTTGGTCTTTAGTAAAAGATCGAACAATTATTAACGATTTATGGCCGATTATCGACCAGTCTACTGAGTGGATTTTAACGAATCGAGATGCTAGCGGTTTAATTTTCCCTGATGCAGGCATTTGGGAAACATTTGGGCCACATTTAGATGAGAATTTTGAACACATGACGTGGACATCTGCCATTTCAGCTTTCGGTTTATTGAAAGCAGCTGAAATGGCAGATGCAATTCGAGAAAATGAAAAAGCTAGTCGCTATAGACAGGGTGCATTTGAATTACTACAGGCAATCGGTAAACATAATGTCCATAACGGAATCGTATGTCGTTCAAAAGAAACAAAATTATTAGATGCTTCCGTCACTTTATTTTTCTCTGAGTTCCCACTATTTCCAAAAGAGTGGCTTTCCCCTACAATAAAGGCCATTCAACAAAGGTTACAAGATCCTTTTATCGGTGGAATATGGAGACATGAAAGCTTAACAACCGAAGAAGGCGATTTAAAACCGTGGACTGGGCCTACATTTTGGTTTGGTGAGGCTTTATTAGCCAATCAAGAAACAGACGAAGCCTGGAAATATTTTTACCATAATTATCATAACAGTGCGTTTTGTGGTTTATTACCGGAGTTACTCTATAGTAAAGGGCGTGCTAGAGGGATCGGGATGCCTAGTTACTCTCAATCAGGCGTTATTCGATCTTTGCTTTTCTATTACAATCTGTTTCACAGAGATGATTTATCCTAATTTATCTATCGAAAAAACAAGCGAAGTCCCCCCACCTTTAAATGGGGTACTTCGCTTTATCATGGCAAAATAAGATTACCAATCACCCAAATGAGAAAGAAACTAACTAAGATCGTAATATTTGAAAGTGTTCCGACAAACTTTTGATCGTATTTAAATTCAACAGAATACGGAAGCACAGAGAAAGATACAGGAAGAATGAAACCTATCAGCACAGTATATTTAAACATTTCATCATAAGGTAGTGAGTAAAACAGAAAAAGCCCAAAAGCTAAACCAATACCGTACCTAATTGATATGAATTTAGCCATAAGCTTACTATGCTCTCGATTAAACGAAAAGTTAAGGTATATTCCTAATAAGAGTAAAGAGAGTGGCATGTTTGCTAGAGAAATGATTTGTGATACATCAAGGACAATTCGTGGAACTTGAAGACCGATCACACTTATTGTACATACAATTATATAAGTCATTAATGGAATTGATTTTGAAACTTTTATTAGAAGTTGCTTACCCTCAAGTCTAACTTTTTCTCCTGAGTAAATACTCCCAATAAGATAGATTAAACCAAATACAATAAAGGCATTTCCAACATCAAACATTCCAAAATATTTAAGTCCTGGCTGCCCCCATATTCCTTCGACGAGAGGATATGCAAAGAGTCCAATATTAAAGCCTGGTAGCATCATTGCTACCATACCTTTCGTATTTCTTTCTTCTTTTTTAAATGCTATAAGTCCAACGCAAGCCAAAATTAACCCATAAATGATCGCAATCACAATTAATAGAATTAGTGACATGTCAATAGTAATACCATTAAAGGTAACAATGATCAGTGATGGTAGTGTTATATTAAAAACTACTCTCCCTAAAGCCTCTCCATCTCTTTCCTTAATAACATTAGACTGCCTTAACAAATAACCTAAACCAATGATCACGACAGAATACAAGAATTGTAGATTAAAACTATCCAAGAGACACTTCCTCCTAATTACAGCTTGAAAACACTCTTGTTTTCCCCATAACACGTATTATATCATACTACTACCTAATTAAATGGAAGGATTTACATCGTCGAAAGTTCTACCATTTTATAGTTTGAAATAATCTAATATGTTACCATGGTTTCATATAGATAATGTGACCTATTATTAGTTACCTTATATCACAGGCATAAGAATAACTAATCATCAATCAGCTTTCACTGATGAAGATTGGTCTATATCAGACCTTTAGGATCAGTTAATCCCCCACCTAAACTTTTCGATTTCCTCAAGTTTTGAGGTGGAGGTCTTACTGACACTTAAGAGTGGGATAAATTGAAAACGTTAACGAAAGTTGGTCGAAGGATGAAATGGACTTCTCGATTAATTTCTATTATTACGACACTATTTATCGGTTCAGGTATTACCTTGTATTACTTAGAGATAGAACACCCGTTATTTATTTACTCACTAATCGGAACTATTGTAGGTTTCGTTATTTTTTGGTGGATTGGTGCATTATATGATCGATTAATTTATTATCAAAAGCAATTAAAGGAAAAAGAAGAGGAATTAAAAGAGATTTTTAATAACGCCAATGCATGTATTAGTTCTCTCGATTTAAAAACAGGAAAATATAAAATGTCCTTAGGGACAGAGAAATTACATGGTTATAAACAAGAGCACTTTAATCAATACCCACAATTATGGAAAGAAATGATACATCCTTTTGATCTTCCGACAGTAGAAGAGAATGAGAGAAAAATTTATATCGAAAAAAAGAAAGGAACGCTTACTCATGAGCACCGAGTAATACGAGGTGATGGGGAAATTATATGGCTAGTAGCACACATCACTCCTGTATTCAACTCAAAAGGAGAAGTGAAAAAAGTAAATGTGTTTTCATACGATATTACAGATCGTAAAAATGCTGAAAAATTAATTGAACATATGGCATACCATGATAATTTAACAAATTTGACTAACCGGCCGTTTTTTAGTAAGTTGCTAGAAAAATCGATTTTAAATTGTAAACGAAACCATAATAGCTTAGCCATTATGTATCTTGATATTGACCATTTCAAACAAATAAACGATACCTTTGGACATGCTGCCGGCGACCATTTGTTGGTGGAAATTGCTAAAATATTAACTGAGAGCGTTCGCATTAACGACGTTGTCTGTCGTCATGGTGGTGATGAATTTATTATTTTGTTAGAAAATGTTAGGCATGAAGAAATCAAAATTATTGCTAAGAGAATTATTAAGGAACTATCAGCCCCAATTACGATCTTAAATGATCATAAAGCTTACATCTCCCCGAGTATTGGTATCAGTTTATACCCAATAGATGGCGAAGATGAAGAGACTTTAATAAAAAGAGCCGATTCAGCTATGTATTCTGTTAAAAAAAGTGGAAAAAACAACTATAAATTTTACTCTTCCTAGAGTTTAAAACCATCAAATCCAAATGAATAAAGAACTAAAAAAAGAGAGGATCTCTCTCTTTTTTTAGTTCTTCGCCTAAGTAATACTAAATAACACTAAGATCTGCCAAATCTCAATAAGTGGTGTTACTTTACATCATTAAGTATTACCAAATCACACCCACGATTCGATGTCGTCATCGTCAATATCTTCATCCGCCTCATCTTCTGTTGATGGTGACATATCTTTTTCATGAGTTTGAGTTATTTCTGTTTGTTTAATAGTCATAGGTGGCTGCACATCTGTCTGTTCTTCTATTGTTGAAGCTATCTCATGTTGATTGACTATTCCATTTGCGGTTTCAGCTTTCATAGCCGATAGAGTGGCGCCAGAGATGTCACGGTTTGCAGGTATGAAGTTTTGAAGATTTCTAATTCCATTTTCTTTAATTTCATTTTCAATTAGATATCGAATAGAATCCATTAAGTTCAATTGACAATTAATCCAATCCAAAACCTCTACCGCTTCGGTTTTTTTCGTTTTTAAGCTGATGTTGTCACCAGCTTTTTTTTGTTTTTTCATTTCTCCTCACCAAATCCTTATTTAAATTAAACGATTTGTTTAGCCTTACTTTTTAAAGTACTATAAATTTTCCCACGAACAAAAGCATCAAGTCCTTGGGCATTCATTATCACTGCATATTGTGATGGAATATATAAAAGCTTAATTTCACGTTGGTCACACAACTCTTTAAGCATTGGGTATAGGACCGTACTCATTAAAATGCTACCTCCACCATATACACATATAATATCAATTTCATTTCTTGCCTTTGTTAACTGTTTTCGGATGTTCTGTGAAATTTGCTTTGCTTGTCCTTCAAGCGGCCTTTTTAATGTCTTGATTGCCCTAGCGTAAAATTTGTGGTTAGGATTTTTTATCACATCACTGAAAAATTGCCTTGGGCTATCTGGAAGGTGGATTAGTTTATTAAAGTCAGCTAGCGCTTCCTCGATTGCATATCCAGCCCCATGATTACTTCCATGGACAAACTGACGTAAAAATTTATTCCCCTCAGTTATTGGGTACTCAGTCGAACCATCACCTATATCTGTATGCAGTATTCTCTTATCTTTAAAATAGCTACCGTTAAAGTCTTTTTTGAAGTCGTAAGTTTCAATGAATTCTTTGAAAATATCTCCTTCTCTCCAATGACCTTCTTTATCCTTTTGCAGCGTAAAAATTACTGGTGTTGCTTCAGGAATGACTTTAGTAAAATCAAAACTTACTTTGACTGCAACACGTTGCTTTCCTAGATGAACAGTCACATGATGCGCTGCACCCATAAATCGTTTTTCAAATTTAGATGAAGATTCATCAGTATGCTGTGTAATCGGTAATGCAGCAGCCATGTCGACTTGAACATCAACTGTTTCAGGGATTTTTTTCTCATCTTCATACGCTTTTTGAACTGCAACTGCAGCAATCTGCGCTAATGTGTTTGCGACCGGTAAATCCATGTCACATTTCTGATCAATACCTACTTCCATATTATCTAGTATTTCTCCACTCTCAAGAGCAAACTTCCCAATATAATACATACCTGGCTTTGCAGAAGGAGAATCGATTGTAACTACCAATTGATCTTGAAGATTTTTGATAAAACTTTCTGGAGCTTGCTCCTCGCTCCAAGGTAATTCATCAACTACACAATTTACGTTTGGTTGTTGAATTAGCCTCCCATCAATAATAATATCATGCTCACTGTTGCCATTATCGTTCCCAACAAAAAAGTGATACTGCATAAATATTGCCTCCCTACTAAACTATTATTTTTTTCATTTTTCTATTATTAAAGGATGTATTACCTAGTAATACACGGTGATGTTTAGTAATACTTTATATTATTTTTTTGGGTATTACACGAATGAATGAAGCTCTGACTACATCCTATACAACATAAATAATTCCACCTTTATCTTTGAATCTCCTGCAAGCTTAGATACAATAAGCGAATAAAAGTGATATTTGGTAATATTTCTTCCATTCTTTTTAATAAAGTTATGCTTTTTTCCCCTGTCGCCAATCACTGTATGTACAAAAAGAGAACATTGATTAGAAAAAAACTAAAGCAATGCTCTCTATAGTCCTAGTATGACCGAAGAAAAAATCTCTTCTATTTCACGGCACTTCTAAACTCTAAATTTAGCAATTTCTTTTTGAAGCTCTTCAGCCATTTCACTTAAAGACTTAGCTGAGGCAGATATTTCTTCCATCGAGGCTAATTGTTCTTGAGATGAGGATACAATACCTTGCGAACCTGCTGCACTCTTAGATGCGATCGATTGTACTTCCTGAACGGAAGCTGCCACCTCCTCAGAGTTTGCAGATATTTGTTCTGAAATGGCAGACACTTCTTGGATTTGTTCTGCTACTCTGTGGCTCGCTTCTAAAATATTTTGAAATGCTCCTCCAGCCTCATTAACATCAATCGTTCCCGCTTCCACTTCTTTCACAACATTCGCCATAGCGCTGATCGATTGAGTTGTGTCTTCCTGGGTTTTTCGAATTAGTTCCCCGATTTGTCCTGCAGAGCGCTCTGATTGTTCAGCAAGCTTTCTTACTTCATCAGCGACAACAGCAAATCCTTTTCCATGCTCACCTGCACGTGCCGCTTCGATTGCAGCATTCAAAGCTAACAGGTTTGTTTGATTGGCTATTTCTGTTATGGCAGAAACAATGACGCCAATTTCCTCAGACCTCTCTCCTAACTGCTTGATGGTTGAAGTCGTTGAACCAACTGAATTTGAAATATTGTACATTTGCGCAACTGCTTTTTCAATTTTTTGATTTCCATCGGTTGCAATACTGGATGATTCTTGTGCCATGCTTGTAACATCTAAGGAAGCTTGTGCAATGCGCTGAACTCCTACACTTACCTCTTCCATCGCTTGAGCACTATTCGTTGCCACCTCGGCAGACACTTCAGACCCTTTGGCTACGTCATCAATATTCCGCACGACATGTTCTGTTGCTGCTGTTGTTTGTTCTGCACTTGCAGATAATTCCTCTGAAGAAGCTGCCACTTGTTGTGTTGCATTATTCACACTTTCGATTAACCCTCTTAAACTTTCCGTCATCGTGTTCACAGAAGTACTTAATTGCGCGATTTCATCTTTTGATTTTGTACTAATCGCTTCTCCACGAAGGTCACCATCGGCGATTAAATTCATTCTCTGAACGACTTTTAATATTGGTTTAACGATATTATTCGCTATAGTAATGGCTACAATGACGCCAATGACCATAGCAACTATCGATAAGGTAATGACTAAGGCTACAACTCGTATTGCTTGACTGACTAATTCGCTACCCTTTTGTTGAACCTCTAGTTGTCTTTCGTCAATCAATTCGTTAAAACCAGCTATTAATTCCCTTCCAATCATTGTCACTTCACTATTCAAAATGGCTAATGCAACTTCGTTCTCACCTCTGTCAAATGCAGCGAAAACTTGTTGTTCTACTAATTCTCCCCACTGTGCACTTTGATGAATTAACTGAACTATTTGACCTGAAGCTCCACTTTCTAATACTTCCCTTTCGATCTCTTGACTCCTTCGTGTATACTCTTCAAATCTTTGTCTATATTCTTGGTCTCCCAATAAAGCATACCCTCTTGTAACAGCAATTCTTTGAGCTATATTAATACTTAATTGAAATTCACTTGTTAGTTCTTCTATATCTACTTCAATCGTTTCTTGAACATCATTGGCTAGGTTGTTCATATTGACAACGACGGTAATACTAAGAAGAAGTAGGATCATCAAAACAACACCAAATCCTAGTAAGATTTTCATTCGTAAGCTTTTCATTTAAGCCCCTCCAAATTTATCGTTTTTCCATTCCTGTTAAGTGAAAATATCTGCTAGTTGTAACAACATTAATAAACGTTGGTCTAACTTCACAATACCTTTTATGTATTCTTGGTTTAAACCATTGAGTAAGGTTGGAGAAGGAGAGACAAGGTCAGATGAGATATCCATTACACCACTCGCCCCATCGATAATAAGCCCGCTCCCCCCCTTTTAGCCGGAAAACGATCATTTTTACTGTCTCTCTCATTTTGCAGCCTACCTCCGACCTGATTTCTAAGTTCGATAATTTCAAATAATTTACAAATATATGATAGTGATTTCTTTAAAACGAAATTATCAACCTCTTACGACTTTAAACCTATAACTTTTCATCCTTAATCTTTTAATAAGTACTAATTATATTTCTAGTCATTATAGCTTTCAGAGAAAATAATTATTTATAATTCACTTTTTACCATGTAAAAAAGGCTGTCCAAATCATCGTAATTTTTGTCGGACAGCCTTTTTTAGCTTTATATCAAACTTTAAACTTGCTAATCGAATGATTTAAATGGTTTGCTTCTTCTGCTAAAACCTCTGCAGATTCTTTTAGTTGATCTGCTGACTTTGCTTGTTCCTCAATAGAAGCCGTGATTTCCTCGATTGATGCAGCAGCTTGTTGAGTGATTGCTGCAATTGATTCAATCGCTCTAATTGTACTTTCTTTTTGTTGATCCATATCTTGAATACTTACATATAAAGTATTGAACTCATTCATCGTTTGGTCAAGTGATTTTAAAATACCTTGAAATACATTGTTCACATTTCCGACAGAGGTTTGTTGAGCGTCAAAGATATTCATACCTTCATTTACTTCTTTAACCATTTGAGATGTCTCTTTCTTAATATCGGTTACAATTTGTGCAATTTTCTCCGTTGCCTCATTTGTGTTCTCTGCCAATTTTCGAACTTCTGTGGCAACGACAGCAAATCCCTTACCAGCATCTCCAGCTCTAGCAGCTTCTATTGATGCGTTAAGTGCTAATAAATTTGTTTGCTCACTAATTTCACGGATAACCTTTATAAAGTTAGCAATCTCAGAGACTTTTCCTTCGACTAAGAGCGTTTCATTTTTAATTTTTTCCGATGATAATTTCGATAAATTCGCATGTTCCGTTAACTCATTTACGACTTCAATCGCACCAGAACTAACTTGATGAACTTGAACAGAATTTTCTTTGACAATATTTAGCCTTGATTGAACATCATTAATTTCATTCACAAACTGTTGCATGATTTTTTGAACCTCGCTAACTTCATGAGCTTGTTCCATAGCACCACTAGCAATTTCATTCGCAGCTGCCTTAATTTCCGCCGTCGTTTCAGCAGAATGCTTTGCTAATTGATTAAGGTTCTTAGTATTATCTGATACAGATATGCCTACTTGGTTCGAGCTTTTGATCAAGGAGCGAATCGTTGAAATCATATGATTAAAGCCTTGTGATAATTTCCCTATCTCATTTTCACCTTTGATTTCAGATGTCTTTGTAAAGTCGCCATTTTCAATATTTTTCATGACACCAATAATATGGTCAAGTGGTTTAGTAATTCCTCTTGCGACAAATAAACCAATGATAATACTTAAGACACCTAAAGCAATTCCTGCAACCGTAAAAATCACAGAAAGATTTCGCATTTCACTCATTAGCACTCGAATCGGGACTTCCGTAAAAACCTTCCATCCATTTGTAGTTGTTGCAAATGAGACCATATTTCCTTGACTATTCATTAAGCCACTATAATTGTCATTACTTTGGTTGATAATAAAATCATTCGTGTAGGTTATTCCAACTTTTTCTAAATTAGAATGACCAAAAATAATATGATCACTGTTTAAAAGATAAGCATTACCATGTTCGCCAATCTCTAAATCTGTATAAAGACTAGCAAATGTTTCTTGTGGAAGTTTAAATAAGATGACTCCACTAGGTGTTCGAGAATTATAAAAGGACATTTTCCTTGCCATATATACATCATTAAAATTATTGTCGATTCCCGTAAACCAAAAAGGTTTTCCATCACTTTCTAAAATGGTTCGGAACAACTCAGAGCTCGGAAAATCCCCTCTTGAAAAGGTTTCATCGACACTATCATTACCATGACCACCATATAAATAACTGCCATCTACTCCGTAAATTCGAATGGAATCAATTTCTTGTTTGGAAAGAGCCATTTGTTCAATTATTGATCTAGCTCGACTATAACTTTCTTCACGATACTTGGCACCTATATTTTCCGAAATATCTCTATTTGTAATAATCGAAACACTTACATCTTCTATTTCGAAAATTTTCAAATCAATATTAGCAGCCACTTGTTGAATAAATTGTTTTGAGTAAAACCCAGCTCGGTCTTGAACGACGCTGTAACTTGCAAAATAAGCAACCGTTAACATGATTGTTAAAGGGCCGACAGCCAAAATTAAAAACCAACCAATTAGTTTATGTTTCAAAGATATGTTGTTTTTCTTGTTTGTATTTGATCTTTTTCTGTCCAAAACATTCACTCCATTACTGGATACTCTGTATATCCTTTTGTAAATTCGTTAAAAACTGTTCTCTCGTTGCTTGGCCTCGTAGGTACTTTTGGATATTTTCAAAAATGAGGTTTGCACTTTCAGAAGGAAAGTTACTCCAATACCAACCCGTTGTTTTTTCCTGATCAATATATGTTTGAAGAGAGGCGGTAATATCGCCCAATTTTTGAGCATCATATTCAATGTTCGTGAACGAAGGGATATACTCTAAATCATTTACGATAAAAGCTTTTCCTTCCTCAGACGTAACAAGCCACTCGATAAACTCAATTGCTTCTTCTTTTACAGGCGATTGATTATGGACGATCCAATAATTTGGTACCCCAACCATGATGTAATCGTGACCTTTATCCGAAATCGGAATGGGCATTATTCCAAGATTAATATCTGAATTAAGCTCATTAATCATTAACTGTGTCCAATTTCCTTGCTGCATCATCGCTGCTTCGCCTTTTACTAGCTTCTCGACTTGTGTTTGATAGTCTGTAGATAAAGGGTCCTTATTTCCATACTGAATCGTTAAATCCAACCAATCAACCCACGCATTCATCGTTTCATCGTTTGATAGATTAATGGTCCCGTCTAAAATACCTTCTATATACTCATTTGGCGTTTCATGACTTGCCAAAGCAATATTAAAGCTATGATTTCCAAGAATCCACCATTCTGCATACCCATTTGAAAAAGGAGTGACACCCGTTGCTTTAAGTTTCCGCGCCGCTTCTCTTAATTCAGAAATAGTCGTTGGGATCGTTGTGATTCCCGCTTTAGCAAATAAATCTTTATTGTAAATATAACCGTATGCTTCTAATGCGATTGGTACTCCATAAATAGTTCCATTAACCGTTACACCATCCGTACTTCCTTCTACCGTATCATCGATCCACGAAAAATCATTTAATGGTAAAGCGATGTCTTCCCAAGGTTCAAACGATAAATAGGCTTCCGTTGTAAAAATATCAGGAAAAGTTCCTAAGCCAAATTTGGAATTTAACTCTACATCATAACTAGAACTAATCGCTCCAAGCGATTCAAATTCTATTTTTACACCTGGATAAAGACTTTCATATAATGCTGCTAACTCTTGTAATCTATCAGCAACTTCAATTTTTCGATCAAATATTCGAATCGTTACTTTTTCATCTTGCAGTTTTTCTTCTTGTATTGATAATACTTGATCTCCTCTGTTCGAACAGGCAGAAAAGATAGCTAATAGCAATACAAGCCAAATACATTTTCTCATCACTTGTTGACCTCCTAAGCTGACATTCCACTGTAATTTTTTCTGATTTAAGTGAAGATTTTCTTACTATACCATACTAAAGTAACAGAAAACCTTATTAGTTTTCGACAAATTTAATCGAGGAAGTTTAGAAAATACTTTTATTTTCTCTTTTTTCGGTTTATGATGAAAATAAGAAAAGCTTAAGTTAATATGTAAAGTGGCCGGAGAATTTGAGAGGACCCAACAAAAATAATCCATTTATTGATGGATATTTTTGGGGTCCTCTTTTTTTATCGGTACAATTTACTAGTTGAAAGGAGGCTAATAGACAGATACGCGCGCTCATTGAAAAAAACTTTAAAAGGGGGAAAGATTATGAAAGCAAAAAGATTAACGTTTCATAGTTTCATATTAATGATGTTCATTTTATCTGGCTGTATGTCCGATGATCGTATGAAAACCGTTGAGGTAAATCAACAAGCTGCTGAATCTAAGTCTAATGCTCAAAACACACGTTCAACACAAACCGTAACAAACGAACCAAAAGCTGACTTAACTCCATTATTTGAAGAAGTAAAGCATTTAGAAGGTCAGGAAGCTTTAGCCTATTTTGAAAGTTTACCAACGAAAGGTTTGTCCAATAGCGACATTTTAGATTTTTTTATTCAACTGCCTTTATCAAATGCAAATGAGGATATTGTAAATTTATTCAAAAATGATCAGTTTCAACTGTATATGAATACATATCCAACTGGTGAACCCTTTGGAAATTATCGGTGGACAATGGGGAGTGGCACCGAAATAACAGGAAGCTTCAGTAACTTAGATTTAAAACTGCCATTCACAGATTATATTTATTTGAAAGAAGGTCCGGTTGGAGACCCTACTAAAACCTATCGAATTGGTGTCGCTACACATGGTTTTGATCAGCCATGGAATGTTGGTTTAGCCGATGCTGCAAAATGGCAAAGCGACAAACATTCTAATATAGAGTTAGATGTAAGAGATGCACAATGGGATAATGATAGGATGGCTGATATTATTGATAGTTTCATTTTACAAAAAGTTGACGGCATTTTAACGTGGCCAATGGTTGAATCCGAAACAACAATTGCTCCAGTAAAAAGAGCGATTGAAGGTGGTATTCCAGTAGTAAGCGTTGACAGAATGACTGGTTATGAACAAACCACAAGTAGAGTAACGGGAAATTTTCCAGCTAATGGAGCTCAAAATGGTATGTATCTTATACAGAAACTTGCACAAGAAGGAGATCTTCATGCAAATGTCATTCTTCTTAGAAAACCGTTAGGAAGTACTGCTGATGCTATTAGAACCGGACATTTTCTCAAAGTATTAAGTTATTTTCCCGAAATTAACATTTTGAAATCGTATCATGATGCTGATCATTCTGCTCACGCATTAGCAAATATGCAAGAAGCATTAAACGAGTTTCCTATTATTGATGTTGTATTTAATACAGGTGACCACCAAGCTATCGCTGCTTACGATGCTACAAAAAGCGCGGATAGATTAAATAGTAGAAAAGATGGGAAGAAAGTTATTTTTCTTTCTATCGATGATTCAAAAACAGCTATCAATGCTGTAAGAGATGGCCTATTCGAAGTGAATACACCTTACACACCTTTTATATCTGACATTGGAATCAGAGCTTTAGTTCATCTTATTACGGAAAACGATTCGATTCCTCATGATATTATCACACCAAATATACCTATGGTTACTAGAGATGGAGCAACGATCTTCGGATTTAAAACTCAATCACCTGATGATTGGTATGAATATACTTTTGGGGCCTCACTTGAATAACTACTATAACTAGCAAAGGGGAATTATATGAAGCGGGATAAACTTTTAAAAGGGAAAAAATATCATCTAACAATTAAAACGAAATTAATTATCAGCTTCTCTATTATCGTAATTTTAATGTCGATTGTCAGTCTATTTTCGTACTCTGTGTTAAGATCATATATTAACCAGCAAAATATTATGATAGAAAAAAATGTTTTATCAAACAAAATGATAACGCTAACAAACGAGATCCCCCACGCTATATCACGTTATTTATTAAATCAAGAACCAGAAAATAAAGAAGCTGTAGATGAAAAATTTATTAGAATCAATCATATATTAGAACAAATTGAAGCGAATGTGTTCGGTGATGATGAAAGAAAGGCTTTTTATGTAGCAAGTAGAATGCTAGAATCCTATTCTGAAGCAAGTGATAAACTATTTGCATCGACCACTTTATCAGAAATGGTAGAACAAAATAATCTGATGAAAAGATACTCTAGGTTAATATCAGCTGGTATCCAAGAATATATGTCTTTAGAATTAACCCAACAAGACCTTCAACGAACTGAATTAACACAAAAAGCTAACACCACAGGTATTTTTAGCCTTGTATCTACTTTGTCAATCAGTGTATTTAGCATTTTATTTGCGACTTTCTTTTCTCTCAGATTAGGACGTGCGTTAAATAAGATGGTTCAATCTGCTCAAAATATTGCCAACGGAAACCTACAAGGAGAAGAAATTAAGAGTACCTCTAATGATGAATTAATGTTATTAGCTGAAGCTTTTAATGAGATGAAAAGAAACTTGGGTTCAATGATCCAAAAAATTGTTAAAACTAGTAATAATCTCTATGACTCTTCCTCAATGATAAAAGATGGAGTAGAACAAAGTAATCAAGCGGTTAGTCAAATTGCAGTCATTACAGAAGACGCCGTTGCTGGCGCACAAAATCAAGTAAGCGAAGCGGAAAAGACTGATGATACGGTTAGACAACTCATTCAAATGAATAAAAAAATTACAGATAAATCTGAAAATGTATTAACCGCAACCAATAAATCGATCCAAGTAGCCGAACAAGGAAACGTAAAAGTTCAGTCAATGTTAATACAAATGGATACGATACAAGAGCATGTAATGAAAACACAAGGTGTCGCAGGTGTTTTAAAAGAAAATTCATCACAAATCAAATCCATATTACAAACAATCTCGAACATTACAGCTAATACTGAATTACTCGCACTAAACGCATCAATTGAAGCTGCAAGAGTAGGAGAATACGGAAAAGGGTTTACAGTTGTGGCTAATGAAGTACGGAAGCTTGCGACAAGCTCTGCTACATCTACTGTGGAAATATCACATATTTTAACTGTAATTCAAAACCATGTAGATAGTTTATTACAAGGAATGTCAACGGCAGTTGAACAAGTAACAGATGGATCTAAGAAAGTCTTTGAAGTGGAACAATCATTTAAAGAGATCGTTGCTTCAAACAACCGTGTCGACGACGAAATTAAAAATATTTCTGAGGAAATATCAATAATGGTCAATGAAATTAATCGAATTGCAGAAATATCTAAAAATATTTGTAAAGTTTCCGTTGAAGCTTTAAATGGAAATACAGAAATCTCTTCTGTAGTAGAAGAACAACTAGCGATTCAAGAAGAATTTTTAGCGTCAGCTACAAATTTAGCTGATATTTCTAAAGAGTTGACGAATATTGTTTCAAAATTTAAAGTTTAAACTCGTTGGTACCATTTGACCTTGCCGTCTAAATGAAGTCAGAGATTGCAAAAATAATAGCGTTCATATCACTGTCATGGAATGTCTTGTGCTCAAGGCATTCCCATCTCTTAATCTTAAATTGTATATCCTATCAAAAATACATACATAGCCGAGTAAAGAGCTACCTTATGAGGAATAAAACAGAATAATTCAATTATCAAATGTTACCTATTCATGCGAATAATGAGTTACAACCTTTATATATGACCTAATAGCAGGAGTAATATACTTATTTACAATGTTTTTTGCACATGGTAAACTTTTGTGCATATAGTAAAGATATCTTTAAGCGTTTGATTTCCTTAGCGGAGAAAACACTTTTATTTTTTTGTCCAAAAAGTTGCCCAAAGGAAAAACTTATGACTTAAGGAAAAATAAATTTAGGAGGAATCTAAAATGCGAGTCTTAAAAAATATTACCGTATTTTCATCTTTAATTGTTTTCATGCGTGTTCTTTTTGGTATAGGTTGGTTATTAGCAGGAGTAACAAAAATAACGGCAAGTCATTGGTTTATGGAACCTGGAATATTTTTGAGAACCTACTTAACCGAATCACTACAAAATCCTAATACTCCAACCTTTTATAAAATTTTCATTGAAAATATCGCTTTAGAAAATGTCATGATTTTGAACTATGCGATCCCAATTGTCCAAATCGTACTTGGGTTATTTCTTATCGTTGGATTATTTACTATACCCTCTACACTCATTTGCTTATTTATGCACATTAACTTCATTCTTTCTGGCAATATGAATTTCATGAGCCTTATTCTATATACAAGTGCATTTTCATTAATTATTTTCAGAACAGATGCCTATCACTTTAGCCTAGACAACTATTTTCATTTAAATATTCTTTTGACGTTTAGAGAAAACAAAAGTAAAAAATTGGTCTCCATGGTCCCTAACAAAGAAAACCTTTCTACTAATTCGTAAAATAACTTTTATCCCACTCTTAAGGGGCAGTAAGTTAAACTAACAATCAGTGGGGGTTCTCAACTACCTAAAAAAACCGTCACTTTGACGGTTTTTTTATTACAGTATGATGCAGCTATACCTAGTGCATCTCTTTCACTTAATAAGGAGTTCTTTTTTAATCCGTGATAGCTCCTTTAGAAGCAGAGGATACTAACCGAGCGTATTTCGCTAACATTCCTCTTATCTTTTGTTCTGGTGGCGTCCAATCCTTCAATCTTTCTTTAAACTCCTGTTCAGAAACATTAACAGTGAGTTCCTGTGTTTCACTATCGATCGTAATCAAGTCACCTTCTTGAATTAAGGCAATAGGGCCACCAACTTGGGCTTCAGGAGAAATATGTCCCACAACTAAACCATGTGTACCGCCAGAGAAACGTCCATCAGTGATCAATCCTACTTTTTCTCCGAGACCTTTTCCAACGACAATTGCCGTAATTGACAACATTTCTGCCATACCTGGTCCACCCTTTGGACCAACATAACGGATCACAATGACATCTCCTGAATGAATCTTATTATTTAATACAGCATCCGTCGCTTCCTTTTCTGAATCAAATACGCGAGCAGGACCTGTTATGGTTTTGATTTTTAACCCTGACATTTTCGCTAATGCACCCTCTGGAGCTAAATTCCCTTTTAAGATCACTAACGGTCCTGTTTTTCGTTTCGGATGTTCAAACGAAATGACTTCTTGCCCCTCTTTTAAGTGAGATACTTCGGAAAGATTTTCTTCAATCGTTTTTCCAGTAACGGTCATACAATCTCCATGTAATAGCCCCTTATCAAGAAGCAGTTTCATTACTGCAGGAACACCACCAACTTTAGATAATTCCTCCATGACATACTTACCACTTGGTTTTAAATCAGCAATGTGGGGCACGTTTTTACGAATACGTTCAAAGTCATCTAAATTAAGATCAACCTCTACAGTATGCGCTAATGCTAATAAATGAAGGACAGCATTTGTAGATCCACCGAGTGCCATGACAACCGTAATCGCATTTTCAAAAGCCTTTTTTGTCATGATATCTTTAGGATAAATTCCTTTTTCCAATAAGTTCATGACTGCTTTTCCAGCTTTTATGCAATCCTCTATTTTTTCATGATCTTCAGCAGGGTTTGATGAATTTCCAGGTAAACTCATTCCCATTGCTTCGATTGCAGAAGCCATTGTATTTGCTGTATACATTCCACCACAAGATCCAGCACCCGGGCATGCGTTACATTCAATCTTATGAAGTTCTTCTCTATCAATATCGCCATTATTATACTTTCCTACAGCCTCAAAAGCAGAAACAATATCAATATCTTTTCCATCGATTTTTCCAGCTTTAATCGTTCCACCATAAACGAAAACTGCGGGTAAATTTAAACGACCTATTGCAATCATACAACCAGGCATATTCTTATCACAACCACCAATAGCAACAACACCGTCATAATTTTGTGCTCCAACAACGGTTTCAATTGAATCTGCAATTACTTCCCGACTAGGTAATGAAAAACGCATTCCTTCCGTTCCCATCGATATGCCATCTGAAACGGTAATTGTATTAAATATGAACGGCGTTGCACCCGCTTCCAAAGCACCCTCTTTTGCTTTTCTTGCTAACTCATCAATGTGCATATTACAAGGTGTTACCTCACTCCATGTACTAGCAATACCAACAAAAGGTTTGGTGAAATCTTCATCTTTTACTCCCATTGCTCGTATCATTGCTCGATTAGGGGCACGGTTTATATCATTAAAGACACTACTACGATTTTTAGCATTATTTTTCATAAATAAATTCTCCTACCTTAAAATTTAAATATTTTTTAGTATTGCCTAAAGTAGTGCACTGTTACTCCTACCTTATTTATCGAAATGAAAATTCGGCCTTAAGATGTGTATTAATCTATTAAACCTTGGAAACAATGGTAGGGTAATAATTTAATAGATAAGGAGGTTAAAAGCTTTTAGGCTAAGAGAACACTTTAGAGGATGATGCAAAAAATGATTGAATTTGTAAAAGATACATTCTTAGTACTAGGTAGAATTTTTACAATTATACCTTTGTTATTATTTATCACTTTATTTATGGGGAAGCGTGCCATTGGGGAATTACCTATATTTGATTTTTTAATTATCGTCATTTTGGGAGCAGTTGTTGGAGCCGATATTGCCGATCCTGATATTAAGCATTTTCCAACTGCGATAGCTATCATTTCAATAGGGATCTTTCAAAGGATTATCGCAAATTGGAAGATATCGAACCGAAAAGTAGGTAGATTACTTACATTTGAACCTACAGTGGTTATACAAGATGGAAAATTTTTAAACAATAATCTAAAAAGAATTCGTTACTCTATTGATAATGTACTTCAGATGCTTAGAGAAAAAAATGTATTTGATATTAGTGAAGTTGAAACAGCCATTATTGAACCGAATGGGGCTTTAAGTGTGTTGAAAAAAACACAAAAACATCCAGTTACACTAGAAGATATGAACATAATAAAAACAACATCTACAATCTCCTTTCCCATTATCATAGAAGGAACGATGTATTCAAGTGTCTTAAAAGATCTAAATTTAGATGAGGCATGGTTACAACAGCAATTAATTCATCAAGGAGTTTCTGACATAAAAAAAGTCTTTTTTGCTTCTATAAATCGCAAAAATCAATTACATATTTCCTTAAAAGATGAAAATAATATAACGGTCCCACCTATAAAACACTAATAGATTTACTCGCATATCCATAAACTTTGCTTTATTACAGATACTTAAATTTGTGCAAACGAATATATTTACTCTCTAATTGAGAAAGATAACAATATATTATTCCTTTACTAGACCATTTGATTTAATAAATATTTACATTTTTTCTATGATTTATAAAAACAATAACTGTTTTTAGAACTACTTATTACAAAGCATATAACTTCACTTTTACTTGCAAGTTGGCTTATAATACTTTGTAAATCAACGATTCAAAATAGCTATTGAATAAATCTAAATATTTTTTTGTATTTCCATTGACAAAATAACAAATTTTATATAATAATATATATGACATTAGAATTATTATAAATAAATAGTTTAAACATTGGATGTAACATCCAAACAGACTATTTTAAATTTAAAACCACATTTTAGGAGGAATTTATTATGTCATTAATCGGAACTGAAGTATTACCATTCGCAGCAAAAGCTTTCCAAAAAGGTGAATTTCTAGATGTTACTGAACAAAACTTCAAAGGTAAATGGAGTGTTGTTTGCTTTTACCCAGCAGATTTCACATTCGTATGTCCTACTGAATTAGAAGATCTACAAAACGAATATGCAGCATTAAAAGAACTTGGAGTTGAAGTATACTCTGTATCAACTGATACACATTTTACACATAAAGCATGGCATGATCATTCAGAAGCTATTGGTAAGATCGAATACATTATGATTGGTGACCCATCACAAAAAATCTCTCGTAACTTCGAAGTACTAAACGAAGAGGAAGGTCTTGCTGATCGTGGTACTTTCATCATTGATCCAGATGGTATCGTTCAAGCCGTTGAAATTAATGCAGGTGGTATTGGACGTGATGCAAGTATTCTTGTTAACAAAATTAAAGCAGCTCAATATGTACGCAATAATCCAGGTGAAGTTTGTCCAGCTAAATGGGAAGAAGGTTCTGCAACACTTAAACCAAGCCTTGATCTTGTAGGAAAAATTTAAGGAGTTCGATAAATCATGATACTAGATGCTGATATAAAAGCACAATTAGCCCAATATCTTCAAATGATGGAGGGCGATGTGCTACTTAAAGTTAGTACAGGAACGGATGATGTATCTCGCGACATGCTGGCTCTAGTGGATGAATTAGCCAGCATGTCTTCCAGAATTAAAGTAGAAAAAACTACATTAGATAGAACACCGAGTTTCAGTGTCAATCGTATTGGCGAAGACACTGGAATCGTTTTTGCAGGTATCCCCCTTGGGCATGAATTTACTTCATTAGTATTGGCTCTACTGCAAGTAAGCGGAAGAGCTCCAAAGGTAGATCAGAAAGTCATTGAGCAAATTAAAAATATTAAGGGCGAATATCGCTTCGAATCATATATTAGCCTTACGTGCCACAACTGTCCTGATGTTGTGCAGGCACTAAATGTAATGAGCCTTATTAACCCAGGAATTTCGCATACCATGGTTGACGGGGGTGCTTTCAAAGAAGAAGTAGAAAGCAAAAACATTATGGCAGTTCCAACTGTTATTCTAAACGGGGAATCGTTTGGTAGCGGCCGTATGTCACTTGAAGAAATTCTCGCAAAAATGGGTAGCGCTCCAGATGCATCAGAATTTGCTGATAAAGCTCCTTACGATGTACTTGTCGTTGGAGGTGGTCCAGCCGGTGCAAGTGCAGCGATCTACGCAGCGCGTAAAGGTATTCGTACAGGTATTGTTGCTGAACGCTTTGGTGGCCAGGTTATGGACACGATGGGTATAGAGAACTTTATCTCTACGAAATACACGGAAGGTCCTAAACTTGTAGCAAGCCTAGAAGAGCATGTCAAAGAGTATGACATTGATGTCATGAACTTACAGCGTGCCAAAGGTTTAGAAAAAAAGGACTTCATCGAACTTGAGCTTGAGAACGGTGCTGTTCTAAAAAGTAAAAGTGTCATTATCTCAACAGGTGCTCGTTGGCGTAATGTCGGAGTTCCTGGTGAGCAAGAGTTCAAAAACAAAGGTGTAGCATACTGCCCTCATTGTGATGGTCCATTATTTGAAGGAAAAGATGTAGCTGTTATTGGCGGTGGTAACTCCGGTGTTGAGGCAGCGATTGATCTTGCAGGAATTGTAAAACATGTGACGGTTCTTGAATTTATGCCAGAATTAAAAGCTGATGAAGTCCTACAAAATCGTCTAAACAGTCTTCCTAACGTAACGGTATTAAAGAACGTTCAAACAAAAGAAATTACTGGAACAGACAGTGTAAACGGTATTTCTTACATTGATCGCGATACAGAAGAAGTGAAACATATTGAATTACAAGGTGTGTTTGTTCAAATCGGACTTGTACCAAATACCGATTGGTTAGGCGGAATCGTTGAACGGAATCGTATGGGCGAAATTATTGTAAATAAACATGGTGCAACAAACGTTCCAGGAGTGTTTGCTGCAGGTGATTGTACAGATAGTGCATACAACCAAATCATTATTTCCATGGGATCAGGAGCTACTGCATCATTAGGTGCATTTGATTACCTAATCAGAAATTAATGATTGAGCATGTTCGTATAATATAGGAAAAATAAAAGAGGCTGGGACAAAACTAGTTTCTAATTAGAAAAAAAGTGAGCTTGAGTGTACTCAATCTCACTTTTTTCCATTTATCTACATTACCACTTTTATATTCTTAGTTGTTAGCCGTGAATTTTCGAATATTCACGGCCATTAATGCCAGGCCCATTTCGTTTCCAACCTTCGATTTTCCACGTACAGAAAATCGAGTAAAACGCAAATTAGCCTTCAAGAATCCAAAAACTGGTTCTACATCGATCTTACNCTGGGACAAAACTAGTTTCTAATTAGAAAAAAAGTGAGCTTGAGTGTACTCAATCTCACTTTTTTCCATTTATCTACATTACCACTTTTATATTCTTAGTTGTTAGCCGTGAATTTTCGAATATTCACGGCCATTAATGCCAGGCCCATTTCGTTTCCAACCTTCGATTTTCCACGTACAGAAAATCGAGTAAAACGCAAATTAGCCTTCAAGAATCCAAAAACTGGTTCTACATCGATCTTACGTTTACGATAGATAGAACTCGTCTTTTCTTCTGAAAGCTTCGCTCTCACATATTCTTTTTGTTGTTCCCATTTCTCGTTCACCATTAACTTTCGATTATTACCTTCTTTTGCTTTTGTACATAATGAACGTAATGGGCATCCCGAACACTCTTCGCACTCGTATATTTTAAGCTCTCGCATAAAACCTGATTTATCGGTACGTACAGAATGATATTTAAAGGCTAAGCGCTGTTGATTCGGGCAAGTGTACTCATCTTTTTCTTCATCGTAATGCCAATTGTCTGGATTGAATTCGTTTTGTTTGTATTTTTTCTTTTGCTCTTTCAAATATAAGTTGTATGTAATTAACGCTTCTCGTTTACGTCTTGAAAGGATATCATCATAGTTCTGTTCACTGCCATAACCTGCATCTGCGACAATGTGCTTCGGTAATTCAAAATAATGTTGCTCAATTTCATCCAGGAACGGAATTAACGTACGTGTATCTGTTGGATTTGAAAATAAACTATAGGCAAGTGCGTATTGACCTTCTGTTGCTATTTGTACATTATAACCAGCTTTCAATTGACCGTTTTGCATATAATCATCTTTCATGCGCATGAACGTCGCATCGGGATCAGTTTTTGAATAACTATTACGCGTACCAAAGATTTCAAAGTCTCGTTGGTATTTCTGTTTACGTTCGATGAAATCAATCAAATGTTTGCGGACTTGCTTCGGGTACTTTCGCTCACTTCTTAACGCTTTTCGTTCCGCTACGTCCGCTGACGATTCAATTTTTTTGTCATAGTTGGTAATGACATCTTCTACTTTTTGAACCACTTGTGCAAGTTCTTCAAGTGTTAATTGTTCTTCACTTTCACGTTCAATTTCGGGCATGATTTCTTTTTCGAGAAGTTCGTTGTAAAGTTGGTTCGACTTTTCGATTAACCCTTGATGATATTTCTCGATCGATTTTTTCCAGACAAATGTAAACTTATTCGCGTTCGCTTCAACCTTTGTACCATCAATAAAAATCGCTTCTTGGTCAATGAGCTTTTCTTCGATTAATTGGCAGCGGAATTGAACAAAACATTGGCGGATCAATTCTTTTACTTCCGGTTGTACACGGAAGCGATTAATCGTACGATAACTTGGTTCGTATCCTTGTGCTAGCCACATCATACGTATGCTGTCTCTTAAAAGTTCTTCAATTTTACGACCAGAAAAAACGGATTGCGTATAGGCACATAAGATAATTTTTAACATCATGCGAGGGTGATAAGCAGGGCAACCTGTATTTCGCAGAAATGATTCGAGTGCTTCATGTGGGATACTTTCAACTAAATGGTGTATATGAAAGGCAATATCGTTATTTTGTAATTTCACTTCTAAATCTAAAGGCAAAACTAATTGATTCATGTTATAATTTTTAAACATAAGGACACTTCCTTCTGATTAGATTTGGCTTGGTAACTTAATTTTATCAGAAGTTGTCCTTATTTTATTACAAAAATAATCAAAGCCGGTGAAATTTTACTCGTCGTAAAATTTCACCGGCTTTTTCATTTCAGAGGTGGGTTTTGTCCCAGCCTCGTTCAGCTTATTCTTAAATGTAGGATTAAGTAGTAAAACTTTCAATCAGTG
>NZ_MLQR01000037.1 GCF_001866005.1 Anaerobacillus alkalilacustris
TTTGCAATAGCATTTAGTGACTCACCTGAAGATGCACGTGATGCTAAGCTTGTCCCGATTTCATACGATGGTAATTGGTCGATCCATCCTTCAGGCAGTTTCCCTTTGATTGAGTTATCTAATTTTTCGGATAACTCAGGATACTCTTTTTTATAAGCATCATATAATGTATTCCATTCTTCCTCTTTCCTTTGCCCTGCTTCCACTACAAGGGACTGGAAGTGACTATACACTTCTTCAGGAACATAAAAGTCTTCTTCAAATGTCCACTTATATGCTTCCTTTGTTAAGTTTATTTCCTCTTTTCCTAGTGGTGCACCGTGTACATCAGATGTACCTGCAAAGTTTGGTGAACCATACCCAATCGTTGTTTTTACTTCAATCAGTGTTGGTCGATCTAGATCATTCTTTGCTTCTTCCATTGCTTGGTTAATTTCAACTAAATTATTACCGTCTTCCACACGAATCACTTGCCATCCGTATGCTTTAAAACGATTTTCTACACTTTCAGAGAAGGAAAGATTTAAGTCACCATCAAGTGAAATATCGTTTGAATCATATAATACGACTAGTCGTCCTAATTTCAGATGTCCTGCTAGTGAAGCTGCTTCAGCAGAAACGCCTTCCATCAAGTCTCCATCTCCACAAATGCTATAAGTAAAGTGATTAATGAGTTCATAACCGTCTTTATTATAAGTTGTTGCGAGATGACGTTCGGCCATTGCCATCCCCACTGCCATGGCAACTCCTTGTCCTAAAGGACCGGTCGTTGCTTCTACACCTGGTGTGTGTCCAAATTCGGGATGACCTGGTGTTTGACTACCCCATTGACGGAAGTTTTTAATCTCTTCCATTGATAGATCATAGCCCGATAAGTGTAATAGACTGTACAATAACATCGAACCATGACCCGCTGATAACACAAAGCGGTCTCTATTGAACCATGCTGGGTTGTTTGGATGATGATTCATATGCTTGGTCCATAATTCATACGCCATAGGTGCCGCTCCCATAGGTAGCCCTGGATGTCCGGAGTTGGCTCTTTCAATAGCATCTATTGATAGTGTACGAATTGTATTTATCGACAACTGATCAATTGGTTTTTTTATTTTAGTTTGCATTTCCAACACTCCAAATCTTTAATTTTACTTATATTATTAACACTAATCTTTACGTTTCTTATTTACATAGATAAAACTAACAACGCACTCTAAACGATGATCCGCTTCACAAAAGTTCAATTCCTTAGTAATTTCATTCAGTACAATTACAAATTTCATCCCTGAACTCTTTGCAGCTTGTGCTCCATTTGCCGAATCCTCAAAAACTAAACAGTAGGACGGATATACATTTAGACATTTTTCAGCTTCAAGATAAAGAATGAATCAGGTTTAACTTTGTTCACATCATCAGAGGTTTTTAAATTCATGTTTATAATTATTTACATTTTTTCACACCACGAAAGTAAAGAAACACGTAAAGAACTTTCTCTAATACCGAAGTAGTATTATGTAGAGCCACAGTAGAATCTAACCAATTTACCGTGACACAGATGGTAAAAGGGAAACATCAACAGTTTCCCTTTTACCTACATTTTAAATATCATAGTTCAGATATATTAGACCCCATAATCATTACTAGAATTATCGTTCTTTCAACTCATCTAATAATTCTTCGAGTTTAGGATCACCAATATAATTCTCAATAGTAATAATTTCATTGTCTTTAAACGAAAGTTTTGTTCTGTCCAATAGATTTTTATGAACCACAATAATGTCTGAATCTTTAGGGACATCTTCAATTCTGTAGTGTTTTACTTCAATACCTTCAATATTCTCTTTTTGAAGTTTTTTCCTAAAGGTTGTTGCACCTAATGCACTACTACCAGCACCAGCATCACAAGCAAAAGAAATTTTATTAACTGCTTTTCTGCCCACTACATCAGTAGAAGCATTAAGAATTTGTTTTCCTTCTGATTTCATAGTTTTAGATTTTTCGATAGACTCTGTTAAAGCATCTTCATCATCTGATTTTCGGTCCAACTTCAAGATTAAAGATGTAACAAGGAATGAAACTACTGTCGCAACAAGTACACCTAAGATAATTCCTACAAAATTTCCTTTAGGAGTTAATGCTAAATATGCGAATATCGAACCTGGACTCGGGCCAGCAACAAGTCCCGCATCGAAAAGTTGGAAAGTTGCAATACCTGACATAGCACCAGCAATCATACCAATAATCGTAAGCGGCTTCATTAAAACGTAAGGGAAGTATAATTCATGGATACCACCAAGGAAATGAATTATAATCGCCCCTGGTGCAGTCCTTCTTGCAATTTTGTTACCAAAGAAAGTAAAAGCTAAAAGTAAACCTAAACCTGGTCCAGGGTTAGACGCTACAGTGAAAAAAATAGATTTACCTACATTAAGCGTTTCTTGCATACCTAGAGGATAATAGATCCCTTGGTCAATCACGTTATTTAAAAACAAAACTTTGGCTGGTTCATTAATAAGAGATAGCAACGGTAAGAAACCGGTTGCAACTAAGGCTTGAATTGCAACGGTAACAGATACGTTAGCTGCTTCAATTACTGGACCTACAACAGTATAAGAAAGAAGTAACAGTAAGAACCCTAAAATACCGATAGAAAAATTGTTAATAACCATTTCAAATCCAGCACGGATTTTATTTTCTAGCAATTTATCAAATCGTTTTATAACCCAACCACCTAAAGGTCCAATAATCATCGCACCTAAAAACATTGGAATATCAGAACCAACGATTAATCCGATTGCACCTATTGAACCCATTACAGCTCCTCTTTGACCACCAACCATTCTACCACCTGTGTAAGCTAAGAGTAGCGGTAATAAGTAGATAATAGTTGGACCAACCATTTCTGCCAAATATTCATTCGGAATCCAACCAGTCGGAATAAACAGTGCAGTAAGAATCCCCCATGCTATAAAAGCTCCAATGTTAGGAAGCACCATGTTTGTTAAAAATCCACCCATTGCTTGAATTTTTGCACGGATTGAGGGCTTTGATACAGAATTTTGCGTCGTTGCCGTTTGAGTTGACATATAATTTCCACCCTTCCAATTAAGATGTAATATAAAATTGCAAATAAATTAGCGAATATAATTCAAGTGAAATATAAACTAAACCTAGATGAAGATGCCCCCTCAGAAAACTTAATGAAAATTACTCAACACTCTTAATTAGCCTAAGTATTTCATCTTTACTTTTAGCATTCTCTAAGCTGTTCTTTATGTCCTCATCAGCTAAGACAGAAGATAGGTCTGAAATTAGATCTAGATGACCAGAACTGTCCGTAGCTGCTAAAACCATCACAATATTGACTTCCTTATCCTCCGGGTAAAGGACTGGCTTCTTTAATTTCAATAGAGAAACTCCATTCTTGATCACTCCACCTTTATTTTGAGCATGCGGCATAGCAATTCCAGGTACAATTACTATATAGGGACCAAATTTATGAATATTGCTTATCATATCTTGGATATAACTTTCATTAATGTTCCCTTGTTTCAACAAAGGTTCAGCAGCTATCTTAATAGAATCTTCCCAAGACGGGGCTGAATCTATTAACTCTATAGTATCTTCTAAATAATTACATAACATTACTTCAACTTCCCTTCTTTAATCATTTAAACCGGAATTAAATCATTATTTTTTTTCATCTTCAGTTTGTTATAGTTATCTATTACAGCATTTAAAATTCTATCATCGTTTATCTGAGTAAAGTGTTCGATTGCCTTTTTAAGGCCATGCTCTTGGATGAAGTTTTGCAAAGTTACAGATTCCTCATCGTCAGGATTATCAAATAAAAACCCAGCAGCAATAGCTACAGTAAGGTGTTCAATTGGTAATCCCAACTCGAATAGTTCTCGTGTAGGTTTAACTAATCGTTCATTGTATCCTAGTTTTCTAAGAGGGGATCTTCCTACTCTATAGATATTATCACTAATGTTTTTGTTTTTAAATCGAATTAATGTCTTGTTGATATAATCATCCATTTCTTCTTGTTTGACATTAAATTTCTTAATAAAGTATTGAGCTGTTTCATTCAATATCCCTCTAACAAACTGTTCAATTTCCGGCTTTTCTAATGCACTTTGAATTGTCGGTTCATTGAAAAGAAATGCAATATATGCAGTTGTTACATGGCCCATGTTAACTGAATATAGTTTCCTTTCTATAAATGGTTTTAAATCCTCAACGTAAGTTGCACCTGTAATAGGTGGAAGTTCTTGATTTGCCATTTCTTTTTTATTTATTATCCACTCATACATAGGTTCCACTAAAGCAATTTCATCATCCTTACTTTCCTTTGATAAAGCAAGACGGTCTATTGAAGAGTTTGGAAAACTAACCAAAGTTAGAATTTCTTCCATCTCTCTAGGGGAAACATGCTTTTCTAATTCAGTTTTTAATGTCGAAGAAGCGTTAATAGCATTTTCATTCGCTATAATGTCCAGCTTGTTTTTATTCCATTTTATCCGCTTTAAAAGTCCTTTTGAGATGACATCTGCAATACGAGACAGATTACTAATCCCAACAGAGGTAGTAATAATATCTGCATTTTCAATTCTTTCAATTACTTCTTCTTTTTGAGTTAAACCATTTAAGGCTGAAACCGGAGAAACCACTTCGACTGTATGGCCATCATCTAAAGTTTCAACAAGGTATCTATTGTTTTGGTTAAATCGATCGATCGCTTCTTGATTAACATCAACAAAACAAAGTTCGTAACCTGTTTTGTTTAGTAAATAACCGATAAAACCCTTTCCGATGTTCCCCGATCCAAAATGCAATGCTCGCATCTTTTCTTCTCCCTTCACCAAATCACTGACTCTGTATTATAGTACACATTTATTCGATAATCTCCGACGTTTAATTACTACTCTAAGTTAGCGTGATACTCCCACAAACTAGGCATATCAATATCTTGTTCGCGAATCAACATTAACGCTAACGTATCACCTAATAATAGCAAGCTTTGTTCAAACAAACTCGTCATTGGCTGAACGGACGGAATTTCGTTAGCTAATTGTAGCTTGGTACTAACCGGGATCCTTACAAAATGATCCGAATACTCCTTCATTGAACAGTCAGGGTTAGCTCCAATATGAACAACTTTAGCATTATATTGTTTTGCTTTTTTAGCAATAATTAATGGGAATCCAGTCTCACCACTACCTGAACCTACTATTAATAAATCCCTTTCAGTAATTGCCGGTTCAGTAATTTGCCCCACCACATAGGTTTTGACACCAAGGTGTGCCAATCGTTTGGCTACCGCTTTTAAAGAAAGTAATACTCTACCTACACCTACAAAAAATACTTTATCTGCTTTTTTAATCTCTGATAACAATTCCGCTATGCTCTCACTATTAATCTGTCCTAATGTATTTGAAATTTCTTCTGTAATTTCCTTTTGAACTTGGTTATAATTCATTATTTTACTGCCTCCCCTAAAGAAATCCCTTCGGAAATTCGCTCCTCCATGATTTGCTTGTTTTCAGCTATACTTTTATCTTTTATGAATAAACTTGTGCTTCCTGCAACTAAGATATCCGCACCAGCATCTACTAAACCAGGAATAGTTTCTAAGGATACTCTGCCATCTACCTCTATTCTTGTATTCAAGCCTTTCTCTTGGATAAGTTGATGAAGGTCCTTTACCTTTTTAATTGCATATGATATTTGTTTCTCGTTCTTATCAGTTGCAAATCCAGGATTGATTAACATTAACACCACTGTGTCACATTGAGGTAAAACATACTCCAAAACTGATAATGGTGTTGCAGGGTTCAACGCTATACCTACTTTTGTTCCACTCTTTCTTATTAAGTTCACATAACGATCAATATGAACGCTACTTTCTATATGAAAAGAAATTTGTTCCACACCTATATTAATCATCTCTTGAATGAAAAACTCATTATCATTTGCCATAATATGAACATCGAAATCCATATCCGTAATTTTTCTCAATCGTTTAATTGTATCGATACCTAATGGCATACTCGGGCTAAAAGCACCGTCAATGACATCTATGTGTAAAGTGTCTAATCCCTCTTTTTCAATCTCTCTCACACTTTTTTCTAGATTACATAAATCCGCACACATAATTGATGGAGCGATTGTTATTTTTCTATGTTGCATGTAATGCCTCCTTATACTGTTTTTTGAATTATAAAACGCTTTCAGATAAAGTTAAATAATAATTTTGCGTTTTTTTGCACGAATTTGCATTTTTGGTTTCTTTTGAGCATTTTTCATTATTTGTGGTTACATTCAACAAAATAGATAACAACACTCCCCCTCTCTTTTACACTTTTTCTAGATTACATAAATCTGCAAACAAAATTGGTGAAGCAATAGTTACCCTCTTCTTTTTTGCACGTTTATGCTTTTTCTTGCTGTTAATCAAATTATAAAGTGATTTATCATAAAAGTAAATAGTTATTTTGCGTTTTTTTGCATGTTAGTGCGTGTTTGTATTTGTTTTGCGCATTTCTCCTTATTTGTGGTAATATAAAAAAAAATAGATAATAATAAAGGGTGAAAAGTCCTTGCTAAAACAAGAACGTCAACAGAAAATATTAGAAATCTTAAATGAAGAGCAAAAAGCGATTGCTAGTGATCTAAGCCAACGACTTTCCGTTTCAGAAGATACAATACGTAGAGACTTAAAAGAACTTGATAATATGGGCTTAATTCGGAGAGTTCACAGCGGAGCTTTGAGAATAGGTCCACCAGTAGTAGACTTTTCTACAAGGCAGCACGTAATGAATGAAATTAAAATGAATTTGGCCAAAAAGGCATTAGAATTTGTTAAGGAAAATATGGTCTTATTAATAGATGGAGGAACTACAAATTTACACTTCGTAAATCAACTACCATTAACGTTAAAAGCAACTGTCATAACAAACAGTCCGCCAATTGCCATGGCCTTAACGAATCATAACGATATTGAAGTTATCATGATCGGCGGAACTTTATTTAAAGAATCGATGGTAAACTTAGGGATTGATACAGTAGAATCCTTAAATAATATGAGGGCTGACTTGTACGTAATGGGCATTCATAAAATCGATCCTAGCATTGGAATTAGTATTCCTAGCTTGGCTGAAGCTGCGGTTAAAAGAAAAATGGCATCTGTATCAAATGAAATACTTGGTATGGTGACATCTGATAAATTAAATACCTTTTCGAATCACATCGTCTCCCCATCAAACGTCTTAACTTATTTAATTACAGATAATATTCAACCAGATATTTTAAGATTATATGAAAGTCAACAAATAACTGTAATCACTGAATAATCCTTATAAAGAAATTATAGAGAAAAAATTTTATAACCGAACTCCTTTGTTTAGATTACTTATTTTATTCTTTTAAATACGGTCAAATCTAGTAAAAAGGTTAAGAGTTTACCCATAGGTTGACTCTTAACCTTTTTACTAATTGTAGATAGCCAATACTGTAAGCTACCCTACCCTACCATACATACCCTCGAGTACGGTAACCATATGAACACGACGTTCTAACAGATTTTTCCTAAGGGTACTAACTTTCCTTTCAGGTTTCCGACGGCAGTAATGTAAGGCAAACGCTCACACATGATTTAAAAGGATTCAAAGAAGGTACTAAGAGCAAAGCTGGTAATCGTTCAATTACATTAGAAAATTATACTCTTTCAGCCCTTAAACTACAGAGAAAGAATAAGATCGCAAACAAGTTAAAGTATCGAGATGCTAATAATGAACATGACCTTGTTATTTGAACAAACAAAGGTAAACCGATTAATCCACGAAATTTGTTATCATGAATCTGTGATTTGTTTCTTTTTGTGAGCCATACGACCATGAATATGTTTTTCCACTTCGATTTCGTCGACATATCCTATCAGAGATTAACTTTTCCAATAACCTTCTTCCTGAAGTACCGAGCACATCAGAAATGAACGTACATAATTTAATATTTGAAGCCTCCAACACTTTTTGGATACGATTCTTTTCAGATGTCATGTGTCCAACCTATTTCTTCCGAAGACGAGTTAAAATCACGCAGTTCTCGAATATCTTCTGGAAATACAAATATTAGAAATTTAGATTTTCTTTTCAATGTACAAACCTCACCCAAGCCTTATCCATAATGACGGATTTTCAAATGTCTCATTTCATTAATTCTTTTTGGAAGCTTAGCCTTTGCAACGCATTACCTTTGATAATAATATCTACACCACTATCAATAGTACTTTCAACTACTTCTCCTTGAAGCACTTTAATAGCAGTTTCAACACTTAAATAGCCCATATCATAAGGGTTTTGTGCGACTGTACCAGGTAAAATTCCGTTTTCTATTAATTTAATCATTTCAATAACCCCATCTGCTCCTATAACTGGCATGTTCAGACTAGCTTCCTCAATCGCCTCAAAAGCACCTAATGCCATGATGTCAGTTATTGCATAAACACCTTTTATATACGGGTGATCCTGCAGAATCGTTTCCATTACTTCTTTTACTGGCTCAGCTTCATTCGGTAAATTTATTTTTTCTGTCGCAATTTTAATCCCTGCAGCTTCTAAGCCTGCTTTTGCCCCTTTTATCCGTTCTCCTGAGATTGGGTGATTTAAATCCCCAGCAATCAAAGCTACTTCATTGCTAGGATGTAGTTGCGTTGCTAAAAACGTCCCACCCATTTTTCCTAATTCAAAATTGTTTGTGCCAATATAAGCAATTTTATTTTCCCAAGGATAATCGGTATCTAGTAGCAATACGGGAATATCATTTTCATTAAACTCATCTAATATCGGAATAATCTCAGCTGAAATGGGGGAGACAATTAATAGATCTGGTTGATCATTAAGTACAGCTTTTAATAAATTTATTTGTAAATCGACTTCAGTTTCGTCCCTAGGTGCAATAACTTTTCCTTCTATACCAAAATCAAGAAACCCTTTTTCAGCTCCTGCTTTCACAATTTGCCAGTATTGTTCACTAGAACCTTTTAATACAACGACAACCTTTGGTTTTTCCCCAGCAAATGGATTATAAATTAGACCAATGACAATGGTAAAAACAGATATGACTACTATTAAAACTTTTAATCTGTTACTCAACATTCAAACCCCACCGTTTCTGTATTTTCTTATCAACCCTTTGAAAATTATCCACTTTCGTTCTTTCTTTAAAGATTAGCTAGGTGGTAAACCGTCCATATCTACTAATAAAGGGCACTCTCATGGACAAGATTACCGAAAAACAATTTTGGTCTGCTAATCATTATGTTATTGATCACGTTTCTCCAATAAGATGTAATTACTTATTGACCACCTGAGATATCATATAATAATTTAGTAATAATAGGATTTATAGATTCTGGTATTTGGACCTATGCTCTTTTAAAGACTCTAATTTTCTTTTCTACGCTAAATGAAAATCTCTCTTCAGAAACATAGTTGGACTTAAAATCTGACCTTCTAATGCTGCAGCACTTTGGTAAACTCTTCTTTATATAATCCTCCATTGCAGTTTCTAATTCTAATAAAAACTTTACATTCCGTTGCCCTTTTTTCTTAGTTTTATATTATCTGTATCTATCAACTAGTTTTTGAGCTAAATCTGGAGATATCTCTTTAAACTAATTATCCTTCAATATTTTAGCGCTTTATTTAAAAATTTTCTTCAGAAAGTGATACAATCCGTCTTCTTTGTATGAATAATCAGTTACGTCATCCGCCTGTCTTTTAACAAAGTCAGGGGCATTTTTCATGGCAACAGAATAGGAGGCCAACTTAAACATAGGAAGATCATTTTCACCATCTCCAACTGCGATGATGCGGTCTCTACACAATGCAAATTTATCGAGTAAATATTGTATGCCCGTTGCTTTTGAAACATTAGCAACCATTACTTCTACGTTATGATCAGTGGAAGAAATAGTAGTAAACGCAACTTGTTTCTTTAAATTATCTAGTTTAATTTTCCATTCTTGGATAAGTTTCATATCCTTACTAATAAAATATAATTTCGAAATGTTTTGTACATTGAGTTGATCTTGCCACACTATCTGCTCTTTTACAGCAATCCTCCTTGAAAACCATTCATTCCCTTCAACTGTATCAGGTTTAGGGTCCATGGTATGCTGACACATATAAGTTTTATCTTGCTTTAAGGTGAATCTCGTTCCTTCATTTGGGTGAACTTCATAATAGATTTCCCTATTTCTTGCTTTTCCGACTAGTTCTTTAACAAGTATAGGAGGCAGCGCATGTTCAACAATCTGCTTCTGGCCAATGAAAACTGACATCCCATTTGCAGTAACCAACCCATCTACTTCTAAATCATGGGGTATGACGTCCCTCACTTCATTTAAAGTTCTTCCCGTTGCAATAAAAATTAATTTGCCACTTTTTCTAAGTTCTATTAAGTATTCTTTTAGTCTATCACTTACACTACTAAATTCATTAAGTAAAGTACCATCCATGTCTAATATAATTGTTTGATAGGACATTTCTACACCTTCCTCTAGATCAGCTTGATATAGCAAAATGCCAACAGCCTACTGTCTATTGACAAAACCTTAGGCTGTTGACATTTATAAACACTTTTTATATTTCCAATCTATAAGACAAATCAAATGATACTTACTATTTATTATTCACTTTTTCCCAATCAACCGCAAACTTTTCTAGACCTTGATCCGTTAGGGGATGCTTAGAAAGTTGCTCAATAACACTATAAGGAACAGTCGAAATATGAGCACCTGCCATAGCCACACGGGTTACATGATCTGGGTGTCGAACAGAAGCGGCAATAATTTGTGACTCTAAGTTTTGAACACGGAATAATTCAGCAATCTTGCTTACTAATTGTACTCCATCTTCAGAAATATCATCTAAACGCCCTAAGAACGGAGAAACAAATGTGGCACCTGCACGGGCAGCCAAGAGTGCTTGGTTGACAGTAAAAATAAGCGTAACATTGGTTTTAACACCTTTGTCTGTAAGATAACGACAAGCCTCTAAACCAGCTAATGTCATTGGGAGTTTAATCGTAACTTTCTCATCCCCACCGTTAATTTTAATAAGCTCTTCAGCTTGAGCGATCATTTCATCAGCAGTAACCGCATCTGGAGTTACTTCAGCCGATACGGATTCTACATGTGGAACTGCTTGGCAGATTTCTGCAATACGTTCTTCGAATTTCACACCTTCTTTAGCTACTAAAGAAGGATTGGTTGTAACACCAGCTAAAACACCAATTTTATATGCTTTTTTGATATCCTCAAGATTTGCAGTATCAATAAAAAATTTCATAGTCCCCTCCAGATTTTATTATTTTATTTGAATATCAAACATAAAGTTGCCCTTCAATCAGTAGGGGGTTCCTTCATTCCCCACTGATTGTTAGTTTAACTTACACCATCTCCAGTTTTCACTGATGAAAGTTATTCTATATCGGACCTTTAGGGGCAGTTATCCCCCACCTAAACTCTTCGATTTTCTTAAGTTTTGAGGTGGGGTCCTACTGCCTCTTAAGAGTCGGATAAAACTCATTTTACACACCTAATCCTTCTGTTTTCATCATTTCATCTATAGTTGATAGCACATGTTCTTCATCATCGCCTTGAGCAATTATTTTAATTGTTTCTCCCTGTGGGATTCCTAGCGACATTACACCCATAATAGATTTTAAATTCACCTGTTTTCCTTTATACTCAAGTTTCACTTCTGAAGAAAATGGTGTAACCTTGTTAACTAATAAGGTCGCCGGTCTTGCGTGAATTCCAGACTCGCTAGTTATTGTATAAATTTTTTCAACCATTTTGATCACTCCATATCCTAAAAACTCTTTTTATTTTATAAGTGTAGAGACTTCATTAATTCTCTTACTTTTGACACGACATTGTCTACGGTAAAACCGTATTCCTCTAAGACCTTGGATTCTGCACCCGAAGCACCGAAACGATTAATGGCTAACACATCCCCATGTTCTCCTACATAACGCTCCCATCCTAAAGATGATCCCATTTCGATTGCTAATCGTGCCTTCACATCAGATGGAAGGATTGACTCTTTGTATTCTTTTGATTGGGCTTCAAATCGATCCCATGATGGAAAACTAATGACGGATACCGAGATGTTTTCCTTAGCCAATTCGCGCTGTGCTTCTAAAGCTAACTGCACCTCTGACCCCGTTGCCAACAACAGTACTTGTGGTGTATCAGTTTCTGATTTTGAAACTACATATGCCCCTTTACTAACACCCTCATAAGCACGCTCCTTTGTTCCCGCTATTGTTGGGAGATTCTGACGGGATAAGATCAAAGCTGTCGGAGTTGTGGTAGATTCCACCGCAAGTCGCCAAGCGGCTGCCGTTTCATTTCCATCTGCCGGACGAATCACGTTAATATTCGGTAATGCTCTTAAGGAAGCAAGTTGTTCGATCGGTTGGTGAGTTGGACCATCTTCACCTACCGCGACACTGTCATGTGTAAAAACATAGGTGAC
>NZ_MLQR01000038.1 GCF_001866005.1 Anaerobacillus alkalilacustris
AAAGAGATGTCTGTAAGGATTTTCGTTTTAGCTTAAAAGAGTAACGTGTAAGCTTTTAATAGAATTGGAGAGTAAGAAAACAAGGACTTGTAAAAAAATGACATACAAGCCCCGGGTATCCTATTGCCTTTTTTCCTAAGTTGGTTGATAAACTTTTCTTTAGACTGGATTATATTTTCCTGATTTAGAGGTTTAGATGTAATTTGTAAGTTATTGGCTCTTTAGCCTGATGACATTGAGTAAGACCCCCACCTCAAAACGTAAATAAATCGAAAAGTTTAGGTGGGGGATGAAAGAATCCCCCCACTGAAGTTCAACTTTATATCATATTCCAACTTTCCAACGTCCTCTTCCAACAAGTATATGTATCTAGAAGAAGCTAAATAAAGAAGCATTTTAGTGAAGGAAGTTAATTGGATTGAAACGTAAATAAGTTAAACAAGCCCATCTGTTTCTTAGTGTATGATAAAATAAAAGGAACTTAAATACAGTAGGAGGAGAAAGTAGTGGCAGAAAATCCAAAAGCTATTTTTTTAGATATGGATGGTACAATCTTAAACTAAGTTTTCGAAATTTTATTTCTTTGCTAGAACGGAAAACATATTAATAGATGGAAACAGGAGCTTGATCTATTAAAGGAAGAGATCGATTTTTCTACCTCTATATCTTCCAAACACAATGTAGAAGTAATGGTAGCAAACGTAAATAAAGCAACAGGAATAAATCAAATCTTACAACGAATTAATTTATCTGAAACTGAAATTATGGTCATTGGCGATAGTGACAATGATTTACCAATGTTAAACTTTGCTCAGCATGCTGTTGCCATGAAAAATGCACCGGACTATATTAAAGAAATCGCCAATGCTGTAACGGAATATACTTGTTATGAAGACGGTGTATATCATTACCTTAAGTCTAAATTTAACTTGTAGCATACATAATAGGTATTACAATTTGTTGAAAAACATTGTCGTGTCCAATAAGCTTTTCAGTATGTCAGCTAAATCAATACCCGTTTGTATAAGAGAACTCGTTCTTGCTTCGCTAAAACATCGGAAATTCAGATGGAGTCTCAACTCCACCTAAATGAAGTTCCCACCTACGCTGCGCTTAGAGGTGGGTGTCTATAACCCTTAAGTACAAATCAGTTTGATAAAAAGTAACAGGAGCAGTAATAAAAAAAATTTTGCCTTTTTCACTGCATAATGAATTAATTGACTTCCAATTCCATTTTTCTGATGCTCAGGTAAAAAAATTATAAATCTCGAAACTTTTGTTATTTTTAATCGTATTAATCAATGGAAACCTATTTCGGTGCAACCAAAAGAAGTGTATGAGAAAAATATATCTTGTTGAACAACATTGCTTTATTTTTCGAAGAATCAGAGTTTACTAAGGTAAGTAGGAAGGAGAAGGACATGACATTAGAAATAAAAGGTATTAAAAAGAAGTTTGACCATCATTATGCTGTTGATGGTATCTCTCTTAGAGTAGAAAAAGGAGAAATGTTTGGAATGCTTGGAGCGAATGGGGCAGGCAAGACAACATCTTTTCGAATGATTCTTGGGCTGCTTGACCCTACAGAAGGAACGGTCACTTGGGATGGAGAGCGGATCACTTATAAACGTACGCATTTAGTGGGGTATCTACCGGAAGAACGAGGATTATTTCCGAAATTAACAGTTAAGGAACAATTACTTTATTTAATGAGGCTAAAAGGTATGAAAAAGCCAGAAATAATGAAAGAAATGCGCCATTGGCTTGAGCGATTTCAAGTTCCTGAATATGAGAATAAGAAGGTAGAAGAGCTTTCAAAAGGAAATCAACAAAAGATTCAATTTATGGCTGCGGTGTTACATAAGCCTGAGCTACTAATTTTAGATGAGCCTTTTAGCGGTCTTGACCCTGTCAACTCAGATATGCTAAAAAAAGCAGTGCTCGATCTTCAACGAGAAGGTACGACGATTGTTTTTTCAAGTCATCAAATGAGTAATGTAGAGGAACTGTGTGAAGATCTGATTATGTTAAAACGTGGGAAGCCAGTTTTGCACGGAAACTTAAGGGAAATTAAGCGATCCTATGGAATTAAAAGCGTTAGTATTCGTGCCGACTATGAGTTAGATTTCATCGAGTCTGTCAATGGAGTTTATTCAATGGAGAAATCAAAACACGGCGTAGTAGTAAAAGTGGAAAACGAAAATGTGGCAGAAGATATTTTCCGTAAGATTACGGAAAAAGGTTTTGTTCGTAAGTTTGAAATGGAAGAACCGTCGTTACATGATATTTTCATTGATAAGGTTGGGGGTGATGCAGATGAATAATTTCTGGATAACGGTGACGCATACTGCAGCAAAAAGACTTAAGTCGAAAGCATTTATGTGGTCGACTATTATTATGTCTGTCATCGTCATTGGATTAATGAATATTGGAACGATTGTAGATCTTTTTTCAGGAGACGATGAAAAAGTTGAAAAATCTACTATTGCGATCGTTAGTGATACGGTAAATAATGACATTGTAGAGTTACTCGTTTCTTTTAAAGAAGGGGAATTTAACTATATAAATTATAGAAATGGTGATTTAGAATCGGCAAAAACAGCAGCAGAAAATAATGAATATGATTATGTGCTTGCAGTATCTGGGGACACTCTAAATCTAGAAGCAGAACTTTTCGGCGCGGGTACTAACTTTATGTTGTCCCAGCAAGTGAGAATGGATGTTCAACGTACGAAGGAAACCGTTGTTACGAATAAACTAGGTTTAAATGAAGAAGAATTAGCGATGATTTACAATCCGATTAATTTTCGCGAATTACCTCTAAGTGAAAATGGAACTGTACAAACAGAGGAAAGTCATATGCAATCTTATTGGATGGTTTACGGACTAGTATTTGCTATTTATATGATCATAATATTATTTGGATCAATGATCGCTACCGAAGTAGCTACAGAGAAATCGTCAAGGGTAATGGAACTAATTGTATCAAGTGTAAACCCAGTAACCCAAATGTTTGGTAAAATCATTGGGATCGGACTTTCTGGAATTGTTAACTTATTGATCATTTTAGTTGCTTCTTATGTTGGTTACATTATTAGCGGTGCGAATTACCTTAGAACACTCTTTAGTGATGTCATTGACGTTTCACTATTAGGATATGCTTTTTTACTTATCGTATTAGGGTATTTATTATACGGTGGAGTAGCAGCTATGCTCGGTGCGCTAGTAAGTCGAGCAGAAGAAGTAAATCAAGCTATACAACCGCTTATCTTTCTTGCGATGATTGCATTTTTCGTCTCAATTTTCGGTCTTAACGTACCAGATGCGAGCTACATTACAGTTTTATCTTATATACCGTTCTTTACGCCACAATTGTTATTCCTTCGTATGGGAATGACCACGGTACCTACATGGGAAATCTTAATCATTCTAACTGTTCTTATTATAAGTGTCATACTAATTAATATTTTAGCGGCACGTATTTATAAAGGTGGTGTGCTCATGTATGGTAAGTTTTCATTTAAAGATGGCATGAAGCAGGCACTCCGTTTAGGGAAAAGAGAAAAATAAGAATTAATCAATGTATTAGGCTCAAGCGATAACTGAATCAAGGTTATCGCTTTTTTGTCTTTATCGTAAAATGGAAATCTAATTTCCTTGTTTGGTGATAGGCATTGGCATAAAATAGGAACCAGTACCTGGTTCCTATTACAATTAATGATTATTTGGGTTTTTTAATTGAGATTTGCTACCTCGTTTAGAGTTATATTCCGTTCCTTTATTATTATCACCACTAGCTATCTCTTGACCAAATTCCGTGTCTAACTTACCGCCTCTACTTGGTGAGCTTTGATTTTTACTACCTTTATTATTACGTTTTGTCATCATTACACCTCCTATTTTACATGCATTATTATCATTCCAAGCTTTCTTTGATTCATTACAACATCTTTTAAAAGATGATTAATTATTGAGTGGAGAAATTTCTTATGCAAATTCCAGAAAAGATTGCGAGAAGACAAAAGAGAAATGCTTTTAACGTAACAGTGGTACAATCAATAAAAGAAGATCCACTTCAAAAAGAAGTGGATCTTACTTTTATTTAGACTTTTCACAATAATTTTTGACCAAATTAATTAACTATAGGAGTTGCTTTTTTTACATGGTAAGGAAGTTTAACTTCTGAGTTACAAAACCGTCTAACTCCCGTGCCAATCCCTCGTGACTAAGGCGTTTGTTCTTTTCTTATTAGGCTAATTGTTGTTCTGCAAATTCTCTATAGAGATCATGGGATTGAACAAGTTCTTGATGAGTTCCGATTCCTGTTACTTGACCTTTTTCAATAAAAATGATTTTATCAGCATTTATGATCGTTGATAAACGATGAGCGATAACAAAGGTTGTTCGGCCTTCCATAAGTCGCGTTAAGGCTTGTTGTACAATTCCTTCTGATTGACTATCTAGGCTTGCTGTTGCTTCATCCATCATTAACATTTTCGGATCTCTTAAAAATGCTCGCGCAATAGCGATTCGTTGTCTTTGACCACCTGAAAGTTTGACGCCACGCTCACCGACCTCTGTATCAAGGCCCTTCGCAAACTCTTTAATAAATTGATCTGCATAGGCCATTTTCGCTACTTCCCATAGACGAACATCGTCAATATCGTTACGATCCTCTAACCCATAGCATAAATTTTCTCGTATTGTTCCTACCATCATCGGGCTATCTTGTGAAACATATCCGATTTGTTTTCTCCAAGAATACATTGATAGGTCTTTTATAGATGTGCTGCCTATTCGAATATCACCAGAGGTTGGCTCATAGAAACGTTCGAGCAGTCCGAACATAGTTGTTTTTCCACCACCGCTCGGACCAGCAAATGCAACCATCGACCCTGGTTGTACGTCAAATGAAACATCTTTTAAGACCGATTCCTCATCACTGTAGGAAAAAAAGACATGATCGACATAAACCGGTTGGTTGGATATATTTATATCTTTTCCTTCTTGTCCATCTTCTACATTGACATCCAAAATTTCGATGATACGTTCTGTAGCCCCTTTTGCTTTTTGAAGTTGAGTGAAAAACATAGTGAAGGACGTTATCGGAAAAATGATTTGGAAAAGATACAGTAAAAAAGCAACAAGTGAACCGGTAGACATTGTGCCATCTGCTACACGAATACCACCATATCCAATAATGATGACAATAACGACCATGACCACGAGATACATAAGTGGTGCGACAAGAGCAAAAATTCGACCTTCTCTTAATCCGTAGGAAAAAAGTTTGTTAATGCCAACTAAACCTTTCTTTTCTTCAGTTGCTTCTGCATTGGAAGCTTTCATCAATCGAATTTCGCTAAGAGTTTGTTGTACATTTCCTGTAAAATTCGCCGTTTCATCCTGGAGTCCACGAGAGATTTTTGACATTCTTCTTCCAAGAGGGACCATAAAAATGACAGTGATTGGAACGGCAATTAACATTAATAATGTCATTTGCCAGTCCATAATAAACAAGATGATAACAGCACCTATAATTGTAATGATCCCACTAATAAATTGAGGGAAGTGCTGTGAGATTAAGTCTTTTACAATACCTGTATCATTAACGACACGGCTGACAGTTTCACCACTTTTATTTTTATCAAAGTAATTAACGGGTAATCGTAAAAGTTTGAACCACATTTTTTCTCGTAAACTTGCAACGATTTTCTGACCTGTATAGACCAATGCATACATCGATAAACCGTCGATGACGGCTTGTAAAATAAACACGATTATGATGGCAGCGATTAAGAAAGTATTCAAATTTTCCATTGAAAAACCATCGACCATTTCTCTTGTAAGAAGTGGGATACTAAGTCCTATAAGTGTTGTAATAAGACTGCAAATAAGACCAATTGCAAGTGCGAATTTAGGTATTTTGGTAGATAAAATAAGACAGAAAAATGGTTTAAGGGTATTTTTTTGTTCTTTTTGCATGAAGTTGCTCCTTTTTTACTGAGGTCATAGACCTTCCCACTGTTTCAACATACTATACGGTAAAGTATAACACTTTTACTTAGGTAGCTGTCTAGCGTAAGCCTTATGGAATAATAATGGGACAAAGATTCAGTTCATTGTCCCAACCCTCGGTTCATTACTCCAACTTAATCGGTATTCGTTTCGTTATTTTGCGAATAATGAATAGTCCAAGTCCCAATAGGAGTAGCGTACCGAGAATTGATGATGGTAGTGACATTGTCGGTTTTGAAATTTTCAGTAATGCTGCTAATGGGTGAGATAGGTCTCCTTCCCAAAGTAGGTCTGTTAGTGACATATATAAAATCGCAATTAGTATTGAACCAAATCCACCCCAACCGCCGAACCGGTAAAAGCCTAGCGCAATTATCCAACCAGCAACATAGTAAGAAATAATAATTAGGCTGAATGTAACGAACGAAAGTAACCAAGATGAATTTTGTTCGACGAAATGTATATAAGCACTTCCGAAAGAAATAGTTGTATAAGTTTCAATTAACGTAAGAACTGATGTTATGATTGTTGCGATTAACATAATTGAAAACCCTACTAAGGTGGCAGCGATTACTGAACCTGTATAATAATCTTTTCGGGTAATCCCGTTTTTTACAAAATAGGTGAGAAAGGCGAAACAAGAAACAATTCCAATGATAAGCATGTAAATTTTTGATGACCGAAAAATAAATGAGATAAAGTTTTCGTCTAATTTCTCAACAAATCCGTGGACAATTAAATAAATAGCAAAAACGATCGCGATAAACCATGAAGACCATTTCATCTGAATTGAAAATAAGTCAATTGATATTTTGGAACGTGTAGAACTAACGTTTTGTTTCATAATGTTCCTCCTCTTTTGTTAAATGGATAAATAAATCATGTAGGGAAACAGGGCCGATTTCAAGGCCTAGTTTTCTAGCCTCTTTTTGTGCGTCATCATTAATTTCACCATATGTCATGACCGATTTCGTCCTCCCGAGTTGTTGCATACTTAATTGTTTCATGCCTTTAACAAATTTTTCGACTTCACTAGCTTCGCCGGTAACTGAAGCCCCACGACTAATGAACTCGTCATACGGTTCGTCAATTATCAAATGACCATGATTAACAATTAATACGTGATCAAATAAATATTCCATTTCAGATACAAGATGAGTAGACAAAATCATGATTCTTGGCTGACGCACTTGTTCTTCCAAAACTTCTTGATAAAACAATTCTCTAGTCGGAGCATCCATACCTAAATATGCTTCATCAAAAATGGTGACTTGTGAGCGAGTAGCAAGACCGAGCGTGACATTGAAAGCAGACTGCATACCGTTTGAAAGTTTATTTAATGGCTTATTTAATGGAAGCTTAAATTTTGTAGCCAGCTGTTTCGCATAATCACGATCAAAGTTCGGGCGGTATCGTTCTGCAAACTCGAAATAACTCATGACAGTCTCGTCTTCGTCTTTGTAATTTGTATTGTATATAAAGCAAACATGCGGCATGATTTTACTATTTTCAAATGGATTTTCTCCACCGATGAGAATGGTACCTGATGTAGGCTCGATAAAAGAGGCTAATAGTGACAGTAATGTCGTTTTTCCAGCGCCATTTCTACCGAGTAAACCATAAACTTTTCCTTGCTCAAGGGTAAAAGACACTCCCTTAAGTGCTACAAAATCTTTATATCTCATTACTACATTTGACACTTTCACGTTAAATTCCATCTTCTTTATGCCCCCTTAATTTTTGAATGATGTCATAAATATCCTCATCTGTTAAGCTCAGTTTTTCGGCTTCCTGCAGCATAGGTAACACAAAGGTATCAGCAAACAAATCTTTTCGATGTTGTACTAACTTTTCCTTTGCTCCTTTTGCAACAAACATTCCTACACCCCTTCTTTTGTATATAATTCCTTCATCCACGAGTAAATTAATCCCTTTAGAAACTGTAATGTGATTAACCTTATAAAATTGAACCATTTGCGTCGTTGACGGAATTTTCTCATGTTCCTTTATTTGGTCTTTAAATATCTGGTCTTCTATTTTTTCTTTGATTTGTAAAAAGATTGGTTTTTTATCATGAAAAAAACTCAACAGTAATCACCACCTTATAGTATTAGTTATACGGTCATATAGTTATATATATAACTATAATCGCAAAAGGTTTCAATTGTCAAGATCTGGTGCAATTTTGATGAAAAAGCCCCGTTGATTGAAGTTCAGCTTTATAAATCAAAATTGATGAAGTTTTTTGCCCCTTATTGTAATATATTAAATAGGTTAAATGGTATAATAATAGAGAAAACATTAGTAACTTGATGGAAGGGAAAAATAGTCATGGAATTGAAAAAGAAAGAAGAAATGAATAGTACCAATATCTCTTTTCGAACTACTATTAGACAGCTGGTCGAGCATAAATATTTTCAGCCAATGGTGATAGCAATAATTCTATTAAATGGACTTATTATCATTAGTGAGACATATTTTAACGGGAATCATCTATTATTAGCATTAGATAAAATCATTGTTTGGATCTTTGTAGTAGAACTACTAGTAAAAATCATTGGCTTAGGTTTCAAAGGTTATTTTTCTGATCGATGGAATTGGTTTGATTTTAGTATCGTCATAGGAAGCTTAGTGTTTTACTCAACACCATTCGTTAGCGTACTAAGGTTAATCAGGGTATTACGTTTGATAAGAATGATTCCAGCAATTCCTGCTTTACGGAAAATCATTGACTCATTAATGAAATCCGTACCAGCGTTAACAGGGATTTTAGGGTTAACACTTTTGATTTTTTCTATTTATGCGATTATTGGAACAACCTTTTTTAGTGAGGTTCTTCCTTATGAGTTTTTTGGTAGTTTTCATACAGCGCTTTTCACTTTGATGCAAGTAGTAACGTTTGAATCTTGGGCCAGTCAGGTGGCTAGACCAATCATTAGTGAAGTGCCATGGTCTTGGCTCTACTTTGTAACCTTTATCATTATTGGAGCATTAGTGATTTTAAACCTTGTCGTAGCCGTTATCTTAAGCTATTTGTCCCAAGAGGACGATGCGAATCGAGAGGAACAAATGGAGCGATTATTTAAAGAGAATCAAGAATTAAAGCAAGATATTCACGAAATTAAACAACTATTACTTGAAAAGAAGAAAGGTTAAAGGTTTTTCTTTACGGGTTGTATTCTGATATAAAAAGAAAAAAGTATCAGTCCATCTGGGGTGTATTTGATGGATAGGTATTTTTTTCTTTTCATAAACATTTAGCGCTTTGACTTTGAAGAAAAATCATGAATAAAACAATATTGATATGAAGTACTTAATCAAATGTAAAACACTTCGATTAAGTGCTTTTTTATATCATAATCAGAATTTATAAATTTCTAACTTGGAAACTGTCTAGCGCAAGCAGCCTACGAACTCGGTCACTTCAGTCAAGCTACTGACTTCAATAACTACATGAATAACGTCTAGCTTCATGCAGCTTTGCTTCTGCGGTTACTCGTCGCACGGAAAACAATTGCTCTTGAGCAAACGTAGTGGCACAGGAGCAGCTGCTCGTGACCAAGGCGCTTGTCTTGTTTCGATTTTGTCCTTCATCGGCTTAATGAAGAACACTTAGCATTCGTTTCAGCCTAGTTTTGACCTTCACCGGCTTAATGAAGAACACTTAGCATTCGTTTCAGCCTAGTTTTGTCCTTCATCGGCTTAATACAACTATTTTATTAGTAAATTTATGTCCGAATTAATGTGTATGAAATTGTATATAGAAATGTAAATATATATTGGCTAGTCTCTATGGACAATTGGTATAACATTTTGTGATACATATTTTGTATAAATTTTTTAGTAAATCCTTTTATATCAACAGAAATTGACCGTCAAATTAGCATAAAATTTGACGGTCAATTAATAATACATTTTTAATGTTTGCGATAGGTAACGGAACCCGTTATGGTAAGCATAGTATGTTTTATTATAAATTCTGATTATATAAAGAAGCGAATTTAGCATTAAACCCGCCTCAACCACCAATATGAGTTTTGATGCTTACGTTATTGTTAAGTGTGAAAAGCTAAAAATAGCGACGGAGAACGTGTGTAAATATAGGTTTGGTATGTATATTAATTATGGTTATTCAGTAGGCATATTTTAGGGAATTCAAATAGTTCTCTACCCGAATTTCATGCATATAATTTTGGAAGGAATTAATTTGCTTTCTTAATCTGTAAAAGGGTGGTGATAACTTGGATAAAAACAAAACGAGATGTGTCATGGGGCCAATAAGTGCAAAAGATAGAAGCAAAAAAGCGTACCACCTTCGTAAAAAAACTGCAAAAATATATAAGGAGCTTGCTCGTGTACATCATCAATGTAATGGTGATGAATTTAATTTTCGAAATAAAATTGGAAGTTTTTCAAAGGCATTACCACATAATTCTTTAGGTGAAGTTGACCTAAAAGCCTATAAAACGTATATTAAGGCATTAAAGAGCAGTAATCCTGATGACTTTGAAGCCATTCCTCTTGGAGGAGTTGTTAAACTTGCAAATCCACAAGCGTCATTTGTTTATGACCTAATCGGCGCCGATTGTCATCAATTAGGTTTACCGAGCCCCCCTGTGTTTAGCAGTTCCTGGGAGGCAAGTGAAATGGTTGAATTGTTGTGGAGGGCTTTAACACGAGACATTCACTTTGGAGAATACGCTACACATCGATCCACTAGAGAAGCTGCAAAAGAGTTATCAAGTTTATCAGATTTTCGTGGTCCGAAAGTAAAGGGGAATGTGACTACTCGTACTTTATTTCGCGGTGATACTCCAGGGGACCTCGTAGGGCCATATGTCTCGCAATTTTTGTATAAAGACATTCCGTTTGGAGCAACAACTTTACCTCAACGTTATCGTAGCACATGCAAAGGTTCTGATTATATGACATCGTATGAAGAATGGTTGAATATCCAAAACGGTGGAACTTTTGCAGAACCTAATTTTGATTCAACTCCGCGCTATATTCGTAACGGCCGTGATTTAGGGGAATATGTTCATTATGACTTTTCGTACCAAGGCCCACTTTCAGCTTGTTTGATCTTAAATCAATTTGGAAGAGAAGCGCTTTGTCCAAATAATCCATATATTAATTCTGCAAGTCAAGGTGGTTTTATTACATTTGGTGCACCGCATATTTTAGATTTAATCGCAAAAGTGACACGTGTAGCATTAGAAGCTGCGTGGTTTCATAAATTTTCAGTTCATTGTAGACTACGTCCAGAAGAGTTTGGGGGAAGGGTCCACAATCACCTAACGAATGCTGCCAATTACCCAATCCATGAAGAATTACTTCATTCGAAGGCGATAGCAAAAGTGTTCAAAAAGTATGGAACCTATTTATTACCAATGTCTTATCCAGAAGGGTGCCCGACCCATCCAGCTTATCCTGCTGGGCATGCTTGTATTGCCGGAGCAGGGGTAACCGTTCTTAAGGCATACTTTAATGAAGAGTTTGTTATTCCTAATCCAGTTTCAGCTAGTATGGATGGACTTAAACTAGTGCCTTATTCAGGAACTTCTTTAACAATTGGGGGTGAATTGAATAAACTTGCATCTAATATTTCATTTGGCCGAGATATGGCTGGTGTTCATTGGCGAACGGACGGCGTTGAGGGTATGAGGCTTGGAGAAGCGGTTGCAATTGAAGTCCTTAAAGATTATCGGAAAACGTATAACGAGAAATTTAGTGGATTTACATTAACAAAGTTTGACGGAACAGTTATCACGATTGAATAGAAATTAGTTCTACTATAAATAGGATTTTAAAAAGTGAAGCTTCTGAGAGAAGAGTAGAGTACGGAAAGAAGGAAGTTTTTGAGCTTGGTTTGACTATTAAATAAAGTATTTTGATAGCTTAATAATAAAATATACTAAGATTAGGATTAGGACTATAGCTCTACTTCGATGGGATTGTTATGAATTCCTAAACAGTCCTTAGTTTAATGATAGCGAGGTCGAGAAGCGTAGAAATAAGAGGAATCGGTCACGAAAGAAATGTATTCATGACCGAAAAACAATCATGTCTATTCGTTTTGGAGGAGTCTCAGTGTTTTATACTAATTTTTCATTGATTCACTCTATTTAGCCGGTGATTATCAGTACTGGTTTAGTTTCAGCTAATAGAGATTCCTCACTATTAAAACACGCTGAACTACAATCAGTAGGTTCTTACTGCTCTATAGAGTAGGATAAAAATACAAACACCGCAAATGTTCGTAAATAGTGGACATTTGCGGTGTTTATTTGTTTTTCTAGAAGTTCTACATACATAAATTTAAGTTATAAAATATTTAAAAATCAGGCTCTATAATAATTGTTGGGGTAGCCAAACAATTAGGTTCGTGGTGATATTCTTCTTTTTTTGGTGGAGGTGGAGCGTATAGCTCAAAGGTGCCCAAGATGCAATTCTATCACAGCTTGATTTCATTACCGAATTCAAAGGGTTCAACACTTAAAGATATTTGAGCGTTTAACACAGTTGTACTATAGAAAACGTAAATATGTTTGCCGTTGTGGTAAGCGATTTGTGAAAAAAACCTTTTGTAGAGCGTTATGACGAACATCGATCGAGTGGAACCAGTTGTTTCTATTCGGGCTATCAAAGGGACAGCACTTAGTATCAGAGTAGCGAAAATAAACAATTAGGAAATTGATTAATATAAGTAATCAAATGGATCTTTAGAAGGGATAAATACTTCTACAAAAGTCTTAAAAAGAAAAGCTTTTGGCTTTAGAAGTTTTGAGCGTTTCCGAGCGAAAATATTATTGTTACATCAGTATAAAAGAATAGGGTTTCATGTTGGATAGTACGCTTTATTAAAAAAGCCTTATCATTTTTCGAGGGAATTCCATCGGAAAATGATAAGGCCACCAAGCGAAGCACAGTAGCCTAAGGTTTATCTACTCAACATTTAACGGAGAACCATATCATGCATTACAGGGTATTTTTACATAACTGGTTAATATATGGTTAACATAAAACTAATCATTTTGTATCCATAAGGAGAAGAGCGTGATGGCTCCAAATGTCAATCAAACCAAAAAAACAAAGAAGCTTGCTGAGCTATTACAAGCCTCAAAAAGCGGAGAGATGAAACAAAGTGAACAAAGTAAACAAGCACAAAGCAATACGGATGAACCATTGATTAGTGATGAGTTAACGAGTAACCTTGACAAAATTTCAACTGAATTAGGCAATAGCTCTGACCTGGCCATCCGCCGTTTTACGGTGGCTACAGAAATTCCAAACCAAGGTGCTGTTATATATATTGATGGGCTCATTGATGAGGATGCTATTAGGGATTTTATTTTGGAACCGTTAATGGGGTTAGAAGTAAATGAAGTTGAAACCAAGGACGCTCCTAAGCATCCGATTTTACATACTGAAATAGAAACGTTGCTACCTTTTGTAGACATGGAAGAGATCACTGATTGGAAAAGCTTATACCTTTCATTATTGTCGGGTAAAACGATCCTCTTAGTCGAAGGTAGTCAAATAGGATTCGCGCTTAGTACCCAAAATGGTAATTGGAGAGGCATTCAAGAACCACAAAGTGAAATTTCCGTGAAAGGGGCAAAGGATAGTTTCATTGAGTCACTTAGCGTTAATTTAACCTTAATCAGGAGAAGGTTAAAAACTCAGAATTTATGGCTTGAAACGTTCGAAGTAGGTGAATTGACACAAACAAATGTAGGGATCATGTACGTAAAAGGAATTGTAAATGACAAGATTGTTCAGGAAGTAAAAGAGCGAATAAATCGAATTGACACAGACGAGGTTGTTACCATTGCTCAGTTCCAGGAATTTATTGAGGACGAAACATTTACACCGTTTCCGACTGTGTTTGTGACAGAGCGCCCAGATGTAGCTGTTGGCCATTTATTAGAGGGAAAAGTGATTCTCTTAGTTGATGGAAATCCCGTTTCATTAATCGTACCTGTAACCTTACCACAATTTTTTCATGCAGCAGAAGACTATTATCAACGCTATGATATTAGTTCATTAATTCGAATTTTACGGTATATTTCTTTTTTGATTGCCCTACTCGGACCTTCGATTTATGTTGCAGCCATTACGTTTCATCAAGATTTAATTCCAACAACACTGCTTGTAAGTTTAGCGGCTCAAAGGGAAGGAGTTCCCTTTCCGGCACTCATTGAAGCGGTATTAATGGAGTTTACATTTGAAGTGTTGCGAGAAGCGGGGATCCGCATGCCACGAGCAATCGGCCAAGCTGTCTCAATTGTTGGCGCCTTAGTAATTGGTCAAGCAGCTGTTCAGGCTGGAATAGTATCGGCATCCATGGTTATTGTTGTAGCAGCGACAGGAATTGCGAGTTTTACGACTCCTTCTTATGATCTTGCGGTGTCAGCGAGAATGCTCAGGTTTATTATGATGATTTTTGCGGGGACATTCGGTTTTTACGGTATTACGTTAGCGCTATTGATGTTAGTTGCTCATTTATGTAGTCTTCGTTCGTTTGGCATTCCTTATTTAACGCCATTTGCGCCGTTTAATTTGTCTGATCAAAAGGATGCCATTTTTCGGTTGCCGATATGGGCGAATCAAACTAGACCGCGATTATATAGTCAAAAAAACAAAAAGCGAATGAAGCAAGGTTTACAACCTTCGCCAAAGAAGACATAGACAGCAAAAAAGGGGAACAGTCATGGTTATTACGAAAAAAATTCTTTTTTTTCTTTGGAGTCTGCTCGTTTTGTCAGGGTGTTGGAGTCAAAATGAATTAAATGAACTAGCCATTGTTTCGGCGGTAGCGATTGATTATATGGAAGACCTTGATGAATATCTAGTCTCGTTCGAAATTCTAGACCCTCTTGAAGTGGCAGGAGGTGAACAAGGTGGTAGTGGGGTTACGACAACCATTTATGAAGCGAGGGATGCGACTTTGTTTGGGGCCATTCGATTGGCATCGAGAACTTCACCACGAAGGTTATATTTTCCTCATATGCAATTAATGGTCATAAGTGAAGCAATTGCTCGAAGCGGGATTGATGAAGTTCTTGACATCTTTGAACGAAACCGCGATTCTAGGTTAACGGTTCCGGTGGTGATTAGCCAAAAAGGAAAGGCGGTTGAAGTTTTGGAAATCTTACCTTCGCTTGAACGGGTTCCGTCTAATTACCTCTTTCACACCTTAACCGTAACGGATGATCTTCTTGCACGAAATAGAGTGGTAACGATGTTAGAAATCATTAATGCGCTTACGAGTGAAGGCAGAGAAGTAGCGTTAAGTGGTGTGACTATTATCGGTGATAAAGAAAAAGCGAAAACATTGGATAATATCCAAAGGGCAAAATCGTTTGCTACGACTCAAGTGTTTGGGCTTGGTCTGTTTAAAAATGGAAAATTGCAAGGTTGGTTAAAAGAAGAAAACGCTCGTGGGGCCTCGTGGGTGATGGATGACGTTGACAGTACCGTTATGACGTTGCCTTATGAAGACCAAGAAGATGTGATTGCTGTAGAAATTGTAAGATCTGAAACGGAACTAACCTTTCTTAAAATGAAGCCAGAGCCTACATTTAAGGTTTCAATTTCGACAGAGGGCCATATCGTTGAGGTGGATGTTCCCATAACGCTTTCTGAAACGAAAGAAATAAATAAATTAGAGGAACAGTTAGAGAAGCTAATAAAAGCAGAAATTGAAACCGCCATTAGAGCAGCCCAAAACGTTCAAAGTGATATATTTGGTTTTGGTGAAATATTGAACCGTAGTAACCCAAAGGAATGGAAAGAAATCAAAGATCAGTGGCCGGAGCATTTTGAAAAGTCAAAATTTATCGTAGAAGTAAATGGTTTTATTCGAAGAACAGGTATGAGAATGGAGCCTCTTCATTAAAGGGTAGGGGATCAAAAGTGGAAAATGCAAAAATCAATGGGTTTCAACTTTTTACGTTAATGATGTTTTCACTTTTGGGAACATCGCTTGTGATCGGTGTGGGTCTTGATGCAGCGAAAGATGTTTGGATTGCCATCTTGTTAGGGCTACTAGGTGGGCTCCTGCTGTATTCTTTGTACTACTTTTTATACAAAAACTATCCAGACGTACCGTTCACAAGCTATTCAAAAGAACTTTTAGGCCCTTATATTAGTTTACCAATTAATCTTTATTTCGTCCTTTACTTGCTTTATATCGCGACGAGGAACCTTCGTGATTTTGGAGATTTGTTGTTAACCGCTGTCCTCACTGAAACGCCCCTCTTTATCGTGAACCTATTAATGGCCGTGTCAGTCATGTATATTATTTATCTCGGTATTGAAGTAATAGCAAGAAGTTCTGAAATTTTCTTTTTTACCGTTATGTTGTTTGGCTTAACGTCTGTCACCCTGCTTTATTTTTCTGGAGATATTCAACTGATGAATCTATTGCCTGTCTTAGAGGATGGTTGGGGACCGGTTTTAAAAACGGTATTTCCAACAACCATTATTTTTCCATTCGGTGAGATTGTTGCATTTACGATATTATTGCCTTATTTAAACAAGCGCGAGCAAGCATTAAAGGTTGGTATAGGAGCGCTAATTTTAAGTGGCCTTATATTAGTTGTCAACAATACTATGTTTATTGCCGTATTAGGCGTTGATATAGCTCAAAGAACAACGTTTCCGCTCATTACAGTCATTAGTGTAATTAATATCGCTGATTTTTTGCAACGCTTAGATGCAATTGTCGTTCTGACGTTAATTAAAGGAGGGTTCTTCAAATTAAGTATTTATATATATGCAGCATTAGTAGGAATTGCTGATATTTTCAAGCTTGCTTCTCATAAAAAGCTGCTGTATCCAATCACTGGTTTAATTCTGCTTTCTTCCCTGATGATCGCTAGTGATTTTCCTGAACACTTAGAAGAGGGATTATTGATGATTAACTGGTTTCATATCCCGATGCAAATCGTCATTCCATTAATCTTGGCTTTGATTGTCATCTATAAAAATTGGAAAAAGGGAGTGAAAACGAGTTGAGGCTTGTGTAAGAGCCTTTTTAGCAAATAAAACTGAAAGTAAAAGTTTTATCAACTCTTAAGGGGAAGTAAGACCCCACTGATTGAAGTTCAGCTTTATGAAACAAGTATGCGAATGAAGCTAAAGGTAGGGAGACAATTATGGAGAATGCAAAAATAAACGGCTTTCAACTGCTTACATTAATCATGTTTTCTACATTAGGCACCTCTCTTGTGATCGGTGTTGGACTTGATGCGAAACAAGACGTATGGTTGGCAATTTTGATAGGGTTACTAGGTGGTCTTCTGCTATATTCCTTGTACTATTATTTATACAAAAACTTCCCAGATTTACCGTTCACAAGCTATGCAAAGGAACTATTAGGTCCTTATATTAGCCTGCCAATTAATCTTTATTTCGTTTTATACTTACTTTATTTAGCAGCGAGGAACCTTCGTGATTTTGGCGATTTACTATTAACTGCTGTCCTTACTGAAACCCCACTTTTTATTGTCAATTTGTTAATGGTCGTGTCCGTCATGTATGTGATTTATCTCGGTATTGAAGTGATGGCAAGAAGTTCTGAAATTTTCTTTTTTGTGATTATGTTGTTAGGTTTATCGTCTATCGCCTTACTTTACTTTTCTGGTGATATTCAGTTATCCAATCTATTGCCTGTCCTAGAGGAAGGCTTTGGACCTATTTTAGAAACGGCAATTGTCTTTCCTTCGACGATTGTTTTTCCGTTCGGTGAGGTTATTGTCTTTACGATGTTATTGCCTTATTTAAATAAGCAAGAGCAAGGATTAAAGGTTGGTATAGGAGCGCTAATTTTAAGTGGATTCATATTAGTTATCAATAATACCCTGTTTATTGCAGTATTAGGGGTTGATATGGCCCAAAGAGCAATGTTTCCGCTCATTTCAGTGATAAGTATTATTAATATCGCGGATTTTCTACAACGATTAGATGCGATTGTCGTTCTTACATTAATTATTGGAGGGTTCTTTAAGCTAAGTATCTTTATTTACGCGGCATTAGTGGGCATTGCTGATATTTTTAAGCTTGCTTCTCATAAAAAGCTACTGTATCCGATTACCGGGTTAATTTTGTTTTCTTCCCTAATGATGGCAGATAGTTTTCCTGAACATTTAGAAGAGGGAGCATTAATGATTAACTGGTTTCATAGACCCGTGCAAATGGTAATCCCACTAATCTTGGCTTTCATCGTCTTCTATAAAAAAAGGAAAAAATCATCAGATTTAACCAAAGGCTAGTTACTTTCGGAACAGAGAAACCAACTTATTGTAGGGTTTTTTAATTGTGAAAATGAGAAAAAATAACATAAATAATGCTTCGTACGGTTCCATTACTTGAAATGGTTTAAAAATATTTCTTACGATGTCGTTGTAAGAAAGTCCCAGCAAAATATCGAAAAAAATAAGGACGAATAGCATTAGCGCTGCAATTAATATAAAAATAAGTGTTTCTCTCATGAACATCACCTTTCTCTTCTGTAGACTGGCTATCTCCAGTGCAATTTGGAAAATAGTGTTGAACTCTTTTGAAAGTACTGAGCGGTTTTTCATACAATGTAAGAAAGAAAATACCTAACTTGGAAACTGTCTAGAGATTGGCTTCTGTCAAAAGGCGCCACAGTGAAGCTACTACTTTGATTTCTTCGAAGTTGCTTTGCTCTTGAGCAAACGGAGTGGCACAGGAGCAAATGCTCGTGACCAAGGCGCTTACGCTTTTCTTAGTATTTCATTCTTCGGTAAAAGTAAACCTTTTTAAAGGTATGTTTTGCCGTTTGAAAAGGTTTCTAATTACAAAAATCTGGGATATGGGTAACGGATGAATACTTCCTTGCTGCTTCAACAGGCAGTCTCCAGATTTTCAGAGACTGCCTGTTTACGTGAATCTGTATTAAAATCATGAGAATGTTAAGACACGATATCATCGTTTACCGAGGCTTTGCAGTTCCTGGAAGGCAAGTGAGGAGAACGAAAGGCTACTGTCTTTCGTTCTCCTCTATCTCAATCGACTCGGTCTACGTATAGAACTGTACCGCTTACGCTTTGCTAGTGCTATTGATTAATTAGTGATGGTGATGTTCTTCAGCCGCCATTGCAATTGCTTTTGTTTCATGTACAGTTCCAAATGGATGCTCGGGTGGGGCATAAATTGAGTAAAGTTTTAGTGGTATATTACCCGTATTAGTTAGATTGTGCCATTTTCCAGCAGGTACCATAATCGCAAAATCTTCAGAGGCATTTTTTCGGAAATCTAAATTATCTTTGCTGTCACCCATCTGTACAAGTCCTTGACCTTCTTCAATACGTATGAATTGATCAAGGTTTGGATGAACTTCTAATCCAATGTCTTCACCAACATTGATACTCATCAATGTCACTTGTAAATGCTTTCCTGTCCATAACGCCGTACGGAAAGTATCGTTTTGTTTCGTAACCTCTTCAATATCAACTACATACGGTTTACCACCATAATCTTTTATATGATGGGAAACTTCCTCGTTTAAATAACCAAATCGAGCAGCATTTTCTTTCTCGCTAGTAAAAGCCCACAAAAATACATTTCGAACGAATGGATTTTGAGTAAGTAATGAACTTTTTTGATATTCTTCATAACCTTCAATTTCTGCGTCATAAGCTTTTTCTAAACCTTCTTGATAACTATGAAAAGGAATTTTATCAATTTGGTACGAAGGCTGTCTCCCGGTAAGTGTCATATATAGATTAGAAAATTGCATGAATTGAGCTTTTTTACCTTCTAAAGCATAAAGAATGTCATTTTTATGATTATAATTAGGTGCTACATTTGCTAAACGACTATATAGATCAATGGCTGAAGCTTCTCTTTTAATTCCTGAAAGTATGGCATCAAAGACTTGTTGATCTTCTCCTTGATGACTTCTTAGTATGAAATCTGAGCTATTGGGTGTGTTAATAGTAGCGTAATAAGGGTATGGATATGAGTTAGGAACATAATACATTTTGATCATTCCTTTCTAGGTGTTATAAAATTATCATATGCCTATGCATTTGAAAGGTACTTCGTATGAAATTATTTGATCAGAATAGTTGCTTTTAGTTCAAAACCTCATTTTTCTAAGAAAAAGCGTAAGCGCCTTGGTCACGAGCGAAAGGACTGAAGTAACCGAGCTCGTAGGCTGCTTGCGCTAGACAGTTTCCAAGGTAGAAATTTATAAATTCTGATTATAAAAAAAAATTATGAATGTACGTTCTTGAAAAGTATAATTGAACTAGATTAGGAGGTGGCAAAAATGCCAATATTAACGGTGAAAATTCCTCTATAATCTGTAAATAATTAAATAAAGTGATGGTGAGTTATGAAAGTCGAAATTGGAAATGACATCATAGAGTTTGATATTCAATATGGAAAACGAAAGAAAATATATATTCATATAGCAACCAATGGATTTATTACAGTTAAGGTCCCTAAGGATACAAGTGAAGAAATGATTGTTAGCGCGATAGGAAAACAAAGTAAATGGATACAAGAAAAATTACAGGAATTGAAAGACGCACAAGAACCACCAAAGGAAAAACAGTATCAAGATCAAGGGAAGTTTATGTATCTTGGAAAAGAATACTATCTTCACGAATTAATTAACACCAGTGAATTAGGAGAAGAAGAACTGAAAGAAACACTAAAGAAATTTTATCTTTCTAGCTGTAAAAAAATAGTAGGTAAAAGGATTGAAATTTATCAAAAACAACTTGGAGTAAAGCCGAAAGTCATTGAAATAATAGAGTCAAAAGTCAAGTGGGGAAGCTGTAGTTCGACTAAAAAATTAAGTTTTAATTATCGCTTAGCTATGGCTCCTATTGAAGTGATCGATTATGTAATCGTCCATGAATTATGTCATCTGATTCATATGAATCATGATCGATCATTTTGGAGACGTGTTGGTAGTATTGTCCCAGATTATAAAAAAAAGGAAGAGTATTTAGCTAGGCAAGGTCAATATATGACACTCTAGGAAACAATTTTTTAAGCACCCCCTAATTTAAAAAGGATTGCAATCAATCATCTAATCTCATTAGTAACAATTATTTAAGAGTAGGAAATATGTAAAATGGACAGGTATCTTCACACCCTGTCCATTTTTTAGAATTTCAATATCAATGATAAATCTTTTAAACTAATCTCTTATTATTATATATTTAGTAAATGACGAACAGCATAGGCAAATCCATCTTCATCATTTGTCTTTGTTATGACATCGGCTTCTTGTTGAATGTAGAAAGGTGCGTTCGCCATTGCAACAGAAGTTGTGGCCACCATAAACTGAGAAATATCATTACCACCGTCTCCAAATGCATAAATTTCATCGAAATGTTGATTCGTATGTTGCTGATAACGAAGAAGAGCTTTTCCTTTTGTCGCGTCAATCGACGTAAACTCAACATTGTTTGGATACGAAGATGCCATCGACACTTCAATTTTCCCTTGTATTAATTCCTTAGCTTGATCAATTTTTTCGAGTTGATCCTTACGTGACACAGCCATAACTTTATAAATTTTGAGATTATCCTTCTGAAGAACTGAATCGTAATCGTAATCTTTAAAAACTAGATCAATCTCTTCATCACTTTTATCCATGATCATTGGAAATCTACAAGGAAAACCGCCTTGATTCGTATAGATCATCATCCATAATCCTAGTTCTTTTAAGGTTGAAAACAACTCTTTATAAATTGAAACTGGCAATGAGGCTTCATGTAGAACGTCTCTAGAAGCTGAGTATAAAACGGTCCCATTAATACTAAAAATAGGAGCTTCTATTTTTTGCACGGCTTCAAATTTAATCACATCTTCATACGCTCTTCCTGTGTTGAAGATAATGCTATGCCCTTGTTCTTTCAAATATTGTAAAACTTTGAGATTTTCTTCAGATATTTCATGTTGTGAGTTTAATAATGTACCGTCTAAATCAATTGAAAAACATTTCATTTTTTCATAGTTCCTTTCTGAATGTTTGTTATATTTACTATAACAAATATTTGGTATAGCAGAAACTATTTTATGCGGACTACATGGTGTCCACGAAAATTACAAAAATAGTGTATTTAGAACAACTAGCAGAAACTATGTTTTATTGACTGGCCATTCTTTAACTTAATAGGAATAGTTCAGTCCCTTTGTCCTATTTTTAAGAAAATTGTGTACAATTATTTATTACTATGTTATACGATTAGCCTCTAAACTTGTAAAAGGGATGTTAACAGGACCTGTTACTATATTAAATTGATTTTTTGTCCGTGATGACATTTCTCGTGCGGAAGTAGCCAACCAAATTGCTTTGGCGTTAAGAGCAGAAATCAAAGCGCTAGAAGATGCTGGCATTGCGATCATTCAAGTGGATGAACCGGCACTACGTGAAGGCTTGCCATTACGTAAAGAACACTGGGATGAGTATTTAGCATGGGGAGTAAATGCTTTTAAGTTAGCCACTTCAAGTGTCCAGAATGAAACGCAATTTCATACGCATATGTGCTATTGTGAGTTTAATGATTTTATAGGGCCAATTCGTGACCTTAACGCAGATGTTATTTCAATTGAAACGTCTAGAAGTCACGGCGAACTAATAAAATCTTTGAAACAAAATCTATATGACCTTGGTATTGGGCTAGGAGTTTATGATATTCATAGCCCACGTGTACCAAGTGTAGAAGAAATAGATGTGATTTTAAAAGATAGCTTAGAAGTAATTTCAAAAGAACAGTTCTGGGTTAATCCCGATTGTGGTTTAAAAACACGTAATGAAGAAGAAACCATTGCATCGTTAAAAAATATGGTGGTAGCTACACAAAAATTACGTCAACGTCAAAAACAATCAGTGTAAATGCTAATAGGATTGGGTTAGGTTTAGCGTACATTGTATTAGGTGCAAAAACTGACCTTACCTTACATCGCCTTTAAAATTTGAATATTAGGTTATGATCGTTGTAAGCTAGAGTTGAAATAATAATAAAGGAGTACATACATTTATGAGAAAGATAAAAGTTGCCTTATTACATTTGTTACTAGTTGCCGGTGATCTTAAACATAATCAAAGTCTTATTGAAAAAGCGGCTAAGGGAGCAGCAGAAAAAGGTGCTGATTGGATAATAACACCGGAATTGGCAACTAGTGGTTTGCAGTTCACCAATATTATAGGAGAAAATTGGATTGAGCATCAACCAAATAAATGGATGGTTAATTTTTCGAACTTTGTAAAATCGAATAATACAACTGTATTTCTCGGCTGTGCAGAAAGATCAGCTGAAGGGAAGTTACATAATTCAGTATTTGTCATTGATAAAAAAGGTAGGTTACTAGGAAAACAAACGAAAATTACAAGAGTAGATCATTGGTCTTCACCAGGTGAAAGTGTTGAAGCAATAGATTTAGGGTATATAAAAGTTGGTGTATTAATATGTGCAGATGCCTATCCGAAAACCATAGCTAGTACATTAGCGAAGAAAGGAGCAGAAATTTTAGTAGCCCCCTCATCTTGGGGACCAGGTTTACACGGACCAGAAGGAGAGTGGGAAGAAAGATCTATTGAGACCGGTTTGCCTATATTTGTTTGCAACCGTACAGGAGAAGATAAAACAGTGGCTTTTTGGGATGCTGAAAGTAGCGTGATAAAGAATGGAAAGCGACTTCTCTCACACAAATCTTCTTATTCCGCTATTTTAATGTTTGATTGGGATTTGGATAAGATGAATGTCATGAATTCTAAATTTGAAGTCTTTACTTTAGAAGAAACATAGGTAATCTTCATTGGGAAATTTTATTAACGGATCGATAATACTTACTTATTATGAAGGAGAGATGGGCTTCAAAACTACTACCAATACGTGAGATTAAAAGGTAAGCTCACTGATCGGTAGTAATTTCATTCGATTGAAAATTGAGAAAGATTAAAATGTGATTAATTTGTATTACAAGTTTTTTGATCAATTATATCTAGCAAAACCATAACACTTCTAATCGTTAATTTTGCACTTGATATAGTTAAAAGTGAGTGAAAAACGGTCCACCCCTTACCGTATTTAATTAGTTTTGTTTTTCTCTCTAAAACACCTTCTAATAATCCTTGAGGTAATGCAAAAAGCCATACTTTCCAAAGTGCACGCTTCCAATTGTCTTTTATCGTTGTTCTACAAAATAAGGTTGTCAGCGTTGAACATAAAAAATAATCATATATAATGCTACTTTTATAAAAGGTAGGTAATAACCTAACCGGATATTTCAAATAACCTTTTGATGCTAAGGCGGATGCTACAAAAATATTTACGTAAGAGTTAATGAAAAAAGTAAGAAGCCATTTTCTATAATCCTTACCGATAATAGATAGTGGTGTTATTAAAACAACTAAGCAAATTAGTGTATATAAGATATTTTTTTCAAGTTTATTTAACATATGATCCACCATTCTTTAAATTTTGTAGTTATTTAGTCCTGAATATTTTTACTCGTTTAGATGAATTTATGCAATTACTTGGTAAATAAAAATAGTTTCATTTTATGAATATCTTATTCAATCGTTTTATCAAAATTATTTAGAATAAACCTTTATCACACTCTTAAGCGGCCGATATAGAATAACATTCATCAAAGAAAGCTGAAGATTAGTTCAGCTTTATGGAAACTACTTGGTTTCATCAACCTTAAAATGATATTATGAATAAAAAATTATGGAGAATATCATGACAACACTAGTGTTGCACTAATTTTGTTTTACTATTAAAAACATTCGAAATCTTCAATAAATTATTTTATGCAAAGAAAAAGTCCTTTATAATGGATAAGTCAGGTGGTAACCCGTCCAAATCCACTAATAAAGGACACATCTCATGGACAAGATTACACGAAAAACTTCATTTGGACAATGGTTTTCACCAATAAATCTTGAATTATTTGAAGAACAGGTGAAAACACTGAAATTAGATTTTTATACGAAAA
>NZ_MLQR01000039.1 GCF_001866005.1 Anaerobacillus alkalilacustris
GATCGTGCGCTCATCTACGCCGTGGAAGAAGGAGATTTCAGCGTCTGCCTTTTTGATCATGCAAATGCTGTTTGAAAGTGTTGCCGGCGGCATCGGTGTATCGAGATTTTTACTTTCTGAGTGAAGTGTAACGGGGACAATTGTTAATTTTTTTTGTGGCATAAGAAAAGCACCTCCTTTATTTGATACTTGTATCGTACCAGGAGGCGCTACGTCTTTATATGCGTTGTTTGAAGTAGGGCTTACCTAATGAACAAAAAATAGGGATACAAATTATCGAATAACACAAAAAGACAGCTCCGAAATTCAAAATAATGAATTTGGGCTGTCTTTTTTACTCTGTTAATTTCTAAGACTTTTTAAAAACGTAAGTTTTTCAGTGGTCTCCGATAATGTCAACTCTTTTTTTCGTTATTCGTTAATAACTTGTTTGTTTTTTCGCCTTTCACGAATAGGTTCCATAAAGATTTCACCTTCTTGTTCAATCCAGCGCTGCTCCATTTCTTTATCTTCCTTGGAGTATTTATACGATAAATAACCACTTACGATAATGCCAGCCAACAATAGATAAACCCACCACGGACTCGTTTCGACTAAGACTGCTATAGGAGTTACTAATAATAAAGTTTTTCCTAAAAATACAAGTATCAATACACCTATAATAGCTCGAATAAATTTTACCGGGGTCATATCTTCACCTCTATTAATAGTTTTGTAATAGTAATAGTCTATTCTAGTCTATTAATAGATATACCATTTATTAGAGAATACTATGATAGCCATTTGAATTCTAAACTAACCCCTACTCTGTAGTCTCAAAGCAATATCATTCAATTTGAAAAGGTAGGTTTATAGAAGCTTCTGTTATCCATAGCATATAATTTTTCGCTAAATTCTCCAGGCTTTACTCTTTCCATCGTGCGATCTAACATATTCATTTTTGCGTCTATATTATCGATCATATGCAAAATTTCAGCCTCTCGGATCAATGGAGCTTTTGGACTTCCCCATTCCCCCTTTGAATGATGGCTCAACACTAAATGTTGTAAAACCATGACTTCTTCTCCCTCAATAGCTAACTCCTTTGCAACTTGCCCAATTTCGTTTACCATAATTGAAATATGACCAAGAAGCTTCCCTTCCACTGTATAAGTAGTACCAACAGGTCCTGATAACTCGATAACTTTTCCTAAATCATGTAAAATTACCCCTGAATAAAGTAAATCAGTATCAAGAGAAGGATAAAGATTTGCTAGTGCTTTTGCTAAATCTAACATAGAAACAACATGATAAGCTAGACCAGAAACAAATTCATGATGATTTTTCGTTGCTGCTGGAATTTCAAGAAAAGCCTCTCGATGTTTTTTTAGTAGATGACGAGTGATACGTTGAAGATTTGCATTTTTCATTTCAAAAATATATTGAGTAATTTTTGAAAACATTTCTTCTGGGTCAATTGGAGCACATTGTAAGAAATCAGCCAATTTTACGTGATCCATTGCAGTTGTTGGCCGAATACCTTTGATTTTAAGTTGTAGCTTGCCGCGGTATTCTTGGATGTCCCCTGTTACATGAATGATCGTACTGCTAACAAACGTCGTTTCATCATCTGAATTACAATCCCATAATTTTGCTTCCATTTCTCCTGTATGATCACCTAATTGTAGGGTTAAAAAAGTTTTTCCATTACTAGCTACACCCTTTGCAACAGTTTTTATTAATAAATATCCTTCAATTTTCTCTCCCACTTGAAAATGGGCTATCCCTTTATGCAATCTACACACCACCAATTCTTTATTTATATTTATCTACTGTTAAGGGCTATCTACACTCTACCTAAAGGCCGAGAAGCTCCATAGAGAACAAATACTCCTTAATGTCCGTTATAAAACAACTTTTATCTAGCTGTTATTTTCTTTTTCTCACACATTTCAATCAATGGGATTAGAAAAAACACTGATAAAAAAAACTTTACAATGGCAAATATATTTTAAAGCTAACTCCATCTTCCTCATTTATGACCGTTGGATAGCCACCGTGTAATTCAGCAATTCTTTTTACAATAGCTAAACCTAATCCAAACTGTCCTTTATTTCCTTTTCTAAATGGTGTAAAAATATGCCTGAGCTCTTTGCTAGGAATATGTTCTCCATCATTAGAAACGGTAATTTCAACCGTATCATTAACGATTAATGCTTTCATAGTAATCGTCGTCTGAGCATAACGTAAGGCATTTTCTACTAGGTTTTCTAATAAGATCTGAACTTGCTCTTTATCCCCATAGAAAGTTACTTCGGCTCCTTCAATAATAAAAGATAAATCATTTCTCTGCACTCGGTAACGTTCTTGTAATTGATAGCCAATTGATCCAAAGATAATTTCTTCTCTATGAATGATTTCTTCCTTAATAGAATCAAGTTTTGTATAGTACAACATATCCTTTACTCTTTTTTCCATTCGGTTTGTTTCTTCAATAATTACATCCATAGCTTGTTCAATGTTATCTTGTGGAAAAATGCCATCCTTAACCGATTTAGCATAGCTTTTCACAACCATTATCGGCGTTTTAAGTTCATGTGAGGCATGTTGAATAAACGTTTTTTGAGCCTTATCATAATTTATCAAATTTTGCCGCATTTGCTCAAATTGAAAAGAGAGTTTCTGAAAATCTTGATCTCCTCTCCATTCAAAAGGTTCTTGCCAATTACGATTAGCAATTTGCTCAAAGTGATTTCCTAATATAGTGAGTGGTTGACGCAAATAATTTTTCAACCAAAATGCAGGTATTAAACTTAGTAAACTCGCAAGAATTAATATATAAAGAAGTCTCTCCCATAATTGATTAACCATTTGATCACGATATGAATCCCACATATAAGAAATATGATAAACTTCACCCATATACGTATCTATTTTTTTCACAACAAAAAATAATGTTGAATTATCGTAAGTTAACTCGTAACTACCATAGTCTGTCATTTGTTTATAAGCGCGGTCTTTCATTTCGATAAACACTTCAAACGGAACAGGTTCCCCTTGAAGTCGCCCATACTCCTTTGCGAGAAACAAATGCATAACTAAACGTTCAGCATCTCGCCTTTCATTAAAATCAGCCTCTGGTTGATATTCAGAAGGAACTGTATATCGTTCCTGTTCCTTTTCAATAATACGGTACATTTCTGCTGTCAAAGTACTTTTTACTGAAATTGGATAAACAACAACTAACAATAATCCAACTAAGAGTATTAATGAAATAAACGATAGCCAAATTCTTTGTGTTAAATTCACTTTTTTCATGAAGATAAAACCCGATATCCAAACCCATAAAGTGTTTCTACATGTAGACGAGGTAATTTTTTACGAAGCCTTCGAACAACATCATCAACTGCGCGTTCAGAACCGTAATAGTCGGAACCCCATACGTAATCGATAATTTCTTCGCGAGAAAATGCTTTACCAACCTTTGAAGTTAGAAGGATAATCAAATCTAATTCTTTGGTTGTCATTTCTACTAAGTTATTGCCATCATAAATGTTTCTAGTAGTTGGGTCGATAAAATAACCATTAACTTCAATCCGTTTTTGTTCTGTCTTTTGAGCAGTGTACGTTCTTGATAGAATTCTTTTCACCCGGATAATTAATTCCTCTGGTAAAAATGGCTTTGCTAAATAATCATCACTTCCTAATTCAAGACCTAAAACCCTATCGAGATCTTTATCCCTTGCAGAAATGAAAATAACTGGAGTATCATGTTTTGTTTTGATTGCTTTTAATAATTGATAACCATCCATATTAGGTAACATAATATCCAAAATCCATATATGAGGTGTTGCATGGTTAATGGCTTCATATGCATCTTGTCCATCTGCAAAATGATGAACTTCCCAACCTTCACGAGTCAAATATGCCTTCAAAATTTCAGCTAAATTTTTTTCATCTTCTACTAAATAAACAATATATTTATTATCCACTTTCATCTCACCCTTTAATTAATATCCTTGCATATCTCAATTATTAACAAATCAGAAAGATTTAACGATAGAAATAAGAAAAGCGCAAGCGCCTTGGTCACGAGCAGCTGCTCCTGTGCCACTCCGTTTGCTCAAGAGCAAAGCAGCTTCGAAGTAATCCAAGTAGTAGCTTCACTGGGGCGGCCTTTGACAGAAGCCGCTCTTTGGCTTCCTACGTGCTTCTGCGTCTGACAGCTTTGCTTCGAAGTAGGCTTCCTCGAGGCAAAGTAGCATGGAGCATATTCAAGAAGTAATCCAAGAAGACATTGAAGTCAGTAACTTGACTGAAGTGACCGAGCTCGTAGGCGCTGAAGCTAGACAGTTTCCAAGTTAGAAACTTATAAATTCTGATTATAAAATAAAACACGCGTCTAAGTTTTTTGTAATTTGGTTTCTGCGTAGTATTTAAATGCCACCATGTTTCTGACCCTTTAATCCTATAATAAATTTAACCTTATTTAAAGTAAAAGAAAAAATCCTACCATATATGATAGTAGGATTTATGATTTCGTTTTTGGAACAAGTTCAAATATTTTTCCATTTTCAACAACTTGGACAAAACGTAAAAGCCATTCATAGTATCCTCGCGCATATTCAAGGCGAAGAAGATCTTCAGTAATACTTACCTTTAATTCCTCATCCTCGGTCTGCTCATGTAATTTTAATAGCTCTTCCTTAGCCTCAATCATTTCTTCTATATTAGTTTCAGTAGCTTTTTTCCAAGTTCTAGAAAATAGTGCAGCGAATGATTTATACCAATCCGCTTCCGTTCGATATAAATCCTTTCGTACACCACGCTTGAAAACAGGTTCAACCATTTTCATATCTTGCAGAGTTCTAACACCTGTACTCATGCTTGTCTTACTCATCCCAAGAGCTTCCCTCATATCATCAAGCGTCATAGGTTCATCCGAGAAATAAAGCGCTCCATATAGACGGCCAATTGATGGAGTAATACCATACAAATTCATATTATTGGCAATGCTTTGTATAAACTGCTCTTTTGTTTCTTCATATCTTGTCCAGTCTTTATCATCACGTCTTGAGATTTCATGATCATTATTTACCAAGAAAATAACCTCCAGTAGTAACACATTGTTGTTTGAAGTATTCAATAAATACTGTATAAACTGATTTTATCAGTTTATACGTCTGTCGAAAAGATACTTTACTAAATGATTTTTTCTTTTTTATCTAATAGAGCGAATTTCATAATTCCAAAAACGAGCCACATAAAGCTGAACTAACAATCAGTGGGGGGTTCCTTCATCCCCCACTGATTGTTAGTTCAACTTATCGAACCTTTAGGGGCAGTTAATCCCCCACCTAAACTTCTCGATTTTCTTAAGTTTTGAGGTGGGGTCTTACTGCTCCTTAAGAGTGTGATAAATCTATACTTAGTTACCTACTGTTTAGGGTAACTAGATAAAATATCTTAATGGCAATAAGAAAAGCGCAAGGCGCCCGCCTATCGGCGACAAACACTGGAAGGTCGACAAGCAGCGGTCTGCTCTTTGACCGCAATTGACGAACTGAAGTGTTCGAACCGATGGCGCCTGGAGCTAGACAGTTTCTAAGTTAGAAATTTTATGCTTTCTTACCTTGAAATAATGAATGATGAAATTCATGAATACGTACCATTTATATTTTAATCAGTTAATGTATTTAGTAAATATCACCCACGAAGAAAAGATAACTTTGCATATAATAGAAATTTAATTGAAGCTTTAGAGTCACTCTTCTCTATTAGATTTCCAAAGCATTGCAGTACTTTGAAGTGAGGCGCTCCCATTTAGGAATTAGACAAAGAATAATAATTGGTTGATAATTCAGATGTCATAAATGGATGACAAGTAAAGAATATAATTTGATGTTTTTTTGACATTTCTTTTATTAATGAAATGGATTGTAACCGTCTTTTGGAATCAAAGTTAACAAATATATCATCAATAAAAATAGGGTAAGAATCTTCCTTAGAATGAACAGTAGCCAGTGCCAACCTTACTGATAAATAGAGCTGTTCTTTCGTACCTTGACTTAATTCATTTGGTTCAAATCTCAGTCCATCTAACCGTTCAACAATAAATTTTTGTTCTCCAATGGGAGCATAAAGTTTCTTATATTCGCCATTAGTCATAAATGAAAAGAATTTATTTGCTTCCTTTAAGACAAGTGGCTGTCTTTCCTTCTCATAAATGGCTTTTGCTTCGCCAATTACTAATTGGACTGTACGATGAAAAGCCCACTTTTTAGTTTCTTCTTTTAGAATACCCTTTTCGTTTTCAAAATTATGTAAACTATTTGAATAGCTACTCCCATCTTCCAATTCCTTTAGTTCTATATCAATTTGAGCACTACGTTCATGAAGATTTTTTTCTTTTTCCCAACATGTTTTTATTTGTCCTTCTAACATATGAATTTCTTCCTCTAGTATATTGCGATACTGAATGACATCGCCTTCTAATTGTTCTAATTTTTCATCTGTATCAACAATAGGAATTAATTGGCTTTTTAAGACACGGAGTTGAACTAATAGTTCGCGATTTTCATTCCAAGCATTTCCTTTTCGCAAAAACTCTTCTTCAGTGTTAGTAATAGCTGCATTAAACAATTTCTGAATTTCCTGTTGATAATGTTCAGCTCTTAAGTTTAACGTTTTATATTTTTCAGTTAATTCATCTTTTTGGTCTTTATAGCGAATGTAACGCTTTTCTCTCTCTTTTTCTTGTTTAAGCAATATAGATAACCTTTCAATAATTTGACGGTGTTGATCCTTATTATAGGGGATTTTGAAGCTTTGACAAAGTTCTTGCACTTTACATAACATTGCTTCAATATCTTTATTAATGATTACTAACTTATCGTTTAGTTGAGTTATTTCTCGACATTTCTTTTTCATCTGTTCGAGCATTTTAAGTAACTTTAAATAATTACTTGCAGCTAACCCATTTGGATAATGGTAATTAGTTACCCAACCCTGAAGTTCATCTCGAAACTTTCCATAGGCTTGCTCCCACTTATCAAATTCTTTACACACTTTTTCATAACCTTCATTAACTTCCTTTAATTGTAACTCTTTTAAAAAAAGCTGTTCTCGAATTTGATCATCCTTTTTAAGGATATCATTTACTGGACTTTCTTCTCTTCTAATCGCTTCAAGTTTAAGTTCTAGCTTTTGTCTACGTTTAGAGAGTTGCTCTCTTTGATTATGCATATTCTTTACGCCTTCTGCATAGATATTGTTAGGATTACGTTTAAAAGCAACTAAGATACCAATTGCTAAACTAATTAAAGATATACTTACATACCAATTATGTGAAATAAAAAAATAGATTAAAGCTAGAAAAACTATACATGTACCAATGATAAAGAATAATTTGTATGAATTTTTAGGTTGGGAAAACAAGTGTAATTGGCTTGTAATTTGTTGCATTGAATCGTCAATATAATGTATCTCTTGTTGAAGTTCAAGCTCTGATCGTTGTTCCGATCTCTTTTTTTCTAATTCTTTTCTTTCACCATCATCTAGTAACTGAACAGTTAATTTATCTACTTGTATTTCCTTTTCTTCAAGAATGTCCTGAGATTGTTTTAGTTGAGTTTGGAGAAGTTTTTCCTGTTGTTTGAGTGTTACTTCTTCATCGATTAACTTTTCTAATTTCTGTTCCGCTAGAAAACTAGTATCAAAACTAAATACATCAACACTTTCGATACCTAGTTTCTCCTTCATCACTTCATATTCTTTTTGTTCGAAGCGAAGCTGTTGTATGAGTAATCCTTTTTCTTCGTGCTTACTCTCATATATTTTCCCTATTTCCCTTACATTTGCAATTGCTCCTTCAATTTCTGTTAGATCTTCACGTATGTGAAGCTTTGCTAATTCTCCGTCTATTTGTTCAAGCCTTTCCTTTACCTCTGAGGTTTCCGCTTCAACTAACAAACAATGATCTTTTAATTTTTCAAAACGTTGCATTCCATTTTCAGGAAAAGGCTCAGAAACCGGTAATTGTTGCACTCTATTTTCATACATTTTTATATCTAAAACGATTGGAGTGATTGATTGAAGTTTTTCAAAATAACGTAATTTCTTGTTTAAATTCATCTTTTTATCGGTTAACGTTTGTAAATTCTCAGTTAAACTTACTTTCTCATTTACTAGTATCTCGTGCTTAGAAAGTTTATTTTTCCATGTATTTACTTTATCTTCTATGTTAGAGACTTTTTTTAGATGTTGATTAATCACAGGTTTTCTTCCAGAAGGTTTATATAATTCTTGTAATGCTTTATCTGTTTTTTTCTCAATTTCTAAAAGGCTGTGCATACCTGATATTCCTACACCATACAAAAAACGATTAAACTCTTCTGAGTCAAGTTGCTCAATATTTTGTAAGTCTGTAAGTCCAAATGAATATATACCTAAGAAATGGTTTCGATCCAGTCCTCCTAAGACGTGTTTCAAAGCCTCTTCTCTTCCGATGTTTCCATTACTAAAATAAACTTTTACATCCCCAACTGCTTTTCCACGTACACGCTCAACAGTTACCTTACCGTATCTTTGAGTATCGATTTCAATACTTCCTCCATAACGTCCACCTAATCGTGGTTCATAGCGAATTTCACTTTGCAACTTAGTAGGAAAACCAAATAAAATACAGCGAATGAATGCCATAATCGTTGACTTACCTGCCTCATTATCTCCTAAAAAACTGTGAATAGGCCCTTTTGAAAACTCAATTTGACAATCTTGAAAGCGACCAAAACCGTATATATGTAACTTTACTAGTTTCATTCGTCCTTCTCCTTTAATAGTAGTGCTAAAAGATAATTTTCTGCTTCTTGTAGCAATTGTTTTTGTTCTTCAACCGTTAATGGCTCAACATAACGCTTTACCTTCGGATTACTGTACAGTTCATCTAATATTTCTATCATGGACTCTTCACGATCAAACAAACGGTCGACAACAGTAACGATATCTTTTACTAAATGTTGCTCCCTTTTTAATTGCTCTCTATCCCATTGGCCTATTGTTTCTACTTTCTTATCGATAACATATGTAAATGAACTCTTTTCTTCTTGGCCGATATTTAAGATTTCAATTAAATCATCGACTTCTTCAATTAAATAATCATGTAATTGACCTACACCAGTAAAACGTAATATAGCAAATAGACCCTTTTGAATTTTTTTAGCTTCTTCTAAAACAGCCTCACAACGATTTTTCAGTATATCAACTTCTTCAATTCCGTCTATTGATACAACGAACTCTTCCCAATAAATTTGTGATGTAGGTAAAAAAGTTAGTGCTGTTGTATTTGTATCTGATAACTCTACTAAATACACCCCTTTTTCACCTAACTCTTTTTTATGTCTTCCTTGAGTGTTACCTGAATAAACAATATATGGCTTCTGATGTAAAATTTGCTTTTTGTGAATATGGCCCAATGCCCAGTAGTCAAAGTTCTTTTCTAATAGGTGTTTTACAGAGAAAGGTGCATATGAATCATGTCCCTGTTGACCTTCTGCTGTTCCATGTAAAACACCAATATGAAAGTTAGCATTCCCAACCTTTTGATAATAGCTTGTCATATTCTCAGTTACACTTTTTTCTGGATAACTAAATCCGTAAATATGTACAGTAATTTCTTCTTTTTTATAATCAAAACACTCTACTTGATCCTTGAAAAAAAAGACATTTTTAGGCCATGTAAGTGATATCCAATTTCCTTTTAAATGATCGTGGTTACCGTGAATAATATAGCATGCGATCCCATAGTAATCTAGTTCTTCGAAAGCTTTTTTTAAGCGAGATTGAGCTTTATAACTACGATTTTCACCGTCAAAAAGGTCCCCGGCAAATATAACGAAATCTACTTGATATTCAATTGCATGAAACACAATTCTTTGTAATGCTTCAAAGGTGCTTTCTTTCACCCGATCTACTAATACTTCAGGCAAATCCTTCAAACCTTGAAAAGGACTATCCAAATGTAAATCTGCTGCATGGATAAAACGAATGTTTTTCATTTTTCTCCCCTTACTTAAAAATTCTTTCTTTAATCTATTATAACATTATAGACAAAACATTTGTTCTTATAAGCTATTTTTATACGATTCTTTTCTAACGATCCATATAATTCTTACATAAATTATGCAGTTATTTATGATACATCCTATCCCCTCCTTCCTAGATAGGATATTCAGAAGGTGGGCACTAGGTTACCTATGTTTTTTTCATTTTGGAAGGGTGATTCTAACTTAAAGATTTTATCATTTATAACAAAAGAAAAGAAAGGAAAAGACTAACGTATTTAGTCCTCCCCTTTTATTTGCGCTTAAAATTGCATATTTAACTGCTTTCGGAATACTTCTCTTACCATGTAAGCAACTCCATGCTGATCGTTTGAACGAGTTACCCAATCAGCCTGATCACGAATGTTCTTTGGTGCATTCCCCATCGCGACACCTAGACCGACTTGAGTTATCATCTCAATATCATTTTCCGAAGCACCAATAGCGACCATTTCATTTAGACTAATCCCTAATTTTTGCCCCAATATTTGTAATCCCCTAGCTTTAGAAATACCTTGCGACAAGATTTCTAAGGCACCTTCGGACGATGACGTTAGTTGGATACCTGGTATTTCCTTTATTAGTTGTTCCTTAGCCTTTATTCGGTCTTTCTCATTAAAGAAATACGCATGAATTTTTGGTGGCATTACTGGCTCATTTAATAAATAATTGCTTACCGAATCAACAAAAGTAACTGGATAAAATAAAGGATCACCAATGCCAATCGTCATCTTTGCAATTAAATAATTTTTTTGACGAACTTTATTACCAATTGCATACTTTTCATGCATGACACGAATGTGACAGCGATATTTTTCCAACAATTCGACTATGTGATAGGCTTTTTCATTATTCAACCTTCTCTCAAATGTCGGGGTTTCAAACGATGAAGAAATAAATGCACCATCATGAGTAATTAAGTCAGTATCAAGTTTTAATGCATTTGCCACTTTTTGTGCTGACGGAAAAGCTCGCCCTGTTGCCAAAGTTACATAAACACCTTTCTTTTTCACAAACTCAATTGCATCTTTTGTTTGTTTTGCTAGCCTGTGATTCGAACGCAACAGTGTACCATCTACATCTAATGCTAATAAACGATAAGCCACTTTAATCCCCCTTTTCATAACATTTACTGTTTGGTAAAAGCCTATGATAGATTTTGGGATTATAGAACATTGAAAGCCATGTTGCTATTATCATTAGCAAACTTAAATTCTTTATATAATTCATTACTCACTAAGCAAAATCAGTACTAGATAAATTTCCAATTTAGAATTATAACTGCATGGAGTTATTCATGAGTATTTCATGTAGTAATTGAAGTTAGTAGCTTGTCTAAAGTGACCGAGCTCGTAGGCTGCTTGCGCTAGACAGTTTCCAAGTTATAAATTTATAAATTCTGATACTGTAAAAAAAAGATGACTCCCTACTTTATAAATAGAGTGTCATCTTTTTTATTATTCGCCTTCTCCGTATAGCTTTTCTAGTGGCTCTGCGATAATTCTGTTTAAATCTCCAATTAATTGGCTCATACGTTGTTCTGCTTGCATAAGCTGCGAGATTAACTCTTGCTGTTGAACAAGTTCAAAAACACTTTGTGCTTTTTGAATTTCTTCCTCAGTTAGTTCCATACCTTGCATTTGCTTTTGTTGAAGCTCGATTTGAATAGTGCGAAAATTATCAAGCATTTGTTTTGCTTGTGAATCTGCCTTTACCTTCGCGTGAAGTTCTTCTAATACTTTAAACTCACTACTCTCTTTTAGTACACTACTAAGCTCATGAGCCTTGTCATAAGGGTTAGACATTGAATAAAACCTCCTAAATTTTAGCTTATTACTTAATTCTATGTATGAAGAGTAATACGCTTTTTATTAATGCTCCCCCACGACTATAACATTTTTCTTCATTTAATTCATCCTCTAAAGGAAATTTATTGTAAGAAAACAAGGAAAATCCCTTGTAATAAACCAATAAAGCCACCTAATAAAGCCCCTAAATAAGTAATTAGCTTAAATTCTCTCTTTGATATTGAGAGAATCATTTCTTCAAGTCGCATAACTGGAAATTGCTCAACCTCATTTTTTACTACGTCTTCCAATTTTAGTTTTGTTAAAAAGGTAGCAAGTTCCCTCGAAATAGCGGTTTGTCCATTTTGAACTAAAAAAGGAATAATTCGGACAATTACAGCATTATATTTATTCATCCATTTATGTAGTGGCATTTCTAAAAAATAGGTAGGAATGTTCTCTTTTATTTTTTCTTTAGCCCAAATTACTAATTCGGTTAAATTAATGTGTTTTTCTACTTCTTCTATTTTAAGTTCCTTAAGGGTTGTCCATTCTTTTCTTATAAAATCTTCAATCATTTCATGTGTCCCTTTATCAGTTAACATTTTCACCATTTCCGGTTGAAGCTTTAATACTAATTGATCACGACTAATAAACATCGATAACATGCTCCCAAGCGTACCCTTTCCGATTAAAAATCGATCAACCATATGACTTAATCTTTCAACACCTTCGTCACTGTTAAAATAATCCACTCCTTTTTCGATAAAGATATTTGTTATTTTTGGAATATACTGCTCAATTCTATCATCAAATGCTACCGGGATAAGATCTTTTATATACTTTGGTCTAAGTTCTTCAAGGAGTTCGTCGCTCCTTGAAGTAAGCCAATTCTCCAACTGAAGCTCAATGATTTGTCTTCCATCAGAAACCCCTATCCACTTTTCCAATAATGAGATCATATTTTCTTCACTTCTTATTAGAGACTTTAATTCTCTATTGAGCCAATCGGTCATTTCAGAAATAAATATAGAACTTTCTAATTTCTTTTTTAACCCTTCAACTGTAAGTAAATGGTTAACAACAAGTTTCCCAAGCTGCTTTGCTAGCTCCTCTCGCCGTTTTGGAATTAATCCAGGTGTAAACGGCAATCGAAGTCTTCCAACATATATCGCTCGATAAGGTCGAAATAACATTTTAATTGCTATTGAATTGGTTATTCCACCTATTAAAGCTCCAACTGCAACCATGATGAATAAAACGTACATTTATATCTTCAACTCCTCAATAAATTATCAAATTTCTTCACACTTACCGCTAGCCTAACATAGGATACGGTATCAACAAATGCCTATCTCCTCTTATGTAGAATGAGAAAATCAATTTTGAAAATATCCAGATAAACACGTCCATTCTACGTAATATAACTTTTTATAAATGAGTGGTCAAATATGTTCAATAGAAAAATAATTGTTCAAGCTACAGAAAATGGTTCACTACAAAAGAGTGATCAAATAAAAATTTCCCAATCTTTGTGTAAAAAATGGGCAATACGCGATGGAGAGCTAGTCTATATTAAGTTTGGAAATCACCTAGAGAAAGTTTACGTAAATGAAACTCCGTCACTTAAAACACCAACAATATTAATCACTTTTGTCCTAAAGGAAAAATTATCGATACCCTTTGAAATATTACCAATACATTGTCTATATAATTCCAACGAGAATACACTTAAATTAGGACCTATTCTTACTTGTATTACTAACCAAATGTATCATGAACAAACCCAGTTTGGCACTATAACAACATTTTTTGAAGAAATGGCTCGTTTTGCAAAGGACCATCATATATTTTTTTATATTAAACCTTTGATCAATTGGGATGGAAGTTTTTTTGGTTATACATTTGAACAAGACAAATGGCAAGAACATTTATTACCTTATCCCGATGCTGTGTATAACCGGATCGGATCACGTGGTTTCGAGGCATCTAAAGTATATCAAGAATTTTCAGCACATTTACGAGAAAATGGAATTAATTATTTCAATCATAGTTTTTTAAATAAATGGGAAATAAATCAAGCCTTATCTAGTTTCCCTGAGGTGCTACCACATTTACCTGATACAACTTTATTTGGAGATTACGATACATTTGCAGAGAAACTTACCATTTACAATTGTATTTTCGTTAAACCTGTAAATGGTAGTCAAGGAAGACAAATCTTAAAGATTGATAAGCATGATCATGAATATAGTGTTTATTACTCTTCGTTTACACAGGAAATTTCAACTAAATTTCAATCTAGCTACATTCTTTATCAACGATTAAAAGAACGTCTAAAAAAGAAAACTTTTATCGTGCAACAAGGTATAGATCTTATTCATATTCAAGGCCGTCCACTTGATTTTCGCGTCTTATGTGTAAAAGGAGGCGAAAACGAATGGAAAGTCATATCCTCCGTTGCAAGGATTTCCCCGAAGGAAAAAATGGTTTCAAACCTTGCACAAGGCGGTGAACAGAAACGTCCACTCGATGTATTAACAGATTTATTTGATGAAAAGCTAGCGCAACAATATGTAAAACTAATGAGCGAACTTGCTATTGAAGTAGCATATTTAATTAGTAAAAGTTATGAAGGACTCTTTGGCGAGCTTGGAATTGACATTGCAATAGATACCGGAGGAAAACTTTGGATAATCGAGGTGAATTCAAAGCCATCTAAATCAGAAATAGAAAGTCGAACTGAACGGATACGACCTTCAACTAGAGCAATCATAAATTATCTAGCCTTTTTATCAGGTTTTCCCATTCAAAAAAACAGAAAGGGAAAAAAGGAGCGATAATTTCATGGACAGTCTCGGAATTTTAGTAACGAAACATACTCAGGAGCAATCTTATTTTACTGATATAGCAATCGCAGGAAAAAAAGATAATATAACTATTTATTTATTTTTACCGAATGATGTCGACCTGCTAACTAAAACAACTAAAGGAAGAAAATTTTGTCATACAACGAACATCTGGGTAGAAGACACCTTCCCGATCCCACCTTATATTTATGATCGTTGTTTTTATGAAAGTAAAGTCGCTTATCTGAAGTGCTTCCCTTATGTCTCCTTGCTTAAATCACAGTCCGATATCCACTTTCTTGGACACGGGCTCCCAAACAAATGGATTATATATAACGAGCTATTAGACGATGAAATTATCAAGGCTCATTTACCTAAAACTGAGGTGTTAGAAAGTTCAAATCAAATATTAACTTTACTAGCTAATCAAACCTCGATACTACTAAAACCCTCAAGTGGCTCTCAAGGAAAAGGCATTTTTATTTTATCAAATAATCAAGATGGTTTTACCTTACTCGCCAAAAGAGAAAGTAAACCTTTTTACAAAACCTTAACCAAAAAGCAAATTCAACATTTAGTTTATAAAATAAGATCACATCAATATTTAATACAACCATTATTAACTTTAACTGATCAAGAACAACGCCCATTTGATTTACGTGTTTTTTTACAGAAAGATAAGAATGGAGAATGGATAGAGGTTGGTAGAGGAATTCGTAAAGGAAAATTAGGTGATTATACATCAAATCTAGGAAGCGGTGGTCAAGTAGCTACGTTTGAATCCTGGTACAATTCCTTAACTAATGAATATCAAGATGCATTCCAATTCTCATTACACAAAATATTACTACGAATACCTAGATTACTCGAAAGTAAAGGATACCAATTATTTGAGTTAGGCTTAGATTTTGGTATTGACAAAAATGGAAGACTTTGGCTCCTAGAAGCAAATTCAAAACCCGGTAGAAAAGTGATTATGAGTCTATATCCACATAAGAAAGCCTTTCTAGCAAAAGCTCCGATAAAATATAGTTTATTGTTAGAAAAGCGCAAGCGCCTTGGTCACGAGCTATAGGCACTGGAAGGCCTTTGACTAAAAGCCACTCTTTGGCTTCCTACGTGCTTTTAGCGTCCTCTAGTAGTGCTTCGTAGTTAGCCTCCTCGAAGTAGTGTCTTGTGCGACGAGTAATCGCAGGAGCAAAGCTGCATGGAGCTAATCAACGAAGGATTTCAAGTAGTTATTGAAGTCCGTTGCTTGACTGAAGTGACCGAGCTCGTAGGACTGGAGCTAGACAGATTTCTACCTTCAGAATTTTATATCTTTTTTCCTTGGTGGTACGCGTTAAAAGTAACAGTACGAATGCTTCTTTTAAATAAAAGGCTCAATTTATTTATAATGCAATAGAAAGGGAGTTGGAATAATGAATCCAATTACTTTACCATTAAAGAAAGCTAAAAATCTTTCAAAAACATTTTTTGTACCAGTAGAATTATTTAAAGATTATGTAGAACGTGTTCAATTTCCTAAAGCTATTTCCTTTGGGACAAAAACTGTTCGATGTGAGGTTGCACCTCACCCAGATAAGAAAAATGAATATTTACTTTCAAGTGATTTATGGGATGAACTTATGATTCCACAAGAAAGCATGATACATTTATTTCAAAAAGATGAGACTATTTATATCGGTCCTCTTGTTGGGATATTTACTGCTGGTTTTACTCAGTTCCACTTACGTCCAATTGGAGAACGTTCATTATTTTTTGCCAAACTCCTATCTGCTGAAAAAAAAGTAGGAGCCTTTTATTTCGTATTCGGTGCTCACCAAATTGACTGGGAAAGTGGAACAGTAAAAGGGTATTTCTATACAAAAGATGGTTGGAAGCAAATAAGAGTTCCACTTCCTAGCGTAGTTTATGATAGACTTCCTAATCGAAAGGTTGAAAGCTTAGAAATATCAAAACAAGTAAAAGATCGATTACAAAAAGAATATGACATTCCATGGTTTAACCCTGGTTTCTTTAACAAGTGGGATATTCATCAACTACTTATTGATGATGAGACCGCCAGCAAACATTTACCAGAGACCTATTTCCAACCTACAAGCTCAGATGTCCAAAAGCTGCTAGAAAAGTACAAACAAGTGTATATAAAGCCCGCGAATGGAAGTCTTGGACTTGGGATTCAACAATTAATCCAAAAAAAAGAAGAACCTCTCGTTTATTGTCGTTTTCGAAGTAATGAAGAAAATCGCTTAAGGAGATATTCTTCGTTAAAAAGATTAATTCGTCAACAGTTTCCTTATGGACTTAATGAGATGATTGCCCAACAAGGGATTAACTTATTAAAATGGAACAATAATCCGATCGATTTTCGTATCCACACAAACAAAAATGAGTATGGTGAATGGTGTGTTAGTGCCGTCGCAGCAAAAATTGCCGGATCAGGTAGTGTAACTACCCACGTAAAAAGTGGCGGTGAAATAAAGACAGTAAATGAAATCCTTCATGATATAGGGATTAACTCTGCTCTTGATAAAAAATTACATGCGACAGCCCTTTTACTCAGTGAAAAAATTGATAAAAAAATGTCGGGATTTATAGGAGAGATCGGTTTTGATATTGGTGTTGACCAAAATGAACACGTTTGGATGTTTGAGGCAAACTCTAAGCCTGGAAGAACTATTTTTTCCCACCCTAAATTAAAAAGTGACGATTTAAATTCAAGAAGACTACCTTTGCATTATGCTGTTTACTTATTTAAAAAGTCGATAGAAAAACAGCCTGAGCTTGTGAATGCCAATGAACATTTTTTACGATAATAAAAATCAAGAATGGCAAAGTCTAGTTAAAAAGCCTTTAAATTTCGGAAAAAATCTTCTTCCATTAAACTATAAAAATAAACCTATTGGTAGTTGTTTTCTTGTGAAAAAAATTAACAACAAGGTCGGTCCTCTTATCGGTATATTAGCGAGTAGAGCGAATGGGAAAGATTTCTATGGTAATCGTTCTACCTTCATAAAAATTCAAGATCAGCTTCAAAAACATGGAGGTATTTCCTTTGTAATGACACCTGAGCGAATAGATGAAGTATCAGTTGAAGGTTATTTTGTTGATGAAGGGAAGTGGCAAAAAGGGCTCTTCCCTCTCCCTGATATTTTCTATAACCGAATTGCTTCCTATCATGAAGAAAAAAGTAGTGAGATGCGAAAAGTTCAAGAGATCGCTAACAAAAATAGGATACCAATTTATAATCCGCACTTTTTTGAAAAATGGGAAACATACAAACACCTAATCGAAAATAATGTAATTAAATATCATTTACCTGAAACAGACATTTTTACTGATAAGAAGCAACTTGAAGCTTGGCTAGAAGACCATCAATCCTTGTTCATAAAACCCGTCCTTAGTAACCAAGGAAATGGAATTTCCGTTATTTCTAAAATCGAAGATAAATATGTAATAAAAACAAATAAATGGTGTAAATCCTTTAAAAACTTAGATGATGCATTTGCAAAAGTAAGTGAGAGTTTACGAAAACGAAAAGCAATCATACAAAGAAAAGTTCATTTGAAAGAATACGAAGGTAACCCATACGATTTTCGTATTCTCGTTCAAAGAGTAAAAGACACATGGCTTATGAGTGGTATTGGAGTTCGTTGCGCGAAAAAGGGTGGAGTCACTACTCATGTTCCCCAAGGCGGAAAAATCATTCCTTTAATAGAGGTCAATCAAGAAATAAATACTGACTTAATTAATAAAATTGCCATTGCAACTGCACATCAACTTGAACGATCATACGGCTACTTATGTGAATTTTCCATTGACTTAGGAATAGACACTGATGATCAACATTGGATTTTTGAGGTAAATGCAAAGCCAATGAAATTTGATGAGCCAGACATTGAAATGAAAGCATTAAATACGTTAATCCAATGTTTCTATAATGACTCTGGATTTGGGCTGTGAATGGTTAAACGAAAAACCATTTACAGTTCTTCTTTCATATGCCCATATCATAATTTATTAAGGTTTTACACACAATAAAACTTAACTGATCAAACCTTAAAAGGATGCTCCCCTCTTTTTTCAGAGAACTCGTTCTAGCTTCGCTAGAACATCGGAAATTGAGATGGAGTCTCCACTCCACTAAATGGAAGTTCCCACCTAGGCTACGCTTAGAGGTGGGGGGCTATGACCCTTAAGTACAAATCAGTTTGATCAACGAATTTCTTGAGTTTCAACAGGTGTTGCTAAGTACCTTAAAGGTGAGAAATATGTATATTTGGTATTATGGAGGTAAATAAAATGAAAAAGAAAGATTCAAATTACGAAGGTAGAGAAAAAGTATTTTTAGATGTCGATAGAATGACAAATGAAGGTTTGGCCGGTGGAACTGTAACAGGCAAATACGCTCATCCACAAATTGAGGAAACTCAAGACTTCAAAGAAGAAGAAGAACCAAAGGAAGTATAAAGCTAAACTTCAATCAATACGCGTCCTTACTTCCCCTTAAGAGCGGGGAAAAAGTTGTTATTTTAGAAACTGAATTTCCACAACAAAAATATTGTCTTACTATTACGAGTTTGATACCCTTTCAATAAGCATAACTTTTCAATTAATTGGGGGATGTTGCACATCTCCCACTGATTGGAGGTTTTGCTATCCGAACTTTTTGGACAACATCTTCTCCTAAATATTTTGTTTTTTCATAGTTTTAAGCATGATTTAGCAGTTCATTAAAAGTTGGATAATACTTTTGATTTGAAGGGATAAAGTTATGATAGAACATTTAAAATTAATTTTAAAGAACGCGATTCTAGAAGAAAAAGAAGCACTACTAAACAATAACCTCAAGATCCTACAATATGAATTCCCAAGCAAAGAAATATTAACATTTAATGCAAATTTACTAACACAAGAACAAGTTCAATTGCTAAACGTATTCTTGAAACCTGTAAAGCACTTAAACAACACCGATCAGCGATTTTGGAAGACTCTAGTAGAAGAAAACCAAGTAATTGGTGAACTACCTGTACAAACAGATGAGTTTCGCTTTATACATTTTCACATTAATGGGACTCTACAAGATGAAATAGAGTTTGAGGATGCTCTTAAAAGTTACTTCCCAGAAAATGTTACATTTGTTTGGAATAACAATAGTGAAGGTTTTATTGTAGAATATATATCAGACAAAAAAATGGAAGATTATTGTGATAGTAGTATAACTGAAGCAATCATGTCAGACTTTTATATTAAACTGTCAATATTTCAAGGCACTAGATTTTGTGAGTTAGAAGAAGCTAAAGAAATATATACATGGGAAGTAAGCACGTTCTCTCTTGCAAGGCGTATTTTACCGAATCTTAATGTTATCCAAAAAGAACAGCTCATTCCCTTTATTTTAACAAATGGAATTAGTGATATGACAAAGAAAGTGCTGTTACAAACAATTAACTCTTTTCAAGGCGATAAAGAGTTGCTAAGAACAATAAAAATTTTTTTTGAATGTAATTTAAATACGACTTTAGCGGCCAAAAAGTTATATATGCATCGAAATAGTCTCCAATATAGAATTGATAAATTTATTGAAAAAACCGGGATAGATATTAGGCAATTTCAACAAGCTGCAGCAATGTATATGCTATTAACATTAGAAGAAATAAATAGGAAGTAGTAATTTAGCAAAGAATTGACCAAGCTTTCTTGCAGTGTGCACAAACGACACGATTTATCTTTGTGCACGCTTACAATTTACTAAAACGCTTTCAGAGGCTACAATTAGGACATAAGTTAATCACAATATTGGAGGCGTTATAAATGGCAGATATTTCGTTAAAACATATTTATAAAATTTATGAAGGTGACGTAACAGCAGTTACTGATTTCAACTTAGAAATTAAAGATAAAGAGTTTATCGTATTCGTTGGTCCATCTGGTTGTGGTAAATCTACTACTCTACGTATGATCGCTGGACTTGAAGATATTTCTAAAGGAGAACTTTACATTGGAGATCGTCTAGTAAACGATGTTGCGCCTAAAGATCGCGATATCGCAATGGTATTCCAAAACTATGCACTATACCCACACATGAATGTATATGACAACATGGCGTTTGGTCTGAAACTACGTAAATTTAAAAAGGAAGAAATTGACCGTCGTGTTAAAGAAGCTGCAAAAATCCTTGGTTTAACAGAAATGTTAGATCGTAAACCAAAAGCTATGTCTGGTGGTCAGCGTCAGCGTGTTGCTTTAGGACGTGCAATCGTTCGTGATCCTCAAGTGTTCTTAATGGATGAACCATTATCAAACCTTGATGCAAAATTACGTGTACAAATGCGTGCTGAAATTACAAAACTTCACCAACGCTTACAATCAACAACAATCTATGTAACGCATGACCAAACAGAAGCAATGACAATGGCAAGCCGTATTGTTATTATGAAGGATGGAGTTATTCAACAAGTTGGGGCTCCAAAAGAAGTTTATGACTTACCAGAAAACGTATTCGTAGGTGGATTTATCGGATCACCAGCTATGAACTTCATAAATGGTAAACTTGAAGATGGGTACTTCCACATTGGTAGCTTAAAAGTAAAAGTACCTGAAGGAAAATTGAAAATGTTAGAGCCATATAAAGGCCAAGAAATTCTATTAGGAATTCGTCCTGAAGATATTCATGATGAGCCAGTATTTATTGAATCTTCACCTGAAACAAAAATTTCAGCAAAAATTGAAGTTGCTGAGTTAATGGGTGCTGAAACTTTCTTATATTCAAAAGTTAGTGAACAAGACTTCATCGCTCGTGTAGACTCTCGTACTGATATTAAGAATGGTCAAAGTATTGATCTTGCATTTGATATGAATAAAGTTCATTTCTTTGATCCAAAAACTGAATTACGTATTCGTTAATTAGAAAAGCGCAAAACGCCCGCCTATCGGCGACAAACACTGGAAGGCCTACTCTAGCGGTCGGTTTTTGACCGAAAGAGTAGGGCTGAAGTGGTCGAGCCGGTGGCGCCTGGAGCTAGACAGTTTCTAAGTTAGAAATTTTATACTTTCTTACCTTGGACAAAAGAAGCTGGCCTTGGTCAGCTTCTTTATATTTCATCAATTAAAACCGTATTTTCCATATGACATTGATAACAATAAAAAACATGAGGACACTGATTATTTTTTTGATCATCGGTAATTCCATCAAATAACTTCATTCCATCAATATCTAAGTACGCACTATAATCGTCAAAATAATCTAACAGCCTCCCTTTATCGCTCATCTCACTATGACATTGTTCACATTTTATTTCGACCGAGGTTAATCCATTACATAAAGGACACATAGCCATCGAATATTACTTCCTTTTAGGTATAATTATTACAAGAGGGGATGGAATATTCCACCCCCTAAAAGCCATGATATTTACTTTTTGTTAACGTGATCCACCAAGCTGTTGCTCAGCCATTTGAACAAGACGCTTTGTGATTTCTCCACCAACAGAACCATTTGCACGAGCAGTAGCATCTGGACCTAATTGTACTCCAAATTCAGAAGCAATTTCATACTTCATTTGATCTAAAGCTTGTTGTACGCCAGGCACTAATAATTGATTTGAACTATTGTTGTTTGCCAAGATAATCACCTCCTCTTGTACTACTATTTTGTTTCATTTCGTCTAATCTATGCACCTAATAACTTAGTAATATTTAACAATCGGCGTCAATTGCAATAGATAGGACATTAAAATAAAGAGGTAATTTTCGTGGTTAAATTAAGTATATTTCGTAATTATTAAACTGAACCGTATAAAGCTGAACTTCAATCAGTGGGGGGGTTCCTTGATCAATGTCATCAGGCTAAGGATACAAATATTGGAATGTTACTTTGAGGCCACTGAAAAAGTGAATGTTTTTGAAAAACGAATGATTATAGGGGGGCAAAAATGTCGCCCTAACCCTCAAACGAGCCTTAGAAGCGATTCTAGAGGCTCGTTTTTTGAATATTATTTTTCAGATAAAAAAATTTGGACTTTTTCAGCAGTCCGTGTTACTTTCTGCTTCTTTTTTTGTAATGAGCTACTATCAAAGTCCCG
>NZ_MLQR01000040.1 GCF_001866005.1 Anaerobacillus alkalilacustris
CTTCCCAACCTCCAGGGAGATTTCATGTTCCCCGATCATTTCGCCTGTTTCTTGATCTATAATTTTTAGCGTCTGTTCTTCTACTAATAATGTAACAACTGTTCCAAATGGAGAATATGTTCCGAGAGGAACACTATAGCGATTTGATTTAAATAGAATAGTATTGTCCTTACGAACAGTCCTTGTTATACTTGAATTAAGGTTTGTATATTTTTGCTTATTGTTGTTGGTCGCATCAATAAGCGGAAGGGCTGGTCGTAAATGTTTCTTTTCTTCTTGAAACACTTCGACTGGTCTTTTTTTCGTTATATTATGGACCTTACCATTCCCAGTTCTCTCTAACCAACGAAGGCACTGCTCGTTCCAACTATCACAATTAGTAAAAATGCGAAACTTTGCGAAGTTTTTCTTTACAAAACCTACTACATTTTCAATTCTACCTTTACTTTGAGGATCAAACGCCCTACACATATATATTTTCAGTTGATGCGAGTGACGAAAGACTTCAAACTCTTTTGTCATGATAAGATCACCATAGTTTTCACTAACAATAATAATTCGATCTTGATCGTACACGATTTCATAAGGTATTCCACCAAAGTATTGAAAAGCGTTTTCATGAGCCATAATTAAATCCTTTGTAGTAAAAGGACGATTTAACCACTCAACATATTTGTACCTAGAGTTAGATAAAACAAATGCTACAAAGTATAGTTTCACCATCTTTCCTTCCATAGTTTTTACCTTTATTTGTCCAAAATCTACTTGTGCCTGTTGCCCCATTGGCGTATCTTCAATCGCCTGAAATTGCCTTTCTTCCTTAGTTCTAGGGAGATCATACTCTTTCCTCAAATTGCGAACATAACTCCTAACGCTACTTTCCCCGACTTTAAACTCTGGGAAGCGATCTTGAATCCAATCAAAAATCTGTGCAGCACTGACATCCGGAAACTCTCTAAGCCAATTAAGGATCATCCCTTTAAACACATCTAACTTTTTTCTCCTCGTCTTACAAGAAGCTAACCAAATGCTCATTTCATCAGGAGACATGTTTAAGTACTTATACAATGTTCCTCTTGAAATATTAAACTTTTCTGCAACCTTTGCTTTTGAGTACCCTTGTTCTAACATTCGTTTAATTTCCACATACTTCAACCACTTTTCCACCTTTCAAAGCCCCCCGACAGTTAAATAATATAAAACTATCATACTGTTAGAGGATATTTTGGTAAATAAGTGTTCAAATTTATTTGTCGGAAACTGTCTATTTTAGTTTAGCAGTTACATGGGATTAAGCACAAATAATAAAAAGCTATATTCACTACATAACAGGTTTATCTAACTCATCGTTTTTTCTAAATGTTGGACATTTCCTCGGAATAACAAATGCAGTAAACTCCTCCCCAAGTCCCTGATCTGGTTGGTTATTAATTGCAGTTATCAGTGATGCATTACTAAACCCTAGTGGAACCGCGGCATCTCCCTCAAAAATTGCGTTTAGATTATCTATATACTTTCCTTTCGAATGTCCGCACTTGCACTCCTTCCATTCATAATCAAGATTAAAAACACTATTACAGTCTAAACAAATTAGCAATTTAACGTTCCTCACCTCCCTTTTAATATTAAATTCTTTTGAATGGAGAATTCATAGTAATTTATACTGCTGAATTCTCTTATTTAGCTCATTAGCTTAACTTTATCTCACTAGATATTGTCGAATTGTATAGGGTAATTTCGAAAACGCTGTTAATGGCATTTTCTTTTATCAATATTAAAGTCTAAAAGTCAAAGATATCGCATGGTATATTAGACATTTTATAATACTAATTTCTCAGATTACCGCCTGCTAAAAACATCATTAATCTTTTGCTTTAACCACTTATTAATTATACAGAAGGCAAACGGTTAATTATATATTGGTACAGTTGACGTATTTTTGTGGTGTAGGATCTATTCAATGGTTATACATATCAGTGATCACAATAACACCATTTGTCTACCCCCTTTAAATGCCCTTAAATATACTATCTTTATTAAAAGGAAGGGTAACTAACTTTTTCTTAATCTAACGGTCATGATTTATTACTCTTTTCACCAAAATTACACTCTAACCTTTATCCTTGTTCATAATGCCTTAATATCTAATTTATAAAAAACGAATAAGTAAGTTATGCTATAGTTAATATAATCACTCGAGGGATACATATGAGATGTACATGTGGAGGCATTTATTTCGTAAAAGATACAGAAGAAATTCCAGAATATTCAAAAAAAAAAAAAAAAAAAAAAAAAAAAAAAAAAAACATGAACTTCTTTACGATAGAGTCTGCGATGTAGAGTGCAACAAATGTAAAAAAACTCTATATCCTCACCCATACGATTCTGGTAAGAGTATTAATAAGCTGCGACCTCTAAAGAATGATATTAATTGATTGATTTATATAACTCACTTTTTTTGACGGAGGATATTTATGGATATAAAAAGAGTTCAGGAAAATCTAGAATGGATATATTTGGATTACTTTGATGGTTTATACAGTGAAAAACAGTTAAAACTCATGTTATTAAAACTTTACAAAAAAACTAATTTAACCGATAAAGTATGGTCTGAACTGATACTTGCTGCTCAATGGAGACACGCTTCTGAGGAAGATTACGAATTAAAAAAACTACAATTACGTGCAGAATATAAAGAAGATGACTAACATTTAGCCATCTTCTTTATTTTATTTCTTTGCTTTAATTATGTTACTTACTTTATTGATATCCTCACTTGATATATATGGAACTTGCGCATAAATCAGGTTTGGTTCTCCTGACAATTTAGCCACCAGATGACCTTTACCAAGTAAATTTTCAGCACCTTTTTCACCTAGTGCAATTTCTGACGTTCCAGTACTACCTACCTTTAAGATAAGCCTATTTCCTAAATTATCCCTTAACTGCATAGGTAGCGCATCTTTATCTGGCCTTTGTGCTGCAAAAATCAAATGAATACCCGCAGCTCTTGCTTTAACTCCTAGCCGTTGAACAATGGATGATACTGTACTCTTATACTCATCTATTAACATCCAATCTGCAAACTCATCATGTATGAGATAAATAAATGGTAACTTATGCTTATCGTCTACTTTCTGATTATATTCCTTTAAATTTGGTACTTTATAATCCCTAAACATCAAATACCTTTTTTCCATCTCACCCACTAGCTCTTCGAGTATCTCCGACGCTCTTTGTTGATTAATAATTATCCCCTCTGATAAGTGAGGTAATTCTTCAAGGTTTTGATAGTCCACACCATATTTCGGGTCAATTAAATATATTTTTGCTGTATCAGTTGAATTCGTTGCACAAATGTCTAATATAAGGGTTTGAATTAAAACGGATTTCCCACTCCCGGTTTCACCTGCAATTAATGTATGAGGGGCATGCTGCTCTAATCCTCCGAAAGCTCCACCTAAGTTTAAATACAGTACCTCACCGTCTACTTCTTTTACACCCAATATAAAGTTCAAATTGGTATCTTTAATATCATTTTTCAAATCTCTATTATTCCAAACATTTGCCAATGAAACAGTTTCCCGTTGTGGTCTTTCTATAAAAACTACTATCTCACCGGGCTGAGGGAGGATATTAATGATGTTCAGTGCATGGGTTGTTAAAAGTTGAGACTTTTTCTTTTCAATATCCTCTACCCTTAAACGATCGGAACCCTTTAACTTAATAATAGCAGCATTGGGTGTAAGTCTAGATTCTAATACTTTTCCTTGTAAATTATAAGTTGCCAACGCTGCCTTCAAAGAATTAACAGCACTAGAGAGCCAATCTACTTCGCTATTACTATTTACCTCTTCATTAACATTATTAGTTATCCAATCCTGTAAATTTGCATTTGATATATTTGTATTATTTTCTGAATTAGGAATAGTATCCATAGCTCGTTTTTCATCCGAACTACTCTCCTCGTTCTGTCCTTCTCCTACCTTTTTCTCTGGGGTTTCATTTCTTACTTCTTCTTCTGTACTATTAACTTTTTCTTTTATCTCTTTTTCAATCTCATTTTTATCCGTAGGCAAGGAAGGGTTAAACGTTTTCCATGTAACTTCAGTAGCAAAATTTGACCTAACATTATAGAGTGGTTTTTTATCTAAAATAGATAAGATAAGACCCCTAACAGATTCTCTTGAATAAACCTCTTGGAAGCTATTTTCAACCTCATTTATTCTAATTTGCTCGCTCTCTATTGTATCTGAACCATCACTTGTTGGTACAAAAACATGAGAATATCCTTTTATTTCTATTTCTACTCTACCTGTTCTAATTAATTCTCTCCACTTTTCAATAGCAATTGTAGAGTTCTGCATAAAAATCGTTCCTTCGACAAGCAAATCACTAATTTTGGACAACCATAAGTCTCTATCAAGACGACTAGGTACACCAAATAAAGCCTCATTTATTCTCAAAACTGTATCAATAAGTTGTTTTTTTGAGGTTTTCTTGGAATTCGACAGACTTTTTATATCTACAAACTTAGCCTCAGTAACCAACAGTTTTAAGTAGTATTTCCCATCCTTCTCAAATGGACTAAGAGCAAGTATATCGGCAATCTGCTCTTCTTTTTTTCCTAACCAACTTGCATAGTCATCAAGGAAGTACCAGCCTATACTTCCTCCTTCTTCAACCTCTTCTTTTGTAATTAACTTACTAAGGACAACTCCCATTAACTCACTAGCATATCGTCCTATTTTTGCTGCTCTTAGTACAATATCTCCTGATAACTCATTAGCTTCATTTATAAAATAATCGGTTAACCAGTCGATATCTTCATCATTGATACCTAGATTTAATGTCTTGAATTTTCTTTTTAATATTATTTTTAAGAGTTTAAGAGATGTTGTTGTTGAGACAACTAAGTTAGGACCGTTAGTCTTATTATGTTGATACTTTATTACATTGACGCCTTGGCTTTTTAAAAGTCTTCTATCTAGAAGCTCATCATAATTTGCTACCCACTCGCCAAGCTTATGAGATTCTTCAAAAACATTTTTAGTTTCACTATTCTGAAAGGTAATTTGCCTTGCAGGTAAGAAGTACCCTGCTGCTTCTTCATCCACACTCTCCGATATACTTCTAATAAAACTTAAATACTGCCATCCCTCGGTTAGCTGACTAGGGCATACTAGATAAGTGGTAGATTTTAATTCATCTTTTGCAGCTGGGCGACGTCGTGACCATCTAGCTGGAAATAATTCTAAGTTACTCGGGTTATAAGTTGTCTCTACTTTAGTCCACTCAAAATTAGCTTGTCTAGAAATTACATCTTGTAAAAACACTATATCGTAAGGTTTACCTTCTTCTCTTTCTGAAACAGAAGATTGATGTGCCATTACCCCAATACGAAGCTTTGCCATAAAGTCATTAGTAACTTCACTTGCAACAAACATATCAGGATCAGAATCAGATCCTTCAACCATCTTTGAATATATCTGATTTAGTTTATTCGTATCTCTATGTCTTAACACCACTTGACACCTTATATTGTCATTTTTACTGTTTAACTTCGAGATAGAATCCACAATTGACAGTGGTAATCTAGTTGAGTCGGAATTGTATAAAACGACGCCTAAGTTGGCACCCTCATGGGGTTGCAACTCAAGATACCGTTCTAATAAACCAGTTAACTTTTCACTTGCATTTTTTGGATCTTCATTTGTTTCTTGATCAGTTACCTTAACAATCGGCATTTCCATTAAACTATAATCATAAAGAGAATCTGTGATTGATAATAATTCAGGGATATCCTCCCCATTAAATCCTAAACAAATCTCTGGATAATAAGAATGCTCAATATCATTTATAAGTTCATTGAAGAAAAGCTTTGAATCTCCAAAGTCTATTTCTGTTGATGATAATAAGTAAATAATTATATTGTTAATTTGCTGCATTTTCGTCGCAAGAGCAGACATCCTGAAAGGATTCCAAGGAGGTATAATTGCTAAAGGTCTCGTATCTCTTACCTCTACCACTCCTAATTTAATAATTGGATACCAGATATTTATCCGGTTAATGTCTCCTTTTGCGTATTTCGATATTTTACTTAATAATTCTCCATATAGTATTGACTGTTGAGTATGTGACTCATTTATTAATCCTTCCTCTACCCAGTGATTAAGAGCATTAGTGTATTCTTTGGAAAACTTTTCCCAAGAGGTTGATATTTCTTGATAACCCTCTTCATTAACTCTCCCCTCAACTCTAGAATTTTCCAATTCCTGAAGAAACTGCTTTGATATATCTTTATCTTCCTCATATACTCCTACAAGAGAACCTCTATCTTGTCTATATACTGCCTGTAAGGTATATATATCGTTTAGCGATATTCCTTGTAGCTTCCCTTTTTTACTTATTGGGTTTTTTGCTACACTTGTGTGTTGGAAAGGTTTTTCCTTTAATCTTCTTACATCATTAAATAGCTCCATCCCAATTGCATTTGTTGCCCCTTCCCAAACCAATTGCACTTTACAGTCTTGTTCTATACCATGTTCATCTTGATAGAATAGCTCAAAGTAAAATTTAATTTGTCTTGAACCCTTTGATACTGAGTTATTTGGCTTAAAAGGATTTCCCTTCGCTTTTGCCCTTTTCTTTTCCTCTTCTATAAAATTATCGTACTCAAAAAGATAACAAGTATCCCATTCAATTGAAGATTTGGTTAATTTCTCTAATCCCTTATATCTAGTAGAAAAATACAAGCCTAGATCGGTATTTAAATTTAGCCAAACATTTCTTGAATCTCTCTTTTGTGTTTTAATTTTGATTACCTTTTTTCCACTTGATGCTTCGGATTGCGCAAAAAGTCTTTCTATCGCTTGCATAAATCCAATTAAGAAATCAGTACACTCTATAGGCTTTCCGTAAATAAACTTATCCCACTTGGCCTTTAATTTCTTATCACTCTCAATTTGATATCTTTGCTTTTCATAGAATGCTATATCTTCCTCATTTGGTTCCCTTGCTTTTCTCTTCCCCAATAGCTCTAGGTAATTCTCGTCTTCTTCAGTAATTAAATCAGAATACTCATCCTCTAAGAATTCTTTTGTTTCTTCAGCTAAAGTTGTTTTTTTGGAGATTTTAATACCTGAGAAAAAACTACCAATATGGTCTTGCTCCCATTCATAAGTTGCTAATACCTTAGATTCATCATTCCATCCGGGCTTAGATTCTATGAACTTCAATATGGCAGGATGTATATCTTCCGGAATATATTCTTTAGCTTCTTCGAAGGAATTTATAAGTTGATCGTTTTCTATTACATCTCTAGAAGGAGTTAGCTTATGAAGAAAATAACTTCTCTTTTCTTTTAATTCTTTGAAAGCTGCTGCCCACTTATTTTTATAAGTTAACCTATTTTCAGGAATACTATAGAAATAACCGGAATCTCTAGGGATTTTTAAAGCAGGTAATGCCCAGCCCAATGCTTCAATAAGAGAGGTTCCATCTTTGTCTATACTTTCTCTAGTACTGACAATAAACGTACTAACCATTTCTAAGCTACAGTCGTTAATACTAAGTAATCCTGTTAAAGCTTTTCCCCATATATTTAATAATCTATCGCTTCCATTTATAGAGGGTAAATCTTTCGATACAACTTTTATCCACAGGTGAGTATTAGATTTAAGATCATTAGCCCCTATTGTATAGATATTCCTTAACGATTGACCTTGATCGTCATTATTATTTGCCAGCAGCAGCACTGGCTTATCAGTGTGGGTATGTCGTAACCTAGTCGTTCTTTCCCGTGTAATAATATTATCAGGTAAATCGTTACCAACCGCTAGTTCTATAGGTATCTTTATATCAATTATATCTTTAAGATATATATCATTTAAGATTTCTTTACATATAACCGATACCTGCGGACCGGACAGTCTATCCAATAAAAATCTAGCAGTTCCATCAGAAAATTCATTCTCTATATTAGATTTTAAGTATTCGACGGCTACCTTTCCGATTAACTCTAAATGATTCATTATATACCATCCTTTGCAAAAGGATTCTCAACATATGCACAAGCATCAGACAACCTTCTTAGTAGTCCCATACTAGAAAGCCTTTGTTCTAACCTTTGTGAATTATCCGAGAAAGATTCTTGATCAGCTTGCCCTGAATTAATTACATCTGTTGCCTCTTTATCGCCAATAACAAATCCATACTTTTCAAAAAGTTTTTTCAGAAAGTCTTGAAATTCCATTCTTTCAGGTACATTTGCTAATACTAAGGTCTTTAAAAAACTGTCTGTTGGAGCATACCTAATTCGCTGACTATTTCTACTTGAGGAGAACCCTATTTCTCTTCCCCATACCCTATGGAAATTGTTAACATGCTGTTTATGTCTTGCAATTGCTTTGTCCACTAACTCTTCTACCAATGAGTCAACATTTTCTGCTAACAGATCATCACTATTTGATGGCCATAAAAAATATTTATTTAATAACTTTTGTGCTTCAAAGAACGGATCAGGGAAGTCCCCTATATTTTCCCATTCCTCTGTTTCTTTAATACTTCTTATATAATGCTCTAAAGCTTGCCTAGAAAGGTTGTTATTGTTAATATAGGAATCTGATGCAAGATCCCTAATAATTGTTTTTTTAGGAGCTAAAATTTCTAAAATAAACTGTGTTTTATTACTCTGATTAAGAACATCTTTTGATCTATTAAGAAAATAGATAATCATGTGTAGGCCCGTAATATTTACTATATGCGGTATAGTATCGTATGCTGGTATTTTATTATTAAATATATTAATCCAATCGTCAGCCATATTAGTGTACTCTTGTAAATATTCATAAGGTAGGTAGGACCCTGTTGAGTCTTTTGCTACTTCTGCTTTTCCATAATTCGGCTGCAATAATTGGGCTAATCTGTTATAAATAGATTTTGAATTGATTATATTGGGTTCAAGAAAACCCAGAAGCTCTTCCCCTTTGTTAGAACGGGAAAGCATTAAATATAACAACTCACCAGTTCTTCCAAAGAATCTCCTGTCAGTCTGAACTTTATTCCCATTCACCCTCAAATCTTCATATAAGCACTCTTTGCCATATGGAAAGATAAATTGAGAACTCCACCTTTTATTATTTTCTCCTTCAATAGTACTACTCTGGAGGAACTTAACTGTTTCGTAGAACTTATCAAAAGTGTCAAAGTTTCCTTTTAAGTAAGACAGATTAGGGTAATCGCTTCCTCCGAAGTTTTTCTCAGCCAATTTCAACCAATCAGTCCAAGCTTTATTATCATCATTGGTTGCTTGATAGTCCCGATATACAATTTCCATAAAAGGATTATTAAAAAGAATATTCCTCAAATAAAGCCTAGTATAAGGGCTATATGCCAACCTATTAAATTCATTTTCCTTAAAAGCTCTTTTTCTTTCGCACTCTGAATTTAATACTCCCATGAATTCCATTACACAAAGCCATGGTGTTTGTTCATCGTACAATCTATGACCCCAAATTGCTTCATCTACCCAAAAATCTGACTTGATATTGTTAGATGTTCGTGGAAGAGTTTTTAGCATTAGAACACCTCCAAAGTCTTATGCTCAACTATGCCTTTTTCATTTACTTTTAATAGTTTTAGGGAAATTTGAGCCTCTTCAAGTTCACCATCTGCTTTTCTTCTATCATCTAATTTTTTTAATAATCTACTCTTAAATGCTAATATATCCTCGTAGCATTCTCTTGAAAAACTGCCGGGTAATGCTCCTTCGGCCACTCTAGATATAAATTCATATCTTACTAATTGTAAGTTAAGTTTCACAGGTTCTAGGTCACTCGCAAAACTAACTGATAAATTTACTCTTTGATTGTCTTCTCCCATATCAAACTTAATATACTCACCTCTTTTTGGAGAAACGGAAACCATTTCCTCCAAAACTCTACTAATCTTGGCTTGAGAGTAATTGCCGGAAGTAGATAAGATTAATTGATCATTATTTTGCACCAATAAACCAGTGGTAATTCTATTTAAACCTCTTACTAATCTAGTAAGGTATTGGGGTTTGACCTTTTGATTATCTTTTGAGACTCGATAAACTTGGTCTAGAAACTCTCCTGCATATTGAAATGTTGTTAAATTCCACAGGTTTAATCTATCTTCTAGCTTCTCAGGAATTACAAAAAATAACCTTTGTCGTTGAGATTTTAACATTTCTAGAAAATTATCTTTGTCTTCAACATCGCCTTCTAAGTAGGATTTTTTCTCAGCAATAAAGACCTTATCAGCTCCATATTGCTTATCCAATAGAACAAGAAGTTCATAAAGCTCATAGTACTCCTGATCATCTTCTCCAAATATCAATATATTATCTACGAGCGTATTCGTTTCTGATCCTATACCAAATTTATTAAGTGTCACAAATATATCTGTCGAATTTCTTTTTCTCTCCGTCAGGTTTTCTCCGAATATATTACGATAAATGCTAGCTAAGTAAGTTGTATTGTTTTCATTAATTTTCGATATATCAGTACACTTTAACAATTTATCCCTTACATCTGGATGACCTAGTAACATATTTGAGACCAACAGAAGTAATTGCCTTAATGGCATATGAATCTCATTTATTTCACATAAAGTTAATAAGTCTACTAACCTCTTCGTTATTAAGCTAGTTTCTTCTTCTAATCTCTTCTTGTTTTCGATTATTGGACAAAGAGTTTCATGTGAATTATTAAATGAGCAATTGTTACACTCTTCCCAGCCGGGATTATTTAATACTTCTTTAATTAACTTAGGGAGAAGCTCTGCTGAATTAGTTTTACTTAGATTGTATAATTTAATAAGAAAGCCTGTTTTCTCCTTTTTCCCTTCTACTAAAAGTTCCTCAATACAGTTTTTTGAATCTATAACATTATAGCTTTGTTTTACCATCTTCCACGTTTCAAGCAATTGTCCATCATTTGCAGCTACCAAAAATACTATTCTATTTTCCATACCCATAATTGAGTCAGCCATTGTAGACAGTATTTCTCTTTCGTCTTCCAATAATTCACTTAAATCTTTTATGAATATTACTTTGTAATTATTAACCATTAACTCTTCTATCTTATTATTTTCCGCCCACTTGACTTCAGATCCACCAAGTCTTTTCCAAATTTCACGACAGTAATAGGTCTTTCCATCTCCCGCTGTACCAGTCAATACAACTGAATAAGGATTTACACTTTTAAAGTTTTCAACTAGTTCTTCAAGATATTCCGTATCAATTCTAATTGGTGTAACTTTCTTTTTCCTCAAAATTGACTGTATAGTTTCATCATACATATTGTCATTTTGAGGAATAGGACCATATTGTCTTAAAAAGTTAACCCAATTCGATCTTATTGCGCTCATCTTTTTAATCCCTTCCTTTTCATGTTACAAATTTTACCTAATGTAATTATACTTTAATAAGCGGGTCTATTACACCATGAATTAATTACTAATAGCACTATTAAATAAATGAAGGGTTTATGAAGACGAAATCTAGCAAACTACGGATTGTGCCTAGAGGCAATGATCTTCTGAATTCTTGTTAAATTGTGAGATGATTCATATTTGTGTATAAGTTCTGCCATTAGACATGATATAATTCAGAAAATAAGAGCAACTGTTAGCCAATAAATGTAAATGTAAATTTTATATAATAAGGAGGTAATCAATATGGGTATATTTGATCTTTTTAAAAGGGGAAGTTCGAAAGAAGAGAATGAATATACAGGTAAGACTCCACCTTGTCCAAAATGTGGAGAGTCATTAACTAAAAAATATGTTTATAGTGAAATGTACTGTACAAATTGTAACTATGGTTTAGATGATGCCGATGAAGATAATGATGAGTCATTAAGCGTTTACGAAGCTGCAGAGATTTGGGCTTCACACGGAAAAGATGAAGATTACATGTTTGGGTATACTGAAAAAGAATTGGAAGAAGCTTTATAAAACAAAAGTACTCTCCTATTAAAGTGCCTGACCCCGGGACTGTAAAGTATTACTACAGTTGGGTTAGGCACCTTTTCATTTCAAGTAGAGCAACTGCTATATGCTGCGCAGTACAACGATACCATTCAATAGAAGATGATAATCCATAATTAGCTTAATTGTGGGAGAGCAAGCCTAATTCCTCGGTAAAGATAAGGAGAAGTAGTCTTTTTCTCTTCAAAATTGTTGATGTACTTCTAATAGTAAATACGTTGGCACTTAATGGTGAATTGCATAAAAAAACGCTAGTAAAACTAATGGAAAAGATGATACATTCTTGTGGCTGTAATCATGTCGCATCCTAAACGACGAATTACAATTTATTCTTGAAGCTATTAAGCAATTCAACGCTTGACTATAAAATGAAAGAGCTTGAATTTCTCAATCCAAGCTCCCTAAAAACTAGACATTATTATTCACTCTCTTTAAGAGTAGTGACAAACGCAAGGAACATCGTTTTCTTCAACTAACTTTTTAGCAATATCAGAGTCTTTGTCCAACTCTTTTCTATAATCCTGTAAGGTAAATGGTTTGCCATTTCTCTTGAGAATAGTAACATGTCCTAGTTGTTCTCTTAACCTATTTTCCATTTCTTCTTGTTCAATATAAACGCTTGGCCAAGTTTCATATAAATGTTTATAGTGATTAAATCCACCTCTAACACATCGACCACCACAGTTTGCATGTGAGAACCCTAGATGATACATCTCTGGAAGTTGAATATCCCAGTCCACTGTAATTATCTTCTTTATCTCATCATCAGATATATTACTTTCGTAAAGTGGGAATACTGTTTTTACTGGTTGCTCCTCTCCATTACGAGGAAGTAGGTAATGATTATATAATGCCTCGATCCCTTCACGTCTTCGTTTCTCATGTTTACCAATTCCAAAATAAAGTATTGGTTCATATCCATCATCTCGTAGTTCTTCGAGATAGATCATTGTTTGGGTAACCTTTAAATCAGACGAGCATTTTGCTAGTCTTGAGTTTCCTAGAAAACGTGTTTCTTCAAATACTTCCTCTGGCGTTCTTCCATCTCTTACCGTCTTAATATCTATTCCGATCTTTTCAGCTACTTCAACCATAAAACGTTTATTGTCTTTATGTTCCCAAAGGGTATCAGTAAAAAATAACTGAGATGTCTCCTCACCATGTTTTTGTACCATTAAATAAGCTACATAGGCACTTGCAGCTCCTCCGCTAAACATGGCAATATATATGGGTTCTCTACCGTACATACTTGTCACCTCTTTTTATTTATTTTCTTCATAGTAATCTACCAACAACTTATATAGTAGTGCAGTAATCTCTTCTTTAGGTAGTTTCCTTGCCATTAACTCAAGATCTGTTTTTACATTAGAATAAATAATATTACCTTTTGGAGATAATTCCCGTTTAGGGATTGCTAAGGTTTTTGAATCAACTTGCACTTCATGATATTCATCTTTAAGTTTTTCAATATTCGTTTCTAAAAGTGATTTAACTGTTTTGAAGAATACTTCACTTGTCGCATCAGACCAATCTTCTCTACTTACACCTACTAATTCGCTTGACAATTTATTTATCCAGTTATTATTATCGGTCGATAATATTAAATTAAATAACTTATTATCAACTTTTACTAGCTCATTTTGATTTTCAATGTACTCAAATAACTCTTCAAAGGAATTGGTATTTGTTAATTTGAAAATTGTTTCTTCAATTTGTTTTTTGTGATTTTGCGAGTAGACTTCACACTCTTGTTTAATTTTGTTTACCACTTTTACGTCAAGTTTTAACCTTAATAGTTCCTTTAATGCAATATCCGGTTCAAACTCGCCCTTTGTAATAAGCTTTTTAAAAATATTTGCTTTTGTTGATAGATTGTTTGTCTTTTGAGCTATCTTTGGTAGACTATTAAGCCACCTCAATAGCATTCTGTTTAATCGGACACTAGGATGATAAGAGGAATCTAACTCCGTTCTATATGACTCAAAACATTCATCTATAACGTCTATTATATTTTTATACTTATTACCTAATTTTTGATGACTAAAAGTATAATTTTCTGGTTTATCTAACATTCTGTCGTATAAAATGTCACCATTTACATCATTAATGTATGAACCATCTTTATGGTAAAACATTATATATTTCCATTCATTTTTTAAGATAGCTGTCAGCAATACAGGAATAATTGGTTCTCTTATCCCAAAATCTCTTCCTTTAAAAATCTTTATTAAAGTAGAAAAATTTCCACTTTCTGCTTTTATCTCATTCATTATCTTTTCACGTAATAATGTTATTTCTTCGCTTTCATTTTGAAGATTAATATTATTATTTTTTACTACAGAGGCATATATTAACTTAGCAGGTCCTTTAAACTTATCACTTTCTCCACTAATGATAGCATCTATGACTTCTTTCGCAGCTTTTAATTGTTGTTTTGAAATATTTCTTCTATTAAATGACTCATTATTTATTCTTGGAGTACGCCCATAAATTCTAGATGCAATCTGAGATAACTGTTCACTTAGCGCTATTCTGCTTTTAACACCTAAGTTGGTTCCTTCATAAATCCAGAATGAACCTTTATATTGAGTTATTGGCTCTAGAAGCTTTCTTATACGATAAATTTTATTTTCTCTTATTTTCAGCAATTCTTCTTCAATAATTGGATCTTCATTCAATAAATATTTATCCTCTAATAGTTTCTCAACCGATGATAATTCTATAATTTCCTCATCAAAATTGGTTAGAGACTTCTTGGGTACAGCAAATATTATTTGGGCATGGCCTTTGCTTAATCCCATAATGTTACTTTTTATTTCCTCAGTATCTGCATCCTTTTCTGGTATAACATACAGAACTTTAAGATCTGAATTAGAATCGTTACTAATGATTTGTAATTCCTTTTCACATATATCATTAGCATATATAGGCTTTATAGCTGCAAACCTAATCATATTTTTCTCATCATTGTATCTTTTAGGGTATGCATATTTTGATTCTAAAACTTTATTAATGATGCTTATACTATCGAGTTTATTAATACCCAAGAGGTTTTTTTCTTTTATCTTCATATTTAAATCAATGGAGCTTCCTTCAAAAACTTCCCAATTCTCATCGAATAAGCGGTACCTTATAAGCTTTTTACTCTCAAGTATTTCGATTACTTTATTAACCTTATTTAACTCCCAATTAAGCGCAAACGATATAAAATCCTTTGTTAATTTTCTTTTGCTACTTAGATTTGCAATATCCCACAGTGTGAATAGCTTTAATATCTGTAACTCACTATGTGCAGAAGCTTTTTTCTCTACTCTTTTCTTAACTCTCAAATATTTAAGATACGAGTTTCCAATTAAGGAGTCACTCATAAATTCTTGAAATGCTGGTTCAAAATAATCGAATAAACTACTTACAGGGTACCATGTTTTTTCTGCGTGAAAGTAATTTGCTAGTCCACCTTTTTCATTACTTTCTAAGAACGTAAATAAAGTTCTTTCATTTTGAGCTACAGCATTGGCTAGACGCGGAAGGGTATAAAGTGTAGCTGGGTGTAAAGGAAAAGAGTTTTCAACTACAATTGTCTTCTTTTCTCTTCCGTTTAATTCTGGAAATAAATCATATTTAATGATTTCATTTTCAAACTTATATTCCAGACTCAATTTATCCCTATAACTAGACGTAACTTGACTAGCAAGTCTAATAAATGTTGCTGGATCACTATAAGTATGGTAAATCTTAAAGCGTCCCTGTATTCTTTTAAATTCACTTTGTAGATCTTCCCCATAACTAAGGAAATACTGATTTAGATTTCTATGAGTTATTAAAAGAACATTAAAGTTTGCACTTTGATGATGATCAGCTATTTCAGCAATATCTTGGATGTCTTGCATGGCTTCAACCGTTTCATATTTATCCAAACTTTGAAGAAACCTTCCAAATTCATCATATACTAAATATATTCCTAAGTTCTGTTTATCGAGTTCATCTAAAATATTCGTTAGATGCTCAGTTATGTCAAGATTATAAGAGAGGCCTAACTCGGCACCTGCAGTTAGTAATGGATAAGTCTTTTTAAACCATTCAACTGTCTCAGTTTCATATCCATTAATATCTTTAATAAAACTTTCTACAGTCCAATTGTTTGTTTTTAAGTGTTTTTTAAACTGAACAAAAGTGTCATGGAATTGTTCTTCCCATAATATAATTTTATTCTTAATTTCATCAACGTAAGAAGGTATAGAGAAATCAAATCCATACTTACTAATTGATTTGTGTATTGAGGAGATTATCGCTTCACGAAAAGTCCCTTGGTTTCCATTTATCACCACAGGTATATATTTTTTTTCTGATTTATAAACTTGACTAAATAATCGACCAACACTTTCCTCTTGAGTAGTGACTTTATCGAATTTAGTAACTAGCTCATTGAAAGTATCCTGTTCAATATTTTTTGAAACTACATTTGCAATTAATGTTCCAACCATGGATTTCCCTGAACCATATGATCCTATTAATATGTGTGACTTATTTCCTTTATCTAAAAAACCTTCTAACACTCCTGATAGACTCTCTGAATGAGTAGGTGTTGGAATATACCTTTCTGCTATCCATTCACTACCTAAATCGAGCTTTATATTAACACTTGATTTGAATTTACTCTGTGTGATTATCATCTTAATGCCCTTTCTTTTCTAACATACTCTTCTTTCAAAAAATCAATAGGATCAACAAGGGTAACTCTAACTAAATCCAATCTATTCGTTCTATCAAAAACAAGTGGATACTTAGTAGCATTTACAAGTTGTTCAACTGCCTTTACAATCTCACTTCTTTGTAAATTAAATATCTTCCCCCATAGATTCCTGTTAGTTTCAAGCTCATCTATTGATATTTCAGAATGTCCGTATTTTAACAGTACATACATTAATGCTGTTAAACCGATGTTTTCATATTTAGGACTTCTCTTATAAATTCTTCCGTCAATTTCTTCTATCAGATTTAAAGCTGTAAGAGGACTTTGAATTACTTCCTCGGGGTCATCTGATTTGCTTTTGGAATAATACTGCTTAATTAAACAATCAATGTCACGTTCTAATGTATCAATCGAATTTTTAGAATCGTAATTCTTATTTATCCAAGTAATAAGGTCCTTTATAGCCTCTTCCTTCACAAAGGATTTTTTTTCATATTCATTAAAAAACCAATACCAAGTAGTTGATGGTTCTTTATTGTCCACAATGTGATAGTGTATGATGCTTATAGTATCATTCATTTCTATATAAGGGTCATACTCATTAAAGATTTCTCCAAATGGTGAAATAGTGTGAATTACTTTATTTTCAGCATTCCGTTTGTCAGTTTCACAAATTTCCGTTGCTTCTATCCAATGCTTCAACGATTTAACCATATTTGTCCCTAAACCAATCAATTCTGATGCATCTTTATCATAGAAAAATCTATTGTTATCTAATTGTTGTATAGCTTTTCTTAACCAATATGTTCTAAGATAAAAACTTTGATGTTGTCCAAAACCCAATTTAATTCGCTCCTTTATTTCTGGAGAGCAGTCTCCAGAATTACTACTAATTCATTCTATCATACTTCTTGTTGTAATTCAGTTTCCAAACAAGAAGAAATAACCATATCATGTTGTGTGTTGAATCAATAGTTGTAATTTTCCAATTTTAATATCCCTCAATAAAACTGATGAACTCTTAAAATTAGGCTTTGTTAAAGGTTCAGTCTGCTGTTTAAAAAGGAATATAATTTCCAACTTATTCCAAGCAAATCTAGTATTCCTAATTGATGTCCATATGCAAAAAAGAGGTAGCTCAAATCAATAAGTAAATTTGAGCTACCTTGCTATTTAATCTCGCTTATCGGAATAGAAGATGAGAGTATGTGCTTTTTATATCACGAATTCATAATCTAACTTTTAGAGCTTCGATGCTCACAACATTTTGAATTAATAAGCGGATGTGTGTGTGACGTAAGCCATGAAAGGTTATTTCTGCTAAACCCGCTTTGTTAATCAGGGTTCTCATTTGTGTATGAATAAAGGCCGATTTGATAAACCCTCCACTTTTATTGGTGAAAACAAGATTATATACATTTTGATAGTTTTTGCCTAGTTCAACTTCTAATTGCTCTTGGGCTTTCTTATGATGAACCAATTTCTCAATAAATTGTAGGAACACATCTGTTAGCTTAACTACAACTAAATCAGGTCAGCTTTTTGTCGTTAGACACACTTTTGTCGGGTGTTAACAACGAAATTTTGATTATTGATCGAAAACCCTTATCTTGTTATTTGTATTTCCTAAACAAACATCGCAAGATATATATCCCTGATCTCTTGCTTCTTTGGCTGAATTGAATGGAACCTTATTGTGAATACTTGTCTTGATAGCCCACTCACATTTTTTATTATGATATTTTTTCGAATTAGCATTACCCACAAATTGAGCTTCTTTTTGAAATTTTATGTATTCTATACCTTCAGAGTATTCTTTATCGGTTCCATAAAGTTTAATGCAATCTTCACCTGTGTCATTTTTACTAAAATAAACTCTGTACCCGTCTTTAAAATAACGTGTTTGAGGTCCTAAAAATTTGCCGCTATAACTTCTGGTGCTACTCGTCACACCAAATTTGTCTACTCGTTTTTTTTCTCTTCTGGAAAAATACAATAATCCTAATGGTATAATGCTCGCAAAAATTAAACCCAAAATGTCCATAATAACGACAACCTCACTGTTTCTCAGAATTAATATCACAATAAATGATGTTAAAACAAGGAATTCTTTTGATTACTCCATAATCCTGCTTCGTTAGTTTAAGTGAAACCCTCACAATCTCAGTAATAGCTACAAATAAATCATATCAGAAAATCACAAATTAGGTGTATAAGGTTTTCTTCACTAGTCTGTGAGCAGTTGCTTAATACTCTCCGCGCAGTACTATATGCCTTTACTTGGAAGGGGTGTATGGTTGGACGCTCCTCCTATTGAAACAATGTTTCAACCTTCCATGAACATTTTAAAGATGATTCACATCACTTTTTATTGTAGACACTATAAATACCTAAATGAACCGAGAAACAATGTTTAACATATTCAAGAGCAATATCTTAAATGTCAGGATTTGGTTGTCCTCTCCAACTATATTCCAGTTTTCTTTTTAGTACAAATCCCAACTAAAAAAATGACTTTAAACAACAAGCATAGATATTTTTTTCCTGAAGACTTAAAATCCAAATTAGTTACTAGTAATATATTTAGGATTTTTATTAGGAAGGGGTAACACAAATGGAAAAAACTTTAACACCTAAAGGATTCTTAATACTACCACGCTATGAAATCCCAAATGTAATGGATAAGATGATTTTTACACTCCTATTGGAGAAAGCAAATTTTATTGACTCAGCTCAATGTATACGTGGTGAGTTAATAATCTCAACAGAAAAATTTGCAAAAGAAACAGGCTGGACCTATGCACAAGTGCGGGGTGCTTTAACTCGTTTAAGTAAACTTGACCTAATAACTAAAATAGCAATGCCAAGAAAAAAAGGGTTAAGAATAACAATCTGTAACTACTCTTACTATCAAGATTTAAGAAATTATAAAATTAATGCCTCAATTTTAAATAATCAAGAAAACAATGATGAAGGCGATACTGAAAACATGGAAGAAAACAAACACCAAGTGTTTGATACCTCAATGAAATCAATAGTCACAAGACCAATGAATAATGATGAAAACAAACAAGTTACAATATCTAAAGTCAATAAGAAAGACAATGAAAAACACAATACTATAACTAAATACCTTAACGAAATTATAGTACATCATTTAAAAGACAAAAAAGAAAAAATATTGAGTGATTTTCTTGAACTTGCTCTTTCTTCAGACTTCATAATCCAAAATGATGAACAAACCTCTACATTTGCTGAGTATATTAAACAATTTAATTCACCAGTAGCCCAATTGGAACAAAATAAATTAAATAAGTATTTAAATTGCATTCGTAAAAGTAGGTCTTCAGAAAAGATTAATTTATCAAAAATACTCATATTTTTCACTGATGTTGAAAAATACAAAATGTCTGACATAGACAAAGCAATTTCAATTCATATTGCTCACCACTGCTTTAAAAACGAGGCATATACCAAAGGAATCTTAGAAAACATTAGGGTAGCCTCAGACACAGATAACCATTCTATTAATGTAACAGAGCATAAAATACCTGAAAACATTAGAGCTAGAGAAGAAAGATTAAGAGCAAAAGGTTTTCTTAGTAACTTGCAGGATGTAGTTGTAGATTACTAGTTTATAAGGTTTAAAGAATAATGGAAATATCACTTCACTCAAATATTAAAATATTAACTAGTTTTCATAAACTACTTCGAATATCAATAATCGACGCTATAATGATTTCTGCAAAACAAACATAACAAACTTTAGGAGGACACACTACTATGGAAAACAATAATAAATTCACTACTTGGAACTCTTTACCCGATACTCTTACAGCGAATCATATCTCTCAATTTTTAGGTATTTCAAGACGTAGGGTTTATGAATTATTTCAAATCCATGTCAAACATGGAGGCATTCCAAACTATGAGATTGGTGCATCGAAAAGGGTAGATAAAGACGATTTCAAAACTTGGATCTCAGATCGCAAACAAATGAAGTCTACACCCTCTCAAGCTAACTAGCCCTAAATTAAATAAAACAGAGGAACTCTAAATTCTCAATATTCAGTTTAGTGGTAAAATATTTATGAAAGCGAGGTGTGAAAGCATATATTAAAAATATATCAAAAATATTTTTAGGTATATTTCTAAACTGACTCATCTAAATGTCGCTTCCTTAATTCCAATTTAAGCAATTAAAAAGCATTCATTTTAGCGGGAGCTTTAGCATATGCCCAGTAGCTTAATAAAATCAGGATTGAAATTTCAAACTTAACGACACACAACGATACTATAAAGAAGGGAATTTTTAAATGAAAGGTTCGTTCACAAGAAGAGGATGCAAATGTCTTAATGAAAAAAAATGTAAATGTGGTGCAAAGGTCACCTTTAGACTTGATATTGGAATCGATCCAATTACAGGAAGGAGGAAACAAATCTCTAGAGGTGGTTTTAATAATTTTAAAGATGCCGAGGCTGCTGCTGCACAGATCATGACGGAACTAAATCAAGGTACTTTTTTTCAAGAATCAAATGTGATCTTTAAAGACTTTGTACCGCAATGGCTTGAAATTTACAGTAATACTAGAGAGGTTAAGCCCGGTACCATTAGAGTGAGAAATCATGAAATTGATAAGTTAATACCCTATTTCGCTAATTTGAAATTGAGAAGTATTACACCAGAATTATATCAAAATGCTTTAAATGATTTAAAAGAAGTTAAAGGATATGCAGATATTACCGTAGATGGGATCCATAGAACCGGCAGAATGATCTTTAAAAAAGCAGTAGAATTAGGAAAGATTAGAAATGACCCTACACAATATGCTTATCTGAAAAAAGACCAAAAAACAATTGAAGAACTAGAGAATGAACAAGTTCCCAAATTTATGGAGAAAGAGGAATTATCTCTATTTTTAAAGACTGCTAATAATCAAGGACTCTATATGGATTATGAAATGTTCTTGTTATTATCCTATACAGGGATCCGTGTGGGGGAAATGCTCGCATTAAAGTGGTCAGATATTAATTTTAAAGATAGAACTATTAAGATTACTAAAACTATCTATAACCCGTTGAACCAAATTGAAAATTATCGACTTTTAACTCCTAAGACAAAAAAATCAAGAAGAGAAATTGCCGTAGAAGACAATGTTATTCAAGCCCTAAGCAATCATAAAAGAAGTCAAGAAAAAAACATTGAAAGATTAGGCGAATTATATAACGATTTAGGATTTGTTTTTACAAAAATAGATCGTTATTACGGTTACCCTTTATATATTAAACATGTAGGAAATAGGATGAGACGCTTATTGAAGTTAGCAAAGTTAAACGAAAAGCTGACACCACACTCTTTAAGGCATACTCACACCTCTTTACTAGCAGAAGCAGGTGTCGATTTAGAAAAAATTATGAAAAGGTTGGGACATTCGAACGATGATACAACTCGAAATATTTATCACCATTTGACGAAAGATATGAATAAAGAGGCTTCTCATAAATTTGGAGAATTAATGAGAAGCCTTAAATAGAAATATTAAGTCTGTGAGCAAAATGTGAGCATTTTGCTTTCACATTACATAGAAACCTTAACTTTCAAGGGTTTCAGGGGCAGATTACATCATGCCGCCCATTCCACCCATTCCGCCCATTCCGCCCATATCAGGCATTCCGCCGCCTTCTTCAGGCTTATCAGCGATTACTGCTTCTGTTGTTAAGAACATTGCAGATACGCTTGCTGCGTGTTGTAGAGCTGAACGAGTTACTTTTGTTGGGTCAACGATACCAGCTTCGATCATATTTACCCACTGACCAGTTGCTGCGTTAAAACCAATTCCTGCTTTTTCATTCTTTAAGCGTTCAACGATTACTGAACCTTCAAGTCCAGCATTGTGAGCGATTTGACGAACTGGCTCTTCTAGAGCACGTAATACAAGGTTCACACCTGTTAACTCATCGCCTTCAGCTTGAATGCCTTTCACAGCATTGATTACGTTTACTAGTGCTGTACCACCACCAGAAACGATACCTTCTTCTACTGCTGCACGAGTAGAGTTTAGAGCATCTTCAATGCGAAGTTTTTTCTCTTTCAACTCAGTTTCAGTAGCAGCACCAACTTTAACAACTGCTACACCACCAGCTAATTTCGCTAGGCGCTCTTGAAGTTTTTCTTTATCAAATTCAGAAGTAGTTTCTTCTACTTGAGCTTTAATTTGGCTTACACGAGCTGCAATTTTAGCAGAATCACCAGAACCTTCAACGATTGTTGTGTTTTCTTTTGTTACAACAACTTTAGAAGCGCGACCTAATTGAGTAATGTTAGCAGACTTAAGATCTAATCCTAATTCTTCTGTAATTACTTCTCCACCAGTTAGGATAGCGATATCTTCAAGCATTGCTTTACGACGGTCACCGAATCCTGGAGCTTTAACAGCTACAGCATTGAAAGTACCACGAAGTTTGTTAACAACTAAAGTAGCTAACGCTTCACCTTCAACATCTTCAGCAATTAAAAGGATTGGCTTACCTTGTTGAACAACTTGCTCAAGAACTGGTAAGATTTCTTGAATGCTTGCAATTTTCTTATCAGTGATAAGAATGTATGGATTTTCTAGAACTGCTTCCATTTTATCTGAGTCAGTAACCATATATGGAGATGCATATCCACGATCGAATTGCATACCTTCAACTACTTCTAACTCAGTTGTAAATCCTTTAGATTCCTCAATTGTGATAACACCATCGTTACCAACACGCTCCATAGCTTCTGCAATTAATTGTCCTACTTCTTCATCAGCAGAAGAGATTGCAGCAACTTGTGCGATTGAAGCTTTACTTTCGATTGGCTTTGAAATTGCTTGAAGCTCTTGAACAGCTTTAACAGTAGCTTTTTCAATACCTTTACGAAGTACCATTGGATTTGCACCACTTGTTACGTTCTTCAATCCTTCACGGATCATAGCTTGAGCTAAAACAGTTGCAGTAGTTGTACCGTCACCAGCAATATCGTTTGTTTTGCTAGCAACTTCAGCAACTAACTTAGCACCCATGTTTTCAAAAGCATCTTCAAGTTCAATTTCTTTAGCAATTGTTACACCGTCATTAGTAATAAGAGGTGAACCGAATTTCTTTTCTAATACAACATTACGTCCTTTTGGTCCTAATGTTACTTTTACAGCATCAGCTAAAGCATCAACACCACGAAGCATTGCGCGACGTGCATCTTCGCTAAATTTAATTTCTTTTGCCATTGTTTTGTCACCCTCCTAGTTTTCTATGTAGTAGGTCTACCCCTACGAAATTTTTCTTGATTTTTATAACTTGTACTCAATTTGTACCATAAGTACAAGTGATTAGTTCACGATGGCTAATACGTCGTTTTCACGAAGGATTAAGTATTCTTTACCATCAAGTTTCACTTCAGTACCAGCATATTTAGAGAAAATTACTTTGTCGCCTTCTTTTACTTCTAAAGCTACGCGCTCACCACTCTCTAAAATGCGTCCAGAACCAACAGCAACTACACGCCCTTCTTGTGGCTTTTCTTTTGCTGTATCTGGAAGTACGATCCCACTAGCAGTTTTTTCTTCAGTTTCAACTTGTTCGATCACAATACGATCACCTAATGGCTTTAACAAGGAAAACAACCTCCTTCATTCAACTTTATTATTTTGATTTTTGAATTCATTATTAGCACTCGTTACTCTTGAGTGCTAACACAATTATTATAATAATCATTTCAATTCTATTTTGCAAGTATTTTTCAGATTTTTTTTAGAAAAACTTGGTTTTTTTCAATACCGAAATTTGTCGACAAAACCAGTATATGCGTGCACTCGTATACGGTTTAGAGCATTACATTCATTTCTCCTTAAGGTTAATGAATTACTTCTCACTTAAAACTATTACTAAACTATACTTGTTGATAGGTTTGAAAAATTATCCTTCATTACTTTTGACGTTTTAGAGTATATTTATACCGTAGTGATAATATTTCTGTAAACTACTCACCACTTATCCGACCTTACTGTCTGATTGAGGTGGGAGCTTCTTAGGAACTAGATACTTTTACTAGCTATCTATATTTACCAAGCTTTAAGTTTAGTCCCTCCCCCTAAAGAAAATACCAAATTACATGGCTAGTTTCAGCAAGTTGATACTTGCGTTTATATCTCTGTCATGATGGGTTTCACATTCTGGACAAGTCCATTCACGAAGATTTAGGTTTTTTACAACATCTTTGTTTTTGTAGCCACAGCAAGAACATAATTGACTACTAGCGTAATCCTTAGTTGCGATTATCAAGTCACGGCCTTTCCACGTTGCTTTATAGTCAAGATATTCTCTGAATTTAGACCAAGACACTTCGCTAACTTATGATTCTTTTGCATATTCTTCACTTTCAAGTTCTCAATCACAATAACTTGGTTTTCGTTTGTGATTTCGTTACTAATCTTGTGAAGAAAATCGATACATTGATTAGCAATCTTTTCGTGAAGTTTTGCTACTTGTAGTCGAATCTTGTTTCGATTCTTAGAGCCTTTCTTTTTGCGTGACAAAGAGCGTTGCAAAAAAGCTAATTTTTTTTCAGCTTTTCGCAACCATTTAGGGTTTTCATATTTTGTGCCATTAGACAATATGGCGAAGTCTTTCAAGCCAACATCAATACCCACTCTTGTGTCGATTTTTGGAGATAGTTGTTCATTTCCCTTAAGTAAGAACGGAAGCAAAATATTTATTAGTTGGGGTTGGGGAATTGGTTACAGACTTAATCAAACCTTGAAATAATCTATGGTTGCTTGATTCGTACCAGTGTTTTTAGTTTTGGTAGCTTGACATAGCCATTCTCAATGTAGACTGTTCCTTTTTGGTTGTTCTATAATGCAAAAGAAAGACTGAGTGCTTATTATTATCTATTTTCATTGTTCTACCAACCTTTCTATATGTATAGACTGATTGTGGCATGAGCTTTTGCTAACGCCAACCGATAATTCATCTCCCACTTATCGTTGGACTTCACCCCTCACACGATTGAAGTGAGAGAATTCTTTTCGGAAACCTTGTTAAAGTTACTACATAATAGATTTTAAAATTCTATGTTACAATATGAATGTAGATATTGAATAAACGAACATTTTATAGAAGGTTAGTTTGTATTCGAAGCCTTATAGTGTTGTTATCAAGGTGTATGATAGAAAATTTCCCAATAAAATTTTTTTCATTTCTACATTTCACATTATGTAAAAAGGAGTTTTTGGTTTGACAAAACGTTACTGGTTAGTGATATTAACCTATATTCTAATGCAGTTATCTGCTTTTATCGGTGTTCCTATTTTAATGCTCATGGGGATGGATGAGAGACAAATTCCAGGTATTTGGACTTTATTTAGTTTTTCTCTTGGTTTTGTATTAATTTTGCTTTTGTTAAGACAAGATATGACAGAGCGACACTTAACACGAAATAGAAGCTCAAAAAGTGAAGCAATTGTATGGTCAATTGCTGGTATTTTCATGGCCTTCATAGCCCAATATATTGCAGTTCTTATAGAAATTGGCGTATTCGGGATCGAACCAGGATCTGAAAATACCGAAATGATTGTTGAGTTAGCAAAAGCTACACCAGCTTTAATTATCGTAGTAGCTGTTATCGGTCCTATTTTAGAAGAAATTATTTTCAGAATGATTATTTTTGGGACGCTATATAAGCGATATAATTTCTGGATAGCTGCCATTATTAGCTCCGTCATATTCGCAGCCGTCCACCTTGATTTTGAGCATTTACTAGTTTATACATCGATGGGGATTGTATTTGCCTTCCTTTATGTTAAAACGAAAAGAATTATCGTGCCGATCATGGCGCACGTTGCATTAAATAGCTTTGTTATGCTTGTTCAAGTTGTTTTCGGGGATAGACTAGTCGAACTTCAAAGAAAACTTGAGGAAATGCAAGGCTTTATTGGAGGACTTTATTAAATGAGATCACCATATGTTTGGGGAATAATATATTTTTTCATGGGCTGTCTATTTGTATATTTTGCTATTCAACAAAATACAAGAACTGGTCAATGGGACTTCTTCACAATTGCCCTCATGGCTCTTGCAGCCTACGACTTTACAATTTCTTACAGATACTTCGCATTCAAAAAGATATTAAAAAGGAAAAATAAAGATTAAAAAAACGGGCCGAGGCCCGTTTTTTTAATCTTTAGGCAAAACTTCTATCACGTACAATTTTTTTTACGTAAATGTTCTTACAATCATGTTTTTAAACAATTAATTCCCAATCTTTTAAAACAGGTTGATAACCTTTAGATTTAATCATAGTTTTAATTTCTTCTAAAGATCGCTCATCGGATATTTCAAATTGTGCAGTACCTGAATTACAATTTGAATAACCACCAACTTCCGTACTTGCTCCAGCAGACATCTTTGTTACACCTAAATAAATAAGATTATCACGTAATTGTTGTGGTTCTCTAGTTGAAAGAGTAATCCCTGATCTCGGTAAAAACAACCGAAACGCGGTTATTGCCTGAACTAGGTGACGATCTTCAACAATTGAAGGGGGTTGGAACTCACCGATATGCGGACGCATTCTAGGTAATGAGAGGCTAATCTCTGCATCAAGATATTTAGTCTGTAAATAATTCGCATGCATCGCTGCAAAAAATGCTTCTTTACGCCAATCATCTAACCCAAGTAAAGCACCAATATTAATCTGGCGAATCCCTGCATCGCAACCTCGTTCCGGTGTATCCATACGATAACGATAATCACGTTTTGGACCTTTTATATGAAGAGATTTATAAACCTCTTCATTATAAACTTCTTGATATACTGTTAAACCATCAATACCGGCATCTACTAATAGTTTATATTCCTCTGTATCAAGTGGATTAATCTCGATTGCAACAGAAGAAAAGTACTTCTTCAACACCTTTACAGCTTCGGCAATATACGTTACTGGTGTATGTGTTTTAGACTCACCTGTTAAAATCAGAATGTGCTTCAAGCCTAATTTTGCTAACGCTTGTGCTTCCACTTCAATTTCTCCCATCGAAAGTTTCTTCCGCTCAAATTTATTTGTAACACTAAAGCTACAATACGTACAAAGATTAACACAGTGATCAGCAATATAAATTGGATTAAAGAGTAAAATTGTTTTTCCAAAATGCTGAACGGTTAATTCGTGTGATTTCTGCGCCATCTCCTCTAGGCAATTCTCTGCAGCTGGTGACAATAGTGCTAACAAATCTTCAAAATTTAATCTTCTCTTTTGCAAAGCCCTCTTTACATCCATTTCTGTCATACGGTGAAAATATTGATTAAAAGGTAAGTCCTTTAACTTTTCGTACTCATAATAAAAACTCACAATAAAGCTCCTTTCTTATTTCAAATAGAATGGAAACATACTTTAGAATGCCAAAAAATATTCTTTTTTAATATTTCTACATTTGTAAAAATCCTGTTAACGGGGACGATGCCCTTGCATGTGTAGTCACTCCACCTACACCAGACAAGTAAGCTAGGCGCCCTGAATGAACAGCTGATTTAAATGCCTCACCCATTGCAACAGGATCTCCAGCAGTTGCGATTGCTGTGTTAACTAAGACAGCATCTGCACCCAGTTCCATAGCTTCACATGCTTGGGAAGGCTTACCAATACCTGCATCAACAATCACTGGCTTTTTACATTCATCTATTAGTATTTGAATGAGCTCTTTCGTCTTTAATCCTCTATTTGTTCCAATTGGAGCCCCTAATGGCATTACTGCTGCGGCCCCTACTTCTTCTAGCTTTTTGGCTACCATTAAATCCGGACTCATATATGGTAGTACAATAAAACCTTCGTTTGCTAAAACTTCTGTTGCTTTAATTGTTTCATAATTATCTGGGAGTAAGTATTTTTGATCAGATATGACCTCAATTTTTATCCAATTACCCATTCCAGCTGCACGAGCAAGTCTTGCAATTCGCACAGCTTCTTCAGCTGTTCTTGCTCCAGATGTATTAGGTAAAAGAATCATATCTTTTGGAATATGTTTCATAATATTTTCTTGACTCGTAGTAAAATCGACACGTCGCATTGCAACTGTAATTACTTGAGATTCTGAAGAATTAATTACCTCAGGGATAATAGAGTCGTCATTAAATTTTCCTGTCCCAATTAAAAGACGACTTTTCAATTCAACACCGCCGATAGTTAATAGATCTCTTGCCATAATTTCTCCTCCTAAGTTTTCATTCTAGTGATTGTTTTAATTACTTTTTAGACCCACCCAAAGCTACGTCGCGTACTGATCTTTTTGATTTCAAACAGAATGAAAAAGACCCCATCATACAGATGCGGCCTCTAAAGACATGTAAATAAACATTACAAATACAGTCTTCCCTCCGCTGGCATGATCCAGATCAGGTTAACGGTCTGTGACAGATCAGTCATCTTCTCAGCCTAGTCTTCTAGGCTCCCGTAGCTGTGAAAAAAATATTCTTTTTTCTATCATAACACAATTTTTTAAAATAGATATAATAAAAGCACTTAGAAAATTATGCTATCTGAAAACGTTATATTACGCTGACATTGTTGTGTTCTTTTCTTGCTTCTCAGCCTCTTTTCCAAGTAACCATCCCAAAGGTACGGTAACAATAGCAATAACTCCTAGAATGACAAAGCCTTCGTTAATAGCCTGCAAGCTTGCTTCTTCTAACGTACCTACCATCGGAAAAACATGCGCTCTTCTAACTTCATAAAAAATAGAGATAAAAACGATTACTAATGCTGAACTCATCTGTCTAAACACATTGTTCATCGCTGAACCTCTTGAAACAAATTGATCTGGAATGGCGTTCATTCCTGCAGTTGTTGCTGGCATCGTTGATAAACCTTGACCAATCCCTCTCATTGCCATTAATAAAAAAATAACGACAAGTGATGTGTCCTTCGTTGTAAAACCTAACATCATGGTACATATCGCTGTAACTACTAAACCACTAGTCACTACAAGTAAAGGACCTTTTTGATCCAAAATCCGTCCACCTATTGTCATGAAAATACCTGAAAATAGAGCAGCAGGAAGAAAGATTAATCCTGTAATGATTGCGTTTAAACCATACACGTGCTGAATTAATAAAGGAATTAGAAAAATCCCACCAAATAAAGCTATTGAAGTTGATATAGATATCCACACACTATAAGTAAAGGCTCTATTCTTAAAGATAGATAAATCTAGTAACGGCTGCTTAGTTCTATTTTCTATTCGAATAAAAAGAAGTAAAGATAGTACCCCAAAAACAATTAATCCGATGTTAAACGGATCTGATAAATGCTGTAACGTTGACACTTTACCTAGAGCAAAAAGAATCGTACCTACACCGGCAGTGACGGTTACAAAGCCCCATTTATCGAAGGAAATTCCTTCTACCTTATTCGTATTTTTCAAGTACATTGAACCAATAATTAAACCGATAATTCCTGTTGGAACATTCACTAAAAATAGCCATTGCCATGGACCCGTCTCTATAATAAATCCACCTATTGTTGGACCAACTGTCGGAGCCATCATTGCTGCTATTCCCCAAATCCCAACAGCTAATCCTCTTTCATATTTGGGAAACACTTCAAATATAAGTGCCATGGATAACGGCATCATCAAACCGCCTGCTACCCCTTGCATACCTCGGAAAAAAATAAGCGAACTTAGATCCCACGAAGTAGAACCTAAAATTGAACCAGCAAGAAAAATAAATAATCCAATTAAATAAAGTTGTTTCTTTCCGTACTTGTCACCTAAATAACCTGTCAAAGGCATAGTAATTCCCATTGTGACCATAAATATCGTGATTACCCAACCAGTCGAAACAGCATCAGCACCAAATATATTCATAAGATGTGGTACTGCCGGATTTAACATACTATTATTTAAAATAATTGTGAAGGTCCCTAGTAAAACAGCTATTACAACTAGCCACTTCTCCGGGAATAATCTGCTCATAAATTAATCCCTCGTTTCCCGAAACATTTTCTTTTCCTACTATATCATGTGATTGGCTAGAATAGAATGTTTAGGGGGGCGAAAAGAAAATATTCATAAGAAAAGCGCATGGCGCCCTTAGTCACGAGCAGCTGCTCCTGTGCCACACCGTTTGCTCAAGAGCAAAGCTGCATGAAGCTAATCAACGAAGGCTTTCAAGCAGGAATTGAAGTTAGTTGCTTGTCTGAAGTGATCGAAATAGTAAGCTCTGAAGCTAGACAGTACCAAATTACAGAAATCCCCACTTTCTTATCTTTTAAAAAAAAAGATTATCACCTTTTAAGTAGTGATAACCTAAGTAGCTACATTGGATAATGTTTCAAGAAGTAAATTAACGACTGAAGTTCAACTGATAAATCAATGTGATGGACTCTTACGTTTTTCGGTACTGATAATCTTGCTGGTGTAAAGTTCAAAATTCCTTTAATGCCACAATCAACAAGACGGTCAGCTACCTTTTGGGCTACCGAGGAAGGTACCGTTAAAATAGCGACCGTAACATCTGGGTCAAGAATTTTTTCTAAATCATCTAAATGATGAATTGGGACATTCCCTACCTCAGTCCCTACCTTATCTTCCTGGACATCGAATGCCATGTCAATTTTTGTACTATTATTTTTAGAGAAATTATAATGTAAAAACGCTGTACCTAAATTACCAACACCTATTAATGTTACTTTCGTTATCTCATCTTGGTCTAATGTTTTTCTGAAAAACGACAGTAAATAATTAACATTATATCCATAGCCTTTTTTTCCTAACGCTCCGAAATAGGAAAAATCTCTTCTAATTGTTGCTGAATCTACCTTAACTGCTTCACTTAATTCTGTAGATGATACGCGGTGCTTACCAGATGCTTGTAAGTTCTCCAAAAAACGATAGTATAAAGGTAATCGTTTTGCAGTAGCTTGAGGTATTTTCCCTTGATCAATATTCATAATCACGCCTCCAACCTGTACCTTTAATTTTGAATAAAGGTAATAATTAAAACCTATGGAAATATATTCACATACGTTCTTTCCTCTAACGAAAAATCGTTATTTGTATATTGTCTCAGACAAGACATACTAGTAAACTTAACTCCTGACCTTTTCCAATATATTTGGTACAGATAAAATATATTTATTTTATCTGTACTTATTTTTAATATAAATAACCTATTTTTCTCTTTTGATGGTTAGTGATGGATAACCAATATACTCCATCTACTATTACTATAACGTAAGTTGAATATTTTGTTAAACTATTGCTATTGAAATCAGACTACTCTATTTCTAGCTCTCTTTTAAAGTCTCCACTTTTCCCACCTGTTTTTTCTAATAGGTAAGTTGGACCAATAACCATTCCTTTATCGATAGCTTTACACATGTCATAGACGGTTAAAGCTACTGCAGAAGCAGCAGTTAGCGCTTCCATTTCCACTCCCGTACTTCCTTTTGTTTTAACTTTTACAAGAATATTTAGTATATGTTGGTCTTCTTTTGCAGACCAGTTAAAGGTTACATCGACCCCAGTTAGCGCAAGTGGATGACACATAGGAATCCAATCAGCTGTTTTTTTGGCAGCCATTACTCCCGCAACTTGGGCTACACCAAGTACATCTCCTTTTCCGATTGAACCCTCCACGATTTTTTTGTGAATTTCTTCACATACTGTCACGCTCGTTTTAGCAATAGCAGTTCTAACCGTTTCGTTTTTTTCTGAAATATCAACCATTTTGGCACGGCCTTGTTCATTAAAATGAGTAAACGATGACATATCAAATGTCCCCTTTCTATTCGTTACAACTACATTGTACACTATTTTGTGAAATTTGTATCTAATCTTACTCTTATAACTAGGAAAGATAATATTACAATTTAATTACTTTCGTTTATCATTCACTTCATATTAAAGTAGGTCAACCATAATTCTTTTAATTAAGATTTGACCCGCGTCAGAAGTTTTCTTGCTTGAGCATATTTGATTACGGTAAACTAATATAAGTGATACTAGCTACTACATGTTAGGATGATGAAAAATGATACTTTTACAATGTGTACAATTGACAAAAACGTTTGGTGCAGAACCTATATTATCGAATATAAAATTAGAAGTCCAATTAAGAGATCGAGTAGCTATTGTTGGTCGAAACGGTGCTGGCAAGTCTACTCTACTTAAAATAATTGCTGGGAAATTATCCTATAACTCTGGAGAAGTCATTATACCAAAAGGGGTAACAGTAGGATATTTAGCACAAAATACAGGCCTAGAATCTAGTCGTTCAATTTGGGATGAAATGCTTACTGTATTTGAGCCTCTTATGAAGATGGAAAAAGAATTACGAGACTTAGAAGCAAAGATGGGGGATCCGTCTCAAACTAACAATGAAAAAAACTATGAAAAATTATTAAAGGACTATGATATTCTTTCTGAAAGTTTTAAAGAAAAGGGCGGCTACAAATATGAAGCTGATATTCGTGGAATATTATCAGGACTTCATTTTTCAGATAAAGATTATTCTACAAAGATTTCTGCATTAAGTGGCGGTCAAAAAACAAGATTGGCTTTAGGTAAACTATTATTAACACGTCCAGATTTACTTATCTTAGACGAACCTACCAACCACTTAGATTTAGAAACTCTTTCTTGGCTTGAGCAATATTTACTTCATTATGATCGAGCCATATTAATTGTTTCTCACGATCGATATTTCCTAGATAAAGTCGCAAACATTGTTTACGAAATCTCACGAACAAGAGCAACAAAATTTGTCGGTAACTATAGCCATTATTTAGACGAAAAAGCGAAACGTTATGAAATCGAATTGAGACAATTTGAAAAACAACAAGAAGAGATCGATAAGCTACAAACATTCATTCAAAAAAATATTGCCAGAGCCTCTACGACCAAAAGAGCACAAAGTAGACGAAAGCAGTTAGAAAAAATGCATGTTCTTGATCGGCCTCAAGGCGACGAAAAATCTGCCCGTTTTTCTTTTGATATCGAAAAGCAAACTGGAAATGATGTACTACGGACTGAGCAACTTTCTGGTGGGTATCCTAGTTCAAACCCTTTATTTGAAAATCTTAACCTATCTATTAACAAAACCGAAAGTATTGCTCTACTTGGGCCGAACGGAATCGGAAAATCAACATTATTAAAAATAATAACAAAACAATTAGAGCCTTTAACTGGAGCGATCAAATACGGTAGTAATGTGAATATTGGTTATTATGATCAAGAACAAGCAAAACTTTCTTCAAATAAACAAGTCTTACACGAACTATGGGACGATTACCCTTTAACTCCTGAGAAAGAAATTCGTACAATACTTGGTAACTTCCTATTTAGTGGAGATGACGTCTTAAAAATTGTTTCTGATTTAAGTGGTGGTGAAAAAGCACGGTTAGCATTAGCAAAACTTATGATGCAAAAAGCAAATTTTCTTATTTTGGATGAACCGACAAACCACCTTGATTTAGATAGTAAGGAAATACTAGAAGACTCGTTACTAGACTATCCTGGAACTATTTTATTCGTATCTCATGACCGTTACTTTGTTAATCGTATGGCAACACGGGTTGTAGAAATGACTAAGGATGGATTAATTGACTATATAGGAGACTACGATTACTATATTGCAAAAAAACAAGAAAACATAGAACGTCAGCAACTCAAAGAAAAAGAGTTGGAAAAGGTCGTTTTAAATGAAGAGCAACTAACAAAGCAAAACTTTCTTCAAGATAAAGAAGCAAAACGTAAAGAACGCCAACGCATACGCCGACTTGAGGAAATTGAACAGTTAATCGAAAAATTAGAGCTTTCTATAGCCGCGAAAGAAGAAGAGCTTTGCGATCCTGAAGTATACCAAGACCACACACGTGTTAGTCAACTGAATAGTGAAATCGAAGACCTAAAAAATAAGCTTGATATTTTAATGGATGAATGGAGCGAGTTAGAAGGTTAAGAGAACTCGTTCTAGCTTCGCTAGAACATCGGAAATTCAGATGGAGTCTCAACTCCACCTGAATGGAAGTTCCCACCTACGCTACGCTTAGAGGTGGGGGGCTAATGACCCTTAAGTACAAATTAGTTGATTCAATTGGTGTAGGAAGAGACTCTCCCTACACCTTCTTAATATTAAATTCTTAATTTTCCAAAGCCCAATAATAACTTGTACAAACAATGATAAACATTGATGTAGCAGCTGCAACAACTCCTGAATCATTAAATACTAATAAAGCAAGCGACGCTACCACCCCTGTTTGTATTATCAACTTTTTCGCTTCATTCCTTACAATTTTTTTCCCTCTCCATAAATACAAAGCAATCAAAAAATATGTTGTTACAAATAACTGTGTCCAATTACTAAATCGGAAAATCTTCCAGTTCATCTCTAGTTTCCTTTTAATCGTATCAGTGATATAAAGCACGTCTCCTTGAAATAATTTTGAAAAAGCATATCCAATGTGAGACTCTTTTCCATTTAATTGGGCAAAAAATAGGATTGCTATAACAACTGGAACTAAGACACTAAAAATAAGCAGTAGTTTCCTCCACTGAAAATTAGTAACGTAAAATCGATAATAAAAAAACCCAAACATAACCCCGGTGGCTATCGTTGCCCCGGCATTAGCTCCTAGATTTGCGAAGCTTAAAACAAAGATCTGTCCTAAACTAATGAACAATAACAAAAACCACTTTCTAAACAGAGGATTATCTAATAAAAGGATACTAGAAATTAAATAAATTCCTGCATACTCATTTCCAATCCCATAATATCGAGCTCCAATGATTGGATCATAGCCTAAATATGATCTTTGCATAAAATAATGTCCTAAAAACAAGTCAACTGTTATCGCTACAAATAAAGAGACACTTATAGCAAAAATAGGGTTGGAAACATATCTAACTAATACATAGCCTGTTAAGAAACTCAATAAAGTTAATAACAATAAGTAAATATTAGCTTGAATATAATTTAGAGCGTATGGTGTTAGTAATAACCATAACGGTGAGCTAATACCACTTACGAGTAAGACTTTTGCAGTCTGTTTCCACCCTTCCTTTTGATCTTTCAAAAAAATAATAACACTAACCAAAATTAATAAGAGGACAAGTATGGTTATGTAACTAGACAGAACAACATTTCTAGTTTTAAAAATAACAAACATTAAATCAATACTCTTGAGACCGCTTTCCAATAATGACTCATTTACCTCTTTAATATGTAGTGGCTTACCAAAAAATTTATTTGAATGATCTATATGAAAATAATTGAGTAACGTCGGGACAAGATCAAAATTACTAATGATAAATGGTTGCCTAGTTGTACTAGAGTAAATATGAAAGATATGCTCCCCTAAAGAACCTTGCCAATAAAAAAAAGGAGCTAACCGTTCTTTATTATGATAGGCATCATTATGAACCATTGGTGATGCCATCATAAGATTATCAGTATAGTTACCACTTAAAAGCTGATACATAAACAACTCTAAATTTAATAATGTTAATTCATACTGTTTTGAAAAATACTCATCTGTCATAACATCTTTTTGCTTATATAACCGGTATAAATCTCCCCATTCAATCACAAAGAAGGACGATTGATTATTAAATGTGGATAAGTAGGCTAATATTTTATCCACATCCATTACAACACCTGCTGCAGATCCTGGACTTTTTCTAGTTGCATCTAACAAGCCTTTTGTTAAACCTTCTTGGTCCATTGTTAGAAGAGGACCGTAACGAATTTTCTCTTCATTATAATCACTGTTTCCAAGAACATAACTATGGACACTATTTTCCTTTAATGTTTGTCCTAAAATCCCTATATCCGCTCGATAGGTCGTTTCTTTATTTTTATCCACAAGCTTATGTAAGTACGGGTGAAAAATAATGCCCTCATCAACAAGTTTCCCAGTCCATTGTTGATAACGTTCCTCTACTAATGTCCCATTATCAAATTCTCCTTTTGAATAAGCATTCCAACCTTCTATACCTAACCCTCGAACTCCTGCACTTAGACTTACAGCGTTATTTAAAAAAGAGTATGGTCCATCAGGACGAACATTCATCGCAGCCATTCCACCAGTTTTCCACAACTGTGGAAATTCTCCTTTTTCTTTTAGCCATTTTACTTCTTGAAATGACAAATCTGGAACTAGTACTAATACTAAGTTTTTTTCTATTTCTTCTGCTGAATAAACCTTTTCACAACTTATTAACAACAAAAATAAGATAAAATACGCAAAACAACTTTTAAATTTTATATTCATTCTACTCCCTCAATTAATTACAGTACTATTTTATGATCTATCCACATTATCAACAACTTTATCCACATAATAAACATGATTAACAAAAGGTTTCAAGAAACTTATTAACATAAATACTGATTTTATCCCCAAAAATTTTATCAACATGTTTTTAGCCTAATTTTATACGTTTTTTACTACTTATCCACATTATCCACAAGAGAGTTGTTAATAAGTACCTACGTTCTCTATTGACTTCTATGTAAAAATAACTTCATTTACTTTCTACATTTTACAAAGTTTTAATGTGAAAGAAGTAGATGGATTATTGCACTAAAGCATCCTTTATTTGAACAACAAATGTTAGTCACTTGATACCATATATTTGTATCTCAGTTATTCAAGAATATAAAAGTTAATACGAGTAAATATCGAAGAAAAAATGCGAATATTAGTATTACCTAATCTTTTGTTGATTATATTAACTCTATCGGACAAGAGAGCCGTTATTTGTGAACAAAGGGGTTTTTAAAAGGAGTGGACATCAGGTTCGTTATAAACTTAATTTAGCACCAAATATAGCAGATTTTCATGAAATAACGTACCTCATGTCCGATAGCTCGAACAATTTGATCAAATCGGTAAAATAAGGTCTCCTGTGTCCGTTAGCAGAGCAATTCACAGAATAAAAACGCACAGATGTTATATCTGTGCGTTTTGTATGCTATTTACAATGTTAATCTCTATGGGTTTTGAATGCCAAACTCTCCGTTATTTATCTTGTCAATTCACTTTTTCCCTCTCAAACCTGAACTTGTTACTTCAATCGACAGTCCTTTTATATTAATACTCTCTTTCTAAATCCAAACCCGGGTCACCATTTAGTTCATAATTCGCAAATTGTTTTTTTTCTAAATAATTAAAAGCAGCCGCTCCAATCATTGCTGCATTATCTGTGCATAAGTATAAAGGGGGGATGATCAACTCAATCGCTAACTGATCAAATTCCTCAGTTAACTTCTTTCTTAACCCTTTATTTGCTGCAACTCCACCAGCAAGCAAAAATTGCTCAACACGATATTCAATTGCTGCTCTTTTCGACTTTTCCACAAGCACTTCAATTACACTTTCCTGAAAGCTAGCAGCTAAATCCTCGTTTGAAATCTCAATCCCACGCTGCTTTGCATTATGCAATGTGTTAATCACTGCTGATTTTAATCCACTGAAACTAAAATCATATGAGTCAGGCTCTAACCACGCTCTAGGTAAATCTATTGTTGGAGAACCTTCCGCTGCAAGACGATCAATGTGTGGTCCACCAGGATAAGGTAAGCTTAGTGTTCTTGCTACTTTATCATATGCTTCACCAACAGCATCATCTCTAGTTTCTCCAATAACTTCAAAATTACCATGTTCCTTCATATAGACTAATTCTGTGTGTCCACCAGAAACCACCAATGTCATAAGTGGAAATTTAAAGTTAGTTATTAATTGATTGGCATAAATATGACCAGCAATATGGTGAACCCCTATAAGCGGTAAATCATGAGAAAATGCTAGTGCTTTTGCCGCATTTACACCTATTAATAAAGCGCCTACTAACCCCGGTCCTTCTGTTACAGCTATGGCCGATAAGTCCTCAAAAGTTTTATTCGCTTCTTTCATGGCTTCTTCAATTATGATTGTAATTTGCTCCACGTGATGCCTGGATGCTATCTCAGGGACAACACCACCAAAGCGTTTATGACTTTCAATTTGAGAAGCAACTACATTTGATAAAATTTCAGTACCGTTCTTTATAACCGCTGCTGCTGTTTCATCACAGCTTGTTTCAATAGCTAAGATTATTTTATCGCTCATTATAATACCACCCACATGACAAGAGCATCCTCTTGATTATCTGTATAATAATTTTTTCTAATTCCCCCTGGTTGAAACCCAAGTTTAGCATAAAGTCTTTGTGCAACATGATTGGATACTCTTACTTCTAACGTTACCTTTGTTGCTCCTAGTGTACGAGAAAGTTCGATTGCGTGTACAAGTAACTGTTCTCCCAGCTTAAGGCCTCGAAAATCAGAATGTATAGCAATGTTTGTGATATGCGCTTCATCAACAATTACCCAAACTCCACAATATCCAATGACTTCTTCATTTCTCACTAGGACAAGATAATGAGCAAATTTATTATTAACAAGCTCATTAACGAAGGCCGTACGGCTCCAAGGAGTCGCAAAAGAATTTTGCTCAACTTTTAATACATCATCTATATCTTCAGAAAACATATAGCGTATTTTATAATTTTCTCCCATAAGACAACTACCTTGTTAACTATTATTTTTTTGTTCCTTTAACCAATTTGCCTCAGCTTCTGCTAATCGAATATAGTTAGGTGTAAAATCATGTATATGGACATTTGGTTCTCTCAATAATCCTAATCTCGCCAATTCACTTGGTCTTGAATTATGATCACTTAATAAACCAAATTGAACCTTATTTCCTAACTTTTCTTCCATTATATGTTTATGTATTGGAATATCATTACCTAAAAAAAGAACATTCTCATACTTCTCATTTAATAATGTTACCCAATCCTCTAAAAGACAGATTTGATCATCCATGATTTTCGTATACACCTTGTTTTTTACTCCATAAAGCCCTGTATAAACTTGACCTCTTCTTGCATCAAAAATTGGTGAAACAACTCCGTTGAAGTGGCGACCATTTTGGGCCAAAACTTCTAGGCTAGACACACCTATCAGTGGTATTTTTAACGTCCAAGCTAATGTTTTAGCTGTTGTAACACCAATTCTAACTCCTGTATACGAACCAGGTCCTTCAGCAACCACAATTCGATTTAATTCTTTAGGAGAAACTCCTGCATCGTTCATGATCGAATGAATAGCTGGCATCAAACGAAGAGAATGGTTCTTTTTTAGGTTAGTAGTTAATTCTCCTAGCACTTTATCTCCATCTACTAATGCCACACCCAACACAAAAGTAGACGTATCAATGGCTAATACTTTCATTTAATCAGTAGCTCCTTACATAATAGATTATACCTTTCACCAATTGGGCTTAGTACTATTCTCCGTTCTTGGTCTCCTTGATGAAATATCTGAATATCGAGGCGTTCTGATGGAAGCTGTTCTTCGATTAAGCTAGACCATTCAATAACAGAAACACCCTCACCATAGAAATATTCATCAAACCCTAAATCCTCATCACCATCACTAACTCTATAAACATCCATATGATAGAGAGGCAATCTTCCTTTATACTCTTTAATAATTGTAAATGTAGGGCTATTCACTGTTCTTTTTACTTCTAGTCCTTTCGCTAACCCCTTTGTAAAGTGAGTTTTCCCAGCACCTAAATCCCCTTCAAGGGTAATAACTGTACCTGCTTGAATTAGTCTACCTAACTTCTCTGCAAATTCCATTGTTTCTTCTGGAGACGATGTATATATCGTAAAGTTATCCATATTATTCACCTTTATTAAAATGATTAAAGCCTTTTTTAGGCAAGATTTGTTTAGCATAATTATTTATTAAATAAACTTCGGCATCCCCTGAACTTACCTCACCTATAATAGTGAACTTTATACCGTTTTGATTAAACGTTTGATTAATTTCAGAATAAAAAGCCTTAGGTATTGTTCCTATAAGCTGATAATCCTCACCACCAAAAAGGATCCACTGCTTTTGCTTTTCTTCAGAATACGGCTCTATAAATGAATTTCGAGGTATTTTATCATAGTCAATATTTAACGTAACATTACTTGCTTCTGCAATTTCATTAGCTTCACTGGCTAGTCCATCACTAATATCATTTAATGATATCCTTTGCTTACTAGAAGCTAGCAACTGTCCTGCCTCAATTTGTGGAGTTGGATACTGGTGTGCTTCTATTAACTTTTTTTCTTGATTTGAAAAAGGATAATGTAACCCGTGTTTTAGTAATAGCTCTAAACCAGCTGCAGAACCACCTACTTCTCCAATAAGGAAAACGAAATCTCCTGGAGATGCGTTACTTCTGTATAGACTAGATTCTTTTTCTATTTTTCCACATACGGTAACTGTGATGATGAGTCCTTGTTTAGAAGAAACAGTATCACCACCAATCAAATCGACTGAATACTTATCTCCTAAAGATTTCATTCCTTCATAAATTTCTTTGAGTTCTTTTTCATCCCAATCATTAGGAATGGCAATTGAAACAAGGTAATACGTCGGTACTCCACCCATCGCAGCAATATCACTAATATTTACCGCAAGAGCTTTATATCCAATCATAAAAGGTGCCATCGTTTCTTTAGTAAAATGAACACCTTCTACCATTGTATCCATACATATAAGCTCATCAAACATGCTATTACCTTCAAAAACAGCTGCATCATCACCGATTCCTTTTTTTAATGAGGATTGATGAGCTATTTTAGGCTTTATTTTAGTAATAAAATCAAATTCATCACGTAACAAGTAGTTTCACACCTATTTGAAATAATTTTTTAAAATTGTCCATTGAAATGTGTAAAAAACCTTAGGTATCTTCCTAAGGTTGTTCATATAGTAGTGTATCTTATTTTCTGAAAAAAACCTAGTAGTACTGGAGTTATAGTAGAAGTTTGACATTACTTTGCTTAAAATTAATAAAAACGCAAGTCATAGGATCTTGCGTAGTTGTGTTTACTTAAATGGAAATGAAATAATTTTTGGTTGCGGGGGCAGGATTTGAACCTACGACCTTCGGGTTATGAGCCCGACGAGCTACCAGACTGCTCCACCCCGCGATAATATAAAATATGTCGTTTAATTACTTGCTTTTGATGCATCGACTCGCTCTTCCTCTACTAGTAATACTCAGTAGTTGTGCGTCGAGTTGCTGTGCTTATCTTTCGAAGCTAAACTCAATGTGCTCCATCTTGCGATAATACATCTGCGTTTGCAGATGTTTATCGCTAACATGTATACATTAACATATTAATAACCTTAATGCAAATTATACTCTAGATTTTTCTATAGCTTGTGCAAAGGCGTTAATAATATCGACAGAATCTTCAATTCCCAACGAAACTCTGATTAAGCCTTTCGTAATTCCCAACTTTTGTCTAATTGCATCAGGAACTGAACGGTGTGACGTCCCGAGTGGATAAGTAACTGAAGATTCAACTCCGGCTAAAGTAGGTACTATTTTTATCCATTGTAAAGATTTAAAAAATAGGTGTAAATCACAATGTTCACCAAGATCAATTGTAACAATAGCTCCATTTCCATTAGGGGAAACTGATTGCGGATAATAAACTTTGTCAATAAATCTGTTATTTCGTAATAAATCAGCAAGGGCTTGTGCATTTTTTACTTGGCGTTCCATTCTAACAGCTAAAGTTTTCAACCCTCTACAAGCTAACCATCCTTCAAAAGGACTTAGGTTACAACCTAAATTGACAACCTTTGATTTAGCTTTAGCAATTATTTCTTCTTTTCCTACTAATACCCCTGCAGTCACATCACTATGACCACCAATATATTTAGTGGCACTATGAACAACTAAATCTGCACCTAATTCAAATGGTTTAATTAAAAAAGGTGTTGCAAATGTATTATCTATCATTGTCTTTAAATTATTCCTTTTTGCAATAGAAACAATAGATGCAATATCTTCCACTCTTAAAAGTGGATTTGTAATGGATTCAGAATATAACAGTTTTGTGTTTCCTTTAATAGCATTCTCAATCTCAACAGAATTATGCATAGAAATAAAAGAAACTTCAATACCAAACTCTTTTAATTCATTTGCAAAAAGCTGATAAGTACCACCATAAATATCTTCAGAGGCAATAATATGATCACCGTGACTAACCACCGCTAATATCCCTGCTAGAATCGCAGACATACCAGATGAAGTAGCTAAACCTTTAGGTGCCCCTTCTAATTGCGCTACTCCCTGACCTAAGTCATCCGTATTCGGATTGCTATATCTTGTATATAGATATTCCTTATTTCCTTTAAAAAAATCTTCCATATCATCTAAATCTTTAAAAGAGAACGCAGATGTTTGATAAATCGGTTGTGATTTACTTACATTCATTTCTTCCATTTTCTTTTGAAAATGAACGGTTTTCGTATTAAACTTAAATGTCATTTTTATGCCTCCAATTAACTGTTCAAAAATTTCATTTTAAAAAAATATATTATTTAGAATTTTACCATTGTTTAAGTAATAGTTAAAGGATAGGGAATAACTATAGCCTACTAATTTATGGGAGGTTTTATATATGAGTAACAAAGAAAGAGAAAAGTATTTATCTAAAGAAGGAGTTACTATACGGGGCGATCTAAATCCAAAAAATATTTTCCACTCAACTCCTTTCTATGCAGGCGATGCCGTTGATCAGCATAAACAATTAGAAGAGGTTAACGAAATTTTTAGTGAAAAGGAAATTAAGCAAAGTAATGAAAATTCATAGAAAATTGGACGAAGGCCTTGGGTAGTTTCAGTATCTATCTTTACCGTTTTTTTCTCTTTGTGTAAGTATGTTGATCATGGATCTGCGCTTTGCACTTTGCGTTACCTTTCTCCTCTGTGCTTGACAATTTTGGTCACGCATCACTCCTTTGCGTTACCTTTTCTTTCTGTGCTCAGCACATGCAGCTTTGCTTCGAGGAAACACACTGCAAAGCGACACTCTTAGACGCAGAAAAGCTACTGACTTCGTTTACCTCATGAATATACTTCTTTGAATTTACTACGTGCTGCTTTGCATCGAGGAAGCTTACTTCAAAGCGATACTAGCAGACGCAGATGCAGCACCACTTAACGCAAATACTCAATTTCCGAAAACAAAAAGAACACACTCCATTGGAATGTGTTCTTTTTTTACCTAGCAACGTCCTACTCTCACAAGGGGAAGCCCCTAACTACCATCGGCGCAAAAGAGCTTAACGATCGTGTTCGGCATGGGAACGAGTGTGACCTCTTCGCTATCGCCACTAGATAATATATTTAGTTGAAAGAAATCATTCTTTCAAAACTAGATAACATACATTTAAGATTCTTGAGTGTGAATTCAATTCTTATTTTTAGGATAAGTCCTCGACCGATTAGTATCTCTCAGCTCCACACGTC
>NZ_MLQR01000041.1 GCF_001866005.1 Anaerobacillus alkalilacustris
CTTAATAGAAAGAGATGTCTGTAAGGATTTTCGTTTTAGCTTAAAAGAGTAACGTGTAAGCTTTTAATAGAATTGGAGAGTAAGAAAACAAGGACTTGTAAAAAAATGACATACAAGCCCCGGGTATCCTATTGCCTTTTTTCCTAAGTTGGTTGATAAACTTTTCTTTAGACTGGATTATATTTTCCTGATTTAGAGGTTTAGATGTAATTTGTAAGTTATTGGCTCTTTAGCCTGATGACATTGAGTAAGACCCCTACCTCAAAACTTAAGAAGATTGAAAGGTATGGGATGAACTGCCCCTAAATATCCGATATAGAAAAACTTTCATCAGGGATGAACGAAAACTCGCACTGATTGAAGCTCGCTTTATACACTGTTGTTATTTACCTTTTTTTCTTTATTTACTTTCGAAAAAAGAAAAAATTACATTTTTTTTGTAGAATTGAAGGAATTTTGTTGGAGGATGTCAAATATGTTATTTGTAGGATTCTTATGATGAAACATTCATCTTAAGAACTATTGCCTCAATGGTCTCTCTTCATGAAACGTACACAAAATTATTTAGAAAGAGGTGAATATTTAAATACTCCCCATTGTCACTCCCCCTTAAAACCGCTTATTTCTTTTTTCAGTAAAAGAGTCTCTAGTTATTAAATAATTAAGAGGTGTCTTATGAAAATTAGAAAATATTTGTTGAATGACCGTGCTTTTACTCTTATTGAAATGATGATCGTATTAATGATTATCTCAATTCTTCTTCTTATTACCGTCCCAAATATGTCTAAAAATAGCTCAATTGCTCAAGAAAGGGGTTGCGAAGCCACGATTGATTTATTGCAAGCACAAGTAGGCGCATATTTTATTGAAAATGGTGAGTTGCCATTAAGTTTAGGGGTTTTAAAAACTGAAGGTTATGTAACTACAATTGATTGTCCAGATGGAACTGAATTAATTTTGAATGGACAAGGGGTAGTAGTGAAAGTAAATGATTAAAGTTAATAACTTTCAGAATGATCGTGGTTTTACCTTAATTGAGATGACAATCGTTTTAATGATCGTTGCAGTCGTTACATCTATATCTGTAGGGAATTTCAGAGGAGCGCAAGAGGCTATCAATCGAAATGAATTTATTTTTCAACTGAAACAAGATCTCCATTATGCACAGCAAAAAGCTATTAGTCATTCTGCAACGACAACCGTTATTTTTCTTAATGGTGGGAAAGAGTATGTAGTTCGACAATCTGGAGAAATAATATTAAGAAGAAAATTCCATGATAATATTACATTTGTTCCAATAACACTGACCTTAAGTGATATCGCCTTTCTTCCATATGGAAATGCTAGAAAGTCAGGAACGTTATTAATTAGAATTGGTGACTGTAGTTATAGACTGGTTATACTTTTAGGGAGGGGAAGATTTTACATTGAACAACTGTAAAGGATTTTCTTTGATTGAAGTTATGACGTCGCTGATGATACTTTCAATAATGACTATTATTATTCTCCCTACATTAGCTACGGTTTATCAGGAACGTTCGTCCATCCAACAAGAGCAACGAGCAATTATCATACTTGAAAAGGTAATTACTGAATGGATTTATGAAGGAAAAATAGTTCATGAAATGCAAATTACAGAAATGAATACAATATTCACTATCTCCTCCGAAGCTACAGGGAAGAAGGAACTAACTGCATGCATCAGTTGGAATGCTGCAAATAATCGAAGTTATGAAAGGTGTGAGAGTGGAAAGAAATGAACCAACCAAATGGTTTTACATCTATTGAAGTTTTAATTGCTTTCTTCATTTTCCTCGTAATTGCTTCAATACTTCCTCAATTTTTTAGAATAATAACATTTGAGCCGAAACTTTTGCATCGGATGGAAACATCAACTTTTTTTCAACAGCTAACATTTGATGTACATCAAGCTGCTACTATTCTGGTTGATAATAATATCCTTTACTTACAAAAAAGTAATGATGAAACGGTCACATATGCTTATCATCAGCAAAGGATTAGAAGACAAGTTAATAATAAAGGTCAAGAAATTGTTATGCAAAATATAGTTGATGTGAATTTTGTCCAATGGAGTAATGGTATTGATATAACAGTTACAGATATCTTTAATAATACTCATAATAGGCGAGTGACTCATTTGTTACCTTTAGAGAGAATGTATGTTGAAGAATGAAAAAGGTTTTATTATGCCTGTTACACTAATAATCATTTTAATAGTTTGTAGTTTTGTTACCTTTCAAATGAACCAATATGTAATTGAAAAGAATTACTTTTTTGAAGCAAGTGAAATGTATACAGCTGAACGTCTTTTGCAAATGGCGATTGTCGATGTTGAACAACATCTAGTTAATCAACATGAGAACCACCTGTCAGGAAAATTTCATTATGAAAATGGAGAAGTAATATTTGTTATTAATAAAGAATTAGATGATGTTTTTTCTATTACTTTAACAAGTAAAACTTTAAATCAGAGATCTAGAAAAATAATGTATTACTATTACTCAGGTCTCGGGACTGTTTTACCTTGGTTGAAAGAGAAATGAAGTGGTAATTAAAATAGATCTTTAATGGGGCTTATGGGGAGTAAAAAACATATCTGCAAGTAGGCTATCTGTTTTAGTAAAGATAACCTAATTTACTAGCATAAAGAAGTTTGTTTTTGGTCATACTATTAATAAAAAAAATGGTGAAGCTAAATGAAAACAAACGATTATATTAAATATGTGACACAACAATTTGTAAGTTATGTAGATACGTCAAGTGAAGAAAGAAAAGCTCAAAAAGAAGAAAGGAAAGCTAATAAATTACCGTTTACTTATCGATGGTTTGGATTAATTCCCTTTGCAATTATTCAAGCTTTCAACGTAAATAGAAAGAAAAGTAAGTGAACTCGTTTCAGCAAGCTGAAACATCGGAAAATTAGGTGAAGAGTCTACTCCACCTGATTGGAAAATCCCACCTACGCTATTACCCTAAAAAAATTCAGATAAAAACGGTAATGTTGGATGACTACGCTTCATCGCTCCCGTCTAGGGAAGAGGTCGATAGTCATCTTTTTACGTTTATCCCACTCTTAACGTGCTGTAAGATTCCCACCTCAAAGCTATGAAGACAACAGAGGGCGATGAGAAGATCGTTTCCGTTTTTCTTATTTAATCAGAATTATAATTATAAATTTCTAACTTGAAAACTGTCTAGCGCAAACAGCCTACGAGCTCGGTCACTTCAGTCAAGCAACGGACTTCAATAACTACTTGAATAACGTCTCTGAATAGCTTCATGCAGCAATGCTTGGAGGAAGCCTACTTCGAAGCATTGCTGTAAGACGCAGAAGCACGCGGAAGCCAAAGAGCGGCTTCTGTCAAAGGGCTCCCCAGTGAAGCTACTACTTGGATTACTTCGAAGCGGCTTTGCTCTTGAGCAAACGGAGTGGCACAGGAGCAGCTGCTCGTGACCAAGGCGCTTGCACTTTTCTTGCAGTATCAGAATTTATAAATTTCTAACTTGGAAACTGTCTAGCTTCAGGCGCCATCGGCTCGATCACTTCAGTCAAGCAACGGACTTCAATAACTACTTGAATAACGTCTCTGAATAGCTTCATGCAGCAATGCTTGGAGGAAGCCTACTTCGAAGCGTTGCTGTCAGACGCAGAAGCACATAGATTGCGGTCAAAGAGCAGACCGCTACTTGCTCGACCTTCCAGTGTTTGTCGCCGATAGGCGGGCGCCTTGCGCTTTTCTTATGTATTCTTTAAGTAAAACAGTCCGCCATTAATGATATGAACGTTTATTTTTGGTTCATATTGATCTTTTAGGGCTTCTATTTCTAAATGGTAGCTTTCTGGCTTTTCTTCTATTTCTTCATAGAATGTCTCCAAAAGTTTTAAGTCTTTTTGCCAACGATTATAAGCATCCTCTGCCCATTGATGGTCGTCTTCAGCTATAAGTGAACGTATTACATTTTCTAGTCTTAGTAAACCGCTTTTTGGTGTTATTAAAGGAGATAGGGTAAAACAAAAGTCAGGAATTTTCGGAGTTACGGTTTTACTTAATAACATGTCATGAAATTCTTGTATTATTTCCCCTGTTATTAAGTTTAATCCTAATGAAATGATCATATCCTTCTTGCGATCACATTGATATGAAATCTTTGTATTAATGCAAAGCCAAGGATGGAGCGCACTAGATTGGAACGTGTCGTCCTTAGGTATATGTTCATATAGTCGGATATAGGTCCCTACTTGGTTTAAGGATTGTAAAATTTGGTGAAGTCTAGGAGAACCGAAATGGATTTGTTCTCCTTTTTTTTCTTCGCTACACTGATTAGGGTCGGTAATTAGTGACATTTGCATTGGGTTAGGTGTACCCCCGGTTTTTTCTAAATAATGCCAATAAAATGGTCGATTCATAAGCAGTTTGTCTAGGTCGACGGAGAGTTGAACATGAAGATAGCCACTACAGTTTTCCAGAATGGTACTTTCATTAGCCGTAAAATAACGTTCTAATATATTATGAATTTCCTGCTGCTGCATCGTTTACTACACCTTCTTCATTTAACTTTATTAGTTCACTTAAGTGATTCATTTTTATGCGAATTTCACCCTCGCTTTGTGATTGAACTAGGATATCTGTTATATGTTCTTCAATGTTATTTAATTCTAGTCTAGATAAGATATCGTCTAGTTCACCAATCACGCGTTCAAATAGGCGGATTTTATCGTAAAGTAAAGATAATATATGTTGTTCAACTGTATTTTCTGTTGAGAAGTTATAAATATGAACATCCTTTTGTTGACCTAAACGGTGAATGCGTCCTATTCTTTGCTCTATTCTCATTGGATTCCAAGGAAGATCATAATTGATGATATGATGACAAAACTGTAAATTAATTCCTTCTCCGCCTGCTTCTGTGGCAATAAGCACTTGTGCATGGTTGCGGAATAATTCTTTCATCCAATCCTTTTTGCTTCGTTTAAACCCGCCACGAAAAGGTACACTCTTAATCCCATGTTGGTTTAAAAACCATTGTAAATATAATTGAGTAGCCCGATATTCCGTAAAAATAATGACCTTATCGTTTATTTTTTGGATTAGTTTTAGCGCTTTTTCAGCTTTAGAGTTTGTCTTAACTTCTTCAATTTTCTTGAAAATGTAATTTATTTTTTCTGTCATATCAGGTGTAGCGTTGAGTTTTTCAACCATATTTTTTAATGTTAAAAAAACGGCCTCTCTACTACTACACACTTCTCTTTGTAATGTAATAAGAGAGAAAGGGCTTTTTATAATGGAATCATTAGAAGTAAAATCTTTTAAAGATGAAATTGCATCATACAACTCTTGTTCTTCTTTAGTAAATGAGATTGTAATTGTTTCTACAATTCGTTTGGTCCACTCGATGCCAGTGTCATCTCGACGGTTTCGTACCATGACCTTGTTGACAAGTTCCCGTAGCTTTTCATCATTTTTAGGTGAACGATGATTTGACCGGAAATCTTTGTCGAAACTATTTTCATCGCCTAAATGTCCAGGTTTTAATAAGGATACAAGGTTGAATATTTCTTCAAGTTTGTTTTGAACAGGTGTAGCTGTTAAAAGTAAACAAAATTTCTTCTTCAAACTTTGAATGAACTCATAGTTTTTTGTTTTTTTATTTTTTAGTTTATGAGCCTCATCTATTATAATGATGTCGTAATTTTGATTTAATACAATATCTCGATGAGGATTTCTCTTGGCCGTATCTATTGATGCAACAACGACATCACATTGCTCCCAGACGTAAGTTTTACGCTGAGGCGTTGCGGGGATATAAAATTTCTGATTCAATTCTTGAGCCCATTGTGAAACAAGAGAAGCTGGAACTAAAATTAGTGCTTTTTTTACCAAGCCTCGAATCATATATTCTTTTAGGATTAAGCCAGCCTCAATTGTTTTGCCTAACCCTACCTCATCAGCTAATATTGCTTTTCCGTTCATTTCCTCAATTACTTTTTTTGCTACATCTAGTTGGTGAGGGAATATAGTCAAATTAGGTAAATGGTTAGGGGCCATTAATCCTGAAAATTCTTTAATTGATAAGTGATTTTCAGCCTCAATTGCCAGTTTATATAACTCCCAGTTTGACCAAGGTCCGTCATCTTCTACCTTTTTTAGCAATCCTTCCTTCCATGAAGAATCAAAATTAATCGTAATATTCATGGACACGGCTCCTTCCTTTTTCATTAGAAAAGTAAATCCTTGCTTTAGTAAATAAGTTTACTATAATAAAACTGAACTTCAATCAGTGGGGTTTATCCTCCTCGCCACTGATTGTTAGTTTAACTTTTACCATGGGCATAAGAATAACTAATCCTCAGCTTTCATTGATGAAAGTTATTCTATATCGGACCTTAAGGTAATCCCTCATCTAAGCTTTTTAGTTTTGTAAAGTTTTGAGGTGAAGTCTTACTGCCCCTTAAAAGTGGGATATACCTAGGGCAAAAAATATGATTTTAAATTTACCGAAATAAAAATGAATAAATCTCGTAACCATGATTTTCTCCCTATGTGAAAATGAAAAATAATGATTGCCATATAAACTTGGATAGTGTTAGGATAAGGATAAGGGAGTTTTCAGTGTTTTCATATTGTTTAGTATAGACAAACTTGAGATAAAACATGAGTTAGTTCTACAATTTCATAGAAGCGAATGAGATCAAGGGGAGAGACTGCAAAGGTTTTAGTAGTTTTAAGCTATAAACTATTAAAAACTGAGGCTTTTTAGCCTATCTGCAGCGCCGAAGGAGCAAGCGTATAATCGTGAATCTCTCAGGCAAAAAGACTCTTGTTTGACGCAACTCTGGAGAGTGTCATTATTGACCACCCACGAGGAAAATTCTAATTAATTTAGAATAAACTTTCTGGTTTAAGGACAGAGAAATACATCACTATGTATTTCTCTGTCCTTTTTTGTAGTATCAGAATTATAAGTTTCTAACTCGTAAACTGTCTAGCTTCAGCGCCTACGAGCTCGGTCACTTCAGTCAAGTTTCTGACTTCAATGACTACATGAATAACGTCTCTGAATAGCTTCATGCAGCTTTGCTTCGAGGAAGCCTACTTCGAAGCATTGCTGGAAGACGTAGAAGCACGCGGAAGCCAAAGAGCGGCTTCTGTCAAAGGCCGCCCCAGTGAAGCTACTACTTGGATTACTACAAAGCAGGTTTGCGACGAGCGAACGGAGTGGCACAGGAGCAGCTGCTCGTGACCAAGGCGCTTGCGCTTTTCTTGTACTTTTGTACTTTAAGTTTAACTTCGCTTAAGTATTAAAGTACAAAAAAACTAAGGCTTTCGTTATAGAACTTATTTGGGTGCTGGGGCGAAGAGTGAGTAAAGGGAGTATGTAGGGATTTTTTAAAATCTAGAAGTAATGGAGGGATTTTGTGAGTGATTTAAAACGTACACCACTTTTTGAAATATACAAAGAGTATGGTGGCAAAACAATTGATTTTGGTGGTTGGGAACTTCCGGTTCAATTTAGCAGTATTAAAGAAGAGCATGAGGCCGTTAGAGAACGAGCTGGTCTTTTTGACGTTTCACATATGGGAGAGTTTTTAATTACAGGAATTGGTGCAGAGAATTTCTTGCAAAAGTTAGTAACGAATGATGTTTCGAAATTGAAAGTTGGAGCAGTTCAATATACGGCTATGTGCTATAAAGATGGTGGAACTGTAGATGATCTAATTATCTACAAAAGAGCTGAGAATGAATTTTTGGTTGTTGTAAATGCATCAAATATAGAAAAAGATTTTCAGTGGATGGAACAGCAATTATTGCCGGATGTAGAGTTGAAAAATGTTTCTAAGCAAGTTTCTCAGTTAGCGCTGCAGGGACCTTTGGCAGAGAAAGTTCTTCAAAAGATAACGAAAACAAATTTAGCTGATATCACTTTTTTTACATTTCGAGATGAGATTGATTTACAAGGGGTAAAAGCTTTAGTTTCGAGAACGGGTTATACTGGCGAAGACGGGTTTGAAATTTATTGTAATAATAAAGATGTAGTTTTCCTTTGGAGAGAATTATTAGAAGCGGGGAAAGACGAAGGGGTAATACCTTGTGGCCTTGGAGCACGGGATACTTTACGCTTTGAAGCAAGACTACCTTTATACGGTCAAGAGTTAACAAAAGATATAACACCTATTGAGGCTGGAATTGGCTTTGCTGTTAAAGTTGATAAGGAAATAGAGTTTATCGGAAAAGAAATTCTGAAATTTCAAAAAGAAAAAGGTGTGCAAAAACGACTCGTAGGTATTGAAATGATTGAAAAAGGAATACCAAGAACAGGCTATGAAGTATTTGTTGGTGAGGAGAAGGTTGGTTTTGTAACTAGTGGGACTCATTCACCAACTCTTAAGAAAAGTATTGGATTAGCATTAGTTGATATTGAATTTGCTCCTTTAAATACTTTAGTTGAAGTTCAAATTAGGAAAAAACGATTAAAAGCAAAAGTAGTCTGTACACCATTTTATAAACGGTCGTAAGTAGGTCCATACACATTTCTAATAAGGGGGAAGTAAATTGAAATTTCGTTATTTGCCAATCACTGAGCAAGATAAGAAAGAAATGATGGAAACGATTGGGGTTAAGTCCATCGATGAATTGTTTGCAGATATTCCTGAAAAAGTTCGTTTAAAAGGGGAAATGAATTTAAAGGATGCACTTTCAGAGCCAGACACCGTTAAAGAGTTAGTGAGAATGGCAAGTAAAAATGCTGACAGTAAGAACTACACATCTTTTTTGGGAGCTGGGGTTTACGAACATTACATCCCTTCTGTTGTGGATCATGTAATTTCAAGATCTGAGTTTTATACAGCTTACACACCATATCAACCTGAAATTTCACAAGGGGAACTACAAGCGATTTTTGAATACCAAACAATGATTAGTGAACTAACTGGAATGGACTTAGCTAACTCTTCAATGTACGATGGGCCAACTGCATTAGCAGAAGCTGCAATGATGAGTGCTGGTCAGACGAAGAAAAAGACCATTCTTGTTTCAAAAACAGTTCATCCTGAGGCAAGAGATGTACTAAAAACTAATGCAAAAGGTCAAAACTTAACAGTTCTAGAGATTGAAATGCAAGACGGTATAACGAGTTTAATAGATTTAAAAGAAAAATATAATGACGAAACGGCTTGTGTTATTGTTCAATATCCGAACTTTTTAGGTAATATTGAAAACTTAGCTCAAATTGAAGAAATAGCTCATTCAGGTAAAGGACTTTTTGTTGTATCAAGTAATCCTTTGGCTTTAGGAGCATTGAAACCACCAGGGAAATTTGGCGCTGATATTGTAGTGGGAGATGCTCAGCCATTTGGAATTCCTGCTCAATTTGGTGGTCCTCACTGTGGTTTTTTCGCTACAACATCTAAGCTTATGCGAAAAGTACCAGGGAGATTAGTAGGACAAACAACCGATGATAAAGGTCAGCGAGGTTTTGTTTTAACATTACAAGCACGTGAACAACATATTCGTCGCGACAAAGCTACTTCTAATATTTGCTCAAACCAAGCTCTAAATGCATTAGCAGCTTCTGTTGCTATGAGTGCTTTAGGTAAAGTTGGGGTAAAGGAAATGGCATTACAAAACATTCAGAAGGCAAATTATGCGAAGCAAACCTTTATTAATAATGGTTTTACAATTTGTTTCCCTAATAGGGCAATTTTCAATGAGTTTATAATAAAACTTACTAAGCCTGTTAAAGAAGTAAATGAACTGTTATTCAAACAAGGAATTATCGGTGGCTATGATTTAGGAAAAGATTACCCTGAATTAGATGGGTATATGCTTATTGCAATTACAGAGCTAAGAACAAAAGCAGAAATTGATAATCTTGTTTCTGAATTGGGGGGAGTAAAAGAATGAGAAATCAATCATTAATTTTTGAGCAAAGTAAAGTCGGAAGAATAAGCTATAGTTTACCTATCTTAGATATTCCAGAACAAGAGTTAACCGATATACTCCCACTACAATTTATTAGAGATGAGGAACCAGAATTACCAGAAGTATCTGAACTTCAGCTCATTCGTCATTATACTGCTCTTTCAAAGAGAAATCATGGTGTCGATTCTGGATTTTACCCGTTAGGTTCTTGTACGATGAAATATAATCCAAAAATTAATGAAGATATTGCCAGATTAACTGGCTTTTCACATATCCATCCGCTCCAAGATGAAAATACGGTTCAAGGTGCCCTGGAATTACTATATGATCTCCAAGTTTCATTAGCAGAAATTACAGGGATGGATGAGGTAACTTTACAACCAGCAGCAGGTGCTCACGGTGAATGGACAGGATTAATGCTGATTCGTGCATATCATGAAAAGAATGGGGATTTTCATCGTACGAAAGTAATTGTACCTGATTCGGCACACGGTACGAATCCTGCATCGGCAACAGTTGCTGGATTCGAAACAATAACTGTCCGTTCTAACAACAAAGGGATAGTAGACTTAGATCATTTACGTGAGGTAGTAGGAGAAGATACAGCTGCATTAATGTTAACAAACCCAAATACGTTAGGTTTATTTGAAGAAAATATTATTGAGATGGCAGAGATCATTCATAATGCAGGTGGTAAACTTTATTATGATGGCGCGAATTCAAATGCCATACTAGGAATTGCTCGACCCGGTGATATGGGCTTTGATGTAGTTCATCTAAATCTTCATAAAACATTTACTGGGCCACATGGTGGTGGTGGACCGGGGTCAGGACCAGTGGGAGTGAAAAGTGAGTTAATACCATTTTTACCTAAACCGGTCATCGCAAAAGATGGAGAACGCTATTACTTTGATTATGATCGTCCGGAAACTATTGGACGTGTAAAACCTTATTACGGCAATTTCGGAATTAATGTACGTGCATACACGTATATTCGGACAATGGGTCCAGAAGGATTACGTAAAGTATCTGAAGATGCCGTTTTAAATGCTAACTATATGTTTAGACGCCTACAACCTTATTTCGATGCACCTTATACTCAGCATTGTAAACATGAGTTTGTGCTTTCTGGTAAACGCCAAAAGAAATTAGGGGTAAGAACATTAGATATTGCTAAACGTCTACTAGACTTTGGTTATCATCCACCAACCATATACTTTCCATTAAATGTGGAAGAGTGCTTAATGATCGAACCAACAGAGACAGAATCGAAAGAAACGTTGGATGAATTTATTGAAGTAATGATTCAAATAGCAAAAGAAGTAGAAGAAAACCCTGAAATTGTTCAAGAAGCTCCACACCATACGGTTATTGGGCGTCTTGATGAAACAACTGCCGCCAGAAAGCCAGTACTAAAATATCAAAAATGGTAGAAATAAAAAATGAAGGGGACTCCTTGGAGTCGAGACCACTGAAAAACTTACGTTTTTAAAAAGTCTTAGAAATTAACAGAGTAAAAAAGACAGCCCAAATTCATTATTTTGAATTTCGGAGCTGTCTTTTTGTGTTATTCGATAATTTGTATCCCTATTTTTTGTTCATTAGTGTCAATATTCTTTTCACATTCACTGTGAAAATAGCCATTGCCCCTTGCAGTTGCATGCCAATTAGACCCGAGGATTCTGCAACATCGTACCCGTGTCTATGTTTTAATTCACTATTTTTAGCTTCTATTTTGTAGCGCTCTTTCGACTTTTCTTTAAAATAGTCGCTCTCTTGAAACTTTATTTGTTCTGTGTGTATGTCTGATTTAATCGTGAC
>NZ_MLQR01000042.1 GCF_001866005.1 Anaerobacillus alkalilacustris
CCACAATCCACAATGTGGACACGGGAACTTAGCTCCGCGTTTGAAGTCTAAAAAGACATGAAATTGATCTGAACTTTTTACTAATTTGTAATCTTCAATATACCAAGGATCTTGAATATCTAGTGCCTCTTGAAAAAGACGGTATTCTTTATCGAAATCTTGCATTCTTATACACTCCTGACCATTTTATTAGACTTTTTATCTAGTATGGACAGGTCTTAAAATCTATAAACAAATATTATTTAGCGAGGAAGCTGAAAACCTTTGATTACTATAACAACATGACACTTAAATTTTTTCTAGAAAAATAGGCGTAACTTTTAATAACTCTTAATAGAATCTAATAGAGTGAATTTTTCACAATCACATTAAAAAAAGCTAGTTAAGGAGGTACTAACTCAACTACGTATAGTATCTTAATCGCGGCAAAAACGGTATGAAACTTCATTAAATGACATAACATCATTATTTTTTTAGTTCCGCATTCACACAAAAATGTGAATAGTTAAGGACGTTGAACGTAACAAAAATAATAACATGAAGGAGTTGATATGATGATTTACCAAAAAATCCAAAGTAATTATAAACCTACTTATGCCAAATCACTTAGAAACCGTCTATACAATACGTCTTTCTTGCGCGAGTATGGAAATATTATGACAACGATTATTGACTCAAATCAATTTTGGAATAACTTAAGACAACGTGTTGATTTTCTTGTTTATGCTAATGTTCTTAAATATAGTTCTTTTGATAAAATTAACCCTGAAGAAACCAATACAATAGAAGCGGATTTGTTATTTGAACAGATTGAGAAAGAGATTAAATCACTAAATTTAGATTATGAAGAAATTTTGATCGATGAACTATTCCGCCAGTTTACTAGATGCATCAATGGGAAGTTCATTTATTCAAACAATGATTATGAGTATTTTTCTGCACCTTATTTTTCAAGTGAAGTATATGGCAATATCCCAGACCAAGGTACGATATATTTAGACAACCTAACTACCGATTTGTTTGATGAGCCTTTAGAAGAACTTATCAAAGCCATCACAATAAGGATGGAGAAGTAGTCTTTTTAGAGAGTGCCCAACACTTACTGATAAAACTAATAACTTTTTTACGATTACATTGATTGAGAAAGACCTGACACCCTAAAAAGACGTTTCCTTTTGGGTGATCATTCATATAAAAACTACCTTCAATCAGTACAAGTTTCCGCACTGATTGAAGGTTTAGCAAAAATCTCATTCGCCATTTATCCTCTATATATAAAGCTGAACTTCAATCAGTGAGAGTTTTCCTTCATCCCTCGCTGGTTGTTAGTTTAACTTATACCACAGGCATAAGAATAACTAATTATCAGCTTTCACTGATGAAAGTTATTCTATATCGGACCTTTAGGGGCAGTTAATCCCCCACCTAAACTTTTCGATTTTCTTACGTTTTGAGGTGGGAGTCTTACTCAATGTCATCAGGCTAAAGAGCCAATAACTTACAAATTACATCTAAACCTCTAAATCAGGAAAATATAATCCAGTCTAAAGAAAAGTTTATCAATCAACTTAGGAAAAAAGGCAATAGGATACCCGGGGCTTGTATATCATTTTTTTACAAGTCCTTATTTTCTTGCTCTTCAATTCTATTAAAAGCTTACACGTTACTCTTTCAAGCTAAAACGATAATCCTCACAGACATCTCTTTCTAT
>NZ_MLQR01000043.1 GCF_001866005.1 Anaerobacillus alkalilacustris
TGTGACCGTCAAGTAGAAATGAACACTTTTCGCTGATTTATTTTGAACATTTCATCCCTTAAAAATGGAAGTTCGGTGTTTCATTCGATAACTATCATCGGTGAACTGGATTATTTCGGCACGATGAATAATTCTATCCAATATTGCAGTTGTAATTGCCGGATCACCGAGAAGTTCTCCCCATTCACTTGGGCCCTTATTTGAAGTCAAAATGATAGAGGAGGAATTATATAAATCGTTAATTAAATGAAAGAATAAATTTGCTTCTCGTTGATCCATTGCCATAAACATTAAGTCATCAATTATCACTAAATTTGAGGTTCGTAATCTCTTTAGTCGCACCTGAGATTTCCTAGATATCTCTTCGGTTTTCAACGTATGAATAAGTTCTCCCATAGTGATAAATGTGACCTTATAACCTCTTTGAATTGCTTCAATACCTAGACCTATTGATAAAAAAGTCTTTCCAGTACCTGTCGGTCCCAATAGTAAAATGTTATAAAGTTGATCAATCCAAGTTAGTTCTCTTAGTTGGTTGAATTGCCGTTGACTTAATGAATTTTGTTCATTTAAGTTAAACTCATCTAAACCTTTAACATAAGGGAAAGCTGCCCATTTCAAGCGTTTTTCAAACATTTTTTCTTCTCTGCGCTTTTGTTCGTACCCCATAACTTCAAATAAAAACTTTTGATAAGATAACTCTTTGGTTTCAGCCTTTTTGATTAGTTCGGGAAGGCATGCTGCGGTTTCTGCTAATCTTAAGGTTCGAAATAAATCTTGCAATCCTTTTAATTCAGTCATCTTTAGTTCCCCTCCATAATTGAGATGTAGTCGTCAATATTCCGGAGAACTGGCTTAACATGAATAGTAGCACTTCCTTGTACATGTAATGGTTGAACAACCTTATCATTGGCGGTTGATACTGTATTGTTTACTTGTCGTTGGCGTTTGACGTGTTCTAGCATATCAGCGAATTCAGAACCGCTTAACAATTTCAAGTTCATACACTTATGTAAAGCTTCATTTTTCTCTTCTGCCGATGCCTGATCAATATATTTAGAGATTAACTGAAGTTGATCACGAATATACCTAGGATTTTTTTTTCGAACTCTACCAATATACTTAGCGGCTAGTTTTTTATCCTCAAATTGATTAGCTACTAAATCAATGAATTCAGCTATTCCTTTATTTCGATCCCGGGTATGCTTTCGGTCTTGTATAAGCTTCCCAACCTCCAGGGAGATTTCATGTTCCCCGATCATTTCGCCTGTTTCTTGATCTATAATTTTTAGCGTCTGTTCTTCTACTAATAATGTAACAACTGTTCCAAATGGAGAATATGTTCCGAGAGGAACACTATAGCGATTTGATTTAAATAGAATAGTATTGTCCTTACGAACAGTCCTTGTTATACTTGAATTAAGGTTTGTATATTTTTGCTTATTGTTGTTGGTCGCATCAATAAGCGGAAGGGCTGGTCGTAAATGTTTCTTTTCTTCTTGAAACACTTCGACTGGTCTTTTTTTCGTTATATTATGGACCTTACCATTCCCAGTTCTCTCTAACCAACGAAGGCACTGCTCGTTCCAACTATCACAATTAGTAAAAATGCGAAACTTTGCGAAGTTTTTCTTTACAAAACCTACTACATTTTCAATTCTACCTTTACTTTGAGGATCAAACGCCCTACACATATATATTTTCAGTTGATGCGAGTGACGAAAGACTTCAAACTCTTTTGTCATGATAAGATCACCATAGTTTTCACTAACAATAATAATTCGATCTTGATCGTACACGATTTCATAAGGTATTCCACCAAAGTATTGAAAAGCGTTTTCATGAGCCATAATTAAATCCTTTGTAGTAAAAGGACGATTTAACCACTCAACATATTTGTACCTAGAGTTAGATAAAACAAATGCTACAAAGTATAGTTTCACCATCTTTCCTTCCATAGTTTTTACCTTTATTTGTCCAAAATCTACTTGTGCCTGTTGCCCCATTGGCGTATCTTCAATCGCCTGAAATTGCCTTTCTTCCTTAGTTCTAGGGAGATCATACTCTTTCCTCAAATTGCGAACATAACTCCTAACGCTACTTTCCCCGACTTTAAACTCTGGGAAGCGATCTTGAATCCAATCAAAAATCTGTGCAGCACTGACATCCGGAAACTCTCTAAGCCAATTAAGGATCATCCCTTTAAACACATCTAACTTTTTTCTCCTCGTCTTACAAGAAGCTAACCAAATGCTCATTTCATCAGGAGACATGTTTAAGTACTTATACAATGTTCCTCTTGAAATATTAAACTTTTCTGCAACCTTTGCTTTTGAGTACCCTTGTTCTAACATTCGTTTAATTTCCACATACTTCAACCACTTTTCCACCTTTCAAAGCCCCCCGACAGTTAAATAATATAAAACTATCATACTGTTAGAGGATATTTTGGTAAATAAGTGTTCAAATTTATTTGTCGGAAACTGTCTATTTTAGTTTAGCAGTTACACATCAGGAGACATGTTTAAGTACTTATACAATGTTCCTCTTGAAATATTAAACTTTTCTGCAACCTTTGCTTTTGAGTACCCTTGTTCTAACATTCGTTTAATTTCCACATACTTCAACCACTTTTCCACCTTTCAAAGCCCCCCGACAGTTAAATAATATAAAACTATCATACTGTTAGAGGATATTTTGGTAAATAAGTGTTCAAATTTATTTGTCGGAAACTGTCTATTTTAGTTTAGCAGTTACACTTAGTCGATCTTGAACTTTATTTCGTAAATGAAGGTTTAGAAAACGACTTGTTTTTACATACCCTCTGAAGTAGCAGTGAAATTCTGTAAAGGTACCATCATTGTTACCGAATTCAATTTTAATATTCCTTTTATGCAGTTGTTGCTTAATTTCAAATAATTCTTTACTGATAGAGCCAATAGAAGAATGGATAAGTTGAATGTAAGGTTCTTTTAGTTTTAAAAAAGATTTTTCAACAATGAGTAGGTCATTTTGCAAAACTTTACGAGCAAATGACAGGATAATATAGGCTTCAAAAAGAATTTCTTCTTGTTGAGATAAGCAATTCACTATTCATTCCCCTTTCGATAGAACTTACGTTCGTATATATTTTAATTGATTAAACATTTTTTTGCAACATAAAGAAATGAAAAAATGAACGAATGTTTGTTTTGACGCGTATCATAAATTGTGCAAGGGAATGAGGCTTTTATCTTTGTTCATAACTCCTTGTTATGATCGACTTCCACCGCAGCCAAAATTGATTTTATATGACTTTAATACTTTGTTTGATTGTGGTATTTTAATAACAATGTCACTTATTTTTGTTGAAAGATTCTCCATTTGTATGAACCTAAGATCTAGCGGTTGACAACATTGGAGGTGTAAAACATGTCGGTGATTAAAGTCATCGGTGTCTTTTAAGAAAATAATAAAATGATAAAGGAGTAGTTATATCATGCGTTTTGTTAATTATTTATTATTAGGGATTTTCATGCTTGTTCTTATTTCTGGATGTGGACAAGCAGCTCCGGACGTACAGCAGGAAGAAGTAATTGCAGATGAATATCCTCAACTTATTACGGAAGTTCAATCGGATGAGAAGCTTGTTAAAATGGTAACGAGTAAAGGTAATATTACAATTAAATTATTTCCGAAATATGCCCCATTAGCTGTTGAAAATTTCTTAACTCATAGTGAGAATGGCTATTATGACGGTGTTATTTTTCACCGTGTCATAGAAGGGTTTATGGTGCAAACAGGTGATCCAGAGGGTACCGGTGCAGGTGGAGAGAGTATTTATGGTGAGCGATTTGAAGATGAATTTTCGCCGGCACTAGCTCATTTTAGGGGTGCCTTATCAATGGCTAATGCTGGTCCTAATACGAATGGAAGTCAGTTTTTTATTGTCCAAAGCAAATCCTTTCAAGGAAGTTCAGCAATAGACTTTTCTGAAGAAGCGCTAGAGCATTATAAACAATATGGAGGCACACCACATTTAGATTATCGCCATACCGTCTTTGGTCATGTCATTGAAGGTATCGATGTGGTAGATGCTATTGCAGAAGTAGAAGTTGGACAAAATGATCGCCCTAAAGAAGATATAACGATAGAGACAATTGAATTATTAAACTAAGAAAACTTGTTGTACTTGAGTGAATTTCATAATACCAAAATGGAGCCACATAAATCTATATCTAGTTACGAACAGGTTCAACGTAACTAGATATATTTTCTTAGGGGCGAGAATAATGAATTGTGAATTTATTAACTTAAAAATTATAAAAAGAAGGCTTGTGCTAATTTATTTGGCAAAGCCTTCTTTTTTACATAATCAGAATTTATAAATTTCTAACTTTGAAACTGTCTAGCTCCAGGCACCTTGCGCTTTTCTTATACGATCAAGACAAAAAAGACTTTTTTGGTTAATCAGTATAAGAGAAATTCACTATAAGTTTAAACTAGATTAAACGTTATTATAAAGAGTTACAAAATTATTAATTCGTTCACAATAAATTCACTAATATTTGGATATTATTATGTTTAGATTGACATTACTTCTTGTGTCGGTGTATTATTTAATTAATACAGTAGGTCACGGGTACGGTGTGATTGTACTTATGGAGGGGATATTACTTGTTAACACCTGTTGTTTCAATAAAAAATGTTACGAAGAAAATAAAAGGCAAGAAAATTATTGATGATCTAAGCTTTGATATTTATCCTGGTGAGGTTTTTGGTTTTTTAGGACCAAATGGTGCTGGAAAAACAACGACAATTCGAATGTTAGTTGGCTTAATCTCAATAACTGAAGGTGAAGTGCTTATTAAGGGGAAAAATGTGGTTAAAGATTTTGAAGGTGCCATTTCAGAAATTGGGGCAATTGTAGAAAATCCAGAGATGTATAAGTTTTTATCTGGATATCAAAATTTAGTTCATTATGCACGTATGGTCGATGGCGTAAGTAAAGAAAGAATTAATGAAGTAGTAAATCTAGTTGGACTCAGTAGTCGAATTCATGAAAAGGTAAAAACATACTCATTGGGGATGAGACAGCGCTTAGGTTTAGCGCAAGCCCTGTTACATTCACCATCAGTATTAATTTTAGATGAACCAACGAACGGTTTAGACCCTGCAGGGATAAGGGAAATTCGTGACTATTTAAGAAAATTAGCTAGAGTTGAAGGACTAAGCGTCATCGTATCTAGCCACTTGTTATCAGAAATGGAATTAATGTGCGATAGAATCGGAATTATTCAAAATGGAAAATTAATTGGTGTTCAAACAGTTAATGAGTTTATTAATGGTGAGAAAGAGCTTGTCGTACGTTTTGAAGTCCATAACACAAAAGTAGCATCACAAGTAATAAAGGAAAACTTTCCAAACTATTTAGTTAAAGATACTGGGGAGTTCATTGAAATTACGTTAGAGAAGGAAAGTATACCACAAGTCAATCAAGTGTTCGTTACTAATAATGTGAAAGTTTACAGCATTTCAAATACAGTAAAATCTTTAGAGGAGAAATTTTTAGAAGTGACAGGTGGTGAATTAAATGTCTAACTTACTGCGACTTGTGCAAAATGAAAATATGAAAATTTACTATCGTTCCGGAACTTGGGTAATGTTTGGCATTTTGATTTCAATTTTGCTCATTATTGGGCTATTCACAAAGTTTATTTTAGAAGCCCCTGCATACGATTCATGGCAAGAAGCAGTAATGCTTGAGAATATGAACATGCAGACAGTTATTAATGATACTACGATGCCAAAACCAGTATTAGAAAGGTATGAAAAAGATATTGCTTTAAATGAATATCGACTCGCCCACGATATTCCCCCGATTGAGACTAAAAGCTTTTGGGGATATATGACCTCAACTGTAAATTTAATTAGTGTTATTACGATGTTTACGATTATAGTTGCAGCGGGGATCGTTGCAGGTGAATTTTCTTGGGGAACGATTAAATTATTGTTAATCCGTCCTGTATCAAGAACAAAAATCCTGCTATCTAAATATGTAGCAACATTTTTGTTCTCATTATTAATGCTGCTAGGATTATTTTTATTTTCATTTATAATTGGTGGAATTTTATTTGGGATTTCAACAATCACTCAACCATACTTGTACATTGCACAAGGAGAAGTTCTTGAACGTAACATGTTTAGTCAATTATTAATGTTATATAGTTTAACAAGTGTTGAATTATTAATGATGGTGACGTTCGCCTTCATGATCTCAACAGTATTTCGAAGCAGCTCTCTAGCCATAGGATTAGCTTTATTTTTAATGTTTACAGGAACCCAACTTGTTCACGTACTTAGTCAATATGAATGGGTAAAATATATATTATTTGCTAACACATATCTTGTTCAATATATTGAAGGTACACCGATTGTAGAAGGAATGACTTTTCAATTTTCAGTCATGGTGTTAGTTTTTTATTTTATTCTCTTTAATACATTATCTTTGTTAATTTTTAAAAAACGAGATGTTGCTGCGTAACAATATGGTAAAATAAAGCAGATTGCTAAAAGGATTATGGATACTTATCAAACAGTCACTCTTTGAAAATAGGTGGTAAACAGGAGTGTGATAAGTATTTTTTACCTTTTTTCACCAAAGTTAGTTCCCTTTAAAAGGAGGTATTGTGCATTGTATGAATGTATCCTTTGACAATTCAAAGCCAATATATTTACAGTTAATGGACTACTTTTTCCAACAAATATGTAACGGTTCTATAGAACCAGGTGAAAAATTACCATCAGTTAGAGAAACTGCAGTAGAAGTTGGAGTGAACCCAAATACTGTTCAAAGGACATATGCTGAAATGGAAAGATTACAAGTAGTTGTGGCGAAAAGAGGCCAAGGATCTTTTGTGACAGAGGATAAGACAATAATTAAACGACTGCGTTCAGAGATCTCGGAACAATATGTCGGTAAGTTTGTTACTTATATGAAAAATAATGGTTTTACTGAGGAAGAAATCATTGAACAAGTGAGTGTAGCCCTTAAAAAGTCGTTGTGATAGAGGTGAAAACATGGAAAAAATTATTACATTCTCGGATGTTTTTAAAAAGTATGGGTTAACAATAGCATTAAACAATGTCAGTCTTCAAATACCAAAAGGTGGAATTATAGGTTTAGTTGGATCAAACGGAAGTGGAAAATCAACGTTATTAAAGCTTACAGCGGGATTATTAAAAAAGACTTCAGGTGAAATTACTGTATGTGGAGAGAAAGTTACGAGATTGATAGCGAAAAAAGTAGCATTTCTTGCAGAGGTAGATTCACTCTATGAATTTTTTACAGTAAGTGAGACAATTGCTTTATCAAGCGATGTTTTTGATGACTTCGATCAAAAAAAAGCAATAGAAATTATTGAAACTCTTAATGTAGATCAACAAAAAAAGGTTGGGAGCCTCTCAAAGGGTAACCGAGCTAGAGTGAAAATTGCCATTACTTTAGCAAGAAAAGCTCCATTACTTATCATGGATGAACCTTTATCAGGATTAGACCCACTTGTTAGGGAAGACATAATAAAGATGATTGCTAGGTATGTGGAAATGGAAGAACAGACGTTACTAATTTCAACGCATGAAGTAACAGAAATAGAACCCCTATTAGATTATGTAGTATTAGTACGAGATGGAGAAATAATGTTATCTGAAAAGGTAGAAGATTTGAGAGAGAAAAAAGGGCAGAGCGTGTTAGACGCAATGAAAGAGGTGTTACGATGAGTTGGTTGACCTTGTATAAAAAGGAAATCCGATTAACCAAAACAAAGTTCCTTTTGAACATTATTTTCTTACTTATGGTAGCTGTGTTGTTTTATGTTCTTATTGAAAGATACAGCCCAATGTTTATAATGTTAACAATACCTTTAATTATCGTACATTTATTTTACTTGTTTTTTGCGATGATAGATTCTCTGAGGTTAGAGTGGAAACAGAAAACATCGTTTTTTTGGTTGAATATCCCAAGAAATGGTTGGGAATTATTGTCTGCAAAATTTTTAGCTGCTACCACCCAGCTTTTCGTTTCATTGCTGACAACATTTATGATTATATATTTTTTGCTAAAGCAAAGTTCAGGAAAGTTCTCAGATCCAACAATTCCACAATTTTTATTTGAACAATATCAGTCTTTTTGGTGGATCCTTTTCTTTGGTATTTTTGTAGGTTCACTTCAATTCGGTGCAGTTTCAACATTCATTTTTATGATGTCGAAATCAATTCGAAAGTGGGGCTGGTTAATAGGTGTTGCTATTACATTAGGAGCAGGGTGGCTTTGGTCTCGTTTTCAAGAAACGGTAATATATAAAGGGATTACAGAATGGGGCGTCATTTTAAATACTGATACGATAATGAATTCATTCATCATCCATATTGATGAAATCGGTGGAGATCCGACTTTGGACATGGAAGCAGCTACAGAAGCAGTGCTCTATATTGGTACGACAGTTGTTGATATAGTTGTTGTAGTGGCTGTTTTATTCATTTCTTCTTGGCTTTTGGATAATAAAGTTGAAGCCTAAATAAAAAGAAAAAACAAAAGGTATGACGAAATAGCTAATCGTATTGTAAAATGATAATGCTTAAAAACCATCAGTTGCATTGATTAATGCTGCTAATGGTTTTTATTTTATATATTATTTCAATAGCATTGCATAAATGTTATTTGAACTCTTAAGAGCCAAAAAAGTAAAACGTGAATAAAAGGTGGCTCTGTCCGTTTGGTGATATCATACATTTAGTCCTAGGCCGACGAACGATATGGTAACTTTTATGGTATTGTACGTCCTTCTAATCTTCTGATCCATTTGTAGGAAGGCTTCCATAACAGTCGTTTTAGCCAGCGGCTGATCTGAAGTACTTTTCTTAAGACGCAACCTCATAACTTAAAGAATTGGTAAAGAAGGGTAGATGAGCGTACACAGTTTTAAATTAAGCTTTATTGTGAATATATTTTTACGAATTGCTAATTGAATGATAAAATTAATAATTGATATTAGATATAACGACTTTAATCGATAAAAAACATGCTATAATGAATAAATCAATGAAAAATAACAATTTTTTGTATAATGAAATTAGGAAGGATTTAAAATGGATACCAAAGTAATGATACAAGACATAGTCATAGCACATCATAGTCTAAAGGATGTAGTTGTTCATACTCCTTTACAGTATAACGCAGTATTATCTGAACGATATGGATGTAATGTATTTTTGAAAAGAGAGGACTTGCAAGTAGTCCGATCATTTAAAATTCGTGGTGCTTTTCATCTTATTCAAAGCTTAACAAAAGAAGAACTTGAAAATGGTGTAGTTTGTGCAAGTGCAGGTAATCACGCTCAAGGTGTTGCCTATTCATGTAAACATTTAGGTACTTTCGGTAAGATATTTATGCCTAAAACGACACCAAGGCAAAAAGTTACGCAAGTAAAGCGTTTTGGTGGTGAATTTGTCGAAGTTGTTTTATGTGGTGACACGTTCGATGATGCATTTGCCGAAGCAATGGAATATTGCGTTGCAAATAATAAAACATTTATTCATCCTTTTGACGATAAGAGAATTATTGCAGGGCAAGGGACAATTGGAATGGAAATAATGGATGACATGGACGAGCCTATCGATTATTTACTTATGTCGATTGGTGGAGGTGGCTTATCATCCGGAGTTGGGACCTATATCAAGGGGGTTAGTCCATCGACGAAAATTATCGGAGTAGAGCCTGAAGGGGCTCCAGCGATGAAAAAATCACTTGAAAAAGGTGAAGTCGTTCCACTAAAAAAAATTGATAAATTTGTAGATGGAGCTGCTGTAAAAAAAGTTGGGGAGCTTCCGTTCTCGATATGTCATTCACTATTAGATGATGTGATTATTGTTCCTGAAGGAAAGATTTGTACAACCATTTTAGAGCTCTATAATGAAAATGCAATTGTTGCAGAGCCAGCTGGAGCACTGCCGATATCAGCTCTACAATTTTATAAAGAAGAGATAAAAGGAAAAAATGTTGTTTGTGTGATAAGTGGTGGTAATAATGATATAGGACGGATGCAGGAGATTAAAGAACGTTCCCTTATTTATGAAGGTTTACAGCACCACTTTGTTATTAATTTTCCACAACGCGCTGGGGCTTTACGAGAATTTTTAGATAAAGTGTTAGGTCCGGATGATGATATTATTCGCTTTGAATATGCGAAAAAAAATAACAAAGATGATGGACCAGCTCTTGTCGGTATCGAATTAAAAAGAAGTGAAGACTACAAAGGTTTACTTCTTCGAATGAAAGACCATGAAATCGAGTTTATCGAAGTAAACAGAGATGAGAATTTATTTAATCTTTTGATCTGAGTGAATGAAGCTATTAATGGTTTAACTGTACAAACTTAGCTATATCTAGTAGAGGCTTGATTTACCTTGATATAGCTAGTTTGTTACAACTAATATTATATATGTAAGTGAATGTTTATAATAAACGAGCACTAAGAATCTATTCAATCTTTGAATTAGTGTTGCTTTAGAATGAGGAGGAAATGAGATCATGTCTAACGATCCTAAAGGAATTTTATTAGAGAGTGGAACGAATGAATTAGAGGTCATTGTTTTTTCTATTGGTCAAGGTGTTTTTGGAATAAATGTAATGAAAGTACGAGAAATTATTAATCCTCTACCTGTAACAAAAATGCCCAATGGTCATCCTAATGTTGAGGGAATTATTAGACTTCGAGACGAAGTGCTACCAGTTGTTAATTTAGCTAAAGTCATCGGCTTTCCTCCATCAGAGTCTCCTGAGCAGGATAAACTTATCGTTGCAGAATTGAATAAAATGAAGGTTGCTTTTCATGTACATAATGTATCAAGAATTCATCGAATTTCATGGGAACAAATTGAGAAGCCTACTAAACTTTCACAAGGATTAGAAGGGTCAACAATTGGTGTTATAAAAATGGAAGATAATATGATCTTACTATTAGATTATGAAAAAATTCTAGTTGATATTAGTCCTAGTTCAGGTATAAATAAGGAAGAAATTAAAACAATGGGGCCACGTGAACGCTCATATAAAAAAGTAATGATCGTTGAAGATTCGCCAATCTTACGAAGATTACTTGAAGATACGTTAGTGACTGCTGGGTACGAGAATTTACAATTTTTTGAAGATGGGAAACTTGCTTGGGATCATTTAGAGAAGCTAGGGAAAGAAAAATTGTTCACTCAATTGCCAGATGTGATTATTTCCGATATTGAAATGCCGAAAATGGATGGACACCATTTAACGAAACGCATTAAAGAGGATAAATTACTGAAGGATATACCGGTCGTTATTTTTAGTTCATTGATTACTGGAGATTTATATCATAAAGGTGAACAAGTAGGTGCTAATGCACAAGTGAGTAAACCTGAAATTGTAAATTTAGTCGAAAACATCGACAAGTTATTAACGTAAGAGGAGGAATTTTGAAATTTTCTACTTACGAGTTCTAAAATAATATTGGAAAAGGAGTATGATTACCAAATTCATACTCCTTTTCCAATGTTATTATTAATTATACCTAATAATAGTTAAAAACCCATCTGGGAAAAGTTCGAAATAGTCAGAAAAAATATTTTGTTATGCAATGGAGAAAACATCTATGATCAGAATAAATGGTCATATCGTAGTTCTCTTGTAACTATAATCCCCCTCTTAAGGGGCAGTAAGACCCCCACCTCTAAGCGTAGCGTAGGTGGGATTTTCCAATGTTTCAGCTTGATGAAACGAGTTCACCAGTTTTTAATATGAGATAAGCGAGAATAAAAATGCTAAAAGTATCGAAACCTAACTAAACGATTATGTAGTTTTTTAGGGGGAGTTTTTTGTGAAAGGTGTTATTGCATCGTTAATGGCTATTGTACTAGCACAGTTTTTGAAAGTACCTATTATAGGCCTCAAAACGGGCGCGTGGGATTGGAAGCGAATGTTCGGTTCTGGCGGTATGCCCAGTTCTCATTCAGCCGGTGTAACTTCTTTAGCTACGTATATAGGACTGAAACTGGGTATCAGGTCTCTTGACTTTGCGATATCAATAATATTAGGTTTAATAGTCATGTATGACGCGCAAGGAGTTAGAAGGCAAGCGGGACAGACGGCGATTAAAGTAAATGAACTAGAAAAAAGAATCAATCAGTTAAACGGAGATTCAAAAGGTCCGATGTATGATCAGAAAGACACCCAAATAAAAGAAAGTTTAGGACATCAACCAGAAGAAGTGTTTGGTGGAGCGGTATTAGGGTTCTTAGTCGGCTTGTTCACATATTTTGCAAACCTAAATAAGAATTAGAAAAACTTGAGCTAATGCCAAGTTTTTCTTGATTCTTACAAAGTACATTTACATAGCTTCAGAAGTAAATTTCTTTAAAACGCTCGCAATTGATGAGTGTTTGTTTATTCTTTAATTCCAAATATACAGTTTCTATAAAAGTAGCTTCTAATCTCTAATTTAAAGTCCCTATTACTTGGAAGATAAATCAAACTTCAACAATTATTTCTAAAATAGCCATCAATAGAGAAAAATTTTATATAATAGATAATAGAAAAGCAAGAAGGAGGGGGAGAGATGGTTGTAACTGAAAGAGAACATGAGGTGTTATTATTTGAGCAACATGAGCATGCGAAAGTTTGTGGAGAGTTAGCAGAGGCTTGGCGTGAGGAATATTTTATTGGTAAAAGTAAGAGGAGATCTGTTATTTATGCAATCTATGAACATGATAATGGTTGGATACAATTGGATAAAACTCCGTTAATAAATAGAGATAGAAAAATTCCATTTTCATTTATTGATTATCCATTAACCTCAAAAATTAAAGCATACAAAAAAGGGATAGATATTATAGAAAAAAAAGACGGGTATGCAGCTTTAATTTGTAGTCTTCATTATGCTTCTTTTTTTGAAAGATATACAAATGGTAGAGGTGAAGATTTTCTAAGTTTGGAAAGAGAGCGACAAAACAAGTTAAAAGAGAAATTATATATACATAAGTCAGAAGAGGAAGATCTGTTATTTCATTATGATTTATTACAATTTTGTGATAATTTGTCGTTATATTTATGTATGAATGAACCAGGAGTAGATAAAAAGAATGAAGTGATTTGGTTTCGAAAAGGTTTCTCTCAAAGATTCGCATATAACAATAAAAAAAGAATAGTAGCTCATTGGTTAGACAAAAATACAGTTTCTCTAACAGATTTTCCGTTTAATAAAGAGTTAACGGTATCGCTGAAATATAAATGTATTCAGAAATCTCAAATGAGTAACCTTCAGGTTGAGTATAAACATCAAAAATCAAAACAGAGAATAATAACAATAGTGGGCTGTAACTAATCAAAAAGAGTAGCCAATGCTACTCTTTTTGATTAGTTTATTTCAGACTATATTCTTAAAGAAATGGTGTTTCATGTTTTGCTTTTAGAATTTTCCATCTACGTTGAACTTCGTCTTCAAATTCTTTTAGCATTGGTGCGTTACTTTCTTTTAACAAATGCTTTGTTTTACCCATCATTTTTAACCATTCAGCTAATTCAACACGCTTATTTTTTGCTTCAGGGTCATACGTAAGTGTTGTTTCACCTTGTTCAACTTCATAAAGAGGGAAGAAGCATGAATCGACTGCAGATTTCATAATTTTCTCACCAAGACGATCTTCAGACTTCCAGTTAAGTGGACAAGTGATTAAAAGTTTTCCGTATGCTAAACCTATATTTTGAGCGTACCATTGAGCTTTTGCGGCTTTTTTAATAAGGTCTTGTGGAAAAGCTTCAGTTCCTGTGAAAACATAAGGAATGTGAGTTGAAGCCATTATTTGAGCTGTATCTTTATGGTGAAACGGTTTCCCTTGTTTTGTCTTACCGATTGTAGTCGTACTAGTCATATGTCCTAGTGGTGTAGAGTAAGACATTTGTGAACCCGTGTTCATGTAACCTTCATTATCATACTCAAGGATAATCATTTTATGGTTACGTAACGCTGTACCGATAGCAGAACCCATACCGATATCCATACCGCCATCACCGGTAATCATAACGAAAGTGAAATCGTCAGAAATATCAACTTCACCACGACGCTTCATCTCGAAAAATGCTTCAACAGTACCTGAAAGTGTTGCAGCACCGCTTTGGAATAAGTTATGAATAAACGTTTGTTTGTGAGAACTGTAAGGATAGCCAGTTGTAACAACATACGCACAGCCTGTTTGTAATAAGATGACTGCGTCCCCTTCAATCCCTTTAAAGAATAGTTCTAAACCAGGGAAGATACCGCAACCAGGACAAGCGCCGTGACCAGATGCAAAGCGTTTTGGTTTTCCAGTTAAATTACGTAGCGGCGGAATTTTTACATTTAGTTTTTTTGTTTCCTCATCTTGAGTTACTTTAATTAATCCAGAATTAAATGTATTACCGTGCATTGGTTCGATGACAGGCTTTAGTTTGTTTTCAGGATTTCCAGGAACATGCCCATAATAGTCAAATGTTTTTTCAGCATATCCTTTTTCCATAGCATCAATCGTCATTTCGAAAAACTTTTCAGCATCATCTGAATAGAAGTCTTTACCGCCAACACCGAATACGCGACTAAGAACAATTGTTTGATTTTCTTTATCTTCTTGAAGTGCAGACTTTACTTCGTGAGTTAAATTCGGACCGTTACCACCGTATGAATCCGCTCTTTCGCCGACAAGTAAAGCTTTTACGTTTTTCAATGCTTCACGGATTTCTTTAGCTGGGAATGGGCGAATAATATTAGGACTGATAACACCTGCTTTAATCCCTTTTGCACGAAGCTTATCAACCACATCTTTGGCAGATTCAGCGGCTGAGTTAAGAAGGAAGAGAGCAACTTCAGCGTCTTCCATGCCATATAAATCTAACGTTTTATATTCACGCCCAGAAATTTCAGCGTATTCTTTTTGTAATTCCTCAAAAACTTGACCAGCACGATAAATAGCTTCTGATTGTTGGAAGTTGTTGTTAATTAAGTCATCACCATTCATATGAGCACCAATAGTAACTGGGTTGTTTTTGTCACCTGCTACAGGGTACCCTTTTGGAACTTCACCAACATAATCTTGCACGACTTTACGATCTTTAAAGTATTCTACTTTACGCTTTTGGTGAGACGTAAAGAAACCATCGTAAGCAACAATAACTGGAAGACGAACATCTTTATGTTCAGCTAGTTTTAAAGCAATAATGTTCATGTCATATACTGCTTGAGGTGTGCGAGCTGTTAAAATAACCCAACCAGTGTTTAGAGCATAGTACAAATCTGAGTGATCACCACGAATATCTAATGGACCACTAACTGCGCGAGTTACGAGATTCATAACCATTGGAAGGCGAACACCAGATTGAGCAGGAAGTTGCTCAAGCATATATAGGAAACCATTTGCACTTGTTGCATTAAATACTCGAGCACCTGTAGCTGCAGCGCCGAAACAAATACCAGCGGAACCATGCTCACCATCGGCGGCAATTAGTTCAATATCATGTAGACCTTGTGACTTCATTAAATCCAAATATTGTGCAACCTCTGTTGATGGAGTAATAGGGAAGTACCCCATTACATGGTAATTTATTTGTGCAGCAGCCATAGCGGCCATTTCATTTCCTGATTCGAAAGTAGTAGCTTGTTCAAACTTCTTATTATTCACATTATTTAATCTATCTTCTAAAGTAGCCATTTATATGCGCCCCCCTGCAACATATGGAAATTTTTGCGCGACACGATGAGCTTCAGCATAGCCAACTTTTTCTGTCATATCGGATAAAGCTGCTACTGGACATGCGTCAACGCATTTTAAACAGCCTTTACAATATTGATAATCTATACCAGTAAGAAACATTTGTTTTCTTCCTCGTTTGTCTTCCCCTTCTTCCCAAACAAAGCAGTAATCTGGGCAAACTGTATCACATGCAGCACAGTTAATACACTTTTCTTGTTCGAAAGAAGGTAAAAAACCTTGTCTAGAGCCACTTAAATCTTTTAAAACGCTATTTGCTTGGGCAGTAATAACTCCACCTATCTCCTGTGTTAAATAACCTAATAAAGGTTGTGGCCTAGAAAACTCTTTTCCTTTAGCATTTTCAGGAAGTTCGTATGTTTTAAAAGTTACTTCATTATAACCGCGATCAAAAGTGTGGATATTTGGTTCAACTAGGTGAGGATATTTTTTTTCAAATGTTTTTCGAATAACATTTCTCATTTCTTCTGGGTCTAAAAACTCTAATGTGCGGTATAGTGCACCAAGCATCGCTGTATTTACTTTTGTTTTTTCTTCAACTGCTATTTTAAGTGCATCTACAATTGCTAGAGTACCATAATCAAGATTGAGATCTTCTCTTACACTATCAAAATCTCTTGTACTGTTAACTAAGACAATGCCATCTGCAGGTAATCCGCTTACAACATTTACTGTTTTATAAAGAGCTTCGTGAAAAACTCCTACAATATGTGGTTGTTCGATTGGGCTGTGATCACGAATTTCTACATCGGCATCACAAAATCGAACAAAGGATTTAACTGGAGAACCCTTTTTTTCAGATCCGTAAGAAGAAAAGTTAGATCCGTTTAAGCCTAACCCCAAGACTCCAGCTTCAGCTAACATTTTTCCTGCTAGGTTTGCACCTAATCCCCCAATTGACTCTAAGCGTATCTCAAAAAAGCCAAGTTCATTCTTTTTTGGTAAAATAGACATGTTAAATTAATCCCCCTTTAAAAATTTGACATTACGTCTCCCTAGTTACAGTATAAACTATAAAGTATACTTTTGTCGTGTAGAAAGTCATACTTTGTTTAAAGTATTCAAAAATTTCACTGGTACAAAAAATCTGACAAGGTTAAAGCGGTTGGTAATAAAGAGTTTTAAGAATTTGTGTCTATAATACAGGAAGAAATTTGCTTTAGTACAATATGAATTCTATTTTTGAAGTAATTTATAAAAGAGGTAAGATTGTGAATAAAAATACAAATGAGGCGATCATATGAATAAACAAGTTATAGTAGAAGAAGCAGAAAAATTTGTACATTCTATTTTAAAAGGTGATAGTAGTGGACATGATTGGTGGCATATTTATCGAGTGCGAAACCTCTCGAAAAAAATCGGTGAAAATGAAGGTGCTGATATATTTATATGTGAAGTTGCAGCACTTCTTCATGATATTGCAGATGAAAAGCTTTTTGGAGATGAAGAGAAAGGATTAGAAAAAATAATCAGTTGGTTAAAGGACCATAAAGTTTCTGAGGGCGATAGAAATCACATTGTTTCTATTATAAAAACAATGTCATTTAAAGGTGGTCATAATTTGAAGGTTGAGACATTAGAAGGACAGGTCGTCCAAGACGCAGATCGTTTAGATGCTATTGGTGCTATTGGAATTGGTCGTACCTTTGCATATGCTGGGGCGAAGGGTCAGTTAATGTATGACCCAGACATTCCTGTTCGTAATGAGATGACAAAAGAGGAATACCGACACGGAAAAAGTACAGCTATCAATCATTTTTACGAAAAGCTAATAAAACTAAATAACTTGATGAATACACCTTCCGGGGAAAAAAATAGCTAAAGAGAGGCACCAATTTTTAGAAGAGTTTTTAGAGCGGTTTATGAGTGAGTGGCAGGAGTAAATCTTTTATGAATTGAGTGAATTTCATTATTACAATAACTAATTCATTCCAGCGTGAGATGGTCCTTTTTTATATGTTTCAAAGAAAATAAGATCACCTGTTTGTAACGTCTGAATATTTTGCCCGTAACTCCAAATCTCAGCTACTGTTCTCGGAAGGTTTATTCCATGCTTTTTGTAGACATACTTAAGAAATCCACTACAATCAAAGGCATTTGGAGTTGTACCACCCCAGAGATAACGAGTACCAATAAATGTTTTTGCAATGTTAATGATGCTATTACTTGAAGAAACAGACTGTTCTAACGGTTGCTCTATTGTTGACGTGTTATTACTGTTATTGTTACTATTATTTTCTGTTTTTCTTGGTCCGACACTTGATCTAGAGGGTATTTGACTTATCGGAACATTTGTTAAATGCGTAATGGTAGATGGGCCTGCAATACCATCTACCAATAATTGAGTGTGCATTTGATACTCACGTACAGCAGCTTCTGTAATAGGTCCAAAAGCACCGTCAATATTCGAATGATAAAAACCTTTATTTTTAAGTAACCGCTGTAAATCTTTCACAGCTTGCCCTTTATCTCCGTTTTGTAAAAAATCGACTTTATTAATATCGTTTTTTTCTGCTTTTTCAATCGTAGTAACAATCGTGGGAGTAGGTACTTCATTTGTATCCTCAAGTGCACTGTAAACAGTAGTATTAATATAATTGACAGACGGTTCAATATTAATATTTAGTGTAACACCTTTTAAATGTTTGTAGGTTTCTTTGCCTATAATGCCATCTATTACTAGCCCATTTTCTTTTTGATAATTCTTCACTGCACTTTTGTGCGACCTCCAAAAATACCATCGTTTTCAAAATGGTAATACCCAACACTTTTTAACATTTTCAGAATTTCTAGAACAACATCGCCTTTATCACCTTGGGAAAAGAGTTGCCCCTCTTTGATTTCTATTAAGATGTGGTCTTCTACTTCAATTTCATCAATATTTTTATTAATAAATAGAGCTGCTAAAGTCTTTGGTCCAGCTATACCGTCGACATGAAGCTTTTTTATTTTTTGAAACTGACGAATAGCAGCATGAGTTTTCACTCCAAATGAACCCTTTTCTTCAATAACATTATCTAAATCATAGTCAAGCAGCTTGTATTGAAGAGAATGAATTTTTAAATTTTTTTCACCAAACTTAAATTTCTCATTCGGACTGATAGAGAGGTTATCAATGTTCATGTCTTTGTGATTGTCTTGATGGTTGTCATTGGTGGCGATAAAGCGATACTAGCGACAATCGAAGTTAAAATCACTTTTTCACTTACTAAATCTACTTTCACCTAAAGTACCTCCTTCTAGTTAGTAAATTTACCGTGTGAATAAGAGGCAAGAAAATTCGTCAAAGCTTTAAACATTTTATGAAAATAAGGTAAAATAGAACACATAGAAGCAAGTAAAGTAGGAGGTGTAATATGAAATTCTACGACTCTACCATTAAACACCCTTTTGGACATAACTATATTTCTTTTTATGGAATTGACAAACAGTTGTTGAACGACTATAAAGTTGAAAAAATAAAAGAAGGAAATGAAGAAACGGCTGTACACGTTTTTGAGCCTGTAAGTGTTAAAGGAACGGTTCTTCTCATTCATGGGTATTTTGATCATACAGGGTCATTAAAAAATATGATAAATTTTTTCCTGAAAAAACAATGGCGTGTAATTAGTTATGACCTACAAGGGCATGGGTTGTCATCAGGGAATAGGGGGGAGATTAGTGATTTTATTCAATATGTTGAAACATTAAAAAAAGTTTTAACGTACTGTCAGCAAAGTCAGTATAAAATTAATTCAGTAATTGCTCATAGTACAGGAGCTGCAATCATTAGTTACTTTTTATTACAATCTAAGGCTAGTTTTGAAAAAGTTATCTTTTTGGCTCCTCTTGTTAGGCCAACGAAATGGCGTTTTATTTTAGCTGCATCTAAAATAGTTCCGTACTTCAAATCTAAGTTAAATCGGAAGTTCAAGATAAATTCAGGAGATAACAATTATTTGGATTTTGTGAAGAAAGACCCACTTCAATCAAAGTATATATCAATAAAGTGGGTTAAAGCTTTAATAAAATGGAATCAAAAAGTAGAAGAGTTATCCCCTTCTACACAAGACCTATATGTTATCCAAGGTACATTAGATCAAACGGTTGATTGGAAATATAATGTTTCTTATTTGAAGAAGAAATTTCCAAAATGTCAAGTAGCGATAGTTGAAGGTTGCAGACATCAAATAATAAATGATCATCAAACGATAAAAAATAAAGTTTTCAAAATTATTGAAAAGCAGATCTTTTCTTAAACAAGGTTTTCTTTAAACGTAATCTAATCACAACAGTAAGTACAAGCATAATAATAGCACCTAATAAAAGTCCTTGACTTGGCGCGACGTTTAGAGCACCAATGACAAATGAGCCGGTAACAACCCCTAATGAAAAAAAAGCATAAAATAATCCGAACGCACGTCCTCGTTCATTCTGATGTGAATGGTCAATCACAAGCGCTGTTACGGATGGGAATATACAAGCAAAACCAATACCATAAAAAATCATTGCTATAAATAATAATGTTATGTGCTGAATTAATCCAAGCATAAGCAACGCAAAGGTGACAAAACCCATCCCGATAAGTACCATGTTTTCACGCTTAACTTGATCAAAAAGGCGGTTTGTCGGTAAAAGAAAAATTAGAATAGCAGTGATTCCAAATGTACTTAATAACATGCCTGAAACTGCTATGCTATAAGGGGTCGTCTCAATTTTTAGAGGAAGCATAAAAGCTAATATTCCTAAAGTCAACATGAGAGAAAATGCCCCAATGTAAGCATTAATAAGAGGCGGTAGGCGTAAAAGCTTCCCAATGTTCTCAAGTTTTAATGTGTGTGTGTTTGAACGTTTAGGTAAATAGGTTTCTTTAAGTGTTACAATTACTATAAATGCAGTGAGTACAAATAGCACACTTATTATGTAAAAAACCCAATCAATACCTAGTGTTTGAGTGGTAATTGCCCCAAATGCAGGACCAATGATAGCTGAAATACCTACACATGCTCCTGAAAATGCCATTGTTTTTCCACGTGAGGTAGACCGTGCTTGATCACCTAAAAATGCAAATGCTGCTGGTACGAGCAAACCACCACCGATACCATGGATTAATCTTACTAAGAGTAATTGTTTTGCAGTTACTACTATGGTGTAACCTAGTAGACAAACACTGACAAATAACATTCCTATTACTAGGATTTTTTTTCTGCCAAATTTGTCAATCCACTGGCCGGCTATAATATTTCCCACCATATTTGCTAATGAGTATGTGCCAATGATTAAGCCAATTAATAGACTAGAAGCCCCAAGTTCTTGTGCGAAGGGTGCGATAATTGGTAATTGTGAAAAAGTATCTAAAAAAGCAATGATGATGATGATATAAACAAAGTACACCATTAAGTATGTTCCTCCGAATGAAAAAATAAAATTTAAGATGTGCCAGTGAATTTTATAATTACTAAAATCGAGCCACAAAATCTATATAGTTACGAATGGATCGTCGTAACTGTATAATACTTTAGTGGGAAAAATAATAAATATAAAATTCATTTATTCATTAATGTATTATACATCATTTAAACAAAAACATTAATTACCTATAATACCACCTTATAGGTAAAGTAAGGTGGTATTTACTTATTTTTACACAATTTAGTGTGTTTATTATTAAGGCATAATACAAGAGTATACCAGTTATACTCTTTCTGTTTTGACTTTACATCTAGTACCATATCTAGTAGAATTGCATACCGTAGTGATTTTCATGAGTGATATAGATTTTTTTTGTTTTTAAGGGTTATTTGGCAAAAAATCAAAAGTGGGAGGATGAGTTTCAATGATTAAAAGAACTCTTTTATTAATCGTATTAGGTATACTAACTTTTGTAGTTATCGGTTGTGGTAATGTAACTGATGAAGGTGACGCAGCTGCCGTTGTAAATGAAGAGGTTATCACTTTTACAGACTTTAACCTTCAGGTTGAAAATACAAAGCAGATGTACGAGCAACAAGGAATTGATATAGCTGAGCAGGGTGAAGAGTTTCTTGAAATGATTAAAGATAATGTTTTGAATAATATGATTGATGAAAAGCTACTTACACAAGCATCAGCAGATTATGTGGTATTAGAAGAAGAGGTTGAAGAGCGGTTTCTATCAGTGAAGTCTGATTTTGAGTCGGAAGAACAGTTTCAAGAAGCGCTAGAATTAAATAACCTCACTAATGAAACGTTTAAAGAAAGAATTCAAGAACAATTAAAAATTGATCAATTTTTATCTGAAACGATGAATGAAGTAGTAGTTACAGAAGAAGATCTTGAAGAAGCTTATGCTCAAGTTAAAGAGATGGGTGAAGAAGATTTAGACTTTGAAGAAATCAAGCCGGTTTTAGAACAATCAGTAATACAACTAAAGAGGGAAGAAGAGTTTATGAGAGTCCTTTCTCAATTAAAGGATCAAGCTGATATTGAGATCTTTATTTGATAAAAAATGGTTTCCTAATTTTAGGAAGCCATTTTTTATTCAAAAGGAAAGTATAAAATTTTGAATTTGAAACGCTTTCTAGCGCAAGTGGCTTACGAGCTCGGTCACTTCAGTCAAGCTACTGACTTCAATTACCTCTTGAAAGCCTTCGTTGATTAGCTTCATGCAGCTTTGCTTCTACGGTTACTCGTCGAACGGAAAACAATTGCTATTGAGCAAACGGAGTGGCACAGGAGCAGTTGCTCGTGACCAAGGCGCTTGCGCTTTTCTTGCAGTATCAGAATTTATAAATTTCTAACTTGGAAACTGTCTAGCTCCAGGCTCCATCGGCTCGATCACTTCAGACCTTCTCTTTCGGTCAAAAACCCGACCGCTACGAGCAGGTCTTCCAGTGTTTGTCGCCGATAGGCGGGCGCCTTGCGCTTTTCTTGGGTATGTTTTCCTTGTTATGGATTAAACTAAATAAAAATAAATAGAGGAAGGGTAATTTTATGAACATGTCAATCCAGAAAGCAATGTTAGCTATACAACAAGGGAAATTGGCAATACAGCAAGGACAAAAATATGTAGATCTAGAACAGTTTAGGCAGGTTGAGGAACAACTAATCCAAGCAAAAAAAGCGATGAATGAAGCTAAATTAAAAGGAAGTGTAAGTGAGGTGCAGTTTCTAGAAGAAGCTATCATCAGTATTGAAGATACTCTTCATCGTCTTCATCGACTTAACCATCCGCCAAACTTACAACAAGGATAAACGCCTTTTACCATAAGAGTGTGATGAAGAATAACTAAGGTGTACGACAATTAGTAAGGTGGACAATATAGACAAAATGAAAAAAACGAAGATGCTCATATCTTCGTTTTCTTTAAGCTGTTAATCGTTTCAAAGGTAATGGCATATGTTCATGTAAAATAACGATTTTACATCCATTAGAAAAGTGCTCTTTGTAGCTAATTAACAATTCATTATAAAATTCAACTAACAATCTTACATATAAAAGTATTTCCTCATCAAAAATACGTGACCTATTTATTTGAATATTTTCATATTTTTTTACTAATTTCATGGTCCTTTTAACAAGTTTCCTTGTAGTACGAATATTTGTTATGATGGGAACTTCAGTCATTAACCGGTGAATATCGGTTAATACATAACGTTTTAATTCTGTATTTATATTTGTTAAGGGGTTAATCTCTTGATCATTGAAGATAAATTGCTTTAACATAATTAGGTCAGATTTATGGACATCTTTACTAAAAGCAAGGTAAATTCGAAGTGTATTATAAGCGTCATACATAGGGTTATGTTTTTCGCCTTCAAAACGAAGATTATATAAAGCTAACGCATTTTCAACCGATGGGTTTACTTTTGCAACCCTTTTTGAAAATAGAGCTTGAAAATCAACATATCGAGATTTAATAGTAGTAATCGTTTGTTGTGGAATGTGATGACTTAATGCATCAAGTTCAAGGCGTCTTAAGTCATTATTAGACCATGAGAAAAAGCGACTTTCTTCTAAGTTCCCCACCCAGTTTAGAAATTCCTGAAAAACAATAGGAAATCGGCTAGCTTTTACTAAGTCTTCATCTTTAATTTTTGTTAAATTTATACAAAATGAACTTAAAGGTTGTAGTTGTTTTGGTTGCATATAGCGGTCAAAATAAGTAATGTCTTCTTTATTTAAGTCGTATTTTACAGCACCCAATCTGATTCCTTCCATATTAGAAAAAGGCATTCCTTCTTCACGGCAGAGCATTTCAAAGTCAAAAAAGATAAATTGTTTCACTTCAGTCAACAAACTGCCTCCTCTCTATCCAATTGCTAATTATATATGGCTACTATGATATAGACAATTATAAATTTTTCCCAAAAAATTTAACATGAAGAATAGTTGTCTATTATTACAGCCAAGAGGAGTCCTTCCTCAAAATTTCATAAGAATTTTAGGTGGGAGGTGAATTGGCGGTTTTGTTATATAATCAGAATTTATAAATTTCTAACTTGAAAGCTGTCTAGCTTGAGTGCCTATATAAATTCAATCTATAATTTAGCTGCCTCATTAAGTATAATTGCTTCTTCTTTAATTTCAACCTCCTTAATTGGCGAGACTTTATATCGACCAATAATAAACGATGCAATCACAATGCAAGCAATGGAATAAAAAGCACTATTCCATCCGACATATAATACAGCAAATAAAATTATTAATGAATCACAAACAAAAATCGTAAGACCTCGATTTAGGTTGAACTTTTTGTCTAAGTATAAAGCTAAAATATGAATTCCACCTAAAGAAGAGCCATTATTCAATACCAATGTTACCCCAATACCGATGAAACCTCCTGCTAATACTGTAGCGGTAATATCACTGATTTGAAAAGCTGGAACAATAAAGTCAAAAGCATCTCGAATAAACGAAATACCAATAATTGACAATGAACTAGATAACGTAAACCATTTACCTAATTGCTGTATAGAAATAATAAAGAAAGGTAAATTAACGAATAAGAATAATAAACCCCAAGAGAAACTTGTGAAATAAGTAAATATTGTTGCGACCCCAGCAGTTCCTCCGAAAGTTAGTAGATTTTGAGCTAAGATTTTTATACCAAAAGCTGTCAAAAATAATCCGAATAATACAATCCATAGTTTTTTGAGGAACACAGATATTACCACCCTATCATTGTATTTAATTTACTTATAGTAGTATATTGACTCACATTGGTCAATAAAAAAAGTATTTCATAATAATATTTTAGCGGAAAATAAACGATTGGTAGTATATAAATGTAAGATAAATTGCTAAGGAATTTTGGGAGTGGATCAAAAATATGGTATATGAATAGAATTTTTTGCGAACTTTAACATTGAATGACTTTATTCATAATAAATGGGGGATTTTTCACGATGAATAAGGAGGAGTTGAAAAAAGGGGGACAGTTGGAGAGAGATATTCACTCAAAGGTAGATGCTGATCACCCTAGAGATCGACTGAATGAAAATGATCGACCTTCATTAGAGAAAGTAAAAACACTGTTTGATCAATGTGAGGATTTCGAGCATAAACATTTCGCTAATAACGGAGTAGTTATTGTTTATCTAAGTAGCATTATCGATGACCAGAAACTAGAAAGTGAAATAGTCAAACCAATTTCATCCATAAACTCTACAAAAGTTTCAGACTGGTTACAGAAAAAAGATATAAATGAAGGTACTGTATTAAAAGAAATAAAGGAAAAGATTTTATCAGGGTGTGTAGCAATCTTTTTTGATGAAAAAGCTTATTTTTACAATGTTTTTGGTGCTGAATTGCGGGGCATAGAAAAAAGTGAGACAGAAACTGTTATTGTTGGTGCTCATGATGCCTTTGTAGAAAATGCTATTATTAACCTTTCTTTAATACGTACAAGAATAATGAGTTCTAATCTAAAAGTTATAAAACTTCGAGTTGGTGAAGTAACAAAAAGCGACGTGTATGTTTTATATATAGATGGACTAGCGGATATGGATATGGTTGAGGATCTGAAGAAACGGATAAGTGATATTGAAATCGATTCTGTTTATGATACAAATATGCTTTCTCAAATCATTGATGAATCTCCAGATTCGTTATTTCCTCAATACTATAATACAGAATTACCAGATGTCATCCGCTCAAAGTTAGTTGGCGGGAAAATCGCAGTTATTTTAGACGGAAGCCCTGTAGCAATTAGTGCTCCTACGAACTTTTTTGAGTTCATACAGTCTCCAGACGATTATAATCAACGTTGGTTAATTGGTACGAGTTTACGCCTTTTACGTCTAGTTGCAATATTAATTACCCTAACTTTTACAGCTGCTTATGTCGCTGTAATCACATTTCATTATGAAGTATTACCTGAGGATATATTACTTACTTTAACAGAATCTAGAGCAAAAGTTCCTTTTCCACCTTTAATTGAAGCATTATTAATGGAACTAACTATAGAGTTATTGCGGGAAGCGGGAGCAAGGTTACCTACAAAAGTTGGACAAACAATTGGGATAGTAGGTGGTATTGTAATTGGACAGGCTGCAGTTGAAGCGGGGTTTACTAGCAATATTTTAATCATTGCTGTAGCAAGTTCAGCGATTGCATCCTTTGTACTTCCAAGCTACAACATGAGTAATGCAATTCGAATAGTGAGATTTATATTAATCCTACTCTCAGGTTTCTTTGGTTTTTTTGGAATTATGTTAGGGTTTACATTTTTTGTCATTCATGTAACTAGCTTAACAAGTCTTAAAGCTCCGTATTTTATTCCAGTTTCACCTATCTATGTGAGTGATTGGAAAGATATATTTATTCGTGGTCCGTATCGGTTATTAAGGAAACGACCTGTTCAATCAAAAACTGTAAATCCAGTTCGTAATAAAATGAAGAATTAAAGGAACGATTTGTTATGCATGAAAAGATACACTATTCACAATTGGCAATTATGGTTTACATGGTCCAATCAGGAATTATCATATTTGCTTTGCCTAGAATTGTAGCTGAAGCATTCGGAATGAATGGTTGGTTAGGGATTATGGGGTTGTCAGTTTTAGTAAATCTATATTTTATTATATTAGTTTATAAAAAAGGAGAAGGGAGATCCGTTTTTACCATCGTAGAAGCGTCTTTACCAAAGTTCCTATATTATCCACTCTATATATTTATGATTACTACTTTTGGTTTACTTGCCGTTTTAGTAGCAAAGAACTATGTGATGCGTATTCAATTAACGATGTTTCCTGATGTGAAGCCAAATTATTTTTTAGTTTATTTTTTATTACTTATTTTATTTTTCTTAAGTAAAGGAATTTATAATATGAGTAAGATCACAGTCGTTTTCTTCTTTTCCACGGTTTGGTTAATATTTTTATTATTCATACTCATTCCGGAATTCAGCTTTACTAGGTTAACGACATTTTTTTTTCAAGGAGCAACGGACCCCATCGGCAAAGGGATAGAAGCTTATACAAGTTTTTTAGGGTATGAATTAACGTTATTTTTAATCCCATATGTGCAGAAGGATGGCAACTTTGGCAAAGCTATTGTATTCGGACATTTATTTACCACTTTTATTTATACTGTAATATGTTTTATGACAATGGGATTTTTTAGTTTTAATCAACTAAAAAATATTCTATATCCGACACATACAATATTAAAATTTATGCAAACGCCATTAATTGAACGAATTGAGAACTTTGTTTTTGCGTTTTTTCTATTAAAAGTTATTGTAACGGTTGCCTTTTATTATTGGGCTGCACTGGAAGTCTCTCAAAGTATGTTAAAGTCTGTGAACAAAAAATGGTTAATAGCTCTTATATTTTTAGGAAGTTTCTTAGTAGGTGCAGTCCTAGATGTACAAAGAGAAATTAACGAATTGTTTACCATTATCACAATTCCTCAAATAATTTTTGCATTTAGTTTTCCTTTGCTTCTACTTTGTTTACTTTGGTTGAATAAAAGGAAAGAAAGGATGAATACAGAGATTGCGTAGATTGATTTTGTTACAATATTTGCTTGTAGTTCTAGTGACAACTGGATGTGCTCAGGATAGAATTGTCGAAGAATTAGGCTTTATACATAGTATTGGTTATGACCTTAATGAAGCGGAAAATGCGAAAAAAGAAGGTGTCTTAATAATAACAGCAGCATTTCCTCAAGTTGCACCTACGGCTAAAAGTGATCGAGAAATGCTAACAACAGTAGCACATACAAGTAAAGAAGGTAAGGCAATAATGGCTCGAAAAACAGAGCGTATATTAGTAAGTGGGCAATTAAGAACCGCTTTATTTAGTAATCAATTAGCTGAAATAGGTATATTGGATACAATTGATACTCTTAAGCGAGATCATACGATTGGATTAAACGTAAAAATTATTACAGTGAATGGAAGTACTAAGGAGCTTTTGTTTGACGAATATCCAAATCATCCCCGTACAGATCGATATATATATGAATTAATTGAAAAAGATGCTCAAACTCATGTAACTGTTGATACATCATTATATCACTTTTTACGAGACTATCATGATGATGGTATAGACCCTATTACTCCGTACATAAAACAAGGTAGTGACGAAATAATTATTGATGGAATAGCACTATATAAGGGTGATCGTTTTGTTTACAACTTAGACCCAAAAGCTAGTAGGGTATTTAAGATGTTACATGGAGAATATTTAGGTGGAGATATCACTACTGAAATCGATCTACAAAATGAGGAGAAAAAAGATTATTTATATATTACTTTCAGTACATTGGAATCATCAAGGAAGGTAAACGTACAATCTCCATCTCAGATTACGATTAACATAGAGGTGAAAGGGGACATCGAGGAATATACTGGTCAACTTGAATTATCTGATGATGAAGTACAAAAAGAAATTGAACGTAAGTTAGCAAAATTTATTGAAAAAAGTAGTGAAAAAATTATTGAAATCATGCAAGAGCATCATATAGACAACCTTGGAATAGGCCAATATGTAAGAAATAGTTGTAATTATAAAGAATGGAAAGAAATGAATTGGAGTGAAGAGGTATATCCGGAGGCTGAAATAAATGTTAATGTTATAGCTAAACTAAAAGGATTTGGCAGCGTAAAATAAATTTTAAGATTTAATTATTCGAACAAGCGTTACAGTTGATCAAGAAGGTAAAATGCTTGACAATGTTGAAGAGGCAGTCAAATATCAAGCAAAACGTACTGTGCAAGTTGCTGAGTGGGTAAAAAAAGGTAATCAATAACAAGCAAAAGGTTCATAATTTAGATTGAAGTAGGAGTTACTCTAAAAGCTAATTTTAGTTTTTAGGGTAACTCTTTTTTTACAGTATCAGAATTTATAAATTTCTAATTTGGAAACTGTCTAGCGCAAGCAGCCTACGAGCTCGGTCACTTCAGTCAAGTCACTGACTTCAATGTCTTCTTGGATTACTTCGAAGCTGCTTTGCTCTTGAGAAAACGGAGTGGCACAGGAGCAGCTGCTCGTGACCAAGGCGCTTGCGCTTTTCTAACTATTAAAAATTCTAGAAAGCTAAACTTGTAGACATAGTATTTTATTCATTACGTGATTGAGCAAGACCGCTTCCGCTTTTATTCCAAGGTAAGGAGATAATAAATTTGAAGTTATAAAGCTTTCTAGCTTCAGCTTCTACGAGTTTATCACTTCACCCCCTTTCGGAAGGGAAAAACGACTTCTGTCTAAGGTCTTTATTGCATTTGGCCCGTGACCCAAGGAGCTCACATTTTCTACGTAAGAAGAATTTTGTCGGACAAATATTTTGCCTTAAAGAAGGATCTGTAAATAAAAATGGAAAATATATTTTAGGTGAACATGTATTACATAGAAGTGAACTTATATTAATAGGATGAAATATAACTATGAGTTTCTTTTCGAGAAAGAAATAAGAGTTGAGAAGTTCATCATCACAATTATGTATAAACGCTCTGATAATTATTGTGATGAAAGCGCATCCATGAATGAGGGAAATAAGTTATGATTAAAACAAGAAAGGAAGGGAACAAGATGTTCTTAGATGAGCGTAGCTTTCAACTCCTAAAAGAAATTACTCTAACCCATGGAATGAAAATAAAAGACTTGGAAAAAAAGTTTCAGCTTACACGAAGTCAAATAAACTACAGCTTGAAAAAAATAAATGATTGGCTTGCTGTAAATCATCTTCCGAAAATTAACAATAGCAAACAAACGGGGATAGAGGTCGAACCTTCAGTCAAAGAAATGTTTCCTGATTTAGTTGAAAAGACTCCATTAAATGAATACGTTCCATCTGAAAACGAAAGAATTAACCTAATTTTAGTAATGCTCGTTAGTCGTTCTCAAGAACTATCGCTTTTCCATTTTTCAAATTCTATAAACGTAAGTAGAAATACCGTTTTATCAGATTTAAAAAAAGCAGAGACTCTACTCAACCGGTACGATTTAAAGCTCGTTTATACGAGGCGTCATGGTTACTATTTAGAAGGGGGGGAAATACAGAAACGGTTACTTCTTCTAAATCTTGTACCCAAAATATTGAAAATGAAAAGTGGTGAAAAATGGCTAGTCAGACTAACAGAGATATGTAAAAAGGATATTAAGAGTCTAGCTAGTCGTTTTGAAATCATTGAGAAAAAAGTAAAAATAAAATTTACTGATGAGAAATTGAAGGAACTACCATATTTACTTTTATTACTACTAAGAAGAATGCAAAGAGGAAAACAGCTGAACGTGTATGATATTCATTTTTCGGACATTTCTAATACTAAAGAGTATCATTTAGTAGAAGATTTGCTTTGGAATATTGCTAAAGTTCATGAACAAGATCGATTATTTCTTACTTTACAACTGCTATCTTCTAGTGTTTTATCGGTAGAACTAAACAAAGAGAATGATCAACAGTTAGTTTCTGCCATTAAAGACATGTTACTATCTTTTGAAAAACAAGCATGTGTGACGGTTCAAAACCAAGATGGATTAATAGAGAAGCTTTTTCAACATATGAAACCTGCCGTTTATCGAATTGCATATGGCTTAACAACTGAGAATCCGTTGTTAAAAGATATTCAAGTTCATCATGGGGATGTTCATCATCTCGTTAGAAAGAGTATAGATCCATTAGAAACATTTTTAGGGAAAACAATTCCAGAAGATGAACTTGCATACCTAACAATTTTAATAAAGAGTTGGTTGCAACAACAAGGGGAGAAACTAACAACCAAATTAAAAGCAGTTGTTGTTTGTCCAAATGGAATATCGGTTTCGAAACTCTTATTAGAAACATTGAGGAAAATGTTTTCGGATATAATTTTTTTAGATTGTATTTCGGTTAGAGAATTTAATCATTATGCCTTGGATTTTGATCTCGTTTTTTCGAGTGTAACACTTAAAACTAATAAGAAATTATTTCTTGTAAAACCATTTATTACTGAAGAAGAAGAAAAGAATTTAAAGTTACGAGTATACCAGGAACTACATGGATATAGCCCGTCTAAAATTGACTATGAAATGCTAATGGAAGTCATTCAAGAACATGCAAACATAACAAATGTTGAATCTTTAAAGAAATCATTACATTCATTCTTTCAAAATAGCAATGTGAATTATGGTAGAGAAAACCAGCTGGTTGATCCTAACCTAGCAGATTTATTAAAGGAAGACGTAATAGTGATGAGAGAAAGAGTGACTTCTTGGGAAGAGGCAATTCAAGTTGCGGCTCATCCATTATTTAAAAATAAGTCAATAGAAGCAAGTTATATAGAACAAATGATTAGTCAATACAATCCTGAAGAACCTTATATCATTATTGCTCCTAAAGTAGCTATTCCTCATGCATCTCCAGAGGATGGTGTTAATAATATTGCGATGAGTATGCTTTGTTTACAAGAAGGTGTTGAATTTGCCTCACAACTAACAGTAAATGTCGTCATTGTTATAGCTGCTATAGATCGGAAAAAGCATTTGCAAGCTTTATTTCAACTAAATGAATTAGTTGAAAATGAAGAAAATATTAGCCAAATGATAAATGCGAAAAGTAAAAAAGAAATTACTGAACTCGTTAATTATTATGCAAATGTAAAAGTAACGATATAAGAGTCTTTTCTTACAGTTTACTTTAAAGGAGGTGATGCTTAGAGGAAGTCAAATGTTACAAGTCATATAGATTTAATTTTTTAGAAAAGGAAGTTGAGTGCAGATGGAGCTATTTAGTCAATTGTTTAAAAATGAATTAGTATTTCCAAATTTTGATTGTACGGACAGAGATGATTTTTTCGAAAAAATATCTACAGTGCTAGTTGAAAAAGGATATGTAAAGGAAACTTTTAAACAGGCAATTAAACAAAGAGAAGATGAATATCCTACTGGACTAAGAACGGTTCCGTATCATGTTGCTATACCTCATACAGATCCAGTAAATATTTGTAAACCGTTTATTGCAGTAATTCGACCAACAAAAAGGATTGAGTTTCTTGAGATGGGGTCAGATGACAAAAGGGTAGATGCACAGCTTTTGTTTATATTAGGCTTGAAAAGAGGAGAAGGTCAAACAGCCTTGCTACAAAAATTAATAGAAATGTTTATGCAACGAGAAGTAATGGACCAATTATTAAAAGAATCTAACCACGCAGATATTATTAAGTTATTAAAAAAAACTGTAGCTTAACGATTAAATAATATGATGGAGGCGTTCAATATGAAAAAAGTTATTGTTGCATGTGGTTCAGGTGTTGCTACATCTCAAACGGTTGCATCTAAAGTGAAAAAATTATTGGATAGCAAAGGGGTGAAAGCAAATGTAGAAGCAGTAGATATTAAGTCGATTGATACGTATATCAAGGATTGCGCCGTCTATATAGCTATTACAAAACCTAGAAAAGAATATCCAGTACCAGTGTGTAATGGAATTGCCTTTTTAACAGGTATGGGTATGGATGCTGAACTAGAAAAAGTTATTAAAGCTTTAAAATAATAAGCCTCATTATTCAAATGACAAAACTACCTAAATTTGAAAAGGAGGAATTTTAGTGGAAGCTTTACAGTCAATTTTTGATTACATTTTAGGATTTGGAGCAGCGGTGTTTGTACCACTAATATTGATTATTGTTGGTTTGATTGCCCGTATGAAATTTAAGGACGCTTTTTCATCTGGTTTAACGCTTGGTCTTGCATTTGTCGGAATGGGGTTAGTGATTGGGTTTATGATGGATGCAATGGGTCCTGCTGCCAGGCAATTTGTAGATAATACTGGAATTGAACTTACTGCCATTGATGGTGGCTGGACATCTTTAGCAACACTTGCATGGGCTTGGCCATTAGCATTCTTTATGTTTCCGATCCAAATTGGGATTAATGCAATTATGCTATTAATTAACAAAACGAATACTTTAAACGTTGATTTATGGAATGTATGGGGAAAAATTTTAACCGCAGTTTTAGTTATTGGAGTTTCTGGAAGTGTTACGCTTGCATTTATCGTAGCGTCGTTACAAATTATTATTGAATTGAAGGTTGCCGATGTTAACCAAAAACAAATTGGTGAATTAACTCAAATCCCAGGTGTAACTAGTACTCATAGTATGACATTATTTGGTGTATTCTTATATCCGTTAAATAGACTACTAGATTTTGTACGGGGTCTTGATCGTAAAATTGATGCAGATTGGTTAAAGGAAAAAATTGGTATTTTTGCTGAAAATCATGTGATGGGCTTTATTATTGGGATTTTACTAGGTGTAACTGCAAAATATAACATTCAAGAAATACTAATTTTGGGTGTTCAGGCTGCAGCCGCATTAACACTTTTCCCGATGGTAGCAAAATTATTCATGCAAGCATTAGCTCCGCTATCTGATGCAATTTCAGAATTCATGAGAAAGCGTTTTGAAGGAAAAGAACTACACATTGGACTTGACTGGCCAATCATGGCAGGTTGTAACGAAGTTTGGGTAACGTGTATTGTACTAGTACCTTTCACATTAATGTTTGCAGCGTTTTTACCAGGGAATAATGTATTACCGTTCGCAGGTATCATCAATCTTTCTTTTGCAGTAGCTGCGTTAATTGTAACAGGTGGAAATTTACTAAGAATGATTATTTTAGGTATTGTAACAACTCCAGTATTCCTGTATGTTGCAACATATTTTGCACCAACGATTACAAAACTAGCTAATGACACTGGCGCAATAACAGTACCAGCTGGTCAATTATTATCATGGAGTACACTTGAATATCCTGTATTTAGATATGTCTTTGCAAATGCAGCGAATGTAGTAAACGGACAATTCTGGGGATTAGTAGTTGCGATTATTTGGATGGGACTATTCGTTTGGTACTATCAAGGAATGAAGAAAAGATCAGAAATGATTGAAAAAAATGCCGACAAAATTGCATAGCAGGCAACTTTATCAGCAAACAAGAAATATATATGTCAAATTAACATTATTAAAAAAAAATCAATAGGTCAATAGTTTTTATATTACAGTTAAGTGACAATTGCATCGGGGGCTTTGGCCCCCGCGTGTAAGTGACTGTTTTTGATTAAAGTATTCGTTTTACTAGGTTACTTAATGGTTAGGATGTGATAGTGTCCATGATTTATACAGTTACCTTAAACACGGCTATTGATAAAATAATAAAGATTAATGGTGTTCTCACACGAAAAATGAACAATAAAATTAGCGATGTTTCATTTGATATAGGAGGAAAAGCAACACATGTATCGGTTGTGTTATCTAAATTAAATATTAACAACATCGCAACCGGGTTTGTAGGTGCAGAAAATGCCCTAACGCTTACCTCCCTTCTTAAAAATAAGGGAGTGACTTGTGATTTTATATTACAAGAAAACTGTTCTACAAGAGAAAGTCTTGTAATATTGGATGATTCAGGATATGGGAGTTTTATGATTACGGAGCCAGGATTTAAGATTTTAGAAGAATCTCAATGTAAGTTGATTGAAAAACTTTCCAATCAAGTTACGAAAAATGATTATGTAGTATTTGCAGGAAGTCCACCTAGAGGATTTAATGTCGATCAGTATATCAACATTGTCAAAACGGTTACAGATAAAGGTGGAAAACTTATCATTGACGCAAGTGGGGATTACTTACGGGAAGCCATTAAACTCAAGCCCTACTTAATTAAACCAAATGAATTTGAATTTCAAGAGTTAGTAGGAAAGCCATTAAATACAATTGATGAGTTTATTCCAGAAATGAAAAAGTTGTTAAACGATGGTATAGAGTTTGTTGTTGTTTCCTTAGGAAAAAAAGGTAGTTTAGTAGGAACGAAGCGATCATTTTACCGAGTAATCCCACCTGTTATTAAGGAGATTAATGATACAGGTTGTGGTGATGTTTTCGTAGGTGGATTAGTAGCGTCGCTTTATAAACAAACTTCAATTGAAGATATGTTAGAGTTTTCTACTGCGTTAAGTGCATCAAAAGCTTCGCAAAATGAGAGTTCATCATTTTGCTTAGAGCAAACAAAGCAATTAGAAGCGGAAGTGAAAATTGAGAAATTGGAGGCTTATTCGATATGATGTATTTGGATGAAAGAAAAGACTTATGTGAAGTGACTCAAATGATGTTTGATCGTTTTAATACAAATGCTGCTGGTGGGAACATTAGTGTTCGAGTCAGTGATGAACATTTTATCATGACTCCAACGTTAATGTCGCAAGCAAAGTTTTGTCGATTAAATCCTGAAGATATTTTGGTCATCGATAAAGATGCAAATATTTTGGAAGGTAATGGGAAGGTTACACGAGAGGTAAATATGCACTTAGCTGCTTTTGAGACGATGCCTGATGCGGGTGCTGTTGTTCATGCTCACCCTAAGGAATCGATGGTCTTTGCATCATTAGGACTTCCACTTCCTAATTTATGTGAAGCAACTCAAAAATTAGGGGAAGTTAAAACATTAGATTTTGCTCCTGCAACAAGTCCGGAACTAGCTTATATTGTTCGAACCTATCTAGAAACGAGAGTTGGCGACATGCCAGTAGCGACTCTACTAAATCAACATGGTATTGTAGTTATTGATAAAACGTTAAGAAAAGCCTATGATATGCTTGAGAGAATTGAATATAATGCTTACGTCAACATCCATGCAAAAATATTTGAAGTACTAGGTATATGTAAAGTGAATAAAAATAATAATTATTCTTATAATTTAGATGAATAGAAATTTACTAAAAGAAAACTTGGTTTAAGTGCCGAGTTTTCTTTTAGTAATAGTAGAAAAAACCTCGCGTTACACATGTTTTCCGTTAATGTAGAGAGGTAATGAAAAAAACCAATTCATTAGCAACCTAATTTCAGATAGTGTTTTAAATCCTTGTCCTAACCACAATTAATCTTGATTGTAAAATGTGATGTCCAGAAAATAAAAAATAATGCTCTTTCAAAAAGCGGACCTCAGTCCTTTATCCCACTTCTACTGCCCCTAGAGCTTCGATAAGTTGTACTATCAATGAGTGGGGGATGAAGCCCCCCACTCATTGAAGTTCACCTTCAAATACCTAAAACACATGAGCAAGAAAAGCGCCTGGAGCTAGACAGTTTCCAAGTTAGAAAGTTATAAATTCTGATTATATTAAAAAACCGCACTAATCTCAGTACGGTTTTTTAACTCATGTATTTACCTGTATTTAAAACTATTAAGATTCATGTGTGTTATTTTTAGTTCGAGTACGAGTAAGCTTACTATATCTTTTTGGAAAAGGTATATTATGATAGTCCTTTTTTAATAGAAGAGCTAAAGAAAGAGCGACTATTGCCATTATAGCGTTTCTATTTATAAAGCTCAGTGTTAAAATAATTGCGCAAATGATTACCATTCCGTACCAAATCCACTTATTTTTAATCACTTTTATTGTCCTCCTCTAATCCTTAATAGTTTAATGAATTTCATAATTTAATGTTCCCGTTATTAAAATGATTATCTAGTTACGCTGGAACTATCGTGACTAGATTGTGAATTATGAGTCTCAGTTTTGGTAATTATGAAATTCACTCATTTATCTGAATTTTTTTATGGTAAAAGACCCCCACCTCTAAGCGTAGCGTAGGTGGGATTTTCCGATGTTTCAGCTTGCTGTCACGAGTTCACTTTTATTTTATCGTATTCTATGGTTGAGAGAATTATGATTTATCACAATTTTTATTAATTGATTTATACATGAATTGGTTAAATCGGTACGAACTGCGGTCTTAGCTGGGAAATTTGATAGTAAAAAAACACTTGACCTTTTAAGTTTAAAAATCATTCAATTTTAATTGAATTGATAATTAAAATATGCTTAAATTAATCCAATTTTACTAGAGGTGCACCAATGAATTTACATACAAAAGTGCTTGTTACGTTACATTTCATAATGGTATTATTAGCGTTTATTTTTAATAATACTGAATATCAAATCTTAGCCAATGTATTTATTCTATTGAAAGTAATACCAGGTTGGAGCTATTATAAAGAATTACGAAAACGTAAAACTAGAGAACTAGTTTTACAAACTCAGATAGATCATTAAATGAAAATAATTATAAGTATAATAAAGAGGTTACTGTACTAAAAAATATGTATGATCATTTGCATGGGATTTGTTTTTCATATGATATTGAAAAGGACAAATTATACATATCAAAAGGGGTAAATGAAATAAGTATCTTTACAGATACAGGTTAATGGAAAAGCCGAAATTATTGAAGCACTTTATTAGAAATATTGATCAAGAAAAGGAAAAAGATATTGTAAATTTACTATTCACGGGAAAAAAAGGTAAAGTTGAAATAATTAATGGGATGATTGTGGATATAACAGATCAAAAGTTATTTGAAATGAAGTTAAAACAAATGGCTTATTATGATGAGCTAACAGATTTACCAAATCGTAAAATGATACAAAAACACTTAACAAAAATACTAGCAAGGTCGAAGCGGCACGATCATAGTTTTGTTGTCATGTTTATTGATTTAGATGGTTTTAAAAAAGTAAATGATACACTTGGACATGAATATGGTGATTTATTACTAGTTGAAGTCGCTAAACGACTAAACAATACTGTAAGAGAATAAGATTTAACAGGTAGACTTGGTGGAGATGAATTTATTATTGTTTTTGAGGAGACAAGCACCGAAGAGGTGGAAAAATAGCAGAGCCAATTTTAATTTCTATTTCAGAGCCTTTTTGTTTCCAAGAAAATGAGTCAAAAGTATCACCAAGCATAGGGATTAGTATATTCCCAAATGATGGTGAGAACATTGAACATTAATAAAAAATGCTGATAAAGCAATGTATCATGCGAAAAACAAAGGAAAAAATAATTTTCAATTTTATTCAATAGATTTAGAAGCGAGTAATGTAAGTAAGTTTCCGTTGTTCGATAAAATTATGAGTTCGGTTACACAATCTGAAATATTTAAAAATGTTAAAAATAAGTTTTAATTGCTTAATATCTCAGTATTGGATAACGAAAAATTTGCAATACCATGATCTATCTGTTACACTTAGAGTAAATTATTATTGTTCGGTGCTAAGTAAAATAGAAGCATTTGATTTTTTCGCCTTTGGTATCTATTTATATTTAATTGGGCATTAATAGTAATAAAAAGTGGTTTAAACCACACAGGAGGATACAAACATGCAACAAGGTACAGTAAAATGGTTTAATGCAGAAAAAGGTTTTGGTTTTATCGAAGTAGAAGGTGGAGATGATGTATTCGTACATTTCTCAGCTATCCAAGGCGAAGGATTTAAATCTTTAGACGAAGGTCAAAAAGTAACTTTCGACACAGAGCAAGGTCAACGTGGTCTTCAAGCAGTAAATGTAAACAAAGCTTAATGATGAAAAAGGACTCTATCATAGAGTCCTTTTTTCACGTTTATAAATGTGAATAAAAGCAACTTTTAGGGAAGAAGAATTTATTGAAAACGAATTATACTAAGTAAATGAGGTTAGAACATGAGTGAAAGAAAATTTGATGATTATAATTTAAGTGATGAAATTAAAAGAGCACTTGTTGTATTAAAATATAACACACCGACTGAGGTCCAAAGTGTAGTAATACCAAAAGCATTGGAAAATCAAGACCTCGTAGTAAAATCGCATACAGGTAGCGGAAAGACTGCATCCTTCGGTATTCCTATTTGTGAAATGATTGAATGGGAAGAAAAAAAACCACAAGCATTAATTCTAACACCTACTCGTGAACTTGCCGCTCAAGTTCGAGAGGATATAACGAATATTGGTAGATTAAAACGAATTAAGGCTATGGCGATTTATGGGAAAGAACCGTTTACTAAACAAAAAGAGGAATTAAAACAAAAAACGCATGTTGTCGTTGGAACACCTGGCCGTGTCATTGACCACATTGATAGAGGTACACTTAATTTAGAAAAAATCAAGTATCTTATTATCGATGAAGCAGATGAAATGTTGAATATGGGCTTTATTGATGCAGTAGAATTGATTTTAAAGGAACTTCCAGCAAAAAGAGTAACGATGGTGTTTTCTGCAACTCTTCCTAAAGATGTGGAGAGCCTTTGTCATAAATATATGATAGATCCTATCCATATAGAAATTGCTTCTGCGAGAATTACGACAGATACAATCGACCATCATTTAATTGAAGTCAATGAAGACGAAAAGATTTCACTTCTTAAAGGCGTTACAGTCGTGGAAAACCCTGATAGCTGTATCGTTTTTTGTAATACAAAAGAACATGTTGATACTGTATTTACCGAATTAGAAAAAGCGAATTATTCATGTGAAAGACTTCATGGAGGGTTAGAACAAGAAGATAGGTTTGAAGTGATGAATGGATTCAAACTCGGCAATTTTCGTTATCTAATAGCAACGGATGTAGCTGCGAGAGGTATTGATATTGATAATGTGACCGTTGTAATAAACTATGATGTTCCAATGGAAAAAGAGAGCTATGTTCACCGAACTGGAAGAACGGGTCGGGCAGGTAAAAAAGGAAAAGCCATTACATTTATGACATCCTATGAAAGTAAATACGTGAAAGCGATTGAAAGATACATCGGCTTTACGATCCCGTCAATGGAAGCTCCGACGTATGAAGACGTGAAAAATGGAAAAGCTGCATTTGAAGAAAAAATCAGTGGTCGCCGAATTGTTAAAAATAATAAAACAGCACGAATCAACAAAGATATTATCAAACTCCATTTTAGTGGTGGGAAGAAGAAGAAACTCCGAGCTGTCGATTTTGTTGGAACGATCGCAAAAATACCTGGTGTAACAGCAGAGGATATTGGAATTATTACGATCCAAGATACTTTAACTTATGTTGATATATTAAATGGGAAAGGTTCATTAGTCTTAGAAGCAATGGAAAATACAACAGTTAAAGGTAAGAAGTTAAAAGTAAGTAAGGCCCATAAGTAAAGAAACGCAAAGCTAACTGTAATTAGCAAGTGGAAAAATAAGGACGACTATGCTGTCAGCATAGTCGTCCTTATTAACTTAATCAGAATTTATAAATTTCTACCTTGGAAACTGTCTAGCTCCAGGCGCCATCGGCTCGACCACTTCAGACCTTCTCTTTCGGTCAAAAACCCGACCGCTACGAGCAGGTCTTCCAGTGTTTGTCGCCGATAGGCGGGCGCCTTGCGCTTTCTTATTAAATACGTGAAAAGCCCTCTTCACCTAAATAGTGAGCAGCTTCTTTATATGTCGTAAATGTACCATCTAAAGTATCTTCTGCATACACATTCCACATAGCCCCTTCTTTGAGTAAGGTAAGTGTAACAGTGTTGTCATTGATCCAAACCTCTTCTTCGGGTTCATTACTTGTTTCTGTTTCTTTAGGTATTAAAGATAGAATAGATTTTCTAATTGTAGAACGGAGAGCCTTTTCTGTAAAATCACGGATGTTTACCATTCCTTTATCGTTCGTTTGATAGCCTGTCATTTTGCCTGCATAAACAAAGCCGTTTCCATTAGGATGAAGATGAAAAACAACATTTTTTTGATCGTACGAACTGTTAGCGTAGTGGAAATTTACTCTTCCTAATGATACATTTTTTCTTTCCAATTCAGGAAATGATTCAATAATCTTTAATTTTTCTTCAAAAGTTAACATATTACCTCCAGTATAACGTCATCATTTGATTTTATATCTTTAAAGTATAGTAATCAAGCATATGGTTATAATATTTTTCTACTATATGATTAGGATTATACGAAATGAATCATTTGTATCGTTAGGAGGTTTTGTATAGGTGAGGTTAGTATTGGAAATTTTATACCACTGTTTAGAAGCGGTAAGACCCTCACGTCATACTAAAAAAATTATTTATAGCTAAGTTTATCGTTTACAATAATAACATTGTGTAAGCAACAACCGCAAAACCCTTTGCAAAGCAAACGTATATTCTCTATAATTTGAGTATAATCCATGTAGAGGTGAATTGATGATACGAAAATTGTCACTACAACAACATATTGAACAATTACGAGAGGATGAAAATGTCGTTCACTGGCACGAGATTGAAGGACAAAAAGCACGTACGGTCCCTTTTCCTTCAACAATCGATACACAAATTCGAATAGCTTTAAGAGAACGTGGGATAGATGCTTTATATACCCATCAAGGAACAGCGTTTGAGCTTGCTTCAAAAGGCAAGAGCTTTACTGCAATAACTCCAACCGCATCTGGAAAAACCCTTTGTTATAATTTACCAGTGTTACAACAAATCTGTGATGACCCTTCAAGTCGTGCTTTATATATTTTTCCAACCAAAGCACTTGCGCAAGATCAAAGGAGTGAACTTAATGAATTGATAGATGCGATTGGTGTAGATATAAAAGGGTATACATATGATGGGGATACCGCACCGAACATTCGTCAGGCAGTAAGAAAAGCTGGACATATCGTTATTACTAATCCTGACATGCTTCATTCGGCTATATTACCTCATCATACGAAGTGGGTTTCTTTATTTGAAAATTTAAAGTACGTCGTTATTGATGAGTTACATACGTATCGAGGTGTATTCGGCAGTCATGTAGCGAATGTTATTAGGCGACTTAAGCGAATATGTGCCTATTACGGTAGTCAACCGGTCTTTATTTGTACTTCAGCGACAATTGCTAATCCACTAGAGTTAAGTGAGAGATTAACAGGTGTAAAAATGGCAGTAATTGAGAATAACGGTGCACCGCGCGGGAAAAAGCATTTTGTTTTTTATAATCCACCGATTGTTAATCAGCCATTACAAATAAGGAAAAGTACGACTGTTGAAGTTAAAAGGTTAGCTAGTAAATTATTAAGAAATCAAATTAAAACGATCGTTTTTGCTAGAAGTAGAGTGAGAGTGGAAATTATATTAAGCCATTTACAAGAACTTGTCTCCAAAGAGTTAGGAACCAAAACGATTCGTGGGTATCGTGGTGGCTACTTACCAAAGCAACGACGTGAAATTGAACAAGGTTTAAGGAAAGGCGAAATTAAAGGGGTGGTTAGCACGAATGCCCTTGAGTTAGGGGTTGATATCGGTCAGCTACAAGCCTGTGTGATGACAGGATATCCAGGTTCGATTGCAAGTGTTTGGCAGCAAGCAGGAAGAGCCGGTCGCCGTCATGATGAAGCTTTAATCATTATGGTTGCCGACTCAACTCCGATTGACCAATTTCTCGTTCAACAACCAGATTATTTTTTTGGTGCGACACCTGAGCATGCTAGGATAAACCCAGATAATTTAATTATTTTAGTAGACCATATGAAGTGTGCAGCATATGAGTTACCTTTTAAGCAAGGAGAAACGTTTGATGGCGTTGAAGTTGAAGAAATTTTAGAATTCCTTCAAGAAGAACAAGTGCTGCATTTCCAACAAGATAAATATTATTGGATGAACGATTCGTTTCCTGCTCATAACATAAGTTTACGTTCTGCTTCACAAGAAAATGTAATTATCATTGACCAATCAGATATTGCCCATGCTAAAGTAATAGGTGAAATGGATACATTTAGTGCCATGACATTGTTACATGATGAAGCGATTTATTTACATGAAGGAATTCAATTTCAAGTTGAAAAGTTAGATTGGGAAGAGAAAAAAGCGTTTGTAAGAGAAGTAGATGTTGATTATTTTACAGACGCCAATTTAGCCGTTCAGTTAAAAGTCCTTGAAGTAGATAACCAAAAGAAGCATATTAGCTGCTCAGTTGAATATGGTGATGTCACGGTCAACGCAATGGCCACTATTTTTAAGAAAATAAAGTTAGAAACGTTTGAAACAATAGGTTCAGGTCCTATTCATTTGCCAGAACAAGAGCTTCATACCAATGCAATATGGATCTCCTTTGAGGAAGCTGTCCAAGCAGAAATTGGAAAAGAAGCGTTAGAAAATTCATTAATTGGTCTTTCTCATGTAATGCAAGCGGTGGCAACGGTTTATGTTATGTGTGATCGTCAGGACTTGCGTGTCGTTGCACAAATGAAAGCCATTCATTCCGGTAAGCCAACCATCTTCTTATATGATCGTTATCCAGGAGGGGTGGGGCTAAGTAATGATGTTTTTAAGTATATCTATATAATATTAGATAAAACGAAACATTACATTCAAAGATGTACTTGTGAAGAGGGGTGTCCATCTTGTGTTGGTGTTGCTTCCTCATCTAACTCCAAAACTCTTTCGTTAACGTTATTGAATAAGCTTTTAGAAGTGAGGGATGTTCATGTCACTGAAAAATAAGCTAGCTAGAATGAAGGGACATATGCAGTTAGAAGAAATGCCTTCAGTAAAAGAAACAAATGATAAACAGGTCGATACAGATTGGTCTAATTTTAAAGGGAAGCCTTTATTTTTACATGATCAACACACGATTTTTCGTGAAATGGAGTATCCCCTTGATTATCGACTTGGAAAACATTCATTTAGAGAACTAAAGGAAGTAGTGAAACAATGGAATGATGATGATACAAATCATCCTTTATCTGCCAACGGCCTGAACGAAGAACAACTTATTTTCTTTGATACAGAAACAACAGGTCTTGGAGGTGGAACAGGAAATACTATATTTTTATTAGGGTATTGTCATCTGGCAGGGGATGTGGTAAAAGTGAAACAATTTTTTTTACCTGGACCAGCAGATGAAGCTGCTTTTTACTTTCACTTTTTACAGGATGTAAGTGATTTATCGAATTTAGTTACGTATAACGGAAAGGCCTTTGATTGGCCGCAAGTTCGTACAAGACACACATTAGTAAGAGATAAAGTCCCGTTGCTCCCAAAGTTTGGTCATTTTGATTTACTTCACGCCGCTCGTAGACTTTGGAAGGATACACTACCTTCTTGTCGATTATCAATTGTGGAAAAAGAAATACTAGAAATTGAGAGAGTGGATGATACTCCTGGTAGTTTAGCTCCACTATTATATTTTGATTTTTTGAAGGAAAAAAATCCAGAGGTTATTTCAGGAGTATTAAAACATAACGAAGTAGACGTCCTTTCCCTAATTATTTTATATATTAATCTTTCAAAAAAAATACTAAATGCAAGTAGTAATAGCACGACTATGAAAGAAACGTTTGAAATAGCGCGTTGGTATGAGAACCTTAAACAATTGAACAAGGCGTGTAAGCTATATGAACAAGTAGCTATGAGCGATTCTCGTTATCGCGATGCTGCTAGACTTTCATTAGGGTTACTATTGAAAAAGGATAAACGTATAGACGATGCTGTTAATTACTTTCAAATGCTTTCTACAAAAGAATCGGGTTCATCAATTAAGGCGTGTATAGAGCTAGCAAAAATCCATGAGCATCAATTTAAAGATATAGAAAAAGCATTTTATTATTCCGAATTAGCGTACGAAAGGCAAAAACGTATGGCAAGACTATTAAAAGAAAAAAAGGTGCTATCAGACATAAAGGTAAGAATAGAGAGACTAGAAAAAAAAATCGATAGAACTTAAATTTGTGGGAGGCACTTTACCCTCCCCTAAATTTCCTTCGGCTTTCTAAGTTTTTATAGTTCGGTTCTTACTACCTCTTAAGAGTTGGATAACGAATAATAATAATCAGAGAGGGTGATGGTATTGCGAAAAAAAGAAGAGCTCGAAAAGCTTCGAAACACTTACCCATTTACTTTATTAACTGGAAAAGAATTTAATGAGATTACTGATGAATCTGAACTACGTAGGTTTAAAAAGAATGAATTTTTATTTCATGAAGATGAAGATGAAATAGAATTATTTTTTCTCCTTGAAGGTTTAGCAAAAAATATTCTTCATAGAACAAATGGTGAACAATTCTCAGTTCGGTACTATTATCAAGGTGATTTAATTGGGCTCATGATTATGTTAGCTGGTGGTCAAATGAAATTTTCTGTACAGGCAAAGCAAGACTGTGAAGTGATCCTGTTGAAAAAAAGGGCTTTTTTACAAGTAATGACGAATAACAAAGCTTTTTCTGAGATCGTCTTAGAAGGTATTGGTGTAAGAATGAAAACACTATATAACGAAATTACACGAAAAAGAAATGAAGAAGACTCTGAGAATATTCCACTTTTTCGTACGAGAGTCGAAGCGATTATGAATCCACCGATATTCATTTCGCAAGAAGCGACTATTGTTAAAGCTGCAAAGCGTCTTAGAGAAGTACTTACTACGGGATTAGTTGTTGTAGATGAACAACAAAATCTAGTAGGAACATTAACACAGAGGGATTTGTTGCATTCAATCGTTTCCGGTGAAACAGATCAGTTAATAAAAAGTGTGATGAATAAACAACCATACAAAGCACAATATGATTCATTCGGTTATGATATATTATCGTATTTTAAAGATGACCATGTTGATTTTATCCCTGTCATTAAACACGAAAAGGTTGTCGGTGTATTAACCGCTGAATCGTTTTTGCAACTTCAAGATTCGAATTACATAAACCTATCCCAGAGTATTCATCACACCTATTCAATTAACGATTTAACAAAATTGGCAGCAGTCAATAATCAACTATTTATTGATTTTGTAGAAGTGTTATTATCTAATAACACGTATGCATATGATGTCGCAGAATTAATCTCCAATTATAATGATAAAATACACCGTCAAGTTATTAGGATTGTTTTAAAAGAAATGAAACAAGAAGGCTATGGCACACCGCCAGTTAATTATTGCTTTATTGTAATGGGGAGCCAAGGTAGAAGAGAACAAGCATTTAGTACCGATCAAGACAACGGACTTATTTTAGACAATTATGAGCACCTGACAAACAAACAAGAAATTGAAAATTACTTCAAAATATTTGCAGAAAAAGTCAATATTGGACTAATAGAATGTGGTTTTCCTCTTTGTTCAGGAGGGGTTATGGCTAAAGAACTAAAATGGCGTCGCTCATTAAAAGAATGGATCATTGAGGTTAAACGCTGGGTAAAAGAAACTGATGCTGAAGAAATAAGGAATTTTACGATTTTTTGTGATTTCAGACCAATTTTTGGTGATTTTTTATTAGCTCTACGTTTAAGAGATGAGACAACAGATACTGTTCAAAAAGGGAAAATTCTTCAACTACTTTTAATGAAGGACACGCTACGTTTTAGAGTGCCTTTGAATCCATTTGGGTTGATCACAACGAGTGGGAAAACGAAGTCGGTCAATTTAAAAAAAGGTGCAATTATGCAAATTGTTAACGGGGTTCGTATTTTTGCAATAAAAAATGGAATAAAAAACGAAAATACTGTTAAACGTTTAACAGAGTTAAAGGAAAAAGAAGTACTTCACCCACGTGATGTGAATAATGCTAAAACCGCATTGCATATATTAATGACTTTTCGTATTAAAAACAATATAAAGCAATTAAGAAGTAATAGTTTGTTATCAAATGAATTACTTGTAGAAACGTTAACTAAAGATGAAAAGAAAACATTAAAAGAGGCATTAAGTATTGCGAAACGTCTTCAGCAAATGAGTGAGATTAGTGTCGGAAGGAAGCGGGGAATATAGTATGGAGCCGATTCCATCATTAAAAATTTTAAAATATATTTTTTACGATCAATTTAATTTAAAGATTAAACAGAAAAAATGTACGAATCCGGAAATTCAAGTGAAGCTTACTGAACATTTATCAAATTACCAGGTAACACTAAAACCTAATCAAAGCCTACTAGAAACAACTTACACAGTATTTGATCTAGAAACAACTGGTTTTTTTCCGAGAATAGGTGATGAAATTGTCTCTATTGGAGCAATCAAAATGAATGGTAATGAGATTATTAATCAATTTTATAAAGTCATTAATCCGATAAATGAAGTTCCTGAATATATTTATTCTTTAACAGGGTTAACAAAGGAACAAATAAATAAGGGCATTACGTTTCAGGAGGCATTTTTTAAACTTCTTAAATTTAGTGAAAATACAGTTCTTGTTGCGCATCCTGCTTCTTTTGATGTTCACTTCTTACAAGAGATGGCTAAAAGATGGGGGATATTAAACTACACACCCACGTTTATCGACTCTTATTTCATTGCGAACTATTTACAACCTAAAAGTAACAATAAACTCGACAATCTAGTTTCACAGTTTCAAATTGAACAAAAACGTAGGCATCATGCATTAAATGATGCCAAAATGACATCTGAAGTCTTTGCTGAGTTATTATTTTTATTAAGTAAAGAAGGTGTTCATTCAATTCGTGATTACTCGCAGATAAAAAGTAAGAAAAAAGGTAGACTATTTATTTCTTCTTAACCTTAAAATTTAAATTCGTAGGCGCCTTTTACATATATAGAAGAAGTGGATCTGAGCGATGTTCAGATCCACATTTTAAAGCATAAATTTCTGGAGTTGGTAAGCTTTCTAACTTCAGAGCCCATTGACTAAAAAGTTAACCTCACCTCCATAACGATAAGTGGAGAACGAAAGTCTAACGTCTATATCCTTATCTCGTCCATCACTCAACTCAGTCAAACAACTGACTTCAGGAAGCTACGCTAGAAGAAGCAAAACAACAAATATTTTTACATCTAGAGCTGTGGCGCCTTGCGCTTTTCTTGTTATTCCTCTGGTCTTGGACCGGGCTCCAAATGTGAGTTTGATTTCGTCATGATAGGATTAATAGTTGCGTCGCCGTTAACTCTAATTTGACATGATAAACGAACATTTTTTTGTGTGAGTCCTTTTTTCGCTAATGATTGTTTTTCAATATCTGAAATGTCTCCAAAAGCCCCTTCGAAAACTTCTACTCGACAGGTCGTGCACCTTCCCTTACCACCACAGCGGTGTAAAATATCAACCTTATTATCAACTAGTTGATTGGAAAGTTTTTTTCCATCTTCACCGTCAAAAGTATGGTAGTCAATAACAGTAATTTTAGCCATGAAAATTCCACCCTTCAATAAAAATTATACAACTGAATATTTTATTAATATTCTTCTAAGGAATGGGAAATGAGGTAAATTTATATTTCCTGGGTAAGCGCAAAAACAGCGTGATTTCAAGCTTTTTCGTCATTTTATTAAACTGTAGTCAGATTATCTACTGTAGATTTTTGAAAAAGATTAAAGAAATGACAAAGTAGGAAAAAACAATTAAAATTTCCTGTTGTAAAAAGAGGTCTTTGTAAATAAAATAAATGATGGATAAAAAATATTTATTTGGAGAGATTGCTATGGTTTTATATATATTAATTATGTTTTTCGTCATGATCGGAGTTACTTTCTTTGTTATGAGTGGAATTTAACTAATTCATTGCATAAAATAGGTGATTATACTAGTACATGTTTGCGTGGTGTTACATAGGTTGATATTGAACCTATAAAAAAAGGAGGAATAATATATGTTCTATCCAAGACCACCAGTAGGACATCAACAAATGTTACCACCTCGTATTCATCCGACACAACACTATGTACAACACAAATGCTGCGAATATATAGTACCTGAGGTGCACCCAAGTCATACAACAGTAGTAAATAAACACCTTTATAAGCACTATCATAACTTCCCACACACTGTATCAGCTGTTGATCAAGTGGCTAACCAGCATTTCGTTTGCCCTCCAGGCCCGCCAGTAGCACCAGGAACACCAGTTCCAGGACCAATTGGAGCGCCAGGAGTAGCACCTGCACCTCGTCGTCGTTTCTTTTAATTCAAATTAGATAGTAATTTCTGTGAAGGGTAAGGCTTAATTTTTTTGCCTACCCTTTTATTTACACTAAAATGCATCACTTTGTTAATGGACTTAAGTAATTGATAAATAGTTTTTACACTCTTTAGGAATAGTGAAATTCCCGCATGAATTTATCTCTTAAGAGGTAGAAAGTAAACTAACAATCAGTGGGGATGAAAAAAACCTCACTGTGTAGTGAGTTTTTAAATATATAAAAATTAATTAAACGTTTGATTAATTTTTTTAGAGGTGCTTACAATGGTTAAAGTATTAGCGGTTACAGGATATAAGGCTCACGAATTAGGAGTATTTGATGAGAAACATAAAGGAATTACTTACATAAAAAAGGTATTAGAAAAACGTTTGATTTCGTTTATTGAAGATGGATTAGAATGGGTCATTATTTCTGGACAACTAGGGGTCGAGTTATGGTGTGGAGAAGTTGTTATTAATCTGAAAAAACAATACCCAAATATTAAACTAGCGGTGTTAACCCCTTTCTATAATCAAGAGGAAAAGTGGAATGATGCTAGGAAAGAACAGTATCAAAATGTTTTACAAAGAGCTGATTATGTCGATAGTATTACAAAGAGGAATTATGAGAACCCAAGTCAATTAAAATTAAAAAATCAATTTATTGTCGAAAAAAGTGATGCACTTTTAGTCATATTTGATGATGACAAACCAGGTTCGCCAAGTTATTATATTACTTATGCAAAAGCTCGTAGTGAAAAGTCAAATTATGAAATTTTCTATATCTACCCAGATGAAATAGAATTGGCGTACCAAGATGATATAGAACAATGGTAAAAAACATAATTGACAATTTAAGAATGTTTTGAAAAAATATAGAATAGTATGTTTCGAATTGAATTCACTTTTAAGGTAGAGGTGACTAAACATGGTTGGAAAGACTATTGCACAACTAAGTCCTAAAGAAATTTTAGAAAAAGAATTTAAAACTAGCCTAAAGGGCTATAATCAAGATGAAGTTGATAAATTTTTAGACACAGTAATTAAAGATTATGAGCAATTTCAAAAAAGAATCGAATTACTTGAAAATGAAAATGCTAAATTAAAAAAAGAAGCTGAAAAAAATACTGAACAGCAAACACGTCAAGGTGTAACTCAAGGAAATACAAATTATGATATTTTAAAAAGATTATCTAATTTAGAGAAACACGTGTTTGGAAATAAGCTCTTTGATTAAGGGGTTTTAGAAATTGATTGAAGTTTATATTGACGGTGCTAGTACTGGCAATCCTGGTGATGCAGGAGCAGGAGTTTTTATTAAAGTAAATGGCAATGTAGAACAATATTCTTTTCCCTTAGGAAAAATGTCAAGCCATGAAGCTGAATTTTGGGCATTACTCAAAGCACTAGAAATATGTACTCGGAAAAACTATAAAGTTGTCTCTTTTCGCACTGACTCAAAGATTGTTGAAGATTCTGTGGAAAAGCGCTTTGCAAAACGTGAACCTCATGCAACCTTAATAAAAAAAGCGTTACATTACATAGATTCCTTTGATTTATTTTTTATTAAATGGATTCCAAGTAAGAACAATGCTGTTGCAGACCAATTAGCGAAAAAAGCGATACAAAAAAACAGGGAATAACTACCTGTTGTAATATCTTGTTTAACAAGGTATAATTAATTTTGTCGTCAAGACGACAGCCATTAGGCGTTCAGGTAATTGCTGCATCATTTGATGTTGAGGAAAGTCCATGCTCGCACGGTCTGCGATGACCGTAGTGTTCGTGCCTAGCGAAGTCATAAGCTAGGGTAGTCTGGTTACGACTGGACTAACGGCAGGGAACGCACCTAAGTCTTATAGATATGGTGTTACTACCTTGAAAGTGCCACAGTGACGGAGTCTGCTCGGAAACGAGGAGAGTGGAACGCGGTAAACCCCACGAGCGAGAAACCCAAATTTGGTAGGGGAACCTTCTCGAAAAGGAATTGAACGATCGAGAAGGACAAAAAGTAAAAGCTTTTTGTAGATAGATGATTACCACCGGAGTACGAGGTTAATAGCCGTTTGCAGTACAAAGGAACAGAACATGGCTTATCGAACGCTTATAGCTAAATAATTGATTTAAATGTAAACTCTACACTGATTGTGTAGGGTTTTTTTCTTTTCTTTTCTTTAACTTTGAATATTAAAGGAATTAAATAGCAAAATAAAACCAACTGCAAATTAGGAGTGTTTTATATGTTTCAATGGTTGAAAAAGAAAGTGAAATTAATGTTACATAATCAGTATTCACATGGACAAACTCAGCAAAACGATAATTCTACCTCCAAAAACGAATCTGTTTCTCAAAATCAAACAAAGCCAGTTTATAAAAATGTTTATAAAAATGCTGAAGAGATGAAAAGAATTTTAGGAGAAAACGAAGGGGTCTTTAATCGCACATTTACAATTGGTAAGAAGAATGGAAAGTTTGCCTACATATTTGCAGTATCCGGAATGGTAGATACTAAAGTTATCAATGAGAATATTTTATCGCCATTAATGAATCTGGAATTACCGAATAATCCATCAGAAACAGTTCAGTTTTTAAAATATTTGAAAGAATCTGTATTGACTATTTCGGAAGTAGAGTTTGAAGAAAATCTTTTGTTAATTCCACAGATTATTTTTACTGGTAAAGTAATATTGTTTATAGATGCTGAGGAAAAAGCATTAGTTATTGATGCGCAAGCAATGGATGTGCGAGGCATTGAGCAATCGGTAAATGAATCCGTTTTAAGAGGCGCACGTGATGCTTTTAATGAGGACATTGGTACAAATTTATCCTTGGTTAGAAGGAGAATACGAGACCCTAAACTTCATTGTGAACCGATGATTATTGGAAAACAAACGCATACGAAGGTAGTCATAACGTATATTGACGGAATCGTAAATAAAGATATTTTGAATGAAGTAAAAAAAAGAATAAATAATATCCAAATCGATTCGGTACTAGAATCTGGAGTAATAGAACAATTGATAGAGGATGCTCCTTACTCACTCTTTCCTACGATAGGTAATGTAGAAAAGCCAGATACTGTTGCCGCGGAATTATTAGAAGGTAGAGTAGCTATATTTGTTGACGGAACTCCCTTTGTATTAACTGTACCTCACCTGTTAATTAATCACTTTCAAGTTGCTGAAGATTATTATTCCCGGCCCATTTATTCAAATTTCGTTCGGTTACTTAGAATTTTAAGCTTTTTTATCTCAGTTATGTTACCTGGTGTTTTTGTTGCATTTCAGTATTATCACTCAATCTTAATACCGTTCGATTTATTAATAACACTTGCAAAGGAAAGGGCAGAAGTACCGTTTCAGTTGATTGTTGAAACGATTGGTATGCTAATTGTTTTTGAAATTATTAAAGAATCGGGTTTGAGAATGCCTAAGCCGATTGGTCAAGCGGTAAGTATTGTTGGTGCACTTATTCTGGGGGAAGCTGCTGTACAAGCTGGCTTAGTTGGAATCCCGGTAGTAGTTACTATTGCAATTGTAGGGATCGCATCATTTCCAGTAAGTACACTAGGTGAAGCCATTAGTATTTTACGAATTTTATTTGTATTTGCTGGAGCGGCTTTGGGGTTATTTGGAATATTAATTCTTGGTATGGTTGTTGTCAGTCATTTAGCATCACTACGTTCCTTTGGTGTTCCATATAGTGCGCCGTTATTCCCTATTAATTTAGGTGATTTGAAGGATTCGATTATTCGTTTTCCTCTTTCTTTATTAGTACGTCGTCCATTGACATTTAAAACAGAAAATCAAACGAATCAATCGTTAGGAGGGGCTTCAGGTGAAGGGGAACGCGGAAAAAAATAATAGTAACTATAAAAATACATTTCTTTACTTAACACTCCTTTTAATACTCCCATTCATAAATGGTTGTTATGGTATTACAGAATTAGATGACCGCGTAATTGTCTCGTTAGTTGGACTAGATCAACTAGAGAATGGAAATGTAGAAGTAACAATGGGGTTAATTGATACGCGATTAATCGAACTTCAGGAGGCGGAAAGTCTACACGTCTATACGTTTGAAGGTGAGACAATTTTTGATGCTGTAAGAATGGCAATCCTAGAGATAGGGAAACAACCAATGTGGCCATATATTAAAGCTGTAGTATTTGGCCCTTCTTTTAAAGAAAACGATGTGAAACCATATTTAGATTTTTTTAATCGAAATAATGAAGTTCAACCGAACCACTTTATTGTTTTCTCAGATAAACCAGCACGAGAAATTGTTGAAATTCGTTCTGATTTAGCTAATATCCCTGCCGTTACTGTCGAGCAACAAATAGAGCATCAAGCATTAGTTTCTTACTCACCTGAAGTAAGGCTACACCATTTTACGGAAATGATGTTTTCGCAAGGTCAAGTAGGTTATGCATCAATTATAAAACGTGAGGAGGATGAGAATGTCCATAAAATTGAAGGGACTGCTCTCATTAAAGAGGGCAAGTGGATTGGTACCTTAAATCGAATGGAAACTAGGGGTGCGCTATGGGTTCAAGGTGCTGTAAAAGGTGGAATTACGGTCGTTCCATTCAAAAATGGGAAACTTTCACTTGAAATAGTCGAAGAAACCGGTGCTGCAATTACACCAATTTTAAAAGACAATAAGTTAACTGTTAAGGTTGATATACAGGCATTCGCTTCGTTAGGTGAAATGATGACAGTAATAGAAAGTGATTGTGGAGAAATAATTGCGGAAATAAACCGATCTGCTGAACAAGAAATTGTAAAGGAAATTGAAGCATCGCTAAAAAAAACGCAAGGGCTTGGAACTGATATTTATGGGATTGGTAGGATTGTTCATAGGGAGTTTCCAAAATATTGGAAGAAAAACAAAGAAAATTGGTCTGAAATTTTTTCGGATCTCCCTATTGAAATTAACGTAACTGTCGAAATGATAAAAATGGGGTTATTTAATAATTTTTAATGATACAAATTCAGCTATTTTTTCGAGCGTTTAATAAACTAACGATTCACTAATACTTGAACTATAAAATCATTTTTTCTAAGGAGAAACTATGAAGAAGACAGAAAATACTCCAATTGCCACAAGGCAAGTGTTTTTTATTACAACCTCTTTACTTGTTATCATTGGGCATTTTTTTTTAATTAAATTATTTTTAGAATGGTCAGGTAGAGATGCATGGCTCGGAATGACTATTGGATTTTTGCTAGGTTTCATTATATTTCTAGCGATGGCAAAGTTAAATGAAAAGCTTTATGGGTATACAATTGTTGAACATTTTTTTAGTTGGTGTGGTCCTTGGTTTGGTCGACTTTTGACAATACCAATCATTTTGTATTATTTTATATTATCATTAATTACCCTTTATGGTCTTAGTATTTTTATTAATTCGGTTTTTTTACGTGATCACCCTCTATGGTTAATATCAATTGTCTTTTCAGTGTCTGTTTTCTATATGGTTCATCAAGGAATCGAAGTTATTGCAAGAGTTGCGGAATGGATTATCATTATAAATATTCTTTCAGGTTTATCGATATCATTTTTATTAAGAGATAAAAAAGATTATTCTCAATTACTACCAATTTTAGAGAATGGTTTTAACCCTATCATTCCAGTAATTATATTTACAATAGCCGTTTTTGGTGAAATGCTCGTTTTGCTAATGCTAAATGTACGTAAAGAAAGTGAGAAATCTATTTCTTATATAAAAGTGTATATCATTTTGTTTATTGCAAACTTAATCATATTTCCGTCGACTGCCTCGGGACCAGTCGCTATATTTGGTGAAGAACAAGCAAAACAACTTACTTATCCAGTTGAGAGTATGGTTCGTTTAATCAGCTTCGGGTTTATTGAACGATTTGATATATACGGTTTATCGATTATGTCGGTTTCTGCCTTTTTACGAATCGCTTTGCTTCACTACGGAACAAGTCTTGCCATTTCTCAGTGGTTCAACCTGAAGGATTATCGATATGTAAACTGGTTATTAGGTGGATTGCTTTTCTATGCATCGATACGCACGTTTGATCATATCGTTGATTTCTATAATTTCCTAAGAGATTATTATTTTTACGGCATTATTTCCGTCATCTTTATCCTTTTACTATCTGTAGCAGTTATGATCTTTCCAAAGCTTACAAGTTCACAAGATATCAATGGGGAGTTCATCAATTCATCAGAAGTAAAGAAGTAAAGGTAAGAAGGTTATCCTTGAGGGGTAAACTAACTTTAGGGATAACTTTGTTACGTATTTGGATAATATAAATTCACGTATGATTGTGTAAGACAAACTGAGGCTTTTGTGATTAAGGATTTGTCGATAAGTTAAATTTTCCTTTGTTGTCACCGATAGTCACTAAAAAGGAACCAATTTCTCCAAAAAGTTATTTGAAATAATTATTAAAAGAAAACGTGTATAATTTTCACAAAATTGTCATGTTCTCCTCTACTATTTCACCATTTTCCCTATTACAATGGTATTAATGTGATGTACATCACTGAAATGATAAGAAACAGTTTCATAAAAAACAAAGAGTTATGAAACTAAGCCATTAATATGGTGTGGAGGGGGAAATTCAAATGTTTGAAATGTTAGATGTATTATTACTTTCAAGATTGCAGTTTATGTTTACTGTTATCGTTCATTATTTTTTTGTTCCATTAACAATAGGGCTCGCTTTCTTAATAGCCTGTATGGAATTTAAGTTTTGGAAGACGAAAAATCCATTATACGATAAAATGGCTCGTTTTTGGACGAAACTTTTCCTTGTTAATTTCGGAGTAGGTTTAGCAACTGGGATTACGATGGAGTTTCAATTTGGAATGAATTGGGCTGGGTATTCTCGCTTTGTCGGTGATATATTTGGAGCCCCACTTGCTGCTGAAGGGGTTTTTGCATTTTTCTTAGAGTCTACGTTTATTGGACTACTCGTTTTCGGTCGAGATAAAATTTCAAGAGGTATGCGTTTATTTGCAGCAATTATGGTATCTTTAGGAACAACTCTTTCATCATTTTGGATTATTGCTGCTAATTCATGGCAGCATACACCAGCTGGATTTATCATTAACGAAGAAATGAATCGTGCGGAGATGGTGAGTTTTGTAGAGGCTGTTTTTAATCCATCTACAATGGTCAGGTTTTTCCATGTGATTTTTGGGGCATACATATTAACAGGTTTCTTTGTTATTGCGATTAGCGCTTATTATCTGTTAAAAAAGAGAAATATCCCACTTGCAAAAAAATCAATGAAATATGGAGTCGTATTCGGATTAATATTCTCAATTTTACAAGCGTACTCTGGACACTCTCACTCAGTTTTAGTCTCACAGACTCAACCTGAGAAACTTGCAGCGTATGAAGCTCACTGGGAAACTGAGGAGAATGCATCATTACTTCTTTTTGCAATACCAGACTATGAAAATGAAACAAATAAGTTCGAGATCGGAATTCCAGGACTATTAAGTTATTTAACTTATGGCGATCGTACTACACCTGTTTTAGGTTTGAAAGAATTTCCAGAGGATGAGCGTCCGTCTGTTTTAGGAAACTTTATTTCTTTTCGTGTGATGATTGGTTTAGGCCTTGTCTTTATTTTCTGGACCGTGTACTTAGCATTCCAGATGAGAAGAGGGAAGCTTTATGAAAATCATTTTGCACTAAAAACATCACTGTTATTACTACCTACTCCTTATATTGCAAATACAGCTGGTTGGATCGTTGCTGAATGGGGTAGACAGCCTTGGATTGTCTATGGTGTTCTTAGGACAGCTGATGGTGTTTCACAGTTATCAGCATTAGAATTAGTAATCTCATTAGTATTTTTCATTGGTATTTATTCATTTTTGATGTATTTAATGGTATATCTAATGGTTAAAGAAGTGAAGAAGTTTAACATGGATACAGCGTTTACTGATAAGAAAACGAGCACAGATAGGGAGGTTACAGCATAATGGATTTAAATATTATATGGTTTATCCTATTAGGGGTACTAATTGTAGGTTATGCAATATTAGACGGCTTTGATCTAGGGATAGGCACGTTGTTTTACACATTAGGTAAAACGAAAGAAGAGAAGAAAACGTTAATTAATTCCATTGGACCTGTTTGGGATGGCAATGAAGTTTGGTTATTAACAGCTGGTGGTGCACTTTTTGCAGCATTTCCTTTCGTTTATGCAACGGTATTTAGTGGCTTTTATTTAGCGATGTTACTCGTTTTGTTCGGCTTAATTTTTAGAGCAATAGCTGTAGAATATTATTTTAAGACAGAAGATGACCCAAAGATGCAAAGTTTAATGGGGAAATTGTTTTTCACGGGAAGCACTCTCCCAGCTCTTTTATTTGGAGTGGCAATGGGAAATATTGTTGTAGGAATTCCAATGGATAGTATGCAAAACTATTCAGGAAACTTTTTTCACCTACTTAACCCTTATTCCCTTCTATTAGGGATTGTTGGACTCGTTGGATTTTTGTTACAAGGTTCGAGCTATACGATTTTAAAAACAGAAGGCGTTATTCAACAACGAGCAATTCGTTTAACGAAATTATTTAGCATCCTGATTATTGTGCTTTGGATTGTTGGAACGTTAACTGCTCAAATTTATGCACCGCATATGTACACGAACTACTTTAATCAGCCGGTATTGTTTTTGATACCAGTGGCTACGGTTACATGTTTAATTGCGATCCCAATTTTACTAAAGTTAGGTCATTACGGTAAGTTATTTATTGCAACATCTTTGGTCATAGCAACAAAGATTGCGACGTTAGCAGGTGGAATGTTTCCAAATTTAGTGTTTTCCTCAAATGTTGCTCCGAATTTAACGATTTATAATGCCTCTTCAACGGAGTTAACGTTAAAAGTAATGTTTATTATTGCTCTTATCGGGATGCCGCTGGTATTATTATATACGATTTATGTTTATTACGTATTTCGTGGGAAAGCGACGTCTGAGCGTCACGGGTATTAAACAATGATGAATAAACGTTTAAACGAGGAGGCAAAAGTCAAGGGAAAGATTTTTGTCTTTCTCCTTGTCTTTGCGACAATAGGTGGAGCTTTAGCAATTAGTCAAGCAATTTTAATTGCAACTATCGTTGATCAAGTATTCTTAAAAGAAAAGGGGCTAAGCGATGTTACACTTTTGCTTTTCATCCTGCTCCTAGTCTTTTTGAGTCGTAGTTTACTTTCTTATATAACAACTGGATTCGGTGTAAAGGTTGCAACGTTTGTAAAAACAAATATTAGAAAGAGGCTAATGAATAAACTTGCTAAATCAGAAGCAAGCCATTTGTATAAAGAAAAAACAGGTAAACGCGTTAGTGTACTAACAGACGCAGTAGACCAATTAGATGCATATTATACAAGTTTTTTACCACAAGTTATTCAAGCTGGCGTGATTCCACTAATGATTTTAGTAGCTGTTTTCACGAAAAATATTTATTCTGGGCTTATTATGCTTATAACAGCTCCATTAATTCCGTTTTTTATGATTATTATTGGAAGTATGACAGAAAAGAAATCCCGTGAACAAATGGACAGTATGCTAAAGTTCTCAGGGCATTTCTTAGATGTTCTTCAAGGCCTTCCGATCTTAAAAGTTTTCGGACAAAGCCAAAAGCAACGCAGTGAAATTGTAACAATGAGTAATCAGTTTCGTGATACAACAATGGAAGTATTAAAAATAGCATTTATTTCGTCATTAATGCTTGAAGTATTAGCGACAATAGCTACAGCTATGATTGCAGTTGAAGTTGGGATGCGCCTTCTGTTTGGCTACATTACATTTCATACAGCTTTTTTTGTGTTACTATTGGCACCAGAACTTTATATGCCACTTAAAAATTTAGGTTCTAGTTTTCATTCAGGGAAAAATAGTATTGCAGCCGCGGAGACTATCTGGGAAGTATTAGACGAAGAAGAAAACAGCCCGGTTTGGGGCGAAAAAAGACTAGAAAATACAAATCGTCTATTAGTGAATGTTGAAAATGTTTCGTTTCAGTATACCGAAGAAATAGCTACTTTGAAGAATGTTAATGTATCAATTGAAGCTGGTCAAAGAGTAGCATTTGTAGGTAGAAGTGGGTCAGGGAAAACAACTCTATTAAAAATCATCCTAGGGATGCTACCACCTTCAGAAGGAAATGTCAGTGTTAATGGGATGCCACTAACTGAGGTTGAAGAAGAAGAGTGGCTTAGTCATATCGCATATGTTTCACAAGAACCTTATCTGTTTTCAGGAACTATACTACAAAATATTCGAATGGGTAATGAAAAGGCAGATGTAGATCAGGTTTTCTTGGCGGCTAAAGAAGCTGGTGTTGACAGATTTGTAAATGAACTTCCAAATGGGTATGATACTCATCTTGGTGAAGCTGGACTTGGTCTTTCAGGTGGAGAAAAACAACGGGTAGCATTGGCAAGAGCATTTTTGAAAGACGCAAAATTGGTTCTATTAGATGAACCTACAGCAGGATTAGATCTTGAAACTGAGTATTATTTACAAAATGCAATAGATAAACTTTGTAAAAAAGCAACGGTTATCACGGTTGCTCACCGCTTACAAACGATCATCGCTGCTGATAAAATCGTGCTTTTTTCAAATGGTGAAGTTGCTGCAATTGGCACTCACGAGCAACTTCAAACAGAAAATGAACTATATAATAAATTAGTTTCTGTCTATCGAGGTGAAGATAAGTGAAAGAACTTTTTACATTAACAAAAGTCATGATATCAGAAAAAAAGGCGATTTTACTGGCTATATTACTTGGGTTTCTAGCAGCTATTTCATCGGTAGGACTACTTGGTACTGGAGGATACTTAATTTCTCAATCAGCCCTTCACCCACCTCTTTATACATTAACGTTAACAATCCTGTTTGTACGTTTTTTTGGTCTTTCAAGAGCTGCAAGTCGGTATGCAGAACGCTATTTCTCCCATAAAGCAACGTTTTCTATTTTAGGAAAATTAAGAGTTTATTTTTACGATAAAATTGAACCACTAGCACCTGCATTATTTTCTTCGTATCGAAGTGGTGATTTACTTTCAAGAGTAGTTGCGGATGTAGAACGACTTCAATATTTCTTTTTACGAGTGTTTTACCCTCCGTTAGTCATGATTGTTGTATTTATTACGACTGGAATTGTCATTTATACCTTTTCTATATTTATGGCATTCGTATTACTAATTGGTTTAGTAATTGTAGGTTTTGTGATTCCTTTTATTTTTACGTATTTAACTGAAAACATCGGATACCATTTACGCCAAAAACGTTCTTTAATCTCAGTTCAAATAACAGAGTTTTTATTTGGATTTACAGACTTAAGAACAAACCTACGCCTAAAGGGTAAACAAAGTGATATTGACAGTACATCTAAGGAGTTAATTGAGGAGCAAGAAAAAGATGGAATGTTAGCTGCTAAAGGGGAAAGCATTAGCTTGTCGGCATCTTTTATTATAGCTTGGGTTATGTTGGTAGTAGGAGTTATCTTCGTTGAGGCTGGGGTACTAAATGGTGTTTTTTTAGCCATGCTAGTGCTTATGACCCTAACCGTTTTTGAGGTGGCAACACCGATGGCGGTTATTCCAGGTCATCTTGAGGAAAGTAGGGTAGCTGCTCGTAGACTATTTCAATTAACAAAACATCAAACGGTTGTAGAGGAAGATTTCTCTACTATTGAAGTTCCTACAACACCTGTAAAAATTACTTTTTCCGATGTCGCTTTTTCATATCCGAATGCAGAGCGGCTCGCATTGAATAAAATAACGTTTGAATTGGAAGCCAAAGAGAAAATTGCAATTGTAGGTGCAAGTGGCTCTGGAAAAAGTAGTGTACTTAATTTACTATTAAAGTTTTATAAAAAGTTTGATGGAGATATATCGTTAGGAAATTTTCAATTGAAAAATATTTCTGAAGAAGATGCCCGTAGTTTTTTTGGGGTTGTTGCTCAAGAAAACCACTTTTTTAACGATACTGTTCGTGGAAATTTATTAGTAGCAAAGCCCGATGCATCAGACGAAGAACTACAATTTGTTTTAAATGAAATGTCTTTACAACATTTACAATTAGACACAGTCTTAAGTGAAAGAGGCTTTTCTATTTCCGGTGGAGAACGGCAACGATTAGCAATTGCTAGAATGGTATTAAAGGATGCTCCGATTTTATTAATGGATGAACCGACTACTGGACTAGATTCGATAACTGAACAAGAAGTTCTATCTTTTTTATGGCCGAAAGTTGAAGGTAAATCAGTAATATACATTACTCATCGACTAGTAGGACTTGAAAAAATGGATAAAATTATCGTATTTGATAAAAGTAAGATTGTAGAAGAAGGTACTTACGAACAATTAATGAAAAAGAAAAGGTATTTTTATCAATTAAAGCAGCTAGAAAAAGAAAAAATCGGTTAAAAGGCAACAGATAACAAGATCTTTATTCATTCTTATTTAAAATGATGAGGAAAGTTTTTGTTAGTTATGATATATTCTTGTTATTAATTATTTACGAGAGAGGAAAGATTATGGGAAAAGTTAAGTTAATTGCAACCGCTGCTATGGGACTTGAGGCTCTAGTAGCTAGAGAAGTAAAAGATTTAGGGTATGAAAATGTTAAAGTCGATAATGGGAAAATCATTATTGAAGCTGATGAAAAAGCGATTTGTCGGACAAATTTGTGGTTAAGGACAGCTGATAGAGTCAAGTTAGTTGTTGGTGAGTTTAAGGCAACTACTTTTGATGAACTTTTTGAAAAAACAAAAGCATTGCCATGGGGGAATTTTATACCTGAGAACGGAGAGTTCCCGGTTATTGGTAAATCTGTTAAATCGACACTTTTTAGTGTGTCTGACTGTCAAGCAATTGTTAAAAAGGCGGTTGTTGAGAGTTTGAAAAAAACGTATAAACGTGCTTGGTTTGACGAGGACGGTCCATTATATCGGATAGAGGTTGCGTTATTAAAAGATATTGCTACTATAACAATTGATACAAGTGGTAGTGGATTACATAAACGTGGTTATCGTTATTTACATAGTGAAGCACCTTTAAAAGAAACAATGGCTGCAGCAATGATTATGCTTACCAATTGGCATCCAGACCGTCCATTTGCGGATCCGTTTTGTGGATCGGGTACACTTGCGATTGAAGCAGCTATGATCGGTCAAAATATGGCTCCTGGCTTTAATCGTGATTTTGCCTCCCAAAAATGGGAGTGGGTTGGAAAAGGTAACTGGGATCAAGCAATGGAAGAAGTAGAAGATTTGGCAAGATATGATCAACCATTACAAATTTTTGGTAGCGATATTGACCATAAGATGGTTGAGCTTTCTATTAATAATGCACAAGAAGCAGGCTTTGGAGATCTTCTCCATTTCAAACAAATGCAAGTGAAAGATTTTACTACAAAGCTAGAGTATGGTTGTATCATAGGGAATCCACCGTATGGAGAACGAATTGGTGAAATTAAGGAAGTAGAACAAATGTACCGTGATATGGGGAAAGCTTTTGAAAAGCTAGATACGTGGTCAGTATACATGCTTACATCACACGAAGGTTTTGAAGAGTTATACGGTAAAAAAGCATCAAAGAAACGCAAACTTTACAATGGTAATATCAAAACTGATTATTACCAATACTTTGGCCCAAGACCACCGAGGAATAAATAACTGCAACTACAAGTATTTTTAATATTTGAGTGTTAACAGAAGACGGCGTTTTTATTACAACGTAAGAATGCATGAAATTTCTAACTTGGAAACTGTCTAGCGCAAGCAGCCTACGAGCTCGGTCACTTCAGTCAAGCAACGGACTTCAATTACTGCTTGAGATCCTTCGTCGATTAGCTTCATGCAGCTTTGCTTCTGCGATTACTCGTCGCACAAAACACTGCTTCGAGGAAGTTTGCTACGAAGCTATGCTAGAAGACGCAGAAGCACGTAAACGGAAGAAGCCAAAGAGCGTCTTCCGAAAAGGCCTTTAAGTGCCTTTCGCTCGTGAACAAGGCGCTTGCGCTTTTCTTATGGGAAGGTATGCTATGGATAAGAATAAGATGTTCAACAGGTACGGATATGGGACAGACCATGTATATTATGAAGAATTTGGAGGGAGCAATGATCGTTCTCATTGCTTTGTTGGATATGTTAAGTGTAAATTAGTAAATACTCAACGTGGATCATTGCTCATACCAGATTTGATTTTTCTAGATCAAAAAAATAAATATTTTAAATGGATCCAACCATTAACCTTTTTTCCTAGTGAAATATTCTTGTCCAAACAAAACATTCAATGTTCGATTACGTTGGATATCTCTTGTAAAAAAACGATTGAAATTAAGTTCACTAATAAAGACTTTATTAAATTTTTTAAAGACCATTCGGAATTTTATCAATGTGAAATTTACGGCCCAGAGAACCTCCTTGATTATGTAACAGGAATAGGTTATTTTGTTAATAAACTTGATCCATATTTACGTCTATACCATCACACTTCAGCAGAAGCTAAAAATAGTATTTTAAAACACGGTTATTTTGATGATAGTAAAGGGAATTTTGCTGGTACTAAAGAATTAGAGAGAGTAGGATATTTGTATTTAACGTGCTTAGATACAATTATAAATGAAGCTGATTTAAATCAAATTGCTATGTCTAAAAAAAAATTTATTTTATTACAATCAGATGATAAAATAAATAAAAGAAAGCTACACGTACTTTATAGGCAAACGAAGCAATTAGAAGAAACTATTGTTATACAGGTAAGTGTAGAGGCGATTTCTCCTCACCACATACATCGGCATTTAGACGATTGTGTATTTTATTCAATCTGCACACCTTTTATCTTTCGTGTTGGTGTAAGACCTGGGGCCGGTATTGGGTTTCGAGAAAAACGGCTTATTAACAAAAATATACGGGCTGCTGATTATATTGTTGTGGGAGATGGCACTTCGGCAGAAGGATTAGTTGCTCCATATGACGAAGAAAATACTGATTATATTTATAAGATTGAAAAAATAAGGGGAGCTGGGTACCCAAATTCTTTAGTTTATTTAATTGAGAATTAGTAAAGTCATACCTTTAGGTAAGGATGAATAAAATATTATTAATATGTATAACCTATCTAAGAAAAATGTAAAGGGTGGGATGGTATATATGTCTGAACCGTTCAATGATATAAGACAAGTAGAAATGGCTATTAAAGCTGCACAACGAATGGTTGGTCAAGCAACGATGAGTATGGATGAGGATCAACTAAAGGCCGCGACTAATGCACTAAGTCAAGCAAAAAAGCAATATAAAAATGCTTTTGCCCATGCAACTGGTGTAGATGATGAATTCTTTGAATTTTCTTCTGAACTCATTGAAAGGCTTGATCATCAATTAACAGAAGCTAAAGACGAATAGTATATTTCGAGGTGTGTCTAACTAAATGGCACACCTCCTTTTAATTTAGTTAGAATTTGTACAATTTTATTGACAAATAATAAATGATAAACATATGATGAAGTTTGGTGATTATGTCCGAAGTTAAATTTAATTAGTAAGAAACAATTATTTTAAGCAGGGGGAAATTATGCAATCGTTTGAAAAATTACCTTTTACATATGATCGAAAAAAGTCATTTATTGACCAGTTAGGCGATTGGGTAGGGGACGTATTTTATGATATTTTACCTGAAGCAGGTTTTGAAATACGAGACGAACAAATTTTTATGGCTTATCAACTGGAACGTTCCTTTGCTGAAAAGAAGGTAATCTTTGCAGAAGCTGGGGTAGGAACTGGTAAGACAATTGCCTATTTACTTTATGCAATTTGTTACGCAAGATACGTTGGAAAACCAGCAATCATAGCCTGTGCTGATGAAGCACTTATCGAACAACTTGTTAAGCCAGAAGGTGATATTGCAAAGTTATCTAAAGTATTAAATTTAAACATTGATGTACGTTTAGCAAAAGCTCAAAGTCAATATCTTTGTGTGCAAAAGTTAGAAAAACTGAGAGATACAGATGAAAATCCTGATGTTTATGAAGATGTGTATCAGTCGGTTCCTTCTTTTGTGTATAACAACGCACCAATGCAAGAATTTCATTTTTACGGCGATCGAAAAACGTACTCAAAACTGGATAATGAAACTTGGGGAAAAATAAACTGGGATGCCTTCCAAGATTGTTCTGTTTGCGAGAAACGTCATCGTTGTGGCATGACATTAACAAGGGAACATTATCGAAAAGCGACAGACCTAATTGTTTGTTCTCAAGATTTTTATATGGAGCACATTTGGACACAAGAATCGAGAAAAAGAAAAGGGCAATTACCATTTTTACCTGAGGCTAGTAGTATTGTTTTTGATGAAGGGCATTTATTGGAAATTGCTGCTCAAAAAGCACTAGCTTACTATATTCGTCATGACCTTTTAGAAGAAATATTGGAACGACTATTAGAGAATGATGTCCGTGAAGAGGTTGCTGTTTATATAGATGAAATTATTTCGCAAAGTTTGCATTTGTTTACAATCATTAATAAAAATAGTAGTCATGTAAAAGGTTCTGATCGCCATGATCTTGAAGTCACTTCTCAAGTGATCAATGAAATTAAGGAATTTAAACGGCTTTTAACAGCTTTAGAAGATGCCTTAGTATTTGAGAGTGAGTTATACACTATTGAGGATTACCAATTAAAAATTGTTGAAGAGCATATAGAGATGCTTCAATATGCATTATCGCTTTTAGAGGAAAAAACAAATGTAGTTACTTGGGTTACAAAAGAAGAGGGAGTGACAACATTAGTTATCATGCCTAATTTAGTAGAAGATGTTCTACGAGAAAAGGTATTTTCAAAAAAACTCCCAATGATTTTTTCCTCTGCAACTTTATCAACAAATGGTAATTTTCATTATATAGCTGGAAGTCTTGGGATTAAGGATTATTTGTCTTTCACAGTTGAATCACCGTTTGATTACAAAAATCATATGAAAGTTTTTATTCCTAATATTGAACAGACCCAAAAAGTTAACTCAGTAATTGAAGTTATTGAAAAGTCAGAGGGAAGAGCACTATTATTGTTTAATACTGAAGATGAATTACTAGCATTTAAGGAAATTGCAAAAACTGATGAACGGTTAGAGAATTATCAGTTTTTATTCGAAGGCGATCAAGAGTTAAGTAGTCTCGTTCAAATATTTCAAAACCTTGAGAATACGTGTCTTTGTGCAATACATTTATGGGAAGGCTTAGATGTTCCTGGCCCATCACTTTCAAGTGTAATTATTTGGTCATTACCGTTTCCACCTAACGACCCTGTATTTAATGGTAAGCGTAAGAATGTTAATAATCCTTATAATGATGTTGATCTTCCGCATATGTTACTTCGGTTGCGACAAGGTATTGGACGTTTAATTCGAACAAGCACCGACGGAGGAATAGTAGCTATTGTTGATCATCGTTTATCAAAAGATAAGGATTTGTTAGAAGTGGTGAAGTCTACTTTTCCTATAGAAGTAGAGGTTAATTCAACTTTAGGTAATTAACTCTATTCCAATAGTTACAAATATTCATTCCTATGATATACTACTATTAAACATGTAAGATAAATAAGGGATAACTGTGCTGCTACTTATGGACTTGAGTAGTAGCACTTCTTTATAAATTTTAATGAGTTTTATTATTTATTATTCTTGCCACTAAGATAATATATTTGTTTTTACTACATAAGTTTGGTGTTGCAGGATTAATGGAAGTGGGAAATTGACCTAAATAAAACGCCCTTGTAACTTAATTTATTACGAAGGAGTAGGGGGGACAAATAAATGGCAAATAAGCGTTTAAATGATCAGTTAGGACGCCCGCTTCGTGATTTGAGAATATCAGTAACTGATCGTTGCAATTTTCGATGTAGTTATTGTATGCCTTCAGAAATCTTTGATAAAAATTTTATGTTTTTACCGAGAAATGAAGTTCTTTCATTTGAGGAAATTACAAAACTTTCTACATTATTTGTAGAAGGTGCTGGCATTGAGAAAATACGAATTACAGGTGGAGAGCCGTTAGTTCGAAAAGATCTTGTCAAGTTAATTCGTATGCTTTCTAAGATTGAAGGTATTAAAGATATTGCAATGACGACAAATGGTGCACTTTTAAAAAAACATGCTTTAGAACTTAAGGGTGCTGGCTTGCAGCGTGTTACGGTTAGTTTAGATAGTCTAAACGATGAACGTTTTCGTAAGATTAATGGACGAAACGTTGGTGTAAATCAAATTCTTGAAGGGATTGAGGCTGCAAAGAATGTTGGTCTTCAAATTAAGATTAATATGGTTGTCCAACGTGGCTTAAATCACGAGGATATAGTTCCGATGGTTCGTTATTTTAAAGATACAGATATTATTTTACGTTTTATTGAATTCATGGATGTTGGTAACTCAAACGGCTGGAAATTAGACCAAGTCGTTTCAAAAAAAGAGATTTTTGATCGTATCAATAAGGAGTTTCCAATTGAACCTATTAAACCGAATTATGAAGGGGAAGTAGCGACTAGATTCGGTTTTAAAGATAATGATAATGAAATTGGAATTATTTCTTCTGTTACTGATGCTTTTTGTTCAAACTGTCAAAGAGCTAGACTCTCTGCAGACGGTAAACTAGTTACTTGTTTGTTTGCTTCAGAGGGCCATGATTTGAGAGATCTTTTACGTTCAGGTGCAAGTGATGATCAATTACTGGAACGGATTGCTAGTATATGGACTGCTAGAACTGATCGGTATTCTGAAGAGCGTCTACTTCATACGGATAAAAAACAAATTCGTAAAATTGAAATGTCACATATTGGTGGATAAAAAATGAAACCCGAGTTTATAGATAAACTCGGGTTTTTCTCAAATAATCAGAATTTATAAATTTCTAACTTGGAAACTGTCTAGCTCCAGGCGCCATCGGCTCGATCACTTCAGTCAAGCTACTGACTTCAATAACTACATGAATAACGTCTCTGAATAGCTTCATGCAGCTTTGCTTCGAGGAAGCTTACTACGAAGCAATACTAGAAGACGAAGAAGCACGTAGCAAGCCAAAGAGCGGCTTCTGTCAAAGGCCTTCCAGTGCCTTTCGCTCGTGACCAAGGCGCTTGCGCTTTTCTTGTATATTGAAATTGTATTGACGTTTAGCTGTTGTTGGTAATCAAGGTACATGCACGTTTCTTTTTATTAATTTGAGTTTGGATTTTCTACATCTTTCAAGTTTGGATTATCAAAAGTTACATAATTGAGATCTTCGTCAAAATCGATTACCATACCATTTAAATACCAAAAATCTTCTTCCTCAACGAAGAATCTTATCCCACTTTCTTTTGTAATAAATGACTTTTCTGAAGGTTCATCCTTTGTTACACCGACTGAAAATCCACCAGAACCACAGCCACCTACACGAACGTATAATCTTAACGCATCGCCTGCTACTAGATCCATTTCTTTTTTATATAATTCTACAGCTTTTTCACTAATTCTCATTTCCATATTAACTGGCCTCCTCACTATTTATCCGTTTTCTTTATATCATATTAACTATTTTTTTCAAAATGATATGTTTGTAAAAATTTTTAATGAAAATAGTTTAATTTGTATAAAATATTTAGGATATAGAAGGTATGACAAAACAAGTATCGAATTTAACATACTGCAAGTGAAGAAAGGAAGTGTAATAATGTTTAGAAATATTTCTGAAATTGAAAAATCATTTATTAATTATGTAAAAACAATGTCAAGCTATAATGAAGCTATTTCCTTAATGTATTGGGATTTACGTACAGGTGCACCTAAAAAAGGGGTAGAACAACGCTCAGAAACAATAGGTACCCTATCAACAGATGTATTTAATATGAGTGTATCAGAGGAAATGGGAGAATATTTACAAGCACTATCTAATCCTGAAGCTAAAGGTGAAATTTCGGATATAACCAAAAAATTAGTAGAAGAGTGTAAGAGGGATTATGAAAAAAACAAGAAGATCCCACCTGAAGAGTATAAAGAGTTTATTATACTAACATCAAAAGCAGAAACTATATGGGAAGAAGCGAAGGAGAAAGCTGATTTTGATAGTTTTGCTCCGTACTTAGAAAAAATAGTAGCTTATTTAAGAAAATATGTTGAACGAATTGGCTATGAAGGTAACAAATATAATGCGCTTTTAGATGACTATGAGCCTGGGATTACTGTTGAAGTATTGGACCGTGTCTTTGGCGAGTTAAGGGAAAAGCTAGTTCCTTTGGTTAAAGCTGTTACTGAATCTCCTAAGCAGCCTGATACTGATTTCTTGTTTGAGCACTTTCCTAAAGAAAAACAACAATGTTTTAGTTCTGAGTTATTAAGACAGTTACAATATGATTTTGAAGCGGGGCGTTTAGACACGACGGTTCATCCATTTGCAATTGCGATTAATCGTAATGATGTTCGTGTAACAACCAAATATGATGAGAAGGATTTTCGAACTGCCATTTTCGGTACGATTCATGAATGTGGCCATGCACTTTATGAGCAAAATATTTCAGAAGACTTAATTGGTACCCCTCTTTGTGATGGTACATCAATGGGAATTCACGAATCTCAATCATTGTTTTGTGAAAATTTTGTAGGGCGTAATTTTTCTTTTTGGAAGAAAAATTATCAATTGCTTAAAGAATATAGTGGTGAACAATTTGAAGATGTCAGCCTAGAGGATTATTACAAAGCAATTAATGTAGCTGGTCCATCACCTATCCGTATTGAAGCAGATGAAATGACTTATTCACTTCATATTATTTTACGATATGAAATAGAAAAAGCTCTAATTAATGGTGAAATTGAAGTGAAAGATTTACCAGAAATCTGGAATGAAAAAATGGAAGAATACTTAGGAATTCGCCCATTACACGATGGTGAAGGTGTTCTTCAAGATGTACACTGGGCTGGTGGGAGTTTCGGTTATTTTCCATCGTACGCATTAGGTTATATTTATTCAGCTCAAATGAAAAATGAAATGGATAAGGATATAACAAACTTTGATCAATTACTAGAAGAAGGAAATTTTACACCGATTAAACAATGGTTGATAACCAATATTCATCAGTATGGTAAGATGAAACAGCCTTTAGAAATCATTAAAGATATTACTGGTGAAGGCTTAGAGCCAAAATATTTAATTTCATACTTAGAAGAGAAGTATAAGGAAATCTACGAGTTATAATGTGTAAAAAGGGAGCAGTAGCGCTAATATTTGTGCTGCTTCTTTTTTTATTTAATCATAATTTATAAAATTTCTAACTTGGAAACTGTCTAGCTCCAGGCGCCTACGAGCTCGGTCACTTCAGTCAAGTTACTGACTTCAATGTCTTCTTGGATTACTTCTTGAATATACACCATGCTACCTTGCTTCGAGAAATCCTACTCCAAAGCTATGCTAGAAGACGCAGAAGCACGTAGAAAGCCAAAGAGCGGCTTTTAGTCAAAGGCCGCCCCAGTGAAGCTACTACTTGGATTACTTCGAAGCTGCTTTGCTCCAGCGGTTACTCGTCGCACGGAAAACAATTGCTCCAGCGATTACTCGTCGCACGGAAAACAATTGCTCCAGCGATTACTCGTCGCACGGAAAACAATTGCTCCAGCGATTACTCGTCGCACGGAAAACAATTGCTCCAGCGATTACTCGTCGCACGGAAAACAATTGCTCCAGCGGTTACTCGTCGCACGGAAAACAATTGCTCTTGAGCAAACGGAGTGGCAAAGGAGCAGCTGCTCGTGACCAAGGCGTCTTGCGCTTTTCTTATTTGAGAACGCAAAATAATGTAACTTTACATTGGGAAAATACAGTATAAATAATTGAATCATTGTTTGAACAACTTAAATTGACACCTGATATCAATTCGGAAACATTAAAAACCAACATATTAAAAATACTCAAAATTAAACAAGAAAATATATAGTTGAAAATGTGTTTGAATTTGAATTTGAAGTGAAATTCGATAATGGAGAGAAGATAAAAATACGTAATTAGAGTAGATTTTTATTAAGCGGACCCTAGTTCCGTTATTCCTGTCAAAAATAAGAGATTTAAGATCTTTGCGGACTCACATTCCGTTATTTAATACTAAAACTAGTGATTTCTTGTGATTTAAGTTAAATAAGGGATTCTCTGTCCGAAACGTATAATAAATTGGGTGAATTACTAGAAATAGCGGATTCTATGTCCTCTACATAATTGATTTTACTTAAATTTTTAGAACATAAGCCCCAGCACGCTGCTAGCTGCTTGCTATACATAATATTTGTAACTTAACTAGTTTGTGTAGGATACGTCGAGCGTGCCGATCACTTATCCTTAAATGATTAGCAACCTCGAGTGGAGTAATTGGACGTAGCAATCGTCTTGCAAATCTCACAACCTCTGATTCAAGCCAAGATAAATTTAAAGGGATATTAGTTGAGAGGAATTTGCCTATAAATGCAAGTATAAGCTGTTGACATTGTTTTGGCTTATCTTACTATATTCTACAATTTATATAGTCACATATTTTGTACTTCTAGATAAACTATATTAAGAATATTAATTAAATAAGGGGATTGTTCAAAAAACTCGTTACAAAGGAGTATGGCATGAATAACGACCTATTATTTTATAATACTTCAACAGCAGAAATGACATTTGATGAAGTTTTTGATCACTTACTTCAGTTTATTAAAAGAGATCCAACTGCAACGTATCGTTTAGCGGTTGGAACCGACTCGCAAGTTCATCAACATGGGACAAAGTTTATCACTTCGATTCATCTTCACCGCGTGGGAAAAGGGGCATGGGGATGTCTAAAAAAGGTTATGTTACCACGAAGAATTACATCTTTAAAAGAGAAGATTTATTTAGAAACGATGTATAGTCAAGAGGTTGCATCGAAATTTACAGAAGAACATATCTCAACAATGATTGATTTCTTAATTCCATATAGTGATGAGGGAGCTGACTTCATTTTTGAAATTCATTTAGATATAGGTAAAAAAGGTAAGACAAAGTATTTCATTGAAGAAATGACTGAACAAATATGGGCACTCGGAGTTCAACCAAAGATAAAACCAAACTCCTATGCAGCATCATCTTATGCAAATAAATACACGAAGTAATTTCTACTCTTACTCCTCCAACAAAAATACAAGCTATTTGAAAACCCAAAAGTAGCCCCCATTAATGTTATAAATATCCTATAATATGAATATTTTTCTGCATTTCTTAGTACCCTCTTGGACAGAGATGCAACTATTTTGAATAAGGAAATTTTTTTTACACTTTTGTGGACTATAGATCCTTTATTTAATTAACACATTAAATAATTTCTATTTCAGTACAGAATAACGAATTCTTTGTCTAAAGGGGGGATTTGTGGTTATAGGAGTATGATTGTTGAGTGTATTCAAAGTGATAGCTCCTTTTCAGTGGAAATAATTCATAATATAGCTTGTATTTATTTCTACTTTTATGATGAAGTTTGGAAATATATGTATTGAATATCGGTATTTGAAAATTTCATGTACCGTATTTGAAATATAAATCATAAATTAGAAGTAATCGACAGAAAAAAATCACAACTTTTTTAATGAAGACGTTTGTAAGAAGTGGGTATACTTTATTTTTGTCCAATAATTGGATAAAATACATGGGGAAGAATTTAGAAAGAAATAATTGAAGAGGTGAAGAATTTGTCTATTATTAATCCTGAAAGAAGTGAAATAAAAAAAATTTTAGAAGAGAATAAAAGAATTGCGGTTGTTGGTTTATCGAATAATCCAGAACGTACATCTTATATGGTCGCTCAGGCTATGCAAAATGCTGGATATGACATTATTCCAGTAAATCCAGTTATTGAAGAAGCGTTAGGAGTAAAAGCTGTCACAACTTTAAAGGACATTGAAGGTCCCGTTGATATTGTTAATGTATTTAGAAAAAGTGAGTTTCTGCCAGAAATAGCTAGAGAAGCTGTAGAAATTAATGCAAAAGTATTTTGGGCTCAATTAGGGGTAATCAATGAAGAAGCGTATCATTATTTAAAAGATCATAATATGACTGTTATTATGGATCGTTGTATTAAGGTAGAGCATGCAATGACGAAATAAATTCAAATTGTGTAATTGAGTTATTTTGAATTGTTCGAAAACGCTATCAAAACCCTTAATCTTATTAACTTTATTAAAATTACATAAGTATCATTTGTAGAAAAAAACCTCTTATTATTTGTGAAAATAAAGGGGGTTTTTGTGTTTTATCGTAAATCAAGCTTGAAAAATAAGGATTTAAACGCTATTGTAAATAAGGACAGGAGCTAAACAAAATTGAATACTTGTGAAAAAGACGTCTTGAAAGAAACGTTTGTTCGTATTATATTTATTCTACAAGAAACTGCAATTTTAATATAATGTAATATATTTACTCGCCATTTAACTTTAATAGTGTTTAAAAAACGTAAGTAAGTTTACGCTAAATAATGATGAAAGTATAAAGATTTAGAAAGAGAACTCGTTCTAGCTTCGCTAGAACATCGGAAATTCAGATGAGTCTCAACTCCACCTGAATGGAAGTTCTCACCTACACTACGCTTAGAGGTGGGGGTCTATGACCCTTAAGTACAAATCAGTTTGATTAATAACATGATATTTTGATGGAATAACATGTTTCAAATATTACATGGAGTTTATGAAGGGAGTCTATCTTCTTGGCAACTAAAGCAAAATTTGATTATAACGATGATGCCATTCAAGTATTAGAAGGACTTGAGGCTGTAAGAAAAAGACCAGGGATGTACATTGGTAGTACAGACTCTAGGGGATTACATCATCTAGTTTATGAGATCGTTGATAACGCTGTTGATGAGGCGTTAGCTGGATTTGGTAATGAAATCAAGGTAACGATCCATAAAGACAATAGTATAAGTGTTGAAGATGAAGGGCGAGGTATGCCTACTGGAATGCATAAAATGGGTAAACCTACACCAGAAATCATCTTAACTGTTCTCCACGCTGGAGGAAAGTTTGGTCAAGGTGGTTATTCTACGAGTGGTGGATTACATGGGGTTGGTGCATCGGTTGTAAATGCTCTTTCTGAATGGCTTGAAGTAACGATAAAACGAGATGGTTTTATTTTTAAGCAGCGCTTTGAAAACGGTGGTAAACCTGTTACTACTCTTGAAAAAAATGGAACAACTAAAAAGACAGGTACTACCATTCACTTTAAACCTGATCCTACTATTTTTAGTACGACCACTTACAATTTCGAAACATTAACGGAACGTTTGCGTGAAGCTGCTTTTCTATTAAAAGGTTTGAAGATTCAATTAAAAGATACAAGAACTGGTAAAGAAGGTCAACAAGAAACGTTTCATTACGAAAGTGGAATTGAAGCCTTTGTTGAATACTTAAATGAAGATAAAGAAACACTTCATCCTGTTACCTTTTTTCAAGGGAAAAACCAAAACATTGAGGTTGAATTTTCGTTCCAATTTAACGATGGGTATACAGAAAATGTCCTCTCTTTCGTAAACAACGTACGTACGAAAGATGGGGGAACTCATGAGCTAGGTGCCAAAACTGCTATGACGAGAATTATTAACGAATATGCTCGTAAGACGGCTCTATTAAAAGAAAAAGATAAAAACCTAGATGGTTCAGACATAAGAGAAGGCTTCACAGCGATTGTTTCTGTACGAGTACCAGAGGAAAAGCTACAGTTTGAAGGTCAAACGAAAGGGAAACTTGGAACTCCAGAGGGTCGTTCAGCTGTTGACGCAGTTGTTAGTGAACAACTATCCTTTTTTCTTGAGGAAAATCCGGATATTAGTTCACTGTTAATCAAAAAGTCGATAAAAGCTGCTCAAGCAAGAGAAGCAGCTAGAAAAGCTAGGGAAGATGCTCGTAGTGGAAAGAAATCGAAACGAAAAGAAAGTTTATTAAGCGGTAAGCTTACTCCTGCTCAATCGAAAAATCCAAGTCGTAATGAACTTTATCTCGTTGAGGGAGATTCAGCAGGTGGATCGGCCAAACAAGGCCGTGATCGGAAATTCCAGGCTGTATTACCTCTTCGTGGTAAAGTGATAAATACGGAAAAAGCAAAACTTGCTGATATTATGAAGAACGAAGAAATTCGGACGATCATTTATGCTATTGGTGCTGATGTAGGTTCTGATTTTAACGTTGATGATATAAATTACGATAAAATTATTATTATGACCGATGCTGATACAGATGGTGCCCATATTCAAGTGCTTTTACTTACATTTTTCTACCGATATATGCGCCCGCTTATCGAAGCAGGCAAGGTTTATATCGCTCTGCCGCCTTTGTATAAAGTTAGTAAAGGATCAGGAAAAAAAGAAGTGGTTGAATATGCATGGGACGAAAATGGTTTGAAGGATGCCATGAAAAAAGTCGGTAAAGGCTACACAATCCAACGATATAAAGGTTTAGGTGAGATGGATGCCACTCAGCTTTGGGAAACGACGATGGATCCAGAAACTAGAACATTAATACGTGTTAAGATTGAAGACGTTGCTAGAGCTGAACGTCGAGTTTCAACATTAATGGGGGATAAGGTTGAACCCCGCCGTAAATGGATTGAAACAAATGTTGCCTTTGGTTTAGATGAAGAGACGAACATCCTAGAAAATGAAAATCTAATCTTAACCGAGGAGGAATAAATATGTTGATTGGAGATAAGTATTTAGACCTTCCCTTAGAAGACGTTATTGGGGATCGGTTTGGTCGTTATAGTAAGTACATCATACAAGAACGGGCACTTCCGGACGCTAGAGATGGCTTGAAACCTGTTCAAAGAAGAATTTTATATGCTATGCATAGAGAAGGGAATACGGCTGAAAAACCGTTTAGAAAATCTGCAAAAACGGTTGGTAATGTTATAGGTAACTATCATCCTCATGGAGATTCATCAGTATATGATGCGATGATCCGGATGAGTCAAGACTGGAAAGTACGGTACGGCCTAGTTCAAATGCATGGTAATAACGGTTCAATTGATGGTGACCCCCCAGCAGCAATGCGTTATACAGAGGCAAGGCTATCTGCAATATCGTCTGAGATGCTAAGGGATATTGATAAAGATACAGTTGATTTTATACCAAACTTCGATGATTCAGAAGAAGAGCCTGTTGTTTTGCCGGCAATGTTTCCTAGTTTACTTGTGAACGGGTCAACGGGAATATCTGCAGGATATGCAACAGATATTCCACCTCATCAACTTGGTGAGGTCATTGATGCAGCTATTTTACAAATGGAGAATCCTAGCTGTTCTTTAGATGAACTTATGGAAATAATTAAGGGCCCTGACTTTCCAACTGGCGGAATTATTCAAGGTGTTGATGGAATTCGTAACGCCTATAAGACCGGCAAAGGAAAAGTAGTCGTTCGCAGTAAGGCTGAAATTGAGTCAGTTCGTGGTGGAAAACAACAAATAATCATTACTGAAATTCCTTATGAAATTGTTAAAGCAAATCTTGTAAAAAAGATGGATGAAATCCGCTTTGATAAAAAAGTAGACGGGATTGCCGAAGTTCGTGATGATACAGATCGTACAGGATTACGAATCGTTATTGAGTTAAAAAAGGATGCTGATGCAGAAGGCATTTTAAATTATTTATATAAAAATACAGACTTACAAGTAACCTATAACTTTAATATGGTAGCAATCTTTAATAAACGCCCATGTTTGTTAGGTTTGAAACAATTATTACAAGCATACGTTAACCATCAAAAAGAAGTGGTTACTAGACGTTCAACGTTTGAGTTAAGAAAAGCAGAGGAACGTCAACATGTAGTTGAAGGATTAATCCGGGCTATTTCCATTTTAGATGAAGTGATTGAAACGATCCGAGCTTCTAAAGATAAGCGGAACTCAAAAGATAATTTGATAGATAAGTTTCAATTCACAGAAGCTCAAGCTGAAGCAATTGTTACATTACAGTTGTATCGTCTAACGAATACTGATGTAACTACTTTACAAAAAGAAAGTAATGAATTAGAAAAGAAAATTACTGAACTAACAGCAATCTTAAAAAGCGAGAAAAAACTTATTTCTGTAATAAAGAAGGATCTACTTACTATTAAGAAAACCTTCAACGATGAACGTCGTACAGTAATTGAGAAGGAAATCGAAGAAATAAAGATTAACCTTGAAGTCTTAGTCCCGTCAGAAGATGTCATTGTAACAGTAACAAAAGAAGGGTATGTTAAGCGGACGAGCGTACGTTCGTTTTCAGCCTCGAATGGTGACCCTACCGGAATGAAAGAGGGAGATCGGGTTATTGGTCAACTTGAGACAAATACAACAGACACGTTATTAATTTTTACTGCTAATGGAAATTATCTATATATTCCAGTCCATCAACTACCTGATATACGTTGGAAAGATCTAGGACAGCACGTAGCCAATATTGTTCCTCTAGAACGTGGTGATGAAATCCTTAAGGCATTTTCAATTAACGAGTTTTCAGAGGATAAATATCTAGTTTTCTTTACGAAAAATGGTATGGCAAAACGTACACCACTTTCAGAATATCAAGCACAACGTTACTCTAAACCGTTGATGGCATTAAAGCTTAAGGGTGACGATATTGTTGTTAATGTTGATCTCACTAATGGAAATCAAGACGTGTTTATTGCAACTAATTTCGGGTATGGCTTATGGTTTACTGAAGAAGAAATAAGTATTGTTGGGCAAAGAGCTTCCGGAGTTAAAGGTATTAACTTAAAGCCAGGTGATTACGTAATTAGTGGCTTAATGTTTAATCAAGAAGAAAAGACACAATTATTTGTAATAACCCACCGTGGAGCTACTAAAAAGATGAACTTAACAGAATTTGATAAAACAAGTCGTGCAAAACGTGGATTAATCATGTTAAGAGAATTAAAAAATAATCCTCACCGTTTACTAGCCTTAATGAAAGTAAATAATGAATCTATTACCCATATTAAAACAGTAAAAGGTGCTGAAGAAACATTGGAAGTTGTCCAAATTAAACCGAGTGATCGTTATAGTAACGGTTCCTTTGTTGTTGATACAGCAAAAGAAGGTGAAATTATCGACTTTTGGGTAGAAAAACGAGAAGAAGAGTAATTACACTTTGAATATTGGACAACATAGCAGAGTTTAACTGGTAAGCGGTTTTAATTATAGGTATGAGCACGAACGACCTTTGATAAAAGTTCGCATTGGTATTCCAATTGAGAAACCAATGCGAATTTTTAGTTAAAGGAGACTGCACCCCAATTTATTAAAGTTACTGTTTACCATATTATTTAATTTTAGAAGATATGAAATGTTAGTTTTATTCATGGGAATTTCCTTGACTAAATGAAAAGTATAATGATATCATCATAATACCAACTAAACCTATTGGAATAATTTAAAAAGTCGTAACTATAAAAGGTATAATGGGGGGTTTATGATGACTAAATCTATATTTTCAGTAATTCCTGGAGCAGAAGATTTTCACTTTGAGGGAAGTAATATTGGCATCTTATTGTGCCATGGCTTTGTTGGCACACCTCAAAGTATGCGATTTTTAGGAGAAGGATTTTCAAAAGCTGGCTTTACTGTTAGGGCACCTAGGTTGAAGGGACACGGAACTCACTATAAAGATCTAGAGCTAGCAACATTTACAGATTGGATTAATCAACTTGAAGACAACTATATAGATTTAAAAAAGCAGTGTGACGAAGTATATATTGTGGGCCAGTCAATGGGGGGGTTATTATCCTTACTTGTAGCTAGTAGATTTCAGGACGTCACCGGAATCATAACGATTAATGTAGCATTAGAAGTACCTGGGTATGCCAAATATAAAAACAAAAATATTTCTACATATTTAGAAGAAGGAGCACCGGATATTAAAGATCCATCCATTTTTGAAATTACATATCCAAAGGTTCCTCTTCATGCAATAAAACAGTTACTATCATTAATAGATTATACAACTGATAAAATACCAGCAATAAATAGTCCTTTACTTCTTTTTTATTCAACAGTAGATAATGTTGTACCGCCAAGAAGTACAAATTATGTTTATGACAATGTAAGCTCAATGCAAAAGGATATAATCGAATTGAAAAATTCATACCATGTTGCATCAATGGATTATGATCACCCAAAAATCGTTTCTGAAACAATTAGTTTTATTTCAGAAGTTTCTATGAAAAAGAAGATCACTAGTTTCATGAGTTAAACTTCGGTTAGGAAATCAAAAAGCATTCAGATATTGATTTTCTGAATGCTTTTTTGCATAATCAGAATTTATAAATTTCTAACTTGGAAACTGTCTAGCGCAAGTAGCCTACGAGCTCGGTCACTTCAGTCAAGCTATTTACTTCAATAACTATATGAATTACGTCTCTGAATAGCTTCATGCAGCTTTGCTCCTGCGATTACTCGTCGCACGGAAAACAATTGCTCCTGCGATTACTCGTCGCACAAAACACTGCTTCGAGCTTACTACTAACCAGCAATACTAGAAGACGCTAAAAGCACGTAGGAAGCCAAAGAGCAGCTTTTAGTCAAAGGCCGCCCCAGTGAAGCTACTACTTGAATTACTACGAAGCTGGTTTGCTCTTGAGCAAACGGAGTGGCACAGGAGCAGCTGCTCGTGACCAAGGCGCTTGCGCTTTTCTTGTTATCTAAGCGAATCTTTTTCAATATTCACTTCCTCAATTAGTTCTTCCATTTGTTCTCCACTCGAATTATGCACTCTATTTTCTAAGTTGTTAAATTTTTGATCTACATTTTGTGGATTTGAATAATCTACATTGATCTTTACCTAAATGAAATATAGCAAATGAACCAAGGTAATATCTTATTGGCGTAAAATATGTTTGTTAAAATTCATAAACTGAATATTATCTCAAATACAGCAGATAATAGATTGTCTAGATAAAGTAAGGAAAGGAAAGAAAAAAATGACAAAAGTTTTGTATATTACCGCTCATCCTCATGATGATACACAATCATATAGTATGGCAATAGGGCAAGCTTTTATTGAAACTTACAAAGATGTAAACCCTAATCATGAAATCGTAAACATTGATCTTTACAACGAAAATATTCCAGAAATTGATGTCGATGTCTTCAGTGGTTGGGGGAAGCTTCAATCAGGCAAAGGTTTTGATGAACTTTCTGCAGAAGAAAAAGGAAAAGTTGGAAGACTTTCGGAGCTCTGTGATCAATTTATCTCAGCTGATAAGTATGTTTTTGTAACACCACTATGGAATTTTTCATTCCCTCCAGTAATGAAAGCATATATGGATGCTGTCTCGGTTGCAGGAAAATCATTTAAATATACTGAAAAAGGGCCTGTCGGTCTATTAACTGATAAAAAAGCCGTACATATCCAAGCGCGAGGTGGAATATACTCTGTGGGACCAGCAGCTGAAATGGAGATGGGACATCGTTATTTAAATGTTATGATGCAATTTTATGGTGTACCTTCCTTTGAGGGGTTATTTGTAGAAGGACATGGTGCAATGCCTGATAAATCTCAGGAAATAAAAGAAAACGCCATTGCAAATGCTAAAGATTTTGCACATACATTTTAAGGATTATTTCAAAGAGTCAATTCAGAGTTGACTCTTTTTTACAGTATCAGAATTTATAAATTTCTAACTTGGAAACTGTCTAGCTCCAGGCGCCTACGAGCTTGGTCACTTCAGTCAAGTTACTGACTTCAATGTCTTCTTGGATTACTTCTTGAATATGCTCCGCTACTTTGCTCCTGCGGTTACTCGTCGCACGAAAAACAATTGCTCCTGCGGTTACTCGTCGCACGAAAAACAATTGCTCCTGCGATTACTCGTCGCACGGAAAACAATTGCTTTTGAGCAAACGGAGTGGCACAGGAGCAGCATCTCGTGACCAAGGCGCTTGCGCTTTTCTTGCTTAAGTTTAGATTTTTTTATAATCAAAATTTATATGCAAAGTCGTACTTAAGTTGGGTATAGGAAGATAATCCCATTGTTAGGAGAATAAAAAAGTTTTTTGAAATGGAAAAGGCTTTGCTTCATTGGATGAAAAAATATAGAATTATAGAGAGGTTACATAATATTACTAACTCCTGAAAATAATAGTTTTACTATTTCTTTGGGAATTAAGATCCTTAATATGAGAAGATAAGCTTGTAAAATAGACTAGCAATTAGTCAGAGATGAAGGACACACTGATTGAAGTTTATTTTCATTTGCCAAATTTCAGTAATGGTATTACACAGTAAGGAAGGATAAGGTTAAATATGTTAAAAAAATATTTGCCCAACCAATTAGCTTTTCATTACAATCGAAAACTATTTAAATATGATTTAATTGCAGGCCTAACATTGTACGTTATGCTAATTCCTCAAAGTATGGCTTATGCAATGCTTGCTGGTCTTCCACCAGTCATGGGTTTATATGCATCAACAATTCCATTAATAATATATGCTCTTTTTGCTTCATCTAAGCATTTATCTGTTGGGCCTGTAGCTATTACATCTTTACTCGTTTTCTCTGGTGTTTCTGTCTATGCAGAGCCAGGTACCTCAGAATATATTTCAATTGTTTTGATTCTCGCTTTAATGGTTGGAATCATTCAACTCCTTTTAGGTACTTTTAAAGGTGGTTTTATCGTCAAATTTATTCCACACTCTGTGTTAAATGGCTATACATCAGCAGCTGCCATAGTGATAGGTTTTAGTCAATTAAAACATTTATTAGGAGTAGAGGTAGGCAATTATTTACAAGTTCAATTTTTGTTATTTGACGTGATTAATAAATTTTCGGAAATTCATATTGTTACATTAATAGTTGGACTTTTTAGTATTATAGGTCTCCTACTAATAAAAAAAATGAACCCGAAGTTACCTAGTGCATTAATTATTGTAATGATATCTTTAGCAACAGTTATGTTACTAGGGTTAGATGAACGAGGGTTACAGATTATTGGAAATGTTCCACAAGGGTTGCCATTGATGATATTTCCGGAAGTAACTTTCCAAAAAATCCAAATGTTATTCCCAATGGCATTGACTATTTCTTTAATAGCATTTATGGAGTCTTTAGCCATCTCAAAAGCAATTGCTCGTATCGAGAATTACAAAATTAGTCCTAATAAAGAATTAAGAGCACTAGGTATTTCAAATATAATTGGTTCTTGTTTTCAATCATTTCCGATTAATGGAAGTTTCTCCAGGACGGCAGTAAACCATCAAGCAGGCGGTAGGACACAAGTAACATCTATTATTACAGGAGTTTGTGTAATTATTACGTTATTATTTTTTACTTCTTTATTTTATTATTTACCAAATGCTGTTTTAGCTGCCATTATTATCGTTGCAGTATACAATTTAATTGATATTAAGGAAATGAAGCACCTTTTTAAAGTAAAGCCTTTAGAAGGTTGGATATGGGTCATTACATTTTTCGTTACTTTATTTGTAGGTATACAGTGGGGAATTATGATAGGTGCGATATTTACACTAATTTTATTACTTAACCGAAGCTTTAAACCTAACATTGCTCAGTTAGGGTACGTAAGAAAAGAACGGGTTTTTCGTGATATTAAATGGTATCCTGAAGCAATTACTTCAGAAATAGTATTGATAATACGCATCGATTCTTCCCTACACTTTGCAAACATTTCATACTTAGACGAAAAGTTAAAGAAATTATATCAACAAAATAGTCATTCAAAGTGGCTAATTTTAGATATGAGTGGTGTAAATGATATCGATACAGTTTCTATAGAAAAGTTAGAAGAATCAATTAGTTATTTTAAGGAGAGAAACGTCACTGTGTTGTTTACAAATATGAAGGGTGCAATACGTCACACAGTTAATAAAGTAGGTTGGCACATAAGGTATAAAGAGCAAAAAAATCATTTAACAGTGAAACAAATATTAAAAGAAAAAGGTATTCACAAGTATTTTGAACATAACAAGACATCTAAATCAAAAAATAAAGAATGGATTCACGATTATTCTATTTAGTAGTTTATACATTATCATTACAAACACAGGTGCTAACTTCCAAAAGGGAGTGCCTGTTTTTTTTTTTTATAATCAGAATTTATAAATTTCTAACTTGGAAACTGTCTAGCGCAAACAGCCTAAGAGCTCGGTCACTTCAGTCAAGCTACTGACTTCAATAACTACATGAATAACATCTCTGAATAGCTTCATGCTACTTTGCTCCTGCGGTTACTCGTCGCACGGAAAACAATTGCTCCTGCGGTTACTCGTCGCACGGAAAACAATTGCTCTTGAGCAAACGGAGTGGCACAGGAGCAGCTGCTCGTGACCAAGGCGCTTGCGCTTTTTCTTATAATCAGAATTAGCTGTTTTTGAAAAATATCACTCTCCGATAGTCTTATTGCTTAAAATTAACTGAACTTGATTGAATTAGTTGGATTTATCGGGCTACATCCAAAATCATTATAATTTCTTCTAACGTTTTAACACATCAGAATATTGTGTATTTATGAAGAAAATAATGAAATATCAATATAATCCGCAATCGTCCAATCACATTTTTTAAAAGTCGAATATGGTATTGAGTGTAAGGTTAATTTTAATAAAAATAAGAAAGGAGTGTTTGAAGATGTCTGCACATGTAGGAACTGCAGGTTTCGCGTTAATCCTAGTCTTGTTTATTCTCTTAGTTATTATAGGTGCTGCGTACGTTTGATAGTAAATAAAAATAACTACTCTAAGTATCAGGGTAACGTGTTAAATACTTTCTTTTATTCTATAACTCAGTTAGTATTTTCGAAAATTCAAAAAAGCCCAATCAATAAAATAATTGATTAATAAGATAAAAGGGAAAGAAAAATTCTTTTTAAGAAAGGAGGATGTATAATGCACGGATATGGTTGTGGTTGCGATCAACCAGTTGGTTATGGCTATGCAGCACCAGCTTACCCAGGACCAACTTATGGTGCTGGTAGAGGATTTGCATTAATCGTGGTGCTATTCATCCTACTTGTAATTATCGGTACAGCTTATGTAACTGCATAACTATAAGTAGCGTCAAGAAATAAGTGAAATGATAAGACGGTTCTTCCATAAAGGATTGAACCGTCTTTATTCATTTAGTATGTTATATATTATTTTGTTTAGGGTAAATTAGTTCGAAATATTGTCGAATTACTTAATTACTTTGTAGTTCTTATGGGCAATCACTGTTTTTCTCGGCTTGTCATCAGCTTCTTTTATGTCTAACTCAACAGAAGATGAATTATTATATACACCAATAATTTTTCCTTTTTCTCCTTTAAAATCACCTGCTGTAATTTTAATCATATCTCCGGGTTGTGTTGTAATTTCCTCACTCATCATGAACCCCTCCTAATTTAATCAATTATATCGTTTGCTTGTTTCTTTTTCTTTAACCTTTGTAAAAAAAGTAAAAAATATAGCATTGTATAGTTATTCAAGTTTCGCTAATGAAAGCCTGTAAAAAAATTGATGGTTTATGTTACAATCAAGCATAAAGAAAAATAGGTTGTACCACTATAATTTACTAGAAGGAGCAGTATGCATTTGAATATAAATATCACTCCCAAGAAGATTAAAGAAATGTGTGGAACTGTCTCCTTCAAAAAAGGGAGTTCATTCCAACGAGCAAACAACGTTACTTTTAAACATTACCACTCCAATGGATGTGAAGCAACCGTAAAAGGAACAGAAGAGTTTTTTGTTAAAATTGAAATGTTAGGGAACGGTAGTTTACATGCAACATGTAGCTGTCCAAAGTTATTATCGTACGAAAAGGACTGTCAGCATATTGCAGCTGTATTACTTTCCATTCATAAACATCAGCATCAAGGGCTTCCCCCTCTTAATACAAGCGATCTTCCTTCTATAGATCAAACATTAACTGATGAGCTACTCACTCTTTTCAGCGATCGTCTGAAACCTTCAAGTGGTCAACAAATTCATTTTGAAAAAAGGCAGATTATTGAAATACTGTTTACGTGTAAACCGGTTTTGATTGAAAAAGGACAATTATTGTTGGGTATCGAGATGAAATTTGGACAGACTGTTGTGAAAAATGTTAGAGAGTTCCTAATAAATGTAAAAGAAGGAAAATCATATAACCTTTCTCCTATATTAAAATATGACCCGAAACATCATTGTTTTGATAGAGATGCAGATGCTATCCTTCAACATCTTATTCAAATAGCCTATGATGAAGTGAATGAAAAAGAGTTAGCATCAAATCAGTTAAATTATCTATGTATACCACCATCATCTTGGAATAGTTTTCAGCCACTTCTTGAACGAGCAAGTTTCGTGAAATGGGAATATCATTCAAATATCTACGACAGTATTTTATTTTCCCAGGAGCCATTAGATCTTCAATTTGAAATAAAAGAAGATGATAGGAAAGGTTATCAATTAAAAATTGATGGACTTCAGCATTTAATTGCGCTACCAGCATATAGTTCTGTCCTCGTTGATGGTAAAGTAATTCAAATGGAAAATGATGATTGCAAACGTGTTTTTGAACTAAAACAGATGTTAGAAGCCTCTAGAATAGATAACGTTCCTATTCCGAAGGAGAAAATAAATTTCTTTATAGAAAAAGTCATTCCTGGTTTGCAAAAAATAGGTAATGTTCAATTGTGTGAGGAAATTTCTAAGGAATTTGTGAAAGCTCCTTTACTCGCAAAGTTGTACTTAGATCGTGTAAATAATCGTCTTCTAGCAGGTCTTGAGTTTCATTATGAACATTTAGTGATTAATCCATTGGAAAACGTGGTAGTTAAAACTGGTCATTTGTTTAGTAGAGATGAGAGGAAAGAAGAAATAATTTTACAACTGATGGACGAAAGTGGGTTTGCTAAAACAGATGGTGGATATTTCATGCACAATGAAAAAATGGAGTATGAATTTTTGTATCATGTAGTACCGAAGTTGGAAAAGCTAGTACAAATTTATGCCACAACATCAGTGAAAAATCGAATTTTTAAAGGGAATGCTATACCGAAAATTAATATTAAGGTAAAAAAAGATCGGACAAATTGGCTAGAATTTAAATTTGATATGAATGGTATATCTGATAATCAAATCCGTGAGATTTTAGCAGCTTTAGAAGAAAAAAGGAAATATTATCGAATGAAAAACGGTTCACTTCTCTCGTTGGAGACAAGAGAATTTGATGATATGAAAAGCATTTTAAATACTTTTCCAAATCAACTTGATGATCTACAACAAGGTCTTCGTATTCCAATAGCTCGTGGTCTTGAAATACTTGATACTGTTGAAGGAAATGGTGTTTTGTCGTTTCAAGAGTCGTTTCGTGAGTTTATAAATCATTTACGCAACCCTGGAAGCTTAGATTTTGCGATACCTGAAGTTGTAGAACCTGTATTACGCGGTTATCAAAAGCGGGGCTTCAAGTGGATGAAAACGTTGGCTAACTATGGATTTGGTGGAATATTAGCAGACGATATGGGACTCGGAAAAACATTACAAAGTATTACTTTTATATTATCTGAATTACCTGAGATACGGAAAAAGAAACTACCGATATTAATTGTTTGTACATCTTCATTACTGTATAACTGGTTTAATGAAATTAGAAAGTTTTCACCAGATGTTAAGGCAGTTGTCATTGATGGTAATAAAAAAGATAGGATCAAATGCAGGCAGTCAATTGTCGGGATTGATGTATTAATTACTTCTTACCCACTGTTACGCGCGGACATAAAGTGGTATGAAGAAGAAGTTTTTCATGCTGTGTTTTTTGATGAAGCTCAAGCTTTCAAAAATCCGCTAACACAAACAGCTCGTGCAGTGAAAAAGCTACAGGCACATTACCGGTTTGCACTAACAGGAACCCCTGTTGAAAATTCATTAGTTGAGTTATGGTCCATTTTTCATGTTGTTTTTCCTGAACTTTTTTCAGGATTAAAAGATTATAGTAAGCTTTCAAATGATGCAATTGCAAGGAGGACAAGGTTATTTTTGCTTCGAAGAATGAAAGAAGATGTACTTAATGAACTACCCAAAAAATTCGAAGTTATCGAAACTGTTGATTTACTTCCAGATCAAAAGAAGCTTTATGCTGCTTATTTATCCAAACTAAAACATGAAACATTGAAGCATCTCAACAAAGAAACAATTAGGAAAAGCCGTATTAGAATTCTGGCTGGATTAACTCGGCTACGACAAATTTGTTGTCATCCTGGATTATTTGTTGATGGATATAATGGAACATCATCAAAATATGAACAGCTGTTATCCATTCTAGAGCAAGCGAAGCTTTCAGGAAGGAGAGTATTGGTTTTCTCTCAGTTCACAAAAATGTTAGAGCTTATTGGTCGAGAATTAGCAAAGCAAGGAGTGTCTTTTTTCTATTTAGATGGCCAAACTCCATCCGAAGAAAGAGTGAAAATGTGCGAACGTTTTAATCGAGGTGATCGAAACTTATTTTTAATTTCCTTGAAAGCAGGAGGGACAGGTTTAAATTTAACTGGTGCAGATACTGTTATTTTATATGATAGTTGGTGGAACCCCGCAGTCGAAGAGCAAGCAGCAGATCGTGCTCATCGTATTGGTCAAACAAATGAAGTTCAAGTTATTAAACTAGTTGCCAAAGGCACAATCGAAGAAAAAATGAATGAGCTCCAAGAAAAAAAGAGGCAATTAATTGAAGATATACTAAATCCTGTACAAGAAGAAAAATCTTCAGTTTTAACTGAAGAAGATATTCGAGAAATATTAATGGTTTAATATATATTGTTGATCACTATGGTATTAATAGCAAATTAATCAAACTGATTTGTACTTAAGGGTCATAGCCCCCCCACCTCTAGGCGTAGCCTAGGTGGGTACTTCCATTCAGATGGAGTTGAGACTCCATCTGAAATTCCGATGTTCTAGCGAAGCTAGAACGAGTTCTCTAAGCACTTTCCATAAGAAAATGGATGGTGCTTTTTTTAATGAGTAAAATTAGGTTTCGCATTTTTGAGTTTTAGAATAATTAACATCTAACGAAATAGACTCTGGATATATGAATAATAAAAGGAAACCCCTCTTATAATGCAAACAAAAAATGGCATACTAAGAATATTATTTGACGGAGGAGGTATAAATGTGAGTACACTATCTATTTTTGCCTTAGGTGGTTTAAAGGAAATCGGTAAAAATATGTATGCCATCCAATTTAGGGATGAAATAATTGTCATTGACTGCGGTAATAAGTTTCCTGATGAAAGTTTGTTAGGGATTGATTTGATCATTCCCGATATTACGTACTTGTTAGAAAATAAAGATAAAATCAAAGCTTTGATTGTGACGCATGGACATGAAGATCATATCGGTGGAATTCCATTTTTTCTCAAGAAATTGAATGTACCTGTTTATGCAACACGTTTCACGCTTGGATTAATTGAATTAAAATTAAAAGAACATAGACTATTAAGGGAAACTGAATTAATTGAAATTGACTCAAACTCAAAATTGCTCTTTGGAGACATAAGCGTTAAATTTTTTAAAGTCAATCATAGTATTCCTGATTGCTTAGGAATCGTTTTTTATACTCCTGAAGGTGCAATCGTACATACAGGAGATTTTAAGTTCGATTTAACTCCTGCTAATAATGAGTATTCAGATATTCATAAAATGGCTGAAATCGGAAAAAAAGGTGTTTTACTACTTTTATCTGAAAGCACTAATGCGGAACGAAAAGGCTTAACCCCTTCGGAGCAAATGGTAGGCGAACACGTAGTAGAGGCGTTCATGAAAGCAAAACGAAAAGTTATTATTTCTACGTTTGCATCAAATATAAACCGTGTTCAACAAGTAGTAGATGCTGCAAAAAAAACAAATAGAAAGCTTGCGCTACTAGGTAGAAGTATGGTAAATGTTGTAACCGTGGCTATGGAACGTGGATATTTAGATGTACCTGACGGAATCTTAATTGATCAAGAAGAAATCAACATGATGGATCCTGAGAAAGTAGCTATTTTATGTACAGGAAGTCAGGGAGAGCCGTTGGCTGCTCTAGCCCGTTTATCCAATTCGAGTTTTAGGGGAGTTGAGGTATTACCGGATGACACAATTATATTAGCAGCGGGCCCTATTCCTGGAAATGAAAGGGATGTTTCACGTATTATCGATAACTTCTTTGCCCTTGGAGCGAGGGTTATTTATGGATCTGGTAGTTCCTCTGGTATGCATGTATCTGGACATGGTTATCAAGAAGATCTAAAGTTAATGCTTACATTAATGAGACCAAAATATTTTATTCCTATTCACGGTGAATATCGCATGCTACATCATCATCGTTTATTAGCGGAATCTGTTGGAGTAGAAGAAGGTCATACTTTTATTATGAGTAATGGTGATGTCGTTGACATCGAAAATTCAGAGGCTCGGATGACGAGAAAAATTCCAGCCGGGAATACCTTTATAGACGGGGTAGGGATTGGTGATGTTGGTGACATTGTATTACGAGACCGAAAGCAACTTTCAGAAGATGGAATGCTCGTTGTTGTTTTAACCTTAAGCAAATTGGAAAAAAAGCTAATTTCTGGACCGGACACTATTTCACGAGGTTTTGTTTATGGCGGGAATTCAGATGAGTTAATTAAAGACGTAAACCGTCTTATTACAAAAACTGTAAATGAATTGCATGAATCTAATAAAACACAATGGAATGTGATGAAGCAATCGATAAAGAAATCAGTAGGACAATATTTATTCCAACAAACGAAGAAGAAGCCAATGATCTTACCGATTATTATTGAGGTTTAATAGAGCAGAAAAGCAGAAGGTAGCGTACAATTATAGTGTGTTGCTTTCTGTTTTTTTATAAGATCTAAACAGTGTTGTGAACAGATAATTAAGAAGTGTCCGTTAAAAAAGGGTAGAATTTATTGTCAGCAGGAAAACTATCAATCACGTTAGTTCCAAGTTGAAATAAAAGTTATCCTAACTTTTGTTATAGATGACAACAAATATTGGGACTAAATTTAGTTTTCTTTTCATTTATTCCGTGTAAAAATGTTTTAAGATATATATATAATAGTAGATTCATAATTCATTAAAATTTTACTATTATCAAGGTAATGTTAGTGATTAAACAAGGAGCGGTTAGGTTGAGTAAAAGATGGATATATTTTTTAGTCTTTGTTTTTATTATAGTTCTAATTGTTATTTTATGGAAAGAAGATGTTGATGACAAACCAAAAATAGTGGTTGTTTTAAAGGAATTAGATAATAATCCATATTGGTATATTGTAAAAGCGGGAGCAGAAAAAGCTTTTGACGATTTAAATATAGATGGGATAGTTTTTGCTCCTAGTAATGAATATAAGATAGATGAACAAGAAAATCTTTTACAAAGTTTACTTAAACAAAATCCAGATGCACTTATTGTTTCTCCTATAGAAGAGTCAATCATTTCTCAATTAAAAAAATTTAATAAAAAAAATATTCCCGTACTTCTAATAGATACCGATGATCCTTGGGAAAATAAAACCTCTTATATTGGAACGAATAATTTTGACTTAGGTAAGTTAGGCGGAGCGTTATTGGGTACGCAACTACAACCAGGAGATAAAGTGGCTTTAATAACAGGAGATATTGAACAAGCAGTTATAGGTGATCGGATTATAGGAGCTAAAACTAGTTTAGAAGCTGCAGGGATAACAACAATTCTGAAAACAGATGTACCAAATAATCCATTACAAGCGAAACGTGAAATGGAAACCCTTTTAGACAAACATCCAGATATTAATGGTGTTTATGCGACTACTGATATTTTGGCCATTGCATCTCATGAAATAATTATTAAAAATGGATATAATATACCAATAGTAGGAGCGGATGGAATTGTTGAAATGATTAAATTAATAGAAGATGAGACACTACTTGGTACAGTAGCGCAGAATCCGTACGATATGGGATATTTAAGTGTTGAGACTGCAGTAAGAGCAATCAAAGGAGAAAATGTTGAAATGTATGTTGATAGTGGAGTCGATATTATAGTTAAAGGTAATGCAACTCATAGAAAAGACTTCATAAAAAAGATATTGAGGTGAAATAAGATAAAAATAATAAAGTCATAATGTAAATACACTTCTAATAAGTGAAAAAATACCATTGTAAGAAAGCTCTTATATAGGGTTAATAGGTAATGGAAAAGCGGTTAAAGTCCTTTTCGATTCCTTTAATTTTTGAAGTTTTAAGAGAACTCGTTCTAGCTTCGCTAGAACATCGGAAATTCAGATGGAGTCTCAACTCCACCTGAATGGAAGTTTCCACCTAGGCTACGCTTAGAGGTGGGGGTCTATGACGTCTATGACCCTTAAGTACAAATCAGTTTGATTAATTTCACGTAAATCGATATAGATAATCAGTGGGAGATGAAAGAAAACCCCCACTGATTAAAGTTCAGCTTTTTCAAATAAATTGAACCCATTCTAACAATCCATCATTATTATTAGATTGGTTTAATGTATTTTATAAGGGTACAACTACTTTTTTCTTTTCTTTAAAATAAACCCATTCTTTGAACCCAATTTCCTTTAGTTTTTCGTTAACTAAATCATAATCGTCACCTACTCGGTCAGGAATGTGAGCATCAGATCCGAAAGTCACATCGACGCTATAATAAAGGGCACGTTCTAACATTTCATTAGAAGGATACCAGCCTCCAACGTCTTTCATTTTGCCAGATGTGTTTATTTCGATCGCAACACCTGCTTGTCCAATGACTTTTAATGTATGTTCGACTGCCTCTGTTTGTATCGAAGTAAAAGCTGGATAATACCCTTTCATTGCGTCAATATGACCAAGAATCTGGAACAATCCGCTACGTGCTGAGCGCTCAATTAATTGATAGTAAGTTTCTTTCGTACGTACTTTTTCTTTATCGGTAAGACCTTCCCATCGTCCTTTTTTAAATATATTGATCTCATCGACATGGTGAACGGAACCAATGATGTAATCAAATGGATACGGTTCGAAACAGGAGCGATAGTTTTCAACATACTCTGGAAAAAAGTCTGATTCAATCCCTAGCAAAACATCAATTTTTTCACTATAAATTTCCTTAAGATGAAGGACTTCCTTCACATAATTTTTAAATTCACTTTTCGGCATTGCTATTCCTGGTAATGGATGATCTTCTTCACTTGAGAAATAAGGGGTGTGATCAGATATTCCGATAACAGTTAGCCCCTTTTCAATAGCAGCTTCAATATAATCACGTATTTTTCCTTGGGCATGTCCACACCGATCGTGATGTGTATGTATATCAAATTTCACTTTAGTATTCAAACTCGATCACCTCATGTAATTCTTTTGCTTATATTTTTTTCCATTTTAATATAAAATTATTAATTATGATACCTGGCACTCCTTAAATGTATATATTATTTAGAAATTTTCTAAAGGCGTGCCAGGGCAATCATTCTTGTTTACTAAGTTTGATATTTAGTAATTATGAATTTTTTAAGCTTCTTTATTGCTGGGATATAGCTTTGATAACTGAATAATTAAATCTTGATCACGCGTAATTAAAAAATTTCGAACTTGATCTTTTTCCCTAACGTGGATGTTAATATCTTTTTCATTTCCTGTAAAACAGATTTGGACACCATCCTTATTTTCTAAATGAAAATTTTGAAGACAGTGGGTTGGATTTATGGATGTTGGAGGTTTAGATCTACAGAAACCACTTTCAAAATTGTGTCTAAAACCTTGTTTTTTAAAAAATTTGAAGATGTCATTAATTAATGGGTCAATGAGTATAAAGTCGTGTTTTTCGACGGGGTGGTTTAGTAAGTTTATTTTTAGTTCTGTTTGGATTTGTACAGTCTGTTTTCCAAAAGTAATAGGAGTATAATAGGGTATTGTAAAAGAAATTGGAATGATTTTTTCTTCATGTGGCCTTATTACAAGAGGGTCTGTAACTTTTATTTCTAAAATTGGTTCTGTTATATCGGGGAATTCGGTCATATCATGGTCATATTTATGAAACTCAGAGTCTATGTGAATATAAATTTCTGAAATCTTTTCTTCTGTAATACCGCCAATGATGTGGACTTCTCCTTTAACTTCTTTCCCTCTTTCGATAATGTCTTCAAATAGTACAGTGTTTACCTTTGTAGATCCAATTCCTATTGATGAAAGTAGTTTCTTAAACATGTTCATCAATCCTTTCTAGATTATTATTAGACCTATCAAAAAAGTAGTTCATTATTTTACATTTATATTTTAAAGTTCTATTCATTATATTCGTCGAAATGCTTTTCGAGTAACCTTTATTTAAAATAACTTAGCCTTTTTTGTGACGATATTAGGTGGGATTATCAATATGGTTTGTCCTTTAGATCTGTAATTCTAAATCTACCTGGGAAGGTTCGTGTTTTTATATGGTAGTGAACTACTCACCACTTATCCGACCTTACTGTCTGATTGAAGTGGGAGCTTCTTGGGAACTAGATACTTTTACTAGCTATCTATATTTACCAAGCTTTAAGGGTAGTCCCTACCCCTATAGAAAAAATACCAAATTACATGGCTAGTTTTAGCAAGTTGATACTTGCATTTATATCTCTGTCATGATGGGTTTTACATTCTGGACAAGTCCATTCACGAAGATTTAGGTTTTTTACATCTTTGTTTTTGTAGCCACAGCAAGAACATAATTGGCTACTAGCATAATTCTTAGGTGCGATTATCAAGTCACGGCCTTTCCACGTTGCTTTATAGTCAAGATATTCTCTGAATTTAGACCAAGACACTTCGCTGATGGCTTTCGCTAACTTATGATTCTTTTGCATATTCTTCACTTTCAAGTTCTCAATCACAATAACTTGGTTTTCGTTTGTGATTTCGTTACTTATCTTGTGAAGAAAATCGTTACGTTGATTAACAATCTTTTCGTGAAGTTTGGCTACTTGTAGCCGAATCTTGTTTCGATTCTTAGAACCTTTCTTTTTCCGTGACAAAGAGCGTTGCAAAAAAGCTAATCTTTTTTCAGCTTTTCGGAACCATTTAGGATTTTCATATTTTGTGCCATTAGACAATATGGCGAAGTCTTTCAAGCCCACATCAATACCCACTCTTGTGTCGATTTTAGGAAGTAGTTGTTCATTTTCCTTAACAAGAACGGAAGCAAAATATTTGTTAGTTGGTGTTTGGGAAATGGTTACAGACTTAATCAAACCTTGGAATAATCTATGTTGCTTGATTCGTACCAGTGTTTTTAGTTTTGGTAGCTTGATATATCCATTCTCAATGTAGACTGTTCCTTTTTGGTTGTTCGTTGTGTAACTGCGATGATTGTCTTTTTTACTTTTGAATTTTGGAAATCCAACAGATTTGTCACGAAAGAAATTAGTGTATGCTTTGTTTAGATTCATTTGGGCATTGGCTAAAGCAAGGCTATCTACTTCTTTCAGAAACGAAAATTCAGCTTTATATTGTGCAGGAGTAGGATATTTGATAGATTTATCAATTTTTTCTTGAGATTCCTTATAAGAATCAATTCTATCAGAAAGCATTTTATTATACACAAAACGTACACATCCAAAAGTTTTTGCGAAAAATAGTTTCTGTTCTTCATTTGGATAAATACGATATTTATATGCTTTCACCATTCCCTACACCTACTTTCTGCCCTGTTTTTCAATATATTGCTTGATTGTTTCTATGGAAGCACCGCCAGTTGTAATCAAGCAGAAACTTCTTGTCCAAAACATTTCTTTCCAAAGTTTATTGCGGATAATAGGGAAGTCACGTTTTATCAAGCGAGAACTTGCACTTTTGTACGCATTTAGAAACTTTGACAATTCACTATTAGGATGTGCCTTGAACATTACATGAACATGGTCTTTGTCGTGATTCCAGTCTTCAATCGTAATGTTATATGACAGTCCTATTCTCTCAAAAATATCCTTTGCATAATTTGATATTTCGTCATCAAACACTTGCCTACGGTATTTTACTACTAATACAAGATGATAATGCAAAAGAAAGACTGAGTGCTTATTGTTATCTAATTTCATTGCGCTAACAACCTTTCTATATGTATAGACTGATTGTAGCATGATCTTTGGCTAACGCCAACCGAAAATTCATCTCCCACTTATCGTTGGGCTTCACCCTTCACACGATTGAAGTGAGAGAATTCTTTTCGGAAACCTTGTTAAAAAGTATTGGAGAAGTAGAAGGCGGAGCAGATACGGTTTTAGATGTTTTTATTGAGTATATGGAGGAAGGTCTCTTAGTTTTTCCAACACATACCTGGTCGTATATTAATTCAGGAAACCCAACATACTATGTTGACGAATCACCTTCTTGTGTTGGGGTATTGACAGATCTTTTTCGTAAACGTCCAGGAGTAAATCGTTCATGGCATCCAACTCACTCAGTAGCAGCTTTAGGGAAGGATGCAGAAGCTTTTACAACAGGAGATGAAAAGTTTGACACACCATGCGCAAGAGGCTCAGTCTGGGGTAAATTATTGGACAGAAAAGCACAAATCATGCTTGTCGGAGTAGATTTGAAAAGAAATACGTTTATTCATGGTGTAGAGGAATGGTTAGATATTCCAGGTAGATTGACAGATACTCATGAACAACTATATACAGTATTATCTGACGGTACAGAGATATTAGTTCCTTCTCGTAGACATAATGGAGTTTCTTCGTCATTGCATTTTTGGAAGGTGGAAGAAGTGTTAGTAAATTTAGGTGCATTATGCAAAGGTCAATTTGGGAATGCTGAAGTCCTTATTTGCGATACCGTTAAAATGACGGAAATACTTTTTGATATGCTAAATCTTAATCCAAAACTATTTTCTGATAATGAACCAATAACTGATCATTTTAAAGTTTTAATTGAAAATCGTTGGAAGGCTCGTATATAAACTGTGGAGGGTTTTGTTTGAACAAATGCAAAAAAATTGTATATTTACATACGTTTTTCGTTCCTCTGAATATGTTCATGACTGCCTATTATGCTTTTTCGATATCGTTTTTACATGTTTGATCATTAAATGGCTGCTTGTGGTTGAAATTAGAGTTTCGAGGTCACAAAAGAGTTCGAAACATGCCCGATCTCATTGTTAGAAGAGGGGACCGGTCACGAAAGGGTTCGAAACGTACCCAAAAAGCGGTGTATCAGAGTGGATACTGACCCAAACACTGGAACGACGGTAACAGTGTAAAAGTTTCAAAAGTTACCAGTAATTAGTGTTGCTAAATATAATACGAGCTCTTCCCCTGAAAAACCACTTTATATTTTTTCATTAATACCCTCCGTATCGTCTTCTTTGACTTTATTATTCTACACCAGTCAAAAATGGAGGTAGTTGTTATTTTTTTGTCTGAGAATAGGAGCTTGAACTCCTTTATACTAAGTATAATGCCAGAATCAACATTCTCTATGTAACCACACTCATTACATACTAGGGTTTTACCATTACATTCAATCAGAAATGAATTGCATTGAACACATGTAATACCTTTTTTTAATTCATCATAGTTATAATCAGGAATTCGTTTTTAGGGGGATTCGTTTAAGTGAATAGAAAGCAGTTTTCCGCATGATTGGAGTGATTTACTATCATTTTCGATGTGTTTAGATTTAACTTATTAAAAAAACGATTTAGTTGGGTTGGAAAGATAATTGGTTCATCGATGGGGGCTTGATATAAGTGAAACTCGGGGTTAACAAATACTACGTAGGCTTCAACTGAAAGGTTTATTCTAAGGTCTTCGAGTAACCTACGTAATTGAGTTTCTGTTCGTTTTAATTGAAGTAAAGGGTTCTTAATTTCACTTTTGGGCATCGAATACCAACGGTCAGATTCGATATAATAATTACCTTCATAATTTTTCACTGGAGAAATTATCAAGCTATCAATTTGGATGTTAGTATTATTAATTAAAAAGTTCAAATCATTTAAGACGAGCCAATCATAAGGTAATTTCTCCAATGACTGATCAAATATTTGTTCACCTTTAAAGCCTTTAACAAGGAGATTATAATAATTCCTTTCGTTTATTGTTAAATTTTTTCTTGCATTTAGAAATTTAAGTATTGTTAATTCTCGTGATTCGTGCCGAGGTTTCATAACCATTGACCACACTCCTTTTTTATATAGTAAAAAATATTTCTGATTTTTACAAGGGTAGCGTAGAAGATTTTTTTTGGTCATAAATAAAAAGATATTAAGACTATGTTCATATCAATTTTCACATTCTAAAGTGCTGCATATTACTGAAATAACAAGATCGATTACGTTAATTTCTTAAAGGTTGATAAACACATAGGAGTTAGAAAATTATTATCAAATTGACTCTAACTTAATTAAAAAATATAATTGAAATATTATCTTATTAAAAATGCGGGGGGAAACTTGTGAAAGAAGTAATTAATAATGCTACAGAATCAAAGAATAAAAATATAGGAAGATTGTTAATATCATGTGTCGATCGACCAGGGATCGTATCATGTGTTTCAAATTTTTTATTTGAAAAGGGTGCAAATATTGTCACTTCCGACCAACATACTACAGATCCACAAGAAGGACAATTTTTTATGAGGGTTGTTTTTCATTTATCTGATTTAAAAAATAATTTAGATAACCTGAAACAAGATTTCTTACATATTGCTAGGGATTATGATATGCAATTTGAGATGTATTTAGCTGAAGTGAAAAAGAAAGTCGCAATCTTTGTTTCAAAAGAAGACCATTGTCTTCGGGAGCTTTTGTGGCAATCTAATACACTAGACATGGATGTGAAACTTGTTATTAGTAATCATAACGACTCTAAGGAGTTAGTAGAGTCCTACAACATTCCGTTTTACCATTTGCCAGTAGCTAAAGATAAAAAGAATGAAATTGAAGCGAAACAATTAGAAATTTTGAAAGAAAATGATATAGATTTAATTATATTAGCTAGATATATGCAAATTTTGACTCCGAATTTCATTTCACATCACCCTGATAGAATTATCAATATTCATCATTCGTTTTTACCTGCGTTTATTGGGGCTAACCCTTACCAAAGCGCTTACGAAAGAGGGGTTAAAATAATCGGTGCAACAGCTCATTATGTGACTAATGATTTAGACGAAGGTCCAATTATAGAACAAGATGTAGAAAGAGTTTATCACAGCGATCATGCTAAAGAGTTGAAGAGAATTGGAAGTCATATAGAACGTATTGTTCTAGCAAGGGCAGTTTCATGGCACTTAGATGATAAAATCCTTACTTTTAACAATAAAACAATTGTATTTAGGTAAAAATAGGCAAGCAGTGTTTAACACTGTTTGCCTATTTTTTCGTTTTAATCATTAATGTTGCCTGTCTGAAAGACTACTTCTGATTAACAGTTGACGCTACTTTTTCTTACTTAACTTAGTTAAGCTATGTAGTTTTGTTTTTAGGTATCAAACCTTAATCGTTTTCACAGCCTTAAATATAAACTTGTACACCTTCCATGTAAATACAGGTTTGAGTATGCCAACGCGAAATTGAAGTTGTGTTAATTTCACGAAATAGAAATATATTCCACGAATGTTAAGTGAAGGATTTAACGGAAAATAATAAAGAATTATATATCCAAATTAGAAGGGGTTTTATATGGAGCTATTAAAGGAATTAGGAATACTTGTATTGAGAATAATAACAATTTACCCTTTATTATTATTTATGACAATGATGATGGGAAAGAGATCAATTGCTCAATTACCAGTCTTTGATTTTTTGGTCATACTAACATTAGGATCTGTTGTGGGGGCTGACCTTGCAGACCCCGATATAAGTCACATACACACTGGTGTTGCCGTGGTTATTATCGGATTGTTCCAGATCATTGTCGCAAAATGCAAAATAACGAATCGTCACTTTGGGAAATTAATCACCTTTGAACCTACTACAGTTATTTATCAAGGAAAGTTTCTTGTGGATAACATTCGCCAAATTCGGTATTCAATAGATAACATCTTACTTATGTTAAGAGAAAATAATATTTTTGATGTCAGTGATGTAGATCTAGGTATCATAGAGGCTAACGGAAAATTAACCGTCCATAAAAAAAATTCTAAAGCGCCTGTTACCATCGAGGATTTGAAGGTTATTAAAGCGTCTCCTGGAATTGCCTATCCAGTAATTATAGAGGGACAAATATATAAAGATGTTTTAACAAAGTTAAATGTGACAGAAACTTGGTTAATTAACGAATTAAATAAGTTAAATATCAAAGACTTAGATTCAATTTTTTACGCATCTTTAACAAGTAATCACCAGTTACACGTTTCCTTAACAGAAGATGCGAAAATAGTAAATCACCCTCTCATTATTAATTAAGAAAATGACATGTATTTAACAAAACGGAAAATGGCTTTTGCCTAGTCGTTATTGTGATATGATTTTAATTGGAAAACATAGCGTAAAAAAGAAAAGAGTTGGTTTGTATTGAAAGCCAAGAAGTTAGTCCGAATGTCTAAAGTCTTATCTACTGCGCGTTTGTAATTTTCATACAAATTTACTGGTATAAACTTCTAAAAAAAAGAAACGGAGTAGGAAGAATCTTAGGGAAAGATTGGTGGGAAATTCCGAATAACACTTTTGGGATTAGAAGGTTTACTTATTAAAAATGAAATAGTGAAAGTGTAAATGAACTCGTTTCAGCAAGCTGAAACCTCGGAAAATCAGGTGGAGAGTTCACTCCACCTGGTTGGAAAATCCCACCTACGCTACGCTTAGAGGTGGGGGATGAGGGAAAAGCCACACTCATTGAAGTTCAGCTTTATGAAATTTACTCATTCAGTTAATAAATCGTTTTATCAAATTGATTTTCAAGCCATTCCAGAAATTGATCGACATCTTGAAAAGTGATAGGATCTTCAGAGTAGTTTTCGTCAAATGCTTGCAATTTCCCTTCCTCAATTGAAAATTCCCATCCAAGAGCTGTAGCATCTTGAGTTAATAATACGAACTGTTTCATTTGGTCATAATTCATCTAGTTCCCTCCAAATTTTTTTGATTCACTGTTAATTTTTGAAATATATCGGGTCATTATTCATGTACAAATAAGTTGTTGAAAGTGCGTCCCATTTCAAGTGGTACTATTTTCTGAAGTTAACTCTATTTGGTAGATTGTGTGACAAGGTTTTTGTCGGTTGGAAAGTATATATATATTTTAGGAATAACAAAATTGTTGTAAAATGAACCTAGGGAAAAATCTAAGTTAATGCTTTAAATTTTCATGAAACTAAAAATCAAAATTTTTACTGGACTAATATCTTAGTCTAGGTAATTGGTGCGTTTTCAACTAGTTATAGTTTTGAGAAATTATCTATCTTAGATACAATAGAAATAGCATACAGTTACTAAATATGATTAGGAGGAAAAAAGATGGCGGATCAACTATTTGTTCAAGACGAAATTATCATCGAGGCTACTCCGGCTAGGGTGTGGGAAATTCTTACCAAACCGAAATATGTCGCACAATGGGATGATCTACCTGAGAACTATCCTAATGAAGATATGAAAGTTGGAAGCAAGGTAGTATGGGATCTCCCAGATGGTAGTCAGTCGATTACAACAATTATTAAAGCTGATGAAAGGAAACGATTAAAAATCGCATTATACTGTTCCTTTTGGGAAGTTAAACCAAATTATGGAGATTTGGCTTATTTATACGAATTAGAAGACAAAAAAGGGAGCACTCTCCTTAAAATTAGTATTGGAGACTTTTCACTGATTAATGACGGGCAAAAATTTTATGGTGCATCCGTAGATTTTGCGTTAGAAGCCAAAATAGCTATTAAAAATTTAGCTGAAATGCAATAAAACATAAATTACTTAAATGCAATTAGTTGGGAATATTACTAACGAGGACTGAATGAAAAACACCGAAATTTCATAACATTTCGGTGTTTTTCATTTGTGAAAGTCGTTTATTAGTCAAAAATACTTTATGACCAAAATATTTTTACTATTCTGAAAAAGTAAATAGTCTTGCAATTTCGCAAATTGTGTATACAATAGAAGTACAAATGTGTTTTTATAGTGAACATCATCAAGAGGAGGAAGTCAATGAAACTCGTAGTAAAATTGTTAGTAGGGATTGTATTAGGTATTATTTTAGGTCTTTTATCGCCTGAATTTGTAGTTCGACTTTTCGTAACAGTAAAGGGGATTTTTGGAAGTTTTATTGGATTTATCATTCCATTTATTATTTTATTCTTTATTGCGAGTGGTGTAGCGGGCTTAGGGAAAAAATCAGGGAGGTTAGTAGGGAAAACTGTTGGTCTTGCTTATTTATCAACATTAATAGCAGGTTTGCTAGCATTCTTTGTAGCGATTATTTTTATTCCTTTCATCTCCGCAGGGCAAGCAGCTATAGCTGAAGGATCGTCCTTTGAGCCGTTTATTAAGTTAGAAATTACGCCGTTAATGGGTGTGATTACTGCTCTAGTAACTGCATTTTTATTTGGAATAGGTATGGCAAAAACTAATAGTAAGATATTAAAAGTTGGTTTTGATGAAGGTAAAAACATTATTGATCTTGTTATTTCAAAAATTATCATCCCGTTTTTACCGTTTTATATCGCTAGTATTTTTGCTGAACTTGCAGCCGTAGGAACTGTATTTGACACGTTAAAAGTTTTTGGCGTTGTTCTTGTTCTTGCTATCGTTACGCATTGGGTTTGGTTATTTATTCAGTATGCTGTTGCAGGAGCGGTTAGTCGCAAAAATCCTTTCTCGCTAATAAAAAATATGTTACCAGCTTATTTTACAGCTATTGGAACGATGAGTAGTGCAGCGACAATTCCAGTTACGCTTCGTTCGGTTAAAAGGAACAAAGTTAAAAACGAAGTAGCTGATTTCGGAGTGCCACTTTGCGCAACAATACATTTATCGGGAAGTGTTATCACAATTGTCCTTTGTGCAGTTGCGGTTATGATGCTTACTCCAGATTTAGCAGAACCTTCATTTGGTGCGATGCTACCAGTAATCTTCATGCTAGGTATCATTATGATAGCTGCTCCTGGTGTACCAGGTGGTGCGATTATGGCGGCTTTGGGAGTTTTGACTACAATGTTAGGTTTTGGTGAAGCGGCAATTGGCTTAATGATCGCTCTGTATATGGCACAAGACAGCTTTGGCACAGCAACGAATGTTACTGGGGATGGAGCAATCAATGTTATTATTGATAAAACTAGTAATATTGATGCGGTTGATGCTAACTAATATTTGAATGATTTGTGACAAACACCTTGAATGTCCGTATGTAGTGGGCAATCGGGGTGTTTGTTTATTTAGAAGTCCTTTCTTGGATAATAAATCAATAACAGATTATAAGTGATTTATGCTAAAATATAGTTAAGCTGCTTTTGTAGATTTAAAAGATTTTATTTTTGTAATGTATATTTACGTATTGTTGTCGGAGGAGCAAATGGAAATTAATAAATTAGACATCCTTGATGTGTTAGAGAAAATAAAAGATGGTTTCTATATGTTAGATTTCGAGTGGAAATTTGTTTACTTAAACAGTGAAGCTGAAAAAATACTGAACCGAACAAAGGATAATCTTATCGGGAAATATTTTAGGGATGAATTTCCCGAAGCGGATAATTCATCGTTATATACAAATCTGCACTTAGCAATGGAAAAACAGAAAACTAGCAATTTTGAACTTTATTGCCCAGGGATCAAAAAGTGGTTTAATGTTCGGATATATCCTTTAAACGAATGTTTATCGGTTTATTTCTTAGATATTACTGATACGAAAAAAATGAATATTAGGTTAGAACAACATTATCAATCGTTGTTCGATAATAATCCTGATGCGGTCTGTTCATTTGATTTGGATGGCAGATATATTAAAGTTAATGAGTCGTTAGAAAAATTAACAGGTTATAGTGAAACTGAGTTATTAAATAAACCATTTGATCCATTAATTGTAAAAGAAGATTTACAGAGGACTAAAGAGTATTTTAATAGGGCTAAAGGTGGAATTCCTCAGACGTATGAATGCAGAATAATACATAAATCTGGTAGAAATATTCATTGGAAGGTAAAGAATATTCCAATTACAGTAGATGATCAAATCATTGGTGTATTTGAAATAGCAAAAGACATCACTCTACAAAAGGTTGCTGAAGAAAGAATAGAAAAGTCAGAGAAACTATCATTAGTTGGACAATTATCAGCCTCAATCGCTCATGAAATTCGAAATCCACTTACAACATTAAAAGGTTTCTTACAATTAATAAAAAGCCAAAAGGGGATAGACCCTGTTCATATAGATATTATGTTATCCGAAATGGATCGTATTGAGTTAATAACAAGTGAATTGTTATTTTTAGCAAAACCTCAGTCCGTCCAAATAAAATATGCGAACTTAAAAGAAATCATAAATGATGTTGTAGTTTTGTTACAATCACAAGCACTTATGAAAAATATTGAAATCGTTTTTGATTACCAAGATGTAGAACCTATTCGTTGCGTTAGTAATCAATTAAAACAAGTATTTATTAATCTTATTAAAAATGCAATTGAATCTATGTCAAACGAGGGGAGAATAACGATTAGCCTTGTGAACTTATGCAATGATAATATTATGATCGAGATAATAGATCAAGGATGTGGTATTTCACCTGAATTAGCCAAAAATATAGGACTTCCTTTTTATTCAACAAAAGAAAAAGGTACCGGTTTAGGAATGGTCACTACATATAAAATTATCAACGATCATGGTGGGAAAATAAATTTCGAAAGTAAAATAGGTGAAGGCACTACATTTAGAATTACTTTTCCTAAGAAAATAAATAATAGCTTTCCACAATGTAAATAATTTAGTTATTACGAAAAAAACTTGGCGTGTATCAATAGCCAAGTTTCTTTCATTAAATATAAGAAAATAGAAAACCGCCGATTGCACCTGTTACCACGATGATCCAAGGTGGTAACTTCCAATAAACCAACATGGAAAATAAAATCGCAGCTAGTACAAAATCAAGGGGAGTTAAAATTGAACTAGTCCAAATAGGATGATATAGTGCAGCGATTAAAATACCGACTACTGCAGCATTTACTCCCATAAGAGCCCCTTTTATTTTCCTGTTTCGTCGTAAAGTATCCCAAAAAGGTAGTGTTCCTAAGATTAGTAGAAATGCAGGTAAAAAGATGGCAACCGTGGCTAGTAAGCCGCCTTTCCAACCATTAATTACTGCACCTATATATGCAGCGAAAGTGAATAATGGTCCTGGAACAGCTTGTGCAGCACCATAACCAGTTAAAAATTGTTCCTCACTTAACCAACCAGTTGGAACAAATTCACGTTCGAGTAAAGGTAATACAACATGCCCCCCACCAAAAACAAGCGAACCAGAACGATAAAAACTATCAAACATCGCTACCCAGTTTAATGTTGTCACTTCTCTAATAATAGGGAGCACGATAAGTAATCCAAAGAAAAGTCCTAAGCAAATAAATCCAAAGCGACGAGATAACGGAAAAGTTGCTTCGGATGACTGATTGTCTAATTGCTGTTTGTTGTATAATAAGTACCCAACGACTCCTGCAAAAAGTATAACGGTAATTTGTGTAATTGCTGTTTGCCATAACAAAGTTAAAATAATTGCACCTAAAGCAATAGATTTTCTCTGTAAATCAGGCGTCAAATTTTTGGCCATACCTAAAATGGCATGTGCTACAACAACAACTGCAACTACTTTTAGACCATGGATCCACCCTGTATCAGTGAAACCGAAGTTATTTAATAATAAAGCAAAAACAATGAGTGCAATAACAGATGGAAGAGTAAACCCAATAAATGATATGATACCACCTAAAATTCCAGCACGCATTATACCGATCCCAATTCCAACTTGGCTACTTGCAGGGCCTGGTAAAAATTGACACAATGCAACTAAGTCTGCATAGCTTTTTTCATCCATCCATTTCCTTCTACGAATATACTCATCATGAAAGTATCCGAGGTGAGCAATTGGCCCACCGAATGATGTAAAACCGAGTCTTGTGGAAATAAATAAAATTTCTAACAATAATTTCAATTTGTTTTTATGTTTGTCTTTCATACTTCACCTTCCATTAGTATAGTGGTAAGTACTTGATAGGCGTGTAGCTGGAGGTTGTTGCCCTACTCTTTTTTCAAGTTCTACGATTGCTATCATAACAAATAGGTAATTATATAAGCAATTACTTATTAAATAATTTAATCATTTCTTTACAAAAACTATAAAAAATAGAGTTACAACGGTAATCTAAACGATAGATACTAGTCTCATTATTAAAAGAAAAAGCACAAGTGCCCTTGCACATTCAAGAGGAAGTTGGTGCGAGGTGAGTAGTAAGATAAAGGAGAACGAAGTACGTTAGTCTTTCGTTCCATAATCAGAATTTATAAATTTCTAACTTGGAAACTGTCTAGTGCAAGCAGCCTACGAGCTCGGTCACTTCAGTCAAGCAACGGACTTCAATTACTGCTTGAGATCCTTCATCGATTAGCTACATGCAGCTTTGCTCCTGCGATTACTCGTCGCACGAAAAACAATTGCTCCTGCGATTACTCGTCGCACGAAAAACAATTGCTCTTGAGCAAATGGAGTGGCACAGGAGCAGCTGCTCGTGACCAAGGCGCCTTGCGCTTTTCTTAAAAATCAGTCCGTTTGCTGAGTTAGTGAAATTTACTAGTTGATCAAACTGATTTGTAATTGAGGGTCATAGACCCCCATTTAACAATACTATCTTAGCTCAACAGTTTGTTTAGATATTAAAGATTTATAGCAAGCGTCTATAACTAACATATTATTTATCGTCCTCGCTGTTAATTCCTTAGATCTTCATTATTGGTTGATTATTGTTATATCTGAAAAACCATCGATAATAAAGACGTGATAAATAATAAGAGATCGTGATGGTTATATAACTCCAATACCAAGTCCATTTTTTATACTTTATTAAATTTGTCGATTTTATAGCATATATTTCAAGTATAACGATTATTGAAGTATAGAAAACATAGTGCAATACTTTAAATATTTGATGCTTTTGTTCAGGATAATGTATATTAAACAAAGAACAAAAAGATGGAAGAATAAAAAATTCGAATGTAAAACTTGCTTTATTTGCCTTTTTAAAAAAAAGTCGATGGGGATATTTAATAATTCCATTTTCTACAACAATCAATCCAAAAATCCAGGTAATTACTTGTTTAAATAAAAAAGCAAGTTGAGCCTCACGAAATTTATTTCTTGGGACAAATTTATAAAGTATAAATGACATAACTATCCAAGCCGAAGCTTCTATGACTTTATCCTTTTTGTAAGACACACTATTCCCTCCTTAATTCTATCTATATTGTTCCTCAATGACACATATATATGTTTAAAATAAAAGTAATTTTCTTTTCATTGACTTTTGCAAACTAATGAACATGGTCACACCTATAATGAAATCCTGCGTCAAATGGGTAAATGTCATAATTACAAAAACCCAACTACTTAAATCTATATCTAGTTGCGAACGGTTCTTTTGCTATATGTTGGCGGCTTTGGGGCATTGCAAACAGCATCCTTAATTTCAGCATTACCTTTCACTACCATATTGATGTTATTAATTATTTCAATCATTAGACTTTTGAATAATGAACCGTTACCTATTAGAAAGGCTGATTTAAGGCGATTTCAACGCCTTCAAAAGGCTATTAATAAGGAAAAAAAGAAATAATTTATATACCGATGTTTATTGTTTTAAAAAAAATGCTCAATTAAATTCTTCACACGTTCAATAAGCTTGACATGTAACCAAAAGGTTTCGTATTCTGAAATAAGAAACCTTTTGGTTACATTCATTTTGGAAGGTAGGCTAACAATGAAAGAAACACTAGATATTGGAAAAAGTATTGTGTTTGAAGCAAATATACAAAAGGTGTGGGATGTAGTTGCAACAACTGAAGGGATCAACTCTTGGTTTATGCCGAATGATTTTAAACAAGAGCTTGGATCAGAGTTTACAATACAATCTCCTTTTGGACCAACGCTTTGTAAGGTAATGGAACTTGATCCACCAAACGAGCTTACATTTTTTTGGGGAGAAGCTGGATGGAAGGTATCATTTAAATTAAAGGATTTAGGAGATAAAACAGAATTTACACTTACCCATACAGGTTGGAGTGAACCTGATGAGATTATTCCTGGACCAGGTCCAAAACAAACGAATGCTGAAATTAGAAATCGTATGAACAATGGCTGGGATACTATCGTTTATGAAGGCTTACGAAAAGTTGTTGAGAAATAATGTCTGCTTAGCAAAGTATGATGGCTTTCAGGTGATTACCGACCCAACACGTAGGAAAATGATGGATTTATTAGCAAAACTAAAATTACAAGTTACTAACATATGTAATTATTTCCTAATTAGTCGAACGACTGTTTCAAAGCATTTGCGTATCCTTTATGAATCTAACCTAGTAACAGCTCAAAAAAGTAGGTAGAGAGAAGCGGTACAAGCTCAACCTGAAGCTTTATTTGAGGTAAAACAATGGCTCTCTTTTTACGAACAATTTTGGGATAATAAGATTTCAGTGTTAAAGCACCTGGTTGAAAACGAGGGTGGCTTAAAAGGTTAGAATTATTCCCTTTTAAGTCATCCTTAATTTCATTTTTGTATTGTAATTGGAAAAACTAATGACATAAATTTTCTAAGTTTAAAAAGGAGTAAAAGATGAACAACTATAAAATGACAATTCAATATGATGGTGGCCGCTACAAAGGTTGGCAGCGGCTCGGAAGTGGAGAAAGCACAATACAAGGAAAGATTGAAAATGTACTATCACAGATGGTTGGTAAACAAGTTGAAATCATAGGATGCTCGAGAACAGATGCAGGGGTTCATGCATTAGATCAAATTGCAAATTTTAAAACTAATGAAAACCTTTCAGAAGCAGAGATAAAAAGTTATTTGAATAAATATTTACCACAGGACATTAGTATCACAGATGTGGAATTAGTACAAGATCGTTTCCATTCTCGATATAATGCTAAGGATAAAACCTATTTATTTAAAATTTGGAATGAAGAACATTCTCATCCTTTTATGCGCAAATACAGTATGCATGTTGATACTAAACTCGACATTGTAAAAATGAAAAATGCTTCTACATACTTTATTGGTTCACATGATTTTACTGCTTTTTCAAATGCTAAATCTAAGAAAAAATCTATGGTGCGTGATATCTATGATGTGGAAATTAATGAAAATAGTGGATTTATCGAAATTCGAGTGCGTGGAAATGGTTTTCTTTATAACATGGTAAGAAAAATGGTCGGAACTCTTATAGAGGTTGGATTAGGTGAAATACATGAAGAAACTATTCCGGAAATATTAACATCAAAAGAACGAAAGCAAACAGGTAGATTAGCAGATTCTTGTGGACTTTATTTAGAAAAAGTTAAATTTTAGTCTAGAAACCCAAAAGAATGAAACAGAGTTATTTGGAAATGATAAATACAGTATTATTTATCATTTTTTTAGGGGGGATTAACAATGAGAAAAGAACTAGAGCAAGCTGTTGAACATGCAAATGAAACAAATCCACGCTCACGTTCAGGCGGTAAGCCAAGTACATCAAAAAAAACAAAAATGAAAAAAACAAACAAGCATAATTGATAATTCTGAATTTAGTGAATTTAGAAATGACATACTATATCTAGTTATAGGGTTTACAGCCTACTCGGTATTTATGAAATTTACTGAATTAAAAAAATAAAGCTTAACTTTCGATCAGTATATGAAGTTAAGCTTTATTTTACCGTATAGCAACCTTAAGCTAGCTGTTATTACTCATTTTTTATCTTTAAGAAACCATAATGGCTCTAAATTATCAACTTCACCATTGTAGTTAATTAAGATTTCTTGGCCAGCTTTAATATCAGCATAAGCATAATATTCAAAGGTGTGATTCTTAAAATTTATATCATAAGTTGCATTTGGTTCATAAGAGTGATTAAATAACATGCCATATCCTAAAACAACTGCGGTATGATTTTTCCCATATTCGTATACATAATCACTAAGAACAGTATGCTCGATTAAAATATGTTCTTCATTAGGATAGGGGATAACAGGCGCTTCGTGGATTAAGGTTCCTTTTTTTATATCTTGTGTTGCAAATATACCTCTATTGAATTCTCCATTGCATAACGTGGAAGTCTTTACCTCAATCATTTATGTCTCCTTCGTGTTCTTTTAATGAGTTTGTTCGTGTTATAATTTCTTATAAAAGCTAACAATTTATTATAACCTTAGCGTAATGCGTTGTCATTATTCGATAATAACAAATTTGAATATCTAAATTTTCATAATACATTATTTTCACACTAAGTAACTAGTCGTAGATTAGTGTAGCTCATTTTTTGTAATTATGATATTCACTCTTTCACAAAAATTTAAAAATATTACTTCAACCTCTAGAACCAATATTAAAAAAAGGATAAGAATAATAAATAGAGAACTATGGAGCATTAGTTTTTAGAATAATGGGGGATTTGCTTACATGTTAATACAAATGAATAAAGTTTTAGAAAAGTTAATGCCAGTGATTACTCCGACGGGTGTAGTTATTGGTGTGCTTCTTACAGCTTGGTTATTACCGTTAACGTTTTTAGTTCCATGGATTTTTGCGTTCATGACTTTTTCAGGAAGTTTAAACTCTAATTTTGTTGATTTGAAACGAGTCTTACTCCACCCGAAACCAATTCTCGTTTGCTTTTTTATCCTTCACTTAATCATGCCACTAATCGCTCTAGGTATTGGTAAGGTATTTTTTTATGGTGACCCATATACGATTACTGGACTTGTTATCGCATTTGTTATCCCAACTGGTATTATTAGTCTCATTTGGGTTAATATTTATAAGGGAAATGTACCATTAACACTATCAATTATTTTGCTAAATACTATTCTTTCACCTGTAATTGTTACTTATAGTTTAAAATTATTAGTTGGTTCGAATGTCAACATTGATCAATGGGGCTCTATAACAGTTTAGTTAAAAATATTTAATCTTATCTAAAATTCACTATTTTAGGTAAGATTTTTTTATTCAAATAATTAATAGGTTGTTATAAAATGGTTTTATAGGAGGTGTTTTCATGTATACACTAAAAGAAGCCGCAAACATTTTAGGGGTTTCTAGTTCCACGTTACGTAGGTGGGAAAAAGAAGGTAAAATTACTTCAACAAGAACTTCCGGAGGGCACAGGAGATACACTACCGAAGATTTATCTAACGTTAATAAAAATAAAGTTAAAAATCCTAAAATGACTATAGGATATTGTAGGGTTTCTTCTTCAGACCAAAAAGATGACTTGAAAAGACAAGTTCAAAATGTTAGTCAATATTGCACTGCTAATGGTTACTCTTTCAAAATTGTTGAAGATTTAGGTAGTGGATTAAATTACAACAAAAAAGGATTGAAAGAGTTGATTGTTTTGATAGAGTCCAATTTTTTATTCAAATAATTAATAGGTTGTTATAAAATGGTTTTATAGGAGGTGTTTTCATGTATACACTAAAAGAAGCCGCAAACATTTTAGGGGTTTCTAGTTCCACGTTACGTAGGTGGGAAAAAGAAGGTAAAATTACTTCAACAAGAACTTCCGGAGGGCACAGGAGATACACTACCGAAGATTTATCTAACGTTAATAAAAATAAAGTTAAAAATCCTAAAATGACTATAGGATATTGTAGGGTTTCTTCTTCAGACCAAAAAGATGACTTGAAAAGACAAGTTAAAATGTTAGTCAATATTGCACTGCTAATGGTTACTCTTTCAAAATTGTTGAAGATTTAGGTAGTGGATTAAATTACAACAAAAAAGGATTGAAAGAGTTGATTGTTTTGATAGAGTCCAATAAAGTTGAACGTATTGTCATAAACTATAAAGATAGGTTATTACGTTTTGGATTCGAAATTTTGGAACAAATATGTGAATTTCACAATGTGGAAATCGAGATCATAAACCACAGCGAAGATAAAACATACGAACATGAGTTGGTAGAAGACATACTATCTATCATTACTGTTTTTAGTAGTAGGTTGTATGGAAGCAGAAGTAAAAAAGCTAAAAAAGTCAAGGAAACTATTGAAAGTGCTTTAAGAGAATGACTTACAATGAACCTATTTAAGGGAGGTGAAAATTTGTGATATTCAACCGAAAAATCAAGTTAATCACTACAAAAGAACAAGAATTACAGCTAGATGGACAATCAAAAATGTGCAATTGGTTATATAATCAATTATTTCAATTAGTAGAAGAAGATTATAAAAATGGTAGACAGGAAAAACTATTAAACGGGCGTAATTTAAGGAACAAAGTTCCAAAAATTAAAGCACAATCTCCGTTTTTATACAAAGTTCATTCATCTCCTTTGAAAAATACAGCCTTACGTTTAAAAGAAGCGTATGATAGATTTTTCGATAAAAAATTAGATAACCAAAAACCAAAATTTCGTTCTTGGAAAAAGAAATGGTTCTCTCTTTTTTACGATGAACCGAACAAAGGGTTTAAACTAATTGATGAAGGTAAATTATCTATTACTTTCGGAAAATTATCTGTTGAAGAACATCAAGAATTAAAGAAAAAAGATAAAAAAGTAAAGAAACAATTGTCTACAGTAGTTACTTTAGTAGAACCGTTGGCTCTCGGAGAGAACGAAAAGGTTAAAACACTTCGTATCACTAAAGATATTGGTGGATATTATGCTATTTTTACGATTGAAAACTCAAAAGGAATAGAAATGGTTAAGGAAAACTCTTATATCGTTTTTGACCCTAACCACAAGAATTTAGCTGTTGGTATAGATCATAAAGGACGTTCTTACGAGCTTAAAGCGTTATCTTCAACACTAAAGTATTGGGATAAGCGTATCGACCAAATAAAATCAAAACGTGATAAATGCGAACGTTTTGCCCGTTTAGTTACAACACCAAACACACAGTATTGGAAACCAAGCAAACGTTGGAATTATTTGAATCGTGCATTAGAGCGAGCTGAACTCACTCGGCGAGAACAAATTAAGCAAGTGTTATACAGTTATGCTCATTACTTCAGTAAGAAGTACGACCATATTTTGATTGGTGATTATGTACCAACTCCAGACGTTGCAAAGCATGGTTCCATGAAACGTGCCATGTTAAATCAAACACCAATTGGACAGTTTCGTAAAATCCTTGAATGGGTTCAAGAAAAGAATAGAAAATATTATACAAAAGTTGATGAAACAAGCACTACGAAAGAGTGTTGTGTTTGTGGTCATCACGAAAAGAAAGAACCTGATGTACGAGTATTTACGTGTAAAAGTTGTGAAACAACAATGTATCGTGATATGAACAGCGTTGTTAATATTGGTAAGAAAGAAGGAAAGTTATTGCCACGCTTGGGCTATGTAGGCGTGAAATCCCCTACATATACGGTTTGGTGGGATTGGAAACGACAATCTATTGTCCGTGGAAAATACCGTCAACTGGCTAGTGTAAATGAGTCACTAGGAGAAATTAAAAGAACTCTTCGCCTGAAGAAGAGTTCCTCTTAAATATTATCGAAAAATGCTCAACTTTGAGTAATTTTAGATGAGTTAAGGGAAGCGGTAACACCCTGAGGATCTATCTTGCAGTCTTCAATTCTTGATGGTAAATATCGAGAATTATTTTCGCTCTTGCCTGAAATGAATGTTCCTCATGGATTTTAGGCTGAATACGGTCGACATTTGCTTTCAATTTTGGATATTGAAAAATTACCGTTTCAACAGCTTGCAAAAATTCTTTCTTATTTTTGTAATAAAGAATTTCGGTAGGGAATAATTGATGGAGCTCTTCGTGATAATCCGAGATCACCGGCAACCCACACGATAACGCATCAAATATTCGGTTATTAATAAATCCAAACTGCTTCATATCATCATAATGATCATTTAGAATTACTTTTGATTTTGAATATAATGCCCCTAACTCTTTGTTATCGATATATTCGCCTTGAATAAATGAAGGGTCAATGAACTGTTCCCAACCTCTTCCCCAGATTTTTATTGGTAACCCTAATTCGGTAGCCCAAATAATACCTGGACGTTGTACCCCCTTGCAGTTTCCAACAAAAATAATATCCTTTCGAAAACGATCAAGTTTAGGATCGCTAACATAAAACTCCTCATGGTCGGTGCACTGTATTAGAGGATAAACAGGTTTACTTATTTTAGACCTTATGTAATTAGCATGCTTTTTCGACGCGACAAAAATAAGGTCATAACTTTCATATTCTTCTAAAGATACTGAGCTAGGATGACTGATGTTCCACATAATATGAAAGGCACCTGGTTTCGGTCGATAAGGATACTTCCCTCGTAGCACAAAAACAACGTCAGCCTTTTTTCGATTATCCCAGTGTGGGTAATAATCCGTTTCAACATTTACCTCTAGTCGCTCTAAATATTTTGTTAACGACCTTCCGAAATGAAAGTCGCCCCATTTTTCCTGGCGCCAATCGGTTGGTGCCGGGTTTTTAATGATCCATTTCATCGCTTTGATCCTCTCTATACGCTTCATAAAATTCGGAAAAGAACTCAGCAAACTCGTGAGACGTTTCTGATAACGTATTCGTTAAGTTTTCTTCTTTTACTTGATCAATAGGGACATTCAAACCTTCTTTTATATAGTTGGCCAAAAAAGTAGAAACAATTGGCTCCCAAGCATGACTTGATGGTTCCTTTAAATTTTGATTGGTAACCTGTAGGTGAACCGTAGCTTGTCTAGAAGCTACCAATGGATCAACGTTATGAAAATAAACATGTTTTCCGAAATGATAATTGGCCAAAAAGCAAAAACATACAGAAATAATGTCTCGTTGGTTTGTGATAACAACATTACCGCGTATTTTGCACAAACTATCTAATATTGACTGAAATAACTGTGGAAATGAAGTTCCATATATAAAAACAACATCAACCCCTAATTGTTTTACTTTCGAATGGATGGAGAGTAACGTCTGGAAATGGTAGCAATAAAAAATCAATTGTACATTGTATTTTTTTGATAAAGCTTCAATTTCCGCTAAGTCCGTCATCCAATCGCCAAGATCTGTTGAAATAAACGTTATGGATTGCTTACCGTTACCGTTATTCGCTGTATCCAGATAACTACCAGCTGCTGTTCGTAATCGCAAATTTATTTCTCTTTTTGGTTTTTTATAATATGACCATAATAGAGTTGAAAGTGAAATTGGAAATAGAATTGTTTTCAATGAAGGGCGTTTGAATGACGTAACGAACAAATCGCCAAGTTGGTACCGTAACGTTGATTTGACATGTTGTTCAACTTCTTTAATTTCTTGTTCTCTATATTTCACTAATTGTTCATTCTCTAGATAACTATTGTATATATCAATGAAATCTCTTCTGTTATCTTTTTGTCGATCTCTATTCATCGTTTTTGATCACCCAACTTTTATATATTCATTATTGACATTTATTATAACACAGAAGGAAACAGCAATGAGTTTTCAAAAAGTTGTTATGATAACGATTACCTCTAAATGACAGAATATGATAAAATGCAATAGTTATCAATCAAAATTGAAGGTGGAAACCATGGTTAAATTGTTGTTAAGAAGTACCTCGAAATTCGCCCAATGGTCGTTTTATTCGATGCTCAATTCGAAACAAAGGAATTTCATAAAAAATATTATATCGAATAAACAAAAGCGTTTAATTAGAAGTTTATTAGTAAGAGGTCATTCGGAGTGGTCACAAGTTGATGAATTAAAGCATCGTCTCTATAGTCAAGGCTTTTCAAAAAAAGCATATGATGACCTAAACTTGTTACTCACTAAAGCGAAAGACATGTTTCAGAAAAAACAAATCGCGTGGATACTCGCCCAATGGCATGCCAACCATTATAGCAAAGAAGATGCCAAACACTGTCTTCACTATTTAAAAATAGCGACGGAAGGTGAAAAAGATCAGCTACAATTGAGAAGCATCGCGATTATTGAGGCCGAAAGCTACGAATTATTAGGTGATGTCGAAACAGCGAAAATGATTCTAACCCGTGTCATCAAAGATGATCCACATCCAGATCTTTATTTAGCGTATGCTAATTTAGAAGCGAGTTTAACAAAGCGAACGGCTTGGATTAATCGTGCATTAGAGCATTTTCAGCTTTCACCTATTTCATTTATTCATTCGGAAACTGAGACTGTCTATGATCGATTACATAGTAAAAAGGAAAAATTCACACAGAAAGAGGCTTTACCAAAAGTTTCGGTTCTCATACCGACATACAATGACGAAGAAAGGATCAAAACGGCATTAAATTCAATATTGTCGCAAACATGGGAAAACCTTGAGGTCCTTGTTGTTGATGATTGTAGTACGGATGGAACGATTCAAGTAGTAGAACAATATAGTAAAAAGGATGTAAGAGTAAAGCTTATAAAAGCAGAAAAAAATGGAGGGGCATATGTCGCTCGAAATTTGGCTCTTAAAGAAGCAACAGGTGAATTTGTGACAATTAACGATTCAGACGATTGGTCACACCCTGAAAAGATTGAAAAACAAGTACTTAACTTAATGCACAATCCAACAGTCATAGGAAATACTTCACAACAGGCAAGAGCAACAAATGACGTCAAATTCTATAGGAGAGGAAAGCCCGGATTATATATTTTTAGTAATATCTCCTCATTTATGTTCCGAAGACATCCAGTATTCGAGAAAATCGGCTATTGGGATAGTGTTCGATTTGGAGCTGATGTTGAATTTATTAAACGCATCAAAAAAGTATTTGGTGAAAAAGCAGTCATAGATCTTGAAACAGGGCCACTTTCACTTCAGCGCCAATCACCAACATCTCTAACAGGTAACTCAGCTTTTGGTTATCAAGGATTTTTCATGGGTGCTAGAAAGGAGTATGTGGAAAGTCATGAAACATTTCATGAAACGAGAAATGATCTTCGCTATGAATTTCCACAACAAATTCGTCCTTTTCCTGTTCCGGAGCCAATGCGGCCGATAAAGGAAGCAAAAATCAATGGTCGAAGAAAGTTCGATGTGGTCATCGTGTCTGACTTTAGGGATCATAGTGGTCCGGTTGATTTAATCGTTGAAGAAATTCAAAAACAAAAACAACATGCCGCACGTATTGGCTTCATTCAACTATATCAATACGATTTAAATTCACATAGGGACATGAGTGTAAAGATTCGAGAACTCATTGATGGAAGGCAAATCCAAATGCTTGTATATGGAGAAAAAATAGCGACAGATCACTTGTTACTGCTGCATCCACCGGTACTCCAAGAAGAGCAAAAATATGTCCCAGATGTGGTAGCTAGTAAGGTAACGGTTATAATAAACGTAATACCATTGACAAATGAAACTATTCGATCACCTCAGTCTGATTTCGTGCATTGTCAAGATCGGTTAAAAGCTTATTTTGGGAAACAACCAATGTGGGTCCCGCTAAATACTGAAATTAGACAGGCATTACTTGAGCATTACCGTGGTGAGCTTCCAGTACAAATCTCAAGTGAAAACTGGAAATGAAAAATGAAGGGAGGAACGACTATGCAAGTTAAAAAAGCGATTATCCCTGCAGCTGGGTTAGGAACAAGGTTTCTTCCAGCAACGAAGGCACAGCCAAAGGAAATGTTACCGATCGTTGATAAACCAACGATTCAGTACATCATTGAAGAAGCGATCGCTTCAGGCATCGAAGACATCATCGTCGTTACTGGGCGAGGGAAACGGGCGATTGAGGACCATTTTGATAAGTCCTTTGAATTAGAAGAAACGTTAGAAAAAAAGAATAAAACAAAGCTTTTACAAGAGGTACAAGCCATTTCAGCAATGACGAATATCCATTATATTCGCCAAAAAGAAGCGAATGGATTAGGTCATGCAATTTGGTGCGCGCGTAAGTTTATTGGCAATGAGCCGTTTGCAGTGCTATTAGGTGATGACATTGTTGAATCTGAAACTCCTTGTTTGAAGCAATTAATCAATGTCTTTAATCGCTATCAATCATCGGTTGTCGGTGTGCAGCGCGTGTCAGATGAAGAAATTTCGAAGTATGGAGTTGTTGCTCCTAAAGGTTCGGAAATTGAACGAAACGTCATTCACGCGGCAACGTTCGTTGAAAAGCCGTCAAAAGAAGAAGCACCATCAAATTTTGCGATTATGGGAAGGTACATATTACGTCCGGAAATTTTTGATATCCTCGAAAACCTTCCACCTGGAGCAGGTGGAGAAATTCAATTAACGGATGCGATCAAAGTGTTAAACCAAAAACAAAACGTACTTGCATATAACTTCCACGGCATTCGCTATGACGTCGGTGATAAATTTGGTTTTATTAAAGCGACGATTGATTTTGCGCTAAAAAGAGACGACTTATCCGAAGACGTTGCTCATTATATTAAAGAGGTCTATGAGACAAAGTTAAAGAACTAAAAAAGCAATAATTAAACCGTCTCCCTGATAATCATTAGGGAGGCTTGCCTTTTGAAGGCGATTTAAAAATCCTAAGGTAAATCTCACCTAGTTTTTTGGTGAAATATGTCACTCATCTTAATAAAAATATGATAAAATCCTTTATGTGTCATTTTTTTCATGAATGTGTAACATCATTCATGATTTCAGACAGTTATTGCCATAATAAATGTAATACATAAAAAATAGAAGGTCAGAAAATACAGACATTTTAGGAGGTCATTTGATGAAAGGGATTATACTAGCTGGTGGTAGTGGTACAAGGCTGTATCCGTTAACCCGTACGATATCAAAGCAACTACTACCAATCTACGATAAACCGATGATCTATTATCCATTATCAGTGTTAATGTTAGCAGGGATTAAAGATATTTTAATCATTTCAACCCCACAAGATACACCACGTTTTGAACAATTATTAGGAAACGGACATGATTTTGGAATTACGATTAGCTATGCTGTCCAAGAGTCTCCGGATGGACTTGCGCAAGCATTCATTATTGGTGAAGAGTTCATCGGCGATGATAGCGTTGCCTTAGTACTTGGCGATAATATTTTCTACGGTCACGGTTTTACGAAGTTATTAGAAAATGCAGCATCTAGACAATCTGGGGCAACTGTATTTGGTTACAATGTGAAAGATCCAGAACGGTTCGGTGTCGTTGAGTTCGATGAAAACGGAAAAGCAATATCAATCGAAGAAAAGCCAAGTCAACCAAAATCAAGCTATGCAGTCACTGGCCTTTACTTTTATGATAACCGTGTTGTTGAGATTGCGAAAAACATTGAACCCTCGCCTCGTGGTGAGTTAGAAATTACCGATGTAAATAAAGCGTATTTAGAGCTTGGTGATCTTCATGTTGAATTATTAGGGCGTGGATTTGCTTGGCTTGATACAGGAACACATGAATCATTACTAGAAGCTTCGACCTTTATCGAGACGGTCGAAAAGCGCCAAAGTCTTAAAGTTGCTTGCTTAGAAGAAATTGCCTTCCGTAAAGGCTATATTACGAAAGAGCAACTATTAGAATTAGCAAAACCGTTGAGTAAAAATGAGTATGGCCAATATTTAATTCGATTAGCCAATCAATATGAGCTGACAACAGTTAAAGGTGGTAGATAAGATGAACGTAGTAGAAACAAAGTTAGAAGGAGTCGTTGTCATTGAACCAAAAGTATTTGGTGATCACCGCGGTTGGTTCAGTGAGACATATAGTGATGCAAAATTTAAAGAAGTTGGACTTGAATATCAATTTGTTCAAGATAATCAATCATTTTCCGCGGCAAAAGGGACATTACGCGGGCTGCATTACCAGTTAGATCCGAAGGCACAAACGAAACTTGTACGTTGTACAAGAGGAGCGATCTATGATGTAGCTGTCGACATTCGTAAAGGAAGTCCTACGTATGGTCAATGGTTTGGTATTGAACTAAGTGCTGAAAACAAAAAGCAATTGTTAGTACCTAAAGGATTTGCCCATGCATTTATGACACTCACTGACGATGTTGAAGTTCAATATAAAGTGGACGAACTTTATTCCCCAGAAAATGATCGAGGAATCATTTGGAACGACCCTGACATTGGGATCGAATGGCCACTAGGGATTACCCCTGTTTTATCTGAGAAAGATGAAAAGGCCCCATTATTAAAAAACGCAGATAATAATTTTACATATGGAGTGTAAATGATGAAAATATTAGTAACAGGTTATAATGGCCAGCTAGGCTTTGATGTTGTTCGTGAAGGTGAAAAACGCGGCTTAGACATGCATGGAATTGGGATCGATGATTTAGATATTACCGTAGAAGCAGACGTTGCCAATTATGTTGAGAACGTAAATCCTGACATGGTCATCCACTGCGCAGCGTACACAGCGGTTGATAAAGCAGAAGACGACAAAGAAACATGTTGGGATGTTAACGTAAATGGAACAAGATATTTAGCGGAAGCAGCAAAAAAGTGCAGCGCAAGATTTATGTACATTAGTACTGATTACGTTTTTGACGGGGAAGGTGAGACACCTTTTGTTGAGACAAATACACCGAATCCAGTTGGCTATTATGGTGTAACGAAATATGAAGGTGAAAAGATCGTTCAAAACTTATTCGATGAATGGTTTATCGTTCGTATTTCTTGGGTGTTTGGCATGAACGGAAATAATTTTATTAAAACGATGCTTCGCTTATCAGAAACTCGTGAGGAATTGAATGTTGTTGGTGATCAATATGGTTCACCTACGTATACGTATGATTTAGCGCGATTATTAATCGATATGATCGAAACAGATAAATATGGTGTCTACCATGCATCAAACGAAGGTTTTTGTACGTGGGCAGAGTTTGCCTCAGAAATCTTTGAGCAAGCGGGTAAAAACGTAACGGTAAACTCAATTACAACGGAAGAATATCCAACACGTGCCGTACGCCCGAAAAACTCGCGCATGTCAAAGCAAAAGCTTATCGATAATGGATTTGAACCATTACCGAATTGGCAGGATGCATTAAAACATTACTTAAACGAATTAGCACAAGAGGTGAAATAAATGACACGAAAAAAAATTGTTGTTACAGGTGGAGCCGGTTTTATCGGTGGTAACTTTGTACAATTTATGGTTGAGAAATATCCGAACTATGATATTTACAATTTAGATTTATTAACATATGCCGGTGACTTAACAAAGCACAAACAAATTGAAACAAACGAGAACTATCATTTTGTAAAAGCAGACATCGCTGACCGCGAGACGATCATCGCTCTTTTTGAGAAAGAGAAGTTTGATTGCGTTGTTCACTTTGCAGCAGAAAGTCATGTCGATCGTTCGATTACAGATCCGGGAATCTTTGTCCAAACGAATGTAGTTGGAACTCAAGTGTTATTAGATGCATCAAGAGCTGTGGATGTTACGAAATTTGTGCACGTATCGACGGATGAAGTATACGGAGAGTTAGACTTTGATCCAACAACGTTTTTCACAGAAGACACACCACTACAGCCGAACAGCCCGTATAGTGCGAGCAAAGCATCTTCTGACTTATTAGTTCGTGCTTATCACGAAACGTACGGTTTACCAATGAATATCACTCGCTGCTCGAATAATTACGGTCCATATCATTTTCCAGAAAAATTAATTCCATTAACGATTTCACGTGTGTTAAATGATGAAAAAGTTCCAGTTTATGGTGACGGAAAAAACATTCGTGACTGGTTACACGTGATCGACCACTGTGCAGCGATTGATTTAGTGCTGCACGAAGGTGTGAACGGTGAAGTGTACAACGTAGGTGGCCATAATGAGCGTACAAACTTAGAAGTCGTGAAGACGATTATTTCAACATTAGGTAAATCCGAAGACTTAATCGAGTTTGTCAAAGATCGTCTTGGACACGATAAACGCTATGCGATTGACCCAACGAAGTTAGAAAAACTAGGCTGGAAACCAACGTATACGTTTGAAACGGGAATTGCTCAAACGATCCAATGGTATTTAGATAACAAACCTTGGTGGGAACAAATCATTAGCGGTGAATACAAAAATTACTTTGATAAACAATATACACTGTAACCTTTTGAAACCAACTAACGTCTAAGAGTTAGTTGGTTTTATTATCGTTTTACATAAAAGCCCATTTCATGATTTCATAATTAAATTCGGAAACTAAAGCAACTAGTAAAAAATACTATTTTCTTTCGCCCAAAAATTTAGTATAGTAGATTATGATTGTTTAATCTAAAACAGTCTTATATAGAGAGAAAGATTATACAAAAAAGGGATATAAAAAGATAAAAAATGGGTCTCAATTACTGTAAGGGAGAGATTATGAAATGCCTAGTATCAGTGAATTAAGAAATCACAAATTCATCATCATCTTAGGCGATCTTCTATGTATATTAGCAGCATATATCGGAGCCTTTTATGTACGTTATAATGGGTTTCCGCAAAGAAACTGGGAATCATTTATTTCCCTATTGCCTTGGATTTTATTAATTGGTTTATTCTTTATATCGATCTATGAATTGTATTCTCTAGATCACAAAAATACACTATGGGATGTTAGTGTTAAGATTGTTATTTCGGTTATCTTCATGGCGTTTCTAACGATGGCAGCATCGTATTTATTCCGTGAATTTGCAATGCCGCGTTCTATTGTCTTAATCGGAAGTGTATTTACGGTTATCCTGATGCTTATTTTTAAAGGTCTTTATTTAAAGCTGACAAGAGGAAATGCTGTTGGTACCGTCCTCGTCGTTGGTGATGAAGAGCATACACAACGGGCCATGTTGAAGTTGAAGCACCCAATGTTAAAAGGTACACGTGTGAAACACATTCAACCGACAACACCGATTGAAAAAATCGATGAACTATTGCAACAAGTGGATTATGTTTTATTATGCCCAAAAATCGGGAAACAAAAGAAATCGTTAATTATTTATCATGCAATGGAACGAAATAAGATGGTCTATGTCATCCCTTCATTATATGAGCTATTGCTTCAACGTGCGACTGTTGCACCGTTAGATGATACGATGGTGATGTCTGTTAAGCCGTTTGGTTTAACATTCGACCAAGTGGTGATTAAACGTATGTTTGACTTTGTGTCATCGGCATTAATTATCGTCGCTATTTCACCAGTATTATTCATTACTGCGTTAATTGTTAAGCTTGAGGACCCAAAAGGACGAGTCTTATATACACAAGAACGCCTAGGTAAAAACAATCAGCCATTTACGATTTATAAATTCCGTTCGATGATTGAAGGAGCAGAAAAGCTAACAGGTCCTACATTAGCAACAGAGAACGACCCACGTATTACGAAAGTCGGTAAGTTTATGCGTGCCACACGCTTAGATGAGCTACCACAATTGTTTAACGTTCTAAAAGGAGACATGTCATTAGTCGGTCCAAGACCTGAACGTGAATTTTTTATTAAGAAGCTTTCAAAAGAGTACTATCACTATGGCTATAGAAATACAGTTCAACCAGGAATTACAGGATATGCACAAATTATGGGTAAGTATACGACAGAAGTTGATGATAAATTACGTTTCGACCTATACTACATTCGTAACTATACGTTCTGGTTAGATATCGTCATCTTATTAAAGACGTTTATCGTATTATTTGATAAGACGAAAGCAGAAGGAACAGAGACGAAAAAGGAAGTTGCCGCGACGGAAGAGAAAAAAGCTGGGGCGACGTTATAATATCCAATAAAAGATAGAAGAACTTTCCTAATCGGAGGGTTCTTTTTGTATATATAAGTAAAGGCAGTCTCGAAATTGAGACTGCCTACTTGAATTACTGGATTTCTAAGTGCTCTTTTAATAAATTCGATACACGTAAACGCTCGTCTTCACTAACGACATAATAATAAATGCCACCCATCATTGCGCCAGAGCCACTAATCGTGATTTCTTCAGAGGAACGACGAGCATCCTTGTAATTTGATTGGATTTTCATCATTTGATCAAAGTCAAGATCGGTACGAACGTTTGTACCAACCGCCCCAAGGATTTCTTCAACTCGAGCAATCGATGTTAGTTGAGCTCCTTCCTTAATGATGGCATCAATCACTTGGCGTTGGCGATCATTTCGACCGAAGTCGCCTCTTGGATCACTTTTTCTCATTCGAACAAAAGCTAGAGCTTCTGTACCATTTAAATCAACCGGCCCTTCTGCAAACGTATGACCACTTGATCTAAACTCAAAACTGTTATTGACTGTTACGCCACCAACCGCATCAACAATGTCTTTAAATCCACTCATATTGACAGTCGCATAATAATCGATCGGGATATCAAGAAAATTTTCCACCGTTTCGATTGTCATTTTAGGACCGCCAAATGCATGGGCGTGATTAATCTTGTCATCAAACCCTCTGCCGATAATCTCTGTTCTTGTATCGCGTGGGATACTTAACATTTTCATTGATTCGGTATTTGGGTTTACGGTAAGAACGATGATCGTGTCGGTTCGACCGCTAGTTCCCTCATCAGCATCGATCCCCAACAAAAGGAACGAAAGTGGTTCTTTTTGTTGTACTTCAATTTGCCGTTTTGTTTCACGTTCGATTGGTTGATGCATTACATTTACTGTTTTGACAACAGAATTATATAAATGGTAGCCATAACCTAAAATACCTAGCAATGGTAAACCGATAATTAAACTTACTATAATAATGAGCTTTTTACGTTTGGTCATGTTCATTCTCCTAGTATAAGAATATTGAAAATATGATATTGATTATAGACGGTAGTTGAACTACTAGCAATAATAAAATATTTTGTTTAAGGAAGATGAGGAAATGTTAGGGAAAGTATTTATTAACTTACTAACAATTCTACCAAAATAAGTAACTACTCGACAACTTTCATACCGATATTAATAACGCTTTCAACCGGTGTAATTCAGGGCTAGTTGTTATATGATCGTACTTTCAAAATAATTCCGAATACGTAGTATTTGTCGAATGCCACCGATAAATTTGATGAAAATACTCTACAACCTGTGACAAATTATGATAAAATAGTGAAGGCTTTAGTATTTCTTTTACGAAAATAATTTATGTCTTATATTAGCTACTTAGGAGGATACAAATCAAATGGAAGAAACAATAAGTTTAAAAGAGTTGTTTGAAACGATAAAAAAACGTATTTTAATGATTATTGCAATTACTGTTATCGCAGTAGGAATTAGTGCTTTATTTAGTTATTTAATTCTAACACCTATATATCAATCTTCAACACAGTTTTTAGTGACCCATTCTAATTCAGAGCAACAAGCGATCAGTCAAGGTGATATTAGAACTAATCTCGAATTAATTAACACATATAATGATATTATTAAAAGTCCGATTATTCTAGATAAAGTAAGTGATGAACTTCAATTAAACAGATCTACGAACGTCCTAAATAGTCAAATTACCGTTGGGACTAGAAATAACTCGCAAGTTGTTTCAATTACAGTTCAAGATCCTGAACCGGCATTAGCCGTACAAATTGCAAATACAGTTGCTTCGGTATTTCAACGGGAAATTGTTTCAATTATGAACGTTGATAATGTGAGTATTCTTTCAGAAGCAAAACTACCTGAAAACCCATCACCAATAAAACCTAATCCAATGTTAAATATGGCCATTGCTTTTGTCGTTGGTTTAATGGCGGCTGTAGGGTTAGCATTTTTATTAGAGTTTTTAGATAACACGATTAAAACGGAAAAAGATATTGAGAAGCACCTGGGGTTATCTGTCATTGGCGCCATACCAACCTTTGAAGTTGATAATCAGATGGTAGCTAAATCTGAAAATAGAAGAAGAAACAAACGAGGTGAAGACATTGCCTAGAAATAGAAAAAAGCAACCAGCAAATGCTACTCGTGGTCTAATTACAAAAGTGGACCCTAAGTCACCGATATCAGAACAATATCGTACCATTCGTACAAACCTACAATTTGCATCGGTTGACCAAGAATTAAAAACGATTATGGTTACATCAGCTAACCCATCAGAAGGAAAGTCAACAACGATTGCCAATTTAGCTGTTGTTCTATCTCAACAAGGAAATAGTGTTTTACTAATAGATGCTGATATGCGTAAGCCTAGTGTTCATTACACGTTTCGCTGTCAAAATACGAAAGGCTTAACAACTGTACTTACAAAGCAGTCTTCTTTAGAAGAAGCCGTCTTTGCATCGGATGTGGAAAACCTTCATATTTTAACAAGTGGGCCGATCCCACCGAATCCGTCAGAGTTATTAAGCTCAAAGGCAATGGAATTATTATTAACGTCGGCAAAGGTAACCTATGACTTTGTACTAATTGATACTCCTCCAGTTTTGGCTGTTACTGATGCGCAAGTATTAGCAAATATTTGTGAAGGGGTTGTTCTAGTTGTTAGTAGTGGTAAAACAGAAATTGAACAAGCCGTTAAAGCAAAAGACTTACTAGACAAGTCAAGAGCAAAAACGTTAGGTGTCGTATTAAACCAGAAGGAAGCTAAACAAAGTCAATATTACTATTATTATGGTAAATAATAGTAATTAATGGAGTTGATTCTTTATAGAAATGATGGAAATTCCATGGTAATATTGTTATGATATTATTTAGTTTTGTAACTTTGTGTAAATTTTTGGTAGTTATATAGAGTTTTAATACTAGATTTGGAGGGTTATTGATGATTGATATTCATTGCCATATACTACCGAACGTTGATGATGGGGCTAAAGACATGGAAATGGCACTAGAGATGGCAAAAGCAGCTGTCGATGAAGGGATCGATACGATTATCGCCTCCCCCCATCACCGCAACGGTCAATTTGAAAACTCTAAATCTAGCATTCTTGAATCGGTTGACCAATTAAATAACCGATTAAAAGAAGCAAGAATTCCTCTAACAATTTTACCCGGTCAAGAGACTCGGATATTTGGAGAAATGGTCGATAGCTACTTAGACGATGAACTTCTATCTCTAAATCATTTACATCAATACCTTCTCGTCGAGCTATCATCTAGCCATGTTCCCAGATACATTCATCGATTATTTTTTGATTTGCAGCAGCAAGGGGTAACGCCAATTATCGTGCATCCTGAACGAAATGCTGAGATCATTGAGAACCCAGAAATTCTTTACAGACTAGTGAAAGAGGGCGCACTTACCCAAGTAACCGCCGGCAGTGTCACTGGTCATTTTGGGAAGAAAATCCAGAAATTTTCGATAGATTTAATTACCCATAACTTAACACACTTTGTCGCAACAGATGCACACAACCTGACAAGCCGACCAATTAACCTAAGAAAAGCATATGAGTTCATCGAAGACGAATGCAGCGCTTTTTATCGGTATATGTTTCTAGAAAACGCGGAGATGATTGTCGCTGGAAGGATGCCGTTGGTTGAGCCACCGGAGATGATTAAGAGGAAGAAGTTTTTGGGGATATTTTAGTTTAGTTGGAAGAGTTGGAATACAAACTGGCTAACAAGTTAGCTGTTTGTGTTGGAAAGTTGGAAAGGGAAAAGCGTTAAAGAACTAGCCAGCAAGCAGGCTAGGGGAAAGACGAAAACTGTTCGAACATTTTTTCAACTTGTTTCTACTTTTAAATTAGTAGAGAAGAACTAAATTGAAAAGGCTAATTTCAACTTAGAAGTTTCCAACATTCCAACTAAATGAAGTTAGAAAAGAAAAACTTACTAATCTTGAATGACCAAATTAGTATACAAAACTTCATTACTAAACCGGTGATATCTCCTTACCGTTATCAATGGGGGTACTCGGCTATGCTGTGGGTATTCGTACCTTAGATGTTCATTCATCATTGGTGTGGTGTGAGGGGGGGTTCGATGCCTCATATTTTAATATTTTAATATTTTAATATTTTAATAAAAGTTTACGCAAGAGAGATTCGGAGAATTGTTTTGCGTAAACTTTTATAGTATTTATATGAAAAATTTGGAGGTGTGTTTGTGACGACGAAAAAGAGGTTAGCGTATTTAGTGTTATTGGATTCATTAATTGTTTTTCTTTCAATCTTTGTTAGCTATTTTATCTTATCCCCATCAACGAATATTTTTACAACGACGATCGTTGTCAGTTCAGCGGCATTATTAATTAGTCATCATTTTCTTGCTTATCGCTTCAAAATTTATAACAGAGTGTGGCAGTATGCAAGTATTGGAGAATTATCAGCGATTTTTAAAGTCGTGACATTATCGCTACTCGTTACCGCTTTGTTTCAATTGTTTATCCTTCAAGATGTGTTTATTAGAACGCTCATGATCACGTGGATGATTCATATTTTATTAATTGGTGGTTCGCGTTTTTCATGGCGCCTATATCGAGATACTTATATTAAGCGAAGAAACGATCAAAAACCAACATTAATTATCGGTGCAGGTGCAGCAGGTACAATGGTAGCAAGACAACTATTACAAAACCATGATGCTGAACTTTGTCCAGTAGCATTTATTGATGATGATCCATTAAAACAACGCTTAGAAGTATTAGGAATACCAGTACTCGGAACAGTCGATGATATCGAAACGGTTGTTAAGGAAAATAGTATTGAAAATATTATTATTGCAATTCCATCGTTAACGAAAAAAGAATTAAATGAGATTTTCCAAGAATGCTCAAAAACAAACGCACGGACGAAAATCTTGCCTATGTTAGAAGATCTGATGGTCGGTAAAGTTTCTGTTAATAGTTTCCGTGACGTAGAAGTAGAAGACCTTCTAGGAAGAGAGCCAGTTGAGTTGGATACAGATAAGATTGGTAAGAAACTAACAGGGAAAACAATCTTAGTTACAGGTGCCGGTGGTTCGATCGGTTCAGAGGTTTGTCGTCAAGTGTGTAAATTCAATCCTGAAACAATAATTCTACTAGGGCACGGAGAAAATAGTATTTATGCCATTGAGCTAGAGTTAAAAAAGCAATATCCAGATATTAACGTAGAAACAGAAATTGCCGATGTCCAAGACCGTGAGAAAATGTTTTCGATTATGAAAAAGTACACACCTCACGTTGTGTACCATGCTGCAGCACATAAGCACGTGCCATTAATGGAACGTAACCCAGAAGAAGCGGTGAAAAATAACGTAATCGGAACGAAAAACACGGCAGAAGCAGCTAGTGAGGCAAACGTTGGCGCGTTCGTGATGATCTCAACAGATAAAGCCGTTAACCCAACAAGTGTGATGGGAGCAACTAAACGAATGGCTGAGATGGTCATTCAGCATATGGATATCGTTAGTGACACCAAATTCGTTGCCGTCCGTTTCGGAAACGTATTAGGAAGTCGTGGTAGTGTTATTCCACTTTTCAAAAAGCAAATCCAAGAAGGTGGACCAGTCACCGTGACGCATCCTGATATGGTCCGTTACTTTATGACCATCCCAGAAGCATCAAGACTCGTTCTCCAGGCAGGAGCACTCGCAAAAGGTGGCGAGATTTTCGTTCTTGATATGGGAGAGCCAGTAAAGATTGTTGATCTTGCGAAAAACTTAATTAAATTATCGGGATATACAAAAGAAGAAATGCCAATTGTCTTCACAGGAATGAGACCAGGAGAGAAAATGTTTGAAGAATTATTAGGTGCAGATGAGGTTCATCCAGAACAAATTTATCCAAAAATTTATATCGGAAAAACACCGTTAGTTGATATTAATGTGTGTCATAGATTGGTAGAAAATTTGGACGAGTTAAGTAAGGGAGAATTGAGAGAGCGACTACTAGATATAGCGAATTTTAGAGTGAAAGAGTTAGTAGGGAGTTAGTTGGAAAGTTGGAATACAAATGCGCTAACAAGTTAGCTGTTTGTGTTGGAAAGTTGGAAAGGAAAGGCGTAAAAGAACTAGTCAACAAGTTGACTAGGGAAAAGACTAAAGCAATTTAAATTAGTAGGAAAGAACAAAATTGGGAAGTTGGAAAGTCTGACTTAGTCGTTTCCAACTAACCAACTAACCAACTTTCCAACTTAAAAAGGGGGTTTTACTAATGAAAAAAGTCAAAAAAGCAATCATTCCTGCTGCTGGTTTAGGAACGAGATTTTTACCAGCGACAAAGGCGATGCCAAAAGAAATGTTACCGATCGTAGATAAACCAACAATTCAATATATTATCGAAGAAGCAGTTGAGTCAGGGATTGAGGATATTATTATTGTTACTGGTAAAGGTAAACGTGCGATAGAAGACCACTTTGACCATGCGTTTGAATTAGAACAAAACTTATTTCAAAAAGGGAAGACGGACTTATTAGAAAAAGTACAATACTCTTCTAATATGGTTGATATTCATTATATTCGTCAAAAAGAACCAAAAGGGTTAGGGCATGCGGTTTGGTGTGCACGTAAATTTATTGGTGACGAACCATTTGCCGTGCTTTTAGGTGATGATATCGTTCAAGCAGAGAAACCTTGCTTAAAACAATTAATCGAACAATACGAAGAAACACTATCATCCGTCATCGGAGTTCAAACGGTACCAGACACTGAAACACACCGTTATGGGATTGTCGATCCATTATCAAATATGGGCAGAAGACATAGTGTTAATCAGTTTGTCGAAAAGCCAAAACAAGGAACTGCTCCATCGAATTTAGCGATTATGGGACGTTACATTTTAACTCCTGAAATCTTTATGTTCCTAGAGCAGCAAGAAACAGGAGCAGGTGGAGAAATCCAATTAACCGATGCGATTCAAAAGCTCAATGAAATCCAACGCGTGTTTGCGTATGATTTTGAGGGGACACGTTATGACGTTGGTGAGAAGATGGGCTTTGTGAAGACGACGATTGAATTTGCGATGCAGAATGAGGAATTAAGAGAAGAATTGGTTGAGTTTTTGGAGAAGATGGTGCAGGAGAGTAAGGTTAGTGTGAAGGGCTAGGAGAGTTGGAATACAAACTGGTCAACGCTGTTGACGGTTTGTGTTGGAAAGTTGGAAAGGAAGTGCGTTTAGAGATCTAGCCAACAAGTAGGCTAGGAAAGGACGAATATCAGTTCGAACGTTCTTTTTTGAACGTGTCTTTATTTTAACTTAGTCGAAATGAACAACGTTGAAGATGGAAAGACAGATTTAGATATTTCCAACTCTTCCAACTCTTCCAACTCTTCCAACAAACCAACTCTATGTCTTCAATCTTATATAAAATTAGAAAGTTGTATGTTGGGACATCTAGATATTATCATCAATTACGACTATAAAGGAGTAATCGATAGTGTTTAAGTATATGGGTTCCAATAAAGGTATCACTTTAATTGAAGTACTTGCTGTTATAGTCATTTTAGGAATACTTGCAGCAGTTGCTGTTCCATCTGTTATGGGTTTAATCGAAAATTCAAAGGAAGAAGTATGTAATGTGAACATGGTGCGACTAGAAAGAATGTATGAAACTGAATTGGCTTTAAAAGGTATTGAACATTCAGAAGCTAAATTTAGTCAATATTTACAAGAATACGGCGAAGATATTTGTCCTGATGATGGTGAAATTAGTTATGTCGATGGAGTTGTACAATGTAGTGTTCATTCGAGAACTGAGGAAGAGACTGAAGATGAAGATGAAGATGATGGTGGTGTACCGTTCTTTTGATAGTCGGATTCTTAGAGCCATACTGATTTGGAAAGTAAATAAAATGACAGATTGAATGGTGAATAGGAACTGACTATCGTAATCAGATAACCACAACATACAATGTTATTTTAGCGGAAAATCCACAAAATATACAATATATGGATTTTATCTATTTGACATAGTACCATTTTGTTAGTATAAAAAGATAAAACGACCATTTTTACCCTAATTTATGGAAGTCGAAAATTTGAAAACGTTGATTTGACGGGCTTTTTAAATTCCTGAAAATGGAAAAAGATTGAATAAAAAGACGGAACTGACTATCGTAATCAGATAACATGCTGGAAGCCTTGGGGCATAAGGGTTTCGAGTGTTTTTGGTAGTTTTTAAGGTTTGATTGAATGGTAGTTTAATAGGAAGAAACACGGTTAAGATTAGTGTAGAAATGAAAAAACTTCGTGATTGAATGTTGTTGATTGAATAGATATTACGAGGTGACTATCGGAATTTGATAACAAAACACAATATGCAGTATTAAAAATCAGTTTATAACGACAAATCATACTATATGTTGATATTTTCATCTATACCGTATATTGAATATTCGGTACGAGGTGGCTATCAGTAGTAGATAACAATTTTAGTGGTTTAGTAGTTGGTTGGAATGAGTTCTAATTAAGTACTAAGCGACTAAAGAAAACCTAAACTAGTATAAAGTGAGGAAAACTAAAATGAATGATACTAAAATCAGAAATATACCTTTCTCTCCGCCGGATATTACAGATGCGGAAATTGAAGAAGTTATAAAAGCTTTAAAGTCTGGATGGATCACAACTGGACCTAGAACAAAAGAATTTGAAAAGAGAATAGCTGAATATGTCGGAACAAATAAAGCTGTTTGTTTAAATTCAGCTACTGCTGCAATGGAGTTAACTCTTCGCATTTTAGGGATTGGACCTGGGGATGAAGTTATTACTTCAGCTTATACCTATACAGCTTCAGCTTCTATTATAGAACATGTCGGAGCAAAAATTGTACTAGTTGATACAGCACCAAATTCTTTTGAAATGGACTATACAAAACTTGCAGATGCGATTACGGAAAAGACTAAAGCTATAATTCCTGTAGATATTGCAGGGAAAATGTGCGATTACGATGCAATATTTAAAATAGTTGAAAGTAAAAAAGAGTTATTTAAAGCAAACAATGACCTTCAAAAATTATTTAATAGAGTTATAGTAATGACTGACGCAGCTCATGCATTTGGAGCTGAAAGAAAAGGTATGAAATGTGGGCAAGTAGCAGACTTTACTTGCTTTTCTTTTCATGCAGTGAAAAATCTGACAACGGCTGAAGGAGGAGCGGTTGTATGGAATAATACGGAAGGTTTAGATGAGGAATGGCTTTATAAGCAGTATATGCTCTATAGCTTACATGGGCAGTCAAAAGATGCACTAGCTAAAACACAAATAGGTGCATGGGAATATGACATTATCTATCCTGCCTATAAGTGTAATATGACGGATATTATGGCTAGTATTGGTTTAATACAAATAGATAGATATGAAGGTTTGTTGGAAAGACGTAGAGAGATTATTGAAATGTATGATAGGGAGCTTATAACATTAGGTTTTCACAGCTTGCAGCATTATGGTTCAGATTTTTCTTCTTCAGGACATCTTTATTTAGTGAGAATACCAGAAATCAGTGAAGAAAAGAGAAATGAAATTATTATTAAGATGGCTGAAGCGGGCGTAGCATGTAATGTTCACTATAAGCCACTACCTATGTTTACAGCATATAAAAATTTAGGGTTTGATATTAAGGATTATCCTAATGCTTATAAACAATATGCAAATGAGGTTACACTTCCACTTCACACTTTATTAAGTGATGAAGAAGTACAGTATATAATGGATTGTCTAAAGACGGTTATCAGTCAGAAGGAATAGGGGGGATTTAAAATGTATAAGAAATATTTTAAAAGGTTATTTGATATTATTTTTTCTCTAATCCTATTACCATTTTTGCTTCCGGTTATAGCAATTTGTGCATTTTTTATAAAGATAGAAGATAAAGGACCAATTTTCTATCTTGGGGAAAGGCTTGGAAAAGATAAGAAACAATTTAAAATGTATAAATTAAGATCAATGAAAGTAAATTCACCAGATTTAAGAAATGAGGATGGATCTACTTTTAATTCAGAAAATGACCCTAGATTAACAAATATCGGTAGGTTTATAAGGAAAACTAGCTTAGATGAGTTACCGCAGATAATAAATGTCTTTATCGGAGATATGAGTTTTATAGGACCTAGACCTGATTTGCCTGAAGCATTGAATTTTTATAGTGAAGAGGAAATTCATAAGTTAGACGTTAGGCCGGGTATAACAGGTTATAATCAAGCATATTTTAGGAACTCGATAGCACAAAGTGAAAAATTTAGAAACGATATCTTTTATGTGAAAAATATATCGCTTATCTTAGATATTAAAATAATTGTAGCTACCATAATAAGTGTTATCAGAAGAAAAAACATAAATACAAAGAATGAGGGAATTTACAAAAACTAAAAGGCTTGTCTCTACTTTTAAGTTGAACTCATGGAAGGATGATAGTATTGATTATTGGTGAGCGAGTGACTTTAAGGGCCTTGAACAAAGGGGATGCTCAGCAGATTTTGGAGTGGGTAAATAATCCTAAATTAAAATATTTAACAGGGACAGTATATCCTGTATCGGAAGTTGAGCATGAAAAATGGTTTGAAAATAAATTAAATGACAAGTTCAATAAAATTTTTGGTATTGAAGAGTGTACTAATAAAAGTTTAATTGGTGTGATAGGACTAAATAATACCGATTTAATCAACAGAAATACAGAATTATATATTTATATAGGTGATGAAAGTCATTGGGGTAAAGGTTTAGGGACCGATGCTGTAAAAACTTTAATTCGATTTATATTTGAGGAACTAAATTTGCACAGGGTATCATTAGTGGTATTTTCCTATAACCAAAGGGCTATTAATGCCTATGAAAAGGTTGGATTTGTTTCTGAAGGGATTATGCGAGAAAGTCTTTTTAAAGATGGGAAATATCATGATAAAATCCTAATGGCTTTAATAAATGATAGGAAAAATTCCTTTTTATAGGAGAATGATTTATATGGAAGAGCAAAAAAAAATAATGATAATTGGGGCCGGAATACTGCAAGTGCCAGCTATTATTAAAGCAAAGGAAATGGGCTTGAAAGTAATTGCAGTTGACATGGATCCTAAAGCTCCGGGATTTAAATTATCCGATGAATCTATACAATTAAGTACTATAGATATAGAGGGTTTATTAAAAAAAGCATTGGAATTGAAACCAGATGCAGTCATGACATTAGCTAGTGATATGCCTATGAGAACAGTTGCTGCTATAGGTGAAAAATGTGGTTTAAAGACAATTTCGTCCCAAACTGCATTGAATGCTACTGATAAAGGTGAAATGCGAAAAAAACTAAAGGAAATGAATATTCCAATACCCAAATTTCACATTACTTCAAGCATAGAACAGTATTCAAAACTTATAAGAAAGTTTAATGGTAAGTTTATTGTTAAGCCAGCAGATAATTCAGGAAGTAGAGGTATATTCTTAGTGGATGATGTCAGTCACTCCACTGAAGCTTTCTATCATGCCAAAGAACATTCAAGGTCTGGAGATATCTTAATAGAGGAGTATATGACTGGACCGGAAGTTAGTGTTGAGTCCCTAACTATTGATGGTGTAACCCATGTTATAGCAATTACAGATAAACTAACCACGGGAGCTCCGCATTTTATAGAGATGGGGCATTCAGTTCCTTCACAACTTCCTTCTTATATACAAAAAGAAATAATTGAATTAGCTATTAATGCAGTTAAAGCTATAGGAATTGTTGTTGGGCCTTCCCATACAGAAATAATAGTAACTTCAGATGGACCCAAAATTGTAGAATTAGGTGCACGTTTGGGTGGTGATAATATTACTACTCACTTAGTACCTTTAGCAACAGGTATTGATATGGTGGAAGGTTCTATACGCTTAGCTCTTGGTGAAACAATTGAAATTTATCGAAAACAAAAAAATGGATCAGCAATAAGGTATTTAAATTCTCCGAAGGGAATCTTAGATTCGGTTTCTTTTTTAGAAAAAGCAAAAAGTATTAGTGGTGTTGAAGACATAGTTATAACTAAAGAGATTCGTAGTAAAATAACTGATTTAAATAGTAGTAATGCAAGGGTAGGATATGTAATTGCTAAAGCAGACTCGCCTAATAGGGCAATTAAAATTTGCGAAGAAGCGATAAATCACATTGATATTAATGTAATTTGAATATAAGCGAAAATAAATTACCTGCTTTACACCTAATGTAATAAAGGGGATAAAATTATGGCAAGAGTATTAGTTACTGCACATCTAGGAAGGCATTTTAGAATTTTTGGACAGTATGATTATAAAGTATTGTTAAGCTTAGGACATGAAGTGCATATTGCTGCAAATTTTAATGATAGTGTTGATCAATTTGAAGATTCAAATGTAATAAAACATCAGGTTGATTTCAGTAGAAATCCATTTAGTTTTGTTAACTTAAACGCTATAAAACAATTAAAAAAAATATTAGATGATCACAATTTTGATTTGGTCCATACCCAATCCCCTTCTGGAGGTGCAATTACACGTGTTGCAGCAAGGGGAGCTAGAAAAAATGGAACAAAAGTTTTATATACTGCTCATGGTTTTCACTTTTTCCAAGGGGCTCCAATGAAAAATAGATTGATATTTTATAATATCGAAAAGTTCTTGGGTTATATGACTGATACTATTATTACAATAAATGATGAAGATTATAAGGCGGCAAAGGGAAAACTTCCAGTTAAAGATGTGAGACATATTCATGGTGTAGGAATAGATTTGGATAAATTTAAACCTCAAACTTCTGAGGAGAAAATTCTGTTAAGAAATCAATACGGATACAGCAGTGAAGACTTTTTGATTATCTGTGCAGGTGAACTAAGTTATAGGAAGAATCAAACTCTATTAATAAATTCTATATTTAAATTAAAAGAAAAAATTCCATATATAAAATTATTATTGGTGGGTTCTGGAGATTTCCTAAATCAATATCAACAACAGGTTGAAAATTTAGGAATAAAGGATAATGTTGATTTTCTTGGTTATCGCAAGGATGTGGTAAATTTAATGAGAATGTCTGATATTGCTGTTTCAGCTTCAAGACAAGAAGGCTTACCTGTAAATGTAATGGAGGCAATGGCGACAGGTTTGCCACTAGTTGTAACCAATTGTAGAGGTAATAGAGATTTAGTCAAAACGGGAGAAAATGGTTTTGTTGTTGAAATTGATGATGTAGAAGGATTTTCAAACTCAATCTATAATTTATATTCAAATAAAGAAACAAGAGAAAAGTTTAAAATGAAAAATTTAGAAAAAATAAATATATATGCACTAGATGCTATTACTGAAGAAATGAAAAAAATCTATAGTGATAATCTGAGTTTTTAATCGCGGAATTTGTTTTTGTGGATGGTATTACAATAGAAAAAACAATAACATATTAGGGGAAGTTGTAAAAGTATAGGATGGGGTTTTAAAATTGGTTAACTTGTTCCCGTATCGTAAAAACACTAATAGTCTTAAGAGGTACTATTTTTATGCATAATAACAAAAAAAGCAAACAAAAAGTCGTTTTTGTAATAGGTAGTATGAGAAGGGGAGGAGCGGAAAGAGTGATTTCTCTTTTGGCAAATAACTATGCCAAAAGAGGTTGGGGAGTAGATATTCTAACCCTTCTTGATGATAGTAATGATTATGAATTAAATAATAAAATTAACGTAAAACCAATATGTAATATGTCTAAGTCTAAACTGCGACAATTGCCTAAATGGATTTTTGATATAAGAAAACATATTGATGAAAATGAACCAGATGTAATAGTTTCATTCATAGCTCGGATTAACATTATAACACTATTAGCTTGTATTGGCCTTAAAAAAAATATAGTCGTTTCTGAAAGAAGTGATCCGGCAGCTGATGGAAGGTCTATATTTGTAAGGTTGGCAACGCACCTGCTATATCCTCTAGCTAATTTTGTGGTCTTTCAAACAGAATGGGCTAAATCTAATTTCTCTAATAAAATACAAAAGAAAAGTATTATTATTAATAACCCAGTCCACATTCGGGTAAAAGCCTCCGAGATTAGAAGAAAGAAGATTGTAGCCGTAGGGCGTTTAATGAAAGAGAAAAATCATACAATGTTAATTCGAGCATTTAAAGAAATAAACTCTAAATTTCCAGACTATAATTTGTATATCTATGGAGAAGGAAGTGAAAGAGAGAATCTGGAAAACTTAATTCATGAACTGAAGCTCTCACATTCGGTTTTTCTCCCAGGAAATGTTATAGATGTTCATGAAAAAATTGCAGATGCTGAGATATTTATCCTCCCATCAAATTATGAAGGGATGTCGAATGCTTTACTAGAAGCGATGATGATGGGGATACCATGTATTTCAACTGATTGTGCTGGATCAAATGAGGTAATAAAAAGTGATTATAATGGGGTGCTTATTGAGAGGGGAAATGAACAAGAACTCGTTATGAAGATAAGTGAACTCATCATTAATAAAGAAAAACGGTTGCTATTGGGACGTAATGGACAGGTATCGGTTCAAGAAATGAAGGAAAGTAAAGTTGTCTCAATATGGGAAAAATATTTAGAAATGAATTAACAAAAATTAGTTAGGGGAATCAAGATGAACTTATATGATCGTATCAAAAACAGACAAGAAAAAATTTCTTTGATTGGACTTGGGTATGTAGGAATGCCAATCGCAGTGGCTTTTGCAAAAAAAGTAGATGTAATTGGATTTGATGTGAATAGGGAAAAAATTGAGCAATATAAAAAAGGTATAGATCCTACAAAAGAAGTTGGAAATGATGTAATCCAAAATACAACTGTTGAATTCACCTACGAAGAATCAATGCTTAGAGATTCGAAATTTCATATTGTGGCTGTCCCTACGCCAGTCAAGGATGATCGTACACCTGATTTAACACCATTAGAATCTGCCAGTCGTACTTTGGGTAGAAACTTAACTAAAAACTCAATTGTAGTTTATGAATCTACTGTTTATCCAGGTGTAACAGAAGATATCTGCGTGCCCATTCTAGAGAAAGAATCTGGGTTGAAGTGTGGGGTGGATTTTAAAGTTGGATATTCTCCAGAAAGAATAAATCCCGGGGATCAAGAGCACAGATTAGAATCAATTATTAAGGTTGTTTCAGGTATGGATGAAGAGACGCTTGATATTGTTGCAAAGGTATATGAATTAGTAGTAGACGTAGGAGTATATAAAGCGGAAAGTATAAAAGTAGCTGAGGCTGCTAAGGTTATAGAAAATGCTCAGCGTGATATTAATATAGCCTTTATGAATGAACTATCAATTATTTTTAATAAAATGGGTATTGATACAAAGGCAGTACTTGAAGCGGCTGGAACAAAGTGGAATTTCCTAAAATTCTTCCCTGGCTTAGTCGGTGGGCATTGTATTGGTGTCGACCCATATTACCTAACATATAAAGCAGAACAAATGGGTTACTACTCTCAGATTATTCTTTCAGGTAGAAAAATAAATGATGATATGGGTAAGTATGTTGCTGAGAGTACAGTGAAAAATATGATAAAAGCTAATAAACAAGTAAATGGGGCAAAAGTTGCGATTTTTGGTATTACATTTAAAGAAAATTGTCCTGATGTTAGAAATACTAAAGTAGTAGATGTTATTAAAGAACTGGAAGAGTATGGTGTAACTGTTAAAGTCGTTGACCCAGTAGCAGATAAAGAAGATTTGTGGCAGGAATATAGAATTAATCCATGTGGAGTAGACGAGATAAAAGAGATGGATGCAATTATATTTGCAGTGCCACATGAGGAATTTAAAGATTTAAATTTAAATGATATTAAATTGATGTATGGATCTGCAGAGCCTATTGATTTAGAAGTAATGAATGAAGTTGCTGCAACATCTGAATTTGAAGCAGAAATTCAAAGAGATAGTTGTGTTCTAATGGATATAAAGGGGATGTTTGATCGAAAAGAAGCAGAACAAATTGGTTTTAAATATTGGAGGTTATAAAATGGGGTATCAAAATATATCGTTTCCTGAGGGAACTAGATTCTTAGTTACTGGATGTGCAGGTTTTATTGGCTCGAATTTAGTAGAAGCAATACTTAAATTAGGTTATGAAGTGAGAGGACTTGATGATTTCTCTACTGGGAAAAAAGAGAATGTGGAAGAGTTTCAATATAACCCTAATTTTAATTTTATAGAAGGTACTATCCTTGATCCTGATACATGCGAGGAAGCTTGTAAGGATGTAGATTATGTTTTACATCAAGCAGCATGGGGGAGTGTGCCTAGAAGTATCGAAATGCCACTATTATATGAAGAAATCAATATAAAAGGTACTTTAAATATGATGGAAGCAGCGAGAAAAAATAACGTACAGAAGTTTGTCTATGCTTCAAGTTCATCGGTATATGGTGATGAACCAAATCTTCCAAAAAGAGAAGGGGTAGAGGGCAATGTATTGTCACCATACGCTCTAACCAAAAAGGTGAACGAAGAATATGGAAGATTATATACCAGATTGTATGATCTTGATACTTATGGTTTACGTTATTTTAATGTATTTGGAAGAAGACAAAACCCTGACGGAGCTTATGCTGCGGTTATTCCAAAATTTATCAAGCAATTATTAAATGGTGAACAACCTACAATTAATGGTGATGGAAAACAAAGTAGAGATTTTACTTACATTGAAAATGTAATAGAAGCCAATTTAAAAGCGTGTATTGCAACAAAAGATGCAGCAGGACAAGCATACAACATAGCCTTTGGTGGTAGAGAGTATTTAATTGATATCTATAATAACCTTTGTAGTGCATTGGGAAAAGATATCAAACCTATTTTTGGGTCTGAAAGAAAAGGTGATATAAAGCATAGTAATGCTGATATTAGTAAAGCAAAAAATTTGTTGGAATATAATCCTGAATGGAGTTTTGAAGAAGGTATTGTGGCAGCTATTGACTGGTATAAGAGAAATTTATAGTATATTTAATTATTGTCAGATAAAGTAATTGAGTCAATTCACCCTAAAAAATTTTTTCAAAATACAATCAAAAGCTTTACCATGGAAATGCCAATTTTATTTAGTAGATTTACGGATTTAAGTTAGAATAAGATAGGATAGAGCTACTTTGAAATAGTTAGAACCATAAGATGCTATTGTATTAAAGGTGATTAATTGTGGTTCGTTTTATTGATTGTTAGTTAAGACTTTTTTTATAGTAGTTAAGGAGATAGTAAATATAATATGAAAAGATGGTGAATTTAAGTATTGAGCGAATTTATAGCAATAATAGGGGGATTATCTCTTACTTTTATAATTTATTTATGTATTTACTTTCGAATCGTTATTAAAAATATTGGTTTTGAATTAATAGATTGGTTTTTGCTTGGGTTAGCTACATTCAACGGTATCGGATTTTCCTTTGTAATTTGGGCAACAAACCAGGGCAAAAATACTTATGCTTGGTCACTATGGTTATCTCAATATGACACCAATCTTACTCTAATCTATTTCTCTACTAATATTATACTAGTTTTCTCTACAATTTTTGGTTGGCACTTAACAAAAAGTGTTTTTTCTAACAGAAGAGATGCTGCCACACCAATAGTTAAAAGTGATTTAGATAAATCAGTGGAAATTGTATCAAAAAAATTAATAAGGGTAGCATGGTTAATGCTGATTATTTCCATTTTAAGCTATGGAGTTTATACACTGCCATATGGTGGATTTGTAGGTTTGTTAGATTATACCCGGTCAATTAGGTCGGGGTTCGTATTTGTAGATAATCCGTTTAGCTTTTTACAAAGATTTGGTGGATTTGCTTTGTTTTCTTCATATATTTTTTATGGGCTCTTAATTGATAAGACATATTTGCCATCTATAAATAAGCGTAAAATTACTTTAGGGTTTATTATTTCATTCTTATTTTCTATTTACGTACTTTATAGTTGGGTTGGAAGGATATCCCTTGTAATACATTTATTAACATTCATTCTAGGGTATATTTTATATAAAAATAAATCTGTATTTAGACTTACAAGGAAACTAATTATAGTATTTATACTTGGTTTAATCTCTATAGTATTGATGGATAAAATTTTAGGAAGAACGTCTGCTGGTACAAGTGTTGTAGAATTGTTTGCAAAAGAGTTATCTTTTCCATTTGCTGTATTCGTTAATCATTTTAATCTTCAATACTTTAGTTGGTTTAAAGATATTGTTGTAGCTCCTGTCTTTATTTTACCCATGACAATTTGGTCAAACTTATTAAATATTGAAACGGCTTCTGAAGTAACCACATTTTTAATGTTAGGAGCAAACAAAGGTGAATCCGGAGTAACAGGGTCTATTCCTGTAGATATGCTTACATTCTCAATGATCCAAGGTTCTGTATTTGGGGTTATTGTAGTGGGATTCCTTTGGGGGGGGTTCTTAGTATTTCTGCAGCGATTGCGTTTCCTCATTGTAAATTACAGTATAAGTAATGTTATCTATGCAAATATCATTTTAAATGTAGTTATCTTAAGTGTGTTATATGGAGATCCCAAGCACATAATACTGAGAAATTTCCATATAATAGCTGGTCTTTTACTGCTATATTTATTTAGAAAAATTAGTTTTAAGGTAAAGTGAAATTGAACTTTTGAAATTGGGGCATTGATATGAAGAAAAAAATTGCATTTTTTATTCCCTCTTTAAAGATAGGGGGAGCAGAGCGAGTAGTTGTAAATATTGTTAAATATTTAGACCGTGACAAATACCAGATTAGATTAATTGTTTTAGATTATAATGGGCCATTTAAAAAAGAGGTTCCTAATGATATTGAAATTATAAATTTAGGACGAAAGAGAGTAAGAGAGTCAATTTTACCAATTACCAAAGAAATCATTAAATTTAAGCCTGATTACGTTTTTTCAACATTAGGTTATTTAAACTTTCTCTTAATCCTATTAATTAAAGTTCTTCAAATAAAAACTAAAATAATTGTTAGAGAATCTTCAACGCCATCAAAGTATATCAATCAATTACCAATAATCAAAAAGAAACTATATAGTTATCTTTATAAATCTTTATACCCTAAGGCGGATATGATTATAGCTCAATGCAATAGTATGCAGGAGGATTTAGTTAATAATTTTAATATAGATAAAAATAAAGTTGCAACAATTTACAATCCGATTGATATAGAAAGTATAAAGTTTAAAATGAAACAAAAAAATACATTTAATATTAATAATGTTAATATCGTGGCGGTCGGTAGATTAGTATACGCAAAAGGTTATGATATATTATTACATTCAATCAGTCTTTTGTCTGAAAAATATCCAAATCTACAACTTCATATTTTAGGTGATGGTCCGTTAAAAGAGGACTTAATACAATTAACGAATGATCTTAATCTAAATAAACATGTAAATTTTCTTGGGTTTACTGAAAATCCATATCCCTATATTAGGAGTGCGGACTTGTATGTACTCTCTTCAAGATGGGAGGGGTTTCCTAACACATTGCTTGAAGCACTAGCTTGTGGCACCAATGTTGTTGCAACTAATTGTAAGAGTGGTCCAAAAGAGATAATTGGGGATAATAATTATGGTTATCTTGCAAAAAGTGAAGATCCAATTTCTCTGTATGAAGTAATGTGTATGGCCTTAAATGAAAAAAAAGATACTCAGAAAAGGGCTGAAGATTTTAGTATTAATAAGATAATTAAAGATTATGAATCACTGTTTGATAGTATTATAGATGGTTAAATAAATTTTTTATACTTAATTATAATAGAAAAGAATGATTTTAAATGTTAAAACATTTACTGAATTATATACCAGCAAAGTTATTCCCGGGTGTTATAAGTTTTTTAAGTATTTATATTTTTGCAAGAATATTCACACAAGAGGAATACGGTAATTATAGTTTTGTGATTGCACAGCTTACACTAATTTCAGCAGTCTTATTCAGTTGGATCCGATTAAGTGCTTTTAGGTTTTTTAATATTTATCAAACACAGAGGTACTTGTTTTTTAAATATTTAATAATTATTTATTCTGTGGTATTCGCTTTTTTTCTTGCATTTATTTTAGTCTATTTACAGGTAACAAATTTTAATAGAGATATAAGCATATTATTTATCTTAGGCATTATTGCGATAATGTTTACAGTTAGTTATGATCAAATCGTGTCAATTTTAAGGGCTGATTTAAAATCAAAAACGTTTGCTTATTATGAAATAATAAAACCTACTCTAAAAATAATAATAATACTAGTGCTAGTATTATTATTTAATTTTAGTGAAACTTCAATAATGTATGCATTAATTATTTCTCAGTTAATATTAATTTCTCATTTTTTATTGGGTAATTTTAAAAGAGAGTCTTTATTTACTATGGCTAAATTTAAAACAGCCAAATATACAAGAAATGAATATTTAGCAATAAATAAAGATTTTTTATATTATGGACTACCATTAACACTTTCTTTCCTTTTTGCAAATATCACATCTACTTCGGATCGTATTATTATTAAGTATTTAATGGATGCTGAAAGTGTAGCTAAGTACACATTAGCATACGATTTAACTTCCTTTACAGTTACTAATGTATTTATGATATTAAATTTCACATTTGTCCCTGTAATTATGAAACTAGTTGACTCAGATAAGTTAAGTTTGTTGAAACAAAAAATCCTAGATTATTTTAATCTAATACTCCTCGTTGTTGCTCCCGTTGTGATATTCTTAGTAATTTTTGCACAGCAGGTGACGGACTTTGTTTTAGGGGACCAGTACAATACCCAGGATACAGTGCAGATTATTCGTTTAATCTCAATTGCTGCATTCATAGCTGGACTTAAGGCATATTTTTTTGATTTTTCTTTTCAATTTGGGAAAAAAACAAGGAATCAAATTTATCCTATAATGTTTGGTGGAGTTATTAACATTCTTTTAAACTTTATCTTAATACCTAAATTCGGAATTGTTGGAGCCGTTTATTCTACTATTTTAGCTTATTTAATCGCGCTTTTAATTAGTATTGTTTTAGGACAAAAAGTCTTTAAAATGTATATTGATTACAAAACATCAACGCAGATAATTTTAGGATATTCCACTATTACAGTAATTTTTATGCTCATAAAGATAGATGGGAGCTCTTTTGGAACTTTTATGATAAACATATCCATTTACCTTTTATTAATTATCGTTATCTTTCTTCTTTTTAAAAAGAAGATATTAAAAATATTAAAAGGGTAATTCTAATAGTTAGGGAAGCAGTGTGTGAATTGACTGAAAGCATATCAATTTCCACAATAAATCAGACAGATAAGACTTGATTTTAAGAAGAGAAGCGAAAACTCTTGCTATAGTTAATACTAAAACTGAGATTATACCAAGGTGATTCAGTGAATACCTAAACGGGAGTGTTAAAATGAAAATAGCTGTTTGTATAAGCAATAATAAAATTAAAATAAAGCATGCGATTCTTGATAAGTTTACCAATAAAATATTTAAAGATAACTATAACTGGGGCCGTAAATTTGCGGATTATTTAGATAAATACAATATTGATTATGATTTTATTAATATTGATAAAAATGACTGGTTAGAAGAGATTGAAAAATATGATATAGTTCTCTGGAAACCTGCGTTTATGGGACCTCAAAGCTCACAGCATTTTAGAAGTAAAGTTTATTTTATACAGCATATCATGAAAAAAAGAATTTATCCCAATTATGAATCTGTATGGCACTTTGATAATAAAATATCTCAGAGTTACTTCTTTAAATATAAAAAGATAAATGCACCTAAAACATTTGCAACATTTGATTATAATGAGGCTATGGCCAAACTTGAAGACTTTAACTATCCATTAATTTTTAAAGAATCAAATGGCGCAGGAAGTTCGGGAGTAAAACTGGTTAAATCATACAAACAATTGGTTAAAATTGTAAACAATAAGTTTATTTATCATAATATTATTTCACGTATTTTAAAATCAAATTTATTTGATAGATTTGGAGAAATCTATTTACAAGAGTTTTTGGAGAATAATAAGGCTGATTTAAGAATTAATATTATCGGTAATAAATATGCCACAGGATTCTGGAGAAAAAATAGATCTAATGATTTTAGGGCTAGTGGTAGTGGAAATATTGATTATGAAACTGAAATACCTGAGAATATAATAAGATATTGTTGGCAAATAAGTAGAGATAATAATTTTGATTCAATGGCATATGATGTTTTATTCAGGGATAATCAATTTTTTATAATTGAAATGTCCTATGGTTATGCTGATTCAGCAGTATATAATTCCGCTGGATACTATGAATTAGATGGTGAAGGAAACATTATAGAATTTAATAAAGGAAGGTATTGGCCACAAGAGCTTTGGGTAAAGTGGTTAATACAAAATGAAACTATTATATAACTTTTATGGAATCCGGTTTATGAAAAAAACAAATAATAGGTTCTAGTAATTAAAGTTCTCTAACCAAAAGTTTAATGTTTGCGAATAAGGTTGGATTTGAAGGGTGGAAGCAGATATGTCTATCTTAATAACTGGTGGGGCAGGGTATATCGGCTCTCATACAGTACGATATTTCCTAGACCAGAATGAAAATGTTATTATTGTCGATAATTTACAGAGCGGTCATAGACAATCAATTAATAAAGAACAACTCTATCATATTGATCTTAGAGATAAAGAGGAGTTAGACAAAGTTTTTAAATTACATAACATTGAAGCGGTAATTCACTTTGCTGCTAATTCCTTAGTCGGTGAGAGTATGACTAAGCCGTTTGAATATTATGATAACAATGTTTATGGAATGATGTGCTTATTAGATGTAATGAAAGAAAATAATGTTAGCAAAATTGTTTTCTCTTCAACGGCAGCTACCTATGGGGAGCCGAGGAACATTCCCATTCTTGAAAAAGATGAAAATAATCCAACGAACACATATGGCGAAACAAAATTAGCTATGGAAAAAATGATGAAATGGTTTGATCAAGGTTACGGTATTAAATATGTTTCTTTAAGGTATTTTAACGCTGCTGGAGCTCATGAGAGCGGAAATATTGGAGAACATCATGACCCGGAGACTCATTTAATTCCATTAGTTTTACAAGTTCCACTTGGTCAAAGAAATAAAATTTATATGTTCGGTGACAATTATCCTACGGAAGATGGGACATGTGTAAGGGACTATATTCATGTAATGGATTTAGCATCAGCACATTATTTAGCATTAGAGTATTTAAGAAATGATAATCCGAGTGAAATTTTTAATCTAGGAAATGGAAATGGCTACTCAGTTAAAGAAGTGATTGATGTAGCAAGAAAGGTAACGAAACATCCGATTCCAGCGGAAGTGAAAGAAAGAAGAGCTGGTGATCCAGCTGTCTTAATTGCTTCTTCAGAGAAAGCAAAAAGTATTTTGGGGTGGAAACCTCAGTTTGATTCATTAGAGAAAATAATTACTGATGCATGGAATTGGCACCGGAATAATCCCAATGGTTATTCGTCCTGATATTGCTACATGCTTCAAATGTAGATAGAGTAATGACTACCCGCTGAGCCAAATGGCTTGGCGGGCTTATTTGTGTTGTTTATTTTTTCCTAAAAATGCAATTCCTCATAATCAGTGGTCAAAACTTCAACCAATCTAGAACATCTATTCAAATAAAAGTAGAACAAAATAAGCGAGAAAAGTCTTTATAGGGGCTTTTCTCGCTTATTTTTATCAGGAAAATTGACAGAATAATAAGAAAATATCTAAGGGCAAAAAAGGGGGGATAGGGAATAATTTATAGAAATTTTTTTAGGGGTTTTCAAAGAGCGGGGTTGTTATGTCAACACCTGGAAACAAATTCGATGGCGGAGTTAACAGTGAGCGTTTTTTTATAAACCTCGTGCCATTTGAGCATTCGTTTTATGATATCTTTTTTAAAGTTTTGAATTAATTCTAAAAATACAAAGAATTCTTCCGCTTGGTTTTCAAATGTTTTCTCGTAGAGAACTTTTAACCATTTTGGCATTTGGTGTTTTTCTTTCGATTGGTCAAAGCCAGCTGATTTGTGTTGAAGTTTGTGGAGAACATTCCAAACTCGATACTTCTTTTGCTTCTTTCCGTAACAACGTGAGTATTTTGCTAATACTTGTTTTCCGTCGATACTAACGAGCCTAACGATTTTATCCGTATAACGAACAATGATTTTTTCTCCTTTGTATTCTTCAGGAGCTGAGTAATAGTTGCCATCAAAGGGCACTAGTGTACTTTTACGCACGATTTTTACTTCTTCTTCTACATACACAAAGTGCTTTTTTGGTGCTGACCTTTTGTAGCGATTTTCGTGCTGAAGTAATCGGTCAATGGTATCATTTTTTTCATTGTGCTTCTTTTGATTCAAGTGATGAAATATGTGATCCACTTTCTCTTGTAATTCCTTAAGAGAGCCAAATCCTGAATGATGGGTGAAAAGGTGTGTTTTTAAGGTTGCTACGGCATTTTCAACTGTCCCTTTTTGATTAGGGCGGTATGGTGTACAGAGTCTTACTTCAATTCCGTAATGTCTTTCTAGTTCTTGAAATAATGCTGTTAACTTAGATTGTCCGTCTTTGTATTTCTTATGGCGTGTTGCAATCTTCATGTTATCGATAAGTAAAATAGGAAAAGTCCCGCCAATATGTTTATGGCAAACTAAATATGTAGGTAATGGCATTTAATTTGTGTAGGCCCTAAGGGGCATATACAGATAAAAAAAACCACTTGCCAACCTCTCAAAATAACTTTAAACTCCTCGTTGGACCAACAACGTTTGACAGGAGGATAAAATAGGAGATGTTAGCAGTGGCACAAATAGATTATATCAGACATCAAGTAAATCAAAAAGGTGAAACTTATGCCAACGTGGCAAGAAAGATGGATATAGATCC
>NZ_MLQR01000044.1 GCF_001866005.1 Anaerobacillus alkalilacustris
AACATTTATGGGCAAGAGGTTATTTTTGTGCCACAGTAGGAAATGTGGATGAAGAAACAATTAGAAATTATATTGCAAACCAGTTTAATGAAGAAAAGAACGACATATTTAGGATTGAAGAATGAGTTTAGTCAAATTTTAGTTTGCTTAAGCATGTTGGACTTTGAGAGGACTTCAGTCTTAAGAAACGACTTTAGTCGTCGACATTTTATGTCCAAATCCACCTGCTTTAGCGGGTGGTCGTTTAAGGAGTTGATAACATGTGTGGTAGATTTTCACTTTCAACTGATGGCCACAGTATAGAAGAACAATTTCAGCTTGATACTTCTGTGGACATAAATCCTCGATATAATATTGCCCCAAGTCAACAAGTGATGACAATTGTTTTTGAAGGGAGAAAAAGAGTAGGTAAGACTATGCGTTGGGGACTTATTCCTTTTTGGGCCGATGATTTTAAAATTGGATATAAACTCATCAATGCAAGAGCAGAGACAATTGATGAAAAAGCTTCATTTAAACATGCGTTCAAAAAACGAAGAGGCTTAATCGTAGCGGACGGTTTTTACGAATGGGAAAAAAGAGAAGACGGTAGAAAACAACCGCATCGCTTCCAAATGAAAGATTTTCGTCCTTTTGCCATGGCAGGTTTATTTGAATGGAATCAAAAAGTAAGTAATGAACCAGTCCTATCTTGTACGATTATTACCACTAAACCGAATGAGGTTACTAAAAATGTACATGACCGAATGCCAGTTATTTTGCCAGAAGATACATATGAGATGTGGCTTAATCCGGATGTAAATGATACCGATTTATTAAAATCACTATTAATTCCTTATCCAGCAGATAAAATGAATTCCTATAAAGTATCAACTTTAGTAAATTCACCGAAGAACGATCACCCAGAAATTTTAACACCATTAAATAGTCGTTGAAAAATCTGTGAGAATAACGGCAACATTAAGGTAGAGGTCACGTTAGAGAAGGATGCGTGTTCGGTATAGAAAAAAAGAGAGATAGCGGTTACGTAAATACCTCAATGATCGGGTTTTCCTTAGAATAAATTAACCATGTTTTTCTCATATTATATATGTAGAAAAAAGAAGGTGGGGTTTGGCTTGAGAAATAAAAAGAAGCGAGATAATCCTAAAGGTGGTAGTCAAAAAGGAAATACTCATAATGACGGGTTGACTTCAGATAATATTCTATCATATGAAGAACTTGAAAAATCAATATCACCAACTGGACGACAAAACACCAAACAATAGTTGTAATCAGTGAAGAAGGTTTTGCAAAAGTGATAGTCATATACGCAAAGTATGTGGCTATTTTTGTATATAGGTAACGCAAATTTGTGTACAATAGAAAACGGTTTAGTTCTAGGATCTCATTGTTTAAAAGACTAGTTTTTTTGCAGTATCAAAATTTATATATTTCTAACTTGGAAACTGTCTAGCTCCAGGCGCCATCGGCTCGATCACTTCAGACCTTCTCTTTCGGTCAAAAACCCGACCGCTACGAGCAGGTCTTCCAGTGTTTGTCGCCGATAGGCGGGCGCCTTGCGCTTTTCTTGTTAAGGTAAATATACTTTACGCGTAAAGTATCAATTGTTGAGAGCAAATTCTAATTATGCATGAAAAAGCCATGGTAGGTTTTTTCCATGGCTTTTGAAGGACAATCTTAAAATTAACTGATAAACACAAAAGAAGAATTAGGATGTAGATGAACGATATTAACAATAGGATTTAGTTTTATTAATCATTGAGATAAATTTTTGGCTATTTCATATAATTTGTAGTTAAAATCGGGCTTATTGTTTAGAACATCTTTTATTGAATGATAGGTGATTTCATTTTGTTCAATGCCAACTGCAACACCAGCTATCCCGTTTTCAATACATTCGATCACTTTATCTCCCATTCGACTAGCGAAAATTCGATCAAAGGCACTAGGACTGCCTCCACGTTGAACATGGCCTAAATTTGTATTTCTTGTTTCTAACTGGGTTCGTTTTTCGATTTCTTTTGCAATTGTACTGCCACAACCTGCACCTTCAGCTACGACAATAATTCCGTGTCTTTTCCCACGATCGTAACCTTTTTTTATAGAGTGACACACTTCTTCGATACACCATGGAACCTCTGGCAGAAGTATTGCATCGGCTCCACTTGCAATTCCTGAATGGAGAGCAATGTTGCCCGAACCTTTCCCCATTACCATGATTACACTAGTTCGATCATGACTTGTTGATGTATCTCGAATTTTATTTATTAGGCTTACGACTATATTTACAGCGGTATCAAATCCAATCGTATAATCAGTAAAGGAAATATCATTATCAATGGTTCCTGGGAGACAGTAAGTCTTGATCCCTTTTTGGAATAAAGCTAGCGCCCCACGATAACTACCATCTCCACCGATAATGACTAGGTGGTCAATACTTGCTTCTTTTAAGTGGGCAATGGCTCGTTCTTGTCCTTCTGGGAAATAAAAATCAGAAGATCGTTCTGATTGTAAAAAAGTTCCCCCTCTATGAAGGATATCACCGACATCACGAAGATCCAACGGTACAAATAATCCATCCATTAATCCTTGGAATCCTTTTTTTATCCCAGTTACTTTATGTCCTTTTATGATTGCAATACGTGTAATAGCTCGGATGGCGCTGTTCATTCCTTGACTATCACCGCCAGAGGTTAATATTCCTATATTCACTCATATCGTCCTCCTTATACCGAATTGCCCTTCATAATTAATCATATTTATAGAGAAGCTTCATTAAGAACTCTTTTTTCAAAAATAGGTTAGTCTTGTGTCCGAAATACAAAAAATCTTTTAAACCAAATATTAAGTGGGTGTGAGATCGCAACAAATGATCTATGATGATCCAAAAGTTATATTGTTAGTGAAAAAAGCAAACTGCATTATATGAACATGTTGCTTGCTTTATATAAGCTTTTCTTTACGTTGAATGGTTGTTTGTCTGTCGTCCAAGTAATTTATGGTGGTTTTTTATTTGCTTAGTTATTAGCAATCTCATACCCATTTAAAAATCATACTCCGCCTTAGGATTAAGAACCCCTTGACTATCCCTCCAGAGGTTAGAATTCCAATCTTCATTCTACACGCTTTTTAAAATTTTGAATAAAGGGAATGAGTACCTTATATTAATAGGTATTAATTAGAGAATATCCAAATATTACTGTGTAATAATGGATTTGCATTAGGTGGGGAAGAAGTGCGGCTGATACGTGCTCGAGATAAGTTGTAGGCAGTGAGAACGGTAACGATTTGTGCGACACGTACCCTAAAAGAGGTTTAGAGAAGTAAGAACGATAACGAAACGATCAATTACTCGAAAATAGGGTAAGAGAAAAACAAAACAAGAGAACTCAATATTTACACGAAAAAGCTTCAGAAAGTAAATCAAGCAACGCTTCAGTCGTAAACGTACCCGAAACTTAATAAAATCGATAACATGATATTTTTTTGTATTTCCATAGAATTTAAATTAAAAGGTTTAATATCTGATTATTCATCATATAATTAAATAAAGGAGTTGATAAAAATGGAAATTATTGATGGGTTAGAAATGATTTGTCCTAAATGTAATGGAAAAGGAATGTATGAATACTTCAATAATGAAGAAGCAAATCAACTATATGACAGGTATATGGATGTTGATATGAAGGATGCGAATACAGCATGGGTATTAGCTAAGAATCAATCTACAAAACTTTACGACTGTAAACAATGTATGAAGCGAGGAAAAGTACTTACGGATAAAGGAAAAGAAATACTATCGCACTTAGAGGACTATTCCTAATACTAACACATTGATAATTAACAAGTCCTTTTCTAAGGTTCGTGACTGTCCAGATTAAGACCTACATTTATCACTTCGTTAAGTAATAGTTAGTTTTAAAGGTTAGAAAGTAGCAAGTTTTTAGTTAGAATAATTTCTCTAGTATACCCCAAAAAGAAAGCGCTTCCGTAATTTTGAAGACGAAAATGTTTAGCGTTTTCCACGATTGTATTCTCTATCTGTCAGCTAAACAACTATTAGTGACTACAGAAAAAAAGGCGGATTTAGTTGTTCCATTAGGTAAGCGTAAATTTACGCTAATATTGATTGGCACATGTGTATCCCTCATTAAATAATTTGCATGCTGAAGTGATGAATAAGGTTGACTTATAAGGCTTAGCCTTGTAAGTTAACCTTGTTTTTGTTTCGATTAATGAATTTCTTAAAATGGCGTACAGGAAGAGATATATTATTAATATTAGTAATTCTCGTATGCTTGTTGTCAGTTGATTACCAAAGAATAATCTTTTAATGGTGCAAATAGTAAAGTAGGGAAAGAGGGGATGAGGTGACATCCCCAGTTTATTAGCTTTACTGGTATTCTTGGAGACGTACAGCTTTTTGCTCTTCTCCATACATATTGATAGTAGCTTCATCTTTAAATAATTTTACCCAAAGCCCTTCTCCTTTTTTAAAGAAGTAGGTTTTTTCTTTTGTGACATAAATTGGGTAAAGCGTGTGATTCTCACCATCAATTGTTAACACTGTTTCAGGTTGTTGTTCATCGTATGAGAAGAAGAGTTCATTTTTTGGTTCAACTTCTTCTAGTAAATATTGTATCATTTCTTCTTGCCAATTTTCTAAATGAATGATTGATTCAATTCTTTCGTAGTCTTGATCATCAACGACACTTCGGATAAGAATGACTTCGGTATCTTTTACTTCAAAAAGTTCATACCTGTTTACAGCATGTGCCTGGTGACCGTATGCTAGGAAATAATCTGTATTCTCGACCTTATAAAAGGTTCTCCCCTCACTTAAATACCCTGGATGATCAAGTAGATAATCTGAAAAGACTTGGTATTTTTCCAATGGATTAATAGTCGCTTCATCGGGCTCCTTTTTTACATCTTTTTCTTGATCAGAAATTTCATCTTTTTCAATATCTGTGATCTCATTTTGCTCTTTGTCCGTCTCTGGGTCTTCAATGGTTTCAGTTTCATCAGGTATCAGCTCCTCAACTGTATGATCTAGAGGTTTCTCATTAGGGGATGTCATGATAAAGAAGACTAATAAAACTATAGCAGCAACCCCGCTTAAACCTGCAACAAACCTTTTCATCATAGATCGACTCCTTTTCTTTTGTTTATATTTATAATTAAATTGTATTAATGATTGATGGATGGCTTCCTTTTTTTCAGGATGCAAACTAGGTTTTGCCATAGCACCTAGCTTTTTTTCTAGTTTTTTATCCTTACCGTTCACTATATTCTCCTCCTAGCTCGGACTGTAACTTTTTCAATAAGGCTTTTTTTGCACGGTGGTATGTGGAACGAACTTTACTTTCACTCCAATTCAATATTGAAGATGTCTCTTTTTCAGAAAGCTCTTTTATTCCTCTTAAAATGACAACATCTCGATAATTAACCTTCAGTAGCTGTATCGCTTGGTAAAGTTTTATCGTTTCCTCATTTAGAAGAAAAAGATCATCGGGAGTTTTATCATTTACGGCTTTCTGTTTTTCTTCGTTGAAAATGTAGCTTTTCCATCTATTCCGATTTCTTTTTCTTAGTTCATCAATGGCTACATTTCGGGCAATCGTAAAAAGCCAAGTTTTTGGTTGAGAATTTTCTTGAAAGGTTTCTAATCCTTTAATTGCCTTTATGAAGACTTCTTGAACCAGATCCTCTACGTCAGTAGAACCAACTCTATAAATTAAAAAATGATAAATATCATCACTATATTGGTAAAACCAATCAGAAATGATTTGGTGATCGGTCATAATATTGCCTCCGTTTAAATTGGTAATGAAACTTTAATTGTTCGGATAAGTCCCTAGCTTTATGGCTTTCACTTTTTTATTTATATTATTAGACGATAACTAACTATTTTCATTGCGCATATTTTAATTTCCAAATGCGTGGTCTAACTCCACCGTCTTTAGACGGTATACGCTTTTAGCCTTACACTTCGATGTCCATACTTAAGTTGTGAGGTGAAAAGTATGGACGGCTATAAAAAGAATAGTCATGCAGTTTATGATATCAAATATCATGTAATCTGGGTAATAAAATACAGATATAAAGTATTATATGGTCCGATTGCCATAAGAACACGAGAGCTAATCAGGCAAGGATGCGAAGCGAGAGGCA
>NZ_MLQR01000045.1 GCF_001866005.1 Anaerobacillus alkalilacustris
TCAATGTGTTATGAAAATTCCAGTATAGTAATTACAACAAACTTACAATTTCGGTCAGTGGAACCATGTTTTTGGTGATCCCATACTAACTGAGGCTGTCATTGACCGATTAATTCATCATTCGCATTTATTAGTATTTAAAGGTGATAGTTTCCGTTATAAAGAGTCTTTATTGCATCAATAATTTATAGGTGGCAAGTGGCATGCATTTTTAATTGCCATTTCATACATTTTTTACTTGCCAAATACAAGTTGAAGCGTTGTTTTTAAATAGAGATAAATTAAAGTGACTGGCTAAATGTATTTATCATTTAAATTAATAAACATAGACATTCTAAATTTGAATTTGAAATTATTTTGATGAAAAATATTAGTAATCAAATCATTATGAGCCAAATAAATATACAATTAAGACAAGAAAAGCGCAAGCGCCTTGGTCACGAGCTAAAGCTAGACAGTTTCCAAGTTAGAAATTTATAAATTCTGGATTATATGAAAAAGTAAAAAGCACCTTCACGTTTATGGTGAAGATGCTTTTTCTACTATTAATTTAATATTTTATGAATTTAAAATTCTTATTAAAACTTCATCAATTTAATACCTAGATCATTACTTTCTAGTTTCTCAAAGTTCTTTTTAAAGCGATCAGCTAAATCTTTAGCTTGTTGATCATAGTCATCTTTATTTGGCCACGTGTTGCGAGGATTTAATACATCTCTAGGAACACCAGGGCAAAACTCCGGTATTAGTAGCCCAAATATCGGGTCCGGATTAAATGCAAATTTATCTAATTCTCCTTTTAAAGCTGCTGTAATCATAGCTCGTGTAAAACTTAATTTCATACGTTTTCCTACTCCGTAAGGCCCACCAGTCCAGCCGGTATTAACAAGGTAAACAGTTGTATTATATTTATCAATTTTTTCACCTAGTAGTTTTGCATAAACGCTTGGATAGAGAGGCAAGAAAGGTGCGCCAAAACATGTAGAGAATGTCGCTTGAGGTTTTGTTACTCCTCTTTCTGTTCCAGCAAGTTTGCTAGTGTAGCCAGAAAGGAAATGGTACATTGCTTGTTCTTTTGTAAGTCTAGAAATTGGTGGTAATACTCCAAATGCATCTGCAGTTAAGAATATTATTACGTTCGGGTGCCCAGCTAACCCTGGAATAACTACATTATCAATATGGTTAATTGGGTAAGCAACACGAGTATTTTCAGTTAAACTATTATCATCATAATCTGGTACTCTTGTTTTTTCATTAATAATAGCGTTTTCAAGAATGGCGCCAAAACGAACACTTTTATATATTTCTGGCTCAGTTTCCATAGAAAGGTGGATTGCCTTAGCATAACAGCCACCTTCAAAGTTAAATATTCCAGCATCACACCAACCGTGTTCATCATCTCCAATTAGATAGCGATTCGGGTCGGCGGATAATGTTGTTTTTCCGGTCCCAGAAAGACCAAAGAAAAGTGCTACATCATTATTTTCCCCAATATTTGCTGAACAGTGCATTGGTAGAACGTCATTATCTGGTAAGATTGTATTCATTACACTAAAAATTGACTTTTTCATTTCACCTGCATATTCAGTACCACCAATCAAGACCATTTTCTTTTTGTAATTTACAATAATAAAAGTTTCTGTTTTTGTGCCGTGTTTTTCTGGTTTGGCTCGAAAACCTGGTGCATATACTACTGTAAATTGAGCTTTATGATGTTTTAATTCCTCGTCAGTTGGGCGAATAAATAACTGATGAGCAAATAAATTATGCCATGCATACTCATTTACAACAGTAATCGGTAGACAATACAAGTCATCAGCACCCGCAAAGCCGTCAAACACGAATAGTTGTTTTTCATTTAAATATTGCAGAACATCTGCAAAAAGAGCTTCAAATTTTTCTTCTTCAATTGACTGATTGACAGCTCCCCACGCAATTTTTTGTTCTATAGTAGGTTCTTTTACAATGTATTTGTCTTTGGGAGAACGTCCTGTATACTTTCCTGTAGAAACTCGTAAGGCTCCAGTGTTAGTAAGCTTTCCCTCTCCTCTTTTTATCGCGACTTCTATAAGTTGGGGTACAGATAAATTGCGATGGACCTCAGTATTTATTAAAAGTTTTTCTAATGAGATGTTACTGTTTTTTTCCATAAACATCCACCTCTTTTTATAAAATAATAAACATGTACTATTCTGCTAAATCTTAAATACTTTACATTTTAATAATATGCTGTACCTACTTGTATTTGTGAATCGTTTCACAATTTATACAAAATTATTAGAGAAAGTAAATGTACATTCAGTGAATGTTTAAAATTACTAATGATAAATAATCATTCTATTTTTTTTTATTATTAGAAAACGTAGTTTACATAATTAGATTATAGGAAACTAATTGTGTTTTTTTACAGTATAAGAATTTATAAATTTCTAACTTGAAAACTGTCTAGCGTAAGCAGCCTACGAGCTCGTGACCAAGGCGCTTGCGCTTTTCTTGACTAAATAGAATTAGAGTTTTACTCATTTCATACTTAAGATATTAATCTCATATCAAATAACTTAGCTTTATTCGAGGTCATTTGAAATCGACTTTTTTTTTACTAGTATTGTTTGTCGTCCCTCTTTTTCATTTTCCTCAAAATAAAGAACTTGCCAATCAGTAAAGGTAGATAGTAACTCATTAGGATGTAGCTTGTATTTATTAGAAACTCCAACTTCTTTTGTTTCTTCTGATAAATAAAATGTTTCCATAAAAAAGTATCCATTATCTTTAATGATTGATTTAACATATGGAAAAATTTCGCGATCAAGATAATAAGTAATGATAACTAGATCAAATAAATTCTTTTTAAAATTGAGTTTACTTAAATTAGTTAGATCAATTGCAGTAGCAACTATATCAAGTTGCTTTTCCCTCGCCTGTTCTCTAACATATTGTGTAGCTACCTCCGAAATATCCAATGCTTGTATGTTATAGCCTAATTGAGCAAGAAAAAAACTGTTTGCTCCAAGGCCACAGGCAAGATCTAGGCCTTTCCCACCTGTAAGATAGTCGGACACATTTTTTAACCTTTCATTTGGAGCAACCTGTTGCGTATTACTACTTAAACGGTCTTTATACTTGCTATTCCATTTACTACGTGGATCCAAAACAATTCCTCCATTTACTGTTTTTTTGATTAATTTGGTAATTTCTTTATTCTATTCATAAGCACACCTTCGTTTTTCTTAGACTACCATCTGAAAAATCTTTTATGTTAATCGTACAAAAAAATATATCAAAAAACTACCTTTTAAATAAATAGTAAAAGGTAGTTTTTTGATATTAGTCATTAAGTTCAATTGTCCAATGTGCCTCACCTGTATAAAATGGATTCCTTACAGAAAAATTGTACATGTCTAAATCATTGATTTCGAAAATAATTTTCTCATCATACATTTCTGCTGGTTTGATCGTAATCGTTGGAATAGCCTTTTCACCTTCCACAATAATTCTAGGTTGAAGTTTACCTTGTTGATCTATTAGCTTCATGTTATTCGTTAAAACATCGATTTTCTCTTCTGAGTGGTTAAATATGGATAAGTGTAAGATTAACCTTAGCCCTTCACCATAATCTTCTGCTACTGTATAGGATAAAACAGTAACATCTAATCCGCCAACATTAGCTGTTTCGCCTATTTTGTGAATTCGAGCGGAGCTTTCTTCTTCTGTCGTTTTAGTAGTAATGGTTGCATAAACATCCATTGGGAGTGAGGCGCTTATTACAAAAAATAACAACAAAGACACTAGATAAAAAAGATGTTTTTCATTTTCAACCTCCTTTGACTTAAATTTTCCCTTTTTTGCTACAAACTATGAAAAATTATTCTTTAAATTTCCTACAACAATAAATTTCATCCCACTCTATAAGAGGCAGTAAAACCCCCACTGATTGAAGTTCATCTTTATTTAGATTTAAATAAGATTTACAAAAATTGAGTAATAAAATTTACTACGACGGGGCCAATTAGAACGATAAACAATGTAGGGAAGATAAACAAAACCATTGGAATAAGCATTTTAACAGGGGCTTTCATAGCTTGTTCTTTTGCACTATAACGTTGCTTTTCTCTAATCCTCTTTGTTTGAGCTCTTAATACTTTACTTATTCCTATTCCCATTTGATCAGCCTGGATCATTGAACTCATTACACTTTTAAAAAAATCTGAAGGCACTCGCTCTTTTAACTCAATAAATGCTTGTTTTCTTGATTTTCCGAGCTTCATATCCTCCAATGCCGATAAAAATTCTCTTGAAAGTGGTGAATCCATTTGAGAACACACTTTTTTTAATGCGCCATCCAATCCCATACCAGCTTCTATTGAAACATTTAACATATCAAAAAAGTCAGGCATTGCTTTATCAATTTGCTTCGTCCGTTGGTTACTTTTTGCAACTAAATAATAATTCATATAACCATAAGAAAAAAAAGCAACAATACCAGATAATAGGACGACCTTTCCTGTTTCTTCAGTTGCAGGGGCTAATAATATCGTAAATACGATAAATAAAGCGACCGGTAAGGTTAGTTGGATTAACAGAAAATCACCTGCAGACATTCCTAGTGGATGCCCCGCTGCTTGAAGTTTTTTTTCAATTTGAACCATTTTTTGTTTTGGCATTTTATTTACAGCCAAAACACGTATCTTTGATATTGTAGGTTGAATTAGTCTTGCTGATAACGTTTTATTTCTTAAAGTTTCATCTACTTTTATACCTTTTTGTGTCGGTGTTATTAATAAGGAAACCCTTTTATGCATTATCATTTTACTTTTATACAGTCGGTTAAAGAAGAGAAAACCAATGCATGTAAAAAACAAGAAAGAAAAAAGCCATAAACTAAATATTAACATATTCTACACCTCAATCGTTACGACCTTTTGAATAAATATCCATCCCAAAATACCTGAAATCGTTCCACCGGCCAATAACAACCATCCTAGTGGATGTGAGAACATTGGACTAAAATACTCGGGATTCATTACATTTAATAGTAGACCTAAAATAATCGGCAATAATGTAATGACTAAAGCAGACATTCTCCCTTGAGAAGTAAGTGCCTTTAGTTCATCTTTCATTCGCACACGCTCAGATATCGTTTCATGGATCGTTTCTAATATCGCAGCTAAATTTCCACCTGTTGAACGTTGTATCACGACAGCTGTAACAGCTATTTCTAAATCTTTATTAGGAAGGCGTTTCAGTAAATTTGCAAATGCGGTTTCTGTCGGTATACCAAAATTAATTTCTTTAATCGTTCGTTCAAACTCAATTCCTATTGGGGCAGGGACTTCCCTTGACACTAATTGCATGGCTTGTAGAAAGCTAAAGCCTGATTTCATTGCACTCGCCATCGTTTCTAATGTTTGAGGCAATAATGTCGCTGCATCTGATACTCTTGCTTCTTTTTTCTTTTTTACATAAATAGTGGGGAGCTTCCAACTGATTAATCCAATTACGATTGATAATAGTACGTTCACACCTGATAATATTAGGGCTATAAACATAATTGAGAAAAGGACTATTCTTATAGTCATAAATTCTTCCACTTTTAAGGGAATATCGGCACTTTCTAACTCAATTTTCCATTTATTTTGTTTCGTTTCTGAAGCTTTAATATTTTTAGCGATTGTTGTTATGAATTCTTTGAACACCGTCGGTTTGACTGATGGTACTTCCACTTCTTTTTCTTGAGATACTTTTGAAGATCGTGGGATAAATCGATTAATTCTTTTTTGAACCTTTTGCTTTTTATTCCGATAATAAATAGTAGTCAACGCAAAAGATAAAGTAGAGAGAATAAAAATAAAAATGAACATGAAAATGATCCCCCCAATAAGAAAACAAAAGACTATTGCTCATATTTAAGCCTTTTTGATTACAATTTTTTATTAACTTTTTTCTACAAAAAAGGTCGCAGGTAACTCAAATCCATACTGCTCTAATTTATCAGAACAATAAGGTCGAATGCCGGTAGATGTATGTTGTCCAATTACTTTTCCCTCAGCAGTTGTACCGGTTTGACGAAAAACAAATAGATCCTGTAAAACGATCGTTTCACCCTCCATACCGATCACTTCGGTAATATTAATGACTTTACGACTTCCATCTTTTAATCGGGACTGTTGGATTATGAGATCAACAGCACCAGCCATTTGTTCCCTAATCGCTCGAATTGGAAGATCCATACCTGCCATTAATACCATCGTTTCTAGTCGAGATAACATTTCTCGAGGAGAATTAGAATGTCCCGTAGCTAGTGAACCATCATGTCCGGTATTCATGGCTTGAAGCATATCCAACGCTTCACCACCACGAACCTCTCCAATCACAATCCGGTCTGGTCTCATTCTTAACGAATTTTTTACTAAATCTCGAATCGAAACGGCTCCTTTTCCTTCAACATTCGGTGGTCTTGTTTCTAAAGAAACGACGTGGTCTTGTAATAACTGTAGTTCAGCAGCATCCTCGATCGTGACGATCCTTTCATCATGTGGGATGAAGGAAGATAAAATGTTTAATAAACTTGTTTTACCACTACCCGTACCCCCGCTAATAAATATGTTAAGCCGTGCTTTTACACACGCATCAAGAAATTGTGACATATGTTCTGTTAATGAGTTGAAATTTATTAAGTCTGAAATTTGCAAGCGATTTTGCGGAAATTTCCGAATGGTAATCACTGGTCCTACTAACGATAGGGGTGGAATAATCGCATTCACTCTAGATCCATCAGGAAGTCTAGCATCAACCATCGGACTACTCTCATCTATTCTCCTACCTAATGGTGAAACAATTTTTTCAATCACTTGTAGTACGTGTTCATTGTCCCGAAAATAGTGATCACTTAACATAAGTTTTCCATTTCTTTCGACGTAAATTTGATCTGGCCCATTGACCATTATTTCCGACACATCAGATTCATTTAATAGAGCTGTAATAGGTCCATAGCCAATGAGTTCGTGAGAAACTATTTCGATTAATTCTTTTTTTGCTTCAAACGATAACCGATCGTTTTTTTCATTTATATACTTCATTGCTTCTAATTCAATTAACTCTTTTTGTCCATTGTCTGTAAGGTCTGGCTTCTTTTTTAATTCTGAAATTAAATGATTTTGTAACGAAACTTTTAACTCTGTTTCCTTTGATTTACTCCCTTCTCGAGTTTGAGACTGGTGATGATCTTGTTTACGATCAGTTGAGGAAGCAGCGATATTTTTTTCATTTAATCGTTTTAATAATGACAAATGACACTCCCCCTATTTTTTATTTCTTTGAAAAAAAAATAACTTATTTTTCTTCTTCGCTTTCCTATTTACTTCTACTTCTTCTTGTCCTTCCTGCAATAATTGATCAGATATTTTCATCACTGCTTTTGCGATAGGCGTTCTAGTAGCCATATCTACAAATGGCTCACCTTTATTAATCGAAGATATTACGGTATGATAATCACTCGGAATTCTCCCAAATATTTTCATTTCCAAAACCTCTTCAACTAAACTTCTGGTCATACCTGCCATTTCAGAATCACGATTTAATATCACGTAAATTTTTTCTTTTAACCCCAATAAATTTAACGTTTCTATCGCTAACTTTCCATTTTTTAACGTAGGTAAATCTAATGATGCAATAAGTAAAATGACGTCTGATGATTCTAAAGCAACTAAACTTGTTTCAACAAATGCTGCTGGTGTATCAACGATGATCACATCATAATCTTTTTTCATCTTTTCTAACAGATATGTGATATGTTCTCCTGTAATTAATTCTGCAAATTCAGGGAGAGCAGGTGCCGCTAAAATATCAATTCCGAATTTGTCCTTTGTTACAAAGCTTTGATATGATTTATCCCCATTTTCGTAAGATCTTTTCACCCAATCGTAAATGGTATGAGTTGGTTGCTGATCAAAAAGTAGTGCTGCATCACCAAATTGTAAGTCCAAGTCGATAACTACAACCTTCAAATTATGCTTATTAAAAGCAACAGCCATATTCACACTTAAAGTGGTTTTACCAACTCCACCTTTTGTACTACAAACTGTAATGATTTTTGCATTATTTTTTTCATCCTCATCAATGTCTGCATCTATTTTAAGAGTAACGACGGTCTCAGCCTTTTTTAATGAATCGATAACTTCTTGTTCGTCACTTTCAATATCGAGTACATCAACCGCACCTGAATACATGCCTTTTTTATAATCAATATCTTCGCTGTTTAACAATAATAATACCGCTGTTAATGGAAAGCTCCTCGTTATTTCTTGGCAAATTTCATATGGATTTTGTAACGAATTTGGTCCGATTACAACAATATTTGCTTTAGAGTTAAATAGATCAGCTTTAAGATCAGAAAAAATTTCATAAATCTTATTATTTTTTTTCAAATCATCTAACATCATTTTTATGGCAGTTGAATACATTTTTTTTTCTGAAAGAATCAAATAATTCATTCTCATCTTTGCATCTTTCCTTTTACTAAATCCTCAAATGAAATCTTAGTACGAATAGATGTCTCCTGTTCGTCCGCTCCCCTCAACATAAGCGTGACTACACCAATTTCTTTTGCAAACGCTAGTGCAGTTCCTTCTTCCGGCGTTACTTCTAGTGTCACCATTTCGTATACTTCATTTCTTTCATCATTCTCTATTTGAAACGTTTTGCCAACTGCTAACACTTTAATATCATCAAGTAAAATTCGAGCTGATGTATGTTCACCAATAGGAAAAGGCAAAATGGCAACTACATCAACATAAGAACCCGGTTTTACAAATCTAGAAACGCTTTGCACTTCATTGACTGCAATTGAAATGGCTCTTTTTCCTGGCTGAATTTCAAAAAAAAATTTTTCTGTCATTCCCAAGTCTTCTTGATCGTTTATCTCTTGTTCGTTTAATTGTGGTTCATTTAATGTTTGATTAGCATTCCCGTTACTTGATGTTAATGTATAAACGAGTATTGACATTAACAACCCAAAAAAAATCGCTAATATCCATATTTTTTTTGTATTCATTTCCATCTCCTTTAATCTTTTAAAGATGCCTTTCGCCCGGTGGTTGAAAATTACTGTTGAAAATATCGGATATAATCCTTTGTTTTATTGAACAAGTTTAAAACCGAATGTACCATAATTGACTTGATTAGGAGACGAAGTACCTAACTGACTAAATTGAATAAAACGTCCAGTTACTTCAGCACCTTCGCTAGTTGTTGCTACGTCTTCAAGAAAGAACGAACCAAATCCAACAACTTTGACTTGTTTAATTTGCTTTTGATCGGTTTGTACTGGTTCGTAGATCGGAATAAGTACAACTCTTGAGCAATTTGGCGGATAATTTAAATACGTTGCATTTGGGCAACGAGAAATTCGATCCAAAACAGCCCGTCTCGTAGGACCTGCTAATTGTCCTGTTTGTGTATTTAGAGTTATGCCTACCGTTAAATCAAATTCATAACCATTTTTTAAATCAGTTTCATAATCTTTAGCTCCTGGGCCCGTTAATGCAATGGCACCAAAATGACCATATGCGGAGTCACTTACCTTTAACGTTTGAAGACTTCCAAATGATAAATTCATTGATGGTTGTACTCCTAAAGGAATTGACCCCTTCCCTGTCGTAAGTGGTTGGAGTTGAACGACAGCGCTAGCTTTTATCGTTGGTTCTCTTAAACCAAGTACTTTTGCAAAAAATAGTGTCCCCTGTTTTTCACCACTTACTTCAATTAACGTAGAATCACTATTAATCGAGGTTGTAAACTGTTTAAGATCGTCATCATTTAATTCGATAGTTTTATACACTTCTTGACGTGCCTTTGTTTCACTGCTTGGAAGCTCTTGTGCTCCAGCTAAAGCAGCGGCATCAACAATTTTTTGAAGGCGATTTTTCTCAAGATATAAGGATCCCATATCAATAACGAAAGCTATACTTCCAATAAAGACGGTCATACATAAAACAACTAAAATAATAACAGATCCAGATTCTTCTTTTAAAAATGTTTTCATTTCTTCATTCCACTCTCATTACTGTTTTAGCATTTAATACAACGGGATCGGGTAATACTGTCTTTAATAACGGGACGGAGAGCGTAATTGGATAGGCCAAGTCAATGGTTACGTATGTTCCTCTCGTTCGTCCTACTTTTGAAGGTATTTGAGAAATCGTAATTTGGTTCGTGTTAAGTGATGGGGCAGACTCTTTTACCCTTTGAATAACGTCTGTATCTGTCCCCCCTACACTTGCAACCCTAGCCCCTTCTCGCCCTGCATGTTCTAGGGTAAGATAAGCATGAAAAATACGGCCGAAATCAATAATGATAAATATGAGAAAAACTAGAATGGTTAATGTAATCGCTAATTCAACGGTAGCTTGTCCTTTTTGTGATCTAATCAAAAGTAAATCACTCCCGTATAACATATTGTTCCTAAAACAATGGCAACACCATATGGAAATGCATGATGTAATTCATTTTTATTTAGACCATTTAAAGTTTTTAACTGAGCTGTTGTAAAAATACGTTTAATTGTATTTCGCAATTCTCCTTGCATTATTAATAGTACAAGAGCAATGACACCACCAATTATGGTTATATATAAAAAGGAACCAAAAACAAAGGAACTCCCTTGTAAGGCGCCAATAGCCATTAATAGCTTAACATCGCCCGCAGCTATTCCACCTAACGCATAAGGGATGACTAACAACCCAAACCCGGTTAATAAACCTAAAATGCTAAAAAACAACCCTTCCCATCCAAATGTAATGGTGTTAAAAATAATTCCTATAAACATGGATGGAAACGTAACAATATTGAATATTTTTCTACTTTTTATATCAGTAATAAATGAAATCGCTAACGTAATCAGTAAAACGACAAATGTCATTTCCTATCACCTCAAATTCTTTAATCGATAGGGGTGTTCACCAAAATTAGTCCTTATAAATTAGTATTTGTTTTATTTACTATCTTATTTGTACGGTGTAAAAAAAATCCTACTTTCTTTGTTTAAAAGAAAGTAGGATTTTAGGAACTACGCTAGGATATGTTGTAATTATTCAGTTGAAAAGATTGAACCTCTAACTTCATTAATTTTTTCAATTAAAGAATCACCGAATAATGTGAATGCTGCAATCGCTCCAATTGCAATGACACCTAAGATTAAGCCGTATTCAGTCATCCCTTGTCCTTCTTCTTCTTTAAAAAATTTCATGAATTTATTTAACATAATTTGTATCCATCCTTTATTAGTTTTTATTTGATTACATAAGAAATGCGCACAGCACCTTGGTTAGACATCATAACAGGTACAAAATTTTAAACTTTTCGATCAAAAAAAAATACTACACCCGAAGAATAATAGTAGAAATCACTATTTTCGGTAACTGGCTGACCTATCGCAACATCGATGAAGTCCCTATAGCTTTGCGTCCCAAAGTTTCCTATGGTTTGCCTTTTTTATTTAAAAAGTCACATATATAAATTAAATTTAGTTTGAAAATACTGTTTCTGCAACTTCATTAATTTTTTCAATTAAAGAATCACCGAATAATGTGAATGCTGCAATCGCTCCAATCGCAATAACACCTAAAATTAAGCCATATTCAGTCATTCCTTGACCTTCTTCTTCTTTAAGAAATTTAATAAATTTGTTCATCTTTTTGTGACCACCCTTCAAATAGTATTTTTGTATAAATAATATCGATCCGAAGAATAGTACTTAGTGATCACTATTTTCGGTAACTGGCTAGCATATCGCAACTTCGATGAAGCCCCTATAGCTTTGCGTCCTAAAGTTTCCTTTAGTTTGCCCTTAACATAATGTGAAAGCAACAAACGAAAAATTCTTAAACAATTTGTTTAGGTTATCTCGTCGCTGTAATGTCATAGTAGCACGGAATTTACCTAGTCAACAATGACAAAATAGTTCATATTTTAGATAATGTTGGTATATTATTTTAAAATAATTATAACGTTCGATTTATAAACAATTACGTTACTAGCAGAAAAGGATGTGGTTTTCATGAAGTTAATCCTAGAAAATTCTGTGCAACATATTCCTATCAAAATTTTTCAATACAATACATTTCTTAAAAGATTAAAAGGTTTAATGTTTCGTATGAAACCCATTGTTAAAGAAGGCATATTACTGTCACCTTGCAATTCCATTCACATGTTTTTTATGAATTTCTCCATAGATGTTGTTTTTTTGAACGATAAAAATCAAATTATTTTTATTAAAGAAAATGTAAAACCTTGGTCAGTTATTTTTCCTATTAAGCATGCCGTATCAGCCCTGGAATTGCCTAATGGGACTATATCGAAATACTCCATACAACTTGGCGCATTTATTGAGATATAATGATACCCTTCTATGAAAAAATGATCTCTGATAAGAGATCATTTATTTATTGACGATAACTAGATTATCGTTAAACGTTTTTTGTTTCTCATGCATATTTTTTTCAGAGTCTTCAAATATTCTAAAACATTCAACTAATCCTCTAACTAGCAGTTTAATGATAAACAACGAAAAAAATGTGCGAATAATTGACCATTTATTATATTTAACTAAATTAGTATATTTTTCAAACCAATATTCAAGTCCGCAAGCTGGCACCGTAAAGAGTAATGCTTGAAGTAAGATTGTTTTTATATTTTTTTTGTAACTAACTTGATTAAACCAAACGCAAACTAATGGGCAGAGTAAATAATCATAAATCACGCTCGTTTCAAAAGACTTTGGTAAAAACCGGGCCGGATAGGAAATTCTTTTTGTTTTCACCATAAGTGAGTCGATATAAGTGACAAAATAGGAATTTAGTAAAAATGAAATAACCCAATCCTTTATATTTTTCTTTTTCAAGAAAATAGTAGGCAGTAGCCCGAGTCCTAATAATAGTAGGAATCTTAAAATTTTCCGATCCATGTTTGCACTCCTCTTTACTTGAATTAATAATTTTATTTTAAAACTAATCAAGAAAAATATTCATTAATCTAACTAAAAAACATGACTTCTGAACTATGTATCCATCTTTAGTAAAAAGGTAAATGCAATCCATATAACACACAAAAAGAAGTACGCTTCAAGAAGAATGAGGCATACTTCTTTTATTTACAGGTTGTAACTTTATGCATTTTGAAGACGAATTGCATGAAAGGCATCGTGTACAGCATTTAAAATTTTTCCTGGTTTAACACAGTCTCCTACTGAAGCTATTGGAACTGTATCCTCTAATTCCTTTATTAATTCACTCTCTGGAAGGTATCCTGTAGCAATGACAACTGAATCACAATCATACATTTGTTCCTTTCCATCTGTTAGCAAAGTTACGTTTGTATAGCAAATAGACTCAACTTTTGTTTTTGTCATAATATAAATACCACTTTCTTTTAGTAAGGCTCTTAGCTTCATCTTATTATTTAATGAATGACTATCTCCTTGTAAAATATCATCAAGAATCTCAACTATGGTTACTTCCTTCCCTTGTTGTTTTAAGAAAAGGGCTGTTTCACAACCAACTAAACCGCCACCAATGACTACTACTTCATCACCAGTTATTTCTTTACCAAGTAATACATTATTTGCATACTTAACATGGGCCTTATCAATCCCAGGAATAGGTGGTGTTGCTTCTTTCGCCCCTAGAGCAAGTATAACAAGGTCATCTTTTCGATTGATGATATCAGTAACTGACCCTTCTTTAAGTAATTTTAAATTAATTGGGTGCTTACTTACTTGTGTTTTTAAATAATCAGTATATTTTATAACATCTTTTTTAAATGATGGCGCACCAGCTGCAAGTAGGTTCCCCCCTAAATGGTCTTTTTTCTCCCAAAGCTCTACCTTAAAACCTCGTTTTGCAGCAGATATCGCTGCGGTCATTCCTCCTGGTCCACCACCAACGACTAAAATTGATTTTGTTTTTTTCGCTTCCTTAAGATTGTATTCGCTTACATAACCACACGTTGGGTTAATTGCACAGGTTGTGTTTTTACCTGAGAACCCACCTAAGAGACATTCATTACATCCAATACAAGGAATGATATCATCAATTTTTCCATCAGCGACCTTATTTACCCATTCAGGATCAGCTAGTAGTTGATGACCAAGTCCAACAAAGTCTGCCTTCCCTTCTTGTAATACTTGCTCTGCAAAAGCTGGTTCACTTAACTTTCCTTGTGCGAGAACCGGTATTTTTACTGCTTTTTTAATAGCTTGAGCAAGGTTAATTTGGGCGCCTTTTTCTTCATAAACCGTTGAGATTGCATGATACCATGCTTCATAACAGCCTTTATCTACATGAAGTGCCGCCACACCCGCGTTCTCTAATATCTTTGCTATTTCAATACCTTCTTCAAGTTCACGTCCATCTTCTACACCATGATATGGAGTAAATTTAAATATGATCGGAAAATCTTTTCCACATGTTTTTTGAACTTCCGCTATTAACTCACGACTAAAACGTGTTCTTCCTTCTAAATCTCCACCATATTCATCCGTTCGTTTGTTCCATAAAGTTGAGTGGAATTGATCTATCAGATAACCTCCATAACCATGAATTTCAATAGCATCTGCACCTGCTTGCTTGGCTAGGCTTGCTGAATATCCAAAAGCCTTTATTAGATATTGAATATCTTCAATAGTAAATGGCTTACATGTTAAAGATGGAAACCAAAAAGCGGGAACTGGACTTGGTGCGTATGGTGGTGTAAATGGATCCACAAATGAAACGCGCCCTAAACCAGGACTTAATTGAACACATACTTTTGCACCATATTGATGCGCACGTTCTATTAAAAGATTTAATCGGCCAACTTTATTGAAATGGTCAAGGAGATGACATGGACGAGGTTCATATTTATCAGTTATTGTATTTGCACCAGTAATGATGAGGCCTATTCCACCTTTTGCACGAGCGGTGAAATAATGAATATTTCGATCAGAATACCCACCATCAGGATCTGTAGTCGTTCCCATTGGTGCCATAAATACACGATTCCGTAAATTCATCTTACCGATATTCGCTTTACTTAACATCTTCAACATGACAAAACCCTCCCTCAATCTTTATTTACTTCGATTATATTAACTTGTTAAACGTTTCACAATGTCATTTTTCATAATTTAACCAATTCTAATTGTGCAATTTTAACAACTAAGATAAAATATGGTTGATATAACTAATCTTTAGGCTGCGGAGGATTTTGTATGAAAATATTACAACTTATTGAACGCTTACAAAAATTAGCTCCATTGAAACAGCTTAGTTATCCAGAACGCAGTATTGCTAACATTGAACCATTACATTCAAATTTACAAAATTTTGAGTTAAACACACTTTATTATGGCAGCACACAAGTATTGTCCACGCTTCCACAAAATGCCAACTTTTTATTTCAAAGTAATCTCGCTAGCGACTTGATTAACATTGATAATAATAATTTGATCTACGTAGCTGATCATAAATTTGATATCGCTGTATCCATTGTAAAAATGGCCCTTGCAGAAAAAAAAGTTATTCAAGACGCAAAAGAACGTCTTTTTGATGAAGTAATCAAAGAATCTAGTATCTCTTCAATCCTTTATACAGCCTACGGAATATTAGGAAATCCCATTGCATTAACGGATCCTACGTATAGACTGCTAGGCTTCTATCCAGAAAAAAAAATAAATGATCCAGTATGGGATAGTCTATATGTAAGAGGATTTTTAGAACAGGATTTTGTTATGATGTTTGAAACAGACAAAACAAAAGAGAAGTCATTAGTTAGTGATAGGCCTATTTATTTAAATTGGAGTTGGGCACAAGAAATACCAAGACTTTCTGCAACAGTTATTGATGGAAAGAAAATATATGGTTATTTAGGTATTATTGAATACAATAAACCTTTTTCGCAGGCAGATTATGAAATAACCCATTTAGTATGTAAGGTTTTATGTTCTATTCTGAAAAGAAAAACAACACCAGCTAGTGAGCCATCTATTTTGAAACAAACATTTCTTGCAAATCTTTTGGACGGTGGGATTTCATCTGAAGATACACTTCAAAAAACAATGGCTCGAGCTAAACTACCGTTTAAAGCACCATATTGTATTTTCGCTGCACCTCTAAATTTCATGAAAGAAAATACGTCATTATTAACTATTGCACATAACCAGCTTACGTTAAAAATCGAAAATATCCATTTATGTACTCACGGAGGTTATCTAGTTCTTCTATTATTTGGCAAAGGGATTGAACGGTCTATAAAAGTTACAGTGGACATACTTAAAAATCTTACTATTCATTTTGGAGTTAGTAATGTCTATTACGAATTAATCAATTCTACTATTTATTATCGACAAGCCATAGTTGCAAATAAAATTGGAAGAAAAATAGATAGAAAAAAAAACTACTATAAGTATGAAAATTATGTTTACCAACACTTAATTGAATCTGCTTTGAAAGAAGAATCCTCATTAGTTTTTGTGTATCCAGGTTGTAAAACTCTTATTGAATATGATCATAAAAATAAAACAAATTACGCAAAAACACTTCATTTATACCTTACAAAATATAAAAATATTAACGATACATCTAATGAATTAAACATACATCGTAACACCTTAACTTACAGACTTAAAAAGTGTGAAGAAATTGCAGGTTTCCAGTTAACTAATGAAATGCATTGTAAACATCTCCAGATTTCATTAGACATCTTGTTATATAAGGAATATTTGTAACTATTCTTTCTTTAAATTGTGTATAATTTAATAGAGGAGGTGAATGATATGAAAGTTTCTTACGAAATAAAAACAGAATTTGATATAAAAGAAGTAAAAGAACTATTAAAACCGTTCGGTGGTAGATGTGCAAAAGTAGATGGTACTTCATTAGTCTATCAAATTAAGGATGAAAAAGAAAAAGAAGCATTTGAAGCGCTAAAGGAAAAAGGATACATAGGCTAAAAAGCTTACGTGCTTTTTATAGCAAATAAGAAAAGCGCAAGCGCCTTGGTCACGAGCGAAAGGCACTGGAAGGCCTTTGACAGAAGCCGCTCTTTGGCTTCCGCGTGCTTCTGCGTCTTACAGCAATGCTTCGAAGTAGGCTTCCTCGAAGCATTGCTGCATGAAGCTATTCAGAGACGTTATTCATGTAGTCATTGAAGTCAGAAACTTGACTTAAGTGACCGAGCTCGTAGGCGCTGAAGCTAGACAGTTTCCAAGTTAGAAATTTATAAATTCTGATTATGCAAAAAAGTAGTTCACCTCCATTGGTGACTACTTTTTTTGTATTAAATTCAAGGCTATACATAAACATAAATTATTTTTTAAATTATTTCTTGGTTTTCTTGTATCATCATTTTCTTTTTTGGCTCCTTCGTCCATTTTCCTAATAGTAGAAATTCTACAAACTTTTCTTGTTTTAGTGGTTTACTACATAAGTAACCTTGAAATTCCTTGCAATCTAAAGTTTGAATAATTGAAAGTTGTTCATTTGTTTCAATTCCTTCAACGACTACCGATTTATTTAACTTATGACACAAGCGAATCGTAGCTTCGAATATTTCATAAGTTTCATTATTACTTAAAATGTCGTTTATAAGGCTTTTATCAATCTTTATTGTGTCACATGGTAATTTTCTCAAATAATTTAAAGATGAATAGCCTGTCCCAAAGTCATCTAGTGCTAGGGAAATACCCATGCTTTTTAATTGCTTTAATGTCTTTAATACATGTTCTTCTCGATCGATTATGACGCTTTCCGTTATTTCAAATTCTAAGTAACTTGAGTCGACGCCCTCTTCATTCAATATTGTCGAAACCGTTGAAACAAAGTCCGCTTGGAATAATTGAAGGGAAGAGATATTTATCGATATCTTCTCAAAGTTTATGCCCTGTTCTAACCATCCTTTAATTTGACGACACACTTCCCTTAGTAGCCATTCGCCCATCTTTACAATTAATCCTGATTCTTCAGCTAGTGAAATAAAATCAATTGGAGAAACAATGCCCCATTTCCGATGATTCCAACGCATTAGCGCTTCGGCTCCAGTTACCTCAAATGTTAATGGGTTAATACGTGGTTGAAAGTAAATAATGAACTCTTCTTTAACTAAAGCTTTTTTCAGATCATTTTTAAGAGTAAACATTTTAAAACTATTTAAATTCATGTTTGGGGAATAAATTTGATATTGATTTTTCCCTTCCATTTTTGAATGATACACTGCAGTACCAGCATGTTTTAATAACTTTTTAATTGTATCTCCAGAAGAAGGATAGACACTAATTCCTATACTAGCTGAGATAAAAAATTCATAATCATCAATTTTAAATGGATTTTCGTCAAATAAATTCACCAAAAATTTTCCAACCTGATGGATTTCATCAAAATTATTGGTGTTAGGAAAAATTAAGCCGTACTCGTCTCCACCTAATCTACCGCAAAATAGCTTTTTGTTTAACACATTTCTTAATCGTAGTGAAACTTCTCTAAGAAGTTTATCACCTACATCATGCCCAAAAGAATCATTAACGTACTTAAATCCATCTAAGTTTATTAATATAACAGTAAACTGTAGATTATCTTCTTTTGAGTGAATGATTTCTTCAGCTAAACGCTTTTCAAAACTTCTGCGATTATTCAACCCAGTTAAATAATCATAATATGAAAGGTGGCTCACTTTCTCTTGTTCGTTAATAGTACGTAAACTGAAAACTATTCCGTTTATATAAGGGTCATCAATATAATTAGTAGTATTTAATTCGCACAGAATCCACGAACCGTTTTTGTGTCTTACATTAATATGAAAATGTAATGATTTTTCCTGTTTAGCTACGAGATTTTTTAGCTTTTTCGTTTTAGTATCTTCATTATTAAAGTAGTCAAATAGATTTGTTCCTATTACATCTTCAACTTTGTATCCCATCATTTGTTCTACTGAATTATTTTGATAGATTATTTTCATCTCTTGATCAATGATGCCAATCACATCATTTGAATTCTTTGTAAAAAAATTTAACATTCTCTCTTTTTGTATGGCCCGAAACTCAAATTCTTTTTTATCAGAAATATCTTCTCTAAGAGTTAAGAATTGATAAGGGTTTCCTTTTGCATCTAAAACCGGAAAAATCGTCATTTCATTCCAAGTTGTAGAGCCATCTTTGCGTTTAATTTTAATTTCATCTTTCCAAATGTCACCTAAAAGAATGGTGTTCCACATATCTTTAAAATATTGTGTTGAATGATAACCGGAATTAAAAACTCGAGTGTGTTTTCCAATTATTTCGTCTTTTTCATAACCTATTACTTGGCAGCACTTTTCGTTAACAAAAAGAATAACTCCCTCGGTATCGGTAATTAAAATTTTGGCCTCATTATTAATAACAGAATTTATTCTCTCGATATCAATTGCTAAGTGATCCGTACTTTCATTTCTTAACATTTTTTCTATTTTGTCATATTCATTTAAAAGGTGGTCAAGCTTCTGACTAACTTTAATAGTTTCCTCAGAGGATAATCCTTTCAAAGAAGCATGTTTAACCATAAGTTTTCTAGTATGTTCGATTTCCTTTAACAATTCAGTATTGTTGCGCATGATACCACCCTCTTACATTAAATAAACCACAAATTTATTACTATAATCACATTATGTCAAAAAAACACACACTTTTGAATGCATTCGACAAAACAAGACACTATCTTCACATTCCAAATTTTTCCCTAGTACATTTTTGTACAAATTAATAATTTTTATCGAAGTAGTTTGAATCATGTCACAAAAAGATATATTCTAAGATTAGACACTGTAATGGTTGGTGAACTATGATAAATAAACAGCTAAGAAAACTTAAATATCTTTGTCTTAGGTTATTAAGGATTAATGATAGAGCTCATAGTATAGCAGGAGGCTTTTCGATTGGCTTTTTAATAAACTTTATACCATCATTTGGCTTTGGACCGTTTCTTTCCACTATAGGACCTAAATTAGTGAAAGGAAATCCTGTTGCAGGGTTAATTGGATGTATAGCCTTTATTTGGGCGTTCCCGTTATTTTTTTATTTAAATATTATCGTCGGTGAATCCTTAATACCTATGCAATTTGAAAATAACATCGAAATAATAATTGAAGAAATTGAAGTGAGCCCCGTTGAACCTGAAGAAGTTCTTGAAGCAGGTTTGAAAATTGGTAAGACATTTATAGTTGGCATGTGTCTTAATATGGTTATTTTTGGCATCATCCTTTACTTTCTCATCCATTATATCATTAAGAAATATCGCCGAGATCTCCTTAGGTTATTGTATAAAAAGTGGCGGTTAAAAAAGTGGCAATAATTAATAGTTTAATGAATTTCATAATCCATCCTTCTCGCCACCAAGGTGCTATATAGAGTTACATCAAACTGTTCGTAACTATAAATAGATTTATGTAGCTCGGTTTTTGTAATGATGAAATTCACTCAGATGAATATATTTCCGAGTTACCTTCACCTATTAACAAAGCTGAACTTCAATTAGTTGGGTGACTGCCGCTAAAGAGTTAAATAAAATTAGCGATTTTCATAATGGGATATTTATGTGCTAGTTCACCTATATGTAGTGAATGATCGCACTATCAAACTACATATAGTTTGATGCTGCTTGAATAATGAAATTCACTCAATAAGAGAAGTGTTTTCCTAAAAGAAATCTTTTATTTTTTCTTCAAATTGTATTGCAAAAGAGGCTAGAATTTGTTAAGGTTTACAAAAGTTCATATTTTCTCTACTTCATTTTTTGAAGTGATAGAGGCGCAATGACCATTAGTACAAACTTTAAGGAGAGTGAGCTCCGTTGACGGGTTTGAAAAGGGGGATTTGCCGAAGCGACGAGTTTCTCATTGGCTTTGTTGCTGGGTCTGTCATTGAACAAATACAGAACTGTCGTATAGTTTTTAACTATATGGAGGGCTATCTTACGCTAGAATAACCGTTGATTTTTTCCTAGCAGCAGCGATTCCCTCGTTGTTGTTTTTGTTTTTTCTAAAGGTTTACGGTGATCTTTGCGATTTAGCTCTATTCAGAACTTAACATCGTCATTATAAACAATGGCGAAAAAAATCTAATGAATAGAGGTGTTCTACATGAATTTTGGGCAATTATTAACTGCGATGGTTACCCCATTCGATCAAGAAGGAAAAGTTGATTTTCAAGCAACAAACTCATTAATTAATTACTTAATAGCAACTGGAACGGAAGGTATCGTTGTTGCTGGAACAACAGGTGAATCTCCGACATTAACTACTCAAGAAAAAACTGAATTATTTAAATATGTTGTAGAAGTGGTAGACGGGCGTGTTCCGGTAATTGCAGGAACTGGATCAAATAATACAGTTGCATCTATAGAGTTAACAAAAATTGCAAGTTCTGTAGGGGTCGACGGCATTATGTTAGTCGTACCTTATTATAATAAACCAAGTCAAGAAGGACTTTATCAACACTTCAAAACAATAGCTGAATCAACAGAATTACCAGTAATGCTTTACAATATTCCTGGACGAAGTGCTGTTAATATGTTACCAGAGACAATTATACGCCTTGCTCAAATTGAAAATATCGTTTGTATTAAAGAAGCTAGTGGAGACTTAGAAGCGATTGCCAATATTATTCAACACACGCCTGAAGATTTCCTAGTTTATACTGGAGATGATAGTTTAACACTACCATTAATGTCAATTGGTGGGTACGGTGTAGTAAGTGTTGCTTCTCACGTTGTTGGTCTTGAAATGAAACAAATGATTACAGCATTCCAAAATGGCGAATATAAACAAGCTGCCCAAATGCATCGTAATCTATTACCGATTATGAAATCAATGTTTATTGCACCCAACCCAACTCCTGTAAAAGCTGCACTAGAAATGCTTGGTCAAAACGTTGGGTCGGTACGATTACCGTTAGTTCCACTTACCCTTGAAGAAACACAAATTGTCCATTCTGCATTAGAGCCAAAGATTTTATCTTCAGCTGTATAAATGTATTGCGATATAAGAAAAGCGCAAGCGCCTTGGTCACGAGCGAAAGGCACTGGAAGGCCTTTGACGGAAGCCGCTCTTTAGCTTCCTACGTGCTTCTGCGTCTTCTAGTATTGCTTCGTAGTAAGCTTCCTCGAAGCAAAGCTGCATGAAGCTATTCAGAGACGTTATTCATGTAGTTATTGAAGTCAATAGCTTGACTGAAGTGACCGAGCTCGTAGGCGCTGAAGCTAGACAGTTTCCAAGTTTGCAATTTTATACTTTCTTACATAGAAAAAAAAGAAGCTTTCAAGCTATATTAATAGCCTAGAAGCTTTTTTTATGGAATTACGCTTTATCTACTTTTCACCAATAGTTCCACAGCTTCTTGTATAAACTTATCCGTTCCCTCACCCTTTTCTATTTGATCTCTGATACATTTTTCTAAGTTTTCACTAACTACTACGCCTATTGCGCGATCAAGAGCATTTCGTGCAGCTGACATTTGAACAACCAATTCTTTACAATCCTTTTCTTCTTCCATCATTCGCAAAATTCCTTTTATTTGTCCTTCAATTCTTTTTACTCTATTTTTAACCTTATCGTCATATTTCATTTATTTTTCCACCCTTCATGCAATACTTATCAAACGCTAATCACTTTAAGAATCATTCGCACTTCCATTATATACCCCTTACAGTATTAAAGCAAGGCTCTAAATATGAATTCCTATAGGAGTTGTCAGTTTTATAATTTATTGTGAAATTGTTCATCAGTATTAGCCATAACAGAATCTCAATTGTTGTACTCTTTCCTGACAGAAAATAAAAATACAAAAAGTCTGATCAACATTTCCGTAGTCAGACTTCTTTTATGTAATGTATTCTTAATTGCTTCCTTTAGTGTTTAATCTATTTCTTTAGCAAATATCCCTAGTTTTCCTTTCAACTTCTCGTATAATTGTTCCAATGTTCCCTCGTCATTGATTGGATAGTTCGGTTCACCGCGATCAATGACAAAACCATGAACTAGAAATGTTTTCATTCCTATTTGTGATGCGGACATATCCTCTTGCTTGTCATTTCCAACCATAATACAATCTTCTGGCTTCACTTCTAGGCGGTGACAAATATTTCGGTAATACTCGACATGTGGCTTTGTATAAACACTTTCTTCGTATACAGTCACGATATCAAATGTTAATTCGTTAATACCAGCCCAACGTAAACGCTCATAAATAGCTGCTTTTGGAAATAAGGGATTAGTAGCAATCACAATACGGTAACCTTGATTTATGGCTTCTTCGACTACTTTTTTTGCGACCGGTGTGGGTTCCGTTAAGTAATCTAAAGTAGGAAATGTTTCTTCATAAAATTTATCTAATGTCGGCCAAATTTCTTCTTTATTAAGATTCACTAATGATAGGAATGACTTCGTGAAGACTTGTTCATTTGTTTTTTCTTCCTCTAGATTACGTATCATCGCATCTGTACCAGCAAGTAGAGCTTTTGTAAATTCATGAGGATCAAGTATGTGTGATACTCTTGATGCTAATTTCTGTATATAGTTTTTCACAAATAAATCCGTGTCCATAGGAAGCAATGTACCATCTAAATCAAATAAAATTACTTTTGACATCTCTTATTCGCCTCACCTTAGTTTTTATTAACAATGCCAAATATACCATACACAATTGTAAAAAGCCTAACGAAAACATTAGGCTTTTTTAATCGTTAAACTTTATTAAATTTCGATGTCTACTCCGATACTGTCTACTCTTCCAACCTCTTTAATATAATTAGCAACAGCTTGATGATTAGGGTCTGTTACATAGGCATCAAGAGATGCACGGTCTTCAAAACGAACCATAAGAACGACTTGATATTCCTTGTTTCGCTCAGAAATATTTAGTCCAGCATGAAGTTCAACAATACCAGTAAGGTGTTCTTTCAATGCTTTAAATCGTTCAATCACTTCAAGTAATTGATCGGCAGTGGTATCCTCGGAAAATTTAACTAAAACTATACGTTGAATCATTTGGAGTTCCTCTTTTCTTCCTAAAATTTTATTTCACTGCTCATTTTAACGATCAATTAGTCGAGGTGCAATTCTTTTGTTTGAAACATCAATATAAATATTGTAAAACATAATAGAAGCTTGTTTATTCCTCTCAATTGTCGTTACACAGATATTGCTATTCTACTTCGCGATTAATAATTTCATCTATGACTTCTTCAATCACTTCTAGACCTTCATGAAGTTGTTCATCAGTAATAACAAGTGGACATAAAAAACGTAATACATTACTGTAAAGACCAGCCCCTAAAATGACAACTCCACGTTTATTTGTTTCTTGAACAATTTTTCCAACTAACTCTTTGTTTGGTTCTTTCGTATGGGAATCCTTCACAAACTCAATTGCAGTCATAGCTCCCAACGTACGAATATCTCCAATTTGTGGGATAGCTTTCTTTAGTATGGAAAATCGATTCACAATTTGTTCACCAATAGATTGCGCCCGGTCATAAAGTTTTTCTTTCTCTATCATATCAATAACGTTCAATGCGGCGACACAGCCAAGTGGACTCCCCCCGTATGTTCCACCGATCTCTCCAGAATAAGGTGCATCCATAATTTCCGCACGCCCTGTAACTGCACTAATCGGTAAACCAGCAGCAATTGATTTTGATAATGTCATTAAATCTGGAATTACACCATAGTGCTCGATTGCAAACATCTTTCCTGTACGACCAAACCCTGTTTGCACCTCATCAGCTATGAATAAAATTCCATATTTTTCACATAATTTTTTAACTCCTTGAACGAAACCAACCGATGGCACAATAAACCCACCTTCTCCTTGTACGGGCTCCATAATAACTGCAGCCACATCTTCAGCAGATACTTCACGTAAAAAAAAGTCTTCAAATTGAGATAAAATAAGGTCATCGACATCATCGTTCGTCATTCCACTTGGCTTTCGATAGTAATACGGATAAGGCATTTTATACGTATCAGTTGCAAATGGACCAAAACCATTTTTATACGGTTTTACTTTACTCGTTATGGACATTGCCATATATGTTCTACCATGGTATCCACGCTCAAAAGAAATAATTCCTCTTCGCTTCGTGAATTTCCTAGCAATTTTAATCGCATTCTCTACTGCTTCGGCACCACTATTTAAAAAAAATGTTTTTTTATCATGTGTGCCAGGTGTAATCGAATTTATTTTTTCTGCTAATGTAATATACGGTTCGTACATCATAACATGAAAGGAAGTATGCAAATAATCGCTTATTTGATGTTTTAGTGCATCTACTACTTGTTTCGGACAATGGCCAACATTCATTGTTCCAATTGCACCGGCAAAATCTATAAATGTATTTCCATCAACATCAGTAAGTAAGGCACCACGACCTTCTTTAACAAAAGTCAGCGCTGTATTAAAAGGGCCTCTAGGAACATTTTCGTAACGACGCTCTAATAAAACCTTTGCTTTAGGTCCAGGTATTTCAGTTTTTAAATCAATGAACTTTTTCAAAGGGTCACCTCACAATCATCGTTTTTTTATTTTTGCAATTTGACACCAATCAATAATCGTTAGCGCTATAATTTCAGCTGTAAGGAAAATATCATCTAATTCAATATATTCATTTGGAAAATGGGCCTTACTGGAGATGCCTGGTCCAAAAACAATGGATGGTGTTTTACCTACTTGTGTAAGTAAACCACCGTCTGTACCCCACGGAGATGCTTCTATGACTGCGTCGAATCCTACGACCTCCTTATACTTTGCCTTTAAAATTGCCATTAAAGGATGGTTTTCATCGATACATCCAGGTACCCATTGTGCTCCAAACCACTCTAATTCTACGGGGTGTTCTTTAAACCACGGATCAATATTTTCAAGTTTTTTTAACCATTCTTTAAACTCTCTTTGGACGTCTTCGATTATTTCATTTGGGGCAATCCCAATTCGACCTTCTAATAATACGAGATCAGCTACTGATGAAGGCCAATCTCCACCTTTAATTGTACCGATATTTATTGGGACTGGAATGGGGATATTAGCATAAAGCGGGTCGTTAATGCGTTGATTACGAACGGTTTCGAGTCCTTCAATATGTTTAACAACTATTGCACTTTTTTCAATTGCACTGACTCCGTGGTATCTTGTTCCACCGTGGGCAGAGCGGCCTTTTACGCGAATTCGAAACCACTTGGAGCCTTGTTGTTTTGGAAAAATTTTCATGTTTGTTGGTTCTGGGATTATCGCTGCATCTGCTGTAAACCCCTTCATTACTGCAGCTAAAGTTCCCGCACCACCACTTTCTTCTTCAACTACGCTTTGTAAGATGACATCCCCTTTTAATTGAATTCCTAACTCTTTAATAGCTTTAACTGCCAAATAACTTGAAAGATTACCCCCTTTCATATCACTCGTACCACGTCCATACATTTTTCCATCTTGTACCACACCAAGATACGGATGATTTTCCCATTGCGAAAGATCCCCGGCCGGTACTACATCGACGTGTCCATTTAAAATCAATGATTTCCCATTCCCTTTCCCTTTTAAAATACCAATCACATTTGGGCTTTCTACAAAAGAATCGCGTGTAGAAAAGAAGTAAGGGTGTTTTTTTAAATCCTTACCATCAAGTTCCCACATATGAACTTCTAGACCCATTTGTAAAAAATTTGTGGCAATAACCGATTGGATAAGTCCTTCATTACCTTGAATACTTGGAAGTTTGACAAGATCTTGTAAAAATATAATCGCTTGTTCACGGTTTTCGATTAACCATTTGTGGATATTTTCTTGCGTTCGGTTCATTTCAGAGCCTCCTTCAAAAAAATCAACTGATTACAAAAGCCAAAACTCTACAGCTCTATACGTAAAAAGCTAGACTTATCGTAGACAAAGTGAGATGAGGTAAGGGGACTAGTCGGTAAGGCACTGTAACTAGACAGCTTTTTAATTAATGATTTTTTACTCTTAATCTTTAAAAAACAATTCGACTACATATTTTTTAAATTAGAATTAACTGTAAAGTCACAACCAGTATGTTTGTAAACATCAGCAACGGTATAAGGTTTCATAATTTCTAGCAATAATAATCCATCTTTTGTTACTTTAAATACCGCTAAGTCTGTAATAATTAAATTGACACAGCTTTGAGCAGTTAATGGAAGACTACATGTTTGCAAGATTTTAGGACTTCCATTTTTATTTACATGGTTCATAAGCACGATTACTTTCTTCGACTTTTGTGCGAGTTCGATTGCCCCGCCCATACCAGGGACTTTTTTTCCTGGGACAATCCAGTTAGCCAGATCTCCTTTTTCACTAACTTCTAACGCTCCTAAAATCGTGACATCTACTAAACCTTTCCTTATAATTCCAAATGCAGTAGCACTATCAAAGTAAGAGGCTCCAGGAACAACTGTTATCGGAAATCCTCCAGCATTACACAAATTAGCGTCCTCATTGCCTTTGCTGGGACTAGGACCAGTTCCTAAAATTCCGTTTTCAGCATGGAACATTACATTTACCGATGTAGGTAAGTAATTTGCTACTAGTGTAGGGATACCAATGCCTAAATTGACGATCATCCCGTCTTTTATTTCCTCAGCGGCACGCATAGCAATTCGCTCTCTTACGCCTACTCCCATACCCATTTCCAATCGACTCCCTCGGTTTGTATGACGATATCAACAAATGCACCTGGTGTAATAATCTCTTCTGGCTCGAGTTTTCCAACTGGTACAATTTCCTCTACTTCCGCAATCGTTAAATCACCAGCCATTGCTATAAGTGGATTTGTATTTCTTGCACTCTTGTCATAAATTAAATTACCGTAAGTGTCTGCTTTTTTTGCAAAGACGATAGAAATATCAGCAGTTAAAGCTGATTCAATTAAATACTGCCTTCCATCAAGCTCGACTACTTTTTTATTCTCTGAAAAACTAGTATTCATTCCTATATCAATGAGAACACCACCTAATCCCATCCCACCTGAGCGAATGCGCTCTACTAATGTTCCTTGTGGTGAAAATTCCACATCTAATTTTCCATCACTCATTAATTTCCCGGCCACTGGGTTAGAACCGATATGAGAGGCGATTAAACGTTTCGCTCTCCCTTGACTTATCAACTTCCCAATCCCAATATTAGGGAAGCCAGCATCATTTCCAATTAACGTCAACTCTTTACTACCTTTAGTCAGAATTCCGTTAATGAGTGTAGGAGGATTACCGACACCACCAAAACCACCGTACATGATAGTCATTCCGTCTTTTATATTCGTTAGGGCCTCATCTAATGTAAAAACTTTCATGAGTTTCATCCCCTCTTATTTCTGTAAATTAATCTTAATTTGGTTTAATTCTTTATCTGAATTTTTTGGGGAGTAAAAGACCCCCACCTCTAAGCGTAGCGTAGGTGGGATTTTCCAATGTTTCAGCTTGCTGAAACGAGTTCACTTACTTCAGTTAAAGCTGATTTTAGTCTTATAATAAGTTCATCAACTTCCTTCTTTGTAATAACTAATGGTGGAGAAATAATAATCGCATCACCACCAACCCCTTCATCACCAGAATTGGCTGGGTACACTAATAAACCTTTTTCCATACATTTTTGAACAATAAGAGTTGTCAACCTGAACTGAATTGGAAATGGACGTTTTTGTTGTTGATCTTCAACAAATTCAATACCGAGAAGTAAACCTTTCCCTCTAACATCGCCTATCATCGGATAATCTTTAGCAAGTGTGAGTAATTGAGATCTTAAATAATCACCAATTTGTTCAGCCTGCTTTAGTAAATCATTTTTTTCTAAATAGTTAATTACTGCTAATGATACAGCTGCTGACTGTGGATTGGCACTATATGTGTGACCGCTCATGATTATTTTTGACCCGTTTAAAATCGGTGCCATAACTTTGTCACTTACTAATGTCGCTGCCATTGGCGTGTAACCGGCCGTCATACCTTTTCCGAGTGCAACTATATCAGGGACAACATTCCAATGTTCCATTGCGAGCATTTTTCCAGTTCTGCCTATTCCGGTCATCACCTCATCAGCAATGAAAAGTATTTCATTTTTTGCACATATTTCTTTAATTTTTTCGTAATACCCACTCGGAGGATCAATAGCACCACCCGCTGCACCGATAATTGGTTCAGCAATAAACGCCGCGATATATTTTTTCCCAATACGTTTAATCTCTCGTTCTAGTTCAAGTGCACAAAGAAGATTGCAACTAGGATACGTATCGTTATACGGACACCGATAACAATAAGGTGCAGACACACTAGGGAAATCCTCTAATAACGGAACAAAACGCTCCCTTCGTCCGACATGTCCTGACATCGATAATGCCCCTAATGTAATTCCGTGATAACTAATCCAACGCGAAATGATTTTGTTTTTCGTATATATTCCTTGTTCTTGCCAATGTTGAATTGCTATTTTCATAGCCGTTTCAGTTGCTTCGGAGCCACTATTAACAAAAAAAGTCCAATTTACATCTCCTTTTGTCATTTCACTTAATTTTTTTGCTAATAATTCGGCTGGTTCACTTGTAAATTGAGCGCGGTAAACAAACGATATTCTTTTTGCCTGTTCATAAAGAGTTTCAATTATTTCTGGAACCCCATGACCGATACTTGCGGTTACTGCACCAGAACAACCATCTAGATAATCTTTATCATTAGTGTCAAAGAGATAGACCCCTTTACCATAAGCAATAGTAGGATAGACACCGTCTAACAGTGGTTTAATTAAATGGCTACGTTCCATTCCTTGCCTCCTCTTGCCAATACTTACTAGCAAATGTTCCAAAAAATCCTAGTTAACGTAAAAACTATTAACAAAGCTGCACTTCGATCATTGAGGGTGTTCCTTTATCCCCCAATGATTGTTAGTTTAACTTAACCACAGGGATAAGAATAACTAATGATGAGCGAAAGTTATTCTATATCGTACATTTAGGGTAGTTAATCCCACCTAATTTTTTTGAGGTTTGAGTGAGGTAGGGTTATTACTGCCACTTTAGAGTGGGATAAAAAAGATATTTGATTAAAATATAAGATTAATTAACTCAGTTAGATTAACTTTTTTACCCAAACATTCATATTTTCATATTTATCGTTTATAGAGCAGTTATTAGTTAATCTCCCATTGTATTGATAATCAAGTTTTCTTAAACATGCATTTATGCTATTAGATCCTGCTCTTGCTAACGAATAAGAGCAGAAAATCTTTCTTTTTACTAATTCTTTTTCTAATTTTGAGATTAGTAACTTCATAAATCCATAGCTACGATATCCTGGAAGCGTTGCACAATCGGTTATTTCTGCATTTAAATACGTAGTATTTACCTCTGCACTTGCTGCACTCACAATACTTCCGTTCCATTCCACTACGTAAAAAATCGATCCTTCTTTCATAGCAGTTTGAATATACATTTCATCGTTTATCGGGGTAGGGTACGAGCTAAAAACCTGGTTATATAAGCTAGCTAATGCCGATGCATCTTCTACATTTGCTAGTCTAACTGTGTACTCAGAAGGTATTGGATCTACTGAACTTGAAGTTGGTAACTCATATACTTTTTCAATTAACTCATCTTCCTTTTTCCATTCTCGGCTTGTTCTTCTTTTATCTGACAAATAGTAGACCATAAAGTAAGCATCATGACCTTTAAAATAGTTATCAATAACCCCTTCTAAGAAAAAACCTTTTGAAAGTAAAAAGCGCCAATCCTCAACTCGAGACTTAACAATAATTTTTGAAAAAGACGATTTCTTCGAAAGTTTTTTTAACATTGAAACCATTTCTTCCATATTTCCTTGATAATCATCGACACGTAATCGTTCGCTCACAAAGTCATAACACACTTGCATCGAATAACTTTGACCTTTTTCCCATTGGGTAATATAGGACAGATAAATTTTCTTCATCGTTTTTTCTCCTTTCTTTATTGAAGTTTAGTCTATAATTATTGTAGGAATATAGTTATCTAACTATTTCAAGTAAGTCATGTCCCTATCAAACCGTTAGAAAGTTTGACTATAATTTAACGAGTATATGAACGATCACTTCCAATCGGTGGGGTAAATACCCACTATTAAAACGTAGTTTTATAAGGAGCATTAATTAATTCCTTATATAGAATTCCGTTTTTTCTAGCGGGTAGGTTCCGTGTATATAAAGCAAAGTCTATCTCATGATTTATTTCATCTGTTAAATAAAGACCACAGTTTTTGCATGAAAGGGCTGGTACTTGTAAAATTTGAACGGAGGCCAAACCATCAGGTAGGATCCAATAACAATCCTTTGTTGCTTCTATTATCTGGTTACTTTCACACCACATACAATTCACAATCTCTCCCCCTTCTTTTTTATTATTGCGTTTCGGAATTGCCCTCCGCTTTTTTTCCCTTCGACTTTATCAACTTTTCTTTCATTTGATCTCGTTTTTCACGTTGATCCTTAAGGCTTGTGTGATTTTCTGATGAATAATACTTTTTTCGTTTATTTAAGCGTTCTAACCCTTCTGGAACTAAATTAAATTGTTCATCATTAAGCAAACCGGAAATACCAACGGATTTTTCTTTTTTCATATTGTATATTTCATTAAAATACTCATCAGCACGCCCTGCAACGTATCCTTTTGGTTCAGGATAGGAAGTAATTACACCTTCGAAATTACGAAGCACAACTTTATCGGGACTTTGTGAAATGATATAGTTTGGCTGTATGGCAATCTTTCCACCACCACCAGGAGCATCAACAACAAAGGTCGGTACAGCATATCCTGACGTATGTCCACGTAAACCTTCAATAATTTCTAACCCTTTAGAAATTGGAGCGCGAAAGTGACTAATCCCCTCTGATAAATCACATTGATAAATATAATAAGGACGAATACGATGCCGAACAAGATCGTGCATAAGCTTTTTCATAATTATCGTACTATCATTAATCCCAGCTAATATGACGGCTTGATTTCCTATCGGGACACCTGCCATAGACAGCATGTCACAAGCTTTTATAGCTTCTTCAGTTAATTCGAGAGAATGATTGAAATGTGTATTTAACCAGATTGGATGATATTTCTTTAAAATATTACAAAGTTTTTCAGTAATTCGCTGCGGAAAAACAACTGGCGCTCGTGTACCAATTCGAATAACTTCTACATGAGGAATGGAGCGTAAATTTTTTAAAATATATTCGAGAATAGTATCATTAATTAATAGTCCATCGCCACCAGAGATTAACACATCACGAATTTCTGGCGTATTACGAATATAATTAACAGCAACGTCTAATTGTTTTTTAGGAACTCCCATTCCAACTTGCCCAGAAAATCTACGACGAGTACAGTAGCGACAATACATTGAACATTGGTTCGTTACCAAAAATAAGACTCGGTCCGGGTATCGATGCGTTAGACCAGGTACAGGAGAATCTTCATCTTCAAACAAAGGGTCTTCTAAATCATATTTCGTTTTATTTATTTCTGCAGATAAAGGTACTGACTGCATACGAATAGGACAACGTGGATCGTTTGGATTCATTAATGATGCATAATAAGGAGTGATATTTAAAGGAATAGTTTGAGTTGAGATACGTACCCCTTCTTCTTCATCAGGAGTTAAATTGACAACTTTCTTTAGGTCATCTAACGTACGTATGGTATTCGTTAATTGCCACATCCAATCATTCCATTTTTCTTCTGGGACACCTTTCCATAGATCTATCTCACTGTAGTGACGTCTAACAATTTTCCCACTTTTGTTTATCATACATTTACCCCCTACTTTTCAATGCAATCTACTTACCATTTATCATTGCAAGAAACGTGCCAAGGAGTAAAACCATATAAAGAAAAGTAGTTAAGAGGCTAATTTTTATATAATGCAAAAAAAATGGCAGCAAATGATTTTTCATTACTGCCATTTTTTTTGCATCTGAGTGAATTTTTCAATTCAATTATTCAATCGATAGCAAACTATATCCATCTAGTTAGAAACGTACTAATCCAACTAGATATAATCTAAGTCGCATAAATCTGTATTTTGGAATTTAGATATCTTACGTTATTTTTCTATTCCGTATTTATTTAATTTATATTGTAACGCCTGTCGTTTTATACCTAATGCTTTGGCTGTTTTCGAAATATTACGATCATTATCATTAAACATCCGGAAAATGGTTTCACGCTCAAATTCTTCTATAATATTTGGTAGATCGATTCTATCTTTTATTGGTGAAAATCTAGCCGTTTCAGGAATTACTTGTGATGCCGTATTAAAAATATGAGAGGGCAAGTGGTGTTTCTCTATCGTTTCATAACCAAAATCAATAATATTAAAAGCAGATTCGATTGCATGGTCTAACTCACGAATATTACCTGGCCAATCGTATTGACGTAAATATTGTAATGCTTCTATACTTACTTCTTTAACTTTCAACCCAAACAATTCATTACACTTATTAATAAAATGGTCGATTAAGATAGGGATGTCTCCTCTTCTATCTTTAAGGAGAGGTAATTCTATATGGACGACATTTAATCGATAATATAAGTCAGATCTTAGTATATTTTTCTCTAGCGCTTTTTTAGGCTTCATATTCATCGCTGAAATAATTCTAACATCGACTTTTTTTTCTTCATTTCCGCCTAACCTTCTAATTTTTCCATCCTGAAGGACTCGGAGTAACTTTGCTTGAAGTAAAAGTTCAAGACTATTAACCTCATCTAAAAATAATGTTCCACCATCAGCTTGTTCAAAAATACCTGGTCGATCAATTGCACCGGTAAAAGCACCTTTACTCGTACCAAATAATAAACCTTCCAACAATTCTTTTGGCACTGCCGCGCAGTTTAATGCAATAAAGGGCTTTTGGCGGCGAGCACTGGCATTATGAATGCTTTGAGCAACTAATTCTTTTCCTGTTCCAGTAGCTCCGCAAATCATAACTGGTGAAAGAGAACGGGCAGCCCTTTTTGAGATTGATACCGCCTGTTGAAAATTTGGATTTTTACCGATCAAATCACTAAAATGATAAACTGCCGAACCATTTGATGTTCTGCCTTTTCTCTTTGATTCAATAAGTTGTTTTCTTAATTCAAGTGTTTGATCGTACATGCTAACAATTTGGGTTATATCCTTGGCTGTTTCTACAGCTCCTATAATTTTATTTCCTTCATACAATGGGTAAGTGCTATTAATTGTGGTTATTTGTTTACCTTGTAAATTTACATAAGTTTGCATTACATCGACACTTTCATATCCTTTACTTAATGCTAGGTTTAATGTGCTCGTCTCACTTGTTAAAGAGGGATAAAGTTGAAAAATATTTTTACCTAAAACATTTTCTCGAACTAAACCATCGATATCAGCCATTGTTTGATTATAAAAAGATGTTATTCCTTGACTATCGACGATATGGACACCAATATTTACTTTACTCAAGACCCATTCATAATGTTCTGATAACTGCATAGCAAGTATCCCCCCTTACTTTTTGCTTTTCTTCGAGAAACGTATGAGTTAATTAGATAAACATCAACCTATTTTCTAATTATATGACCGGTTATCGAAATGTTGTTTCTTTTATTATGCGAGATAGGTTATCACGAAGGAAAGAAGCTAATAGGTCTAATGCGCAAAAACATACGTATGTTTGATTGTCAATTTTGCATATCACGGGCTCCACTCTGACCTATGATGACCTCTTTTACCTGCTCAACAAATAACGGACACGTATCGTCAATATACGTGTCCGTTATTTTTGCTAACCGAGTAAAACAGGAAAGAATACCTTCTCGGGATTATTCGGTATTTATTAGAAATTAAGCTTCATACTTTTTAAATGCTAATGAAACATTATGTCCACCAAACCCTAATGAGTTTGAAATTACGGTATTTACGTCCGCTTTTTTAGCGGTATTTGGCACGTAATCTAAATCTAAATCATCATCAGGCGTTTCGTAATTAATGGTAGGTGGGATAATACCATCTTTAATTGCTAATAGGGAGAATAGAGCTTCAATTGCTCCTGCAGCACCTAACATATGTCCTGTCATTGATTTTGTTGAACTGACAGATAACTTGTAGGCATGTTCTCCGAACACTTCTTTTATAGCAATCGTTTCATATAAATCGTTATAATGTGTACTCGTACCATGAGCATTTATATAGTCAACTTGTTCAGGAGCAAGATTAGCATCTTTCAATGCTAGTTTCATTGCTCGTTGTCCACCTTCCCCATTTGGTGCTGGAGTGGTAATATGATGAGCATCTCCTGTAGCCCCGTAACCAACAATTTCACCATAAATTTTCGCTCCACGTGCTAATGCATGCTCTAATTCTTCTAAAATCAATATCCCAGAACCTTCTGCAATGACAAAGCCATCACGATTTTTGTCAAACGGGCGACTTGCTGTATTTGGATCAGGATTTGTAGATAATGCCGTCATATTTGAAAAACCAGCGATTGTCATTTCTGTGATTGCAGATTCTGTTCCTCCAGTAACCATCATGTCTACATCGCCATTCTGAATGACACGGTAAGCATCACCGATGGAATTAGCACCTGAAGCGCATGCTGTAACAGAACAGTTATTTATCCCTTTTGCACCTAATTCAATTGATACACGTCCAGATGCCATATCCGGAATAAGCATTGGGATAATAAATGGGCTAACACGCTTTGGTCCTTTAGATAAGAACTTTTTATGTTGTTCCTCAAATGCGTCTAATCCGCCAATTCCAGAACCAATCCAAACACCAATCCGTTCTGGGGCTACATCCTTACCAATTTCTACACCAGAATCAGAAACAGCCATTTTACTAGCAGCAATAGCTAACTGTGTAAAGCGTGCCATTCTTCTTGCTTCCTTACTGTCCATATATTGTTCAGGAGTAAAATCTTTTAAAACCGCAGCAACTTTTACATTAAAGTTCTCCGTGTCTATCTTTGTTAAAGGACCAATGCCGGAGACACCTTTTTTAATCTCTTCCCATGTCGTAAAAATATCGTTTCCTAGAGGTGTTACTGCTCCAATCCCTGTAATTACTACTCTTTTTTTCATTGTAAACTCTCCTCTCAAAATATTATTATTTACCCCATCTTAAACAAACCGAGCCCCAAGTTAAACCACCACCAAATCCAACCATGACAACGATATCACCATCTTTTATTAGGCCCTTTTCAACCTCAGAGAATAACGCTAACGGTATAGAAGCTGCTGAAGTATTACCGTGTTTCGTGACAGTCGTTGAAACTTTTTCTTTGTTAAGACCCAGTCTCTCTCTTGCAGCATCAATAATGCGTATGTTCGCTTGATGTGGAATGAGAAAATCGACATCTTCTTTTTTTAGTCCAGCTTTATATACTACGTTCAAACTAGATTCAGGCATTTGTCTAACAGCAAATTTGAAAACCTCGCGACCATTCATTGTGACTAAATTCGATTTATTATCAACAAGTAAATGTTTCCCGCCTGTACCATCTGCTCCTAATTCAAAAGATAAAATGCCCTTACCAGGGGGAACCTCACTAAGTACAACAGCACCTGCTCCATCACCAAATAAAACTGAAGTATTTCGATCTGACCAATCAGTAATTTTAGAAAACTTTTCACTACCAATAATTAAAATATTTTTATATGTATTTGTTTCGATGAATTGCTTAGCTGTCACCAATGCATATACAAATCCTGAACATGCTGCACTAAGATCCATAGCAGGAATATTCGGTATTTCAAGAGCCTCTTGAACCATACAAGCTACAGTTGGAAAAACATAATCTGGTGTCGCAGTTGCAACCAAAATCAAATCAATATCTTTAGCATCAAGTGAAGAATCAACTAGTGCTTTTTGGGCTGCAATTACTGCCATATCAGATGTATCCATTTCGCTATCAGCAATCCTACGTTCTTCAATTCCTGTTCTTGAGCGAATCCATTCATCAGTTGTATCAACTATTTTTTCTAATTGTTCATTAGTTACTATATTCTCTGGAACATAGGCACCAATACCAATGATACCAACACATTTCATTATACCACCCTAACTTTTCCTTATGACTAGGTCATAATATCTCATATATATATTTATTTTACAGGAAACCAATTTAAAAAAAAAGTTATTTCATTGAATTTCATCATTCATTATATTCACCATTAAGATACTATAGCTAGTCCCAGTAACATTCGCAACTTGATATTATTTTACGTGGCTCAGTTGTGGTAATAATGAAACTCAATCATTTAATAACATTTCCAAGCAGCATGGTCGGTCTATACGTTCAAAAGTATTATAAACGTAAAGTATTGAATATTGAAACAAAAAAGCAAAGAAATAACATATTTTCTCTATGCCAGTTCTTTGCTGCAGTCTTAATTTTACTTAAATTAATCCTTTATTACAATTTTGTAAAACCAGTCATATTTATAATCTCAACAAACTCAGTTTCTTCAACAGACTTACTAAACAACTATCCTTGAATTTCGTTATACTCAATTTTTTGCAAAATTAATAACTGTTGAGGTGTTTCAACCGCTTTAGCAACGACTGGTTTTGTTTAACTTATGACAGAGTGCAACAATCCCAACTACTATTTCAAAATTTGTTACTTCTATTTGTATATCCTTTACTAAACTCTTATCAATGTTAATAATATCACATGGTATTTTTCGCAAATAATTAATTGCAGAATAACCTGTTCCAAAATCCGCTAAAGTACTTCAAATGCCTTCGATTAGGCAAATCTGTTAAATAATTAAAATAATCCATATAATGGATTATTTCATCGAATCAGAATTTATAAATTTCTAACTTGTAAACTGTCTAGCTCCATCGCCTTTCGCTCGTGACCAAGGCGCTTGCGCTTTTTCTTCTATATTCTTTTGTTTTGTTATATCTCGTAAATTAAAGACAACCCATTTATAAAACGGTCTCTTAAATAATTAGTAGCACTTAATTCACACCATACTAAAAAGCCATTTTTATGTTTTCATTAATTACGTTGAAACTGAAAAAATTTATCTGAATTTTTTTTAGGATAAAAGATTCCCACCTCTAAGCGTAGCGTAGCTCGGATTTTCCAATCAGGTGGAGTAGACTCTCCACCTGATTTTCCGATGTTTCAGCTTGCTGAAACGAGTTCACTTCGGTAAACGTAAAAGTGAATATTATGATACAATCTCATTAATAAATATTCACGATATTGATATTATTAATTATGATTAAAGGGGTTATTTTCATGGGAAGTACATACGTTTTCCGACTTCTCGAAACTGCGGTTGTCGGTTTTATTGGTGGATACTTATTTAGTATCATCCATCTTCCGTTACCATGGATGTTAGGGTCATTAACGTTTGTTATGGTTTGGCAAGGACTGATGAAGCGAAAGTCATATTGGCCTGGTTCCATAAAAAATAGTGGGTTAATTATTTTAGGTATTTATTTTGGATTATATTTTTCAAAGGAAACATTTTTAACAGTTGGTCCCTATTTTCTTCCTTACCTAATATCAACCTTCCTCCTTATACTTTTCAGTATTTTACTAAGTTCAGTTGTAACTAGGTGGATAAATGTAGATAAAATTACTAGTGCTTTCGGTTCTATTCCAGGTGGGATTACAGAAATGGTAATTGCTAGTGAAGCTCTAAATGCTAAATCTTCATTTGTATTAATTTTTCAAACTGTTAGGTTACTTACCGTTTTATTTTTGGTACCAAGTACGATTACTTATATTTTCAATGAACGAAGCTATTCTAGCTATGAGTGGTCAACAGCAACAGTGTTTAGTTTTGGAAATTGGAATTTATTATGGTTTGTAATCCCCGTAGTTATGGGAATATTATTTCGAAATAAATTACCAGCCGGTACAGTAATAATACCACTAATAATTACAGCACTAATGAACATAAGTATGATCAACTTATCAATCCTTCCCTCTTTTTTATTAATTTTAGCACAAGTAGCAGTAGGAATTGGATTAGGTAAAAATATTTCTTTTAGCGACTTGAGACTTGGTGGGAAATATTGTTTCGTTTATTTTGGAGTTTCTCTTGCCCTTATTTTTGTTTCGTTTGGTTTAGGAGGATTGTTAGCACACTTTACTACTCTAAATCTGTCAACGGCTATTTTAAGTATTGCACCTGGAGGTTTAATTGAAATGGTGTTAACAGCTTCTATTATCGGTGGGGACCCTGCCATAGTTAGTGCCCTACAATTAACAAGAATCCTTGTAATCGTTATGTTTGTCCCTTCAGTTTTAAAATGGTATTTCAAAAAAACGGAAATACAAAACGCGGCATAACACCTCAGAAAACTCGTTCTAGCTTCGCTAGAACATCAGAAATTTAGATAGAGTCACAACTCCACCTGAATGGAAATTCCCTACGCTACGCTTAGAGGTGGGGGTCTATGACCCTAAATTCTGATTATAAAAATAAAGCAAAAGACGACAGATAAAAACGTATATCTGTCGTCTTTTTGTTTGTGCCTAAATCCAATTTTGTTTCAATACTCTCTTCGTGGAAATAATAGTAAGCCGTCTAGAAGAAAACCATAGTTGGAAATCATTTCACTAATTGGCACTAAAATCACCCCATTCCTGATAGTATTATTTCCAAAAAATTAAAGAAGAAAGCACAATAAGAATGTATTTATTAAGATTTATATTTATTCCCAAAATATGTGCCAAAAAAGAAATGTTGTATGAAGGTACTATATTTAATTATCATCCTCAATTTGATTGATTCTTTCAGTTTCAATACTTGAATCTGTAGGAACGTAACCATACCCTGTTTCACTAATCTCTATTGAGTGTGGTTCTTGCTGATTATTTTTTAGTTTATTAATTTCTGAAGACTTTTTTTTCAAGTAAACACCTCATTTTTAAAATTAATGAATATTATTCTGCTCGGTTTATGAAGTTCATGAAAATAGTAAAACGATACTTTATCATTATTCCAAATGACTTCGTTATTATACTTACTAGAGTGTCACGGTTTTTTTATATAATGAATACTCTGTCCTAGGGGCGCTAATTAAGATAGGGGGTGAGTTAACATGCCAAAATTTAGAAGAAAGCCAGTCATTGTAGAAGCTGTTAAAATTACTAGCCCAATAACTATTGAAACGGCTGAAGGAACATTAACTGGTAAGGCGGGAGATTATTTAATAACACATGCTGATGGTGCGCAATATCCATGCAATGCTGACACTTTTAAACAAACATACGAACCCATAAGAGTAGATATAAGGACATTCGTGTATAAAGTATTAAGAAAAGTAAAGCACAAACTAAAAACTCAGTAAAAAATTCAAAAAGTTCATTAATCTTTTTAGGTTTACATGTAACCCTGAAGTATAATAATACTCCAGGGTTCACTTGAAAATACGACTCTTAAGTACAAGAAAAATTCAACTGAATTTTACGAATTGGGCATTGTAATGGTAAAAGTTGTTCCATGATTAACCTCACTATCTACAAAAATTGTACCTTTATGATCATGAATTATTTTAAAACAAACCATTAATCCTAAACCATTTCCATACTCTTTTGTCGAATAAAATGGTTCTCCAAGATGTTGTAACTTTTCTTTTGGTATACCCACACCTTCATCTTGAAAATCAATACTCACCGTTTTTTTATTTTGCCTTACTCTAATATAAAGATTTCCTCCAGTTGGCATCGCTTCAATCGCGTTCTTAACAAGATTTAGAAATACTTGTTTTAACTGGTTTTCATCACATTCGACAATAATCTCGTCTGAATTAAAGTCAGTTATTATTACAACTCGTTTATATTTAGCCTCTGTTTTAAGGAATGTTATAGTATGATTAAGGATTGAAATTAGATTTTTCTGATTAAATTTTAAGATCTTTGGTTTAGCTAATAACATAAACTCGTCTACAATAAAATCAATCCGCTCAATCTCATCTAATAATATGTCAAAATATTGTTGCTTTTCTTCTTCTATCGTTTCATCTTTTAAAAATTCTGTATATCCCCTTAACGAGGTTAAAGGATTACGAATTTCATGCGCTACTCCAGCTGCTAGTTCTCCAATAAGTGCAAGTTTTTCAGACCTTAATATCATTTCTTCAACTTTTTTTCTGTCTGAAATATCTTTACGGATTGCAACATATTGATAAGGTTTGCCTTTATCATTCAAAAAAGGAACAATCGTCGTATCTACCCAATATTCCTTTCCATCTTTCGTAACATTTTTCACTTCACCTTTCCAAATATTACCTTTTCCGATCTTCTTCCACATTTCTTTAAAAAAGCTTGGTCGATGATAGCTAGAGTTTAATATGCTATGACTTCGACCTATTAATTCTTCACGACTATATTTTGAAATTTCACAAAATGTATCATTCACATATGTAATAATTCCTTTATTATCAGTAATTGCTAAAATCGAAGAGGCATCTAATGCGTGTTTTATATCTGCTAATTCTTTATTAGTATTCGCTAATACTTTTAATGTGTTTTTCAAATTTTCTTCAGTAGCTTTTCTGTCGGTAATATCAGTGCGAATTGATATATACTGATACGGTTTCCCGTGTTTATCTAAAAAAGGAACGATCGTTGTATGAACCCAGTAGTACGTTCCGTCTTTGGATTTATTTTTAATTTCACCGGTCCATACAATCCCTTTTAATATTGTCTTATACATTGTGTGAAAGAATTGTTTATGATGATGACCTGAATTAAGGATTCGATGATCCTGTCCGATTAATTCTTCACGGGTGTATTTTGATATGGTACAAAATTTATCATTCACATAAATAATTTCACCTTTACAATCAGTTATAGCGATTATTGTAGTTGCATCTAATGCATATTTAATATCAGTGGTAAAATTACTAAAAGCGTTTGTAGAATCCAATTCATTTTCCTCTTTTCCTGTTCGTACGCTATTGTCTTTTTTCTATTATGCACCATACAAAAACACTATGTCCATAGTGTTTTTTGACAAGAAGTCAAAGTACTATTTTGTAAATTACTAAATTGAGTAGAAAACATGACTTTGCATTTATCATTTAAAAGGGACGAAACCAAGTGGTTTCGTCCCTTTATGTTCAAAGTTAATAACTTGAAAATTCTACTTTAGGATATTTCCTATCCCTGTGACATTTCGTAAACTTTTCAAGTACAGTTCATAAGATCTCATTTGAGTTGTTTTTGTTTTTTTCCATAATGACAAATAAATGTATTATGAACCGGGTGTATGGCACATGGTGGTCTCGTTAACTTGCTTCTTCAATTTCTCTTCAAATCGCTCGATAAGCTTTATTTTCTTCTGATTGATAGAAATATTACGATCATTTATTACACTTGTAACTTATTCATGTTCTTCATATAAAGAGATAATTGCAGGGTTCAATAATGAAATATTAGAAAAGTCTAAATTTTCAAGTGGATGTCCATTTGTATAAGACATTATTTCTTCTTCAATTTTTGTTAGATCTTCATTAATATTGTCAAAGTTTTCATTACTGAAACTTAATTCAGCAACTTTATCACGTAACATTTGACGAGTTTCGGTTAATATATATAGCTTTTCTAACTTTTCAAAGTATGTTAAAGAGTTTTGTTCCATACTACCCCTCCTGATTATAAAGTTTAACTCCACTGATTTTAAAAGTACTACCACTACAATAACGAGATATGAATTATTTTTTACCGATTTATATAATTTATTCGATTGATCAATTATGAATAAAGTAAAATTTTCCTGATTATCGACCTCTATGTTTAGAAAAAAGAAAATAATTTTATTTATACCGAGTGAAATTCATAATTACCTAAATGGAGCTACAAAAGTATAAATGTTGTTCAAACGGTCTTCATCCAACAACATTTAGTATCAGAGTAGCAAAAATAAACAATTATGAAATTCATTAACTAGGAAAAATTAAAAGGAGACTTTGAAGGAAGGTGATAAAATCATGGAAATCGATGCTATTAGAGATCAAATTACAATTGAAGATGAAAATGGCAATATAAAGGACTACAATGTTGAGGGGTTATTTGATATGGAAGATAACTCTTATGTCCTACTTTCAGATGATGGTGAAACAATTCTTATGAGAATTGAAGATCAAGATAACGAACAATTTTTAGTGGGGATTACCGATCCAGACGAGAGAGACTCGATTTTAACTGCTTATGAACTTGCGGTAGATGCAGAGCCGACAGAAATCCAATAAAACTGAACGGTACAATCAGTAGAAGTTTTTTCACTGATATTAGATTGTGTGATCACATAGCGGCAGTTAAACACAAAATGTTTAATCAAAATGATTTGTACTTAAGGTTCATAGACCCCCACCTCTAAGCGTAACGTAGGTGGAATTTTCCAATCAGGTGAAGTAGACTCTCCACCTGATTTTCCAATGTTTCAGCTTGTTGAAACGAGTTCACTTGGTAAACTTTTATAAGAACCATTTAGAGCAATTACTAGTTTTGACAATGGCTCAGAAGAATGAGTCGCTAAATGAAGCATTTCTTGAGAGGGTTTTTCCTCTCTTTACCTTACCAAGTAAGTGATCTAGTTTAAATAATGAATAATTAGATTGTGTAAATGAAAAAAATAAAAATCCGTATACCCAAACAAAAGCACACCTTTTCATCATTAAAACAACACATTTTATAATGGAAGAAACTTCCTAACTTATGGTTATGTAATATCAAAATTTTGTAAGACATATTTAAAAAAACAAAACACATAATAGTCTTGTTTCGAAAAACAAATTCAATTTGGAGGTTAGATCTTATGAACACTATGATGCCACAAGGTACTTCGGTCCAACAAATTAATGAATGTCGTCAGCAAGCTCAACAATTAATGCACCAAACTCAACAAGGTACTCAACAGTACAAACAAATGATGCAGCAAGAACAACAGAACATCCAAATGTTAGAGCAATTGCTACAACGCGAAAGACAAGCAGTTCAATATATTCAACAGTCTTTACAAGGGCATGACCAAGCTCTAAGACAGTGTCAACAAATTATCCAAACATGTAATCAAATAGAAAGTCAAATTGGGCATCAACAAACGAGCATGATACACTCATATCAACCAATACACCAACAAACTCAACCTTCTATGATTAATCAAATGCAGCATCAAATGCCTAGTCAACCACAATACCAAATGAGCAATATCCAACAACAATAACGATTAAATAGCTGGCTTTCTAAGTCAGCTATTCTTCCCTAACCGCTTTAGTAACCTTTTTCATCGTTCCTCGTCGCTCATACATCAAATCTAGGCCAACAAAAGGTTCTAATGATCTAATCAATACAGCTTCTGGGTGATGATTCACGCGTCCACTTACAACGTTTACTAAACAATGCTTATGTATTACATACGTGTACGTGTAACCTGCAGACCCAAACATTATTTCAGTTCTAGCAGTTCTTCGATTATAGTAACTATGAGAAACTTTATCATTTAGCCCATTATTAGTCTAGTTTCTGTTTCATAACTAAAACCAATCCGTACAAATCTATATCTAATTGCGAAAGGACCAACGTAACTGTGGCGAGAATAACGAACGGAGAAATTCGTCCCGTGTTTTCCTAATCTGTATCCTTAGTCCTTTTGTAGGTGATGGATCTTCAACACTGAAACTTTCGAACTATTTTCACTTTTCGTTCACACTTTAGACAAAAAAGCCCATTAATTCCCAATCAAATTTATAGGATAATAATACTATCTGTTTTAATGGGAGTGACATATATGTTAAATACTTTGAATTTAATCGAAAAGATTGAAGAAAAACGTCGTGAAATGCTTCAAATATCATTAAAGTATGGGATTTCATCAAAACAAACGATAAAGTGTAGTCAAGAATTAGATGATTTATTAAATTTATACGATAAATTGAAAAATTACACTTCAAAAACTTATGTTTTCCTACCTTACCTCATTATACAGCTAATGAGTATTTAAAAATAACTTTACTTATAGAGGATGATTTATTAATGATACGCTTGTAATAATATCATTTGGAGTAGAAGCAACATAATCTGGACTCACTTTATTTATCACTTCAATGGAATCAAAACCCCAGTTTACCCAAATGATTTTGATTGATACTTGTCGACATGCGACGATATCTCGTAATTCATCCCCAATATAAAGAACTTCTGATTGATGTAATTTATGTTTTTTCAGAAATCTTTTTATAACCTGAGCTTTTCCAAAAACATTATTTGAACAATAAACCTCATCGATTGAATAGATACCTTTATTCTTAAAAAACTCTCTAATCGTTTCTTCGGCGTTAGAAGAAATAACCGCTAATCTATATCCGCTACCTACTAACTTTTCAAGCATATCTTTTATTCCTGGAAAAAGCTTAAGTTGATGTGTGAATTTTTTATAAAGAGCTAAGAATTCAATAACGGCAAAGGGAATTTTATATAAAGGAAATCCAAGGGTTTTGCACCGTTCTTTAATTGATACTTTTCTTAATTCCTTAATTTTTTCTTGACTTAACTTTTCATAGTTATATTTAACCGCTAATTGGTTTATAACTGAAATAGCTATATCCTTCGAGTCTACTAATGTACCGTCAAAATCAAAGATAATGTACTTAATCATATAATAATTCCTCTCTGGTCAGCCTTTCCCAATACTTAAAGTTCTTTAAAACCGTATTGAATAAGCAAGAATGTTTTATATTTTTATATCCCACGATCTTATCAATGCTAACCTAAATATTTCATCTAATTGAAAAGTAGATTGATTTAGTCCTTGATCATTTGGAAAAGCTTGATTTGATAATCTCTCTAACTCGCTTTCAATGTACAAATTAACAATATCAAAATGAATACAACCCTCGCTTTCATCTCCTTTCTTCCTTTTAATGAGTTGTTCGATTTCTTTATTTATTGGTTGATTTAAATCAATTCCATTTAATAACTCATTGACTTCAATAGGTGGGAATGAGTTATTTTTTTCTAACCAAAGGCTTGCAAGTAATGGTCTAATCACGTTAATATAGTGTTTTATTTCCTCATTACCTTTACGTTTACATACCCCAAAATTCCTCTTAGTCATATTCAAATAGTGGAAAAAACATGTTTTTCTAGAATACATCCACGGTATTAGCCTTCTTAGTTCTGCCACAATCATAGGATCTTCCAAATAAACAACGGATGATGAAAGCCATTCTAACAATGTTGGATTTGATTTCTTCATTAGATACAGTGCCTTGCGTAAATCCCAACCATGTATATCTAACTTATTATTTATAGGAAATGATAACACATCATTTTTGGAATCAATTGATAAATACCAATCAATTGGCTTTATGTATATAAACCGAACATCAAAGTCACTCAGTGACGTATGTAAGCCAGCTGCTCTACTACCTGCTTCACAGGCAAAAATAACTTTAATATGATGTACCTCTTCTAGTTTTGTTAATGTAGACATTATAAGGTCTTCCATAATAAATTTACCTCATTCTTATTCACATAGAAACTTACTTATTAAAATAGTAAAGACAGTGCACTTATGACACCGTCTCCCTTTCAACATCTATTTTAAATCAAAATTCCATTTTCTAAAATAGTAATTCATACACTTCGCTAAGTTCGTGAGCTCTTTTTTCATCTTGCTCTTTTTTTGCATAATTTATTTCATTTTTTAACACTAAATCTAATACTGCAATCTCAGCCTCATTTAGATCATTAACAAATTCACCTTCGTCTTTATACTGATTTTCTTTTAACTTATCATAAATTTGTTGGCAACTTTCATATTTTTCTGTGTAATTAGATAAAGATTCACGTAAATATCCTAATGTTACATCCATCTGTACTACCTCCAATTATTATATATTGTGTTGATTACAATATGTATCAATATTCTTTTGTATTTGTTCTGATTCAGGAAACTCTCCTTGAAATTGAAATTTTATTTCTTCAACATACGTACCACTTTTATAGACATGTACTGCTCCAACCTGACTGATCACACTGTATTCTGGTTCAAATCGATAACCATTTCGATCGATCGCTCCCAATCCATACAACTCCTTTACTTTCATTCAACAATATAATTATTATGACTCAAAAATGAAAAATTATCGTTCATATACATGTATTTTAATGAGTGTCATAAAACGTATTTTGAAAACTGTATCTAGGCGCATTAATCGTACAAACTAGATATAGTTTGTTGTATTCAATAAATCAAATAAATATTACCTAGTTAAAGCATATTAAAAGTGTAAAAGAAACTAATAAAGGGGTTTGAAAATGGATTTTATATCAAGAGAAGCTATCATTCGTGAAATGACTGAATCATTACCAAGCATGATTGACCAGTATGAACTAGAAGATATTGCAGTATTTGAAGAAGAAGGCGAAGATGATCGATACTATTTTGGTTTTACAATACGTAAGAACGGTGATGTTTACATGATTCACCAACCATTTTAAAAAAATCATGAAGGTAAATTAGCACCAATTGACTCTAGATGGGTAATCGAGTGTGATGAAGGAGACTCTACAGGATATAATAACCTTGACGATGTTTTCGACTATATTAAAGAAGGAATTAAACATTAAATTTAAAATAATTTAACGATAACGGCTGCTTATTTTATATAGGAAGCCAGTATTAACAAGTTCTTGAGATTTCCTACATACCGATATAATCCAAGGCTAATTTAGCCTATTATTTATGAAAATTGTTAAATATCTCATCTAATTATGCTTGTTTAATTTCACTAAGATTATTTTTTCAAGTAGTGACCAAGGTAATATATTCTTCCAAAATATCATTGATTTTACTCCGCTACCTACTTGATAACGTAGTTTTGGATTTCTTGCTTTAGATATTTTTTCAATTAATAAAACAACTTTGTTTGGGTCTGCGGCTTTTTTAGCTGTTTTATTAGCTTCATTAAAAATTAATTTCATAAAACCATGATAATCTTGTTGCTCTGATAGTTGAACTTCACTTAAACTTTTCTTCCAAATATCCGTTTGAAAAGAACCAGCTTCAATGATACTAACATATATATTAAAAGGTAATATTTCCAATCGAAGTGATTCACTAAAACCACTTAAGGCAAATTTCGATGTAGCATAAGCCCCCAAACCAGGGAAACCAAAACGGCCGCTAATACTGCCAATATTAATGATTTTTCCTTTCCTCCTTTCTCTCATCATAGGTAAAAAAGCTTGTGTAACAGAGACAACGCCTAAGACGTTTGTCTCTAATTGATATTTCCAATCGTTAATGGAGAGAAGTTCAGTCATCCCCCCACAGCAGTAACCTGCGTTATTAATTAATATATCAATTTTATGATATCTTTGTTGAACATAATTTTTTATTTCATTAATTTCTTGATCTTTTGTAACGTCTAATTGTAAAACATCTATATTGTTTAATATATTGTTTTTCTTGGCTTCTTCTATTAATAAATGTTTTTTATTTAAGTCTCGCATTGTAGCAACAACAAAGTAACCCTGTTTAGCTAAATGCAGCGTAGCTAAATAACCAAACCCACTGTTTGTTCCGGTTATCAACACAATCGTTTTTTCCATTTTCGTCACTCTTTCTTTAAATCTAAATATATATTAGTTAATAAATTTCATAATTGCTTATTTCCGGTAGTCTTGATACTAAATGTAGCTCCTTTTAGGTAGTTAAGCAATAAATATTAAATAAAGATTTTCTTTATAGTACAATTGCAAAAAATTATCACAGTTCCTTATAATAAATTTTTTCTACAAAAAGAAAACCTAACCTTACATTCCATTTTAGGCTAGGATGAAATAGTCCGATAAGGTGTCGTTTATACAATAAGTTAACTTCGCTTAAGTTAACACCACTACTATAAAATGTCAATTATATTTGGTATTCTTATTGAATTCTTATGTATACTGACTACACAATTAAGAGTGAGAAGAAAAAAGGAGTAAGGATCTCTGATTTTTCGTCCTTACTCCCTTATTTACAACTAAATAAGTCTTACACCCTTCGTCTGTTTTTTTATTATTTCATCACGCTCCCCACCATCGGAAAGCTCTTCAGAAAACTCATGGTCTTCTTTCGGGGCATATTTTGAAGCTTTTATATCCCCAGGTGTCATATTGTTATTTGGTGCCGCTTCATTATTTAGTTTACTCATTTCAAACCCTCCTTTAGGTTTTTATTATTTCCAAAATCGTATGAATAATTTTTACTCAAGAAAAGCGCAAGGCGCCCGCCTATCGGCGACAAACACTGGAAGACCTGCTCGTAGCGGTCGGGTTTTTGACCGAAAGAGAAGGTCTGAAGTGATCGAGCGGATGACGCCTTGCGCTGGACAGTTTCCAAGTTAGAAATTTATAAATTTTGATACTGTAAAAAACAAGAGCCTTTGAAAATTAGGGCTCTCGTATATATTATTTAATTTTTTTCGGTATATATTAAGGATTTCTTTTCATTAATTCCTTTTGTAACTCAGCAACTCCTATGGCCATTAATGCATTTAACTCTTCCTCAGAAAAGCGGTCCTTTAATTGGTACACTAATTGAAGTTGTTCATCTATCGTTAAAGAGCTTTGGAACTGATTTGAAATATCGTTCATTTCTTTAATAGAAAAATTTTTCAAAATAACTTTAACTCCCTCTTCTTTTGTGGAAAATGGTAGTTGTTCAAGATTTTCTTGTGTTGGATTTATCTGCTGATTTTCCATAAACTCTTTAACTAGCTCAGTAATTTCAGGGTTACTTAAAAGTTCATCCACAATCTGATCATCTAATAAATCATTAATAACGTTTTCTATTAATTTATCTGAAACCACATTAATAAAAAAATCATAAGCATACTTCCCTAAAACGACAAGACAAACAATAATTGAGAATGTAATGAATAGCTTTTTCATTCTTGTCTCCCTCAAAACATATTTATTTAATACTTAACATACTAAAATCAATTTGGGAAGAGCCATTATTTACTAAGATACCTTATAAATTTATCAATTCAAATAAAAACTCCCTGATGAGGTTCGAACTTTTACTTTAGGACTTTCCGAACCAATTGTTCCTAAAATACGATTATTCGACTTTTCCTCAAATTTCATACCAGAAATATGAACATTTCCATTACCTGAGCTTCCTAGGAAGTCAATAATGGCTGAGGTCGGAGAATTAGTAAACTTTACTTCGACACGACCACTTGAGGTAGCTACTGTAATATCATTGGTTAGCTCTTTGTTTTTAATCGTAATTTTACCTGAGCTCGAACTAGCTGTTATATCTCCATCAATGTCAGTTAAATTAATTCTTCCAGAAGAAGAAGTAACCTCTAACTTTTCTGTAATAACATTTGATAAAGAAATAGTTCCACTACTTGCTGTAACACCTACAAACGTGGCTACACTATCTTTTGCCTCAATTCGACCACTTGAAGCTTCTAATTTAAGGTTTTTTTCTACAAATAAATTTAAAACTTCAATTTTTCCCGAACTTGCTCTTAAATAAAAGTTCTTAGCTTGTATATCTGTTGCGATAACCTTCCCTGATGAAGAACTTATACTAATAGAATCGTAGAGCTTTTGTGGGACATAAATGTTAAGTTGCATATTTATTCTCGTAGTTCTAAAATTAAAACCGGTTTTTATTGGACTTTTATTATTTATCATAACTTGCACCTTATCATTATTTTTTTTCACTTCAAGAGTAAAATCATTTTTATATTTTTCACTTACCTTACCTTGAAACTCAATCCTTATGTCATTATTTTTTGTAGGTTTTATAAGTACTGGAAGTGATGAGTTGTTAACATCAATGTTTGATATGTTTCTTCCGTCAATCACTTCATTCTCATTTATATTCACTACTTTATCCGATAACAAACCAAAAAATGGTTGATTAAAATTTATAACTAAAGCAAACAAGCCAATAACTATTAATGATAAACCTAAAAATGTTACTTTATTCATCTGTACCCCTCCTAAATTTTTATAGTGTCACGTCATTCGCTAAATTAAATGATTAAGAGATTTCCTTAATCGAATTTAATATCTTAAATTTTTTAAAAAGCCCTAAAGTTGACCGAGAAGGAAATAACTTCATAATCTTTTCCATTAAGTTGAACTTCCATCAGTATAGGTTTTCTTTCATCTCCCACCGATTATTAGCTTAACTTATACGATTTGCATAAGAATAACTAATTACCGAGCTTTCACTTATGAAAGTTATTCTATACCTGTCCTTTAAGGACAGTTAATCCCACCTTACCTTTTTTCGATTCCCCTTGCGTTTTGAGGTTGGGATCTTACTGCCCTTTAAGAGTGGGATAAAAGAGGCGCATTACTTGATCCAACCATACTATTCGTCATTTCTTGCGAGAGTCCCTCGTTCATATATAGTTTACTTTTCTTTCTTATTAGATAGAATGTACTTCAGATATATTTATGGTAAGACTAACGGCTTATAACTTAATATCAAGCAACGAATGATAAGAGATGATACATATCGTTCTTTAGATTTATCAAATGAAAAGAGAAGAAAGAATGCAACTTGTCAACTTAAATTATTAAGTCGAACTTTAATCAATGGTGGGATGGTTCCTTCATTCCACACTGATCGTTAGTTTAAGTAATACCACAGGCATAAGAATAACTAATCATCAGCTTTCACTGTTGAAAGCGATTCTATATTGGATGGCTTCTTACGTTTAAGTGCTTCTGCGTCTTCTAGCATAGCTTCGTAGCAAGCTTCCTCGAAGCAGTTTTCCGTGCGACGAGTAATCGCAGGAGCAATTGTTTTCCGTGCGACGAGTAATCGCAGGAGCAAAGTAGCATGAAGCTAATCGACGAAGAACTCAAGCAGTAATTGAAGTCCGTTGCTTGACTGAAGTGCTCGAGTTCGTAGGCTGCTTACGCTAGAAAGTTTTCAAGTTAGAAATTTATAAATTCTGATTATAGAATAAAGAGAGTGTTATTTTCAAAAAATAATTTTCATAAAATTACTGTAGAGGAATGATCTTTTTGAAAAAACTATTTGTATTTATGTTTATTTGTTTGTTTTTATTAACTGGCTTTGAGAGTCAAAATGATCTTGAAATAACTGATGTAGAAACGACGCTAATAAAAGCAGAGCACATACTACGTTATGATATAAAGATAAAAAATCTAACTGGTTCCCGATTAGTTCCCGCATTTGATTATCCTGGGCATTACTATTATGGTTTCGAGATTGTCATTAAACCAAATAAAAAGTTAGCATCATTAATGGTAATGGAAGATAATACGAAATATAAAAAAATGATGTTTAGAGGCGGAGGAGCAAGTGGTGTTTTAGAGCCTGGAGTCAATACAACCTTTAGTGTCGAGTATCAAATAAAAGATGACTCAGATTTGGAGAAAGTAAAAAACTATGCATTTGATTCAACATTATTATTTTTAGACGGCACAAAAGTAATTGCAGAATTCCCACTCAACAAATTTGACTAATCCAGAAAATCGAACCACCAAATCTATTAGAGATAATAAGGAATTGGTGAAAAGATGTCCTCAAATTCAATCGTGTAGTGTACTATGTTAAATTTACGGTTTAAACGGACTGTAGATCCTTTATTTTGAATATAACACGCAAATTTTAGATTTCACGGACAGAGGATCCGCTATTTAGTCTTATAATGTCATTCTTTTAACGATTTTGATCAAATAAGATATCTGTTGTCCGCGAAAGTTTAATTAAATCAAATTTTTCAAAAATAGCGGAACATGTGTCATAAAAAACAGCTAAAATAGATATTAAGAGGCTTAGAGATAATTTTTTCTCCAAGCCTTTTTTACATAATCAGAATTTAAAAGTTTCTAACTCGGAAACTGTCTAGCTTCAGCGCCTTTCGCTCGTGACCAAGGCGCTGAAGCTTTTCTTGGTGTAAATTACCTTTTTATAAGATGGTACTTTTGAGTGTAAATACTAGATGTAATTTGTCAATATGCACCTTACAAGTAAATCGTTACTGATAAATGATTAATCAAACTAATTTGTACTTAAGGTTCAAAGCCCCCCCACTTCTAAGCGTAGTGTTGGTGGGAACTTCCATTCAGGTGGAGTTAAGGCTCCATCTGAATTTTCGATGTACTTGCGAAGCTAGAACGAGTTCTGTTTTCGATCCATTAACTCTTTCTTAAAATGCAAAAACATGATTTCCAATAATCGTCGATACAGTTCTACTCCTCACCCAAGTATCACTTGTCTTACTTGGATTATAAAAATATAATGAACCATTCGTAGGGTCTTCACCATTCAAAGCTCTTTTTGCCGCATCATAATTAGTGGAATTCGGTTGTGCCATATCTAGTGCCCCATTTCCAGCTGGGCTAAACTGAAAGTGTCCATGACTTCTTTCAAAAATTACTTCCTTCACATTATTTGGGAATTGATTACTTTTTACACGGTTTAAGATTACCGCTCCAACAGCAATTTGTCCGTTTAATGACTCCCCCCTAGCTTCGGCATAAATTATTCGTGCAAGCCATTCTAATTCTTCTTGATTACTATTATTTTTCACCTCTGTCGATGGAGCAGTCCTTACTTCAGAACTACTAGGAATAGTTAATACTTGTCCTACTTGTAAAAAATCCGACGTTAACTGATTCGTAATTTTGATTACTTCGACGGTAGTGCCATAAGTATTTGCAATTTTCCAAAGCGAATCACCAGCTACTACATGATGTGTTCCTACAGTTTGTTCAGGTTGTTGAATTGTTGATGAGTTATTAGTAGTTGGTATGGCTAACGTTTGGCCAATTCGTAAGAAATCTGTCGTTAAATTGTTATTGTTTTTTATGGCGGCAACTGTTGTGCCATTTCTTTTAGCTATGTGTGATAACGTGTCACCAGCAACAACAACGTATGTACTATCTTGCATATTTCCAGATGGAATAATTAATGTTTGACCAACTCTAATAAAATCTGTTGTTAAATTATTTTGTAGTTTGATTGCATTAACAGTTGTACCAAATCGTTGAGCTATTTCTGAGAGCGTATCTCCAGCCACTACTTGATACGTTGTAGAAATAGTTTGTTGTACACTTGCTGATGCTTCCGCTTTTGTTGAAGGACTAAAAAAACCAATAGTTGTAACTAATAATGCGCCAGCCATAACCTTTATAGCTTTTACTTTAAGATTAGGAAATTGTTTTTTAGTATAACGAACGGCCTCTTCTTCAATAGTTTGTTTATTAGCATGCTGTATGGATCCAAGTTCATCTGCAAACTCCATCATATTTTCATTTAGAAATAAAATGATTTCTATCCCATTATTCGTTTTATTTAATCTATAATGAGTAAATGACTGCATATACTTCACTCCTTTGCAGTTAATATCCCCAAGAAAATATTTTTTAGGAATTAAAAGCAAAGGAATTGTATCTTTTAAATTCAGATACTGAAATAAATAAAAAATCCTACCTAAAATAGTAAATTTTAGGTAGGATTAAATAGTTTTAACTAAACTGTTATAGTGCCCCTTAGTGTTCGTTTACAGAAGATTCCTCTTCTTCATTATTTGCGAAATCATACCAATCATCTAAAACTTTAGCATCAAGTACTTTCTTTTCAACATAATCAATTTGCTTTTTAGTAAATGAATCATCCCACTTTACATCAAGCTCTTTAGAAAGTTTAATAATAGTTAATAATTCTTGCCATGCCACATATCGCTTATACCAGAAAAATTGCGGATGTTCACTCATATATGGATATAAAGTATCAAATTCAGTATATTTACAATCGATGGTGCGTTCAAACTGGTTCTTAGCTTCTATAATTCTTTCTTGAAAAAATGCCTTAAGATCTACACTACTCATTTCTCTACTCCCCTCCAATATTTGAACTAGTACGTTTCTTTAATAGTATTAATAATCATAGTAACATCATCAAGTTTACCATAAATGTCTTCTTTTTTGCAGTAAATTCACTTGGGAATTTCAAGTAAGGTTTATATCATTCACCAAATTGTTAAAATTATCCATAAACAAAATCATTATTCGTACTATTCATTGCCCAAAAGTCGATTTTCTTTAAAGCGAAAAAGATCTCGATAAATAATTTTATCAGAAAAATAAAGTTCCCATGCACCTCGTTCACGATTTGGTTCACAAAGCTCCAAAGGAATTTCTTCACCATTTTTATAATTTAAGCAGGTTTCATTTAGAAAAATATTTTCTTCAGTGACCACTGTTCCATTCCGTAATACCGCAAATCCCTCTCTGTCTTTTGAAAACAAATCATTACCGAACATCGTATGGTCTCCTTCAGGGATGCCTAACAAATTTAACAATGTCGGCATGACATCAATTTGTCCTGAAATTGTATCAAGTACTTCCCCTTTAATTCCTGGAATGTGTATGATAAGAGGTACTCTGTTTAATTTTACTTCTTCATATAAATCAATCTCTTTATCTAAAAATCTAGCAAGTTGTTCGTAATGCGTATTGGCAATCCCGTAATGATCACCATACATAACTAGCATTGTATTTTCATAAAGACCTGCTTCTTTAAGCTTTTCAACCAAAACTCTTATCGCTTCATCTGTATATCGAACAGTAGGAAAATATTGATTTAAGATAATACTTTCAGAATCAAACGGCTCAATGAATTGATCTTCTTCATCTAAGTGAAACGGAAAATGATTTGTTAATGTAATAATTGTACTATAAAAAGGTTCTTGAAATTCTCTAATATAATTCATTGATTGTTCCACAAAATCTATATCTTTTAAACCCCAACCAACAGAATTTCTAATTGAAATATTGTAATCACTAAAAGAAAAGTATTTGTCATATCCTAGATTCGGATACATAACATCACGATTGTAAAAAGTTTTATCATTGGCATGTAATACCGAATTATAATACCCATAATGTGACAATGTTTCTGGCAAAGCCTGGTACTCATTTGTATCATGAGTTAAAAATACGGCTCCCCTCCCCAACGGATATAAAGAGTTATTAATTAAGAATTCCGCATCCGATGTTTTGCCTTGCCCTGTTTGATAATAAAAATTCTCAAAATAAAAGCTATCATCTATCAGTTCGTTTAAAAAAGGGGTAATTTCCTCACCATATAACGTATCTCCAATAACGAAACTTTCTACTGACTCTAACGATACAACGATCACATTCATATCTTTAGCAATTCCAAACATATCAGGGTTTGGGGATACGTGATATTCATTTAAATGTTTTTCAATTCTTGACCAATCATCTTCATTAGAAAAGACAGGTTGTGCATTTGTCTGAGTATGTACAAACATGTCATAAACATAAAAACTATAGAGCCCAATCGTTCTAACAAGCTGATCACGATTAAAAAAATGTGTTTTTTCTAGAACATTGCCAAGTGAGATCACAATCGTCATAATGATGATTGCTGTAAATACATATCCTTTTGTTTGTTGAAAAAATAATTTTTGAACAGTTAAACAATTTGTTTTTTTCATCAATAGATACACAATTATAATTAAATCAAAAAAATAAATAATATCGTACCATTTAACCAAAGCAAAAATACTAGTGCTTAAATCCCCCATGTTTGCGCTCATTGAAAGCATTGGCAAAGTAATAATATCTGTAAATTCTCGATAGTAAACAACGTTTGCATATAAAATAATTGTCAACACACAATGTAAAAATAAATAATATCGATTTTGCCACTTTACATTAAGATACATTCCAAGGCCATATGTCATAATTAAAAAGCCTAATGTACTTCCTAGAAAAAATAGGACTTCAAATATTCTGGCAATATGCAGTTGGAATATCAGTGTAGAAACAACAAATGTTTTTAGCCAGGTAATCATAATAAAAAATAAAATAGATCTGTGATTATTATAAAATGTTTTTATACTGCCTGCTTCTCCCAATAGTGAACACCCCATATAACTAGTATTAACCTATTTTAATATAATTGGGGTTGTTTTAACAAATAATTGCCATTTTCAAATTGGAGTATTTTTTATAACTCAAATTTTTTAAGCGACTATTTTAAGATCTTCCTACTCATAATATACAGTAGGAGGATTTTAAAAATGAGATTTTCATTATTACTCGTATTTTTTGTTTTAGCGCAACTAACAAATGTAAATGAAGCTAGCCTTACCTTAATATTAAACGGTGAAACAATCGGAAACGTAAATAAAAGCGATTTTTTTTCTAATTTAGGAGAACCGGTCATTGATATTGAAAAATCGAATGATTTTATCGAAAAATTAGATAAACAAATTTACTACAGTCCTATAAATGCTTATATTAATAAACAAGGAAAGATAATCGCAGAACAAATTGGTTACAAACTAGATCGGGAAAAATTTATACAGCTATTTTTTAACTATTTACTAGGCAATTCTCCATCACAAATAGAAATACCTACGATTCCTCTTTATCCAAAAGTAGATAGTGAATTGCTAGCTAATATCCGTGTAAAACCAATTGGGCATTTTGTTACATATTTTAATAAAAGAAACAAATCCCGTGCCCATAATATTAACCTTGCAGTTGAAGCAATAAATAATCATGTTGTATTTCCTGGTGAGTTATTTTCTTTTAATGAAGTTGTTGGAAAACGAACATATGAAAAAGGCTATTTACCAGGACCCGTCATCATTCGCGGGAGGGTTTTTCTAGATTTTGGTGGTGGCATCTGTCAAGTATCTTCTACATTATTTAATGCCGTTGATCGTGCTGGGGTAGAAATAGTTGAGCGTTACTCTCATAGTAAACGAGTACCTTATGTTCCACCCGGACGTGATGCAACAGTAAGTTGGTACGGTCCTGACTTTTCTTTTAAAAATATTCACAACCAACCTATATTAATTTGTGCTCATATATATGGAAATATGGTAAGCATAAATATTTACTCTTCTGAAGTCATTAACTACAATTAGAATATTTACTGAGCTTAAGAAAATAATTCTTAAGCTCAGTTTCAATTGAAACTAAAGTAAAATTTCTTCGATTTGATTTACTATATTCTCTGTCAATGAAACATTAACCGCTTTCACATTCTCTTCTATTTGACTTGGTCTACTAGCACCAATTAAGGCACTCGCTATGTTAGGTTGGCGCAAAACCCAAGCTAACGCTAGTGAAGGTAATGAAATATCTAGTTCCTTGGCAACTTGCTCTAATTTTTCAACTTTTGAAAGTGTATTTTCGTTTAGCGTGTCTTGCATATAATTATTTATAGCATTATTTGCTGCTCGACTGCTTTCTGGAACTTGGCCTGCTTTATATTTACCTGTAAGGACACCTTGGGCTAATGGAGAGAAGACAACTTGACCGACACCATTTTTTTCACTTACAGGTATAACTTCTTTTTCAATATCGCGCTTAAACATATTGTATTGAGGTTGATTCACCACAATGCGATCCAACAAGCGTCTATCTGCAATCTTAATGGCTTCCTCAATTTGCGCTGCACTCCATTCACTTACTCCCGCATACAAAACTTTACCTTGACGAATTAAATCATCAATCACACGTAACGTTTCCTCTACCGGAGTTTCAACGTCATAGCGATGGCAATAAAAAATATCGACATAATCTAAGTTCATTCTTTTCAAGCTAGCATGCAATTGTTCCATGATATGTTTACGTGATAAACCGCTATCATTTGGTCTGTCGCCCATTGGGAAAAAAGCTTTTGTCGTAATCACATATGACTCACGGCGATATTCCTTAAGAGCCTGGGCCATGACACGTTCACCTTCACCTTGCTCATACACATTTGCAGAATCGAAGAAATTGATTCCTAACTCATATGCTTTATGTATTGTCTTTTCTGCAAGATTCTCATCCACTGATTTGCCATACGTTAACCAGCTACCTAAGCTAATTTCACTAACTTTTAAGCCAGTGTTACCTAATCGTCTATATTTCATCTTCAATTCCCCCTAACATGATTATGCGGTACCGTTTACATTTTACTAAAAAACTCTAAAACAATATAGTATTTTTTACTAAAATTTCGTTAAATTACAAAAAAAAACATGAAACTCAAATTGAGTACATGTCTTTTTCGTAAAAAACTTTTAGTTCTAATTTTTGCAAGTTTTGAGAAATGTAATGCGCTATTTAAATTTCGTCGCTTTAAACCATGACTTTACAAATATCGTTCGTAAAATCTACTGGATCTTCAATTGGTAAGCCTTCAATGAGTAAGGCTTGGTTATATAGTAAATTTGTAAATAAACTTAGTTTTTCTTTATCATTATCAAATGCAACTTTTAATGATTGGAAAACTTCGTGGTTACTGTTAATTTCTAATACTTTATCGGCTTTAATATTTTGGTTTTCTGGCATTGCACTTAAGATTTTCTCCATTTCAATCGTTACTTCGCCATCTGTAGATAAACAAACTGGATGAGTTTTTAATCTTTTAGAGATACGAACATCCTTCACTTTACTTGAAAGGATATTTTTCATATACTCTAACAATTCTCTGTTCTCTGATTGCTCGTTATCTTTCTGTGTTTGAGTATCTTCTTCGTCGATACCTAAATCTCCACTTGATACAGATTTAAATTCTTTTTCTTTATAGTTCATCAACATTTTGATTGCAAATTCATCAATATCATCGGTAAAATATAAAATTTCATAACCTTTTTCTCCGACAATCTCTGTTTGTGGTAGTTTTTCAATTCTTTCATTCGATTCACCAGACGCATAATAAATATATTTTTGATCTTCAGGCATTCTTGAAACATACTCATCTAACGTAACTAGTTTCTTCTCTTTTGATGAATAGAACATTAATAAATCTTTTAAGTCTTCTTTATTTGCTCCAAAGTCATTATAAACCCCGAACTTCAACTGACGACCAAAGGAGTTATAAAACTTTTCATACTTTTCACGTTCATCTTTTAAAAGGTTTTGTAATTGACTCTTAATTTTATTCTTAATATTTTTGGCAATAAGCTTTAGTTGGCGATCGTGTTGTAAAATCTCTCTTGAAATATTTAAGGATAAATCTTCAGAATCAACCATACCTTTTACAAAGCTAAAGTAGTCTGGTAGTAAATCTGAGCACTTGTTCATGATGAGTACTCCATTTGAATATAATTCTAATCCCTTTTCATATTCCTTTGAATAATAGTCGAACGGAATATTTTCTGGAATAAATAAAATCGCATTATATCTAACTGCTCCATCAACATTTAGGTGAAGATGTGTTAATGGCTTATCATAACCGTAGTGCTTTTCTGTATAGAAGTTTTCATAATCTTCAGTTGTCAATTCATTTTTGTTTTTTCTCCAAATCGGAACCATACTGTTAATAATTTGCTCTTCTTGAAACTCCTCAAATTCCGTCTCGCTACCTTCTTTTGGTTTACTAGTTGTAACATCCATTTTAATTGGGTATCGAATGAAATCAGAATACTTTTTAATAATCCCTCTCAAACGATACTCTTCAAGATATTCATCAAATGTTTCTTCTTCTGTATTTTCTTTAATTTTAAGGGTGATTTCAGTACCCACAGAATCTTTCTCAACTGGCTCAATCGTATAGCCTTCAGCACCTTCAGATTCCCATTTATAAGCTTCATTACTGCCAACTGCTCTACTTACAACTGTCACTTTGTCTGCAACCATAAACGCTGAATAAAAACCAACACCGAATTGACCGATAATATCGTGACCATCTTTTGCTTCGTTTTCTTTTTTAAAAGTAAGAGAACCACTTTTAGCAATAATTCCAAGGTTATTCTCAAGATCTTCTTTTGTCATTCCAATTCCTGTATCAGTGATTGTTAAAATTCTATTTTCTTTATCAGCAGATACTTTTATGTAATAATTATCTTTTTCAAAACTTATTGAATCGTCAGTTAATGCTTTATAGTACATTTTATCAATCGCATCGCTTGAGTTTGAAATTAACTCCCTTAGAAAAATTTCCTTTTGAGAATAAATAGAGTTAACCATCATCTCTAATAACCTTTTAGATTCAGCTTTAAATTCTTTTTTTACCATGAAACTTTCTCCCCTTTCAATAGTACAAAAATATTTTTTCATTTACCACTCAAGCAAACCGAGTGCTAACTCTCTTTTTTATTTACCATATATTAAAATTCATGTCAACAAAAAGCCATGCATTTTAAAGTTATTCTACACATATATCTAGAACGTTTTTACTCCAATAGCACGAAAAGCGCAAGCGCCTTGGTCACGAGCAGCTGCTCCTGTGCCACTCCGTTTGCTCAAAAGCAAAGCCGCTTCGTAGTAAGCTTCCTCGAAGCAGTGTTTTGTGCGACGAGTAACCGCAGGAGCAATTGTTTTCCGTGCGACGAGTAACCGCAGGAGCAATTGTTTTCCGTGCGACGAGTAACCGCAGGAGCAAAGCTGCATGAAGCTATTCAGAGACGTTATTCATGTAGTTATTGAAGTCAGTAGCTTGACTGAAGTGACCGAGATCGTAGGCTGCTTGCGCTAGACAGTTTTTAAGTTAGTAACTTATAAATTCTGATACTGAAATAAATCTGAACTTCTTCAATCAGTGGGGTTTATTCAACAGCCCCACTGATTGAAGTTCAGGGTTATATAGTTTTAACTTTAATTTCATCTTTTTCCATGTAAACATGAATAGTTTTGACAAATTCGTTATCTAATAGTAGCGCAGTAATTTGATCTTCGATTTGTTCTTGAATTTTACGACGTAATGGACGTGCTCCAAAAGTTGGGCAATATCCAAGTTCAGCAATTTTTGCTTTTGTTTCTTCCGTGAATTCAATAGAAATACCTTGCTCAGTAAGAGTTTCTTCTAATTCAACTAACATTAAGTTAACAATTTTTATTAAGTCTTCCTTCTTAAGAGTGTTAAACTCAATAATTGAATCAAAACGATTTAAGAACTCTGGTTTGAAGTAGTTTCCTAACTTATCTAGTACTGTTGAATGCCGATCTTCTTCAGTACCACCAAACCCGATCGAAGCAACCTTCTTATCGGTTACACCCGCATTGGATGTCATAATAATGACTGTCTCATTAAAGTTAACTACTCTCCCTTGACTATCCGTCAGACGTCCATCTTCCATAATTTGAAGAAATATATTCATAACATCCGGGTGTGCTTTTTCAATTTCATCTAAAAGTATAATTGAATATGGGTTTCGACGTACTCGTTCAGTTAATTGACCAGCTTCATCATGACCGACATACCCCGGGGGTGAGCCGATCAGTTTTGATACCGAATGCTTTTCCATATATTCACTCATATCAAGACGAATCATCGCATCCTTTTTGCCGAATAGTTCAAGTGCTAATGTTCTCGTAAGCTCTGTCTTACCAGTACCTGTTTGACCAACGAACAAAAATGATGCTGTTGGACGTGTTTTGGCTTTCAAGCCAGCACGAGCCCTTAATATCGCATTGGCTACTTTAGTAACAGCTTTTTCATGGCCAATGACTTTTTCAGCAAGTCTTTTCGGTAGATTCTTCATTTTCGCTTGTTCAGATTTTTCTAGTTTTTTGACAGGAATGCCTGTACGTTTTTCAATAATATCTTGAATGTGTTCAATAGTTACATTAACTACTTGCTCAGATGGTTTATCTAGGAGTTTTTCTTCCAATTGTAGTTCTTCATCACGAAGTAATGCAGCTTTTTCGTAATTTTCTTCAGCTGTTGCAAGCTCCTTCTCATAGATAACTTTCTCAAGACGTTTCTCTAGTTCACTAGTATTTGAATTTGAGTGCACTAAATTTAATTTTGAACCAACCTCATCCAAAACATCGATAGCCTTATCTGGTAAAAAACGTTCTTGAATATATCGATTAGAAAGTGTCACACATGCTTTTAACACTTCATCAGAGTACTTAACACCATGGTAATTTTCATACGTTGGTCGGATCCCCTTTAATATGGTTAAAGCTTCATCTACTGAAGGTTCCTTCACCATTACAGGTTGGAAACGACGTTCAAGAGTTGGGTTTTTCTCGATTAATCTATACTCTTTTAACGTTGTTGCACCAATAACTTGAATATTGCCTCGTGCTAGCGCAGTTTTCAAGATATTTCCTGCATCCATCGAACCTTCAGAAGTTCCACCTGCTCCTACCATCATGTGTATTTCATCAATAAATAGAATAAGGTTTTCGTTAGTTTCTAATTCAGTAACTAACTGCTTCATTTTTTCTTCAAACTGGCCACGGTAACTAGTACCAGCAATGAGAGAGCTAATATCCAAAACATAAACTTCTTTATTTTTAAGTTTCATAGGTACTTTTCCTTCAGCAATTTTTAAGGCTAGACCTTCTACAATCGCTGTTTTACCTACACCTGCTTCACCAACTAAAACAGGATTGTTCTTTGAGCGACGATTTAATACTTCTATAACACGTTCGATTTCTTTTTCTCTACCAATTACTGCATCAATTCGACCTTGTTTTGCTTCATTTGTTAAATTTCGTCCGTGTTGATTTAAGAAATTATTAGCATGTACTTCTTTTATTTTGCTTTACAATTTTTTGGGGGCTATTTTCAAAAAATGATTGAAAATAGCCATTAAAATGATTATGAAAGGAATTGAATCCTGACAATTTTACAGAATGATAACACTGTGAACACAAGTCTATTTTCCGTTTTTCCTGATTTATTTGTAAATTTAATTTAACAACTGCTTTATTGGTTTGACATTTATTACATATCATTTAACTCAATCCTCCTATTTGACTTTGACTAACTTTGACCTTTTATATAAAGAAAAAACCATTACGAAACGAATGGCTTTATTGATTACCTTTATTATATTTGACCTTTCCTGACTTTTCAATTGGTAATGCTTACCTCCACACAGTGTAGGGTCCCTTTCTTACCTGAGCGAAATTCTATCAAAAGAGGGAAACCACCTATAATATCTGTATTAAATCAAGGAGATTTCTTATTTATTCTTCTTTCACAGTAACTTTATAAGCAATTGGTGTTACGTTCGTTTTATCGAAAAATTCTTTGCCAGAAATCCTATACATGTCGGCCTGGCCTGTTTGTTCATTAAAATTGTATACTCTAACAATTTCCGCGTTTTCTTTGTACACTTCTAAGAACGATTTTTCGTTAGCAGATAAATAAAATGGTGTGTGTTTCAGTCCAATTGTCGTTTTCACTTCGAGAAATTTAGGTTTTCCGGATCGATCGTATGATAAGATATCGTACCCTGCCCCATCCCCTTCTTCTACCGCAATATGAATTACCTTGTCACTGAGTTCAGTGGGTAACCTTTCTTTTTCATATTGAAGAACATACTCTTCTCCCTTTTGCCCTAACACTTTATTTCTAGCATTAATCTCGTCAAAGTCCACTATTCTAGCTCGAAAATTACGTTTTTTTCTTTTTCGCTCTTGAACTTCTTCTGATTCAACTTCATTAATTTGAGTTTTAGACAATGATTTAGAACGTAAAACACCATTTCTGCCAACCTTCTGATATTCACAATACTTTAACAACTCATTGTTCTCTCGATGTGAAACCATATTCCGAACTTTTTGGTCAAATTTAGTGTCTGTTCTATTTTTATTTTTTTCTAAATCATTTCCAGTTGGGTTCATTTCCTCAAACAATGCTTCTTTCAACTCAGTTGTTGTCATAGACCCTGATTCTTCCAATAGTTTTATTGCAACTGCAATAATTTCTTTTTCACTATAATTACTCATTCTTAAACCACCTTATCCACGGAAAATTTATTATCTTAAATGAAGAAGTTAAGTGCTCTTTATGTATTGAGTGATTACTGAACAAATACAATGAAAAGTAGAACATTAATGTCCTACTTCATAATTTGTAATAATGATATGCTCCACTTTTTTATCATTTCGATCCATAAAACTAACACTATATGACTTGTCAAACCCAATAATATTGATTCCCGGTTGGTTATAAAGCTGATAAATGAAATCAGTATTTTTAATAATCACCATAAATTTACTACCGCAACGATTGAGCAAAAAATCAGCAAGCCTTACCTGGTCATCACTTGCAAAAGAATGATTCGCATAAGTGGAAAAGTCACTGTCATATGGTGGATCTAAGAAAATGAAATCATCCTTATGAAGTGGAATTGCTTCAAAAAAATGTTCAAAATCTAAATTGAAAATAGATGCGTTTTGCAAAACATTATGTAGTTCAATAGTCCATAAATACTCTATCTTATTAATAAAAGCTTTGCTATTATAAGAAGCCCCACCATACGGAACATTAAAACCACCACTTTGGTTATAACGAAACATTGACGAATAACAAAATTCCCTTAGGTAGAAAAATAGAGCAATGTGCATTTCTCGATTTATTTGATATTGCTCTCTTTGATTATAAAGGTAACGATAATACGTATAAATACTCGCACGGATACTTGCTTCAAAATTCTTCCGATAATCTTCTTCAGGTAAATCCCCTTTTTTTACTTCATTGTTTTTTGTATTAGTCATTTTCGAGGCAATAGATGTTTTGAGTTCTCTAACTAAGCGGTCAGTATTAAGATTAAGGCTATGAGGAACTACACACAAGATATCATCAAAATTTCCTTCAACAAATTCGCTAACTTCTTCCTTTAATTGTTCTTTCGTTAACTCTTCGCTTTTGTAACGTCCATATAACTCTCTCAACACTTCATAATGACGATCAGAGAAAGTTCCGAAATTACACCATAATTCCCAAACATCAAGTAAGTAAGAACGAAATAACTCATTTCTATCCTTAATAAATAAATATAAAGAAATAAGTTCATCTGAAAAGTCATTAACAAAAGCTTGTTGATATCTATCTTTATCTAATGAAAAAAAACAAGCTCCTCCTCCTAAGAAAGGTTCAATATAATTATTTATGCTTCTTGGCATATACTGATGTATTATTTCAAGCTCAGCTGTTTTACCACCTGGCCATTTAACAAACGGCTTTACCAATTCTGTACTCCCCCTGCTAGTAATCTGTGTATCATTATAGCATGAAAAATAGTATATAAATACAATTTAAAAGCTATTTAGTTGATAAAAAATCTCTTAAATACAAAAAGATCAAGAGTACTATCAACTCGAACTCTTGACCTTTTGTTTTAAATTTGCCACCCAACCACACTATAAAAAGAAGGAAAAACCTGTATACAATATAACGGAAATGGATGCAGCAATGAGCGCTGGTTTTAATTTAAATTTTGCATACTCCATGACAGGAATGTCTAATATTTTAGCTATTGTATTTGTATCATCACTAAGTGGCGAAGCAAATGCTCCAAATGATCCACTTGCAAATACTGCCCCGATGATTAATGGCAATGATACATCAGTTGTAAGAGACAGCGAAACACCTAAAGGCATTAATATCCCCCATGTACCCCATGCTGATCCTATAAAATAGGATACTAATGCACCAAATACGAATAACATAGGTGTAATAAACATGTCAGGAATCCACTCTGTATAAGCAGTGACAAATTCTGAAAAACCTAAATCATCTGTAACTGATGACAATCCCCAAACGACAGATAATAACACGATGACAGGCATTAGATCATTTCCACCTTCAATAAAACTAAGAATTATGTCATTTAATTTAAAGCGTTGTAGTAATAACAACGGAATTGTAATAAAAATAGTAATTAAAAGAGCAACAACCATAGCTTGCAACACATCTGCCTGGATAAATGCTTGAAAGAACGTTACGCCTTCTATGCTTCCATCCCACCAAGTTAAAAATAACGTTAATGTAATAACTAAGATAATCGGAATAACTAGATTCCAGGGCTTTGAAGGAAATTCCTTTGATACAGCAGGATGACAATCATGCCAATCATCTTCCTGTTTGTCATCATCAATATCAGAGGGAGCATCTGTATGAGACGGGTGAAAAAAACTTAAGTACACCCCTAAAATAATAATGACGATCGCAAAAAAATTAAATGGAATACTTTGAATGAATAAATCGTATGGATCCAAGACACCACCCTCATTTTGAATAGAGATTTGAATAATAGAAACCATATATCCAACAAAAGCAGTAGCTACCGGAATTAACACGATTATGGGGGTTGCTGTTGTTTCAATAACAAATCCTAGTTCTTTGGTAGACATTTTCACCTTTTTTAATAACGCTTTCATGATCGGTGTTATAGTCACAAAGCGAAATGTAGGCGCACTAAACGTCCCGATTGTTGAAATATACGTTAGAAGCAACGCTTGTTTTTTGGTCGTAATTTTTTCTGCTGCGCTTTCTACAAAGCCCCTAATCCCCCCACTTGTTTTAATAATCCCAACAAGTCCAGAAAATGCATACAAAAACACAATAATTTTTATGTTATTATGGTCAACCAATGCTTGTACGACATAAGTTAACATCGTTTGAACTCCACCTAGTATAGTAGGTGAGATTAAATAAGAGCCTACGATTAACCCTAATAGTAGCCCCGGTAAAACTTCTTTTGTATAAATCGCAATCGGTATAACAACTAAAAACGGAACGATTGACAGCCAACTTACTTCCATTTGAACTCTCCTCACTATAAAGCTCTTTTTCATAGTTTGATTTCATTAAATAAAACTATGTAAGAAATATTGTACGCAAACGATATTTAATTATTATTATGTATTATGCTTATAAAAACTAAAAAAATTTACTTTTCTGAAAAAACATCTTGTATTTATTATAAATACTCATTAAACTATTCTTCATAGTTTAAATAATTCGAATAGTCAAACGAATCACTGGAGGGAATTTAAACATGGTTACATTTTTATTTGCAATCTTACTATTAATTATTGGATATATTGTTTATTCAAAAGTTGTCGAACGAATTTTTGGCATAAATGATCAAACCCCAACTCCTGCCTATTCGCAGACCGATGGCTTAGATTATGTTCCAATGAGTTGGTGGAAAGGAAGCTTAATTCAATTATTAAATATAGCGGGTTTAGGGCCGATTTTTGGTGCTGTTATGGGAGCATTATACGGTCCGGTTGCATTTATATGGATCGTTATCGGTTGTATCTTTGCGGGAGCTGTTCATGATTACTTTTCAGGGATGATCTCACTTCGTCATAATGGAGAACAGTATCCAAATATTGTTGGACGCTACTTAGGAAATACTGTACGTTTTTTTATTAATGTTGTTTCGATCATTTTAATGGTTTTAGTTGCGGCAGCTTTTATTGCAGGTCCTGCTCAGTTAATTTCTCAGTTAACCCCCCTTAGTTTTATAGCAGCTATCGCAATAATATTTGGATACTTCTTAATAGCGGCTGTATTACCTGTTAATAAAATTATCGGTAGAATTTATCCTATCTTCGGTGGAATTTTAATTTTTATGGCAGTAGCAATTGGGGTAGCTTTACTCTTTACGGATAAGCAAATTCCTAACTTAACTCTATCCAGTCTTCACCCAAATGAACTACCAATTTGGCCTTTATTAATGGTTACCATTTCTTGTGGAGCCATTTCTGGCTTTCATAGTACCCAAAGCCCAATCATCGCTCGTACACTGAAGAAAGAATCAGACGGTAGAAAAGTGTTTTATGGCGCAATGATTGCTGAAGGTGTTATTACTTTAATATGGGCTGCTGCTGGAATGACATTTTTCGGAGGAACTACTGGTTTACAAGAGGCGTTAGCTGCTGGTGGTCCATCAGGTGTTGTAAACGAAATCTCAACTACCTTACTAGGGACATTAGGCGGAGTTTTAGCAATACTAGGAGTTATTATCTTGCCAATCACAACAGGTGATACAGCATTACGTTCTTCAAGAATGATCTTAACAGAACTTCTAGGAAATCTATTGAGTAAAATGAGTGCTAAAGGAAAGCTCTTGTTAGTAACAAGTTTTGTAACAGTTCCAACCCTATATTTAGCAACAGTTGATTACTCGTTTTTATGGCGTTATGTAGGTTGGACTAACCAAGTGGTAGCAACGGTAATGCTTTGGACAGGCACAATGTACTTGTTAAAAAATGATAAATCCCATTGGATTTGTGGGTTACCGGCTCTATTTATGACAAGTGTAGTTTGTACGTACATTTTTTATGCTCCTGAAGGTTTCAGCTTAAGCTACCAAATTTCTTTAAGTACTGGCTTGAGTTTAACAGCATTAGTTTTGATTTGGTATGTGAAACAAATCATCGTTCACAAACGTCCACCTTTAAATCATGTAATATCAAAAGCTTCTTAAACTTTTTCTACTATTAGTTGTTGAGATTTTCTCACCATTGTAAATAAAGTTTGTACCATACACAAAACCATATCTAATGAAAATAAAAATAGAGTACGAAACTAAGTGTTTCGCACTCTATTTTAATACTTCACTGCACCTCTAGCGATTAATGATATTTTTTCCGTAATAAACCTCATCCATTTCAAGCTTTAAATGTTTTGTAATTTCTCCTTGTTCTTCTTTGCTCAATTTATCTTTTTTGTATCCGAATAGATAGTTATTTAAATCAAATTTCTTTAGTTTACATTTTGTATGAAAGATGTTTTCTTGATAAATATTTACATCAATCATATCATACAACTCTTTTACTTCTTCCGGTATATAATTTTGGATTGAGTTTATATCATGGTCAATAAACAACTTGTGTCCGTTTATATCTCTTGTAAATCCACGAACTCGATAATCCATTGTCATAATATCTGTATCAAATGAATGAATAAGATAATTTAACGCTTTAAGAGGTGATATTTCGCCACATGTTGAAACATCAATATCTGCTCTAAACGTACTAATTCCTTCATAAGGATGATATTCAGGATATGTATGAACCGTAATATGGCTTTTGTCTAGGTGAGCAAGAACAGTTTCTGGAAGGGGACCAGGAGTTTCTTTAAAAAATCCTTGTGGTGCATTATTTACCGGACCCTCAGAAACTAAAATTGTAACACTAGCGCCTTGTGGTTCATAATCTTGTTTAGCGATATTTAATACATGAGCACCAATAATACTTGTCACATCTGTTAAAATTTTTGTTAATCGTTCAGCATTGTATTGTTCATCTATATACTCTATGTAAGCTTCTCGCTCTGCTTTTGTTTTTGTATAGCAAATGTCATACATGTTAAAGCTTAATGACTTTGTAAGATTATTAAACCCGTGTAATTGAATTCGTTCTTCTCGTGTAAGCATCATTAATTCTCCTTTAAAACACCTTCAATGTTCCGAAATACACCCCTTAAAAAAATAGATAATGTATCATGACAAAAAAGATACGTTTTGTATTTTTCACACAATTATTAAACTACCATAAAGTGAAAATGAAATCTATAAAAATTGTACTCTACTTTATCATTTTTTTCACTTTTAATATAATAATAAATGAGTTAGTTTTATCATCATATAAATTAAGTTATAGTTAGTTACGAACGCATTAATTCAACTAGACATAGTATTTTGTAGGTTCAAAAATCTGTATTATAAAATTAATAATATTATTTTCTAAAACTTTTCAAATAAAATAACCATTTATATAGAAAGATGGTTATTTTATTTGTATTTTTTATCAGAAAAGTTAAATTCCTAAAAGATACTTTCCTCGTCAGCTCTCTTAACTAAACTGATTTGTACTTATGGGTTATAGACCCCCACCTCTATGCGTAGCGTAGGTGGGAACTTCCATTCAGGTAGAGTTGAGACTCCATCTGAATTTCCGATGTTCTAGCGAAGCTAGAACGAGTTCTCTTAATCAATGTGTTGTTTACAATAATCATTAATTATAGATAATTCTTCATCCTCTAATTCAAATTGCAACAATTTTTCTGTCTCTTTATCGTATATATCGTACTGGACTATGCGAGACCCTTTTTCATCTTGTGCATAAATTACTTTTACTCGTAAGCCTAATTCTGAAAATAACTCATCTTCTTCCGACACTTCCACATCTATAAAAAATTCATAACGATCACCACTTAAAATTCCTATTGTATCTTCAACTTTTTCAATCGTATGGCCAATAATATTCATCTTTGTAAACGCCCTTTCTATATCTAACTATATACAATCTATACTTTGTAGTATTTCATTTACTCAATTATTTAGCAAACATTTCTTTTTTAGCTTTATTAAGTTGTTTAGATATTATTCCGCAAATTTTTATACGTTAACAAAATTTTCACTTAAGGTATCATGTAAGATAAACTACCGAACTCCACCTATTTTTTCAAAATTTATGTATAATCTATAGGACGTGTTACTATTTGTTATATAATCAGAATTTATAAATTTCTAACTTGGAAACTGTCTAGCGCAAACAGCCTAAGAGCTCGGTCACTTCAGTCAAGCTACTGACTTCAATAACTACATGAATAACATCTCTGAATAGCTTCATGCTACTTTGCTCCTGCGGTTACTCGTCGCACGGAAAACAATTGCTCCTGCGGTTACTCGTCGCACGGAAAACAATTGCTCCTGCGGTTACTCGTCGCACGGAAAACAATTGCTCCTGCGGTTACTCGTCGCACAAAACACTGCTTCGAGGAAGCCTACTTCGAAGCAGTGCTGTCAGACGCAGAAGCACATAGATTGCGGTCAAAGAGCAGACCGCTACTTGCCGACCTTCCAGTGTTTGTCGCCGATAGGCGGGCGCCTTGCGCTTTTCTTGTTAAAAGAAATATTAAACTACAAATAGTTACTATAGATTGTTTTCACAACAACTTAGAACAAATATTTTTAGCACTATTAGGGGGGAACTATGGGAAACTGGGTTTCAGCAGCCGAGAAAAGTAGTTTTTTAAAATGGTTTTTAGAACATTATCAACTCAAACAGAGAGAAGCACGAATGTTTTTAGAATATCTTTTGAAAAAACACCATATTCTTCAAAACTTATCTTTTACAGATAAAATTAAATATAATGAAAAGACGGTTGTTATTTCAAGTATACAGGCAGATGAACCAGGTTTTGTCTATTATTCAACTCGTGGCAAATCAGAAAATGTTTCAGCTGCTCTTAATGATCTAATGAGTAATCCAACTGGTAAGTTGAATATTATTCTTCACTTTCAAGGGAAGCAATTAAATTATCGTTATTTAAAATTGTTGGAATCAAAAAGTGATAGTTTAAAAACGTATAGACAGTTCGAACAATATTCTAAAGATGCCGATGCATTAATTAATAAAGTGTTGTTAGAACAAGAAATAAAATTTATTAAGTTACTTATTGATGAAGCATTAGACAATAGGGATGAAAAAGAATTTAAGAGGTTAATTTTTAAATTACAAGATCTAGAAAATGAATTAGCTTCTAAAAAGAAACCGTAGTAAATTTCCATTAGACTACGGTTTCTTTTTTTTAATTACTCCTAAATAATAATAGTTTGTACATATCTATGATACTTGTCTCATATTCTTAAAGTATCATCTACACAGGATAGGGGTTTGGAAAAATGAAGTTATTTTATCGAGGAGTTATACTTTTAGCGATTGCCGCTTTTTTAGGGGAAAGTCTTGAAGTAATAATAAATATTGTGTTAGCAAGAGAGTTGGGCGAAAAAGGGTTAGGTCTTTATATGTCAATCCTACCATCGATTATGCTTATTGCCGTACTAGCTAGCATGGAATTACCTATTTCGATTTCAAAGTTTGTCGCAGAAAAAGACAAACAGTACCACCGAAGTATGTTGCGACATGCGCTCGGTTTAGCGTTACTCATAACATCCCTTATTTTAATCATTGCGATCATGGTTATACCGTACGTTTCTGTTTTTAATCAGTACCACCCTTTTGTTCGTAAACTTACTTTCATTTTAATCCCACTCATGTCCTTTTCAGCAGTTTTTCGAGGTTATTTTATGGGTTCACACCAAATGGGGAAAATTGCATTTTCAAATTTTTTAAGAAGGTTTGCTCAACTACTTCTACTCGTATTCATTTACCAGTTATTTCAATTTGATCGCGATTTAGCTTTACTGATAGCCCTATGTACACTAATCGCAAGCGAATTTCTCGTTTTTGCTTTTATGGGTACGATGTTTTTTATCGAAATGAAATCAAAAGAATTTAAAATGAAATCAAAACTAATGGAAGGAAAAATTGTTAGAAAAAACCTCTTATCTGTTTGTCTTCCTATGACTGGTGTGAGGCTCTTTCATTCTATCACGTTTGCGATAAAGCCTTTTTTAATAAAAGCTGCACTAGTAAACGCAGGTTTAACCGAGGCATTAGCAACTGCTCAATTTGGTAAGTTAGCGGGAGTTGCTTTTTCAATAGGATTTTTTCCAACTTTCATCGCTCATTCGTTACTAATCGTGCTCATCCCAACAGTAGCCGAAGCTTACGCAAAAAATGATTATGTTAAATTACACCAGTTATTAATTAGAGTAATGAAAATAACGATTTTTTACGGTGTTCCATCTGTTTTCATTTTTTACTTTTTTGCCGAACCGTTAACGGGGCTTTTTTTCAAAAATTCTCCAGCAGTTGTTTACTTACAGATCTTAGTTCCATATTTTTTGTTTCACTATTTTGTTATACCACTTCAAGCCTATCTAATTGGTTTAGGTTTAGCAAAAGATGCTTTAATTCACGCAGTTTGGTCTTCTCTCATTTCATTTGTACTCATGTATTATCTTGGATCAATGGAACATTTACAGATGCACGGTATTATTATAGGTATGAATACAGGGATCGTCATACTAACGTTAATGCACTACGTAACTGTTTGTAGTGTTATCGGTATTTCTTTAACCATGCGAGGTCCAGCGTTTAATAGAGTTTGAATTTGCTTCAACCGGTAGAGAAACTAATGGTCTTGACGGATGGACACTATTTGTTATGACTAGATAATTTGTTCAATACGAAATGTTTGCTCAAAATTAGGTACCCAATTAAACATCTTTCCCCTCCACTTTATATTAATTACACTAAAAATTATTATACTGTAAATTAATACAAATGTGGCCAGACAAATATAGTGTCTGACCACTGTGCCTTAATAAGCTTTTCTTTTATAGATTGTTTTAAGTAAAGATTTCAATAACACTTACCTTTTTACGGATGTTTCCATAATTGCTTTTGACCTTAATTGTGCCCCAACTGTCGCTTCAACAATTTTTTCTATGATCTTTGCTTTATTATCACTCTTGTTTATATGTACATTGAGTGTAGAGGCAATAGTTATTAAGTCTTTTTTCAGGATATCTCGTGCTGATAATATAGTAGTAGCTTCTTCCCTACTATCCATGTATCGCAACTTAGCAACAACAGGATGCTTTTGGACATCATCATTTATCATTACTTTAGATTTCGTTATTTTTTTATCTGAAAATATTAATTTTCCTTCTCCACTAAGTAACTTTTCAATTTCACTATCTGATAAATGGGTTAGTGAATTAGAAACGATTTTAAGTAATTTTAATACTTTAGTCCTCATCATTTCCCCCCTAAAAATTTTACGCGATTTTGTAATTCCTCTGCTAATTGCTTAAGTTCTGCTTGGATATTTCGATACGTATCTCCGCTTACATTTTCAAGAACAACTGGTATCCCAGATTCAGGAGCATCTGCATAAAGTGTTTTATTTTCTCTAATAATTGTTTCAAAAGTTGGTATATTTTGATTGCTCACCTGTTGGATAAACTCTCTTAAAGCCGAAATCGGTCGATCGTTACGTTTTTCAACCATAGTAAAGATAACACCTTCAAGCTTCGGATCAATTAAATCAAATTCATCTCTTAAGCTGTCTTGACTTACTTTGTGGTTATAATCAACAACTAACTCTTTAGCGTGATTTTGAAGCTGTCTAATACCAATCGTAGAAAGATAATCAGGTCTAGCGGGTATCAATAACGAATCGCTTGAAACAATTGCTGTTTTTGTCACAACATTAAAATTTGGGGGGCAGTCAATGAAAATACAGTCATAGTCTTGATTTTCTAGCTGTTTGATTCCTGCTTTCAAACGAGAATGAACGACTAAAAAATTCCTACGATTCGTCCGTTCACTTCCACCCCACAATTTAGCACTAAGTTCCAAATCAACATTAATAAGTCCCAAGTGCGATGAGACTAAATCGATACTCCCCGTTGAATTCAGCTCCCTAAGCCATTTGTTTACTCGATACGGTCTAATAATTAAATCTTTTAAGTCTAATTCCCTATCACTATCAATAAATGCATCGTACCATTTTTTTATCGTGCGCTCTTGAAAGTCCTTTTGCCACTCATCCACTTTAATAAATGAAAATGTTAGATTCGTTTGTGGATCAAGGTCTATTAATAATACTCTCAAACCTTGATTAGCTAATTCTGCAGCAAGATTAGACGTTATTGTTGTTTTCCCTACCCCACCTTTGTAATTGATGACTGAAAAGATCATTGAATTCCTCCACTCTTTGAAAAGGCTTTAATAATAACTATTCCTCTTCAATTGGAAAAATTCAGTCAATTTACGATAGACAAAAAAATCAATTAAACTAAAATCACTTCCATTCTCATACAAAAATTAATGACTTACATCTGCATCTTCCTTAACTCGTAAAAAGCTCCTTTTTTTTCAATTAGTTCTTCGTATGTTCCGACCTCTTCACATGATCCATTTTTCATTACTACGATTCTATCAGCGTCACGAATAGTTGATAAGCGGTGTGCAACAATAAACGTTGTTCTTCCTTTAATTAATTGCTGAATGGCTTGTTGTACTTTATACTCCGAATGATTATCAAGAGCTGAAGTTGCTTCATCAAGAATGATAATTTCTGGATTACGTATTAGCGCCCTAGCAATCGCAATTCGTTGTCGCTGCCCACCTGATAATTTTCCTCCGTGCTCTCCAATTAACGTATCAAGTCCATCTGGTAACTCACTAACAACATCATATAAGTTTGCCATTTCAATAACTTTCTGTATTTGTTCTTCTGATACATTTACTAATCCATAAATAATATTGTCACTAATTGACCCAGAAAATAAAATAGTTGTTTGAGGTACAACTGCGAGTTTTTGACGGTATGATTGCATATCTAATTGATCTAATGGAACGCCATCTACCAAAATTCTTCCTTTTGTAGGGCGATAAAAGCCAACAACCATACTTAATACCGTAGTTTTTCCTGCTCCTGATTCCCTACAAGAGCAATACATTCACCAGCTTTTACTTGCAAATGAAAATTCGATAACACTTGTTTTTGGCTGTCTTTGTACTGAAATTCAACATGTTCAAATTCAAAGTTACCATTAATCTGATTAAGCCTTAGTTTCCCATCATATTCTTCCTTCTCTTTAGAAGATAAAATTTCACTAACTGAAACTAGTGATTCATACCCTTTTGCTAGCTGAGGATAAACGACAATGATTTGATTTACGGCCATTAGGATTTGTGTGAAATACGCTTGATACATCACAACCTCACCGACCGTTATCTCCCCCCTCATAGCCATAAAAGCCGAAAATAGAAGGCAAAGCATTTGTAAGACTTGAAATACAACCCAACTAGAAGAACCGAAAAATGCTTCGGTAACATCTAAGCGGTACCCTTTTCCTTTTAGGATTTTTAGCATCCGATTGGCTTTATTCATTTCTACGTGTTGAAGACCATGTGCTCTCGTTACAGGGATCATATCGACGGTTTCAGCCACTTCCCCAGACATCATTTCAATCTGTTTTCTAAATTCCCGGTTTCTTAACCGTAACGCCCTTCGGAAAATAAAAACAACAACTATCCCCACCGGAACGACAAGGAGAAAAAATAACGTCATTTGCAAACTGTAAAATGCGGTAATTGAAATAGCTACGACTACATTAGTGATAGCAGCAGAAAATGAAAACATCATTTGTTTAGATAATATTTCAATATTTTCAACATCACGTAATATTTTTGCTTGAAGCATTCCTGAACGTAATTCACTATGAAAAGACATTGATAAATGCTGTAATTTTCGAATTAAAGTACTTCTTAATGCTGCTTCCACATGACGAGATGCTTTACTAAAGTAACTTATATGCAGAATATGTGTCGGTATATTTTGAGCAATAACAACTGCTACAATAGCAAATTGAACCCACAACTCTTTAAGACTATGAACTTGTGAATACGTAACAATGTTAATGATATTTGCAGTGATCACTGGAATAACCCACACAGGAGAGTGCTTTATGATAAAGAAGAAAAAAGATAAGAAGAGATTTTTAAATTGCCCTTGATACAAAAGTGAAAGTGTTTTTAAAGAATGGTGTGGTTTTTCCTTAGTTTCCATAAATATCGATTCAAAATTTAACAACTGACTTTCATCTATTTTACCCATATATAACCACCTCAATTTTTATTCTCCGTTTATTAATATTTCAGTAACCGTAAACTCATGATTCAGAATATTTAACACTCTACATATAACTATATTTTAATCAGTGGAGATTTTCCTTCATTCCCACTTTGTTAGTTTAATATCTCAGCCATTTTGGGGTAGATAATCCTCCACCTAAACTTTTTTGATTTTCTTCAGTTTTAAGGTGGTAAGGTGGGGGCTTGTTACCTCTTAAGAGTGTGATAAACGAGAAACCTCATGCTACTTGTACTGCTTGTCAGCTTGAAAAAAATACACTTTTCTCTGAATTTCATAATCCGCTATTCTCGCCACTATGCGACTTGTTTTTGGTTATTAAAATTTCACTCATCTGTCCCCAAAAAAAGTAAAACAACTAAGTGCCTTAGTTGTTTTACTTATTCTAGTTTATTTTTGATATGGAATTTTTAATAGTTCTGGAACAGTCACAAACTCATACCCTTGTTGCTGTAGAGTTGGAATAATTTGGCGAAGTGACTCAATTGTATTTGTTCGATCTGCATCCCAATCCCCACCGTCATGCATTAATATAATGGCACCAGGGTGTACGTTGTTTAATACATTCGCAGCAATTTCTGCTGGTGGCTCTTCTTCCCAATCTAATGAATCAACCGACCATACGATGATCGAATAATTTAATTCAGCTAATTTTTCTACTAGCTCATTATATAAAAATCCATATGGAGCACGAAATAATCGTGTTCTATATCCAAGGATTTCATTTAGCGTATCCTCGGTTCTAGTTACTTCTCTCTCTAGAGTATCTAGATCAGCTTCTTTCACTAAATTTGGATGAAAATATGTATGATTACCAATAATATGGCCTTCTGCAACCATACGCTCGACTATTTCTGGATATGCGACAGCCCTAGAACCCATCACGAAAAACGTGGCTGGTATATTGTATTCCCTTAATACATCTAACACTTGTTCACTGAAACGTGGATCAGGACCATCATCAAACGTTAGTGCTATTTTGTTTTCTGTTGTTGGACCTTGTAATACAACTGTTTCGGGATATCTTTGTTGAAGAATAATATTAGATATCGGTTGCTGTCGGTTTCTTTCTTGATTTTCTGCACCACCACTTAATTCAGGAAAATCAGTTTCTTTTTGTTTATTACGATCTTTTTTCCACCACAATTGTTGATCAATCTGATTTGAAACTTCATCATGAGCATAAACGTCAATTATTCCAGAAAATTGAGTTGTTGCTATGAATGTCAATATAAAAAACGCCTTAATCCAATTCATTTTCATTTTTTCAGCTCCTTCATTTTTCTCAAATACAAAGTTATTCTTGTCTAGATTAGGAAAAGTATGCGAAAAAAATGAGTGAACTCGTTTCAGCAAGCTGAAACATCGGAAAATCCAGATAAAATTGGAACAGGTGTTATTCTTACTTGTTTTAATATTACATCATAAAAAGCACTTGCAAGCTATTATGCAAGTGCTTTTTTACAGTATCAGAATTTATAAATTTCTAACTTGGAAACTGCCTAGCGCAAGCAGCCTACGAGCTCGTGACCAAGGCGCTTGCGCTGTTCTTATAAGCGAATTTGTCGCCTTGCTCGTTTGTAATCTTCAGGAGTATCGATATCAAAAAAACTAGAAGATGACGTTAAAGGTATAAGAATTTTATTTCTAATACTATTGATTAATTCTTTTCCACCAGAATCTCCTTTCACCAAAGTAAGGTCCAATGATTGGAAATGCCCAAATAGAACAGGGTGCCCAGGCTTTTTGTCAAGAACTGGACGTATAACAAAAGGGTCAGTTGTTTGATTAAGAACAACTAGCGCTTTTTGAAAAATTGAAGATACTACGCGACTATCAATGAATGGCTGATCACCTAAAAAAAACATCACTGCCGAGTTGCTAGTTGATAAAGAATGAAAAGCAGTAAGAAAAGAAGTACTCAATCCTTGCTCATAATGAGGATTGTAAATCCACTCAATTCTTGAGTCATCTATCGCTATTGAGCTTTTTATTTTCCATGCTTCATAACCAACGATAACTTGAATTTTATAAAATGGATGTACAAGTATTTTTTCGATGACATGCTGTAATACTGGTATATCATTTAAAGGGAGTAGTTGTTTTAATGTTCCCATTCTACTTGAACAACCCGCAGCTAATATTGTAGCAAGACGTTCATTCAAATCACTTCCCACCTCAATTACTTTCTAGTGTTTTATAAATTGTTGATTTTTTGTTTTTTCATTAAAACGCGCTGCTCATTTCGTACTTTTATTAATTCTGCAACGATACTAACACTAATTTCTTCTGGACCTTCTGCATAAATATTAACTCCTACTGGAGAATGAACCCATTTAGGAACAGAGTGAGGAAAAAGTAAACGTTCGGTTCGTTGTTTTGGACCTAATATTCCAATATATTTCGGCCGCTTTTTTATAAAATAGTTAACTATTTTTTTATCTTTTGTAAAACTATGTGTCATAATTAATACTAAACTATTTCTATCAAAATTTTCATTAGCAATTAACCGTTCAGGATGTTCACATATGAAAGAATGCGCATCAGGGAAAACTTCTCGGTTACATCGGCTACTTCTAAGATCAATGATAATTGGTAAAAAATGATACTGCTTCACTAACTTTACTAAAGGCTCTACATCAGGACCAGCACCAAAAATAAATAATTTGTCGTTAGGCTCATATAATTCAAATAGAAATTTTGACTCACCTATCACTTCGGTAATGATTATTTGATCTTCCCTTAAAAATTCCGTTAATTTTTCAAGTATATGAACTTGAAGTTTGGGAATTCCCCCAATAGTATGGCCCTCTTCAGTTAAAACGAGATTCATCTGTAGATCTACAGGTTCGAGTACCCTAGCACTAGCTACTTTTCTCCCTAGATTTAAATGTTTTAGTATTTGTTTGTTCCTATCATTCCATTGAACTGGTTCTAGATAAACATCAATTCTACCATTACAGCCAGCACCCAACCCCCAATCAAGATCATCTTCAGACCGAAGATCATATGTTACAATCATTGGTTTTCTAGTCAACATCACTTCCTTAGATTTATAGGATAAGTCTTCTTCTATACAGCCCGCACTGATCGTTCCAAATTGTTTTTCATTATCAGAGAACAACATCTTTGCTCCTTCATTTCTGTAGGACGAACCTTTGACACGTATAACCGTTGCTTTAACAAATAGTTTTTGCGGATGTTGGCCCAAGATTTCTAACATCTGATATGATTCTTTCATACACATCCCACGCTAAAAAGTCTTTACACCTTGTAAAGTAAACATATTCCTTATTATATTCACTTATTCTTTCTAAAGAGCGAAGAATTCCACCATAACCTGTACAACGACAGAGATTACCTGATAACCCTACTTTTAAATCTTCTACAGTTGGGTTGGAACATTCATTTAATACCCCTTTCAAAGAAATGACCATCCCTGGGGTACAGTAGCCACATTGAAACCCACCTTCCTCAAGAAAAATTTGTTGGATTTGATCCAATCGGTCTTCACTAATACTCTCAATTGTCTCGATTCTTTTCCCTTCACATTGATATGCCATAGTTAAACATGAATTATGTGGTTTTCTATTAACGAGCACCATACACGCCCCACATCTACCGATTTCGCATGAAATTTTTGTTCCTGTTTTATTTTAATCCTTTCTCAATACATCGATTAAACGTTTAGAAGGATCTACAGAAAGTGAAACCATTTCACCATTAAGTTCGAATATTAAATACTCACTGACCGTCTCATTATTATTCGTTTCTTTGCTTTATTGCTTCACCTAAATCTCTCCTCTTTTATTCAAGTATGGTACGTGAAATTTAATAACCAAACGTTTTTTCACTGAAAATAGGTTCGAGGAGCGATTTAGGTTTTACTGGTAATTTTGTCACCCATTTTCCTGTAGCTTGATTAATTGCAGGTGCAAGTGCTACTGTATCAACGGTCCGTACTGATCATCTGGCAACAGTTTTTCAATTGCCTCTACAGATTGGTTAACGGGCACATCAAAAATCATTGGTATCAAATACGTATCGAGATTTTTCGTCATATACTGGGCTACATCCATGACAGCATCTTCATGTAAAGTAAAACCGAGAGCCATGATCGCACCACCTTCTATTTGACCTAAGTAGCCCATTGGATTCACTACAGGACCATCTGCTACTACATGATCAATTTGGAGAACGTCTACCATCCCTGTAAGCAAATTTACTTCTACTTCACAAATGACTGCCGTATAAGTATAAAGGTAATGAGCACCAACAATAGGATCAGGTGTGGTGGGAAAATGGAATTCTCGCGAACATTCAAAATGATTTATTTTAGCGAGCTCTTGATAAGTTATTACACATTTTGATTGGCCATCCACGTCATTCCAAATTCCTCTAGATCCAGTTCTTAGTTGATGGTCTAGGTACGTAACATTTCTCATACCAGTTTCATATTCGACAATTTCAATTTCACCTCGATTTTCTGATGCATGAGTGTGAACATAAACATGATAAAGGATAGATAATCTACTCACTTCTTTTAATAATTCCTCAGAACAAGAGACTACAAATCGTGGTGAAAAAGCGTATTTAATTCGACCTTGATCATACATGTTCCATTTTTCAAGTAAATCAACACTTTTTTGGATTGACGCTATTGTATTTTCTTGTAAAATTTTAGGTGCTTCGTTCCCCTTATCCATCATGACCTTACCTGATAATGCGCGCATACCACTCGCAGCAATTGCTTGAAAAGCAAAATCTGTGTGATGAACTGTCTCCATATCGACAATCGTCGTCGTCCCACTTTGTATTAACTCACCAATACCTAAAAGAGCAGAATAATATATGGACTCTTCATCATGAGCAGCCTCAAGTGGCCATATTTTTTTCTTTAACCAATCTAGTAACTCTAAATCATCTGCTCTTCCTCTAAATAACGTTTGACATAAATGGATATGTGTTTGAACAAATCCTGGAATGATTGTTCTGCCTTTACCATCAATGACTTTATCTGCATGACTGATCGGTAAATTCTTACCTATCTGATTGATTAAATCATCTTCAACAATAATATCCCCAACAAAAATTTCGTTTTTTTCATTCATCGTAACGATTTCTATGTTTTTAATTAACAAGTTTGCCATCTTTATTCACCTCACTAGTAATACTTAGGGCTTAAGATTTATTCCGAACGCCAAAGAGACCTGACCGCAAAAAATAAACCCTTTAGGAATATTTTTCGTAGTCAGGCCTTTTACGGTGCCTTGTAGAAACCCCCAAACCATTTTTGAGGTTATACGAAATAGTAACGTATTTAACTAATGAGTCAATCATAAATCGAAAACGACATTTAAACTATAAAAATGGTAGAAAATATCTCGAATAAAATTCAGTACCAAACTCTTATTAAAACATGCAGTGTTTACTGTTAATGGTGACAGTTTCTTTATTATGCTAGCTTCATTTCGGTAACCATTCAATCGCTTTAATGACCGCTATCATCTTCACACTCTATTTTCGGACAAGTATTGTACTCTAACCAATCTCTTTTTTAACCTTACATTATCACCCGAGTGAACTCGTTTCAGCAAGCTGAAACATCGGGAAATCCTACCTAAGAAACTTATAAATTACGAAAAAAAGATCTTCAAAAGCTCAATCCCTTTTGAAAACCGGCTCTTCGCTAATTTCTATTGGAACACAAGATTTCATAAAGAATAATAGTCTAGTAATCTTCTCAACTTTTACTAGGGTTTCATACTTAAAATCGACCGTCAAGGAAACCACTTGACCGACGATTTTAAGTATGAAAGTGCATAGTTAGATTGAGAAGGAGATAATCTAAGCATGTGGCTTCACTTCTAACTTAAACTTGTTAGCTGTTGCATAGATCATGGCAATAAAGTTTTCGATTGATCGGTAGCCTCTTGCTTTCCGCTTCGATGCTTGAACAAGGCTATTAATTCCTTCAAGTAAACCATTGGTCATCCTTGAGGTGAACCAACGTAAGATGCCTTTTTCATGTTTTTTGAGTGAACGAGCAACTTCTACCATGGGCTCTAAACGAGACCGTATAGCCCAGTTGTACCAATCATCAAAATACCAACC
>NZ_MLQR01000046.1 GCF_001866005.1 Anaerobacillus alkalilacustris
CACTTAATAGAAAGAGATGTCTGTAAGGATTTTCGTTTTAGCTTAAAAGAGTAACGTGTAAGCTTTTAATAGAATTGGAGAGTAAGAAAACAAGGACTTGTAAAAAAATGACATACAAGCCCCGGGTATCCTATTGCCTTACTTAATAGAAAGAGATGTCTGTAAGGATTTTCGTTTTAGCTTAAAAGAGTAACGTGTAAGCTTTTAATAGAATTGGAGAGTAAGAAAACAAGGACTTGTAAAAAAATGACATACAAGCCCCGGGTATCCTATTGCCTTTTTTCCTAAGTTGATTGATAAACTTTTCTTTAGACTGGATTATATTTTCCTGATTTAGAGGTTTAGATGTAATTTGTAAGTTATTGGCTCTTTAGCCTGATGACATTGAGTAAGACCCCCACCTCAAAACTTATGAAAATCGAAAAGTTTAGGTGGGGAATTAACTGCCCCTAAAGGTCTGATAAGTTAATCTAACAATCATTTGGGGATGAAGGAAAGCCCCCAATGATTGAAGTTCAGCTTAATCAATATTCTTGCAACTAAGATACTGTACCTAGTTACGTCGAACTGTTCGTAACTATGGGTAGATTTCCTCAGCTCGGTTTTGGTAAATATGAAATACATTCGAATAAATAAAAGAATGTATTAGAAGGGCTTCCAATACATAAGAATAATCGGTGATCGATAACTAAATACTCTTAACTCTACTAAATTTTAAAAATAAAAAAGTGGTGATCTTAATGAAATATGTATTAGAGGTACCTCAAAGAATCGTGACTGGGTGGGGGACGGTTTCTACTATTGGTAGTGAAGTTTCTACAATTGGGGAAAGAGTCATGGTTATTCATACAAAAAGGTTGTTTAATTCTAGTCTCATTGAAGAGATCCTTCTTGATTTAAAGAACCATGGTGTTTATGTAATTTGTGAGCATGTATCTTCAGGAGAGCCTACTGTTGAACAAGTTGAAATGGTGTTAAAAAAAGTCGAAGAGCAAAATTGTGACTTTGTGATTGGAGTGGGCGGGGGAAGTGTGTTGGACCTAGTGAAGGCAGTGGCGGGACTTAAATTTCCAAATCGAAAGCCTGTTAAAGATTATTTCTATGGGGAGAAAATCCCCCAGAAAGGTATTCCATGGGTAGCGGTTCCAACAACTTCTGGTACAGGTTCAGAAGTGACGCCGAATTCAGTCTTGTCTGATGAGAAAATTGTGAAGCTAAGTATTAGAGGAGATAATTTCTGGCTGGCAAAAGTTGTCATTCTAGACCCTCAATTAACAGTATCATCACCAGCAAATGTAACGGCCTGGAGTGGAATGGATGCATTAACACAAGCGGTTGAAGCCCACACATCAAAAGGAGCTAACGCCTTGACTGAACCATATAGTCTTAAAGCGACTACTCTTATTGCCAACAGTTTGATGTTGGCATATAAACAACCAGAAGATCAAAAGGCGAGAACAGACATGGCATTAGGTAGTTTATTAACAGGAGTAGCTTTAGCTAATGCACGCTTAGGTATTGTTCATGGAGTCGCTCATTCGATAGGGTTACACTTTAACGTCCCTCATGGATTAGTGTGTGGTACTTTACTACCATGGGCGATTGAGTATAACCAAGAAGTATCTAAAGGTAAATATAAAGAAATTGCCCAGGCAATCGGGATTGGAACTTCTGCTAGTAATTTAGAGAATTGGGTGAGAATGATCAACCTGGAGTTAGGTATCCCTTATTCTATAAAAGAATTTGGAGTTACGAAAGAAGACTTAGATCGAATCGTGGAAGAAAGTATGCCATCAGGTTCATTAAAGGCAAATCCACGAACAACCTCAAGAGAAGAGTTGTATGAGTTTTTGGCTAAGCAATTATAATATTTCTGCGAGGAAAAGCAAAAACACTAGGAAGTAACGTTTTTTTCCTAGTGTTTTTGTGTCATAGTCAGAATTTATAAATTTCTAACTTGGAAACTGTCTAGCTTCAGCGCCCTATCGACTAGAAAGCTTCCTTCGTCTCGTCTACGATAAGTCGAGAACGAAAGTCGAACGACTTTCGACTCTCCTATATCTCACTCGACTCAGTCCAGCTTATTACGTCGATGAGCAAGGGCGCTTGCGCTTTTCTTAATTTGTTGATCTTACGGATTAGTTCGGACAGGAGATCCGCTATTTCTAAGAAAACCTCCATTTTATTAAGCTATGTGGACACTGAGTTCGTTATTTGCTTAAATTCTTTAAAAATACTTAACAGAATCATAGATTAGCGGAACGAGTGTCCGTTCGTTTCTAAAAAATGCATATTTTGCAAAAATAACGGATCTGTAGTCCACTTCAATATATACACTGTAGTATTCATTAGAAATCAATTAAACTTCTTAAAAAAACATCGAAATAATTAACCCAGACAATAATAATATTAACGCTCCACCAAGTCTAGAGGCGATTTGGGCAAATGGCATCAATTGCATTCTTTTTGAAGCTGATAACACAGCGACATCTCCAGTTCCACCCATATTTGCCATACAAAGTCCAGCGGTAATCGAAGATTCAATCGGATAAAATCCAACGAATCTACCAAAAAGTGCAGCACCTAAAACGGCACCTAAAACAACTCCACCTACAAGAATTATATATTGGAAGCTAAGAGCAGCAAGGACGGCATTTAAGTCTGTAAAAGCGACACCGATCCCAAATAATAATGCAAGTGTCCAAGTCTTTGCTACAAATTGATACCATTGACTCGCTCCTTCCACAATACTTTCAGGAATAAGATTCGCAATTTTTACGATAGCTACAAGGATAATCATGAGAGCATATGGATGAAGAGGAATAAAATCTCCAAGAAGTTGACCGACTGCAAAGAAAATCATCGCAGCCAGTAATCCAACTGCCATTTTCTGAATATCAAAATGCTTAGTTTCATCTTTCTCTAATTCGAATCCTTTAAGTAATTGCCCGTTTCCTGATAAAGAAGGTACTTTATTACCAAGTTTATTCAACAAACTTGCCATTATAATTGCAAAGACATTTCCTAACGCTAAGGCAGGTACAAGCATAGAGATATAGTAGCTAGGCGAATTACCGAGTAATTCTGAGTAAATTTGAGCCATTGGAATTGCCCCTGCCCCCATACCACCACCGAGAATAGGTAGTGCAATTACTAAAATAGCATCCTGCACTGTGAAATTGATAAGAAAACCGATAATACCTGCAATGACCATTGCCCCAATAACCGCTCCGAAAATCGGTACAAAGTAGCGAGCGCCGATTTTTACTAATACTTTCGAATTCATACCGAGAATACTACCGGTAATTAAAGCAGCAATATAAAAATCTAGAAAGCCACCTGCAGTCATAAAATCTGTAACTGAACTTGATACTGTTTCAGGTAAAATTCCACTATAGACCATATAAGCTGAACCAAAAATAGCTACAATGGCCCCACCACCTAGATAGCTCTTTACGATAGGTGTTCGGTCTCCAATCCATCCAAGTGTTTCGCCAAAAATAATCATGACTAATAAAGTGCCAATCATTCCACCCGGAAGATTCCCTGTATAAACACTAATTATGGTTAGTACAAAAAATAGAGAGAACCATAAAATAGGGATATTAAAAATTTTAGATTGTTTTTTCGGTCGAAGTTGATGTAAGTTTTTACTATTTATATTAGTTGTATCTGTCAATTTCTTTGCCGTTTCCACCATTGATATACTTCCTCCTTAACGCTGTTTTGTTAATCCTGAATTTTTCTTATTTAGTAAATCTCTATTAATATCTATGTTAAAGGGTGGAATGCGTTTTCAACCTTAGGTTCATCATATGAACTATAATCAGTTTAAGAAAGATTTTGTAATTAAAAAAACTTTTGTAATTAAAAAAAGTGACGTTGGCCGCTTTTTCTTAGAATGGATAGGTTTGTTCTAAATACATTATTTAGATAAAACTCGAAAGATTGCTAGATGTAATTGATTGACTCGTTTCAGCAAGATGACACATCGGAAAATCAGGTGGAGGGTCTACTCCACCTGATTGGAAAATACCACCGATGCTACGCTTAGAGGTGGTTGGCTTTTACCCCCAAAAGAAATTCAGATAAATGGTGTAATCATTTACTTGCTTTTTAATAACTGGAAAAGAACGATAATTTTAAAATTCATTATAAACAAATAATTCCGAGTCGAAACTTGTCAGTATTCACAAACTTCCCATATTTATAGCAACAATAATGAAAAAAAACATATAAAATAAAAAAGTATAAGGTGGAAGAAAATAATTATAACTAAACTCGTAAATAGGAGTTGCCAAAAATGAAGTTCATAAAATTCAAGGATTTTCCATTACGAATAAAAATTATTTTTCTTGTATGCTCGGTCATTATATTAGCGCTTTTTGTTACGAATTATCTTACAAGTAAAAGTATTGAAAGTACAACGATAAGTAATATTGAAGAAAAAGCAAGGGATGTATCAAGAACTATGGCACTTTCTCCTATAGTTATTGGTGGATTGACTGGAGAAATGGAGGACACTGTCTTACAAGATCACGTGGAACAAGTTAGAAAAGCTACAGATGTTCTATTTATTGTTGTCTTGGACATGGATCGAATTAGAAAGACCCACCCACTGAAAGAGCAAATAGGTAAAAAATTCGTAGGCGGAGATGAGCGACTTGTTTTTCTAGGGATTGAGAATATTTCTATAGCTGAAGGTACATTGGGGCACTCTTTACGATATTTTACTCCCGTTTTTAATGATAATGAAGAGCAGATTGGAGCAGTAGTAGCTGGTTTATTACTTGAGGATGTTGAAAAAGCGGTATCAGAAAATCGTGCTATCTTGATTATTGGAACAGCATTAAGTTTATTAGTTGGAATATTAGGAGCAATTTTTTTAGCGGAGAAAGTCAAAGCAATTTTATTTAGAATGGAACCAAGTCAAATCGCTCAGCTTTTAGAGGAAAGAAGTGCGATGCTTCACTACGCCAGAGAAGGAATTGTAGCTATTGATTTAACTGGAAAAATTACGTTAATGAACAGTGAAGGGGAGCGGTTGTTCAAAAAAATTAGTCATCATGAAGGACAATTTGAAGGTAAAAAAATTGAAGATATTTTTCCTAATTCTCGTATGACTAATGTATTGATAACAGGAATAGCCGAGTTAGATAAAGAAATTTCTTATAACGGAATTAACTTACTCGCAAATCGAGTCCCGATTTATGTAGATAAAAAAATTGTAGGTGTAGTAGCAACTTTCCGTGATAAAACAGAGTTTAAAAAGCTAGCAGAAGAGTTAACAAGAGTGAAAGTTTACGCAGATGCATTGAGAGCACAAACGCATGAATTTATGAACAAATTACATGTAATTTTAGGTATGGTTCACATGAAATGTTACGATGAACTTGTAGAGTTTGTCAAAAACACAACAACTAAACTCCAGGAAGATGTGGGCTATATAACAAAGCATGTAAAAGATCCTATTTTAGCGGGTTTTGTTCTAGGGAAATTAAGTTATGCAAGAGAGCGTGGTGCAGAATTAATTTTTAAAAAGGATTGTTACGTTCCAATCGCTAAAAATACTGATGATACTCATGAGTTAATTACAATCTTAGGGAATTTAATTGATAATTCTTTAGATGCAGTACAAGGTTGTCATACAAAAAAAATTGAAGTTTCCGCAAAGTATAATGATCATTTCATCTATATTCGGGTTAGCGATACTGGGGTTGGTATTTCTGATAATCACCTTGAAACTATCTTTCAAAAAGGGTATTCAACAAAAGGAGAAGACCGCGGGATGGGATTATACCTAATTCAACAGTGTATTAATAGGTTGAATGGAACGATAGATGTCATATCAGAAGAGGGCATAGGAACAACGATTGATATTCAAATCCCATATGAAGCCGAGGAGTGATAGAATGTTAAAAGTTTTAATAGTAGAAGACGATCCTATGGTGGCTGAGTTCAATCGGCGTTATTTAGAAAAGATTGAAGGTTATGAATTAGTAGCAATTGCACCATCTGTTGATGATGCGATAAATATATTAAACGAAAATAAAGTTCACTTAATTTTGTTAGATATTTATATGCCTAATAAAACTGGTTGGGACCTACTTTCAAAAATAAGAAGCAATGATAAAGAAGTAGATATTATTGTGATTTCTGCAGCCTGTGATAATGAAAGCATTCAAAAAGCACTACGATTTGGTGTAGTTGACTATTTAATCAAACCATTTGAATTTGAACGTTTTTGTGCAGCCCTGCAAGATTATAAAGCTGATAAGTCTATGATTAATAATCAGACGAAATTAAAACAAGAAGATTTAGATAATCAGTTTTTTAATAAAAATCATAAGTCAGTACAAGCTCTTGAGTTACCAAAAGGTTTAACGAAAAACACATTAAAATTTGTATGGGAGAAAATAAAATTAATGGAAGTATCTCCATTCTCCACAGAAGAATTGGCAAATGAGGTAGGGATATCAAGAGTTTCATTAAGAAAGTATTTAAACTTTATGAATGAAATTAATATATTGAAGACAGATATTGTTTACGGCACAGTAGGCAGACCGGTCTATAAACACCAACTAATTTCAGCGGATGAGGAAATAATTAAGAGGTATTTGTAGTTATCATCGACACTAGATAAAACTAAGGCTTCCATTCGAAATTAGAAAAGGAGAGGTCTTAGTTTTTTTAGTATTATGCCCTTCTCTTTTCAATCTATGATATAAAAATACCAAAATTAGTTATGAAACTTTTGAAAGTAAATTTGTGAATAGTTTCACTTTCATTATTTACTTAATTTTTTTCTAACTTTCAATAACTATCTATTCACGCTCCTTTTAAGTAAATTAAAGTAGAAATAATTATTGATCAAAAATAGGTTCTAGTTTTGTTAAATCTTTTCACATAGTTTAGGAAGGTTGAATAAGTCAACGTTAATTATTTCCACCTAGTCTAAATTTTTTTGTTCATGTTTGTGAAAATGTTCACATTCACAAAATGTTCACAAATGATCAGTAATTATGACTTGTAATGTTTGTGTTTTAATTTATTTATAGGGAGTGAAGAAAATGGCATTACCACAACAGCAAGTTGAAAAAATGCATAAGTTTTATGAAAAACAACCATTAAAAAAGAAAAGTGAAGTGAAATTATTACCTTTATTCATTACTTTAGCAGTTGGATTTATCATTTGGAATATTACGCCACCTGCAGGATTAGAACCTCAGGCTTGGCAACTTTTTGCTATTTTTGTCGCAACAATTGTTGGTTTAATTATTAAACCAATGCCAATGGGTGTTGTCGCTATTTTAGGATTAACCACAACCATAATAACAAAAACATTATCGACTGGTGAGGCGCTAAGTGGGTTTAGTAACTCTGTCATTTGGTTAATTGTTATTGCATTTTTTATCTCTCGTGGGTTTATCAAAACTGGTTTAGGTACGAGGGTAGCGTATTTCTTTGTTATGAAGTTTGGTAAGAAAACACTAGGGCTTTCTTATTCATTACTACTAAGTGATTTATTATTAGCACCAGCGATGCCATCGAATACGGCTCGTGCTGGAGGAATTATCCTACCAATTATTCGGTCTTTATCTGAAACATATGGATCTCGTGTTGGTGATGGTACGGAAAGAAAGGTCGGAGCATTTTTAACAAAAGTAGCTTTCCAAGGAGACATGGTTACTTCTGCCATGTTCTTAACGGCAATGGCTGCTAACCCGCTTGCAATGAGTTTAGCGGCTGAAATAACTGGTCAAACGATATCTTGGACTGGATGGATGGTTGCTGCATTAGTACCAGGTGTCATTAGTTTAATTATTATTCCTTTAGTTATTTATAAGCTTTATCCACCTGAAATCAAGGAAACCCCAGGTGCGTCTCTTTTAGCAAAACAAAAGTTAGAAGAAATGGGTCCATTGAAAACGTCAGAATGGTATATGGTTGGTGTTTTCTTCTTAATTTTAGGACTCTGGATCTTCGGTTCAAATATTGGTATTGATGCGACTACAACAGCATTTATCGGTCTCTGTACGCTGCTTTTATTACAAGTTTTAACATGGGATGACATTAAAAATGAACATGGTGCTTGGGATACACTTGTATGGTTTGCGGCTCTAGTTATGATGGCAACATTCTTAAATAGCTTAGGAATGATTCCTTGGTTTAGTGATTTAATGGGAAGTACAGTTTCTGGAATGTCATGGATGGTTGCGTTAGTCGTTCTAGCGATCGTTTACTTCTACTCTCATTACTTCTTTGCTAGTAACACAGCTCACGTAAGTGCGATGTATGCAGCATTCTTGGCAGTATTATTAGCTGCAGGAGCTCCACCGTTATTAGCAGCATTGTTACTTGCATTCTTTAGTAACTTATTTTCTTGTACGACTCACTACGGATCAGGACCAGCACCAGTATTTTTTGGAACAGGTTATGTGTCACAAAACAAGTGGTGGTCAATTGGGTTTATTATTTCTATCATTCACATTATCGTTTGGCTCGGAATTGGTGGAGTTTGGTGGAAGATATTAGGTCTTTGGTAAGAGTCATTTTGAGAGAAAAAGAAAAGATTACAATGACGTAAGCTTTATTTTGTTCAAACTGTGATGATTGCATGTCACAGTTTGAACAAAAAAAGTTACAGTACATTAGGAGGTAAAGGTAAATGAGTGAATTAATCACGAAAGTCCGTGAAATATCTACAAAGCAAATTACTGAAACGGTAAGAAGTTTATGTATGAAGGCAGCCTGTGATCTGCCAGAAGATGTTGAAAAATTAATTGAAGAGGGATTACAAAAGGAAGAATCTCAATTTGGTAAATATAGTTTAGAAAAAATCTTGAAAAATGTAAAACTTTCAAGAGAAGAAGATGCGCCAATGTGTCAAGATACTGGGATGACAGTTATTTTAGTAGAAGTTGGGCAAGATGTACACATTGTAGGTGGTAGTTTGGTAGATGCAATCAACGAAGGTGTTCGTCAAGGGTATGAAGATGGCTATCTTCGTAAGTCAGTTGTTGCTGATCCAGTTTTAAACCGCAAAAACACTGGTGATAACACACCTGCTGTTATCCATACAGAAGTGGTTCCTGGTGATCAACTTCGAATCCAAGTGCTACCAAAAGGTGCTGGAAGTGAAAATATGGGTGCTGTAAAAATGTGTAAGCCTTCTGAAGGATTAGACGGAGTTGTTGACTTTATTGTTAACTCTATTACTCAAGCAGGTGGTAATCCTTGTCCACCTGTCATTGTCGGAGTAGGAATTGGTGGCACAATGGATAAATGTACACTTTTAGCGAAAAAAGCTCTTGCTCGTCATGCTGGTGAACCGCATCCGAACCCAGAGTATGCTGAGTTAGAAAAGAAGTTATTAGAAAAAATCAACAAACTTGGAATTGGTCCTCAAGGATTTGGTGGTAAGGTTACAGCACTTGCTGTTCATATTGAAACATATCCAACTCATATTGCGATGATGCCTGTATGCGTTACGTTAAATTGCCATGCAGCCCGTCATACTGAAGCATACCTTTAAGGAGTGAATCCAATGGAAACGATAAAAAAAATTACGACACCATTAACATATGAACAAGTAAAAGACTTAAAAGCTGGAGATCAAGTTTCGATTACAGGAGTAATTTATTCAGCTCGTGATGCAGCACATAAAATTTTAGTGGATACGTTGGCTGAAGGAAAAGAACTTCCAGTTGATTTTAAAGATCAAGTTGTTTATTACGCAGGTCCAAGTCCGGCAAAACCAGGGAAAGTGATCGGTTCCTGTGGTCCAACAACAAGTGGAAGAATGGACGCTTATTCTCCTACTATGATGGAACAAGGGTTAAAAGGAATGATTGGAAAAGGTCCGAGAAGTAAAGCGGTCATTGAATCTATGAAAGAAAATGGTGCGGTTTACTTTGCGGCAATTGGTGGAGCTGCAGCTTTAATTGCAGATACAATTCAAAAAGTAGATATTGTTGCCTTTCCTGAATTAGGACCTGAGGCAATTAGAAGAATGGAAGTTGTGGATTATCCATGTATAGTAGCCATTGATTGTGAAGGCAATGATTTGTATGAGCTTGGGGTCCAACAATACAAACAAGTAGATTAATAGACTAAAAGGGGGATTACCGATGCTAACTTATGATGTAATAGTAGTTGGAGCAGGTGGAGCAGGAATGATGGCAGCACTTTCTGCGAGTGAAGATAAAAGTTTAAAAGTTGCATGTATATCTAAAGTATTTCCGACAAGGTCACATACCGGTGCAGCTCAAGGTGGAATTAATGCAGCGATGGGGTACCGTGATTCAACGGACTCTCCTGAAAAGCACTTTATGGATACAGTAAAAGGGAGCGACTTTTTAGCTGACCAAGATGCAGTTGAATTTTTCACTTCAAAAATGCCAGAAATTATTTCTGAATTAGATTATTATGGTGTACCTTTCTCACGAGATGGAAATGGTAACATCGCGCAACGTCCGTTTGGTGGAGCATCTAGTCCTAGAACATGTTATTCTGCCGATAAAACAGGACACGTTATTCTTCATTCAATTTATGAACAATGTTTAAAAAATGATGTGGAATTTTTTGATGAGTGGATTTTACTTTCTTTAGTTGTTGAAGGTGGCAATTTTACTGGGATAGTTGTCATGGATATTAAAACTGGTGATATCGTTCCGATGAAAGCAAAATCAGTCGTTATTGCTTCAGGTGGTTTTGGAAGAACGTATTGGAACAGAACGACAAATGCCATCAACATGACTGGGGATGGAACAGCAGCATGTTTTAACGCTGGTATTCCTTTAAAAGACCCTGAATTTGTTCAGTTTCATCCAACAGGGTTAGCTTCTACAGGAATCTTATTATCCGAGGCTTGTCGTGGTGAAGGTGGTTATTTATTAAATAAAGATGGCGAACGCTTTATGGCTCGCTATGCACCAGAAAAAATGGAATTAGGACCACGTGATTTAGTTTCTAGATCAATAGAAACTGAGATTAAAGAAGGACGTGGTTTTGGGGAAGGCATGAATGCTTATGTGTTAATGGATTTACGACACTTAGGTAAAAAGAAGATCATGGAACGCCTTCCTCAAGTTCGTGAACTTGCGATGGAATTTGAAGGTGTTGATATGTTAGAAGAACCTGTACCGATTCGTCCAAGCTGTCACTATATGATGGGTGGAATTCATGTCGTTGATCCACAAACACTAAGTACTCCAATTGATGGTGTTCATGCTGCTGGTGAGTGTGCATGTGTGTCCCTTCATGGTTCGAATCGTTTAGGTGGAAATTCTGTAGCAGATGTTGTTTTATTTGGTAAGTATGCAGGGATTGGCGCGAAAGAAACAGCTCACCGCCGCACATTTGGTTCAGAAGTTAAACTTGAACTAGAAACGGAAGCATGGAAAGAGAAATTCAAAACAATACGAAATAAAAAAGATGGAAAAAATATCGTAGAAATCCGAAAAAAAATGGCTCAAACAATGTGGGATAACGTTGGAATTTTCCGTGATGAAGTGGAAATGAAACAGGCATTAAAGGATATTAATCAGTTAATTAATGAATACAAAGATACGTTTATCGGTGACCCAGCAGTTCGTTACAATATGGCATTTGTAAACTATGTTGAAATTGGTAACTGTCTGACTTTAGCAAAAGCGATTGTCATGGCTGCTATTAATAGAAAAGAAAGTAGAGGGTCACATACAAGAAAGGATTATCCTACTCGTGATGATGTTAATTTCTTAGCCCATACACTTGTTCACAAAAAGCAAGATCAGTATGAGCTTGAATATATCCCTGTTAAGATTACAAAGTATAAACCAGAGGAGCGAAAATACTAATGGAAAAATTTATTTTTAGAATTCATCGCTATGACGGGACGACCAAGTGGGTTCAAGAATATCAATTCCCTTATGAAAAAAATAAAACTGTCCTTTGGGCATTAACAAAAATTAAAGATGAAATGGATCCGACATTAAACTTTACTTCTGCCTGTCGTCACGCTATTTGTGGGAGCTGTGGAGTAAGAATTAACGGAACATCTTATCTAGGCTGTAAAACGCCACTAGATGAAATCATCGAAACGTTCGAAACAAATGTTTTAACATTTGAACCGTTACAAAATTATGAAGTAATTAGAGATTTAGTTATTGATTGGAAGCCAAAAGTGGAGAAGCTTAAGCTTGTTAAGCCATGGTTAATCCCTTCTGAGGACGGAAGTGTAGAGAAAGGCTTTAAGCAAAGTGAAGCAGAATTTGCTAAAATTGCTTCACCAACTGACTGTATTCTTTGTGGAGTATGTACATCAGAGTGTGGACAGCTAAATGTAAATGATGGTGGGTATCTTGATCCGTTCGTTTTAAATAAAGCATACCGTTTTGCTGTTGATTCAAGAGATGCTGATCCATTGCAACGTATTCAGCCAGTGCTAGAAAATGAACTATGGAAATGTATTCACTGTATGCAGTGTGTAACGAACTGTCCAAAAGGTATTCCGTTAACAGACCAAATTGCCTACTTACGAAAAGTTTCGATGAAAATGGGTGCTAAAGATAACCAAGGTGCTCGCCATGCTTATGCATTCTATGATGATGTTCACAAGACTGGTAGATTAAATGAAATGATGTTACCAATTAAGACCGATGGAATGGCGAAAACAATTGGAAAACGAGTTCCGATGGCTACACGAATGATCTTAAAAGGAAAAATTAATCCACTACACATGCCAAAGAAAGTAAAAGGTATAGAGGGAATAAGAAAAATTTATCAATATGCCCAGGAGGTGAGCAAATAATGAGATACGGATTTTTTCCAGGTTGTACATTAGAATCTGCTGCTGGAGAATTAATGATTTCTACAAAAAAGGTAGCAAGTGCTTTAGGTATCGAACTCATTGAGCTTGAGGGGTGGACTTGTTGCGGTGCGAGTCATATTCAAGATGTTGATGACTTTTTAGCAACGAGCGTTAATGCTAGAAACTTAGCGTTAGCCGAAGAATTAAATGCTCCATTAATGACTGTTTGTAACACCTGTACGTTAATGCTTCGAACAGCAAAAAAAGATTTAGATGAAGACCAAGAATTAAAGGAAAAAGTAAACACGGGTTTACAACAATCTGGTTTAGAGTATCAAGGTACGAGCGAAGTAACTCATTTACTTTGGGCAATTATTCAAGACTATGGAATTGAAAATTTAAAGAAGCTAGTAAAAAGGCCACTCAAAGGTTTAAAAGTAGCTAACTTTTATGGGTGTCATATTGTAAGACCACCTCAAATCATGGGGTTTGAAAATCATAGAAATCCACGTTCAATGGAAATCGTTGCAGAAGCATTAGGTGCTGAATGTGTTGATTTTGATCAAAGATTAGCTTGTTGCGGATTCCATGCTGTTTTTCCAGCAGAGAAAGAAGTGTTAAAACTAACGGCGATCAATTGTATATCGCCTAAGATGGCAGGTGCTCATTGTATCGTTACACCATGTCCATTATGTCAAATGCAATTAGATATGTATCAACCAGATGCACAAAAAGGGTACAGTGAAGATATTGAAATGCCAATTTTACACTTACCACAGTTAATTGGTTTAGCATTAGGATTTAGTCCAGAAGAGCTTGCAATTAACCGTCATATTGTTGATGCAGTACCGTTTTTAAAAGAGAGTTTAGGAGTTTAATATTTTTAAGGGAGTAGCTTTATATGAAATACGTGCTTAAAAGACATGAGAAAAAAGCGAAACTTGTAGGAATGGCCAATTCAAACCAACTTTGGCTGCAAAATATGAGAGAAGAGTGGATCCATGATATCTATGAAGAAAGTGATATTCACTACGGTATGATTTATTCTATTCATAAATCTTTCCACCGTCTATCAACGTCGATTACTGGTTTCTTTCAAGATGAAGATACGCAAAAATGGATGTATGTTGAAAATGGTGTAGCTTATAAAGAGGCACCAGAAAACAGTGACAAACCATATGGTTGGGAAGACGATTTGCAAAAGTTAATGGTTAAGGAAATTGAATATAATAAAAAATTAAACCTTTCAGTTAAATAATCTATAAAACTAGCATCCCCTTGCTTAAATGCTTTATAAGGGGATGCTTTTCATAAATATCATGCTATCGAATTGGGTGGCTGACACCGCTTATGGACAAATCGTTAAAATGTCCGTGTGGGGTGGACTCAATTAGTTATTATGATGATTTAAATTTTAGTAAGTCGGCATCAAACGTAATATCAGCATCTTTGCGAGCGTCTTCAAGTACTTTAAGTACTGAATGACTGTAATCAAGTAATTGGTAACACTGCTCGAAATTTTTTGAATGGTAAATATCATTAAAGGTAAGAAGTTCATAATGCATGATGTTTTCTTCGGTTTGTGCATTTAATTCTACTTCATTATCTTCTAAATGAAGGATGACTTTTCTACAACCATTTGCCCCATGTTCAACGTGCAGGTATCCTTTTTCTCCTTGGATAAGAACAAAATTTAAACTATTCGTGTCTTTACATCCAACACACTCACCAATAAAATCCGGATATTCTAATAGTAAAATTCCTGAGGTATCAATTCCGTTTGGATGTTTGTTAGCTTTATATTGGACTGTTTGAGGTGTCCCAAACAAATTCATGACAAAATGTAGGTTATAAATATTAATATCTGTTAGAGCGCCACCTGAAAATTTAGGATTGAAAACATTTGGAGTTTCTCCACGCAGAAGAGCGTTGTACTTACTCGAATACTGACTATAATTACATTGGATGAATTTAATTTGTCCAAGTTTATTGATGTTTTCTTTTATTAATTGGTAGTTTGGCAGGTGGATCGTTGTGATCGCTTCAAATAACAGTAAATTTTTTTGTTTAGCAAGAGATATTAAACTCTCAAGTTCCTGTACAGTTGAAGTAAATGGCTTTTCACATATTACATTTTTCCCGTTTTGAAGTGCTTGATATGCTTGATCATAATGTAAGCTATTTGGCGATGCGATATAAACAAAGTTAACATTCGGATCAGCATACAGCTTATCTAAATCAGTATAAATCGTTTGTACATTGAATTTTTCAGCAAGTGGCTTAGCTGTTTCTTCTTTTCTAGAATATATCGCTTCACACGTAGCTTCCTCGATTTCGTTTAAGGCTGATAAAAACTTATCTACGATAGGTCCTGTTCCAATTGTTGCAATCTTCATTTCAAACACTCCAATCGACATATTATTTTAACTTCTATTTTATAAAGTGTATGTAGTCTTGGTTCTTCTGATTATTATACAATTTTTTCCGAATATATCCCAACCATAGCATCTAATTTTATGTAATTGTATGAATAAGTGGTTAATATGAGTATGTAAAATTATGAATGTTTATGTAGAAAATACCTATTTTCTATTGTGAAATGAATAGTAAAAATGACCCAGGTCATTAGCAGAGGCGAACTTAAAAGAAAAAATTGGATCGTTTAATTATTGATGCATTTATAAATGATGACATTCAGACGATTTCTTTTAGAGTTCATTCCTTTCCGAACATTATAGTGGGTGACAAAATGAATAGGAACTATAAAAGGGTAATATTCTTCATGATGATTACAGCTACTGTTGTGTTATATCTTTTCTTTACTAACCTTTATCCTTATATTGGAATTAGGCTAACCTTAGAGAGTGATCATTTTTATGTGCAAACAATAAATAAAATCGGTTGGGGTGCACAAAGTGATATTCAGGTTGGAGATCAAATAATCTTAATAAATCATTTGCCACCAGAAAAGCATATGACAGTAAAAAAATTTCTCAGAATTGAACAGGCAGAAACGATTACTGTTCTAAAAGGTACTAATCCTAAAACCTTTTTGATTAATCATACTTTAGAACTAACGAGACAATACTTGTACCATGTTGTAATTCCGTTTCTTTACTTTCTCTTTAACATACTAGTAAGTATCTTTTTAGTTAAAAATCGAATCCCAAAAAATAGCTCAATCTTATTAATTTATTTTTTTATGCTTCTAAGTCTTTGTTTCATAAGTGGTAGTTCATCAGCAAGGCTAAATATAGTAGGTGTAGTTACTGTAAATTTTAGTTTTTTAGTTGCACCAGTATTATTTTTGCATTTTTTCTATCAGTATTTAGTAGAAAACGGGAAATTATGGATTGAAAAAAGACTGTTATTTTGGTTATATATAATGAGTTTTTTAACATTTTTTATCGTCACGCTAAATAAATTAATGTTAATGGATTTTTTTATTAATGCAAAACTAGTCTTATTTAGTACATTTTTGTTTTTAATCAGTATAGTTGCGATCACTCTATTAAAATGCTATCGATTATCAAAAAAGGATGAGATACGTGAGCCGATTAGATGGATGCTTTTAACGTTTGCCCTTTCCCTTGCTCCATATATCTTTTTATATACAATTCCCTTTATAATATTTGGTGAAGTAATTATGTTGAGGGAAGTCGCTTCATTATTTATCTTTTTTATACCTACAATCATTTTTTATTTATTGTTGGTAAATAAGCTTTTTCCTATCAAAGTATATGTAAATCAAATAGAATACTATTTAGCTATTTTAATCATTCCGTCAACGGTTGTTACGTTTATTATTAAAGCTTATTATTCCAATGGTTATACACTTATTACCATTACCCGTACATTTCTAGTAATATACGTTTTGTTGTTTTTATTTTTGGTGTTAAAGAATTACATAGATAGAAAATTACGGGCAGTATTATTTGTAGAAAGTGAACAATATCAAAAAAGTATTTACCGTTATAGTGAGGCAATTAAACGAGAAAATAAGGTAAGTGGTGTATTAAACAGTATTGAAAGAGAAATGAAAGAAGTATTAAAAGTAAAGTTTATCAGTTACATTCAAGTTTCTAAAAAAGGAAATTTTATTTGTGCTGACACTGAAAATCAATTTCTAGAAGGTGCTTTGGCTAAAAAAATCAATTCTCAAGTTTTAAATGTTGGGAAAATCATTGAACATAAAGAGTATTTTCTTCTTGTCATTGGTGAGCGCCAAAATTATTATTACTGTTTAATAGTAAAAAAATTAACTAATACACCTATACGTAAGGAGCAACAAGATTGGTTGGAAGTCCTAGCCTATTACACGAGTATTTCAATAGAAAACATGATTAAAATTGAAGACTTACTCAAAAAATTAGAAAGTGTAGAAGCCGATCAAATGGTCGCAAATAAATCAAACTGGCTAAATCGATTAATGGTTAACTGGTCAGAAAAAGAAAGAAAGCATTTAGCTACGGATATCCATGATACGATCCTTCAAGATCTGATTGTTCATAAGAGGAAAGTTGAAGAGATAAAACGATTAGCTAAGGATAAGCCACTTATTCTAGAAAGTAGAATAGAAGAATTGGAAGAAGATGTTTTAGATATGATGTACACTATTCGCGAGACATGCCACGAGTTATCACCGCCACTTTTGGCAAAGTTAGGTCTCAAACACGCCTTGCAGGATTTAGAAGTGAAATTTAATTTGCTTTCTACTAGTAAATTAGTTTTCAAGATTGAAGGAGATAACCAAAGTCTTCAGTTAAAAAATGATTACGAATTAGCTGTTTTTCGTAGCGTTCAAGAATTATTAAATAACGCTATTAAGCATGCTAAAGCAACTGAAGTAACTATTTTGGTTAAAATAAATGATCAAACTTTGGAAATATACTATCAAGATAATGGAATAGGTACAGATCTTTCTACCCAAAATAAAGATCGAAAAAATATGGGGCTAAGTAGGTATGAAAGGTCGTGTTCAAAACTTAGGCGGAGAAATTAAGCTTATATCGAATCCAGGTAAGGGGATGAGGGTTCAAATCGTTATACCATTAAAATAAGTATCTAAAAGCAGGTGATAGTTTGATTAATATTCTTATTGTAGATGATTACTCCATAGTGGGAGAAGGTACAAAAAATTTATTATCAAGTGAAACCGACTTTAATGTCGAGTTCCATGGTTCAAGTTTAGAAATAATGAGTATTTTGAAAGTAAAAAAATATGATGTTTATTTAATAGATTTTGAAATGCCTGAATTAAATGGTTTAGAATTAACAAAGGAAATTTTAAACGTTCATCAAGATGCGAAGGTTATTATTTTTACAGGTTATGAAATTACTTGTTATTTCAACCATCTAGTTGAAGTCGGCGTTTCGGCCTTTATAAGTAAGTCATCCTCTAAAGAACAGCTTATTCGTACAATCAGAGATGTGATCAATCATCAATCCGTTATTCCTACTGAGATATTACATCAACTTCGAAGGACCGAATCTAAACTTTGCTTCGAAAACGGTACCAAAATTTCATTTTCTCTAAAAGAAGAAGAAATTGTGATAAAGATCTCCAAAGGACTAACAAACGAACAAATAGCGAAGGAATTATTTACGAGTAGTAGGACTGTAGAAAGACATTTAAGAGAGATTTTCAAGAAATTAAATGTTAGTTCCAGAGTTGATGTTGTTGAAAAAGGACGTAAGCTAGGGTTGATACCAGAGGTATTGATTTGATCATAGGATGCTCTCGATTTGAGGGCATCCTCTTTATCCCACTCTTAAGGGGCAATAAGACCCCCACTGAGTGAAGTTCAGCTTTATAGTCAAAAAAAGATTTAAATTGATTTAAGATTTAATAAAAAAAGTATGATGAAGGTTAAGCGATTTTTCTTAGGTCGTATAATTAATAGCAAGGATAGATTAAAACCTTACTTCAAAAATTTTTTTAATGAAAAATAAACTATTACAAAAACAAATAACCAAGTCCCAAAATCAATGAAAAAATTAAAAATATTAAATTTTTCATGAAACACAATAAAATCGAAACCTATTATTTTAAATAACAAATTTGTTAATATGTAAGTGATAATAATTGAAATTAAAGGTATTTTAATTTTTTTCAATGAAAGTATCTTCCTTTCGTTATTTTTTAATAAGAGATGATCCCTCATCAAAATCTATCCTGCCGGCACAAGTAGGTAACATTTTGATGGGGAAATGTTAATTTGTGAGAATTATATAGTGAGTTTAATTCACTAGCGTTGTATAAATATTGTCATAATTTTCAGTTTAATTATTTTCTTTGTTTAGAGCCAAAAAAGTTAATACCCAACTAAAGATGGCTCCATCCATTTGGAAATTTTATTTACAATTAGACTGGTGCAACGACGACAAATTGCGTATTAAGGGAGGGCTTTCCCTTCAATCTTTCGAAGCCAGATATGCGCTGGTTTCCACAAAGTAGCCTTTAAATATCGGCTAATTTGCAATGTTTTTCGCTTA
>NZ_MLQR01000047.1 GCF_001866005.1 Anaerobacillus alkalilacustris
CCACAATGTGGACACGGGAACTTAGCTCCGCGTTTGAAGTCTAAAAAGACATGAAATTGATCTGAACTTTTTACTAATTTGTAATCTTCAATATACCAAGGATCTTGAATATCTAGTGCCTCTTGAAAAAGACGGTATTCTTTATCGAAATCTTGCATTCTTATACACTCCTGACCATTTTATTAGACTTTTTATCTAGTATGGACAGGTCTTAAAATCTATAAACAAATATTATTTAGCGAGGAAGCTCAAATTTTTTACGAATAGAAACTCGTCTGAGTCCAAGTCGTACTTATTTCAAAACTACAGAATTCCCGTATCGTCGAAAAGTTACCTCGTAAGGATTTACTTCTCAAAAAAACGCAAAAAAGTCTTCAATAAGCATGGCTTTGCTTATTGAAGACTTTTCCTTCATCCTCAATTCGTACATAATTGGCAGGTCTCCTGGCTTTCGGTTCATCTTATTCCCTCGCCTTCCTGCTGACGTTATCGCAGTGGCATAATGAGGTTTCATTCCCGAGTACAGTGGTGGGTCCGCGTCGTTTCAGAGCATTATCCTCTTTCGACTTCCCTATTCTCCCAAAATTTGGACACCAATTAATGTCTATTTGTTTAAATATATTTTAAAATCAACTAAGAAATTTGTCAATTAAACTTCATCCATCGAATATCGGATTTTTTCCACTGTTGAGTTTACGTCTTCTATATCATCATTTACGATCTCTTCTAAATAAGTGGGCTTTTAATTTCACGTCTTCTTTAACGTATAACTGTTCATCCTTTTTAATGATATCGATTAATTGATTACAGAAGTTAATATGGTTTAATAAATCATTCGTACTTGGCTTAGCAGGCATTTTATATAGGTCTCGTCCTGTTTTTAAACGCTCTTCCTTAGTTGTTTTGAATGCTCGATTAAGATTTCAATGGGTGATTTAGGAGTTAAATATACTGTTCGTATGAGTGGAATCCATAATAATTTGGCCGGATTTAATGAGACCTTCTTTTAAAGCAATCTCAACAGTCTTTTTGATAAGTACATCTAATAATGAAGCGTCTTTTAATCGCAGTTTTCTAAACTTCGTTAAGCTTGTTGGATGAACAATTTTATCTTCAGGTGCTACCTCTAAAAAGTATTTAAATGACATATCAAACGTCGCTCCGCTCTTTCAATCAAATTACGGTCAGACATCGGGTGCATTACTTTGAGTAGTAATAACTTAAACATCATAATAGGGCATTTGACTGTAGCGCCAAATGCCTCATTATACATATCTTTTAACTCGTCATAGATAAATTCAAAATCAACTAAGTTATTAAACCTTCACCAACTTAATAATGCGTACGAAAAATGGAGGAGTTTCCTCTTCCTTTAATCATGAGGCAGATATATTGAGACTTTTTCAGCAGTCTCGTAAATGATACAGCCCGTTTTTTACTATCGCATTCGTTAGTTTAATTTCAGTTTTAGAAAAAGAAATAATTATCTCTCAACACTTTAAGTAAAACAGCACTACCTACTGAAGCAAATATTAATGCAAAACCAAAGTGAGTTTTAATCTTCTTTTTGTTTAATTTAGTTAAATTCAAAAATTAAAAAAAATACAATAGCAAGGCTTAAAAAGGAAATATTGCTAATTAAATTTGCATACTCAGGATAAGGGTATTGTGAATATATAATTGTTTTATCAATAAAAGCGTGAATATTGGTAGCCAAAATAAAAGTGACAAAAAGCAATGGAAATCTTAACGTCATAACTATCAACTCTGTTTCATAATTTTATTTTTTATACTGTACTAAAGCTTACCGTTAGTTCAACAAGAAACACATAATTACAAATGAAAAGCTCATTGTTTATCCAAAGAATTTTCATTTTGTCTCTTTAAATCGTTATATACTTCTAATGCTTGTTCATACATATCGTCGCTTGGCTCGATTTGATAAATTTCAACGCCATCACGCAAATGAAAAACTCCCTTATTATCTATCACTAAAACTCCTGAAATTTGGTCATTATAGACAAATGTTATTGTTATTGCTTTATCATAATTTATTTGTAGGTTAGTTTGTCCAGTATATTTAATTTGATTGTATGCACCGACAAGTGACTGAACAGTCTCCTCCTCAACCTTATTATATCCATTGTAAAAACTCTGTCCTAAGCCAATATCAAAATAATCCGCTTTAATCTTCTTTACAGTATTATCACTACAACCGTTTAACACTAAACAAACCATTACTATGAAAGAAATAAAAAATGTTCTTCTCACAATCCCAATCCCTCAGTTTCTGTATTGATGAAAATGTTTTCAAACTAACACCCAATAGGTTTAATAAGCGTCAGTTCTTGTACTGCTAACGCTCTTCGTTTGTTTAATAAGAAGTTAGGCTTCATTCTTAAATGTTTTATAATATTCTTGTCCTAAGATTATTAACCCTAATATAGTTAATAGAATTCCTACAACAAATGGAAAACCTAAAAATAAAGACTGTACAACTTCATTTCCATATTGCTTTGCTCCAAAAATTGCATGCCATAATTTCGACTTACCAGACCATGCTGTTATATTAGTTGCGTAAATAGAACCCGCTAAAATAATTGTTAAAGTAACTAATAAGCCACCTAGCATTATAAATCCACCAATTACAATTCTTTTCATTATTTGCCCCCTTATTTTTATTGTCGTCTTACTCTTCTTTATCTCAGCTAATTTCACTAAACTGCTTAAATACTGAAACAAAAGCGTCACTGTTGCTGTTGCAGTAACGCTCTTCGTTAATGCAATAAGGACAAAGTGTTTATTTTACCCTTTTAATTGTTACTGATTTGTCTGGGAAGTGTAATAACACATTTCCACCTGATGAAAATAAGACTTCAAATGATATTTTTGATTGGTCAATCGGTAGAAATTCTTGATATAACCAATCGTCTACCTCTCTGTGAAAAACACTTTTTTCATTATCAAAATTATAGTGATGGTAATTATAAAAAGAGACATTTTTAAAACCCAATACCCATAACTTCTCATTTTCTATATTATCAACATCACTTGAAATAGTGAAATGAACGCTTAAATTAAGAAGACTTTCATGTTCAATTTCCATCTTTACTAAACGATAGTCGTGAAACCCCCAGGAGTTAAAATGTTCAAAAACATCGTGGGGTAATCTGTTAGATAGCGTCTTGAATATTTCTTGATACTCAGTAACATTTTGTAGCCATTGTCTATCATTGCGGTTAAATTCTTCTTCACTGATATTGTCCATATTTTGAGCTAAATGTAAGTCATATAAAAAGTATTTCAAGTTTTACCTCTCCTATCTTCATCTTCGTACAGATAGGTAAGGATTTGAAGTTATCGCTTCCTTTTCCCCCTGTTCACACCGTACGTGCGACTTTCACCGCATACGGCGTTCCAACTAATCCAATTCATTCAATTCTATATATTTAATGAAGCTATAGTATTTATTCCAAGTTAGATTGATTCATTTTTGCATTGTTTTCGGAGTTCATTTACTTTTTCAATTTGTTTTTTGTTAAGTTGAAAGGTTTGGAGGATAGACTTGATTTTATGAACATCTTTCAGATGTACAAGTCTGTGAATGACTTCATGTAGCACAATAAGATTGGAATAACTATCATCTTTTGAAAGGTGATAGGGGTTTTTATGGTGACAGTGCCAATCACTTTTTCCAAGTTCAATTCCTAAAACAGCACATTTTCCGTATTGAGCAATAAATCGACTAATACGGTTATCATTATATTCAATCGTACGATTTGGGATAAAATGTTTCATGACGTAAGCTAGTACATTTTTATTTATCGCTTTTAGGTTCTTGTGTATCTTGGCTCTGCCTTTAGATGTATAATTGCAGATATCTTGAGAAAAACAAAGGGCAGTTTTGTGCCGTTGAGCATAGATTGGGGCAAATACCATTTTCCTAATCTTATAGAGCTTTGGCTCATATCCTTTGTAGCGTTTTTGTAATGTACTAGTCATATCAGAGAATTTCGCTTCTGTTCTGAGACTCTTTAGCCGATTATATAAGGTCTTACCTAGATAGGAGGCTAACTCACTTAGATTATTTGTGATTTGAGTGGCTGCTGCATAATAATTTTGAATTCCCATTACAACGGTATTGTAATGCCAAACCGTTTCAATGCATGGTTTCTTTTGTATCGCCTTTATTGAATCTTTTATTTTGGCAAATGCATTAGATTTGGCTTTCTTCGTCATATTCGATTGGGCGACATATCCCATTCTCGTTTTGCCTTTTCGTACGGCTTTAATCGAGAAGCCAAGGAATTCTGACGAATTCTTTTTAAGATTCATAACTTTTGATTTTTCTTCACTCGTTTCAAGATGTAGCCGAGTTTTTAGAAAGTCTTTGATAGCGTAATTCATTTTAATTGCTTGTGTCCGAGTGCGACATAAAACTTTGAAGTCATCAGCATACCTTACAATATAGCATTCTTTCAAATTCGTCTTTTTCAGTGGATAGAATTTACCAGGGTACTTATAATCAAATCTCGTATTGAAAGTTTCCCGCTGGTCACTAACCCACCAATCCAATTCATTTAATACGATATTCGAAAGAAGGGGAGATAAAATGCCCCCTTGGGGTGTTCCTTTGGTTGGAATACCTTCTACTTCAATTTCAGCTTTTAAAAGTTTTGAAATGATAGAAAGTAAGGATTTGTCCCTTATCCCAAGCGTCCAAATTTGTTTCAATAGTTTACTATGATTTACATTATCAAAGAAGCCTTTAATATCAACATCAATACAATGATGAAGTCCAGTTTGATTGATAAGAAATTCAAATCTAGCTTTCGCATGATGAGTGCTTCTGTTAGGTCTGAACCCATAGCTATGTTTATGAAACTTGGCTTCGCATATTGGTTCAAGCACTTGTAGAATACACTGTTGAAGTATTCTATCCCATATTGTAGGAATACCTAATGGTCTTGTTTTCCCATTCGCTTTCGGTATAAACACACGTCTGACTTTTTCAGGTTTATATGAACCTAGCATGAATTGTATTTTATCAATCACTTCTTCAACTGTAAGATTTTTTACATCTTCAATCGTTAATTTATTTGAGCCAGCCGTTTTACTACCTGTATTTCTTTTGATGTTCCGATAGGCAAGACGTATATTTTCATTAGAACTAATGATTTCCATTAAGTCATAGAAATTTTGACCATCGACACTTTGAGCATATAGATTATCAAAACACTGTTGCATATCATAATATTCATTGTGTCGCAGTTTCTTCCGTTTTAACAAGTCGGTGACTCCCTTGGGAGTTGAACCTCTTTTAGTCTGACAAGAACCTTATTAACCGTTAAAGAACTGTCTTACATGGTTGAATGATTCTTTATTAGTCTAGTGGCTATCCCTCCATGTGGATTAGACATTTCATCGGTACTGTGCCACCACCTTCACTGATATAAAAGTAAGTTATACAATAACTAATCTCATTATTGCTTTCCTTATTACCGTTTCATTAGGAGTAAGCCTTCCACGTTATCAGCTTACAACGTTGAATTATATCTATTATTGAATAAACTTAGGTGCTTCCTGTAAGCCTGTTAGCCGTTCATATGCCTGTAACATATCATGGATTTTCATATTAGTTAGTTTTACTCATCCACTGCTAACCTCACAATTTGGTGATATACACATTTCTATGTATCGCAGGTATAGACCCGTACATTCAGAAGTTCGTCAGCTTAACCTTTTCTTATAGGTTCTTTAGCATCCTCACCGTATTTATTCAACTCAAGCATTATGATTTACACCACCCCATCGGGTAGGCTTTCGTCAGCCAAAAATCACTGTTACGGTAAATTCTCACGCCTTTTTACCGAGCTTATAACACTATCATTCTTACTAATTTTAGTGCTACTCGACTAAGAGAGAACCCTTCAAGGCGTTACCCTATCATTTGATTCTTCAATATAATCCTTCAATTTCATTAAGAAACTGTCTACCTTTTCAATGAAGTAATGTGACCATTCTCCGTTTGGGGTAGAAACGTTTCGCACAATTATTCTGCCCGTTAGTTTAAGTGAATTTCTTCACAATCTCTTGGATCTTCACAAATAAATCATAACAGAAATTAACGAGTTATTGTTCTAGTTTCCACAAAAATGGAAATAATTCCTTTAAAACAAGTTACGTAAATGGAGGGATTATATCTTGATACTAAGCAAAGCATGGGAAGCTTACAAAGCAGAAAAGCGAATTGAAAGATTTTCACCCCATACCTTAAATGCCTACCGTCTTCAAGGGAATCTCTAAGTTCGCCACATATTATTCTTGTCTTGTTCTTTTGGCATCTGCTTCAACTGAGCTGTGTGTTGCGTCTTTAACGACTGTCTGAGATACCGCTCCCCTTAACTTACCTAAAATCACTCAAAGTTGATCATTTTTTGAAAATATTTAAGAGAAACTCTTCTTCAGGCGAAGAGTTTCTTTTCATTTCTCCTAGTGACTCAGTTACACTAGCCAGTTGACGGTATTATCCACGGACAATAGATTGTTGTTTCCAATCCCACCAAACAGTTTATATAGGGGATTTCACACCTACATAGCTCAAGCGAGGTAACTTTCCTTCTTTCTTACCAATTTAACAACGCTGTTCATAACACGATACATTGTTGTTTCACAACCTTCACATCGAATTTAAATTCTTCTCAAAAAGAAAACCATTTATATTGAAGATTAATTTAAACTACTTTTCTTAGGTGCCAAAATATCTGTAAACCCATTCTCATACGAATACTGAAATGTATTGACGGTTCTTGTGCTAGGTAGATAAAGCTTGACTATGTTTCCAAAAATCTCTTACTAAAATATCATTCAAATTTCAAGCGAAACTTCAACTTAAGCCCAGGTGCTCTGACAGCAAAAGTTTACTGGAACGACAAGCCTGTCCCCTTGTTCCTCGATAAATTCCAAGTCGTGACAGCACACCATTACTAATGGTAATATTTATAAGTATAAAATTTTAAGGTTTGGGGGTTTAAATTTTATGAATTGGTTAAAGTTTTTAGTTGGACGTAAACTAATCATTGGACTTTTTAGTATTTTTATCGTTTTGGTCGGTGCATTTTCGGTTAATAAACTAGATGTTGAACTTATGCCAGATATAACGTTCGATATGGCAGTTGTTAATATTTATGCAGGTGAAGTACCTGCCATTGATGTGGAAGAGCTGATTACGACTCCTATTGAGCAAAGGCTTTCTTCCATTAATGAGATTGATTCGTATACATCTACTTCAGCTATCGGTTACTCAAATATTACGGTCATATTTGAAAGCGGGGCTGGAGATAAAGGATTTCAGGATGTAGAAGCGATCGTAAATAGTATGAAGTCAGAGCTTCCATTTATTGAAGATAGCTATGTGTTTCAAATGGGAATGGGCTCTCCATATGAGCATTTCTTAGATATCTATGGCGGTGAAATGACTGAAATGACCGCTTTTGCTGAGGAGATCGTTAAACCACGTCTTGAATCTTTACCAGAGGTTGGTGAAGTTTTAATTTTTGGTAACGTTCAAGAAGAAGTTGTTTTAGAGCTGATCCAAGAAAAATTAGAGGAACATGGTGTTGATCCTCAACAAATTATGTATTTTCTAAATGAAGAAGACAAACGTATTTCTGTTGGCGAATTTGAGCATGGTTCAGATATTGTCACAGTAAGATGGGATACCCAAATCTCTACAATTGATACACTAAAAAATCTGCCGATTCCTACTCAAACGGGGATAATTAAGTTAAAAGATATTGCAAATGTCAAGATTGATTCACCTGAAACATCCACTGGGAGTTGGAAAAATGGTGATCCTAACTATTTATCCATTCAAATTGGTCGTTCAGGCTCAGCAACCGCTGTATCGTTATCTGATGCCGTCAGAGCTGAAGTTGATAAAATCTATGAGGAAGGCTTAGTAAATGGCTTTCAGTTTGAAGAACTAATGTCTGGTGGTCAATTTATTCAAAATTCGATAGATGACGTAAAACGGAATGTTCTAATGGGGGGACTACTCGCTCTTTTAGTCGTACTGCTCTTCTTACGTAATTTTAGAGCGATGCTTGTCATTGGAATTGCCATCCCATTGTCAATCTTGCTTACATTTACGACTATGTTTTTCTTAGAGTACTCGATTAATATGTTCTCGTTAATCGCACTTGGTTTAGGAATTGGAATGATGGTCGATGCAGCCATCGTTATTCTCGAAGCCATTTATCGTAAGCTACAGGAAGGGAAACCTCGATTAGAGGCTGTCATTGATGGAACGAAAGAAGTATCAACAGCTGTTATTGCATCGATGTTAACAACTGTTGTTGTTTTCCTGCCGATTGGTATCATGGGTGGAGAAATAGGCGAATTTATGATGCTACTTGCGGTTGTTATTATCGTTACACTCGTTAGCTCGGTTCTCGTATCGTTTACAATTATTCCGGTTCTTGCTCATGCTTTTATCAAAGTAAAAGCATCTAAAGAAAAAAAAGAAGCAAAAATTATTCGTCTTTACGGAAAGCTGATCGCTTGGATTACAAAGAAAAAATGGGGACGTTGGGTAGTTGTTTTCGGATTTTTCCTTATGTTTGTCGGCTCAATTATCGTTGGAAGTCAAGCCATCAAATTCAACTTATTACCTGACATTTATCAACGACAAGCAGAATTTATTTTAACTTTAGAAAAAGGTGTAACTCCTGAAGATCATAAAGCAATTTCTAACGCATTACACGAAGGCTTAAAAGATATGGATGATATTAAGGACTATATCGCCATTACTATGACAAATGATTTGCTCTATAGTTTTGTTAACATGACCCCTGAAGAAACAGCAACGCTATCACAAGAAAAAGTTAATGAAAACATTAGAGAATTATTAGAAGAGCTGCAAGAAGAATATCCAATCAAAGACACGTCAATGCTAGCAATGTTTGGGGCAGATGCATCTCCTGTTCAAATTAAAGTTAAGGGGCAAGACCTTGAATTAATGCAAGAAAAAGTCGAAGAAATCATCGAAGGATTGACCAAAATTGATGACTTGTTTGAAATCGGTCATTCAATGGAGCATATGCAAGCAGAGCTAAAAATGGTTATTGATGAAGAAAAAATTGAAGATGCTGGGTTAGTCCCATCACAAATACGTCATCAGCTGCAGCTAGCAACCGCAAAGCAACCGATCGGACAAATGTATCTTGACGGAAAGAACTTACCGATCATGCTGACAACAGACCATGATATTACCACAACAAAAGACTTAGAAAAAATCGAAATTCAGACATTTGAAAGCATTAAAAAACTATCAGATTTTGTTTCTTTTGAAACCATTGAATCTCCGATCGAAATTTATCATGACAACGGCGAGCGAATTATCACTGTTCGTGCAAATTATGATGGTGGAGATTTAGGATCGATTAACCGCGAAGTGCAAGCAATGTTAAATGATTTAGATCGTTCTGGACTGAGCATCACTACCGGAGGCGATTTATCTGAACAAGACGAAGTTTTTCAAGATTTAATTCTTATCTTTTTTATCGCGATTTTTTTAGTATATGTCGTTATGGCAGTTCAATTTAATAGCCTTAGCCATCCATTTGTCATTATGTCGATCATTCCGATGACAATTGTTGGTGTCGTGCTTGGTGTTGTGATTACACAAGTTGAGTTTAGTGTCATGTCAGGGATGGGAGTTGTTATGCTGATTGGAATTGTATTAAACAATGCAATTCTCTTAATTGATCGTACAAAGCAATTACGACAACAAGAAATCGCTATTGGTGAAGCACTTATTCAAGCAGGAAAAAATCGAATGCGTCCAATTTTTCTAACAACACTTACAACAGCAGCAGGAATGCTTCCATTAGCATTAGCAACTGGTGGTTCTAGTGCATTCCAAGCACCTATGGCTACTGTTGTTATCTCTGGTTTACTTTTTGCAACGATGATCACATTAATCCTCATCCCAGCTGTATACCTCATCTTTGATGATATTTTCGGCTGGCCAAAAAGAAGAAGAGCTAGAAAAATAAGTAAAATGATTGAAACTAGTCACTCAGAAGAATAACATTTAGTGGGGCCGGGCGATGCTGCCTGGCTCTTCGGTTACTCGTCTTATACTAATCCTCATCCGCCTTTCCCAAATAACGTTTGCTTATCTGGCATTACTTCTCCAATATCACCATAATTAAGGATGTGACACAATCACGGTGATTTTTCCTTCTACTTCAACTCTACCTACTTGGTTAGATAGTAAAAAGTGATCACCTTTTTGAAATAGATAGGTTCCTGCTCCCGTTTTCAGTTCACCACAACCTTCAATCACGCTACAAATTAGGAAGTCTTCTGTTACTTCATATGATAAACTAGTTTGGATCTCCCACTTATATACGGAGAAATAATTCGCTCGTACGAATGTTACTCTTGATGCTCCTTCATATACGTTCACCAGTGGTGCTGTGGCGTTATCTTGATGTGGAATGTTTGATACCTCAATTGCTTGTTCAAGGTGCAGTTAACGTGTACGGCCATCGGGGTCTACTCGATCATAGTCATATACACGGTAAGTTATATCTGAACTTTGTTGTGTTTCTAAAATTAGTACACCTGCTCCAATCGCATGGATCGTGCCACTTGGTACGTAGAAGAAGTCACCTTTTTGAACTTTGAGACGACTAAGTAATTTGTTCCATTGACCAGTTTCGATCATTTCCACAAATTTTTATTTCGTTTTAGCCTGATGTCCAATAATAATTTCTGCTCCTGGTTCACAGTCAATCACATACCAGCATTCTGTTTTCCCTGGGTCACCATTCTCAACTTTAGAAGCGTAATGATCGTCAGGATGAATTTGTACCGATAAATTATTTTTTGCATCAAGGATCTTCGTCAATAACGGAAACTTAGCTTCAGTTCGATTTCCGAATAACTTTTGATGATGTTCCCATAAATACGATAATGTTTTACCTTCGAATCTTCCTGATTTGACGATACTTTCTCCATTGAATGCGCAGAAATAGCCCAACATTCACCGGTTTGTTCTGGTGGAATATGATATCCAAACAGTCTGTGTAATCGATCTCCGCCCCAAATTCGCTCTTTGAAAACTGGTTCTAAAAAAATGGGTTGCTTCACGATCTCACTTCCCTTTCCTTGTTAATTAAAACCTTCAGTAAAACTACTTGAATTGGTGTCATTATCTTCATATTGGCAGAGAAAAAGGAACTGAATACTCAATAGAAAAATTTAAGCTATGGTTAAAATACGCTAGTAGTCAACGACCCACCACTTAACGACCTTGCGGTCTGTTTGAAGTGGGGGCTTGCGTCTGTCAGAGTTTGACAGTGCTTCTTACCCTCGCAGAGAACAACTACGCTTGTTCCTACCCAGTAGTGCGAACGAGCCATGCTCTCCTACCTTAGCGTGGTGGAACATAAGGACGGTTGACTTCGCCCCTACCGCAAGAGTTATACTCCTGTGGTAACTACACCAATATGTTCAATTCCCTTACGGTGTAGATTCATTGCACCAATACGATCATCATTTGATTGATATTGGCAATTTTTACATTTGAATGTGTGTAGTTTTTTATTGCGATTTGCTTTTTCAACGTGTCCACATTTAGGGCAAGTTT
>NZ_MLQR01000048.1 GCF_001866005.1 Anaerobacillus alkalilacustris
TACAAAAAAAGAAGCAGAAAGTAACACGGACTGCTGAAAAAGTCCAAATTTTTTTATCTGAAAAATAATATTCAAAAAACGAGCCTCTAGAATCGCTTCTAAGGCTCGTTTGAGGGTTAGGGCGACATTTTTGCCCCCCTATAATCATTCGTTTTTCAAAAACATTCACTTTTTCAGTGGCCTCAAAGTAACATTCCAATATTTGTATCCTTAGCCTGATGACATTGGGGTCTTACTGCCCCTTAAGGGAGGGATAAAAGTTAAATATAAATTTAACTGGTAGCTATTCCACTGTTTCCCTAATGAACCTCCTCTATCATTCTGTTAATCTAGTAAACAAGCTAGAAACAAATCATAGATTTTAGCGGAGGTATTAAATGCGAAAACTTATTATTTCTTTTACATTAGCTTTTTCACTGTTTATAGGAGCTAATACTGTAGGTGCGTCAACAACACACCATGTACAAAGTGGTGACACGTTATGGAAGCTTGCTAATAATTATGGTGTACCTGTAAATGCTATAAAGTCAGCAAATAACAAGACATCAGACACCATCTTTATTGGAGAGCGTTTAACTATTCCTTCTTCTGTTACAGCTTACGAAAAAAGATTACTTGCTCAATTAGTAACAGCAGAAGCAAAAGGTGAACCTTATGCAGGACAAGTTGCAGTAGCAACAGTTGTTCTTAATCGCGTTGACAGTAATCAGTTCCCTAATACAGTTCATAATGTTATTTATCAACCGGAGCAATTTACTCCAGTAAGTAACAGTGCTATTAATCAACCTGCGACTGCTTCAGCAATTCGTGCTGTTGATGAAGCTCTTGCCTTTAGAGGCCAAGGTAGGGGATCATTATTTTTCTATAATCCGAAAATAGCGACAAATCATTGGATTGCTACAAGACAACACACAATCACTATCGGAAACCACGTGTTTGCAAAGTAAATAAAAACGACTGATTCTACGAATCAGTCGTTTTTTTATTATAATAGTTTATTTCTATTCCAAAAAACTTCCCACCACGGCTACTATCTACAATCATATTATGAAAATAGCAGAGAAAGACTCAATATTAATATTTGAACCTACATTTATCGTATCTAGTACGCTTACTGATACATTTTCCACTTTGAATTGTCCCAAAAAGATGGCGAATTTCTAAAAGGTTTCCGCGAAGTAGAGGGAACCATCAACTTCTTAATATAACTAGAGAAAAGGAATGTAACTCTATTTTAATCAGTCGGATCTACATTTTGAACAAGACGTTAAATTTTGATTAGAGGTAGTTTCATTTTCTTGATTTTGAACTATTTTTTATAATTTGAATAAACCTACATTAATGTTAAATGTTTCTATATAAAGGTAGTTCTCTATGTAGTAAAGATAAATTTTGGCAACATAATTTTTTGCGTTATCAAACTGTTAGTAAAATTGCACAACAAAAACTTAACAAAACTAGATTTTTTATTGAGCTTTGCACCAACCAATCTTTATAATCAACAAAATATGTGTATGGTAGATATTTCAATAAAAATATTGCTAGGTTAAAAATTGTTTTTCTACTATAAAGAAAGCTTCTTTTTAAACTTTGAGTTTAGAACTTCTAATCAAAATCCTTCGTAAATTAATTAAACTTGGGGATACTAAATCTTGACCTAAAGTGTGGGTTTACCTTCCTTCTTGCATCGAATGGAAGCTTGGCTTTCATTCGAATTTATTTAGTTTTTTATCGTTTGCAATGGTGTTAAAATAGGAATTTAAGAATTAGTTAAAGTTGAATTCTGTTCTCATCTCAATCAACCAATCTAATTCTTATATCAATTTTATCTAAATTACATATTGTTTTAGATCATTCCGCGATTATAAAATGTACTCATTAATGTTGTGAGAAAATCTACCACGATACATGTAATGAAATTTTCGAATTTTAGAAAAATAACCATTGCTACTTACAAATTAGTTGATTTTCTATTAACAAAAGGGGAGAGAATTTATCAATGGCAACCGTACAAGTGAAGCAAGATCAGTTAGAAGCAGCAAAAAAATATGTAAATGAAGTATACGAAGTGGTTCAAAAAAGGAATCAAGGCGAAAATGAATTTCTTCAAGCCGTTAAAGAAGTTTTTGACTCTTTAGTACCTGTTTTCGCAAAATATCCGGTATACATGGACAACGGAATTCTAGAGCGTGTCGTTGAACCAGAAAGAATTATTTCTTTTCGTATTCCTTGGGTCGATGATCAAGGAAAAGTACAAGTTAACCGTGGCTTCCGCGTACAATTCAATAGTGCGATTGGACCTTATAAAGGCGGATTAAGATTTCATCCATCTGTTAACACAAGTATTATCAAATTTTTAGGGTTTGAGCAAATTTTCAAAAACTCTTTAACAGGGCAACCTATCGGTGGTGGTAAAGGTGGATCAGACTTTGATCCGAAGGGAAAATCGGATAATGAAATCATGCGCTTTTGCCAAAGCTTTATAACTGAACTTTCTAAATATATTGACCCTGATACTGATGTTCCTGCAGGGGATATTGGTGTTGGCGCTCGCGAAATCGGATTCTTATTTGGACAATACAAACGTATTCGTGGAGGCTATCCAGCTGGTGTACTAACTGGAAAAGGCATTGGCTACGGTGGAAGTTTAGCAAGAACTGAAGCTACTGGTTATGGAACAGTTTACTTCGTAGAAGAAATGTTAAAAGACCAAGGCGATAGCATGAATGGAAAAACAGTAGTAGTTTCTGGCTCGGGTAATGTATCCATTTATGCTATGGAAAAAGCACAACAACTAGGGGCAACAGTTGTAGCTTGTAGTGATTCTAGTGGTTATATCTATGATAAAAATGGTATTAATCTTGCTACTGTAAAACGTATCAAAGAAGTAGAAAGAAAACGTATTAGTGAATATGTAGATGAGCACCCAGAAGCGGTGTTTAATGATAATTACTCTGATATTTGGTTAACACCGTGTGATATTGCATTACCATGTGCAACTCAAAATGAAATTAATGAAGTATCTGCAAAACTTTTAGTAGCTAATGGAGTAAAAGCAATTGGTGAAGGTGCTAACATGCCTTCTACGTTAGAAGCAATTGATGTATTTTTAAGTAATAACGTACTATTTGGACCAGCTAAAGCTGCGAATGCTGGTGGAGTTGCTGTATCCTCTCTAGAAATGGCTCAAAACAGCATGCGACTTTCTTGGACGTTTGAAGAGGTTGATGCAAAATTACACGAAATCATGAAAAACATTTACCGTAACAGCGTAGATGCTTCGAATGAATTCGGTCATCCTGGAAACTTAGTTGTTGGTGCTAATATTGCTGGATTTAAAAAGGTTGCAGATGCAATGCTAGCTCACGGGGTAATATAAGAAACATTTTCTATTTATACAAACCAAATACGCTATGAGATTAACTCCTAGCGTATTTGGTTCTTTTAGTTTTTATTAGTAAGGACGTAACGAATGCAGTTATCGGAATTGATAAAATTAATCCTATACTCCCTGCTGCTGTCCTTAAAATTTCAACAGCTAAAAATTCCATGTGAATCACTTGCGAAATGGCACTCTCATAGCCATACAACGTCATTAATAACGGTAGTCCTGCCCCGACATAAGCAAGGATTAGTGTGTTAGCCATAGTACCCATAATATCCTTACCGACATTCATTCCCGACTTTAATAGCTCTCCATTAGATATGGTTGGATTGTTTTTTCTTACTTCTTCCATTGAAGAAGCGATAGAAATAGCAACATCCATAATAGCTCCTAGCGCTCCTATTAATATCCCTGCGAGCAAAATTCCTTTCATATCAAAACTTATTTCATTAGAAATCGAAAGAAGAATACGCTCATCATCGCTATGGTATCCTGTTAAACGCATAATCTTAGAAAAGACAATTGAAATAAAAGCTGCAGATGCTAAACCACCGACAGTTCCTACAGTTGCAGCGATTGTTTTTCTAGTTATTCCACTAACCATTAAAAAAGTAACGATCGTAACGATTGTACCAGTAATGATAGCTAAATAAATTGGGGGATAACCATCAAATAACCTTGGAAACATAAATTTTAAAATTAGCATTAGTGTAATCCCTAATGTAACAACCGCCTTTAACCCTTGTCTTTTACCGAATAATAACAATAATGCGATAAGGATCGAAATTAACAAAATTGAAGAAAGATCCCTAGCGTGAGTCATTATTTCAGCTTTAATAATTTCTCCATTAAATACCGCTATTTGAACAACTACTTTATCATTTTCTTTTATCCAAAATTCATCCTTCGGTTGATTAACACTGTCAGGAATGTACTTCTCACTAACCGCTATCATAATTTCGCCTTTAAATTCGCCCTCTAAAATTTTAACCCTAGCACTTTGATATTCTATTCGAAGGCTATTATAATCATTTTCTTCATACCTCTCTTCAACGATTTCTATTACTCTAGCAGTTGGATCAAATGTTTGTGAAAGATTTTGAGCTCCAACAATATTTATATGACTTGAAAAACCGAACAGAAAAACTAGAATAATAATCATAGTATAAACCTTCTTCATCCCCAAAAACCTTCCTTCCCTATAAAAAACATCTAAATTAACTAAAACTATTAATCTACTTACTTTTAGATTATTAATAGAAATACGTTTTATGATAAATATTTTGATTTTTAGTAGAAAGTGAATGAATTTGTTCATTACCAAACTATTTACGTAACTAGGTATAGTGAAAAGAAGAATGAATGTCGAAAATCATCTAAGTACTTAAACTTTCCATATTTGTTTGCGTAAAAAAGGACGACCTATACATGAAGTCATCCCTCTTTATTTATAACGATCTCATCATTACTTACAGGAGTACCTCTGCTTGCTCTCTTTTTCAAAAAGAAATGTTTCCTTCTTTTCACTCCTTTTTTTATGTAGCCACCTTTAAATTTTCTTAACTCATAAGAAGCAACAAAAGCAGAGGGTTCATAGTCGTATATGATATTGTAAAATTCTTTTTCTCGATCTCTTCTAGCTGTACAGTGTAGTAAATAACGAACTGAATTCATACCCTCTACCTCACTCGTAGAGACACTAAATCCAGATTTCCTTAATTTTGAAGTCAAATGAACATTAATATTTGGTATATTTGCTTCCATTGTTACATAGCCAATTGCCAATTTCTCTTCAATTGTACCACCAAGATATATGCCAATTGCAAAGCCAGCCACATATGCAGCCATATTTATATAATTAGACAAATCACTAAAAACAAGACCAATGGCCACAACATAAATACAGCCTTCTAGAATCCCAATGGAAGATGCTTGTTTTTTTAAACCTTTAACAGCTAGAATTGTACGCATAGTTAAGATAGGTACATAAAGCAGCTGGGCAAAAAAGATGATAAATGGTTGTATCACCCTTCAATCCTCCTCATACAAATTATTTTTTTATCGTTCCCAACAAATAAAAAATTATGTAAAAAAACACAAAATAAATCTTGAAAAAAGCTGAACTTCAATCAATGGAGTATTCCTTCATCCCCACTAATTTTTATTCTAGGGGTATTAAGAGTTGGATAAGAAGCGGAAGGCGCCCGTCTATCGGCGACAAACACTGGAAGGTCGGTAAGTAGCGGTCTGCTCTTTGACCGCAATCTATGGGCTTCTGCGTCTGTCAGCAACGCTTCGAAGTAGGCTTCCTCGAAGAAGTGTTTTCTGCGACGAGTAATCGCAGGAGCAATTGTTTTTCGTGCGACGAGTAATCGCAGGAGCAAAGCTGCATAGCTATTCAGAGATGTTATTCAAGTAGTTATTGAAGTCCGTTGCTTGACTGAAGTGATCGAGTCGATGGAGCCTGGAGCTAGACGGTTTCCAAGTTAAATTTTATACTTTCTTACCTTAAAATAAAAACTGACACTTTAGTTAAGCGCCAGTTTTTTTGTGTCTATCATTACCTTGATTTTATAAACATCTGTACCCAAGCTCCATGGTAAAACCCTACTCCAATTGCATCGTATTGACCACTCAGGATGTTTTGACGATGCCCTGATGAATTCATCCAAGAATTCATAACAGCCTCAGGCGTACTTTGACCTTTAGCGATATTTTCACCAGCTGCTTGGTAACTAATTCCAAATGTTCGTAACATATCAAACGGTGAACCATAGTTAGGACTATTGTGTGAGAAATAATTCGATTTAATCATGTCCTCAGCCTTTTTATGTGCAACATTTTTCAAATCTGCTCTATGTGTAAGTGGACTTAACCCATTTTTACGTCTTTCTTGGTTTACTAAAGTAACAACCTGATCCTCGAAAGTACTAGAATGTTCTGCAGATTCCTTTAAACGAATGACTTCACCAACATGCATATTTCTAGGTTCAATTTCTGGATTGAGCCTCATTAATTCACGATAATCTAATCCATAGCGTTGGGCAATAAACCAAAATGTATCTCCTGGTGAAACTTTGTAGTGCTCAAATGGTGGCTCTTTAAAAAACTGTATTTGTTGCGCATGTGACACAATAGGAAGACAAAAGGAAAAAATTAACGCTGATAATAGTATCTTCTTTATCATCGCAAACCTCCATAAGTGTTGTCGTGAAGAATGTAACTTTTCTTCCACCTATAGTTTGGGTTCTTCTTCTCTAACTATGTCTAGAAATAATATACATATTTTTCAGTTCATTTAGCATAGCGTACAAAACTGAGTAATGTTGGTTATTATTTACATAACTGAGTGAATTCATAATTACATAAATGGAGCTACATAAGTCTAAATGTTATTGGAAACGGTCTTCATCCAACAACATTTAGTATCAGAGTAGCGATAATAAACAATTATGAAATTTATTAAACTAATAACCCTACCGAATTAAGATAAATTGGTAGGGCACCAGAAATTAACAATCATATTTTTTAAACAAACGTTGAAACTTCCTCTGTCTTTCTTCATATAAACCCTTTTTCGTCAAATCATAGTAACAATGGTTAAGAAGCTCTTTAAGAATTTTACTTCTCATTTCACCCTCAGCTACTTTTTGTTGTACTTCAGTTCGACATTGCGCTAAAAAATCAATATATGACTCATAAGAACTGTCATACTGGTTAGCTATTTCGCAAATTATTTTTTTTGCGAGACCTGGACTTGCCCCTGACGTAGAAACAGAAATCGATAACTTCCCACGTGTTATTGTAGCAGGTACAATAAAATTACTTTGAACCGGATTATCAACGAGATTTATTAATTGCTGATCATTGCAACTCTCTAATACCTGTAAGTTTATTTTTGGGGAATTGGTTGCCGCAATTATCAAGAACGCATCGTCAATGTCTTCACTAAAGAACTCCTTTTGTTTCCACTTTACTATTTCTTGTGCAACGTTTGCTTTAATCGTATTTGTAATTGTTGGACTTATTACAGTAATCTTTGCACCGGTTTCAAGAAGCTTAAGTAATTTCCTTTCCGCTATTTTACCTCCCCCAACAATAACCACACTTTTATTATGTAAATTCAACTGAACGGGATAATCAATCAAAATAACACCTACTTTTTTTTATCTCAATACCAATCAAGGAAATTTCAAAGCTGTATAAGGTAGTGCTTCAACCATTCGCCCTCTTCTTCCCATCGTCGTACCCTAGAGCAAATTAGCTTCATTGTCCTTTAGTGTTTGTTGTAAAGGTACGTGACCAACAAGAACACCATTTACATCGGTAATACAGTTTTTTTTACCGGTTGGTAAGTTACCAATGGGGTTATGCCTAAATCTCTAAGCTTACCTCTGTTCATTTTTTTACCTCATTTAGTTTTGTTTATCTATTATTTCCATATCTACATGGGGGATTCCATCTTCTAAATAAACATTAGAAGTAGGTTGAAAACCAAAAGAACCATAGAAACCTTGTAAATGATCCTGTGCTTGTATTTTAATCTCTGTTTCAACTAATTCATTATTAATAAATTCAATCGCTTTACTTAGTAACTCCGTTGCTAGTCCTTTACGACGGTATGGTTCTTTTACTATGACTCTCCCAATCGAAACTTCATCATATTTTAGCCTTTTTGGTAAAATGCGACAATACGCTTTTATTTCACCATTAGTTTCACTAAATAAGTGATAACATTGCTGATCAAGATTGTCTAGTTCTGGATAAGGACAATTTTGTTCCACAACAAATATATTTATTCTTTCTTTTATGATGTTGTACAATTTAATTTTTGTTAATTCATCAAATACTTTTATTTGCCAATTCATGATTATCTCCTCTTACCTTCAATAAACATTGTCATACATTTATTTTATCACATATAGTAAAAACAGCCTCGTTAATAATGGTTTCATGAATTTCTGCCGCTTTTGCTGCATCAATAATTTCATCCATTGTTGCTTCTTCTTTTCCCCAACAAATATTATCTTTTATCGTACTAGAAAAAAGGCGTGCATCTTGTGGTACAAAGCCAATATGTTTTCGTAAATAATCAAGTTTCATAATTTTCTCATTAAAATCATCTATAGTAACAGATGCACTACTAACATCGTATAAACGAGGGATAAGCTGGAATAAAGAAGATTTACTAGCCTCTGTAGCACCTAGAACGGTTACGATTACACCTTTTTCAACTTGAAATGAAATATCTTTTAACACTTCTACATTTGTATCCGGATACTCAAACGATACACCATCAAATTTAATCTCCCCTTGGAAATTATCGTTTTGCCATTGTTCTTTGCTTTCAATTAAATCAACACTACTTTCTAGAACCTCAGCAATTCGACCTGAGGATGCTTTTGCACGAACAAAACCCATTAATTTAAATGAAAACACTGAAAAGCAAACATAATTTTCGTTGCCCTAGTTAACTAGGGCAACAATTCCCCAATATTTATCGTGCAATTATTTACTTGAAAACTACCAAACCATAAGATAAATAAAATGCTGATGTTCATAACTAATAAAAGAACAGGCATTGTCAGCTCGATTAGACGAAGCGCATTGACCGTTTTATCTTTCAGTTCATGATTTGCTTTTCCAAACCTGTTTTGTTCATATTTCTTTGTAAAAAATGCCTTTATTAACCTCATTCCAGCCAGGTTTTCTCGCATAACTCCGTTTACGATATCAAGTTTATTTTGTACAGAGTGAAATATCTTAACAACTTTTCTCATTTACCAAAGCATAAAGAAAAATAGTATCGGCATTGTAGAAACCAAAATAAGCGCTAGTTGCCAATTAACTAATAACGCCATTACAATCCCACCCACTACAAGTAAAGGTGCACGTGCAGCAATTCTTAACCCTCATTAGTTGTCATAGACAAATAAAAACCTTAACAATAATAAAGTGAAAGGTCATTAACTAAAATTTAAGTAATGACCTTTCACTATCGGTTTAGAGCTGTTACTCGTTATTACAATATGATCTACCCCGTTTAATTTGATTAAGAAGGATCAAAACCTTCCATGACATCCATATTCTCTTCAATTAATTCGATTATTGCTCCAGCTTCTTCTTTACTAAAAATAAAATTTGTTTCATCTTCAATCGTTTCATCACCCTCAGTAAAGATCCGATTGATACGATGAAGAATACCATCTCCAGTTTCTTTCACAACACCAAATTTATAAGTAACTTCTACTTCATCCAGGTAAGAATATGCTAATACCTCTGGAGTTGTCCATTCTACGTCAACAACAACATCGTATTCACCACCATCAGCATAAACATCTTCATCATAATCATCAGTGTCTATTTCATCAGTAACATCTATTTCGTCATCATCAATATCTTCAATTTCACTATCCATAAAATTGTGGAAAATTTCATGAATAGCGTCTAGTATATCCTCAATATTAGGAAGGATTTGTCGATACGTTTCTCCAGTAGTTAAATCAAAATCCTCAATATAAAACTCTTCATTGTGAGGATCAAAAAATAAAGTACAAAAAACTTCTCTATCTTCTTCTTCAAACTCTACAAAAAATTCGATTTTTGGATGTTTAGCTGCTCTATCAATTCGCATATGTCCAATTTCATCATACTGATCACAAATTGACTCCAGGCTATCTTGCATCTCACTACATACTCTGTCAAACCATTCTAATGACATTAACACATCCCACCTTTTCATGTTTTACATGCTTATTATGCCTTCCTTTTCCAATGCTCTCCATACCAGATTTATCCATATTTCCCCCATTTAAAAAATATATACTTTATTTTCCTTTTTACTAAGTTTTGATATAATTTTAAAAAACTAAAACTGGAGTGAGTAAAATGAAAATTGCATTTTTATCAGATATACACGGGAATGCAGTAGCATTGGATTACGTTATTTCACATATCGAAAAACTTTATGTTGATCAAATCTATGTACTCGGTGATCTATGTTATCGTGGTCCTGAACCAAAACGCGCCCTCCAACTTATACAAGACTTAAATGCGAAAGTACTAAAAGGAAACGCGGACGAATGGGTGGTACGTGGTGTAAGGAAGGGTGAGGTACCAGATAAAGCGTTGGAAATGATGAACAAGGAACGTGACTGGACGCTAACCCACTTGAATGATAAGGATGTGGACTATTTAAAAAATTTACCTAGTGATTTCAAGATAACAACAAGAAACGGGAAAACTATTCATGCCTTCCATGCAACACCAACTAGCCTTTTTGACGTAGTCTTACCAGATAAAAACACTACAGAAATTGAAGAAAGTTTAATGAGTAATACTGATGCTGATCTGTATGTTTATGCTCATATTCATCTACCATACGTACGTTACATGAATGGTAAATGTGTAGCCAATTTAGGAAGTGTAGGCCTACCTTTTGATGGACAACCTTTGGCATCCTTTTTAGTTGTAGAAGAAACTGATGATCAATTAAAAGTAACAATTGAACGAGTTCGCTACGATGTGGTAAAAGTAATGAAACAATACGAGGATGTAAATTACCCTAATCTAGAGTTGATGAAAAAAGTTGTCCAAAAAGGATTAGGACCTTTTCAAGTTTAGTAATAGATAGCACACCATAGGCATAACCAATCCCAGATGTAATTTAAGGCCGCTCCAATAACTATTGAGCGGCCTTAAATTTATCTTGAAATAAATCGAAAGCCCGTCCACTTTAAACAAGAAAAGCGTAAGGCGACCGCCTATCGGGGACAAACACTGGAAGGTCGGCAGGTAGCGGTCTGCTCTTTGACCGCAATCTATGTGCTTCTGCGTCTTCTAGCATAGCTTAGTAGCAAGCTTCCTCGAAGCAGTGTTTTGTGCGACGAGTAACCGCAGGAGCAATTGTTTTCCGTGCGACGAGTAACCGCAGGAGCAAAGCTGCATGAAGCTAATCGACGAAGGATCTCAAGCAGTAATTGAAGTCCGTTGCTTGACTGAAGTGAATGAGCCGATGGCGCCTTGAGCTAGACAGTTTCCAAGTTAGAGATTTATAAATTCTGATTATACAAAAAAGAGAACTCTTTCTAGCTTCGCTAGAACATCGGAAATTCAGATGGAGTCCCACCTACGCTACGCTTAGAGATGGGGGCCTATGACCCTTAAGTACAAATCATTTTGATTAAGGAACTCTTTATTTTTCAACCTCTATTACGGAGTAATAATTTTTTTATCATTTTAATGAATTTCGTAATTGTTTATTTCGCAACTATCCAAGTTTCACTAATATTTTTTCTCCATTATTAAAATACTTAACCTACAACAATTATTTCTTGAAAAGGGTGTTTTCCAATGTACATTGGTTGTCACGTTAGCATTCGAAACGGTTACGAAAACGCTGCAATAACTGCACATTCTATCGGTGCAACTGCCTTTCAATATTTCCCTAAAAACCCACGTAGCATTACAATTAAAGAGTTTGATCATAAATCGGCAAGTAAATGTGCACAATTTTGTAAAGAAAAAGGCATTGTCTCAGTTGCTCACACACCATACCCAACAAAGCTGATTCCCGAGAACGATCAATTAGAAAAACAAATCATCTCTTCCATCCTAAATGACTTAGAAATAGCAGAAGCTTGTGGTTCAATTGGAATTGTTGTACATTTTGGATCAACTAAAACCCTTGAACCTATAGAAGGCTATAAAAAAATGATCGAACTTCTTAATGTCACTTTAGAAAACTGGAATGGGAATGCACTTTTATTACTTGAAAACAACGCTGGGGTCAAAACGAACATGGGAACTACATTAGAGGAGATGGTGCAAATTCGAAAGTTAACTCACTTTCCAAACAAAATAGGTTTTTGCTTTGATACATGTCATGCCTATGCCAGTGGTTTATGGAACGGAGACAATTGGAAAGAGATAACTGAAAGAGGAAGAAAGATAGAATATTTTAATCACTTAAAAGCCGTTCATCTTAACAATTCAAAATACCCGTTTGGAAAAAGAAAAGATAGACATGCAAATATCACAGATGGATATATCAAAAAAGAACAATGGATTTCCTTTTTGCACTCAACGGTTATTAAAGATGTTCCGCTAATTTTAGAAACTCCTAATACCGAAAATTATTCTCATAAAGAAGAAATCGAATTGCTCTATCACTTGAATAAGACTAGTTAAATATAATGACGGTATCTCACAAAATTACATAATTATAAGTTTTTTTAGTCGTGACGAAAATCAAAAATCTGCTATAATAACAGTAATGATAATCGTTTTCAATCAACGACTACGAGGTGACCACACATGGAAAAAGTATATTTTTGCCAAGAAAATAAATTTAATACAAAAAAGGTTTACAAAAAATTAAAAAAACTGGATCTTGTAGTGAAAATCAAGCGCAAAAATTGCATCGGTGAATGTAAAACTTGTAAACAAGGTCCTTTTTCAGTCATGAACGGTAAAGTTATTACATGCGATACTGCAAAAGAACTTTACAAAAAAATCTATAAAAAAGTTAATTGAATTTCAAGGATACAAAAAATTATTAACATGAAGTTACCATTACTTAAAGCAAACACATATTCATGATATTATTTATTTTTCAACAGTTACTTAGTACTTTTTTTTGAAAATATGCCCCCACCTTGGAAGGAGATCCATCCATGAAATTTGAAACACTCACACATATCATTCTTGGAACTACTTTAACTTTTTTTATCGTTTTGACAATATATTTCCTTTTACGATTACTTTTTGCTAAGAAAGAAAAGAAAGACACTTTTACCGTCCACTTTCGACGAACAGGAGTAATAACAATTGTTTTATTTATCGTTTATATGAGTTGGATATTTATCAAAAAGACTTTTTTATAAAATCAAGCAACCATATTATAAGAAAAGCGCAAGGCGCCCGCCTATCGGCGACAAACACTGGAAGACCTGCTCGTAGCGGTCGGTTTTTGACCGAAAGAGAAGGTCTGAAGTGATCGAGCCGATGGCGCCTGGAGCTAGACAGTTTCCAAGTTAGAAACTTATAAATTCTGATATTATAAGAAAAGCGCAAGCGCCTTGGTCACGAGCAGCTGCTCCTGTGCCACTCCGTTTGCTCAAGAGCAAAGCAGCTTCGAAGTAATCCAAGTAGTAGCTTCACTGGGGCGGCCTTTTCGGAAGCCGCTCTTTGGCTTCCGAAAAGGAATGAAGTGACCGAGCTCGTAGGCGCTGAAGCTAGACAGTTTTCAAGTTAGAAATTTATAAATTCTGATACTGCAAAAAAGGTCAAACCTAAATAAAGCTGAACTTCAATCAGGTTAATTATTCTATATCGGACCTTTTGGTGCAGTTAATCCCCCACCTAAACTTTTCGATTTTCTTAAGTTTTTGAGGTGTGGGTTTTACTGCCCCTTAAAAGTGGGATAAATTTTTGTTTAGGTTTGACTTTATTTTTTATAGAGAATTTTCTCGTTGGTAAACTCGCTTGCTCAGCCAAAACCATTCGTAGTGACAAGTGCGCTTGTGCTTTTATCAACTAAACGACAACTGCGCTTGTTCTAGTAAGAATTTACGTACTCTCCGAGGTAAAAAACGACGGATTTCAGTTTCATTATATCCAGATAGTAAGCGTTTTTTGTCCATAATAATAGGACTACGCAAAAAGTTAGGATTTTCACAAATTATTCTAAACAGCTTTTGAATTGATGCCGCTTCAATATCAAATTCTAACTTCTTATAACTATTAGATCTTGTAGAAATAATCTCACTAAGACCTTCTTCTGTCTTTCCTACAATTAATTTCACTTCTTCAATCGTTAAATTTTCAATCCTTCTCTCAACATAAAGAATATTATTCTCCTCTAGCCAAGCTTTTGCTTTTTTAGATGATAAACAATTTGGGGCCGTATAAATAGTTACCATATTATTATCTCCATTCATATAGCGTTATTTAGAATAAAGATTAACATAACAATATGAACTAATTATGAACAACAAAAAGAGTTATGGTTTCGCTTGAAAACCATAACTCTTTTTGTTTACTTTCCTAATCTAAATATTTCTTGTTTTTCCCCTTTATGAAACGATATGTTACGTATGCAATATACAACGGAGTAGCAATATAAATTAAATAGGGAAATTGTGCATATGTGCCTTGATATATTGCAAAAAGAGCTGCTCCTAAAAATACTGTTACAATCGTACCATATTTAGGTAAAGGTATTTCTTTAAAACTCGGTATTCTAATTCTACTAACCATCAAAAAGCACATCGCTGTAAAAATTACCGTTGTAATAATATTAGGTATAGTTTCTCCAAATAGAGTAAGTATTGCTAAAATACCACCCGCTGCCGTAATAGGTACCCCAATGAAATAATCATTTGAAGATGAAGTACTAACATTAAACCTTGCTAAGCGGTATGCTCCAAATAACGGAAAAAGTCCCGCAACCGCAAACCCTAATAAACCGAACTGGAAAAAGTATGTATAATATACTAAAAATGATGGCGCTACCCCAAAGGTGACAATATCAGCTAACGAGTCTAATTCCTTTCCTAACGGGCTTTCTGCTCTTAACATTCTTGCCACTCTACCATCCATACTATCTAACATCATACCAATTAATATTAAAATTGCAGCGTTATTAAACTGTCCATCGGCTGCAAAACCAATTGATAAAAAACCACAAAATAAATTCCCTAATGTAAACATATTGGGAATACTTTTTTTAAATCGCATAAGTCGTCCTCATCTCCGTGACTTTATCTGAATTTTTTTAGGGTAAAAGCCCCCCCACCTTTAAGCTTAGCGTAGGTGGGATTTTCCAATCAGGTGGAGTAGACTCTTCACCTGATTTTCCGATGTTTCAGCAAGCTGAAACGAGTTCACTTATAAATAAATCCCATTCCATAATTCTTATATTTTAACCAAAAATATTCTATAGTAGTTTTATTATTTTAATGAATGTCATAATACAGATTTTTTAAGAATATTTAATTATATAATCCTATTACACACATAAATTTTATTACTTTTCTTAGTATGTAGCCTAAAAAAAGCCTCAACAAAATTATATTTGTCAGGCTTAATTATAACATTTAATTTTGTATTTGGAGGAAAAAGTTATCGTTTTGATAGTAATTTATTTAAGACAGACAATTTAAAGAATTTCATAATGGAGTACATATTTAACGCCACCAAAAAACTTCATGTAGTTAAATTACTGCTTTCTCCATAAAAATAACTTGATGTGCTAGACTACTCAATTATAAATTGCACTCAGTTTATAAAGCTGAACTTCAATCAGTGCGGGTTTTCTTTTATCCCCCACTGATTGTTAGTTTAACTTATACCACAGGCATAAGAATAACTAATCATTAGCTTTCACGGGGCAGTTAATCTCCCACCTAAACTTTTCGATTTTCTTACGTTTTAAGGTGACGGTCTTACTGCCCCTTAAGTGTGAGATAAACTATTTATTTAGTCCCTCCAAGTAAATTTAACCAATACGATAATTTAAATTTTTCTTTTTTTTGTTCATTTTCTGCTGCTGCCTCACGATAACTTTGTACAAACTCTTTAAATAACTCTTCTCTCTCCTCAACCTTCTTTTGTAAAAATATTTTTTCTTCCTGTTCTTTTTCTATTTCTTCTTGTAGTGCCTTTATTTGCTTATATGTCATTTTGTAATTATCAAGAACTTCTTCAGAATAAGTTTGAACTAAACCTTCCGTTTTTGAATTCCCTTTTATTAATTCCTTTTTCACTTCACTTTTCAATTCTTCATTTGATTGCCTCGCATCTTTCATAAACTCTTCTTTTAATTGTTCAAATGAATTTGATATGTTTTGCACCGCTTCTAGTGTCGTATCTCCTTTTATTAATTCCTTTTTCACTTCACTTTTCAATTCTTCATTTGATTGCCTCGCGTCTTTCATAAACTCTTCTTTTAATTGTTCAAATGAATTTGATATATTTTGCACCGCTTCTAATGCTGTATTCCCTTTTATTAATTCCTTTTTCACTTCACTTTTCAATTCTTCATTTGATTGCCTCGCGTCTTTCATAAACTCTTCTTTTAATTGTTCAAATGAATNTTCTAGTGTCTTATCTCCTTTTATTAATTCCTTTTTCACTTCACTTTTCAATTCTTCATTTGATTGCCTCGCGTTTTTCATAAACTCTTCTTTTAATTGTTCAAATGAATTTGATATATTTTGCACCGCTTCTAATGCTGTATTCCCTTTTATTAATTCCTTTTTCACTTCACTTTTCAATTCTTCATTTGATTGCCTCGCGTCTTTCATAAACTCTTCTTTTAATTGTTCAAATGAATTTGATATGTTTTGCACCGCTTCTATTGCCGTATTCCCTTTTATTAATTCCTTTTTCACTTCACTTTTCAATTCTTCATTTGATTGCCTCGCAGCTTTCATAAACTCTTCTTTTAATTGTTCAAATGAATTTGATATGTTTTGCACCGCTTCTAGTGTCGTATCCCCTTTTATTAATTCATTTCTCACATCACTTTTCAATTCTTCATTTGATTGCTTCGCATCTTTCATAAACTCTTCTTTTAACTGGGCAACCGTATCAGAAATATTTTGTACAAACCCAATCGTTTCAGTTTGTAAAGAAACGATATCATCATATTTCAAATCATACTCTGATCTTATTTCATCGGAAACATCATTTGTCTTCAAGATAAATTTGATGATATCATTACTTAGATTTTTCTCTTTCATCAATTTAATTTTTTTTAATGTAATTAAGTCGATCTCTTGGTAAATTCTAGACCCATTCTTTGTACGATGAACATATACAAATTCACCAAAATCTTTTTCCCATTTTTTTAAACTTCCGATTGATACCTTTATCTCTTTCGACACATCTTTTATCGTGTATTTTTTATTTTCAACAACCATACCGTCCACCTCTTCTTTAATTTTTCTGTAGTTACTTAATTAAAGATCGATACTACATTTTTCCTTCCAAATGACAAAACTTCTAAAAAGAAGTGGTAATTCTGCAAATTTCTTTCAGTGTTTATGCAATGCGTACCTTGCATAAAATTTTCTAGCAAAGAAGTTTTTCTGATTTAACTTATCTAATTTTTCTAGAATGTGATCAGATTACTGGCTACCTTCCTTGCCTTCTTAAGTAATTTCGGCAGCCTACAGAGAAATAGAACCCATTAACATAAACCTTAAAGATTATTTCTCACTGTTTCAATTTATTGAATAAAAAAAGTCCGCGAGAACGAGTCTCACGAACTTTTTTTATTCAACTGTATTTACTAGAGTCAGAAGTTGTGGACTTCTTAATTCAACAGTATCCCCTTTCTTTATTTCAAAGGCATTAACTGGTGTACCAGTTAAAATAATGTCCCCTTCTTCTAGAGTAAAAAGAGATGAAATATATGCGACTAGATAAGCAAAAGAATAACCCATATCAAATGCATACGCCGATTGTTGTAACTCACCATTTAGATAGCTTTCAATTTTAATTTCTGAAGGATATTGCACTGGAAAAAATTCGCCTATCGGTGTAAAACTATCAAATAATTTACCTAACGATGGTAAGTCTTCTCCTACTGCAGTAACATCATTACAAATCGCATATCCACCAATTACTGATAAATTAGAAACGTCTTCTACTGAAATATCCCTAACAGTTTTGTTGATTTTTATTGCAATTTCTACCTCTGACATTACCTTATCTACATTAGGAGGAATCTCGATTTTTGCTCCTGTTTTTATCATTGAACTCATTGGTTTAATAAAGATAAAAGGCTTATCTGCTAATGTTAACCCTTTACTTTCTAATAAACACTTATAATGTGGACCAACACCAATAATTTTACCCATTTTTCATCTCACCTATCATTTTTTTTAACACTCGTATAATTTGAGTGTATTTCATAATTACCTAAAAAGATCTAATCACCTGAGTTTTTAACAACGTTGTTAAAAACAAGCAAAAGATTTGAAACACTTCAGCAATGTGCGGATTTAACCTCAATAATTTCACCATAAAAAAGCAAAGGTTTCCTTTATCAAATTTCAGATCACTATACCCATTTATTAATATCTCCTCCCTTTTTAATTTATTTATATATTAAACTCCATTAAATCATATCATAGTTTTCTATTTTTGGGGCATTAACACACAAAAAATAAACCGCTTTCACATCCCAATGAATTTATCCCACTCTTAAGGAGCAGTATGCCCCCCCACCTCAAAACGTAAGAAAATCGAAAGTTTAGGTGGGGAATTAACTGCCCCTAAAAGTCCAATATAGAATAACTTTCATTAGTGAAAGCTAATGATTAGTTATTCTTATGCCTGTGGTATTAAACTAACAATCAGTAGATTTTCCTTACCACCCACCGATTGAAAGTCATCCTTTTGAATTCAATTGCCTTTTAGAACATGTTTAAGTTTCTTAAACTGAAAATATAAAAAACACCCAACGCAAAAGCCTAACAAGGCAACTGTCGCTGCCAAAGTTACCATTCCAGTGAGAAGCCAAGCTACCCAACTTCCAGTCCATAGATAAATCAATAAAGCAAGCGTTAAAAGCAACCCACCAATGGTTTGGTTAAACTTTTGGAGAACTGCAGCCTCTGTTTCTCCACCTACATTATGAGGGAATAATCGTTTTGCAATGTAAAATGCCAAATTCGCTTTTTGACCAAGGACTAACGGCGTGATTACAAATAGAAAGGCAATAAACAATAATAAAATACTTTGTAGCACTATCGAACTTAAAGTTAAGATAACCATAATGATTTGATTTGTTTTCACATAAGAAATTGGGATTTCCCTCAGCAATTTCGCCACCTCATTTTAATATATTTTTAATGATTATATCGATTATCTAGTAAGAAATCCAATATTTTGTTTCGTTTTCCTAGCTCATTTCTCAAAAATGTATTGTAATTCAAACTATTATCTTGTAAAATATTAGACTGTATCTGTCGGGGTATATTATGAGAATAACTTTTTCTCATTTTGTTTATGAAATATATTATATCAATCCCCTCCCCCTTAGTGGATGAAAATGACAATAAGGAAGGAGTTTTTTTACGTGTATTATAAATCGGCTTTTGTAGATGAACTGGAAAACAAAAATGAAGATGAACTCAAGGAAGAAATTGAAGATCTTGAATTTCAAATGTTACGTATGCAAGATAACCTAAAAGAAATAGCAAAAAAATGGCAAGTGATCGGCATAGAAAAAACTAAGGAAGACAACTGGGTTATCGTTTACACTTCAGATGATGGTGACACTTGCAAAGTTATGTTAAATGATTGTGAAAGTGCCTTTCGTGGTATGTGGGATTTTTCTATCCAAGCATCTTATGAAGATCAAAATACAATTCATATTGGTGATATTAAAGGTCCAGAAAATAGGGGATATGGCTCTATTTGCATGAATTATTTAAAAGAACTAGCAAAAGACCAAAATATTCAATACATTACTGGTGATATTGCCAAACGAGATTGGGACCATAAAGACCGTCTTGTCCATTTTTATAAAAAACATAATTTCAAAATAAATTTAGATAAAGAGAACCAATCTGGAGAAATCGAGTGGAATCTTGTATATTAACTTGCTTTTCCTTCACTTATAATGTATTATTAATCATATTGCTTATGAACACTTAAAGTTATTAGATTATTATAATTAAAGTAAATGAACGTTATTATATTTACTATATTTACGAGTAAATCATCTGGCATCTTAAAAACGCTTAGTTAAACCTTATTATAAGAGGCACGGCCTAGGAGCCGTATTGATAAAATAGAGGTAGGGATTTTGTTTTTTAAGGTAAAAGAGCAATAAGACATTATCGCGGCATAAATTTTAAGGTATATTCTCATAAGAATTTAAATTGGCTTATTACAACGCCAATATTTTACCCGAGCTTTTCGTTTAAGCTCGGGTTTTATTTTTGTTAACAAGTATCAATTCACAAGAAAAGCGCAAGGCGCCCGCTTATCGGCGACAAACTCTGGAAGACCTGCTCGTAGCGGTCGGATTTTGACCGAAAGAGAAGGTCTGAAGTGATCGAGCCGATGGCGCCTGGAGCTAGACAGTTTCCAAGTTAGAAATTTATACATTCTGATTATATTAAGAAAAACACCCAAACGGGCGCTTTTTGTTTACTCTTTTCATTCTTTATTTTTTCGTTTACCTTTACATTTATCTTTGTTCCACTTAGGAATAAAGCCTTCCGCTTCTAACTTCTGATAGTGTAACTCGAATTTAGAATTAATCTTTTCAGCTTTCTCCTGTGATAACACTCCAAATTGAACATATTTAGAAATAACTTCTTTCTTTTTTTCTAAAATGTCTTTCATTAATGAACCTAACTCTTCTTTTTGTTGAGCAGTTAATTCCACTTTATTCATGTCCATTTCGTCTTCATGTTGATGGGCAAGAGAAACAGTTCCTAAGCTCATACTTAAGAGTATAACAACTAACAAACTAACAACACTTTTTCGCATGTAAATGACAACTCCTTCCTATTTTCTTTTGTTATGTTTTACGATATTAGTTATTTTTATCCAATATTTTCAAATAATTTAAACTGTTAAATTTTTAAATTATAGGTGCAAACTCCGCTTTCGTCACCTTTATTAGATCAGAAATAGGTAGTTGTATTTGCACACCAATTTTCCCACCACTAACTATAATCTCTTGCAGATCATTTGCACCACTCTCAATCGTTGTGCGAAAAAGTTTTTTCATACCAATTGGTGAACAACCGCCACGCACATACCCTGTTAGCTTTGTAATTTCCTTTACCGGGATAAGCTCAATTTTCTTTTCACCCACAGCTTTGGCCGCTTTTTTTAAATCTAACTCTTTATCGACCGGAATGATAAAAACAAATAATTCTTTACTATTTCCTTGGGAAATTAAGGTTTTATAAACGACACGTACATCCATATTTATTTTCTCTGCAACTGAAACGCCATCTATCTTGCCTTCCTCACTTTCAAATGTAAAAATTTCATAATTAACTTTTTCTTTATCTAGAATTCTCATCGCATTTGTTTTCTTCTCTTTTGCCAACATCGATCACCTCCTGAATTTATCAGACATATTTTTATAGTTTTAATTGTTTTATCAGGTGGGTAAACATATGGCTTCTAGCTGCTCTGTCATTCCATCGACTCACTCTGATAACAAGAAGTTTTTTGTCATTATGTTCCGTCATGTTTCATGTCCCTACTAATTTTACCCAACTATTATCAGGAAACGCAACGTATTGCTGAAATTTCGTTTAAATCTTAAATTAGCTATATCAATTACATCACCTACACAATGAATAATAAATAATCGTCAAGTAGTTCCGTTGAAAAAAGTAAAGGAAATACGATATCATTAACATTAATACAAAATAGACAAAAATAAGAAAAGCGCAAGGCGCCCACCTATCGGCGACAAACACTGGAAGACCTGCTCGTAGCGGTCGGGTTTTTGACCGAAAGAGAAGGTCTGAAGTGATCGAGCCGATGGCGCCTGGAGCTAGACAGTTTTCAAGTTAGAAATTTATAAATTCTGATACTATAAGAAACTCACATGATTTTCCACTCACACCCCCGGATGAAAATATTTCTTCCGGGGTTTTTGCTTCTCCCTCCTCGTCTATACTTATAAAGCTATGGAAAGTAAGTTTACGTGCGCTTTAATGGTGGTTTAACCCTGTATAAGAAACTGTTTGGAATTTGCCTTGTGGACACCCCCTTGTTGACTCTTCGTTTCTTGAGGATGATCACGTACAGAAAAATGCTGTTTGACCAAGCTTATTCCACTTT
>NZ_MLQR01000049.1 GCF_001866005.1 Anaerobacillus alkalilacustris
TTTCGTATAAAAATCTAATTTCAGTGTTTTCACCTGTTCTTCAAATAATTCAAGATTTATTGGTGAAAACCATTGTCCAAATGAAGTTTTTCGTGTAATCTTGTCCATGAGATGTGTCCTTTATTAGTGGATTTGGACGGGTTACCACCTGACTTATCCATTATAAAGGACTTTTTCTTTGCATAAAATAATTTATTGAAGATTTCGAATGTTTTTAATAGTAAAACAAAATTAGTGCAACACTAGTGACCCAAAGATAAAACTTTTATTTAACCAAATAAAAAGCCAAACAATTTGCTTGGCTTTTTATTACAACGTTCCAAAAACAATGGTTACAACTGTAATAGAAACGATAATTCCAACTAAATCCGCTAATAGCCCTACTTTAAGTGCGTCTCCCATTTTTTTAATTCCCACTGCACCAAAGTAAACGGTTAAAACGTAGAAAGTAGTATCCGTACTCCCTTGCATTGTCGATGCTAACCTGCCAATAAAAGAATCTGGTCCATATGTTGCTATTAAATCTGATGTCATCCCAAGTGCTCCTGTACCAGAAATGGGGCGAATTAAAGCTAAAGGAACGACTTCAGTTGGTACTCCTACCGCTTGTAAAACCGGCTTCATTAACTCAATAAAAAATTCCATAGCCCCTGAAGCGCGAAACACAGAAATAGCCACTAACATTCCTACCAAGTAAGGAATGATTGATACTGCCATTCCAAAGCCTTCCTTTGCACCCTCAACAAATGTTTCATACGTTGGAATACGTTTTATCGTTCCAAAAATTAATATAAAACCTATTATCAATGGAATAAGCCAAATTGAAATTATACTAATCCATTCCATTACAATTCCCTACCCTTTCTTACGCGTCGATAATAGAAGAAACGATCAATCAAAATTGCAGCAATTGTTGAACATGTTGTTGCGATAAGAGTAGTACCCACAATTTCTGTTGGGTTCACTGATCCATAATTCATTCGAATTGAGATCACGGTAGTTGGAATTAATGTAATACTCGCTGTATTAATAGCAAGTAATGTGATCATTGAACGGCTTGCAGAGTCTTTATTGTCATTTAAAACTTTTAGTTGTTCCATAGCTTTAATTCCCATCGGCGTCGCAGCGTTACCTAACCCAAATATATTTGCTGTCATGTTAGATAAGATATAACCCATAGCCGGGTGATTGCTAGGAACATCTGGAAAAAGCTTTGTCGCTATTGGTTTCATAATCTTCGCTAAGCCTACTAAGAGTCCAGAAGCTTGGGCTATTTTCATTAACCCTAACCAAAAAACTAGAATACTTATTAAACCAATACAAATCGTTACAGCATCTTGAGCACCCTTAAAAACAGCTTCATTTACAGCATCCATATTACCATTAATCGCTGCAAATATTATTCCGATGATTAACATTGACATCCAAATAATATTAACCATCTTTATTCACTCCTAGTATAAAAAGAACTATATCCTTAACTTTAGACCAAAAGCTTTCATTTTCTTCATCTAATTCACCAACGAAAGAAAGTGGCACTTCACCGATACTATTTCCGCTAAGTTCAACTGTTATTTTTCCTACAGGATTTGGAATTCCATTTGTTAACCATTCATTTCCTTTCGGTGGATGATAGAGAGTTATCTTTTTGTTTACTAATGTTTTTTCATCCTGCGCTAATGGATATTCAAATGTATAGTTAGCTTTAACCTTATTTTTATAGAATTCATCATTTACATTATTAATAATTCCTTCCTCAACAACAGGAAGTACTTCAAACGTATCAAAACCCCAATTAAACATATTCATATGATCTTGCCAATCACTCGGTGCATTTAAAGTGACTGCTATTAAGTTAACATCGTCCTTCATTGCTGTTGAAACAAGTGTACGTTTTGCACGTTTCGTATAACCGGTCTTTCCCCCTGTTGAGTATTTATAAAGTTGTGTTAAGAGACGGTTTTTATTTTGCCAAATACGATCCCAATCTTCACCTTCCTGTGGAGCACGATAGCTTTTAGTTCCAGAAATCTTTCTAAATGTTTCATTATTCATTGCGTATCGAGATAATAATGCCATATCATAAGAAGTAGAGTAATGTTCCTCATGATCGTCTAAACCGTGCGGATTGTTGAAAACTGTTTTCTGCATTCCTATTTCTTTCGCTTTTTCGTTCATTAAATAAACAAATCCTTCTAAACTACCACCTACATGTTCAGCAATCGCAACTGCAGCGTCATTACCTGACCTTAACATAAGTCCATACACTAAATCTTCAAGGGTTATCTTTTCTCCAAGCCTTAAATATAAAGATGAACCTTCTGTTCCAAAGGCATTACTACTTACCGTGACCTTTTCTTCCATCATTCCCGATTCAATTGCTATTATAGCTGTCATAATTTTTGTAATACTTGCTATTCTTAATTGCGTGTGGGCGTCCTTTTCAAAAAGCACTCGTCCACTTTCTTGCTCCATTAAAATTGCACTCTGTGCTGAAACAGAAAATTCAGTCGCCGACACACTAGTTGTTGATATCGAAAATAGTAATATGAATACTATTAATAAAACATTTATTTTCACCAAATTTTTTTTCAGCATTTTCTATACCCCGTCCCTTTTCATGTTTTGTACAAGTGTATGCACACAAAAAAGGTGATATGATTGCTATTTAGAATATTCACTATTACGATTCATCAAAAAAGGTTAGAGCCCTTGCCAGGTAGACTCTAACCTTAAAACTAATGTAAATACTTTTGTATTTTTTTTAAAACTTCATCCATTTCATTTGCGCAATTTGCAAATATATTTTTCACTTGCTCATTTTCAGTTTGTAATGCAAAAATTTCTAAATCTGCCTGAGTTTTTTTTATAGATGCTAAAAGCATAGGTTTTTGTTTAGGTTCGGGAATTTTTAACTTATCATCAAATAAATCAACTGTAAGTTCCCCATAACTATCAACTTGTCCTAAAAAAACGTTTTCTATAGCTACTCCAAGAGTATTTAACTCTTGTTCAAGCCATTGCCTATTAAAACCGATAGTTGCTAACGCCTCATCCATTACCTTTCCATCCATCACAACAGTTTGAGGCTCTTTTTCAGGTGCAACAGGTATAAGCATATCTTTTGGAGTTAAGGGTTGATTCTCTTTTTTTAATAATACATTAATTGCTCCATTTGATTCTAAAACTGCATATTCTACATCAGCAACTTTAAAGACATTTTTTGTTCTTAATTGTTTTAGTAATTCATCTGTCGTGTAGCGCTGTTTTTTCATATTATCTTCTAAAACTTTTCCATCCTCAATCACCGGTATTCCTTTACCATGTAAAAAATTCCTAAATGAAACACTCTTCATCGATAGATAATTCACAATTCCAATGACAGCTAACCATGTAATGAGGGCTATAATTGAATATCCAACCGGTATACTAATGACAAACGAACCAATGGCTAATATCACCCCAATAATTAACAATAAAGTAGCTTCAAAAAATGAAAACTGGGCAATAGATTTCATTAAAAAGAGTCTTGTAGAAATTATTAAAATTACTACAGCACCAATTGACCTTAAAATTACTTCTACCCAACCTGGTATCATGTCATCCCTCCTAGGCGTTGTAGCCGAAGTAATAGTAACTAAAACCCTTTATATTGTGGCTCTTGAAACTCAATCTCTCCAACCCTAGTTTCGATTTGCCCTATGACTTTTCGGGTTTTTAAACACGTCTCATGAAAAGCAAGTCGCGCTTCCTCATTTTCAGTTTTTATAGCAAGGCTATTTAATGTTGCTTCGATACTCTTTAAACTAGATAAACATTGCTTTACTTGTGAACCTACTGTCATATATACTTCTCCTTATCCTTTTGGTTTAAAAACTAATGCCGCAATAAACCCAAATATGATAGCAGCTGAGATACCAGCACTAGTAACCTCAAAAATTCCAGTGATAACACCGACAAGACCGTACCGTTCAGCTTCTGCCATTGCCCCATGTACAAGAGAATTCCCAAATGAAGTTATTGGAATTGTAGCACCAGCTCCCGCAAAATCTATTAATGGTTCATATAAACCAATCCCGTCTAATATTGCACCCATTACTACTAATGTACTCATTGTATGTGCAGGGGTTAACCTCATAACATCCATCATAATTTGTCCAATTACACAAATAATCCCCCCTACGACAAAAGCCCAAAAAAAGATCATTGGCTCCCACCTCCAGCTTCAATAGCAACGGCATGAGCAATACAAGGAATGGTTTCTTTTTGTTGAAACGATAACGGCGATAATAACGCACCTGTTGCAACTACCAACATTCTGTTAATTTCGCCTTTTCTCATTTTGTTTAATAAATGACCATATGTAACAGCTGCAGAGCACCCACAACCACTAGCACCTGCAAAAATAGGTTGATCTTCCTTGTATATTATCAAGCCACAATCTTGAAACTTCTCCTTATTTATTGGAATATTATGTTTTTCAAATAAATCAAGTGCGATATCGTGCCCAATCATACCTAAATCGCCAGTATAAATATAGTCATAATAGGATGGATCGATATTAAGATCCTTCAAATGGGCACATATGGTGTCTACAGCTGCAGGAGCCATAGCTCCACCCATGTTAAACGGATCTGACAATCCCATATCAATTACCTTTCCTAGTGTAGCAGCTGTAATAACAGGGCCATTTCCATCCTTACTTACAATTGCTGCACCAGCTGCAGTTACTGTCCATTGTGCAGTAGGTGGTTTTTGTCCACCATATTCTGTTGGGTAACGAAATTGTTTTTCTGTAGCAGTGTTATGACTTGCCGTACCTGCTAATACATTATTCCCAAATCCACTATTAACAATTAATGCAGCTAAAGCCAATCCTTCCATTGAAGTAGAACAAGCTCCAAAAAGACCGATATATGGAGCACTTAATGTTCTACAAGCAAAACTTGACGGTGTCACCTGATTAATTAAATCTCCCGCTAATATGAACTCTATATCTTCTTTTTTTAATCCAGCTTTTTCAATAGCTTTCATACAAGCTTCCTCAAACATTACTTTTTGTGCTTTTTCATATGAATCTTGCCCCAACCAAAGATCACCATGAAGTGTATCAAAATCATTCGGGATGGCTCCTTTTGCTTCATACGGTCCACCAATGGTTCCTGTTGAAATAATTTTCGGTTTGTTATTAAACATCCAACTTCTATGACCTATTCTCATTATAATCCCCCCCATCGGATAAGGATTGTTTTGATAATGGCAATAACAAATGCTGAAAACGTCCCAAAAACGATAACTGAGCCTGCTAGTTTAAACATATTACCTCCTACTCCTAAAACATAGCCCTCAGTACGATGTTCGATTGCAGCAGAAGCAACTGAGTTAGCAAAACCTGTAACAGGTACAGCAGTTCCAGCACCAGCGAATTGAGCAATACGGTCATATACACCAAACCCAGTCAATAAAACTGCAATAAAGATCATCGTTGCTACGGTTGGATTACCCGCTGTTCTTTCATTAAAATCAAAGAAATGCAAATAAAAGGTTTGAACAAATTGACCAATAAAACAAATAAACCCACCCATAAGAAAAGCTTTTATACAATTTTTAAAAACAGGCCTTTCAATTTCTCGTTTTTTGGCCAATGTTTGATATTCTTGCTGAATTGGTGTTAAATTCTTCTTTTTTTGATCCGACATTTCCGCCACCCCTCCTTTATATTATTTACCCTTTCATAAATCTCTCAATCCGTTTTATTTCTTTCTCAATATCTTCTTTATTTATTGTGTTTTGATACATCTTACCTTCAAGCTTTTCTAACTCAAGAAATACTTTTTTATCTGTTGATATATGAACATTTGCATTAGGAAAACGTTTTTTAACTTTATTATGAGCATTTTTCCGTATTTGATCTAAAAAAAATCGATCAAAGTGCTTAACTTTAGTTGCAATATATATATCCTCGTCTACTCCTACTCCTTTCACCTCAATTACTTCTTCCATAGAGATAACAATTTGCTTAGCAACATCTGCTCGAGTTTGATCGATCGAATGATTTGTACCTATGTATAGTGGTTTAACTTGAACACCTTGACCGACAATATTGCACCCAGTGATAGTAATAGTTAAGATAATTAGAATATAAATAAACTTCTTCCTCATAAATATCAGTCCATTCTTTAATTTCAGTCTGTTTTTTTTATTTTTTTTCAAATACTTCTTTTTATGTATTATTTAAAGCGAATTATGTTTTTTAGGTTGATTTAGGGGTGAGAAAATTTTTATGTTAGTAAATTAAATGAATTAGTAAGTGTAAAAGATTTACTCTCTTAACTGTTGCCAAAACAAACGCCAAATAGATAAAATAATAGTATTTTAAAGAGGTGACTCCATCGTAAGATTTTGAAGAAGTCAATATTAAAATCAAAATTCTGAGCCATCCCCTTTTTAAAATGAGTTAATTTTTATATTGAGGTTCTTCTTGCTCTATTTCCTGTACTCTTGGTGCTAATGTGTCTACAATCATTTGTGTTTGTTGAGCACTCTTTAATCCAGCTAACGTTTGTTTTACTTGAGAAGCAACAGTCATCTTAACAACCTCCAAAATATTTTATAAATTGAACGTAATGTTCAAATATTATTTTGATTTATTTCAAAAACTATATTCTTCCAATTATTCACAATATCAGTTTCGATTTAAATAATAGTAGTAATAATTGCAAGAAAAGCGCAAAGTCACGAGCGAAAGGCACTGTAAGGCCTTTGACAGAAGCCGTGGAGCTAGACAGTTTCTAAGTTAGAAATTTTATACTCTTACCTTTTTAAGAAAAACAGTAATAACAACTATAAATAATTTTATAGAGGGAGGTCTTCATGACTATTTTTAAAGTTATTGTCATAATAAGTTTTTTCTTACTCCTTTCTGTCTTGTTAGTACAATTTGTAATTTTAATTAAAATCAATCGAAAACTAAAAACTGTTAAAACCTTTCATGATCAAGCTCAAACTAAATTAAATGAAAAAAATCTGAGAGAGGAAATAATTACATCCAACTTATTAAAAATGTTTACGATTCGTAACGCCGTCCATAAACAAACAAATCATGTTCATGTTAAAGCTATAGAACATGCACCTAAATCAATACAAATTGATGATAAACTTTTAGCAAATTGCTTTTCTAAAAGTAAAGTAGCCTTAATCCATTTGTACTGGGAATTATTTAATTCCTACATAAACAACTATTGGCTTAATAAAAACAATCAATTAAAAACTGTTTTTTCAGGCGATGTAGCTAAAAGAACAGGTGATGTAGGAAAAATGATTATAGCATCGGAACAATTGGTGAAGAAGCTTGATAATATTCTTGAAGATATACTGAAAGAAGACAAAAAATAACAGAAAAATAGAGTAGGCGCATGAATAATTTCATGCGCCTCTCGCAGATCTTATCCCGACTTCTAGATTATTCCGACCTTTTAACTGTTTAAATTAAAATACTTCGAGATAACAATTTCTTTTCTCTAAAGAGATGGAAAAAGTCGGAATAATAAATTAGCAGTTGTATTTTTTTCATATAAGCCAACCGATAATAGATTTGGTTATCAACCAAATCTATTATTAATGGAGGCAATATGTATGAATAAGGTCACAATCCAAGATTTAATTGTTTTAGCTAAAGAAGAGTTGAAAGGACTACAGCTTTGTGATGATTACCTTGATTTTTATCATCACAGTGCTTTTCAGCCAATCTCTACTTTCTACCATAAGAAATCAGAACTATTTTATCGTCCTGAACTGATGGATGAACTTAGAAGTCATTACCAGAAGCTTTTTTATTTAGGTACTATTTCACAAAAGACCTTATGTTGGCGTTTGAGAGGCCTCGGTATTCTAAATGAGGTGTACAAAACCGGTGGTTTTGCTTGGAAAGTCTTTAGTACTAAAAAAGAATCCCTACTTTCCAGTTATTTCAAAAAAATATTAACAGAATTTCTGACAAGTCTTGGGAACATATGCAGAATCGGTATTTACAGATCCATCGTTGAAAGGTACCTCCTGTTTTTGACTACACATGGACACTGTACAATTGAAAGAGTCTCACCTGTAGATATTCGAAGTTTCATTGTTGATATGTCTACCTGTCGCCCAAAAACCATGGATGATGTAGTAACGGTACTAAGAAAACTTCATACGTATCTTCGCGAGGAAGAACTGCTTGATATCCGTTTCGAACCGGTCCTTTTTGCACCTAGAGCTCGTGATAGGAAAGTGCTCCCCTGTTTTTCGTCTGAAGAGATAAACCTTATTTTGAAACAGGTTAATACAAAAACACCTGTTGGAAAAAGGGATTTTGCTATCATTCAGCTTGGCATCTGTACCGGACTGCGTGCAGGCGATATCGTAAACCTAAAGCTGACAGATGTTGACTGGAAAAACAGTGAGATTCATGTGATACAGGGAAAAACAAAACAGCCGTTATCACTTCCGTTGGAAGTACGTGCTGGTAATGCCATAATTGACTACATTCTTAACGGTAGACCAAAGTCAGAATCCCCATATATATTTTTGAGAAGTCTTGCACCATATCAGAAGTTTTATGATGGTGTATCTGTCGCCTGCGTATTACGAAGATATCTTAAGAGGGCCGGCATCATCCATACTGTAGGTGACGGAAAAACCTTTCATGGACTTCGCAGGACACTAGGTACTGAAATGGTTGTCCAGGGAATACCGATTACAACAGTTTCACAGGTGCTAGGGCACCATTCGCCAGAAGCTGCTAAACAGTACGTCTCCCTAGATACTAATGGTCTGAAACAATGTGCATTAAGCTTCAGCACCATCGGGGAGGTCCGAGTATGAAAAATGGAATCGAAAGCTTTTTTACTCCATATATTGAGGAAATGCTTGAATTCAAGGTAAGTCTAGGCTACCAAAGACGCACATATGAGGGGTTTCTTCGTGATTTCAGCAGGTTCTGCAGGGGAAATTATCCGGAGGAAGACAGACTGACCATGGAACTTGTCCATGCGTGGGCAACAATGCGACCTACAGAAAGTCAGTCAGGGTTTCGCAGGAGGCTATCCCCTTTAAGAGAATTCGGAAAGTATCTAAATGCGATAGGTATTGACAGCTATGTTATACCTTCCAACTATACAGGAGGTAAGTCCTCATTTATACCGTATATATTTACAGATGAAGAACTTATAGCTATTTTTACTGAAGCCGATCGCCTAAATAGAAACAAAAACACACCTAATCGTCATCTAATTGTCCCTGCATTATTAAGGATGATTTATTTCTGCGGTCTACGTCCTAATGAAGGACGTGAAATCAAGAAAACAGATGTGGATCTAGATAGTGGTATCCTCTTTATTCGTAAGAATAAGACACATAGAGAACGTATTGTACCAATGTCAGATGACTTAAGAAACTTCTGCATAGATTATAATGAAAAGCTAAAGATATTCTCACCCAACAGCGAATACTTCTTTCCAAATCCAGACGGCATCCCGTATTCGGCTAAATGGCTCACCCAGCAATTTCTTTCGATATGGGAACGTACCCAACCTGTACAATATACTACTAGAGTACGTGTATACGATCTCCGTCACAGATTTGCATCGGCAGTCATGATGAATTGGCTTAACAAAGGCGCAGATTTATATGCAAAGCTTCCATACCTAAGTACATATATGGGGCATGCTAAATTTTCTGATACTGCCTATTATATTCATCTTCTTCCTACAAATCTGACTCGTTCTAATGCAATTGATTGGGATTCATTTTTGGAACTGATACCGGAGGTATCACCATGGTAAAATCGGAAAGCTTGAAGTTTTACCAAATGGTACGGGACTTTCTAACGGTCTATTTGCCAAAACAAAAAGCAAGCAGTGCCAATACTATTAAGTCTTACAGAGAGTCATTGAATCTCCTCCTAGAATACTTGAAGAAGGAGGAAAACCTTTCATTGATGGATGTTTCTTTTGAGAAAATTTCCAGGAAAACCGTGGAAGGCTACCTTGATTGGCTAGAAGAAACTCGCAAATGCGGTATTCCGACCAGAAATCACAGGCTTTCTAGTATACGTTCCTTCTATAAATATGCTGGAAATAGGGACCTGTCGGTCATTGCCTATACTCTTGAATTTGAAAAGATCCCCATCAAAAAGACGGCGAAAACACAACAAGTTAAATTCTTTGAAGAGGATGCATTAAAGGCAATCCTTTCACAACCTGATACATGTACCAGAAAAGGTTTACGAGACTTATTTTTCATGATATTGATGTATGACACTGCTGGCAGAAGTCAGGAAATGCTTAACTTAAAAGTCAGTGACATTCGTGTATCTACAAAGGATTCTCACGCAGTATTAAATGGAAAAGGAAACAAAATAAGAATCGTACCACTCATGCAGAGAACCATTGATCACTTTAATAATTACCTTCGACTTTTTCATGACGGAAATGTTACAAATGAATTTCTATTCTATGTTATACAAAAAGGGAAAAGACAGGCAATGTCAACTGATAATGTTGAGAAGTTCATGAAACGATATGGGAAAACAGCGAGAGATCAATGTAATAAAGTACCTGAAGGTCTTCATCCACATATGTTTCGTCATTCTAGATCAATGCATCTTTACCGCAGCGGCATGCCACTGGCACTTCTGTCGGAATGGTTAGGACATGCACAGTTGGAAACAACTAAGATTTATGCAAATGCGGATACACAAATGAAACGGGAAGCGATAGAAAAAGCAACAAGCAGTCTAAATCCAATGAAACTAGAACAGAAATTTACATCATGGCAGAATGATGAAGAATTAATTAAACGTCTTTATGGTTTATTATAGACATAATTATTCCGATCTTTTAAGCTATTAGCCATCAAAAATATATAAAAGTCCTGTGTTTTTGATGGCTACTTATAAAAAGTCGGAATAATGCAGAAGTCGGGATAAGATCTGTTATCCCGACTTCCGGATAACAGATCCGTACGTGCGGGTCATCGCATACGGCTCCTCCATGATTATCCCCTTTGAGGATGATGTTGCTTGTAAATATTTACAAGAGATACAAGACCTATTTCTTCGAACCATTCGTTTGGTAAGGCAGTATGTACAGGCGTACATTTAGAGCTTCTCCAGAAACACATACGCAATTGGGGAAGTTCACCTTTCCATTTTCTTTTCCGTAATTCCCTGTGCAATTTTCTAATTTTCCGCCAACTTCTTAGTTGTATTGATCTTAATCTTCGACGTATCCACCTATCAAATTGCACAAATAGTGCCTTTACATGCCAGTGGCCAAAATAGTTTCCCCATCCACGTAGATATGGATTAAGTTTGTGTTTAATGAGACATACTATATTTACTGTTTGATTACGTTTTGTTATTTCTTTTACCTTACTTTTGAATTTCTTTATCGACTTCTCAGATGGTTTTACCCAGTATCCACGCTTAAATTCATGTCCGAGGAAAACAAAGGTTTGTTTTAGGTTGTTAACAATCTTTGTCTTTTCAGGATGAACGATTAAACCTAATTCTTTTTCTAGAAATCGAGTAACTGATTTAAGCACACGTTCCGCACCTTTTTGTGTCTTACAACAAATGACAAAGTCATCCGCATATCGTGTTATTCTGTGTCCTCGTTCTGTCATTAGTGAGTCAAGTGGGTGTAGGTAGATGTTGGCAAGTAAAGGACTAATAACTCCACCCTGAGGCGTTCCTTTTTCATTTAAGTAGAAACTACCACCTTCCATAATACCCGCCTTGAGAAAACTCTCAAGTAGTTGGATAATACTCCCATCCACAACTTCTTCTCTCACAAGCATCATAAGTTTATCCTGTGGGATTGTGTCAAAGTAAGATTTCAAATCAGCATCTATTACATAGACATATCCATCTAACAGATCATTCCGGATCTTTTCTAAAGCCATATGTGCACTTCGATTCGGTCGAAAGCCAAAGCTACAGTCCATGAATTTGGCTTCGAATATCGGTTCTAAAATTCTTCGTACAGCTGACTGTACAACACGATCTCTTACAGTAGGAATTCCTAGAGGTCTTTCTGAGCCATCTGGTTTTGGAATATAGACACGCTTTACTGGTCTCGGCTTATAAGTTTTCTCTTTCAACTCACGTTGAAGGACTTGTACATTGTCCTCAACACTAAATTCAAAAGCTTTGATCGTAATGCCATCCACACCCGGGACTCCCCTATTTCTTTTTACCTCTTTAAAAGCCTCTTCCATATTCGGCATAGCCCATACTTTATCGATTAGACTATACCATTTTCTCTTTTTACGTTTACCTACTTCATCACGAAAGTTTCTCTTATTTATAAGTTCTTTCACGTATCGGTTTTCCTTTCTCTTACAAACTCTCCCGAATGACTAGCTCAACATCAGCACTAATCGGGTTCTTCGTATCCACCCCAAACGGTCTACCCTTCTGTTCAACCCTGGTTCTACGGCTACCGACCTCACCAGTTTCTGTTTGGTACATGATAACTCTATAAATTGATCAACTTTTCTTCCATGGGCAAAAGGCTTCGCAGCAATCAAAGTCCTTTTGAGAAAATGATTGTCTTTGTGACTTAGCACAAAGTCGCCCACCTTTGCGACTTTTCCAGTGGGCTTTTTCACTACTATCCCTCGCTCTGACTTCTCACCACCCATAGCCTCAACTTATCCATCTCGGATTTGTCTAAGGGTTACCACTAAGTGGAGACGATGAGATCTCCTTGGGTCACGTCATCGGGCTTTCCCTCGAATCCAGTCCTCATAACTAACAAAGTCTACTGTGGTATTGGACACTCCCTTCTTTTGCAGGGTTATCCGACTTTGCCAGCCAGCATGGTTATCGTCGCCTGTTCCAAGTTTTGTCTTCAGATCCTCCGCACATTTCTTCGCAGACATGCACTATCTGTCAACTATACATTTCCGCCACTACGGCATGTTCGGGACTTACACCCGTTAGTCCGACGCGCTGCCAAGCGCACAAAAGGAAGACAAATTTATATTGTCTTCCTTTTGTATTTAAATGATTAAGAAAATTAGTATCAGAGCAAACTAAAAAAGCTAAATTTTAGTAGGAAAAGGAGTTTTTAGTATGAGAAAGCTTATTTCTTTTTTTATAATTATGGCACTGCTTCTCACAGCTTGTCAGCAGGCACCTGAAAATGACGCTTCTGTTAAAGGGCTTGAGAAAAATGATAAAGATCCTAGAAAAAAAGTAATATTAGTCATGATCGATTCAATGACTGGTTCCGTTATAGACCGAACAAAAGAAAAAGGAACGATTCCTTCGTTACAATTTTTAATAGACAAAGGACAATATTATAAAGAACTAGTTACACCTTTCCCATCTATGTCTGTTGTTATTGAAAGTACTTTATTAACAGGAAAAATGGCAAATGAACATAGGGTCCCTGGATTAAACTGGTATAGTAGTGAGGAGGATCGCTATATTGATTATGGAGCTTCTATAGAAAAAGTGCTAAAGCTAAGTCCAAAGCAATCCTTTGAAGATTCTCTATACCATTTAAATAATACTCACTTAAGTAAAAACGTAAGCACTATATTCGAAGACTTAAATGAAAAAGGATTCACAACTGGTTCTGTTAACTTTATTGTTTATCGAGGTCCTAAGTCTCACGCACTTTCAATACCACCTTTCTTTCAGGAAGTGATTGGACTTCCAGAAGCAATGCATACGAAAGGGCCTGATCTACTAGCGTTTGGTCAATTAATTAAACCAAATGCACTGGAAGGTAAACAACTTCCTGATTCTGTTTTCCGTAAATTTGGTTTGAACGATGAGTATTCGGTAGAGGCTGTAAAATCTTTAATCAAGTCGGGGGAACAACCAGATTTTTTAACGGTGTATCTGCCAGATTTTGATCGTGAAGCGCATAAACACAGCATACATTACTTGAGTGGATTTGAGAAAGCTGAAAGCTTTTTTCAAGAAATATTAAACAGTTACGACAGCTGGGAAAAAGCACTCGAAGAAAATATATTTATCATTTTAGGTGATCATGGTCAAGATAAGCTGCTAGAAAACGCTGTAGAATTGACAATAGATTTAGAAGAGATTTATGAAGGCTTTTCGATCGCTCCTTTAGGAGAAATGGTTAGTAATTATGACTTAGCGTTTGCTAACAATCACCGAATGTCATATGTATATGCACCCAACAATCCTACTGCTTTCCCTGAACTAGCCAATTTAGCTATGATTGATGATCGAATAGCACTTGCTAGTTGGATTAATGACGAATGGATATATGTTACTTCACCTGACTATAACACATCATTCCGTTTCAAACGTGGAGATACTTACAAAGATCGTTATAACCAAAGATGGGAAATTGAAGGCGATGAACGAATTGTTTCAATAAAAATTAATAATAAACAACTTAATTATGTAAATTATCCAGATGTATTAAATCAGTTAGATACCGCATTAAGAAGTCAAGATAGTCCTGTACTAGTACTTACAGCAGAACCAAGTTATCAATTTGTTTCAGAAGGAGCGCCCGTCCATGAAGGTGGTGGGGAGCACGGGGGGATCCATGCCAATGATACACTTGCTGCTTTAATTATAGCAGGGACTGAAAAAAAGCCTAAATACTTAAGAATGGTTGATTTAAAAGATTATATTTTAGAATTATTTGAGTAAGAAAAATGACAAGGTCTTTAGTTTTATTATCAGGTGGATATGGTATTATATCCACCTTCAATTATAAAATAAATTACCAATGTAGTTGCTTTGCTTTCATAAACCGTTCAGCAACATGGTCCCAGTTTACTAAGTTCCACCAATTATCAACATAAAGATCACGGTTATTTTTATATTGTAAATAATACGCATGTTCCCAAACATCTAATGGTAAAATTGGGATAACATCCCACTGAGTTAAATTTTGATGTTTTTCTGCTTGTAAAATTTCTAAACGATTTGCTCTTGGTGACCATACCAAAATTGCCCAACCAACCGCTTCAACGTTTTTAGCAGCTTCAGAAAAGTGTTCTTTAAACTGCTCGAAGCTTCCGAAATCTAAATTAATTTGTTCAGCAAAGGTACCTCTAGCAGTCCCACCCCCTTTTGGGCTCATTACCATCCAAAAGATTGTATGCAAGTAATGACCCGCCCCATTAAATGCTGCTTCTCTTTCCCAATGCCTGATTAAATCAAAATTATTTTTACGCCTCGCTTTCTCCATTTCTTTTTCTGCTTTGTTTAAACCATCTACATAGCTTTTATGATGTTCAGAATGATGTAATCTCATAATTTCTTCATTAATAAATGGTTCGAGTGCATTATAAGCATAAGGTAATGGTGGAAGTTTATGCTCGCCGATCGGTACTCGTTTAGCGTTTAGCTCTTTCCTTTTTTCAATCACTGGATTTTCTTCAATATACAAATCATTAGGGTTAAATTCACGATATAATTCATTTGCCTTTTCGTATAAGTGGACTGATTCTTCATTGGATAGATAGCTAGTATTTAAGTTAACTAAGTCGTTTTCAAGGCTAATTACGCGATTGATTAGGTGTTCATTTCCTCTTGTTTCATTGTTAGTTAAAGCAAACCGGAACTCTTTACACCAGTCTAATAAATCTTCAAATTGAGTCAATGGTCTTTGTTCCATATTTCCCCTCCTGGTATTAAATTAATTCTTTACCTTAATGAATTTCATAGTTGTTTATTTTCGCTACTCTGATACTAAATGTTGTTGGATGAAGATCGTTTCCAACAACATTTAGTATCAGAGTAGCTCCATTTAGGTAATTATGAAATTCACTCACCTATTCAACTAATTTAATTGTTTTTAACTTTCACTAATGTACGGAATTACTATATGCATTAGACTATTTTCTGTGCTTATTCAAAAAAATGTACACACGAAATAATAATTTCAAAAAAGAGGATGACTGTTTACTAAGTCATCCTCTTTTTTCCTTTTATTTTGTTTGTGTTACTTTCGTTTGATAATCTGTTTCGTAATATTCAAGCTCTTCACGAATGTTTTGGAACGGGCCTTCAATAGTTGCCACCATAGTCTTTAAAGAATCAGGGACTTGACAAGCAAATTTGATTGCATTTTTTCCAGTATATGCCGCTCGACTATCCTCGTACCAATTTTCAATTCTAGGGTTAAAAAACTCTTCAATACAATTATGATAAATCCAAAATAATGTCTTTTCAGCAGCAGCTTTTCTAAATGTGTTTCCGTTTAAAATGACTTCACATGAATTCTTACCTTCATCACAAAAAACATTTATTCTTCTAAGCGATACAAGCAAGTCAGCGTAGTATCCTTCTTTTTCTTCTTCTTTTTCAGCTTTTAAAGTTGAAATAGTCGTTTCATTTAAAAAATCGCTTACTGTGTTACTAATTTTGTTAAGCGTTTCATACGCTAACGTAATTTGTCCTCTAACTAGGCTATTACCCATAATAATCCCCCTACGTTTAATTTATAAAGAAAATATTGGAAAGACTTAGCAATACCAAGTCTTTAAGCGCATCGTACATGATATATACTTTTATTACAAAACCAATAAAGACTAAATACTAATACACACATATATTTTATTTTCTTATAACTATATTATACGATAAAAAAGTGACAAGCTGTGAACCTTTTTTGTATGTGACCTTAGTTTTCATCATTTGATATTAATTCCTGTTGGAACCTTTCAAAAAACAGATCCGCTTCTTCAATAGAGGCATCTAAATCTTTTTGTGGAAGTGGTGGTAGTTCATTTAAAGATTTCAAACCAAAATGATCTAAAAACTCTTTTGTTGTCCCATATAATATCGCTCTCCCAGTTCCCTCTACTCTGCCAACTTCTTTAATTAAATGTTTTGCTACTAATGTTTGCAAAGGGCGTTCAGACTTAACACCTCTAATTTCTTCTATTTCCGCTCTCATAATAGGTTGTCTATAAGCAATTATTGCTAACGACTCTAGAGCCGCCTGAGAAAGTGTAGCCGAACTAGGGGCATTAATTAGTCTTTTAAAATATTGTGCGTGCTCTTGTTTCGTTGTAAATTGGTAAACACCAGCTAACTTTACAATCTGCATACCTCTAGCTTGACTATTATACTCATTTATTAATTCATTTATTAATTTATTAACCGAATTAGGGTTAACTTGTAAAACATCCACTATCTGTGTTTCATCAATACCTTCTTCACCAGAAATGAATAGAAGTCCTTCAATTATTGCTTTAATTTCCGTGCTATTCATCTAACCGACTTTCCTCCCAGCGTAAAATATCGATATCATGAAAATTAGATTCTTGCTGACAAATTATTTTTTTAGCCTTCATTAATTCTAACACTGCTAGAAATGTAACAATCATTCTCCCTCGATCATCGAAATCAAACAATTGAAAAAAAGTTATCTTCCCATTTCTAACATTAAGTTCATCAATGATCTCTTCCATCCTCTTTTCTAGAGGAAAATCTTCTCTGTTTATTTTCGTTTGCTTTGGTAATTTCAACTCTTTTCTTTTCAAAAGTTGACTAAACGCATCAAGCATGTCGTATAAAGTCGCATTTATTGTTTGCGGCTCCAGTTTTGCTTCCTCAATAAAAGGAGTAAGATCACTCGGGGATTTACTAAATAGCAAGCCTCGTTCTTTTTCACGGTCTTTTAATGTTTCAGCTACTTCCTTATAACGTCTATACTCAATTAGCCTATTGATTAGCTCTTCACGAGGGTCCTCTTCTTCAACAAGCTCATATTCTTGATTGAACAATTCATCCTCATGCTTAGGTAATAGCATTTTGCTTTTGATTGCTAGTAAGGTTGCAGCCATAACCAAATACTCACTTGCAACATCGAGCTCCAATCTTTGCATTGTATGAAGGTAATTCATATATTGGTCTGTGATTTTCGCCACTGGTATATCATAAATATCTACTTCTGCTTTATTAATCAAATGTAAAAGTAAATCTAAAGGTCCTTCAAAAGCATCTAACTTAACATTATATTGATTCATTAATTCACCATTTCCAAACTTTTATTCGTTAATTAAGAAAAGCTCTAAAACTTGTCAGCTTTCATGATGGAAAAACTATACTTGTCCATGCATAATAATACCTCTCAATTAGGTCACCAATTTATGATTATATCACATTTTCCGAATAAGAAGTTACTCATATTACTGACAATGTTTTTACTACATTAATAATAATTATCTATGTTAAACTTAATTGAGACCAACCTTAATGAAAGTGGTGATATAAAATTGTATCCACAACCATATCTTGAGTATTTAATTTACTTTCATTGTCAACGTGATTATTTTGAATGTCATGAAGTATTAGAAGAGTATTGGAAAGAAAACGAAAAAAATAATAAAGTCTGGGTGGGTTTTATACAGCTCGCTGTAAGTATGTACCATTATAGAAGAGGTAACTTTACGGGAGCGAAAAAACAAATTGAAAAATCAATTAAAATTTTTGAACATGAAAAAAATCAACTTAATACCCTAGGAATAGATCCTGAAACTTTTTTTAAATTAATTAATAACCAAAAAGTGGCTATAAAAAACAATCTTCCCTATACTCCCATAGCACTCCCCATAAACAAATCATTAATGGAAGAATGCATAAAAAAATCCAAAGAAAAAGGGATTCTTTGGGGGAAAGAAGAAATTATACTCACGGATAAAATTATTCATAAGCATAAGTTAAGAGACCGATCTCTTATTATCGAAGAACGGAAAAAACAATTAAACCGCAGGAGAAAACAATAATTTATTCTCTTCCTTTTTCATTTTCACATTTCACAAAAAAAAGAGTTGTTTGAACACTAGGAACAACATTTCCTTTATAAATTTTTTTTAAACAGGTAATCATTTTTTTCCCAATACCTTCTTCTCTAAATGAGGGATTTACGGAAATATGATTTAGCTGGTATGTTTCATTCTCTAATAATGAAACTCCTACAAGACCAACAATATCTTCTGCTTCTTTCCATAAATAAAGCTGCCACCGATCATCATCCTCATATTTCTTGATTGTTTGTTGCAGCTTTTTTACATTTTTTTCATCTGGCATGTATGCTAGAAGACCCATAGCAATTTTTTCATAGCTACTTTTAAATTTAATAAGCATCGTACATCTTACACCCCCTAGACGTAGATCAAAACTTAATTAATAAAAAACTAAAAATTCAAATAATCTTCGTCTAAACTATTCATTAACTTTTAAATGGCTAAGAATACTTCTTCCTACTGGTTGCAATAATAAGATTTAAGTATAATTTTTTATGGTAATTAATCCACTTTTATAAACTATACTACGAAATAATTTTATAGGTTGTGCATACTATTGTAAACTCTTTTTTACAATAAAAGGATAAACAAGCTCAACTAGTATAAAAAAGTTTTACTTATCTATCCTTAAATTCAATTATAAAGTTAATTATTATTTGAATGAACGATTAAGATTTGCCATTTCTATTGCTGCAGCTGCTGCTTCCCATCCTTTATTACCTGCTTTGGTTCCAGCTCTTTCAATTGCTTGTTCAATTGTATCCGTTGTAAGAACACCAAAGATAACAGGGATTTCTGTTTGAAGCGTAATTGATGCTACACCTTTTGAAACTTCACTACATACATAATCAAAATGTGGAGTTGAACCTCTTATTACAGTTCCTAAAGTAATCACTGCATCATACTTCTTAGAATTTGCCATTTTCTTTGCAATTAACGGAATTTCATATGCCCCCGGTACCCAAGCGATATCTACGTCAGCCTCATTAACTCCATGACGTTTAAGAGCGTCTTCGGCTCCACCTAAAAGCTTACTTGTAATAAATTCGTTGAAACGACCAACTACAATTCCAAACTTTAAACCAGTACCAACTAAATTGCCTTCAAAAATATTTGCCATCTTTCTCTCCTCCAAGTTTCTTAAATTTCATCTACACAAGAAAAGCGCAAGCGCCTTGGTCACGAGCAGCTGCTCTTTGGCTTCCGAAAAGGACTGAAGTGACCGAGCTCGTAGGCGCTGAAGCTAGACAATTTCTAAGTTAGAAATTTATAAATTCTGATTACAAAATAAAATTACAATAATTTAATATTTAATCTTAAAAGTGAAGCAAATGTCCAAGCTTTTCTTTTTTTGTTCGTAAATATTTTTCATTATCAATGTTGTGTGGCAATTGAAGTGCAACACGATCAACCACCTCTAATTCATACCCCTTCAGTCCCTTAATTTTTCTAGGATTATTCGTAAGGAGTTTCATTTTACGAACACCAAGGTCTCGTAAAATTTGGGCACCAATGCCATAGTCTCGTAAATCAGGCGCAAAACCTAACTTTTCATTAGCTTCTACAGTATCAAATCCTTCTTCTTGTAGTTTATACGCCTTCATTTTATTTAAAAGACCAATTCCTCTGCCTTCTTGGCGCATATATAAAAGAATACCTTTACCTTCTTTTTCAATTTGCTCAAGAGCCGCATGAAGCTGCGGACCACAATCACAACGAAATGATGCAAAGACATCACCAGTTAAACATTCTGAATGAACTCGAACTAAAACAGCTTCATCTGGTGATATATCCCCTTTCACTAAAGCAATGTTTTCTTGCCCATCTATTACGTTTGAATATCCAATTGCTTTAAATGTACCATACTCAGTTGGTAAGCTAATTTCCACTTCTCGATTTACTAACTTATCTTTCCGATTTCGATACTGAATTAGATCTTTAATAGTAATCATTTTTAAATCATGCTCGTCAGCAATTTTTCTTAAATCAGGGACCCTTGCCATTGTACCATCTTCATTAATAATTTCACATATTACTCCAGCTGGTTTAGCTCCTGATAGTCTCGCTAAATCAATAGCAGCTTCTGTATGCCCAGCACGCCTAAGTACTCCGCCGTCCTTAGCTACAAGTGGGAAAATATGCCCCGGCTTTTTGAAGTCGCTCCCTTTTATATCCTCGTTAATTAAGGCAAGAATAGTATCAGAACGCTCATGTGCTGAGATACCTGTCGTTGTCGTTTTATAATCAACACTAACCGTAAACGCAGTACCATGTGGATCAGTATTTCTATCTACCATTGGTAATAGTTCTAATTGTCTAGCCCTCTTTTCAGTGATAGGAGTACAAACTAACCCTCTTCCATGAGTAATCATAAAATTAATAACTTCGGGAGTAGTTTTTTCAGCTAACGAAACAAAATCTCCTTCATTTTCACGATCTTCATCATCACAAACAATTACGACTCTTCCTTGCATTAATTCATAAATCGCTTCTTCAATCGGATCAAACATAACAAATTCCCTCCTCGTTTTATATTCCCCTCAATTTTTTTTATTTAAATCCATGATCTTCTAAAAAGCTTGCTGTAAGTGTTGTGTTACTCTTTTGATTAGTAAATCTTTGCTGAATAAATTGTTCAATATATTTTCCGACCATATCACATTCGATATTTACGATGTCACCTGGTTCTTTTATACCAATAATGGTTTCTAAAAGAGTATGAGGGATGATGGAAATCATAAATGTGTCTTCAGTCACTTTAAAAACTGTTAAGCTTGTTCCATCAATTGCTACAGAACCTTTTAATATAATATATTTCCTAATCTCCTCAGAAACTTTTATTTCATAATAAACCGCATTATCTTGCCTTTGCTTTTTAACTATTTCACCTATTCCATCAACATGACCGGAAACAAAGTGCCCTCCAAAACGCCCACCGGCTGCCATTGCTCGTTCAAGATTTACCTTCGAACCTCTCTTAAGCTGTCTAAGGCTTGTATTCCTAACTGTTTCTGGCATCAAATCAACAGTAAACCTTTGACTATCAAATGATGTAACTGTTAAACAAACACCGTTGACAGCAATACTATCTCCGAGATTAACATCAGTGAGCAATTTTTTTGATTGTATAGTCATCACAATCGCTTCGCCAGACTGTTTAATCTGTTCAATCGTACCAACCTCTTCTATAATTCCTGTAAACATTGTTAACCTCCTTTCGGTACAGACACAATTTTAATATCATCACCTATTTGCTTTACCTCTTTAATTGTAAGAGGGAGTGCATTTTCTATTTTAGAAAAGCCTATACCAGAAAAAGATGTCGGTGCTTCTTTACCACCAATAAGTTTCGGAGCAATATAAGTAATAAGTTCATTAATGGCGTGCGCTCGTAAAAAACTGTCATTAACTGCACTGCCTCCTTCAACAAACAATGAAGTTATACCTTTTTTCCCTAAGATTTGTAGGAGATCTTTTATCTTAATTTTATCGTGAGCTACCTTTACCACTTTTACTCCTAATTTTTCAAGCTCATCTTGTTTTGTTTTTGGAGCCTGAACAGAAGTAACAACCCAAGTCTCAGCCTCTTTATTTATAACAATGTTAGAATCTAATGGAGTACGTAAAGTCCGGTCCAAAATTATCCGAATTGGATTTTTACCGCCTGTTTCAATTCTAGTAGTTAATGTTGGATTATCTGCCAAAACTGTACCTATCCCGACTAAAATCGCATCATGTTCGTGGCGTAGTTGATGCACATCTGTACGTGCTGCATCTCCGGTAATCCATTTACTTTGACCAGTTGAGGTGGCTATCTTTCCATCCAAACTAGTCGCAGTTTTTAACGTAACAAATGGAGTGCAATTAGAAATAAAATGAAAAAACACTTTATTTAATTCACGTGCCTCTTGCTCTAATACCCCAACTTCCACTTCAATGTTAGCTTCCCTTAGTTTTTCAATTCCACTTCCTGCAACTAACGGATTAGGATCAAGGGTAGCTATAACTACTCTTTTTATCCCGTTTTTAATAATTAAATCTGTACATGGGGGGGTTTTCCCATGATGACTACACGGCTCAAGAGTTACGTATATCGTTGCCTCTTTTGCTTTTTCGCCTGCCATCTTAATCGCATGAACTTCAGCATGTTCAGTACCTGCCTTTAAATGTGCCCCCATACCTACAATTTCACCGTTCTTCACAACAACAGATCCTACCATTGGATTAGGTGAAGTTTGTCCTTTTGTTCTCTCCGCCAGTTGGAGAGCTAAATGCATATACGATACATCATTCATTTCGTTTCATCCCTTATAAATGATAAAATAATACCCCTAAGAAACGAGTCCTTAGGGGTAAAAAGATACATAATTAAATAAACAGGAGGTAGCATATATTATCAGATAAATACAGACTACACCTATTATTTGAACCTAATTCCTTCTCCCATCCAGACTTTACTGTCGGCTTTGGATTTTCACCAAATCCACCGTTTTACGATTTGTAAAACGGGTCACGGGCTTAGAAGTATGAACTTCATCACCGCCGGTTGGGAATTTCACCCTACCCCGAAGGACCAATTAATTGGTATTATTAAATTTGGCTTTCTTAACCCTATTCTATCTCTTTGTGACAAGTTACGTCAACTTTTAATTATGAATATTTCATTAATAATAAAATTTTTATTAATTAACCTAAACATTTATTTCTATAAACTGAACTTGAACAGTCGAGGTCCTACTGCCTCTTAAGAGTGGGATAAATATACAAAAAGGACTTAAACAATATTACTCATTTAAGTCCTTTCATAGAAATTTACTCTTCCCAAACTTTTACTTCGCTCATAATATCGCCTTGACGGATGCGGTCAACTACGTCCAACCCTTCAATTACACGACCAAAAACTGTATGAACTCCATCTAAGTGAGGCTGTTGTTCAAAAAGGATAAAGAATTGACTACCGCCCGTATTACGACCAGCATGAGCCATAGAAAGATACCCTCTTAAGTGCTTATGCGGATTACCTTCTGTTTCACAATTAATTGTGTAGCCAGGTCCTCCAGTTCCGTTTCCAATCGGGCACCCTCCTTGAGCTACAAATCCTGGAATTACTCGGTGGAAAGTTAAGCCATTGTAAAACCCTTCATTGGCTAATTTTTCAAAATTCTTTACTGTAACAGGAGCATCTTCTTGGAAGAACTCAAGTACAATTTTCTCACCATTTTCAAAAGAAATACTACCTTTTTTCACGTATGTATCCTCCTCAAATTAAAAACTATGTCGTACTCAAATCATTTTACTATATTACCTAAATAAATGACAAATTATTTGAAAATAAATTCTTAGTTATACCTTTTTGTCCTAAATAAAAATTAACTTATTATTGCTCGTGATGTAAAAAGATGTATATAAAAAACGCAAAGAACTATTTTAGTTCTTCGCGTTTTTCTTCGTTACTTTCGTTAAGTTTTTTTACCTTAGATTATATTATTTCCTTTTATAGTGAGATCATATTGAATTAGATCTTCGTATGTTTCCCGTTTAACGACTAACGTCGCTTTTCCGTTTTCAACAAATACTATCGCTGGTCTTGGGATTCGATTGTAATTATTAGACATTGAATAACCATATGCACCTGTACAAAATACTGCTAAAGTATCTCCCGGCTTTCCAAAAGGTAATGAAATGTCCCATATTAACATATCACCACTTTCACAGCATTTCCCTGCAATTGAATAAGTTTCTTGGCTTACTTCATTTGCTCGATTAGCAAGTATTGCCTCATATTTTGCTTGATAAAGGGCAGGACGAAGGTTATCGGTCATCCCACCATCCACTGACAGATAATGACGCACCTCTGGAATTTCTTTTTTGGCTCCTATAGTATAGAGCGTTGTTCCTGCATCGCCTACAAGAGAACGACCTGGTTCAATCCAAATTTCAGGAATTTCTATCCCTAATTTTTCTGATTGTTCAATTACAGCATTGATTGTCGCATCAACATATTGCGATACCGGGAGCGGCGTATCCTCTTTTGTATAACGTATTCCGAAGCCACCTCCTAGGTTTACAACTTGTGGTGTATAATTTAGCTGTTCCTTCCATTCAGCTAAATATGAAAATACTTTCTCAACAGCCATAACAAAGCCTGTTGTTTCAAATATTTGCGAACCGATATGACAATGAACACCTAATAATTGAAGAAACTCATGATCTTCCACTTGCTGTACCGCTTCTAGTGCTTGCCCACTTAATAGGTCAAAACCAAACTTAGAATCCTCTTGCCCAGTAGAAATATAGTCGTGGGTATGCGCTTCAACTCCTGGTGTTATCCTTAAAAGAACCGATACTTTTTTATTATGTTTTTGAGTAATTTCCTTCAATAATTGAATCTCATAGAAATTATCTACTACAAAGCAACCAATCTCAGCTTTCACAGCCATATCTATTTCTGAATAACTTTTGTTATTTCCATGAAAGTGTATTCTTTCCACAGGGAAACCTGCTACTAAAGCGGTATGAAGTTCTCCGCCTGAAACAACATCTAAACTTAAATCTAACTCCTTTGCGAGTTGAACCATTGCAACACAGCTAAATGCTTTACTAGCGTAAGCTACTTGAGCCTTTATATTGCGTTTTTTAAAAGCTTGAACAAACTCGTTTGCCCTTTCTGTTATTAATGCTATGTCATAAACGTATAATGGTGTGCCGAATTGTTTTTTTAAATCTAGGACATCAACACCACCTATTTCTAAATGACCTTGGTCATTAATTCTACTTGTTCCATGTCTGTACATTCACGGTACCCCTCTCCATAAAATGTGAATGTTGATTTATTTACCTCGATTCAACATTCAATAATAAATTCATTATTCATTTGTATTACGTAAATAAAAAGACGGCTAATGTAAGTTACATAAGCCGCCAGAAATAAGCTATTCGTAACCTCAAGTAGTAAGTAGTCCTCCACCGCTAGAAGCAGTGACAGTCCGTTATTTATTCAATAACGACCCAGCAAAGAATTATAAGGGCACAATTCTTTGCTTCGGCAAATTGACCTTTCCGACTGCTTCAAAGCTCCCTTAGCTCCACAGCGTACTCATTCTTTCTGCGCCTCTACCTCATTGAAACAAATGAGGAATCGATTATTAAATTTTCAGAAGACGTCCAGCTCTAACACCTATCGTTCGTAACCAAGGTGCTTACGCTTTTCTTTGGCTAGCTACAGCACCTACGAACTCAGTCACTTCTGTCAAGCTACTGACTTCAATAACTACATGAATATCGTCTCTGAATAGCTTCATGCAGCTTTGCTTCGAGGAAGCTTACTACGAAGCAATACTAGAAGACGCAGAAGCACGTAAGAAGCCCCAAAACAGCTTCTGTCAAAGGCCTTCCAGTGCCTATCGTTCGTAACCAAGGTGCTTACGCTTTTCTTTGGCTAGCTACAGCACCTACGAACTCAGTCACTTCTGTCCTTTTCCGGAAGCCCCAAAACAGCTTCTGTCAAAGGCCTTCCAGTGCCTATCGTTCGTAACCAAGGTGCTTACGCTTTTCTGATAAAAAACAATTACGTAAAATTTATCATAGATTTATTATATTCGCAATAGGTTAATTAACTGGTTGCTTATTTGGGTTTTGCGGATTAACGATTGTTGGTCGCTTCTTTTTTATTGGTACTGACAGTCGTAAAACAATATCAAGAAATGCTTTTGGATAAAACGGGAGAAACGGCCATAAATAAGGCGTGTCTAAAGGTTTCATATTTGCAATGAATAATAACAATAATGTACAGCCGATAATTAAGCCTGGAGCTTTAAAAATAAAGACTATAAGTAATAGTACCAATCTAGCAATTTTCAACGCAATTCCTAATTCATAACTCGGTGTTGCGAACGTTCCAATAGCACCTAAAGCAACATAAAGAATTACCTCTGGAATAAATAACCCAACCTGTATTGCTATTTCACCGATTAACAATGCTGCAACTAAACCTAAAGCCGTTGCTAATGGAGATGGAGTATGGATAGCCGCCATCCGCAACAGTTCAATCCCAACTTCCGCTATAAAAATTTGAGCAAAAACGGGAACATTAGTCGTTTCATCAGGTCCTATAAAATCTAATACCTCTGGTAAGAGATCGGGTTGCATAACCAGCAATAACCATAATGGCAAAATTAACAATGCAAATAACATTCCCGAAAAACGAACCCACCGTAAAAATGTACCAACTAGCGGAGCTTGCCTAAATTCCTCAGCATGCTGAACATGATGGAAAAAAGTTGTTGGCAAAATGATCACACTAGGTGAGGTATCCACATAGATAACCACATGACCTTCCAGTAAATGTGTTGCAGTAACATCTGGCCGTTCCGAGTAGCGAACAAGTGGAAACGGGTTGAGACCTTGTTTAACAATAAATTCTTCAACAACCTTATCTGCCATCGTTATTCCATCAATGTTAATGTTCTCTAACTCTTTTTTGACCTTTTCCACTATATTTGAATCTGCTATTCCATCAATGTACCCGATGCAAACATCCGTTTTTGACCGTACACCTACTTGGAGAATTTCATGTCTTAGCCGTTCATCTCTAATTCGCCTTCTAGTTAGTGCAGTATTTAATATAATATTTTCAGTGTAACCATCTCTTGCGCCACGAACAACTCTTTCAGTATCTGGCTCCTCTGGCCCTCTCCCTGGGTAACTGCGGACATCAATAACAAGCGCTTCTGTCTCACCTTCAATTAAGATAAATATAAGCCCAGATAACATCTGATCAGTGGCTTCATCTAAATTATTTACCCGTTCAACTTGTACATGAGTTAACCTATTTTCTATTTGTTCTCTTACACGCAAATTTTGTTTCTCTGTTGCGTCTAAAAACATAAGTTCTTTTAACAATTCTATAATATATTGTATATCACATAGCCCATTTACAAAATAAATTTGTAACTCTTTGTTTAAAATAGAAAGTTTCCTTACTCCTACATCAAAAGTTGTCCCAATACCTAACTTTTCTTTAAGGTAATTTTCATTTTCAATGATTTTTCTAGATACAAGCTGTTTTTGTTTTGACGAGTTATTTTTTTCTATAATTTCATTAGTCACTACACTCGCTCCTTTCTAAAATAAGTTCTACTGCTTTTTTTGTTATTGGAGCCCCCTTTTTCACCTCATCATTACCAGACATTTTTCCTATATCCCCAACCCCCACAATAAATGGGACTCCTATTTCATCTAAATTGTATACAGTATCTCCATTTATCCTTCCTAATTCAATGTCAGGGAGACCGTATTTATCTACACCATATTCAGTTAGTCGACCATTTTTATCAATGCTCACATCAACTTTTGTCCATTCACTTGCATGGGTTTTAGCAGCAACGGCGATGGCTCCAATAACTTCAATATCCTCATGTTCTGCTACGTAACGCATCGCTTCTTCTCCTGGTCCTTCGTCGGTAAAACCACAATCATCAAACATAACAAGTACAGGGTCGTATGGAGCTTTTTTTATTAGTTTAACTAAATTTTTACCAGATAACGTACTTGGATTTCCCCACGATTGACTTATACACCTTCCACCAATTTCTTTTGCTACGAGTTCAACTGCTTTTCTCGCCGCTTCATCTCCATCAGTAATTAGGATAACCCTTTTTTTCTTTTCCATGGTTTCATCCTTTCGGTTTAAAAAATATCGCCACAATAAAACCAAATAATATTGCTGAAGAAATTCCTGCTGATGTTACTTCAAAAATACCCATACCTATCCCCAAAAAACCTGATTTTTGCGCTTCTAACATAGCTCCATGGACAAGTGAATGACCGAAACTTGTGATAGGAACGATTGCTCCTGCACCTGCAAAATCAATTAGCCGATCATATAAATGAAACCCATCCAATAGAGCTCCGAGTACGACTAAAGAACTCATGACATGAGCGGGGGAAAGTTTAAAAAAATCTAACATTAACTGACCTATCACACAAATGAAACCACCAACAGTAAAAGCTGCTATGTATTCCACCTCGTCCACTCCTTTAGTCTATAGTTTATGCTAACCAAAAATCTGGCATTAAACCCTAACTTTCTACATATTCAAAAGATACACCATGTGCAATACATGGAATTGATTCCTTTTGCTGTATCATTAAAGTATTAAATAGTGCACCTGTTGCAACTACCAATACTTTTTTTAATGTACCCCTTTTCATTTGATTAAAAATATGACTATACGTTACAACTGCTGAACAAGCACAACCACTTCCACCTGAGAATACACTTTGATCTCCACTAAAAATTTGAATACCACAATCTTGATGGATCTTAGAAATATCGAGGTTATTTTCTAAGAGTAAGCTTTTCAAAATAGGAGAACCAACTCTAGACAAATCTCCAGTTACGATTAAATCGTAGTATTCAGGGTCCCGATTCAAATCATCTAGATGAGTTTTAATCGTGTTAGCTGCAGCTGGGGCCATAGCAGCTCCCATATTAAAGGGACTTGTAACTCCTAAATCAATGACTTTACCGACTGTTGCCGTCTCTATCCTTATATTGGATTTTTTCTTACTGACATATGCAGCTCCCGAACCAGTCACTGTCCACATCGCAGTTGATGGTTTTTGTCCACCGAACTCAGTAGGAAAGCGAAATTGTCGTTCAGCAGTAGAAAAATGACTACTAACAGCTGTCATAACATGATTAGCAAATGCACCATCAATTAAAACTGCCGCTAAGATAACGGCCTCCATAGATGTAGAGCAAGCATTAAACAATCCAAAATAAGGAATTTCCTTTTCTCTAGCAACATAACTAGCGGTAATGTTTTGGTTTAATAAATCACCACCAAGAAAAAAATCCATTTCCTCACTTTTTTTGTTCGCTTTTTCTAAGCAAATATCTATTGCTTCTGACATTAACTTTCTCTCGGCCAATTCCCACGTATCTTCACCACAATATAGTTCATCATAAAACTTATCGAAAGTAGTTTTTAGTGGTCCTTCAGCCTCTTTAGGACCAACCACAGTTCCAGTACTTTGCACAAAAATATCATTTTTAAATTGAAGTGTCTGATTACTCATATTCAAACCACCTTTAAGAAATTAACGTTTGTACAAGAAGACGAATCATACTAACGATATAAGCAGAGACCACTCCAAAGACAATGACTGCTCCAGCAATTTTAAACATATTACCAGCAATACCTAATACTATGCCTTCACTTTTATGCTCTAATGCGCTACTAGTTATTGCATTAGAAAAACCTGAAACTGTAGCAATCGAACCCGCTCCAGAAAATTGCCCTATTCGATCATAAACACCAAAACCAGTGAGAATGGCCGCAATAAAAATTAGAGTACCAATCATTGCACTCGCTACTGTTTTTTCAGTTAAATCAAAATGATAAATATAAAAATTGGCAATCCCTTGCCCGATTGTGCAAATAACTCCACCAACTAAAAATGCTTTAATACAATTCTTAAAGTAATGTGTTTTTGGGCAGTAAGGTTCAATCTTTTTTTTGTATTTTTTTTTATTTTTTTCAAGTTGAATTTGGTCCATTTTTATCCCTTCTTAACTTAATCAGTTTCATACCGACTAAGATACTTCTATTTGAATTGGTGTGTTCAACTAGAATAGTTTAATGACTCTCACTTAAGGCAATTATGACATTCACTTACCTGTCTAAAAAATACATCCAATGAAATAAGGAGCCAATTACTTTTCCAAAGACAATTGCTACTAGCAAATAAATAATCTTACCTTCAACTCCAACACGCTTTGCAAGAATCGGAAAAACATTCAACACTTCAGTTAATGCTGCTGCTAACATTCCAACAAAGGCACCCGCAAAACCACCGATAATGATTAGTAAAAAACTAGGGAATTGAAAATGCGGTTCCCTTAAGCTAAACCAAGAACCAGTAACCGCCCCTGTTACCACCCCCCACTCATAAAACTTTATATAATTTTTTGTTTTCGTTAATTGAGTAAGACGTGGTACTATTCCTAAGACCGTCAAGAAAGCAACAAGACCACTTCCGACCGCCAAACCTCCACTTAGACCGATAATGACAACAATGAAATAATTAAGTATCATTATTCTTTTTTTCACTCTCACTGTTTTCATGAATAGAAATATAGTGGTCAAGCGCTTGTTGATAATTAAACATTTCAACTTCTAAAGGACTTGGCTCTTCATTTATTCTTTTCTTAAATAAATGATTGAAGAACAAGATCATTCCAAAACCAAGTCCAATAGAATATGGAATTTGTAATATTAATGGTCTTGGGTTTTCTTGGCCTGTAATAATTTCATAAAGTTTTTGATGTACTTCCAACATATTTACATCTTCATGGAAATTCATAATTGCGAGTCCCGCCCCAGTAAAAAGCAAAAGCCAAACACCAATAAAAAAAATCGGTTTAAATGATTTTTTTTCTAAATATACTTCTACAATAGCCTCTGCATCGCCGAATGCCTGTACTTCAACTAAAGGAAATTTTATATTAATTGCTCTGATCACTTTCATAATATCGATTACGATAAGCTTTTTATCTTCTGGTTTTACTTGATGGATAGTAATTTCCCCTATAGATCCCCTAAGATCTTTACTACAAACAATTTGCGCAATATCACCTATTTTAATAATTTGAGACCTTGTAGCTTGATAACGATGCCTCAATCGTATGTAAACAATCTCATCTCTCAATTTATATCCCCCCCTAAAAATGAGTAAGAAATTGGATCGTTCACTTTTATTTGTATTAGTATGGATGGAATTGGACGTAATCATGCGAGAACATACGCAAAAAAAGACCAAACGGTTATTCTACCATCTGGTCTTTTATTTGCTGCAATATTTTCTTTTCTAGCCTAGATACTTGGACCTGTGAAATTCCAAGTCGATTAGCTACCTCTGATTGTGTTTGATCCTTATAATAACGGAGGTATACAATTAATCTCTCTCGTTCATTCAAATGACGAACCGCCTCTTTTAAAGCAATTTTATCGAACCATTTATTTTCTGACTGATCTGCAATTTGGTCAAGTAGCGTTATAGGATCGCCATCATTTTCGTATACAGTTTCGTGAATTGAGGAAAGACTACGACTAGCTTCTTGAGCAAACACAACTTCTTCAGGAGTGATTTCAAGCTTTTCAGCAATTTCAGCAACTGTAGGGACTCTTCCTAACGTCTTTGAAAGCTCATCTTTCATCTTTCTAATTTTATTAGCGGTTTCTTTTAATGATCGACTTACTTTAACCGTACCATCGTCCCTTAAAAACCTTTGGATTTCTCCAATAATCATCGGAACCGCATAAGTAGAAAATTTAACATCGTAAGATAAATCAAATTTATCCACTGATTTAATTAAGCCAATACAGCCAATTTGATATAAATCTTCTGGTTCATAACCCCTATTCAAAAAACGTTGTACAACAGACCAAACTAATCTTGTATTACGGTTAACAATAATATCACGAGCATCCTGGTCTCCATTCTGACTTTTCGCAATTAACTCCTTAACTTCTGAATCAGTCAAATATGCGTCCTTTTTAACGTTTTTAACCTCCACATCCATAAGCAGAACCCCTTAATTGCATAATGCTTTACTTTTGGACAATATCTTCGTTAAATGAACAGTTGTTCCCAATAGAGGATCTGAAACAACTTTAATCTCATCCATAAAGTTTTCCATAATCGTAAAGCCCATGCCAGATCTTTCTAACTCTGGTTTGGTTGTATACAATGGTTGTCTAGCTTCTTCGATGTTGTCTATACCAATACCGTCGTCTTTAATCACAATTTGTACAACATCATTTTCTAATGTGACTGATATAGTTACGACTCCCTCAGGGTTATTATCATAACCGTGAATGATAGAATTTGTAACCGCTTCTGATACTACTGTTTTTATTTCTGTTAATTCATCCATTGTAGGATCAAGCTGGGCAACAAAAGCACCTACAGTAACCCGAGCGAAAGATTCATTTTGACTTTGTGCAGAGAATTGAATTTCCATAAAATTCCTCATTTAGGCCACCCCCAATGTTTCTAGGGCAAATTGTTCATTATCGGCTAATCTAATAATCTTAAATAGACCTGACATTTCTAGAAGACGTCGAATCGGTGGCGTTATTGAACATACTACCATTTCTCCACCAATATTTGTTATCTGCTTATAACGACCTAAAATAACTCCTAGACCTGAACTATCCATAAACGATAAATTCTCTAAGTTTAAAATTAAATGCTTATATGTTCCCTTTTGTAATAATTCGTCAACTTCTTTGCGTAACATTTCACTCGTATGATGATCAAGTTCACCATCAAGCCTAACACATAGTATTGAATCTTTTTCCTCCATGTTAATGGTCAAACTCAATTTACTTCACTCCCTATCTATATAGACATTTACAAAAACAACAACATTTCTCAAACAGTTTAGAAAGTAATGTTGTGTTAGAGAGTGTTTCGATATAGATCATCTTCAATCCTTCTTCATGACAAAACTAGTGTTCATTCGGCAAGAATAGAAATAATTTAAGGGGATAACTTTAATATAATTAGACTTAGGCATTCATTTTATAGGTACCATTTAACATCCAAAAATATAAGTCATCCTCTATTGCTTACTTAAGAACGGCCACCAAATTTCGTTGTTGTACGTTTAAATAACTGCCACCAAGAAGCTACACCAACATCATTATTTGCAATTAGTGGTACTTCAACTAAAACAGTTCCCCCCTTTTCAAGACGAAGTAATCCGACCTGATCACCTTTTTTTATAGGGGCTTTTAAATCATTATCTAAATCAATTTTTTCCTCGACATCATCGATATTTTCACCTTTTTTGGTTAACACAGAAACACTCTCAGAAGTTACTACCTCTACAAAAGGCTCTTGCCCTTTACTTACTTTTGATTCTGTTATCTTATGACCACGATCATATAATTTATGAGTCATATATTGACTGAAAGCATAATCTAACATTTCTGTGATTTGCCGATTTCTTTCTTTTGGTGTCTGTGCTCCCATAATAACAGCTATTACACGCATATCATTTTTCTTAGCTGTAACAGTTAGGCAGTACTTTGCTTCACGGGTATAACCTGTTTTTAAACCATCTACTCCTGGATAAAATTTAACCAATTTATTCGTATTAACTAGCCAGAATTTTTTATCAGTATCTTGTCTTAAATAGTCTTCATAAAGACTTGTGTAAGTCAATACATTTTCATACTTTAAAAGTTCTTTAGAAATCACCGCTAAATCATAGGCAGTAGTATAATGATTTTCAGCAGGGAGTCCATTAGAATTCATAAAATTTGTATTTGTTAATCCTAGCTCTTTAGCTTTATCATTCATCATTGAAATAAAATTCTCTTCAGAACCTGCTAAATGCTCCGCCATAGCAACTGAAGCATCATTTCCAGAAGCAATGGCAATCCCTTTCAACATTTCTTCGACTGTCATTTCTTCGCCAACTTCTAGGAAGATTTGAGATCCCCCCATTGACGCAGCGCGCTCACTAGTTCGAACTTTTTCATCAAGCGTAATCTTACCTTGATCTAGTGCTTCCATGATTAAAAGCATAGTCATAATCTTCGTCATACTAGCAGGTGCAAGTTTTTCATTACTATTTTTTTCGAATAGGATTGTTCCGGTATCCCGCTCCATTAAAATAGCTGATGATGATTGTTTTGCTAAGTTAATGTTTCCTTCTTCAGCAAGTGCAGATACCTGAAATGTTGATAATAATATTGTTATAGCTAGAAAACGGATAAAAAATCCCCTCATAATCACTATCCCTCCATTCTTTTCTATAGCATTTTTTCCACTTACAACTTTTTTATACAGGTTTTGGTAAAATAAAGTTTATAGGAAAATAAAAAGAAGATGTCAAAAAGCATTTGCTTTGACATCTTTTTTACAGTATCAGAATTTATAAATTTCTAACTTGGAAACTGTCTAACGCAAGCAGCCTACGAGCTCGGTCACTTCAGTCAAGCAACGGACTTCAATTACTGCTTGAGATCGTTCGTAGATTAGCTTCATGCAGCTTTGCTCCTGCGGTTACTCGTCGCACAAAACACTGCTTCGAGGAAGCTTGCTACGAAGCTATACTAGAAGACGCAGAAGCACGTAAACGTAAGAAGCCAAAGAGCCGGCTTCTGTCAAAGGCCGCCCCAGTGAAGCTACTACTTGGATTACTTCGAAGCTGCTTTGCGACGAGCAAACGGAGTGGCACAGGAGCAGCTGCTCGTGACCAAGGCGCTTGCGCTTTTCTTGTAAGACTAAAACTACCTAATTTCTTTATAGATAAGGGTAGGGTTATTTATTTTTTCAGTTGAAGTTGTATACGACTCATAAACTCTATTTATGCAATCGCCTATGTTTTCTTTATTAGAATGAAGGGTTACTAATGCTTCTCCTTCTTCAACGTAATCTCCTATTTTTTTTCGAAGCTCAATTCCAACCGCTAAATCTATGTTTGAATCTTTAGTAGCACGACCGGCACCTAAAATCATTGCAGCTACACCTATTTTATCTGCTATTATATTTGAAATATAACCTGATTGCTTTGCCAAAACATCAATTTTATATTTGGCGGTTGGTAGCTTACTAACATCATCAACAACAGAGGAATCGCCTCCTTGAGCACTTAAAAATGTTTTAAACGTTTCCAATGCCTTCCCTGATTTAATTGCATTTTCTAATAATTGTTTCGCTTCATCAAGTGTGTTCGACTGACCAGCAAGCACAACCATATGACTACCAAGAGCGATACAAAGCTCCAATAAATCTTGAGGTCCGTTCCCTTTTAAGGTTTCGATAGCTTCTTTTACTTCCAAAGCATTACCTATGGCAAATCCAAGCGGTTGACTCATATCTGAAATAATTGCAATTGTATTCCTCCCTAAATTATTTCCTATATCCACCATAGCCTTTGCAAGTTCCTCCGCTTGACGTAATTCTTTCATAAAAGCACCTGCCCCCGTTTTTACATCTAAAACGATTGCATCTGCGCCAGAAGCAATTTTTTTACTCATGATAGAGCTCGCAATTAACGGAATTGAGTTAACAGTCGCAGTTACATCTCTAAGGGCATATAATTTTTTATCAGCAGGTGTCAGATTACCACTTTGACCGACTACAGCAACTTTATTATTATTTACTAACTCAATAAATTTATTACTACTCATTTCTACAGAAAAGCCTCTCACTGATTCAAGCTTATCAATCGTTCCACCAGTATGGCCTAGCCCCCTTCCACTCATTTTTGCAACTGGAACACCTACACTAGCCACTAAAGGTGCAAGTACTAGAGTCGTCGTATCTCCAACGCCACCAGTACTATGTTTATCTACCTTTATTCCCTTAATACCACTTAAGTTAATTTGATCACCAGACTCAACCATTGCAAGTGTAAGTGCTGCCCGTTCTTCATCAGTCATGTTTTTAAAATAAACGGCCATTGCAAAAGCACTCATCTGATAATCTGGGATTGAACCTTCCGTATATCCTTTTATAACAAAACCTATTTCCTCTTTCGTTAGTTCTAAACCATCCCTTTTTTTCTCAATCAAATCAACCATTCTCATTTATTCCACCCACGTTTTCTTAAATATTGAATTAAGAATTATATTTAGCAAGGCAAGAAAAGCGCAAGCGCCTTGGTCACGAGCAGCTGCTCCTGTGCCACTCCGTTTGCTCAAGAGCAATTGTTTTCGGTGCGACGAGTAACCGCAGGAGCAATTGTTTCCGTGCGACGAGTAACCGCAGGAGCAATTGTTTCCGTGCGACGAGTAACCGCAGGAGCAATTGTTTCCGTGCGACGAGTAACCGCAGGAGCAATTGTTTCCGTGCGACGAGTAACCGCAGGAGCAATTGTTTCCGTGCGACGAGTAACCGCAGGAGCAATTGTTTCCGTGCGACGAGTAACCGCAGGAGCAATTGTTTCCGTGCGACGAGTAACCGCAGGAGCAATTGTTTCCGTGCGACGAGTAACCCGCAGGAGCAAAGCTGCATGAAGCTATTCAGAGACGTTATTCATGTAGTTATTGAAGTCAGTAGCTTGACTGAAGTGACCGAGCTCGTAGGCGCTTCCGCTAGACAGTTTCCAAACAAGGAATTTTAAACTTTCTTACCTTGCAAGAAAAATGTAATTATTAAGGTTAGGGAACTGTCGACACTGCACCTTCCGTCTTAACGAAGGCGTTTACGCTTTAAATTAACAATTAACACACACTAGCCATTTCTTACTTTTAACCTTTTAAAGTTTTGGCAATACTTCTCTGACTAACTGAATAAATTTTGGTTTTGTACGATTAGCGATTTCCATAACTTGTTCATGAGTTACACCCTCTAGTTCTTCACCTATTGCCATATCGGTAATACAACTAATCCCAAGTACTTTCATCCCCATATGACTAGCAACGATCACCTCTGGAACTGTCGACATTCCTACAACATCTCCACCTAGCTTACGGAGCATAATTAACTCTGCAGCTGTCATATAGGTAGGTCCGGAAATACCTGCGTAAACTCCTTTTTGAAGTTTGAGGTTTAAGCTAATTGCAATTTCTTCAACAACAGGAATATATTCTTTTGTATAAGCGGCACTCATGTCTGGAAAGCGCGGACCAAACTCTGTTTCATTTGGTCCAATTAATGGGTTTGTACCTGTCATATTAATATGATCAGAAATAATCATTAAATCACCAGGTGAAAAGTCTGCATTCATTCCACCACAAGCATTAGTAATAATCATAGAGGAAACCCCTAATAGTTTCATAACCCGAACCGGAAATGTAACTTCTTGCATAGAGTAACCTTCATAAAAGTGAAATCGCCCTTGCATAGCTATGACACTTTTTCCATTTAAATCACCGATTACTAACTGACCTTTATGACCTTCAACTGTAGAAACTGGAAAGTTAGGTATTTCTTCATAAGGAATTTCTACTCGATTTTCAATTTCATCAGCTAATTCACCTAATCCAGAACCAAGTATCAAACCTATTGAAGGTGTTATCGTTATTTTTTTCCGAATAAAACTTGCCGTTTCAGTAGCCTTATTTAAAACGTGATTCATATTTCTAACAACTCCCACCTAATTCATTTCTTTTACTATTTCTTTTACAAATGTTAAAAAGTTTGTTTTTACTTTTTCAGTCGTTTCAATGACTTCATCATGAGTTAGTGGCTGATCTAAAATTCCTGCAGCCATATTTGATATACAAGAAATACCGAGAACTCTAATATTTGAATGCCTAGCAACAATAACCTCTGGAACAGTAGACATTCCTACTGCATCACCACCAAGCGTTCGCAACATCCGAATTTCAGCAGGAGTTTCATATGAAGGGCCTGTATTTCCAACATAAACGCCTTCTTTAATATCTATATTTAATTTTTGTGATTGAACTTTAGCTAATTCGATCAATTCTTTACAATAGGCGTTTGACAAATCAGGAAAACGAACCCCATGTTCTCGATTATTTGGCCCTATTAAAGGGTTATTCCCCATATTATTGATATGATCTGTTATTAACATTAAATCACCAGGGCTAAAATTTTCGTTTATTCCGCCAGCAGCATTTGTAACAATTAGATTTTTCACACCTAGTTCCTTCATCACACGAACCGGGAAGGTCACCTTTTCCAAAGAATATCCTTCGTAGTAGTGAAATCTTCCTTGCATGGCTATCACTTGTTTATTTTGAAGCTGACCAATAACTAATTGACCAGCATGCCCTTCCACTGTAGAAATCGGAAATCCAGGAATTTCGTTATAAGGGATTTTAATTGAATTTTCAATTTCGTCTGCTAATACACCAAGTCCGGAACCCAAAATCAGACCAATTTCAGGTTGAATAGAAACTTTTTCTTTTAAAAATGCGATTGTTTCATTCATCTTTTTCACGTCCATTTCTAATTTCGTTCAAAAAACTTTTACCATACTGAGGCATTTTCACGTTAAAGTTCTCAGCAATTGTTGCACCAATATCAGCAAATGTACTTCTAACCCCTAGATCAATACCAACTGTTTGACTTTTATCATATACAATTAAGGGAACATATTCTCGTGTATGATCTGTACCTGGATGGACTGGGTCATTACCATGGTCAGCAGTTATGATTAATAAATCATCTTCCTGTAGTTTTTCTATTACTTCAGGTAACCTTACATCATATTCCTCCAGCGCTTTACCGTAACCAATTGGATCTCTTCGATGACCAAATATTGCGTCAAAATCAACTAAATTTAAAAAGCTTAAACCTGTGAACTCCATATCTATTGACTCAACTAATTTATCCATTCCATCCATGTTTGAAATAGTTCTTAAAGCCTTTGTAATTCCTTCACCGTCATAAATATCAGAAATCTTTCCAATCGCTATCGAATCATACCCATTATCTTGAAGTTCGTTCATCACCGTACGTTCAAAAGGTTTTAGGGCATAGTCATGACGATTAGGTGTCCTTTTCCAAGCCCCTGGCTTTCCTACAAATGGTCTAGCGATGATCCTACCAACCATATATTTTTCGTCTAACGTTAACTCTCTAGCAATTTTACAAATACGGTATAATTCCTCTAAAGGAACGACTTCCTCATGCGCCGCGATTTGTAAAACTGAGTCCGCAGACGTATAAACAATTAAAGCACCACTTTTCATGTGTTCCTCAGCCAATTCGTCTAAAATTTCTGTTCCAGATGCAGGTTTATTACCAATAATTTTTCTATTTGAACGTTTTTCTAATTCTTCAATAAGTACACTAGGAAACCCTTCTGGAAATGTACGAAATGGAGTATCAATTTTTAACCCCATAATTTCCCAATGTCCTGTCATTGTATCTTTACCATTTGAAGCTTCTTGCATTTTACCGTAATATGCAAGTGGAGAGCTTACTTTTTCAATTCCCTTAATTTTCTCTATATTGCCTAGTCCTAATTTTTCCATATTGGGCATATGTAATCCATTCATTTTTTCAGCTATATGTCCAAGTGTATTGGCTCCGAAATCGCCAAACTTATCGGCATCAGGTGCCTCACCTATACCAACTGAATCCATAACTAGAAGAAAAATTCTTTTATAACAAATATTTTTCATCATATACTCCTCCCTATTATCATAAGAAATTTATAAACTTCTATCGTTTTACACCGTTACTATACCCATGTACTGCTAAAATAATTGTTTACGGGTTATACGAATGAAGAAGTCGGAAGTCAGACAACTATATTGATTAGAAATGTTGGCGAAAGCTTAGTTATTAGATAACCGTTATCAACATTTCGTAATTCACAAAATAATTTTATGCCCTTGGGTGAAAATGAGAATATACATCTTTTAATCTCAATTTTGTAACATGTGTATAAATTTGTGTGGTAGAAATATCAGCATGTCCTAACATTTCTTGTACCGCTCGCAGGTCAGCACCGTTTTCCAACAAATGGGTGGCAAAAGAGTGCCGCAATGTGTGAGGTGTAAGCTCTTTTTCTATTCTCGCTTCATTACCTACTTTCTTTAATATCTTCCAAAAACCTTGCCTTGATAGACTTTCACCATGGTGATTAACAAATAGAAAGTCATGTTTCTTCTTTTTGGTTAATACCGGTCTAGCAAATTCAATATAGGTAGCTAGTGCTTTTGTAGCTAGTTTGCCAATGGGGATAATTCTTTCTTTATTTCCTTTCCCAATACAACGAATAAACCCCATTGTTAAATGAATATCTTGTTGTTTTAACGCACAAAGCTCTGAAACACGCATCCCAGTTGCATACAACAACTCTAGCATCGCTTTATTTCTTCTATCAAATTCTGAGCTAGTACATGGTGCATTTAATAGTGCTTCAACTTCATCAAAAGACAATACTTTAGGTAACTTTCTCTCTAGTTTTGGTGTTTCAATATGTACAGAGGGATCATTATTCGTTATTCGTTCTCTTAACAAAAATTGATGAAATGAACGTATTGATGCTATTGTTCTAGCAATCGTCGCTCTGGATTTCCCATTTTCTTTTAAATAATACAAGTAATTCATGATTAAGATCCGCGTTACATTATTTAAAGAAATTATTTGCTCTACATTGATTAGATAGCGAGTATAGTTTTGTAAGTCTCTCCTATAAGAAACAATCGTATTTTCTGCAAGGCCTTTTTCAACAATAATGAAGTGGAGGAAATCTTCTATTTTATTATTCATATCTAACTCCTAAATATAGTTAAACTACTCCCCAAATTGATAAAAAAACATCAGACGATTTAAAAATCCATCTTGTTGTTGATGTTCATTCATTTGAACAACCTTTATGGCGCGCCCTTTTGGTTCATCATAACGGTGATAGCTTTGATATTCCTGACTCACCCATAGAATACCATAATAAAACAATAACGTGCACCCCATAAAAAGTAGAAATACCCGAATAGTATCCCAAGCTATAGAAAAAAAGTTTTTAAACATAAATAATACCTCCTAAAACAATACCTAAATACATACTTAGTACAAGATATGCCAAAAACAAGAGGCTCTATACCTTTAAATTGGAATTTTTTATTCAATGAATTTCATAATCCATTATTTTCGCCACTAAGAAACTATATCTAGTTACACTAGATCACCCATAACTAGATATAGAATTTTGGCTTGTTTTAGGTAATTGTCTCGTATTATATAAATTTCAATGCTGAATCTGTTATATTCAGAACTTACTTATTCCTAAAGTTAGTAAATTTATAAAAGGAAGTTTATAATTTCTGATAATGAGAAAACCTTCCCTAATAATAAGGAAGGTTAAGTAGGGGAATTTTCTTGGCAACGACTACAAACCCCATGAAATGTTAATCTGTGATCTTTTATTTTAAAGTTCCAATTCTCTTCCACCACTTTTTCTACATCACCTAATAAATCTTCTTGAATTTCATCTACTGCACCACATTCAATACATACTAAGTGATGATGAAAATGTGCAGCTCCTTCTTGACGTAAATCATAACGTGAAACACCATCACCGAAATTAATTTTATCTACAACTTTTAATTCACTAAGTAGTTCTAGAGTTCGGTAAACCGTAGCTAATCCTATTTCAGGTGCTTTTTCTTTCACTAACAGATATACGTCTTCTGCACTTAAATGATCATCTTCATGTTCTAATAATACACGAACTGTCGCCTCTCGTTGTGGAGTAAGCTTGTAGCTTTGAGAATGCAACTGTTTCTTAATTCGTTCAATTCTTTTTTCCATACCTTTATTGCCCCTCCCGAAAGCCGATTAAGTAGCTTAATTATACTCAATAAAAGAAAAGGGGTCAAATTAAAATCATTACAATAATTAGATTAGAATAAACATTAATTTAAAATATTTATAATCTACATTAAATTTACTACCATTCTCATTAAATTCGGAGATACATATGCCTCAAACGCTGAAGCAACGGCTAATAATGCACCAATACATAATACTAATGCTGAATAGCGTAAAAAGTGTTGAAAAATGGGCTCATGACTTCGTTTAATAAATTGTTGTCGAACCATTTTTAATGAAAATGCTACCGAAGCTGTTGCCACAATGATATATGCTGGAACTAAAATAAAATTTTGTGGCATTACTGATGTAAAGGAAAGCATGAAACCATTCATGCCTAACTGATTCACTAAAAAACCAACAGTGAATCCCACAACGACCCCCTTAATAAATAATAAAATTAATATGATTGGAAGTCCTATAATAGAAAGCCCTAATACCCACATCAAGCCAATATTTTTCAGGTAATGAGCAAAACTTTGTGAAAACATTGCTCCTGAATCTGCTAATTGTCCTTCTGAAACCTGTCCAAAAAACTGATTTAAATATATATGAAGGTCATGCCTTTGATTTAAACTTAAACTATTAACAATAATGGCACCAAATATTATCCCAATTAAGAATAATACAATCGTAAATATATAAATAGAACGATTTTCTTCAATGTGATAAGCAATAGCTTGACCAATTCCAACAGGCTTTCTTCTCATCGTTCTCCTCCTCAACTATTCTTCGTTACTCTACTCTATGAAAAAAAATCGACTTCTATGACAATTAATAGAAATCGATTTTTCATATTCATACGATTTTAAATTTTCCATTTAGGAAAGACGGTGAATTATTATTTAATTTTCCCATACTTTCCTCCGCCCCCCTGCTTTAATGATAGCTCTCCCATTCTTGCTTTAATAATAAGGTCTACAATATTCATTGGTACCACTTGCTGTAAATCTTCTTGGGACACATCGTGGATAATGTTCATATCTGTTTTAAATCGTTGTCGTAATTTTTGTAATGTTTTTGGACCAACACCTGGAATAAATTGCAAAGGAACTTGATGTATATAAGGAGGACGTAATTTTTTAAGTTTTTTAACACTTTGATTTACTTCTACTATTTCTTTTATCCTTGCCGAAACCCCTTTCACAAAATGGCGATGCCCACAACCTGGACACGTTTGTAGCATTTCATTAGTAACAGGTTCCATACAACGTTCACAAGTTGTTTGATAGTATTTTCCGAGTTGTGGATCTAAACCAAAATTACACTCAACCTTCCTCCCATTCAAGTTTTTTATTGCCATTTCTAATTCATAAAAACTAGGTTGTTGCATTATTATTTTTTGATATTCACGTGCTATATTTGCTAAAGAATGAGCATCAGAATTTGTTAAAAACGTAAATTTGTATAACTCTTCTATCTGATTTGCCATGGTAGTATCAGAGCTTAGACCTAGTTCAATTGCATCTATCCATTCCGGATTAAAAACCTCAGTTAAACTTCTTTCTACACCTCTACCATAGAGACTCTTAAAAGGGGTAAAAACATGAGCAGGGATAAAAAGACCACCTAGTTCTTTTACTTTTTCTTGTAATAGAACGCCTTCCTCATATATCCGTTGAGAACTTAAAGTAATATTTGTAACCCTAATGGAAAACCATTCTGAGAATTGTTTCATTGTTTTTAAATAAGGAAAATAAACAAGGACATGAATAGGTCCCTTACTCTTTTTGTCATACACTTCTATTTCAGAACCTAAAACAAAGGAAATCTTTCCTTTATAACAAAGACCACCTTGTTTATTTTCTTTAAGGATTTCTTTTTCTAATAAACAATCAATTTGTGCTAATACTTCTGGTACATGACAATCAATTATACCAATTAAATCTAATCCTTTAATATCAACAGCTTCATTTAAAACTCTTTCCAATGTTAATGATTTCGATGCTGTAATTTTTACTGGTTTACCAGAAGCGGTTGCTCCTAAATGAATATGTAAATCTACAAAAAAGGACTTTAAATGACTCAATATGATCAACCACCATTAAGTTTTAAATACTGAATTGCAAACACTGTTTTTGCATCATGAATAACTTGCTTTTCAATCAATTCTTCCGCTTCATCCAACGTGACTTCTATAACTTCTAAGAATTCGTCCTCATCACAATTTACTTCACCTAGTTCCATTTCATTCGTAAAATAAATATAGACTAATTCATTTGCAAAGCCAGGCGAAGTATAAAAAGATGTAACTAATTTTAAATCTTTCGGTCTATAGCCCGTTTCTTCTTCAAGTTCTCGCTTAGCACACTCTAACGGGTCTTCACCTGGTTCCAATTTTCCAGCAGGTATCTCAACAAGTTCCTTTTCTAATGGCTTTCGAAATTGGTTAATTAGCAATATTTTTTTATCCTTAGTTACAGCAATAACTGCTACTGCACCAGGGTGTTTTATAATTTCACGCTTACTATGTTCTCCGTTAGGAAGCTCTACATCTTGAACCTCTAAATCAATTATTCTTCCTTTAAAAATTGATTGTGTAGATATCGTTTTTTCATAAAATTTATATGTCATTTCAAACACTCCTCACATTAATTTAACTACAACACCTTTTCTCTTCAAGAAAAAAATTTTAGGATTTTGAAACAAAGAGTACTATTACCCAAAACCCCTTCATACAGTTTATCATAGCTTGTCTCTTTTAATTGACAGGCACTTGAAGGGAGACGATGTAAAGTGAAAATTTACGTTCAAGAACAACGTGTAACGTTAGTAGGAAAAGCCTGGCAAATAAACTATATGTTAAAAAAATATATGAAAAAATATACAACTGTACAAGAATGGATCGATGAACAAAAGTCAAAATGTTAGATTTTAATCGATAACCCATTTGATTGCTCCAGCAACCCCTAAAAAAAAGATGGGATCATCTTCATATTTTCTACCCATTGTTTGAATTGGAACGGCACTATTTTTAAGTCCATGTAATACTAACTCTTCTAGGGGCTCTCTTTGTAACCAACGAATAGTATGTTTCAATTGGAGCTCCTCAATTTGCTTATTGATCTTATTTCCAATACTGCCAATAATAATGGGGAGTGGCAAAATACATTTTGCATAAGTAAATTCCATCATAGGTGTAATTGTATGATGACTAATCCCCAGGTGCCGCTCACGTTTATCGGACTCAGAAAGCCTCGGCACCCAAACTGGCAAACCCTCTAAGCTACTAATAATATTAGCCCATGAAGCTTGAACGATGCCGCTATACCCATACCGAGTGTTGGTTCCTACTACACCAGGTCCTAAAGTAACAAATATAAGGTCTGCTTTTAGAACCTTTGTTGCAAACTGCAAAGCAGTTGGAAGGTTTACAGCTTCATATGTCCCTCCAAAGGCTTGACCAATAGTTATCGTTGAAAAGCGCTCATCATCCTTTAATGCTCGGATATGACTACTTAAGCTTAACGGAATACTAGCCTCATCACTAACTATTACTACCATCCTACCTCCTTTATTAAGAAAATCCATAGCCCAAAAACAAATAGGGATCATACTATGTAGTTCCCCAATTAGTACTTTCTTTCCTTCTAAAGAAAATGGTTCTTTGAACAAGTCATGATATAAACTTTCTTGAGCTTCCACCGCCAATACGCTGTGCTGACTTGGCAAATATCGCGACTTCATAATATGTCCTTCTGGAATAACTTTGGTTACTGGCATAGAACGAATAACAGAAGTAACTATATCCATTCCTCCAGTACCTAACTTAAGCGTAGTAGAAGTAACATTGACGATAATTTCTTCATTTTTACTTGCTCTAGGAGTAATAGTTAGGTATGACAATGCTTTTTTAGCACCATCAGAAGTTTTTAATATCTGTATTTCTTCATCCTCATAAATAATATCTTCAACCAGCACTTTTTTCTCTATATACATAATGAAACTCCTCAATTATTTATTCCATATTATCACAATATCACCAGTATTTCCTTTAAAATGGGAATTAATCTAATTGTTTGCTCTGAAATTCCAATATTGATATTGTATGGGTAAAAATACTAAAATATTATCAAGAGGTGAAGTACATGAAAAAAAGCCGAATAGGAAATTCCGAGTTATTTGCGTCAACAATTGGCTTAGGATGTATGTCATTACAACCTAAGAAACAATTAAGTGAAACAATCATTCATCAAGCTATTGAAAAAGGTATAAATTACTTTGATACTGCCGATTTGTACGATTTTGGACAAAATGAGGAATTGCTGGGCCGTGCACTAAAAGGTAAGCGACAAGATGTTATTGTTGCTACAAAAGTTGGGAATCAATGGAAAAAGGGAAAGGAAGGTTGGAACTGGAATCCAAGAAAAACATACATAAAAGAAGCAGTTAAACATAGTTTAAAAAGACTTAATACGGACTACATCGATTTATATCAGCTCCACGGTGGGACAATCGACGATCCAATCGAGGAGACGATCGAAGCTTTTGAAGAACTGATTAATGAAGGGTGGATTCGTTACTATGGGATTTCTTCCATTCGTCCTAAAGTAATAAAGCAATATGTTGAAAAATCTAATATTATTAGTGTTATGATGCAGTATAGTTTATTGGACCGTAGAGCTGAAGAAGCTATCATTGAACATCTAAATCAAAATAATATTAGTGTTATTCCACGAGGACCTTTAGCAAAAGGACTTCTTACTGAAAATTTTTTAAATAAAATAAAGTCAGAAGGCTATCTCGACTACAATGAACACGAATTAAAGAATACACTAATTAAACTACAACAATGGGCCAAAAATCATGATTATAAGTTACATGAGCTAGCTCTACAATATTGTTTAAGTACTCCTAATACAGCTACTGTCATTCCAGGTGCGAGTACAATTGAACAATTAAAAGCAAACGTAACCACATCTCAAAAATTAGCACTTACTAAAGATATGGTTTACGAATTAAAAAGTATGTTAAAAGAAAGCAAATATCATTCACATAGGTAACAAGAAAAGCGCAAGCGCCTTGGTCACGAGCGAAAGGCACTGGAAGGCCTTTGACAGAAGCCGCTCTTTGGCTTCCGAAAAGGACTGAAGTGACCGAGCTCGTAGGCGCTGAAGCTAGACAGTTTCCAAGTTAGAAACTTATAAATTCTGATACTGCAAGAAAAGCGCAAGGCGCCCGCCTATCGGCGACAAACACTGGAAGACCTGCTCGTAGCGGTCGGGTTTTTGACCGAAAGAGAAGGTCTGAAGTGATCGAGCCGATGGCGCCTGGAGCTAGACAGTTTCCAAGTTAGAGATTTATAAATTCTGATACTGCAAGGAAAGCGCAAGCGCCTTGGTCACGAGTAGCTTAAACTTATATTTTTTAAACATAGAAAGGAAGAAGGTTATAAAATACCTTCTTCTACATTAATCAAGAATCTTTTTCAATTCTGACTCTAGCATCTCATAATTCACCTTTCCTCTTATCGGAATAACTATACGGCCCTCTTCGTCTAAAATGTAAGTGACAGGAATAGATCTTACTTGATATAAGCTTTCTATTACACCTCTTTGATTGGTCGTATCAATTGGTTGATCTAAAAAGTTAGGAAATGAGATATTGTATTCTTCAATAAATTGTTTAATGACCTCTTCACTACTCTCGAATGTCGCCATATTCATCCCTAACACTTGAACACCTTGATCTTTATACTCTTTAGACAACTTAATCAAGTCAGGCATCTCATCTCGACAAGGCGGACACCAAGAAGCCCATAGGTTTAGGACAACGATTTGCCCTTTAAATGATGATAATGACTTTTCTTCATCTGTTCCCCATAAAGGTAATGTGAAATCCGGTGCATACATTCCTTGTTGCAAACCAATTTCGCCATTCGGGATAGATGACGTCTTCATTTGATTTATATCATTAACTTTCTCTCTCCCACCACTTGTGAACTGAAACCCATCGTCTGATATATTTTCAACAAATACATATACAATAAATGCAAAAGCAACTAAAGCTATAGTAAAACTAACAATACGATTTTTTGACACGAACGTCCCTCCTTTATAATAGTCTAATCAATTCCTCCCAAAAGTTAAAGAAAACTTGAAGTAAACCAAAATCCAATAGCAAAAAACGCTATAGAAAACGATATCGAAAATAATACATAAATACATGCTTTTTTTGTTTTTCCATCTTTTAACAATTGCATACTTTCCACACTAAATGTAGAAAAAGTAGTAAAAGCACCAAAAAACCCGAGGCCTACTAATAAAAACAGCGGTTCTTCATAAATATCAAGGTTAACACCTTTTGAAAAAAGAACTCCTAAAAATAATCCAAGGCCAACTGAACCAATAATGTTTACAAATAACATTGCAATCGGTATAGGTGGATGAGGAAACCTTTTCATTAAAATTAACCCTAGCGCATAACGGAGCATAGCTCCAACAGCACCACCTAGCATTACTAATAATGAGTTCATTCCATCTCACCTTCTTTTTTAGTGTTTCTATAATACAGACTTATATGTTTTCCAAGAATAAATCCTAAAAATGCAAGTGCTATGCCACCAAAAATTGAAGTACCAATATATAAGGTCACTAAAAATGGTGAAGGACGAATAAATAAGCTATATACGTCAGCAGCTAAAGTAGACATTGTTGTAAATCCACCACAAAATCCTACACCCAAACCTGTTTTTATAATTTCATTTAATTTCATATTTACAATCCATCCAGTTAAAAATCCTAATAACAAGCTACCAACTAAATTCTCTAATAATGTGCCTAATGGAAAAAGTAATGATAAAGTTTGAATGTTGATCGTATAGCGAAATAAGGTCCCTATTGCTCCCCCACATCCAATAGCAAGAAAGGTAAGTATATGTATTTTTTTCATGACACCACTCATTTCTAAGTTCTTATATACGAAAGTATAATGAACGTTTTAATAAGTTTCAATGATATGTAATAATATTATCTTTATACTTTACTATTTAATTTTCTCTTTATAAAATCTATTACATTTGCTAGAATTAGTAACAGTTATTTTGTTACTAATTAATTGGAAGGAGACACTTATGTCTATCATTGAAGCTATCATTTTTGGAATTGTACAAGGCTTAACAGAATTTTTACCGATATCTAGTACAGCTCATATTGTTATTACTCAACTCATTTTAGGAACACCATTTCCTGGTTTGACATTTGAAATTTATTTACACATCGCATCGGTTTTGGCAGTTATGATTTACTTCAGAAAGGATTTAATCGAGGTTATCATCGGCTTCTTTAGCTATTTTAAGACAAGATCAAAGAAAAATCGAGTTCATTTTCTCTTTGGAATTTATATTCTTATAGCAACAGTAATCACTGGGGTTTTAGGTATGCTTCTAAAAGACTTTGTAGGAGACTCAATGAAAACTCCACCTTTTATAGCAAGTGCTTTAATCGTTACTGGATTAGGTTTAATTTTTATTGAAAGAGTTCATCAGTACGGCGCACGTACTGAGAAAGACATGAACTTTTTTGATGCCATTGTCGTAGGATTAGGACAAACTTTAGCTGTATTACCCGGAATTTCTCGTTCAGGTGCCACATTAATCACTGCCCTATTAGTAGGTCTAGAACGTGATACTGCTGTACGTTATTCATTTCTACTTGTTATCCCTGTCATTTTAGGTTCTACAGTTCTAGCAGTGGGTGATGTTAGTAAAGAGGTATTCTCCGCTATCGGTACTCCGGCTCTTATCATCTCATTTATTACCACTTTTATCTTTTCTTGGTTAGGAATTATTTGGCTGATTGATTTCTTAAAAAGAAGTAAACTAATTTATTTTGCTATCTACTGTTTTGCTGCAGCAATTTTTGTCTACTTTTTCCTTGATGTTACAACAATTATCGATATTTAATATTTAACCTAAAGAAAGAGAGGCTAACTTTTGCGTCAGCCTCTCTTTTTAAAATTTTTCATAAAAGGATTTTTCAATAGCCTTGCTATCAAGATCTACTCCAATTAATATCAAACAAGGTTCTGTATTTAAATTTTCTTTTACTCTCATCATATTCAACTGATTAGATGAATATTGGAACTGAAATAGCCCCGCAGTTTCTGTTAAATTTACAATACCTTTTCCTCGAACCATTGTTTTCGGTAGTTTTTTTAGCCACTTTTCAAAATCGATCCGATCAATCGGGCGGTTTATATCAATTTTAACAGCTTGAAAAGAATGGTTATGGTGAACTTTTGCATGTTGATCACAAGTGTGATTATGATTACAACCGCATTTGCTTGAACTTAAAAGATTAATTTTTTCATGGGATCGATGAATTCGAACCCGTTTTTCCAACATTTCTTGTATATTCACTTCTCCATAGCTAGTTTCTATAACTGGTGTGTTCCCTTTTTTAAGATCTTCTACTTTTCTTCTAATCTTATCAGTATACTTATGATTTATTAAATCCATTTTATTTAGAAGAATAAATGAACTTATAGAAATTTGTGATTTTAATATATTACGCACTTCCCTCGTGCTAGAAAAAATACTTTGGTACTCCAAATACTTACTTCCATCTATTACATTAATTACCGAAAACAAATCAATCTTATCCATTAACAAAGGTTCTGTAAGGGCATCTACTATTTCTATAGGATTAGCTATACCTGTCCCCTCTATTAAAATAATATCAGGTACAGCATTATCACTCAAACTAGTAATAAAAGTGTGTAATTCTTTAGTAAAGTCACTTTGTATCGAACAACAAATACAACCGTTAAGCATTTCTAATACGTGATCATCCTTAAACAAATGTTCTTCAACATTTGTTTCCCCTATTTCATTAATAACAATAGCAGGTTTTAATTTATTTTCTCTACAATAATTAAGTAAATGCTGTAAAACTGTTGTTTTACCACTACCAAGAAACCCTGTGATAATATAAGTAGGAACTCTTTTTTTCATAGTCTCCTCCGTAAATAAAAGTTAACTTTAACTTAGCATAAGAAGTCAAAAAACTCAAATAGGAATGATTACTATTTAACTGCCATCTTCTATTTAAGTATAGGAATAAAAAGGTTTGTCATATACTTATTGTTTTATGGTAAACTATTAAAACGAATGTAAAATGTTTGAGTTTTATTGATATAGCTCACTTACATAATTTATTAACTAAGGAGTACATCATTATGAACGTTAAAGAGTCTATGACATCCCTAGTAAAAGATTTACTCGGTGTAGCTTTATTACTAGTGTTTTTACTTCTATTTTTTAACATTGAGAGAATTAAAGATACGACTACCTTGCCAGATAGTCTAGTAAATGTAAATACTATTTTTATTAGTATTATAATTGAAGCTTTTCCGTTTATTTTGTTAGGGGTATTTGTTTCTGCATTAATTCAAATATATGTCTCTGAGGATACTATCCAAAAATATCTACCTAAAAATGCAATAGCTGCACTTTTTCCGGCAGCTGTTCTCGGTGCAATTTTTCCAATATGCGAGTGTGCAATTGTTCCTGTTGTAAGAAGGTTAATAAAAAAAGGAATGCCACTACATGTTGGTGTCGTATTCCTAGTAGGGGCTCCTATCCTAAATCCTGTAGTATTTGCTTCGACTTATTATGCATTTAGAAATAATCCAAGTGTATTATATTCCAGGATGGGATTAGCTTTCATTCTCGCTATCATTATTGGAGCAGTTATTTACTTTTTATTCAGAAAAAATAATGACCAATTAAAATGGAGTAAAGAAGAATTACTAGGTAAACAAGTTTCAAATGTTAATACACCAACGAAAAAACCTAATCGCATTAAACAAACAATGTATCACGCTGCCGATGAATTTTTTATGATGGGAAAATATTTAATTGCTGGAGCCTTTATCGCAGCTCTATTTCAAACATTTTTAGATAGAAGTATTTTACAAGCACTAGGTTCAAATGAATATTCGTCAACATTTGTTATGATGGCTTTTGCATACGTATTATCTTTATGCTCTGAAGCAGATGCCTTCGTTGCAGCATCCTTTTCCAATAACTTTACGACTAGTTCCATTATTGCCTTCCTAGTTTATGGACCTATGCTAGATTTAAAAAATACGATTATGCTTCTAGCATTCTTCAAAACTAAATTTGTTTTGGCATTTATAACTACTGTAACTGTATTTGTTTTCGGATCAGTATTATTATTACACTTTTTTATTTTATAATCTTCTTATAGAGAGGGGCTAAAAGCCAATGAATGACAAAGGTGATTTGGGGTTTCATGCGTATATTCGAGGAATTATCCTCTTCGGTTTTGCCCTATTAATTTTAGGATACATTATCACTGACAATATGAAGTACTATATTGCACCTAAAATGATGCCTTTTATTTATTTTTCTCTTGTTGTGTTTTTCCTTTTAGGAATTATTCAAATTTTTAGAAGTACAAATAGAGGAAAATCAGAAGAAGAAATTGATTGTGATTGTGGTTTAGACCATCAAATATCCGGACCTCGTTGGGTAAGATTACTTGTTTATTCTATTTTTATTTTACCACTTTTAATGGGGTTTACGATTCCTGACCAAGCATTAAACAGCTCTGTCGCAGCAAATCGGGGCATTATTTATGGATCAGGTATTAACTTAGCCAATCCAACAACAAACATTGAAGACGGTCAATCTAGTACACCTAGAACTGACCAATTTCTAAATGATCCTGAAGGTTATCTAGCAAGTATAGAAGGTTATGAAACAATTGATGAAATTGAGCATTACCAAATTGAGGATTTTTACGACGAAGAATGGTTCAATGAGTACTATGATAACATATTAACTGATTTACATGGTGAGACAGTCATAAAAGTTACTGATAAAAATTATTTAGATGTTATGACTTTACTTGATTTGCATTTAGAGAGCTTCGTTGGAAAAGAATTGGAAATTATGGGGTTTGTGTTCAGAGAACAAGATTTTGAAGATAATCAACTTGTAGTAGCTAGATTTTCTATGACATGTTGTACTGCTGATGCTGGGGTGTATGGTACGTTAGTCGAAACCGAAGAAGCTTACCTTTATCCAAATGATACATGGGTAAGAGTAAGAGGAACTATTAATAAAACTAAGTATCATGGATATGAACTACCTGTCATTATGTTAAGGGAAATAACTATCATAGATGAACCAGATTCACCTTATGTTTACCCAAGTTTCCGATGAAAACCTATTGATAAATGTAATTACACAAGGTGGCTGATCCGCTGAATCCAGAGCTGGCGTATTATAAACTCAAATTTTTATACTTCTCTTGCGTAATAAAAAAGGATGACCACAGTCATCCTTTTTTATTTAATCAGAATTTATAAATTTCTAACTTAGAAACTGTCTAGCTCCAGGCGCCATCGGCTCGATCACTTCAGACCTTTTCGGAAGCCAAAGGCCGCCCCAGTGAAGCTACTGCTGAGATTACTTCGAAGCTGCTTTGCGACGAGCAAACGGAGTGGCACAGGAGCAGCTGCTCGTGACCAAGGCGCTTGCACTTTTCTTACTACTCTATTGGTCTTGTAACAGTAACGCAACTTCATTTACGTCTTTATCACCACGACCTGAAATATTAACGATAATAATTTGGTCTTCCTTAAGCTTTGGGGCAGTCTTAATTACATATGCAATAGCGTGAGCACTTTCTAAAGCTGGGATAATTCCCTCAGTACGCGCTAACTCCTGAAACGCTTCTAGCACTTCCTCTTTTGATACCGCATAATATTCGGCACGACCACTTACTTTTAAGTGACTATGTTCAGGACCAATACCTGGGTAATCAAGGCCTGCAGAAATAGAATGTGTAGGTAATGGATTACCTTTTTCATCTTGCAGAACTAAACATTTGAAACCGTGTAAAACACCAGGTGTACCCTTCGTTAAACTCGCTGCTTCCTTAGGTTCTACACCAACTAACCGAACTGATTTTTCCGGAATATATTCACTGAATGCACCAATGGCATTGCTACCACCACCAGCACATGCTACAACCATATCTGGTAGTCTACCTTCTTTTTCTAAAATTTGACGTTTTGACTCTTTACTAATTATAGCTTGGAAATGTCGAACAATAGATGGGTAAGGATGTGGGCCAACAGCCGAACCTAATAAATAAAACGTATTCTCATAATTTTCAATCAAATCATTTAATGCCTCATCAACGGCATCTTTTAGTCGACCTTGACCTTTACGAACTGCAATGACTTTTGCTCCTAAAAGTTCCATACGAAAGACGTTTAGAGCTTGCCTTCTCGTGTCTTCTGCCCCCATATAAATGATACATTCCATACCAAGCATTGCACATGCAGTTGCTGTTGCTACACCATGTTGCCCCGCTCCAGTTTCGGCAATAATGCGATGTGCTCCCATCCTCTTGGCAAGAAGAATCTGCCCAATGACATTATTTATCTTATGAGCACCAGTATGATTTAAATCCTCACGTTTTAAATAAATCTTTGCTCCACCTAACTTTTGAGTTAAACGCTGAGCAAAAGTTAGCGGATTTTCTCTACCAACATATTCTTTCAAATAATAGAGATATTCTTTATTAAATTCTGGTTCATCTTTGTATGTTTCAAAGGCTTCTTCTAAACGATCTAGTACTGGCTGAAGTTGTGGTGGAACAAAGCTTCCACCAAATTCACCAAAATATCCCTTTTCACTCTTCTCAACTTTTACCGTCTCAACTTTACTCATCTCTTCTCATCCCTTCATAAATAACTAATTTCATATTATCAATCAATTTTGAAAAATTCATTGTTGATTATATTAATGATTGTTTAACCCAATAAATTGTTCTTCTTTCTTATTGGATACTACCTTTATTAAATTATCATTTTTCATTAGATAATATTGAACACTGTCTACTAAAGCTAACCAACTAGCTTTTATTATATTTCCAGATACACCTATAGTACTCCATTTCTCTGTTCCATCAGAAGATTCAATTAAAACACGAACCTTTGAGGCTGTTGCTTCTGTTTCATCAAGAACTCGAACTTTATAGTCAGATAAATACATATTTTTAATAATTGGATAAAATTGTTCTAGCCCCTTACGAAGAGCATGATCAAGCGCATTGACAGGGCCGTTCCCCTCTGCAGCTGTTAATACCATTTCATCATGCACACAAAGCTTGACTACAGCTTCTGTAGAAAAGATATCTTCTCCATTTTTTTCAACAAAGATCTTATAATAATCTAATAAAAAGTATTCTTTCCATTCACTAAAACTCTTTTTCACTAAAAGTTCAAATGAAGCCTCAGCCGCTTCGTATTGATAGCCTTCATGTTCTTTTTCTTTAATTTTCTCAAGAAGCAATTTAGAGTTTGGATCTTTTTTATCAATTGAATAGTTCCACTCTTTAGCTTTAAACATTAAGTTACTTTGCCCTGAAAGTTCAGAAATGAGAACACGCCTACTATTCCCTATTAGTTCAGGCTTAATATGTTCATACGTTTCAGGATGCTTTAAAACAGCGCTAACATGCATTCCACCTTTATGTGCAAAAGCACTTTTTCCAACAAATGGCTGATTACTTGGTGCAGCCTGGTTAGCAACTTCATGAACAAATTTTGATATAGAAGTTAAATTACTTAAGTTTTCTTTCTTTACACACTGGTAATTAAGTTTTACCTGTAAATTTGGGATAACAGAAATTAAATTTGCATTCCCGCATCGTTCTCCATAACCATTGATCGTTCCTTGAATATGTCTAGCACCCGCTTGAACTGCAGATAGAGAATTTGCAACGGCTACTTCACCATCATTATGACAATGAATCCCTATCTGTATATTTATTTTATCACATACAGTTTTAACAATTTCATATATTTCATGGGGAAGAGTTCCACCGTTTGTATCACAAAGTGCTATACAGTCAGCTCCTGCTTCTTCAGCTACCTTAATAGCTTTTAGAGCGTACTCTTTATTTTGTTTATAGCCGTCAAAAAAGTGCTCAGCATCAAAAATAACTTCAAGACCATTGTCTTTTAAATAAGCTACAGAGTCTCTAATCATATCAAGGTTTTCTTCTAATGTTGTTTTTAGAGCCTCAATCACTTGGAAATCCCACGTTTTACCAAAAATCGCAACTACTTTAACACCACTTTCAATTAACTTCTGAAGGTTTTCATCTTCGTTTGCTTTAACACCAATCCTTCGTGTGCTTCCAAAAGCTGTTATTTTAGAATGACTAAGTTGAAGGTCTTGGACTTTTTGAAAAAATTCCATATCTTTTGGGTTACTTCCCGGCCAACCGCCTTCTATATAATGAACTCCAATTTCATCCAACTTTTCTACAATCTTTAATTTGTCATCTACAGATAAGCTTATGCCCTCACCCTGTGTTCCATCACGTAAAGTCGTATCATAGAGAAAAACTTGTTCTCTCAAGCTAATTCCTCCAATTCAAAATAATTAAAAATAAGACTTTGCCAAAAAACAACTACTTTCCTTAATAACAATAATTATTACTCACTTTATTTTGTTGAAGTTTTAGTTTATCTTAAATTTTAAAAGTCATATTTCCGTAACTTTAATGATTTTCATTGTTAGATTTCTTCCTAATAATGCATAAAAGTATATCATAGCTTATTTATTAATTCTATATATTTTCTGAAAAAATAAAAAATATAGAAAACTTTAGTTATTATAAGAAAGAATATAACTATTCATAAAAATATATTAAAGTCTCCGATGTAAATGAGTGAATTAATAATTATTTAGAAAGAGCCACAAAAAGCTATATCTAGTCACATATGTTTTAACGTAACAGTAGTTATAGTGTCTCAGACGCAAAAATAATGAATATATAGAAAAAGAAGAGGGTTTGCCCTCTCCTGATCATTATTTTTCTGAAAGTCGCTGTATGTGCAATGCAATGTACGCTTGTTCAGATATCGGTAAATCAAACTGATATACTTCCTTGATTAAATTGCCTATTTTTTCAGCTGTATCAAAAGCTTTTTTATGTTTTTTCTTAATCACTTCAAGCATCTCTTCATCCATATCATGAAATGGCTCTTTTTGCTGAATCCTTTGAAAAGCAAAACGTAAATGGGTTAACAGGCGTTGGTAGGATAATGATTTAGCATGAATCGAAGTATTAAATTCCTTTTCAATTAAGCCAATAACGTCATTAACAAAGCTAGATACATCTAAAGAAGGTTTAAGACTTTTACGATTCATTTTAGCTGTATGTATGTGTAGCGCAATATAACCAACTTCATCGTTAGGTATTTCAATACTTAAACGTTCCTTTATTCTTTTTTGTGCCCAAAGTCCAACTTCATACTCTTCTGGATATAATATTTTTATTTCTTGAAGTAATTTATTATTAATTTCATATCCTTGTTTGAGCCTTTCAAACGCAAAAGAAAGATGATCTGTTAAAGCAACATGAACGTGATCATTTAAAGGGGTCATTAAAGCCCCCTCTGCATAACTAATAATTTCTTCAGCAATTTTAATATGTTCTATTGGAAGTGTACTTAATATTTCTTGAAATTTTTCATAATCATCATTATCTTCCATTACAAACACTTTTTCCACGTTATTCTTTGCAATGATATCATTTTTCTTCTTTTGAAAAGCAATTCCAGGACCTATTGCAATTTTTTCACTAGTACCTTCTTGAACAATTACAGCATTGTTATTCAGGATTTTTTTTATTTTCATTTATGATTCTCCTTTTAACTCATTGGCTAACTAGAAAATCGTTTTATCATCCTTAACCTTGTTATTAATTTAATTTTACCTCAATCACTTCTGTCTTACCAGCAGTCACTGTAGTAGTGTTTTCTTTTCTTATTTCATTTACTATTTCTCCATTTGTAATAACCATTGGAGTGATAATACTAGAAGCTTTTTCTTTTACTAACTCTAAAGAAAACTCAACTAAACGATCACCAACCTTTACTTTATCTCCTTCCTTAATATATGTGGTAAATCCTTCTCCATTCATTGAAACCGTTTCTAAACCGATATGAATTAATATCTCCATACCACCTAAAGATTTTATTCCAATCGCATGTTTCGTTGGGAAAACCTGGACAATCTCACCTTCTACTGGTGAAACTACTAACCCCTCTGTTGGTTCAATTGCAATACCATCTCCCATCATTTTTTGAGAAAAAACCGGGTCTGGAACTTGATCAATACTTAATAAGTTTCCTGTTAGTGGAGCAAAAATTTTCTCACTTTCAATTTTTACCTCTTTACTTTTTCCTAAACCAAATAATTTTTTTAACATACTATCTCCCTTTCTACTCATTTAATAATAACTATAACTATAAGTATATGTAAAAAAGGCAAAACCTACCCCTGCAAAGGGATACCCTTTGCAGAAATTTAGGTTTTGCCTGAATACAGTAACAATCCTACAATATTTAACAGAGAAGCGCACGCCTTCATTACGAGTGGCTGCTCCTGTGCCCTCCGTTTGCTCGTCGCAAAGCTGTATGAAGCCAATCAACGAAGAATTCCAAGCAGTAATTGAAGTCAGTTGCTTGACTGAAGTGACCGAGTTCATAGGCGCTAGAGCTAGACACCTTTCCAAGTACAAGGATTTAATAAAATCCTTGTAAGAGTTTATTATTCTTAATTTACTATCTACATTTACTGATGTCAATATGAAAACAGAAACATATTATGTTTATTATAAACAAAAGTTTTGCATTACAGAAAGAGGTGTACAAGTGCAATGAATAACAGGGCAAGATTTCCAATTCAGCGCCTTATCAATTATACAGAATTGTTACACAAGCTTAAATTTTTTACCGATGATGATAAAAAAGAAATCTTAGATAAAATACGCGCGAAGAATAAGTAAAAATTTAGAAAAACTATCTTTAATTGTTATTTATGCGAATATTTAATTCAATTAATATTAAAAACGTTCGGGAAAAGTGCTATTCTAATAAAAGAACTTGTGCTATAATCACGAAGTAATTAAATATTTCTCGTATAATAGCAGGGATATGGCCTGCAAGTTTCTACCGGATTACCTTAAATAATCTGACTACGAGTGATTGGGATAGCTATCGCTAATTTTTTATATTCTAGCATAGTTATAAATTTTCGGTTATAGTAAGCTCGAAATTCTACCTTTCACTCATAGTTTGTCTGTGGGTACCGGTAGAATTTTGAGTTTTTTTATTTTTTGATATTGGGAGGATTTCATTTATGAACAGGTTAAAACAAGCCATTTTAGAAAAAGGAGTTGTTATTTCAGACGGTGTGTTAAAAGTAGATTCATTTTTAAACCATCAAATTGATCCGACACTTACTTTGGAGATCGGAAAAGAATTTGCTGAAAGGTTTAAAAATCAAGAAATCACAAAAATATTAACAATAGAATCATCTGGTATTGCTCCGTCTCTAACTACTGCTTTAGAACTTGGGGTTCCTGTCATTTTTTCCAGAAAGAAAAAATCATTAACATTAAGTTCAAATTTATTAACTGCAAAAGTTTATTCTTATACAAAAGATGAAACAAACGAAATAACTATTTCAAAAGATTTTATTGTTGAAGGTGACAAGGTTCTAATCATTGATGACTTTTTAGCAAACGGTGAAGCTGCATTAGGACTTACTTCATTGGTAAAGCAAGCTAATGCAACTGTTGTAGGTATAGGGATTGTCATTGAAAAATCCTTTCAACCTGGACGTGATAAATTAGAACAGGCTGGATTTCATGTAGAATCTCTTGCTCGAATTTCTTCACTCGAGAATAAGAAAGTCAGCTTTATAGAAGAAATGGTCGCAAATAAGTAATCATTCTATTAAATATAAACCATATTTTAAGGAGAGAAATAAATGTCAACAAATCAAATTCAATATCCTTGGTATAAAAAAGAGGACACTGATGCTTTCTTTGCACTTTTTCAAAATAACTTAGCAAACTTTGTAATTATCGCTGTTACAATGCTTGGTATGGGTTTTCCTACAAGTATTGTCTTTGGTAAAGTTATACCAGGTGCTGCAGTTGCTGTAATTGTCGGAAACTTATACTATGCTTTTTCAGCCAAACGATTAGCTCAAAAAGAAGGGCGTACAAATGTAACAGCCCTTTCGTACGGTATAAGTACACCCGTTATGTTTGTCTTTTTATTCGGAGTTTTAGCACCAGCTAATGCTTTAACTGGTGATCCTGAATTAGCTTGGAAAATTGCTCTTGCTGCTTGTTTAATTAGCGGATTTATTGAAATTTTAATTAGCTTTACTGGAACCTGGGTGAGAAATAACATTCCTCGCGCAGCAATGCTTGGGGCTCTAGCAGGCGTTGCTTTAACTTTCATCGCTGGTGAGATGTTATTTAGAACGTTTGAAATGCCTGTTATTGGTTTATTTGTTTTAGCAGTTATTTTAGTCGGTATTATAGGGAAAGTAGCGTTGCCATTCAAAATCCCAGCATCATTATTTGCCATTGTTATCGGTACTGTATTAGCTTTTTCTCTAGGTTACACAGAATCAACTAAAATATCAGAAGGTCTTTCTAACTTTGGTTTTTATCCTTTATTACCTACGTTTGCTGCATTTGAGGGAGTTGGTTTATTATTTGGAACAATGATTGCTTTACTTGCTGTTATTTTACCAATTACAATTTATAATGCAGTAGAAACTATGAACAACGTTGAAGCAATGGCTGCTGAAGGTGACAGCTATGATGTTCGCGAGTGTCAAGCTGTCGATGGTGCTGGTACTGTCATTGGTGCATTGTTTGGTGGGATGTTCCCAACAACAGTTTATATCGCATCTGTTGGTTCAAAATGGATGGGAGCTGGACGTGGGTATAGTATTCTAAATGCAATTGTTTTCGGATTTGCAGCTATGTTCGGGGTAATTGCAGCTTTATCATCAATCATTCCCATCTCAGTAGTTGCTCCTATATTAGTGTTTGTTGGTATTTCTATGGTATCTACTGCTTTTCAAACGAATGAAAAAAAATATTATCCGGCTGTCGTTTTAGCAATGCTTCCTTATTTAGCAAACTTTATTATGACACGCTTTAATAATTCTGCCGGGGAAGCAGTTGCTAATTTTTCAAGTGCTATCGTACCATTAGGACAAGGTGCTATGTTCTCAGGAATTATCCTAGGTGCGATTACTGTATTCATTATAGACAACAACTTTAAAAAAGCTTCTATATTTTCATTCATTGGCGCTGCGCTTTCTTATGTTGGATTAATTCATGCTCCTTCACTTACATTAAATGCAGCTTTTGACTATATGTTCGGTTATATCCTTATTGGAATTTTCTTTTCAATGTATGCTTTTAAAAAGCATACAAATGTTAATGGACAAGATTTAAAGTCAGAAAAAAAAGCAGCTTAATAATAATGAAATAAAACGGTTTCTGTCCATTGCTAATACAATGAGCAGAAACCGTTTTTTTATTTTCCTACCGTTTCTTTTAAAAATTTATTTATCGCAAAGGCAACACCATTCTCATCATTAGTTTTTGTAATGTAACTACAAATGTCTTTTATCTCAGGTTCGGCATTTCCCATGGCAACACTTATCCCTGCTGCTTTTAGCATTGAAACGTCATTAAAGTTATCACCAATTGCCATTACTTCCTCCATGGATATACCCTTGCTTTCCGCAAACTTCTTCAAGGCAATTCCTTTTTGTGCATTTTGAGTTGATATTTCAAGATTATCACTTGCAGAAGAACTAATAGATAATTCGTAAAAAGGATTTTCTAATTTATTTTTCCCCTCTAATCTTGCATTTTCATCTTTTGTAAATGCTAAAACTTTAAGGATTTCGACATTTTTGTCTTCTACAAGTTTTTCAAAACTTTCTACATACGTTATTTCTCCTTGTTGAAATCTACGTTCTGCAATTTGTAATGCCTCTTTATTACTTGCATCAAAGCCTGTACTTTCGATCACGTCGATAACAACTAGTAGCGCTTGTTTGCGGTCTTTTGTAAATGCACCTTTCGTCGTGTAAATTTCATAATAAATATCTAGTGAACCTAGTATAGTTTCGATTTTCCTAAATTGTTTATTTGACAAAGGGGTACTATCAATAATTTCTCCTTCCTCAGAACGAATTTCCGCTCCATTTACACAAATAATCGGACAACGAATTCCAGCTTCTTTTAATGGTTTGATTGCCTCCGTATAATCTCTACCTGTTGCAACAACAACTAGTATTCCGCTTTCTTGAGCCGCTAGAATTGCCTTTGCATTTTCTCCAGGTAGCTCGCGCATATGATCAACAAGAGTTCCATCCATATCAGTTGCAATTAATTTCATTTTGACTCCTCCACTTCCTATTACTATAAATTAAAGATTATCAAAATCTTTCATTATAAACAAACTGCTTTCTTTAGTATCCCAGAGCAAAAAAACGATTTCATAATCTACGATCTATTCCCTATTCTTCATAGGATCATTCTTCTTGTCATACCCCCATCAACGACAATATTAGAACCTGTTATGAAATCATTGTCCTCCTCCGTTTAAATAAGCAACCTTTTGCGATATCACTAGGTTTTCCAACCCTTTTTGAAAAATGTTGTTGATGATCAACTTCGTTTATTGCGATCCAACCTGGGCTAATCGTATTTACTTTAATAGCATCTGCACTTAAAGTGGCTGCTAGGGCGTGCGTTAATGCTAATATTCCATCTTTTGAAGCAGCATAGGCTTCAGAATTAAGCTCAGACACGATAGCTCTAGTGAATGTTTTTAATAGTTAAATTATATTTGTGCAACACTAGTGAATAAATTGTTATTAATTTTTTACTACTTCTTATTGTCAATTATAATACTCTCGGGTGATAATGAATACGAGGAGGGATATAATGATCATTAAAGTGTTTGCTAATTTTCGAGAAATTTGTGGTGGTAAAGTAATAGAACTTACAGTAGAAGAAGGGCAATCCATCTCAACTGTGCTTGACGAACTCATCAACCAATTTCCCAAAATGTACGATGAATTGTACACTGTAGATAAACAGCTGAAACCACTAGTCCATGTTTTTGTTAATGGTAGAAATATTATTCACCTCGAAGGATTAACAACGACAATTCATTCTTCTGATCAAATTGCTTTATTTCCACCAGTAGCAGGAGGTTAAATGTTTGAAAAAGAACTTCAAATCAGAGGAATTTCTAGAAGCAATATTATTAACTACGTACTTCAAATAGGTGCACTTGAAACTAGTTCAGACTCCATATTTAAAGGTAAATGTTGGTCTTGTGAAGTTTCAGAAGAAGGGAGTTTATATATATTTCAATCTGTAATTCCTATGGTAACAGTTACATTCACTTCTAAAGATAATGACATTTTAGACAAAGTAATTGTTAATTTCCGAAAAAAAACATTCCGTGCAGGAGGTTAATTTAATAATAAAGTTTTAACTTACATATCCTATCTATAAGAAGGAAATATTTAATAGAGTGCCAATTCTAGAATTTTTGTAATTTCAAAAGTTAAGTCTTTTCATACTTTTCTTTTGAATAAAGGGAAGTCTCACATAACGAGACTTCCCTTTATTATTAAGTTCCTACAATTTCTTCGATTTCCAACTCTCGTAATTTTTCTTTTGTGACTATACCATTTTCCCAACCTCTTACATTATAGTATTCAACAAGCATATCAGCTAACTGCGAAACTGATCCAGACGAGTTTCCTGTTGCCGGTTCCGTCAAGAAACGTTGTGGTAATGTATCATCCTTACCATCAAAGCCGGCTTTATTATTAAAGTATCTCTCAATATTGTAAACTCTTTCTCCAATCTTCATTATATCGTCTCCTGTTAGTTCGATACCAACAACCGCTGAATATTGCTCTGCATATAAATCAGCATTTTCTGAGAATGATGAAAATTTACAAAGGTCAAGAGAATCTGAGAAAGCATGCAAGTCTTGGAATATTTTTAATAATTGCCCTTTGCCTTCTACCTTAAAACGATCGACCGCCTCTGGGATACCTGCAATTTCTGCAGCAATTGTATACCCTCTTACGTGACAAGCACCACGATTACTAGTAGCATACGCTAGGCCAATCCCTTGAACTCCACGCGGATCATAAGCAGGAATAGATTGGTTTTTAACAACCATCGCTATATCGCCATTACCAAATATTACAGCTGCCTTTCCTGGGCCTTCCGCTAAAATATCTCCTATTCCTTCTCGGGTAACAATTTTGTTAACCCAAGCAATCATAGTATCAACATCTCCCCAGTTAATTTCTTCTTTTATTAACCCTTTTTCATAAGCTTCCATTGCCATGGATAAGGTGTTACCTAACTCAATCGTATCTATACCATAATCATTACATTGATTAATCAAATAAGATATTGCTTCTTTGTTTGAACTCCCACAATTGGCACCTAACGCCCAAGCTGATTCATATTCAACACTTTCAGTTCTCACTTTATACTTACCTTCTTTAACTTCAACTTCCTTCTTACAGGCAACTGGGCAAGCATGGCAAGTTGGTTCGCTCACTAACAATTCATTACGAAATGCCTCACCACTAATAGCATCTGCTCCTTCAAAATGCGTCTCTTGAGAATTTTTTGTAGGAAGGGCACCGACTTCGTTTAAAATATTCATAAGTACATTTGTACCATAAACAGATAGACCACCTTTATTTGGCGCTGTTAATGCTCCTTCAGTTATTGCCTTTAAACCACTTTTAATAGCAGTAGGATATTTTTCAGGTTGAGCTGGCTCAGGCATATTACCTCTTTGATTGGCTTTAATAACGATTGCTTTTAAGTTTTTCGCCCCAGCTACTGCTCCTGTACCTCCACGCCCAGCCGAGCGATCATCTTCATTCATCCAACCAGCATAACGAACTAAGTTTTCTCCACCTTGTCCAATAGACATTACACTTGTATCTTTATTTCCATAAAGGTCTTGCAACGCTTTAATGGTTTCTCTAGTTGTCTTGCCCCATAAACTTGAAGCATCTTTTAATTCTGCTTTACCGTCTTCTATATAAAGATAAACAGGTTTTTCACTTTTTCCTGTAAAAATTAAATTATCAAAACCGGCCCACTTTAACCTTGCTGCTGTCCAACCACCCATATGAGAATCTGTAACAGTTCCAGTTAAAGGAGACCTCGATACTACACAGAGTCGACCACTCATATGAATTCTTGTTCCTGTAAGCGGACCAGTCATAATTGCCAACATATTGTCAGGAGAAAAAGGTTCAGCATTGTAAATTTTATTGTCAACCATATACTTTACTCCTAAGCCTCTTGCACCAACGTACTTCTTAACATCTTCTTCATTTAATTTTCGATACTCAATTGTTCCTTCAGTTAAGTTAATCCAAGCTTCGTGATTTCGGTATCCCCCAAATTTCAAAAAAAACCCTCCTTGATTATTTCATATTTCTATCTTACCTTTTAAATAATACTATAAAATTTACATATTTTCTCTTTATTTTCCAATGTTCATTAGATAGACTTAAACTAAAACTTAATTAATTTATGCACAAATATTCATATAAAATTTACCACTAGCGTTGTATAAATATTGTCATAATTTTAAGTTTAATTATTTTCTTTGTTTAGAGCCAAAAAAGTTAATACCCAACTAAAGATGGCTCCATCCATTTGGAAATTTATTTACAATTAGACTGGTGCAACGACGACAAATTGCGTATTAAGGGAGGGCTTTCCCTTCAATCTTTCGAAGCCAGATATGCGCTGGTTTCCACAAAGTAGCCTTTAAATATCGGCTAATTTGCAATGTTTTTCGCTTACTTTTTGTTTCCATCTGTGCAAGTACATGCAGGC
>NZ_MLQR01000050.1 GCF_001866005.1 Anaerobacillus alkalilacustris
AGTAATCTAATTTCATGGTTTTCACCAATTAATCTTCAAATAATTGAAGATTAATTGGTGAAAACCATTGTCAGTAATCTAATTTCATGGTTTTCACCAATTAATCTTCAAATAATTGAAGATTAATTGGTGAAAACCATTGTCCAAATGAAGTTTTTCGTGTAATCTTGTCCATGAGTGAGAGTCCTTTTTTAGTGGATTTGGACGGGTTACCACCTGACTAATCCATTATAAAGGACTTTTTCTTTGCAATAAACAAGATTTACGAAGATTTTGAAGGTTTTAAATATTAAGTTTTAATTAATGCAATGCTAGTGATAAATTCTGATTATATAAAAAAAGCTCATAAAATTGTAACGGGTTCCGTTTGCTATCGCAAAACCATAAATGGCAAAAGAAAGTGCAGCCAAAAACGTATAACTAATTGCACCGCATTTGCGGTGTTTTTTTGTAACCTAATATAAAAAAATAGATCAATCATTAATTCGATTGAACATTCCAGATTTTTTTGGCTGTTTTCGTATACTTTGTTGTAGGTACTTTTTCCTATTTTTCCCACAGGAGTCAAGTTCCGTCCGCTCCATTCCACTATAGTCCTGGCAACTCAATCACAACAACCCTTGTGAAAACAGCCTATTTGGGATATCTGATTGAAGTATCGCCGCGTTAGTTAGTGAAATCCTTCAGAAACTTTATGAAGAACACTCGGCATGCATTTCAGCCTAGTTTTGGCCTTCAGCAACTTTATGAAGGACACTTAGCACTCGTTTCAGCTTAGTTTTGGCCTTCATCAGCTTTATGAAGAACACTTAGCATGCGTTTCAGCCTAGTTTTGGCCTTCAGCAACTTTATGAAGGACACTTAGCACTCGTTTCAGCTTAGTTTTGGCCTTCATCAGCTTTATGAAGAACACTTAGCATGCGTTTCAGCCTAGTTTTGGCCTTCAGCAACTTTATGAAGGACACTCGGCATGCATTTCAGCATAGTTTTGGCCTTCATCAGCTTTATGAAGGACACTTAGCATTCGTTTCTAGTTTTGGCCTTCAGCGGCTTTATGAAGGACACTCGGCATGCATTTCAGCCTAGTTTTGGCTTTCAGCGGCTTTATGAAGGACACTTAGCACTCGTTTCAGCCTGGTTTTGGCCTTCAGCGGCTTTATGAAGGACACTCGGCATGCATTTCAGCCTAGTTTTGGCCTTCAGCGGCTTTATGAAGGACACTTAGCATGTGTTTCAGCCTGGTTTTGGCCTTCAGCGGCTTTATGAAGGACACTCGGCATGCATTTCAGCCTAGTTTTGGCTTTCAGCGGCTTTATGAAGGACACTTAGCATGTGTTTCAGCCTGGTTTTGGCCTTCAGCGGCTTTATGAAGGACACTCGGCATGCATTTCAGCCTAGTTTTGGCTTTCAACGGCTTTATGAAGGACACTTAGCATGTGTTTCAGCCTGGTTTTGTCCTTCAGCGGCTTTATACAACTTTTTTATTAGTAAATTTATGTATGAATTAATGTAAATAGAAATGTAAATATATACTGGCTGGTGTCTATGGACAATTGGTATAGCATTTTGTGATACATATTTTGTTAAATTTATTAGTGAATCCTTTTATATCAACAAAAATTGACCGTCAAATTAGCATAAAATTTGACGGTCAATTAATAATACATTTTTAATGTTTGCGATAGGTAACGGAACCCGTTATCATTTGTCACTTCCTTTTTTTATCATCATATGATACGCTATTTATCCTATTCGTTCTTCCTGATCCCGAATATGGATTTTTTCATCACGTAGTCTTTCTTCGCGATCTCGAATTCGATGGGCTAAACGACTCGATGCATTAGCTGCGATACTACACACTAAGTCATCTAAAAATGTATTGGTTTGAGTCCCTTTTTGGTCTAACTCTTTAATAATCCCTGTTTTTTCTTTATCTAAAAATCCGAATGTTGTAACTGCAATACTCCCATAGCCAAATACACTCCCTAATGCTATGGTCTCATCTACCCCAAATAGTCCTTCATCTGAAGAGACGATCGATTGTAATGGCTCAGACAATTTCCCTTGCTCTGCTAATTTATCTAATTCAATCCCTACTAAAATAGCATGTTGTATTTCTCGTTTTTCTAGTACTCTATCAACACTTTCTATACATTCCTCTACCGTTAATACTGGTGTATACTTTACTTGCATTTCATAAACGATTTTTGCTATATCTTGAATTTTCACACCACGTTCTTTTAACAGATCTCTAGCTGCTTTTTCAACAATATCAGAATGTACAGATTCTTTCTTAGTCATACTACCTCTCCTCTATCTGTTTCTGTAAACCTAGTCCTTATTTTAACATACTTTTATTCCTACTACATTTTATGTACAAACAAACCAAAAGTTTCGTTTTTCTAAGCAGATCGTGATATAGTAGTATCATAATTTTCTGAATTACTATCGTGTTACATAAAAGCAACTCTAGGAGGGGTTTACTTTGAAATACGTTATAGCCATTATTCCTTCAATGACATTGCAGAATATCGCCAACCATTTACGAAAACGGTATGACTCACAGTATGAAATTCTTCCAACCCACCTACCTTTAAGTGAATCATCTGAAGTAAGTGAAACAGCGATTAAAGAAATGGTAGTAAAACTTAGGGAAGTCGCCAATGAAACGAACCCATTTTCATTACAAGTATTTAAGTATAGTTCGTTTAAACCTTTGGACAGTTCGATATATATGGGAGTCCGAGATATAGAAGAACTAGTTACCCTTCAAAAAAAATTAAATAAAATAAGCAAACCTACTGGTAAAACACACCCATTCATCCCTCATATAAAGATCTGCCAAGGGTTAGACGATGATGAGTTTCATGACATTTTAGGAAGATTAAAAATGGAATCGGTTAATTATGAAGAGAAATGTAATTGTTTTCAACTTTTATCAGAGTCAGAAAATGGCATATGGGTAGTGTACGAAACGTTTTGGTTAGGAAAGGAAGAATAAATAATGAATGTAACAATCGTAAAAAATGAAGAGCAATTAAAAGATGCTTATGAAGTCCGAATGAAAGTTTTCGTAGATGAACAAAAGGTACCCGCTGAAGAAGAAATAGATCAATTTGAAGATACTGCTACTCATTTTGTTGTTTATGACCTAGAAAAGCCTATAGGTGCAGGACGTCTCCGACAGTTAGACGGATTCGGAAAAATAGAAAGAATTTGTATTGAAGCGGACTACCGTGATAAAGGAGTCGGAAAGCTGCTTATGGAAGCAATTGAAATAGAAGGGAAGGAACTAGGGTTTACGGCTTTTAAATTGAATGCGCAAATTCAAGCAACAGGATTTTATAAAAAACTTGGTTATGAAGTTACTTCTGGTGAGTTTCTTGATGCTGGAATTCCTCACGTAACAATGAAAAAAAGTGAAAAGCATTAGCTTTTCGCTTTTTTCATGCTTACATTTCACTAGGTAAATCATATCATTCCAATATCTACTCAATTCATGCATGATTTTCTTGAAAGTCCGTAATAATAAGGATAATTAATCATGGACAAGGCCACTCTAAATCCTCGTAGAAAGGATTTTACTCATGGATAAAAAGAAAATAATCATTTTTTCAGTATCATTTGGAAATGGACATAATCAAGTATCAAATGTATTACACAACCATTTAAAACGAAAAGAATTTGATGTTGAGGTTATCGATACGTTTGATGTCATTAACAAATTATTCCACAAAGTTGTTCTAGAGAGTTATTTAAAATTGATTCGTTTTCGACCAAGTTTATGGGGAAAGCTTTATCAGTATTCTGAGGAAAATCCCAATTCAATTTTTTTAAAACAATTTAATGCTTTCTTAACAAACAAACTATATCGTACTTTAGAAGAGAAAAAAGCAGATACGATCATTACAACACACCCAATAGCAACAACCTTACTCGCTAATGTTATTAGAAAAAGGAAAGTACCTGTTCAACTATTTGCTTTACTCACTGATTTTGCTGTTCATCCAATGTCTGTACACCCAGAGGTACATGGATATTTTATTGCTTCAGAACATTTACGCTATTATGCTAAATTGTACAAGCTTGATGAACAACTGTTTTATCCTACTGGAATCCCTACATTAAAAGAAAATTTACTACAGATTTCCAAAAAACGATTACGTAAGAAACTGCATTTAGATGATAATAAAAAAACAGTCTTAATAGCGGGCGGTGGGGTTGGATTAGCTAAGTTTACGAAGATTTTATCAGGTTTAGAAGCATTTGATGAACCGTTACAAATTATCTGTGTTACTGGAGTTAATAAGCGTGCGATGCAAAAGGTTAAAAGGCATGAGAGTAAACACCAAATTCGCGTCCTAGGTTTTACTAATTTATTTATGGAATACTTAAAGGCAAGCGATGTTATTTTAACAAAAGCAGGTGGAGTCACGATGTCTGAGGCCTTAGTTTGTGAAACACCTATCCTTATTTTTCAACCACTTCCAGGACAAGAGGAACAAAATAGTCAGTTTTTAATGAACTACGGAGCCGCAATAAAAGCTGAAGTAGTTGAGGAAATTCCAATATTACTTGAACGTATCGTATTTAATGATCATTACCATAGTATTATGACGGAAAATGCAAAAAAATTGAAACAACCTAATGCAGCAAAAGAAATAACTAAAATAATTACTACAAGTGCCGAGAAAATTCAAGAAATGGAAAGCAGCTTTGGTGTATAGAGGGATTTCCCTCTATACACTCGCATCAATAATATACCCTTTTCCCGTAAGTTCACAAATCAATTTTCGATTCGTAAATTTTCTTCGATTATACTCATTTTTTAGAATGGTATAATTTATCTGTTTTTGTTGTTCAGTCAATACTTCATGAAACTTACTCTTTGCAACTGCTGAAATTGGTTTAATACTTGGCTGATCATAAGGGATTCTGTTTCCATACTGAAATAGTTGTTCGTTACGGATTGGTGGAATATACCCCATAATTATCACCTCTGAATTCGTTTTTTAAAACAAATTCTTATTCTTCTATACCCCATTTCCTGAACATAGTAGTAATAAAAATCGAAATTTTTATATGAGTTATTTCTATTAATATGCGTCCTTCCCTTACATGTTTCTTATTTTTTTGCTATAGTTGTTTAGTAGTTTTTTTATGTTTAGAAAATGTTTTTCAGCTGAGTGAGTTTCATCATGACCAAAACCAATCTGCATAAATCTATAGCTAGTTGCGAACGGTTTATCACAACTAGTTATAGTATCTTAGTGGAGGGAATTATGAATGTTGAAATTCATTAATCTAGTGGAGGTATTCCATGCAAGTAGCTTTTTATCAAGATAGCATCATTAACTTAACGAAGATTAATCGATCACAATTACAAAAACTTTATTTATCGAGCCAAAGGGGCGAACTGACTTGTCCTTGTTGTCGCCAAAATGTAAAACTAAGTGTAAGTATTCATAAGCAACCTTATTTCATCCATCCAGCTCAAATGTTTCAATGTCTTGATACAATCGCAGCTTTAGAAAAAAATTCAGTAGAAGAGCCCCTAAAATCAGTTGGTAGCTTTATGCTTCCTAGTAAACGAGAAATAAATAGTAATGTAGCTACTGCAACTAAAGCGAGTATTGATAGTTGGCAAGATCCTTATGTCGTCCGTAGTATACCTCCGTTCCAAAGTAGGCCACAAAATGAAAAAAGTCACCCTGACTATCTTTTAGATCAAAATCAATGGGAAGCTGTTTCTACAACTGAAGGTCCTCTTCTTGTATTAGCTGGTGCTGGTAGTGGGAAAACTCGTGTGCTGACGACTCGAACCGCCTATATGTTGACGGAAAAAGAGATTCCTTCAAACCGCTTACTGCTTGTGACATTTACAACAAAAGCCGCTAAAGAGATGAAAAGTCGAATGGCTGCCTTCAAAGGAATTAACAAAAGTGACTTAGCCTCACTTGTAGTTGGTACGTTTCACAGCATTTTTTATAAGATGCTAATGCATCATCAAGGCCCTCAATGGCAACCTAGCAAACTGTTAAAGTGGGATTGGCAACGAGAGCAAATCATTAAAGAAGCTTCTAAAGAACTAGGTATTGATGAAAAGGAATTTCCTTTTGACCAAGCTCTTTCTCAAATTAGCTTCTGGAAAAACAGTATAATACTTCCTACCCATGTAAAACCTGAAACCGATTGGGAGGAAAAGGTAAAATTTTTATACGAGCGATATGAAGACACAAAACGTAAAAACGTTCACTTTGATTTTGATGATATGTTACTAGGTTGCTTTCAACTACTAACTGAAAATGAGACTTTATTACGAAAATACCAAGAACGTTTTTCTTATATTTTGGTTGATGAGTTTCAGGATATTAATAAAGTTCAATATGAAATTATTGCGCTTCTTAGTAAACAATCGAAAAATTTATGTGCGGTAGGTGACGACGATCAGTCGATCTATAGTTTTAGAGGAAGTGACCCTTCTTATATCTTAAACTTTGAAAATGATTTTCCAGGTGCAAAAGTAATCACACTAAATTGTAACTACCGTTCGCATCACTCAATTGTATCGAGTGCAGGAAATGTAATATTTCAAAATAAAAAAAGAAGAGACAAAACAATTTTTGCAGCACGTGATAGCGAAAATCGACCAATTCAGTTTTTCCCTTATGATGAAGAAGAAGAAGCGACAATGATTGTTACTGATATTAAAGAAAAAATCGAAAATGGGGCAAAACCGGGAGATTTTTGCATTTTGTATCGGACAAACTCATCTTCTCGTGCAATCTTCGAGAGACTTGTAGCATCAACCCTACCTTTTCATATCGAACAAGAAGGCGATTCATTCTACGTCAGAAGAACCGTACGAAAAGCATTGGCTTACTTAAAGCTTAGCTATAATCCTGATGATCAAGAGGCGATAAAAGAATTATTAGGGGCAATGTTTATCAAACAATCTAGTTTAAGAGATTTAAAAGCATTATCAATCTTAAACGATTGTTCTTTGTTAGAAGCAATGACAAAACTTACTGATATTCAGCCTTTCCAACAGAAGAAATTAAAAAAAATGATCCCTCTATTTAAACAGCTTCGGAAGTTTACAACGGTAGAAGCTCTAGAATGGATCGAAAAAGAAATGGGGTTAAGTGATTATATTAAAAAGCATGGCAATGAAGGAAATGTCATTGATAAAGGGTCCGATGATTTACGTGACCTTAAAGTAGCAGCAAATAGCCACGATCGGATAAGTGATTTTCTAAGTCATGTTGATCATATGATTGCAAAAACAAAAGAATTAAAAGATCATTCCGGAAACAAAAATAGTATTCAACTTATGACAATACATCGCGCAAAGGGATTAGAATATAAAACAGTCTATGTTTTAAGTGTCGTTGAAGGAGCATTACCACATGATTATGCACTAGAAGCGCTTCGTGAAGGTAACATGGCACCAATAGAAGAAGAACGGCGATTAATGTATGTCGCTGTTACACGAGCTATGGATGGATTATACCTTTCAGTTCCTCAAAAAAGACGAGGAAAAAAAACTCACTCATCTCGATTTATACGAGATATGAATACGATTAAACTATAGGCTTACAGTTTTTGGTTGCGTTGCCTTTTAATGAAACAACCATCAGGTATATAGCGAGCCTGATGGTTGTTTCTACAAGGAAAGCGCAAGCGCCTTGGTCACGAGCGAAAGGCACTGGAAGGCCTTTGACAGAAGCCGCTCTTTGGCTTCCGAAAAGGACTGAAGTGACCGAGCTCGTAGGCGCTGAAGCTAGACAGTTTCAAAGTTAGAAATTTATAAATTCTGATACTACAAGATAACCAAATTTACTCTCTTTAGGAAATATAGATTAGGCTTAATTTCTTTTAGAACGTATTTAAAGTCAACTTAGCACGGAATTATATCCAAGACCACCCTTGATTTTTTTCATTTGTAGGTGGTTGGTCCTTTTTCTCATCTGTAGTCTTTTGTTCTTCCACTGTTGGTTGTGCTTTCACTTGTGATCTTCTTGTAAATACTAGATCATCCCAAGCGGCAAAAGGATTTCTCGGTTTAACAATTTGTGTTGCTTCTTCCTTTACCTCTTCTGTAACTTCAGGGTTTATTTCTTGCTTTTGCTTTTCAACCTTTTTTGTTCGTTTCTTTTTCACCTTTCAATTCCTCCTTACACGAATAATTCTTCTTTGTCAGAGAGATGTTTTTTACCTTCGAGGTTAAAACATAATTAATAAAGAAACCTATATTAACTTATGCAAACTCGTTTTTAGTGTGCAAAATTTTTATATGTTCCCTATCATTCTATTAATCAATTTTACATACTCTTTTTCCGACCCAATGTCATAGCGTTCACCGTAGACTTCGACACCATAACATTTCTCTTCCATGACTAAAGCCTTAATGGCATCGGTTAGTTGTATTTCCCCGCCCGCCCCTCTACTTACTGTGTCTAGAAAAGAAAAAATCGATGGTTCAAAAATATATCTACCACTAACTGCCAAGTCTGAAGGGGGAGAGCTTTTAGGCTTTTCAACAATATCAACAACTTCATACAATTTCTCCGCTAGCTGCTTCTCTTTAATGACCCCGTAATTGACTAAGAGGTCTTTCCTTACTTTTTTCAAAGCAACTAAGGAAGAGCGATAAGTATGATAAGCATCAACTAACTGTTCTAATGCCCCTTGTTTCGGACAAACAAAAATATCGTCAGGAAGTAAAACCGCAAAAGGTTGTGACCCGACAAAATGCTTTCCAAGCTTAATAGCATCACCTAATCCTTCTGCGTAAGGTTGGCGAACATATTGTATATGAATATTGGGCAAAGCACTTCTCTTTAATAGATGTTGCTTATTCTTTTTTTCTAAAAATGCCTCTAGTTCAAGTGAACGATCAAAATAATCTAAAATCATATTTTTGTTACGCGAAACAACAATTAAAATCTCTTCTATTCCCGCTCTTATCGCTTCTTCAACTATATAGTGAATGGCTGGTTTCCCAGCGATTGGAAACATTTCTTTCGGGATTACTTTCGTTATTGGTAAGCTTCTTGTACCATAACCAGCTGCGGGAATGATTGCTTTTGTTATTTTTTTCATTTCAATTACCTTCCCTCTTAACCTTGTCACTACTATATATTTATTCGGTTAAAACATGTCCGAAACTTGTCTAACTACAAAAAGTGAATTAGGTGTTCATTCCCTAGGGATTAACCCATTTTTCCTCCTTTCCTTTATGATTCATGCACGGTTTCGATAAATTCTAATACGATATAACAGCCCTATTTATTTACCTAGAAAAACTTGGCTTGTAATTGAATAGCAAAGCAACCGTTTTTTTAACTTAATAAAGTTTTGATAAATAACAAGGTATAGTTCGAATGTAAAACCGCTCGAATAGAAAGGGGATTAAGATGAAAGTATGTGTGATAGGAACTGGGTATGTAGGTCTAACAACCGGAACAGTACTCGCTGATTATGGTCATGACGTTTACTGCATTGATAAAGACCAACATAAACTTTCCTTGTTAACCAAAGGAAAAATCCCAATTTATGAACCTGGTTTACAAGAGATGGTTAATCATAATAAAGTTGAGGGTAGACTCCATTTTTCTAATGACCTTAAACAATCCGTTAATGACTGTTCAGTTATCGTAATAACAGTTGGAACGCCCCCTAACGAGGATGGCAGTCCAAATTTGACCTTTTTCCAGGAGGTAATTAACGATCTAAGTAGGTATATTACTAGTTATAAAACAATCATTGTAAAAAGCACTGTTCCACCGGGGACAAATGAATGGGTTGAACAAATGTTGCTTGAAAAAGGCATACAACCTCAGTTGTTTGATATTGTATCAAACCCTGAATTTTTAAGAGAAGGTTCAGCTGTTCACGATATGCTCTATCCAGATAAAATTGTCATTGGAATCAAAAGACCCGAACCGATAAAAATTTTACAAACTCTTTACTATAATGTAAATGCACCTTTTATTATTACTTCATTAACAGGGGCAGAATTAATTAAATATGCCTCAAACGCTTTCTTAGCCACGAAAATATCATTTATTAACGAAATAGCTCGGATTTGCGATGCGTATCAAGTGGACATTAAAGACATTTCATTAGGACTAGGAACAGATCCACGTATCGGATCACTCTTTCTTAATGCAGGTTTAGGCTATGGTGGATCCTGCTTCCCGAAAGATCTCCAAGCACTGCAGCATGCAGCTCTAAAAAAGAAAATTGTCCCAGAGATTTTAATGGCTGTTCAACAAGTCAATGATACACAAATCGAGTTATACTTTGAAAAACTAATCAATGAACTAACGACTTTGAATAACAAAAAAATTACCGTTTGGGGTTTAGCCTTTAAACCAGAAACTGATGATACTAGATTCTCAAGATCACTTCGGTTGATAGATAAACTTGTTTCCGCTGAGGCCAATGTTCACGCATATGATCCAATAGTACAACTAAATAACCCATCAATCCAATGCCACAAAAACATTTACGATTCCATCATAGGTTCAGAAGCCCTTATCATTGCTACAGAGTGGAGTGAATTTAAAAACATCGATTGGAAAAAAGTAAAAAATTTAATGAAAGGAAACCTCGTTATTGATGGAAGAAACTTCTTAGAACCACAAGCTTTAAAAAAATTTAACATTAAGTATATTGGGGTGGCACGCCCATGAACATTCTCGTAACTGGAGCTGCTGGATTTATTGGCTCTCATTTATGTGAGAGACTATTAGCTGAAGAACAACATCAAGTCATCGGAATTGATGGGTTTATCAATCCACTTTTAAGGTCTATTAAACAAAGAAATCTAACCACATTACTACAGCATCCAAGGTTTACATTTATCAATGAAAACTTATTAACCATCGACTGGAAAAAAATCCTCATAAATGTTGATGTTATTTACCACCTAGCAGCAATGCCAGGTGTTCGTTCAAGTTGGGGGAAAGACTTTGATCCGTATGTAATAAATAATATAAATGTTACGCAAAGGTTACTAGAAGCTTGTAGGAACAGTCCGATTAAAAAATTAATCTATATCTCTACTTCATCTATTTACGGAGAAGTAAATGGTAAAGTGACTGAAGACCGAACCCCTTCTCCCTTATCCCCGTACGGAGTGACCAAATTAACAGGTGAATATTTATGCAAAGTTTATCAAAAGACAGACAATATCCCGATTACCATCCTTCGCTACTTTACTGTATATGGACCTAGACAACGTGGTGACATGGCTTTTCACCGCTTTATTTTGCATAAACTCCAAAATCAACCGATTCCAATATACGGAAACGGAAAACAAACACGTGACTTTACGTATGTATCCGATTGCGTTGAGGCCACAGCAGCAGTACTTCATGCAAACAATGTGATTGGAGAAACGATTAACATTGGTGGGAAGGAACGCGCTTCGATATTAGATATTATTTCTATTATAGAAGACATCTTAGGCGAAACAGTAGAAGTAGAGTTCAAAGAAAAGCCACGCGGCGAACCAATGCATACTTGGGCAGACGTCACGAAAGCTGAAAAACTACTTCACTACAAACCGAAGATTTCTTTAGAAATAGGCTTGAAACATGAACTAGAAGATCTTAAGAGATTGTACCAGGGGGGAGGGTAATGAAACTTGCCTTCATATGTACAGAAAGTCTCCCCTCCCCTGCCATAAAGGGTGGAGCGATTCAAATGATGATTGATGGAGTCACACCATTTCTAAAAAAAAAGTTCCAACTAACAATTTATTCTGTTACCGACCCTGAATTACCTAAATATGAGATGAAGGATGGTGTCGAATATATTCGATACCCCCTTGATCAATATGTAGAAAAGATAGCTGAAAATCTTAAAAAGCAACAGTTTGACATCATCCATGTGTTTAATCGCCCAAAATATATCCCCATTTATAAAAAATCATCTCCCACTAGTAAAATCATCTTAGGTCTTCACAATGATATGTTCTCAGAGGTAAAAATTTCAACCCAACTCGGAAAAGAAGTTGTTGAAACAGTTAACCAGATTGTTACTATAAGTAATTATATTAAAGAAACGATTGTATCTCGTTTTGGCGAAGCGAACCAAAAAACGAAAGTCGTCTACTCAGGTGTAAATTTAGATGATTATCCACCATTATGGTCCGAAAAAGGGAAAGAAATTAGAAACATTTATCGAAATAGATTTGGCGTTGTAGATAAACAGGTCATCTTTTTCTCTGGAAGACTGACGAAAAATAAAGGGGCTCACTTGTTAATCAAAGCCATGAAAAAAATTGTGAGAAAATATCCAAAAACACTATTAATTATTACAGGTGGAAAATGGTTTAGTGACAACGAGCCAAATCGTTATACCCAGTATTTATATCGTCTAGCTAAACCAATCGAAAACAACGTCCTTTTCACAAAATTTATCCCTGCCCATGAAATTCCAAACTTATTTTTAATGAGCGACATTTTCGTATGTAGTTCTCAATGGCAAGAGCCATTAGCTCGAGTCCATTATGAAGCGATGGCTGCTTGCTTACCTGTTATTACAACAGATCGCGGAGGCAATGCAGAAGTCATTTCCCATAAGTTTAATGGTTATTTAGTGGATGAATTTAATAAAGTAAATTCATACGTTAAAGCCATTGATTATTTTTTACAAAACCAGGAGCTTTCTTCTTGGATAGCTAGAAATGGAAGAAACTTTGTAGAGGCGAACTTTCAATTCCATCATGTTGCAGATCGCCTTGAAACAGTTTACCTTACGTGTTTAGAAGAAAAAAATAATCCTAATGACTCAAACAAGGTGTAAGACATGATTACCTTACACCTTGTTTTTTATTATTCGATTATTTAAGTTGGGACAACTTTGTGGAAACTTAACATCCTCAGATTGTTATGAAGCTTATTTTCGTTTTCTGTTTTTTCTACCTTTTTTACTTTTCTCCACTTTTATTTTAAACCACGGTTTTGCTGGTGGATTGTCGTGACAAACAAAAACCTTCTTCTTCGGTACTATTTCTTCTACTACTTCGGATTCTTCAGTAACCTCTTCTACCTCCTCAACTACTTCATCGTTTACTTTCTCTTTCTTATCAACTCCTTCAGTTTCTTCCATCATTTCTTTTGCTTCGTCCATTTCTTCTGGATCATTCATTTCTACTTGTTCCAGATTTTCTGCTATCTCTTCGTTTTTCCCGTGCGTAAATTCTAATGGTATATCACTTACTTCAGTTGGTTTGGTAGCTAAATCGATTATTTCTTCATTTTCTTCTTTCACTTCATTGTCTAATCCAATTGGAGCATTATTTTTTATTTTCTCTTCCATTTCATCCCAAACAGAGGAAATATTATTGACAACACGGTTCCAATTATACTTTTCTTCCGCAAGCTTTCGTCCGTACTGCCCCAATTCTTTACAAAGGTTTGGACTAGAAATTAACTGTGATATATAGTTTGCAAATTCCTTTGGATCCTCTGGATTTTCAACGACATATCCATTTTTATTTACTTCGATCACTTCCGGATTCCCACCTCTTGCAGTCGTTATGATTGGCAATCCAGCAGCCATTGCTTCATAATGAACACGGGCTAATGGTTCTTGCCATTGAGAAGGACAGACAAAAATGTCGGATGCTACAAACCAATTTTGAATTTCATCAGGAGACACAAATCCAGTAGTAATAACCGGTACGCTTAATCGATCGGCTAACGCACGAACATAAGCTACGTAGTCAGTTATTTCATTGGTGCTGAACCATTTACTTCCTACAATAACTAATGCAATATTATGATGCTTCTTTTCTAATTCAGGTATGGCTCGAACGAGGACATCTGCTCCTTTATTTGCTGAAAGTCTACCTGCAAATAATATAACTTTCTTTCCTTCAAGATTGTGAGCTCGTCGTACAACTTCTTTAATCTTCTTCCCTTTTTCAGTATAAGCAGGCACAAATCGATCCAAATCAACACCTGAATATATCGTTTGTAATTTAGGTTCGGCTTCTGGGTAAAGCTCAATGATCGCCTGCCCAATATAATTACTAATTGTAATGATTTTATCTACTTGACTAATAGCTATTTTCGCTTCTTCTGGCTCAATTTTATCTCGTTTAAACATGTCGTTATGCATGCTTAAGACGATCCGTGATTGAGGTGCCACTTCACGCACAGGGCTAACTAAACGTGGTCGATTAAATATGTGGATTAAGTCGAAGGATTGATCTTTAATATAGTTTATAACGCCCTCTCGATAGATCTCTACTAGTTTTCCTGGAACGCGTACATAATGGATTCCATCTTTTGTCTCTGTTTCTGGTAATGAAGGATCAGTAATACCCAAGATTGTAATATCATGGTTTTTACTTAGTTCTGGGACAGATCCGGCAATATACGTTTGAATTGCCCCTCCTCGTATAGGTGGAACTGGTAACTTTTCAGTACATATAATCAGGACTTTCATGAAGATTTACCTCCTTTCCAATCTTCCTTCAGCTGGTCAATTACAGTCCATTTTGTTTGATCAATTTGAACGATTCGATTCACTAATGCTTCTAATTCGCCATCCATAAATACGGTTGGTTCATACAACATTTCTTTTATGTTTTTATAAAATAAGTTCGGTAAGCACATATCGATGATCAAAATGTCAAAGAGTTCATCTTCAATCGGATTCGCTTCGTGATAAGCATCAATCATTCCTTTGGCCCACGTATAATCCCAAGAGCCTAAATCATCCATCGTACCTGTAATTAACTTTCGTAAATCCCTAATCGGCAAATCATAAGCTACACCATCTAAGTCAATGATCCACATGCCATCTGCACCTTTTTGTCCATTTGACCAACCGTAATCTTGATGAACTAGCCCCCATTCTTTATTACCTCTAGCAACTAGATCATTGTAAGCAGATTGTTCAAGAAGCTGTAATGCTTTAACAGCCTGTTCTTCAAACATATCAACTACTGATAAAATTGAAGAACTTGCTGGCATTTCACTATATGCCTTCGCAATATCTCGAAACCAATCCATCTTCTTAACAATTTTTTTATAGGTTTTTGGCCAGCGATATAATCTTGAAGCATTTTCAGCCCCTTTTGGTGGTGTATATCCTTTCGAAAGACGGTGAAATTCCCCTATTGCAGAACATAGTAATTTTGCTCCTTCTAAGTCTTTTGTTACTTGTTCTAGTGGCTCAATCCATTCAGCAACAAACCAAATTTTCCCTCCCATTTCAACGAAATTTTCTTCCGTTTTTGTCTTAATAATTGGTGGTACTTTTGCGTTCTTCTCTACAACTAAATACTCTTGTGCGCCTAAACTAAATAAACTTCTTGTTGGTCTGCGGTGTAAGATTTTCAAACTCATCGGCCCTTTATCTGTATTAATTTTCCAAATAAGGCCGCCCTTATCAGCTTTTGTTGTAATTACTTCCATGTGACTAACCGTCATATCATAATGGGTAACTACTTGTTGTGCCATTTCCTCAATATAAGATGGGACATACAAGTCTCCAAGAGTTCCATCTAAATCCCAAGGAGTAATTAATTGTTCCTCACTCATTTTTATCCCTCCTGGTTATTAATCTAATAATTACTATATTCAACAGATGAAAACATGGGTGGATATTTATCACGAAAATGGGAAAATTCCTCATTTTCTTCACTTCTATAATGAACATTTCAGTCATATATAGGAAAAGGGCACATTTTTTGTAAAAAGCAAAAAATACTTCCTAAATGTCCTAAACGCAAAACTGTTTAGGGCATATGTTAAGAAGGGAATAACAAACCAAATCATTTCAAGGAGGACAAAAAATGAGCAAAGACATTCAAGAATTAACGGTTGAACTTGAGTTTGAAAATGGGGAAAAATATGAATTACACTTTGAGGAAGAAGAGCTAAAACTCTACAAAAAAACAGATGCAGGTGATGAAGAAGTAAACAACGACGGAAAAGTCTTCCCTTCAGACTTTATGGATAAATTGTCAATCTCTTCTGACATGGATGCAGAAAGAATCTCCGAAAAAGTTGTAGCTGCATTAGGTGACGATTCATTTATCGAAGCTGATGTAGAAGTCGTCTTCGCTGACGGTTCAGAAGTTGAATTTAAGATTGAAGCTGAGGAAGAGGATGAAGAGGATGAAGAGGATGAGGAGGACGATGAAGAAGACAAATAGGTAAAATATTGTGATAGTATCAATTTAATAAACAAATGAAAGCTAAGTTTAGACGTCCGATCATTCCATCGTCTTTACTTAGCTTTTATTATTGGAGAAAAGTTTACAAATAGTCATGACTTTCCCTAATTGGAATAGACTAATCCCCCTTACATATTTCATAGCTAGATTATCAAGTTCAAATGTTGTAGGGCCAACATAGCTAACTTTCCTTTATCCTATAAAAATTTCTGATTTTTTAGGATTATACATCTTATTATAATTTAAAGTAAACAAACACACATGGGTGAATCCATCATATATTGAAACTGTTAAGATATTAAATCAAAAAGTGTTTAATCAGGAGGTTATTATATGGATATGCAACACCCATGGGACGGAAGAGATTTAACTAATTTTGCTCCAAAAACCATTCATCGCATAGTACCTGACCAAAAGAAGTTTGGTCATAAATATTGTAAAAAGCAAACAAATATAGATTCCGTTAGTGTAACAGATGGCTGTTGTTTGAATAGTGACTTAAATCAAAAAGAGAAACACCGAGGATTAACGGTAAAGGTACCAGTTGTACTTGCAGAGCCTCAAGTCGAAATTAATCTTGAATCTTTTGTAAAGCTTCAAGAGCCAGCAATCGAAGTTAAACGTATCCGAAAAAATGTAGAGCTAACACAATGTGAAATAGTGCCATCCTATTACCGCAACAAAAAGCCAGTTTTTAAACTCTTTTTAGCCGGGTTTGTCCGAAAAAATATTGAATATGCTACAGCAGATTTGGGTAACAGGCATAAAATTCATGGTAATATTCGCCATACAACTGTAAAAGTCCCTTTTAGTTGTATAACTGAGATAACAATTGAGAAAGGTGTTTCACCTTCTTTTCATTTTCAAGATCCTAACCCAGTAGCCGAGCTAGAGTTTTTAGATCCATGTACTAAATTAAGTCGCGACCAACGAGAATTTGGTAACATCAACTCCGAATTTCTAAATGAAAAACCGTTTTGCGAATTAATAAATACTTCAGTCATTGAACTAGATATTATTTTAGACGATCATTGCTTCAAAAAAGGGGCTGATAGAACTTTCCGTACACTTAAAGAAAAAATGGTTGTGCTGATTACGTTAAAAGTACTTCAAAACCAACAAGTTTCGATGGGAAAAAATAAACACAAAGATAAAGACAAGAAAAAGGAAAAACACAAAATAAAGCATAAACATAAACACAAAGTTAAAGTAAAAGTGAAAGAAAAGGAAAAAGAGAAAGAGAAAAGAAAGAAAAAGGATAAGGATAAGGATAAAGATAAAGATAAGTGTAGGGTTAAGAAAAGGGGCGAAAAGGATAAACCTACGTTTATATTAAAGAAAATTATTGAAAAGGGATTAAAAAAGGAAGATTAAGTTATCTAAAGTTTAATTTAACAAACTGATGCATTACTATTAAGTATGTTCAATCTTTTAGATCTAATCACTTTAAATTAACAATATTTCCAGTAAAGGGAACTAAGATATATTCTTTGATCTCTTTTTGGATTGCTATTATTTTCAAATTCATGATACAATGATCATTACATGGCATCTTACGGATATTGCACGGCCCGGTCAACTTGACCCAAACCTAATAACAGTCATTCCATCTCCTCATTTTCCTGGGTACCCTTCATGTTACGCAACGATGTCAGATTGCGCTAAAGTTGTATTGAGTTACTTTTTCACAGGAGAAGTTTAAAGACTAAAAGAAATGCGCAAGAAGACGCTATTTTTCGTTTATATGCTAGAATTCACTTGCCAGCTGATAATAATGAAGGGGTACGTCTTGGAAGACAGATTGAACACCATATTGTAAAAGTACTAAAAAGACAACGTAATTCTCACCGTAAACCAGTCGATACACCATTTAAAGAGAATAGAAACTCCGTTCTCCCCCCTCCACCTTATAAACTGGTCTTTCTGTTTTCACCCAAAATCGAATACAGTTCATTGAAGCTAAGCAATTTCTTATGATTTTGTATCTTAAGATGCGATTTCATTAAAATGCACGTATTAGTAGGTAGATTTTAAAGGTCACTCCTGAATTACGTATAAACAACTAATTGTGTAACAAAATTAAGAGGTCTTAGATTTATAATCTAATGACCTCTTAACCTTTTATACTCAATTTACCCGTTGTTATTTCCTGGAATATTCACTTGTTGAGTTTGTAAGATTTTAAACGCTACATGAATAACCATTTTTTCTCTTAATTTTCTAAATGTTTTTTCTCCTTGTACCCAGTATCCGCCATCTTCTTGGATATCTAGTTCAACAACTTCAGCATCAACGATTTCACAGAATGGTTTCTCTTGAAAATCAGCTCTGTTTCGTAAAACAACTTCACTTGGATCTCTACTTAATCCACTTTTACTAATAAAATCAATTCTTTCTGAGAAAAAGCGTGGTTCTCTAAATACTAAAATATCTGGGTCTAACGGAATTTCAACAACACATTCAAATGGAACATTTACAGTTGTGTGTTTAATATCACCTGAGATACGGTACTTATTACGTGGATGACTTTCTACTGTTGCATATTCAATATTTTTTCTCACACACCCCTCAAGAAACAACTTGTAAATTCGGTCATTACCTACAAAACGACCTGAAGGAACTAGCTTACATTGAGTAATCGTTAAATCTTTTAAAATTCGTTTTATTTCTAGTGCTCGTTCTGGTAGTGGAATTAAAGCTTCAACATTGATTTGAACTTCTGGCTCTGCTAAAACCACCGGGATTTTTGCTACTAATGGACCATCAACACCAACAACAGGACGAAATTCTGCTGGACACTCAGATAATGTTTTTGCACCTTTAACTTGATGCTTACAAGAAATGACCTTACATTTATTTTTCATTTTTCATTTTCACTCCTTTCGATTTGATACTATATTAAATGCAAATAAATGTTCATTGTATAGGTCAAGCACTTAAGACTTTCGCTTGTTTTTCTCCTGATTTTATATATACTTTTATTGACAAAAACAAATATCCCTATCTTCATCTAGATAGGGATATTTGTTACGTTTTTTAATTATTTACTTTTATCGTTTAGGAATTTTATTTCCACAATTACAACCAGATCTAGGTTGGGAATATGCCGTTCTAGGTGTAGAAGGTATTACTTTAGTTATTTTGGTTGCTGGTGTTTTCCTAGCAATATAGGTAGGTGTTCTTGAATTCATATTCGTTGAACCATAATGAATTTTTCTATTAGGGGTTGTCACATCTCTCACTCCCAAACTTTTTAGTTTTGCTACTTTAGTTTATGCATACAAACGAAGAGTGATTCCACAAACAACCTTAGACTACTTTTATTTTTAACGGAGACACATGCTTTTGATTGATAATTTTAAAGATCCCTACATCAGGTTCACTCTTTTTGAATGATACAATTAAATACGCTAAATGTGAGTAAGGATTATTTCTGATATCATATGATGAAGGATAAGCCGAAGTTGTCGGATGTGAATGAAAGACTCCAGTTAATTTTTCATTTCTTTTTTCAATTTGTTTTACTACTGAAAAAAGTGTATCACGAGAAATGTAAAACATCGACTGACTAATAGAAGAGTCAGGAAGACACCATAGGGTTTCCCCAATCCCTTCTCTACCTGAAATTAAACCACAACCTTCAAGTGGCAATTTCTGTCTACAACAATTAATCATTTCCAAGTAAACTTCTTTCTTCATAATGAAAGTATCGGCTCTCTGCATGGTTTATTCTTCCTTTTCTTTTGACGCTTCACTCGCTTTATTTATCATTTCAGGAAATTGTTTAGTCAATGAGAAGAATGATTCACTCGTTGGATTAAACTTTATATTTGGCTGATTTAATTTTTCAGGTGATTTCCCTTTCGTTTGCTCTTTTAAATTCCTATAAAACCAAGAACTTTCTGTAGTAACATCTGCTTTTTGCTTTTGAGTATCTACTTTCACTTGATTTAATTCTGGTATTTTCTTAATCTCTTTCTCCTCTTTTTGGAAACTTCTTAATAAAGTTAATAGGATCTCTTTATCTTGTAAATACTCCTTTTTATGATCTTTCAAATGCTGATTTTCTAAATTATTTTTTTCTAATAAGATATTTACCTCATAATTTTCTTTTTTCATGTTTTTTATCGTTTGTTTCATTTCACTTAAAGTTTCTTTTAATTCTTTCAATTCTTCATTTTTTTGGTTGATGATTGTTTCATTTTTAGTATTCTTCCTTTCATTAACTACATAATAATGATCCAGTTCTTTAATCCGTTTCATTAATTCTTTTCTCTCACTAGATAACTCTTCTTTTTTATGATTTGAGTTTTCTATTTCTTCTTCTAACAACTGTAATTTATTTTGTTGCTTTGTAAATAACATTTCAAAATTATTATTTTCTTTTAATTTTTCATCCAAACTTTTTTGAACCTTTTTTAATTCCTCATTTATTGTATAAATTTCTTTTTCTAGTTCTTTATTTTTGTTTTGAATAGCTGCGTAACTTCCTTTTACTTCAACTTTTTCTTTCTGTAAAGTATCAATTTGCTTTTGAAGCTTTTCATGCATTTGTTTTGACTCATTTTCTACTTGTGTAGCTTTAGATGATACTTCTTCCTCTAAATACTTAAGTTTTTTCTGTAATTCTGAATTCTCCTCAATTTTCTTATTAAATAAGTTAGTTAATTCTTGTTTTTCTTTATTATATTGACTCTCCGTCTTGTTCAATTTGTCAATAATAGAGAGATGTTTTTGGATTTGCTCTTGTAGTTGTTTCGTTTCTACCAAAACTTTATTGTATTTTTCTTCTAATTGAGTGCCATTTCCTTTCTCCTGTTTAAGATCTTTCTCTAACTTGATGTTTTCTTTTTTCACTTCCTCTAATTCCTTCATTATCACAAATTGGTCTTCATCAATTTTTTCTACAAACTTACTAATCTCTTGCTCCAGCTCTTGATTGGCGATTTCATACGTTTCTAATTGCTGTTCAAACTGTCGTTTTTCTGATTGTAAATTCTCTAATTCTTCGACCAAGTTTTCTTTCTCTTTAGCTAGGTTTTTATGATCAGATATCAATTTATTTATAGCTACTTCCCTCTCATCAAGACTTAATTGTAAGTCTTGATTGATTTTTTTATATTTTGCTACTTCCTGGAATAAATCGCCACGCTCTTTATTATATTTATCTTTGTAATGCTTGATTTCTTCCTTCAACTGATTATTATCTTTAGAATAACTTGTTAATTTTTCTTGAATAGTTTGTAATTCTTTATTACTTCTTTCTTTGTCCAAAGCCAATGCTTTTATTCGCTCATTGTGACTCAGTAAACTTTTTTCAAGATCTTTCGTTTGTAATAACTTTTCATCCAATTTCTTTATAAGTTCATTTTTTTCATTTCTTAAATTTTCAACCTCTTTAATAAGATGTAATTGGTCTTGGTCTACATTTTCTTTTACTGCTCCTAATTCCATTTCAATCTTTTTCGATCTATTAATTGCTTCAGTTAACTCCACTTCCAATTGTTTGTTTTTTTCTTTTGTATGATCTAATTCCTGTATCAATCCTTTATTTTGAACCTTTACGCCTTTTAATTCATTTGATTTTTCTTCCTCTTGCGAACTTAATAAATTTAACTTTTGTACTTGCCTCTCCAATTCATCTTGGATTTGATCTTTATTCAATAACAACTGATCTATTTCTTGCTTAAGCTTTGACTCTCTTTGTTCACTTTCTTCAACTTGATTTTGAAGTTTCGACTCTAGTGAAATTTTTTCAGTTTCTATTTCTTCCAGGTTATGATGCAAGCTTGTATTTTCCTTTGCTACTTTTTCAAAATGCTTATGAAATACGACCTTTTCTTGGTTTAATTCACGATTTTCCTCGTTTATCTTATTTAGCTTTTCATTTTGTTCTTCTATCGTTTGATATAGCTCATTTTTCTCTCTAGTTAATTTTTTAACGAGGTCTTCATATTTTCGTTCATTGATTTGATAACGAGATAACTCAGACTTAAAATGAATTAACTTTTGCTTTAATTGAATAGTACTTAATTCACTTCTAGCTTCCGAACTCATTTTACTTCCTCCTTTAAGACAATTATTTAATTCCAACAAATGCCTATAATGTACTACTACATTTATACTCCAAATCTCAATTTACATTCCATATCTACTACTATATGGGCTAATGAACTATTTGTTACATTTCTGCTTTATTTTAAGGTGAGAAATATTTAGCTTATAGATACATGCCCAAAAATCAAAAAAATACACACACATCCTACGTAGGTTCATAAGATACAGTGGTAGCTATACCATAATCAAAAATTGAAAGGATGATTGTTTTGGAAATGAAGTCTATTAAAGGTCGTCAGGAAACACTTTGTATTAAAGTACCTAAAGTGTATGATTGGGTCACTCGTCAAGTTGATGTTCCTGTTCAAAGTTTTACAGGGGAACAGGGTTTACTAGACCTTAATTTTGATGGTCCTACTCCTGGAGGTGTTAACCCTTGTGCTGAATTAGCTGGTGGAGGTGCTTTAACTGTTGAATGTATTATTACTGATGATCAAGGTAATCCGGTTGACCCACTAGCTCCTCATTCAATTTTATGTACTGAAATTCCACAAATTGGTGGGCGCCAAAGTGTGAGTTTTAATTTGCCAGATGGTGAGACTATTACACTTCAAAAAGTGAAAGTATTGAAAAAAGGGCATTTTGTTGTTCGTGTCTCGAATGCACAAGGAAAATCTCTAACTTCTGAACCTAAGCCATTTGCTGTTGCAGAAAAATTCTATTTATGTGCTCCTGAAGGAACATTTCTACAATGTGAAATTACAGACTTTGAATGTGATTCCAACATTATTTGTGGTAATAATAATGAATTTAGACAAATCGATGTATCAATCAACATGTGCCAAAACGTTCAAATGGAAGCAACTGTAAAGCTTGAAATCACTGCGGACTTCTGCCATCCACGTCCAGAAATTCCATTTGATTGTCCACCATTAAGTTTCCCACCACAATGTCCTGAGATTTTCCCTGGGAACTAATGGTTGAAACACCTGAAGCAAGTATAAGTTAAGCTTTTAATTGAAGAAAGAAGGTCACAATGGACCTTCTTTCTCTTCATATATCCCAACCTCAAATGTAACTTTTATGAAGAAAATAAAATAGACTAGCACACTAAATAGAGCGCTACATACTATAAAGCAGATATCATCAAAAATATGAAAGGGTGATTACATTGTTTCACGAACAGATGAAAAGGTTACAGGAAACCCTTTGTATTAAAGTGCCTAAAGTGTATGATTGGGTGACGCGACAAGTTGATGTACCTGTTCAAAGCTTTTCAGGTGAAAACGGATTAACTGTTCTTGACTTTGAGGGGCCTTCTCCTACTCCTGGAGACTTTCTAAATCCTTGCGTTGAATTAGCTAACGGGGGCGCATTAACTGTTCATTGTATTATTACTGATGAAAACGGTAATCCTGTTGCCCCTTTAGCTCCAAATTCTATTTTGTGTACTGAAATTCCGCAAATTGGTGGGCGCCAAAATGTGAATTTCGATTTTCCTAACGGTGATACAGTGACACTTCAAAAGGTTAAAGTATTGAAAAAAGGTTATTTTGTAGTTCGTGTCTCTAATGCGCGTGGTAAATCGATAACTTCTGTGCCTCAACCATTTGCTGTTGCAGAAAAATTTTATTTATGCGCTCCATCAGGAACGATCCTGCAATGTGAGATAAGTGAAATTGAATGTGACGCCGACATCATTTGTGATAACAATGAATTTATTCAAATTGATGTTTCGATTAACATGTGTCAAAACGTACAAACGGAAGCAACCGTTAAGCTTGAAATTACAGCGGATTTCTGCCATCCACGACAAGAAATACCGTTCACATGTCCACCAAAACCTTTTCCACCGCAATGCCCTGATATTTTTCCAGGCTGTGATAATTAGAGAGCGAAAAGAGGGGGTAACTCATTTGTCATCAATTTTATAATTAGGTTAAGTGGCAGCTATACCTAATGTTATTCCTAAAGAAAGAATGAAAGTTTTCCCCTCTTCTCGTATCTCTTGATAGTATTTTATGATAGCTTACAATAATTGTAGCGTATAAACGTTTAAACTTCATATATAAATAGTGCCCTTTTTGCATATATTTTTTTAAGGCTTTTTATAAAAGGAGGGCGCACCATGAGTAATTCAAACATAGAACATCAGGTCATATCGTTATTTAATTATTCTGTTATTCTTCCAGATATGACAGAGGAAACAAAGGAAGTGCTTATTTTAGGACATTTAATCATTAAAAATAATGGTCCTGATCCATTAACGACTCCCTTCATTTGTATTCGAACGAAACCAACTGAAGCCGCAACGCTAGGAGGTAAAATTAACTTTATTAAAAAAAGCGATCTCGTCATTGACGCGACACTCTCCGAAGAGTGGACATATGTGGATAAAAATTGGAAAGAAAAAGTTAAAGAAACGGGTGAGCATTGGTTGAGACCCGTTGGGAAAAATCAACTGTTACCTAATGAAAGTTTAAATTTTTCCAATTTTGATTTACGATGTATTAAGCCTGAAGAAGGAAGTTCTGTGATTATCGAAGCTTTTATCTATTTTCAAGAGAAAAAAGAAGGGTTAGCATCATTAAACAAAATTGTCATTAACTTTTAACCTTTTTTCTTGTTTTGTGTACCCAAAGGGTCAGTTCAATAACTAATTTTCCACGCATTCATCAATCCATTCATCTATGCCATTTTGTCTAATTGGAATATGATGTAGTATCTTTTAGGAAAGGGGACTACTTTATGGACTATCGACCAATGGGTGGTGCACAAGAAAGACTTTGCATTAGAGTGGACAAAATTTATGATTGGGTGACTAGGCAAGTGGATATTGGTCCGTTACAATTTACTGGAATTTCTGGCTTGGAGGCACTCGAATTTGAGTGTAACGGGATGACAGGATTACTGGCAGACCCTTGTGATTTTCTAAACGGAACCAATAATAACCTCGTCGTTTCATGTTTCTTTACCGATGCTGAAGGAACTCCTATCGATCCGTTAAAACATGGAACGATTATTTGTGAAGAAATTGGTGACCGCCAAGACGTCAATGTTACGTTACCATCAGGGCAAACGATCACATTACAGAGAGTCAAAGTATTAATTAAAGGGTTTGTGATTGTAGTAGTTAGTAACGCACAGGGAACTTTGTCATGTATCTCTAGGCCAATTGAATTTACAAGAGTAGAAAAATTCACCTTATGTGCACCTCCTGGTACAAAACTCGTTTGTGACTTTACCGAGCATGATTGTGATGCTAGCATTATGTGTGCTAATAGCACCTTCCAACAGCTAGATATTTCGATTACTCTTTGCGCTAACGTGCAAATGGAGGCAAAGGTTAAATTAGAAATTGTCGGAGAGTTTTGTCATCCACGACAAGAAATAGACATTGCATGCCCGCCACTAAACGTTCCACCACAATGTCCTGACATTTTCCCACCAACCAAGCATTAAGTTTAAGAGAGGGAGTCTCTCCCTCTCTTTTAACTTTTAACAGTACATAATTTCTTTTACACGATTTCAAGAGGTGAACGATATGAAAATATTATATATCCCATCAGGTTTTAAAAAAATTTATGAATATTTTGATCAAACCATTATGAAGGAGTTGGCTTCGCTAAATCATGAGGTAAAATCTTTTAACGCTCTTTTAGGTGTGGAAAAATTACAAACAATCCTCCAAATTTACCGCCCTAACTTAGTCTTAACGATGGTAGGAATGAAAATGCGTCAGGAAATGATCACCTTCTTAAACAAGCAGTCGATTCCAACTGCTATTTGGCTTACCGAAGACCCTTTTTATATCGATCGTACGCTAACTTTCATCGATAACTTTGATTATGTATTTACAATTGATACTGCTGCGTTAGAGGTTTATCACAAAAATGGGCATGAGCATTGTTACTATTTACCTCTTGGCGTTAATCCAGAAATATACTCCCCCCCTCTTACTGAACCTCAAAAGAAATATGATCTTTGTCTTGTCGGCTTCCCGTACCCTGACCGAGTACAACTTATTAACCTACTGTTAGAACGTACAACTTATTCAATACTAGTTGTTGGAGCTAAATGGGATCAAGAATTATCTCACCAAAAAAATAATCGCCGTTTATTTATCAAAAATACATGGTTAAAACCTGAAGTGATCGTTTCGTATTATCACCAATCCAAAATTGTCCTTAACACCCATCGACCTTATGACCTAAAAGAAAATAAAAATTCACAATTAATTATTAATAAAAGTGTTAATAATCGAACCTTTGAGCTAGCTTGTAGTGGCTCTTTTCAACTGATCGATAATAAGGCTGATTTAACTGATCATTTTGTAGAAGGAGAAGAAATTATTTCTTTTCATAACAATAAAGATTTCTTATTAAAAGTCGATTACTATCTCTCAAATGGGAAAGCACAAAACGAAATCGTAAATAACGCAAGAATTAAAGCGCTTAAGGATCACACCTTTAACAGGCGTTTGGAAAAACTTTTATCTGTCATTCAAGTTAACGAAACTAATAGTAAATGAGCAGACCATCTCCTCGATAGTCTGCTTTTAATTTAGGCTATCAATAAACCATTTTACTGTAATACTTACTTATGGCATTCATACATAAATAGTAATGAATTTCACCTAAAACAAGCCCACCGCATAGTTTGGTATACAGTATTGCATTCTAGTTTCCAAGACTATTTTAGTCGTGTGATAACAAGGTGTGCTGAAACAGGCCTTGTTCCTCCAGCGAGAGGAGTTATCGTTAGCGCTGTGGCATTGCCAGCAGGATTTCGTACAGTGAGTATTGAATTTATGCTTTCCGTTTCCACAAGAGCCATTCCTACTATCTGAGAGGTACCGGTCGCTCGCCCGACCACCGTATAGGCTAGATCAGTGCCATCGAGAGTTAAAATCAGTTGGCCCGCTTCGCCCACACTCACCTGAAACAAGACCTGATAAGTTCCAATTTCAGACAAGTTAAATGTACCGGCACCAATTCGCGTAATATCAGTCGAACTAGTAGGTCCATCTTGTGGAAAGCTTACGTCTTCACCAACACCCACTGTTGCTGCATGATCAGGGGGCATCAATGCATAAAAATCCGCAAAGGCTAATGCTCCTCCTGCTGGTCCTTCTGGTCCTTCTGGTCCGGTGGCTCCTGTTTCTCCAGCTGGTCCCTGTGGTCCGGTAAGTCCCCGCGGTCCAGGAGGACAGATGCATTTTTCCTGTGCCGGTTTGTGAACCGGATAAGCTGAACAGCATCCTTTATTCCGTTTTCTGAAATTTGACATATATACAACATCTCCTTTACCTCTATATCTCTAGATTATGTCCACAATAATATATTCGATTGGGATAAAAAGGAAATAAAATAATACGAGTTTACATTACCAATTTTTCAAAAAGGTTTCCAAATAACATAAAGAAGGGAAACTGCTATAAACTAATCGACACAAAAAATCTATGACTAGAGCGATCATTAAGCCCATTTCTGTAGCACTTACTAATAACATTCATACATAAATAGTAATGAATTTAAAAAACTGTAATTCTTAGTTGAAATGAGTGATCACAAAATTGGTCATTATAAGCGAAGCTGTCTTGACAAGTATTCTATTAATCAGCATGTTTGTTTTATTAATCAAAGAATGGTATACCCCGGAAGTAACCGTCTTTATTACTCTAGCGGCATTAATGGTTACTGGCATTTTATCAATTGAAGAGGGGTTAATTGGATTTTCAAACCCCGGTGTACACACAGTAGCCTTACTTTTCATCATAGGATCAGCCGCCTATAATAGTGGGGTACTAACGATTATTTCAAATAAATTTTTATCAAAATGCACGAAAAATTCAACGACACTAATTAGAATGATGGTTCCCGTATCAATTATTTCAGCATTTATGAACAATACACCGATCGTTACGATGCTAACACCAACGATTCGCAGTTGGGCGAAGAAACAATATATTGCCCCTTCTAAGTTCCTCATACCATTATCGTATGCAGCTATTCTCGGTGGAACAATCACCCTCATTGGCACGAGTACAAACCTAGTCATTGACGGATTATTAAAACAAAAAGGGTTAAGTGGATTTTCTATGTTTGATTTTATTTATTTTGGAATCCCGATTACCATTGCAGGTATTTTTTATATTAGTTTTTTCGGTCACTATCTTCTTCCGAACCGTACTATTACTGACCCGGTTGACCAACTAAATAAACAATATATTTTTGAATGTATCGTACCAGCTCAATCATTATTAATTGGTAAAACCCTTCAAAAAGCAAAGCTTAGAGAGCTACACTACCTATTTTTAATTCAAATACACCGACATAACAAAAAAATTTCTCCACCATCAACCTTTGAAGTAATACAAACTGGAGACAAACTTATTTTTTCGGGGAATGCCTCTAGTATGCTGTCGCTAACGAAAACTAAAGGGTTAAAGTTATTGTCGGATGTTGGTCGCAATGTAACAGATCAGCTGAAAGATAGTCTATTAATAGAAGTGATTGTTTCAGACTCCTCTCCACTTATTGATAAAAAAATTAAAGAAAGTCATTTTCGCTCTAAATACAATGCAGCAATTGTAGCTGTACAAAGAAAACAGAAAAAAATTACTTCTAGTATCGGTAACTTTATCGTGAGGCCAGGAGATACACTTCTATTATTAACAGGTGAGGATTTCATTAAAACTTGGTCAACATCAGAAGACTTTTATCTCATTTCACCAGTTGATTATCAAAAACCCAATTATCCTAACAAAATATATATCATTAACAGTGTTCTTATCGGTGTCATTTTATTTGCATCCTTCCAGCTACTCTCTATATTACACGCTGCTCTTATCGGAGTAATTATTCTTTTTCTGACGAAGTCTGTTAGTGTATCTGATGCCAAAAAAGCAATTAACTGGAATGTGCTTGTTTTAATGAGCTCTTCGATTGGGATTGGAGCAGCCTTTGAAAAAGCCGGTCTCGCATCAACAATCGCTACTTTCTTTTCGCAAACTCACACGATTGTAGGCTTATTTGGGATTGCGATTCTCTATTATGTAACGACTACTATCCTTACAGAAATCATTAATAACATCGCTGCAGCTACATTAATGTTTCCAATTGGTTTTTCACTTGCTACTGAACTTGGAGCTGATCCGTTATTATTTGCGATGATTACAGCGATTTCAGCTTCTTGTAGCTTTATTACCCCTATTGGTTACCAAACAAACTTAATTGTTTACGGACCAGGGGGCTATCGTTTTACTGATTATGTAAAGGTCGGCATCCCCTTAAGTCTGTTATGCATGATTATTACAGTGACAATTGCAGTTCTATATTGGGGCTGAACTTAGCGAAAGAAAGGTGAACAATAGTGGAAAACAATTCAAATATTAAGTGGTACAAACAATCCGTGACCAAGCTGGATCGGCAAAAAGCAAACAATCACAAAAGCTTTGTTATCTGGTTCACGGGCTTATCTGGATCTGGGAAGTCTACTATAGCTAACGCCCTTGAAATCGAGTTATTCAAACGTGAGGTGAAAACATTTTGTTTAGATGGCGATAATGTTCGTCATGGATTAAATAAAAATCTTGGATTCTCAGATGAAGATAGAAGGGAAAACATTCGAAGAATTGCTGAAGTTGCTAAACTAATTGTCGATGCAGGTGTAGTTGTACTTGTTAGTGTGATATCACCCTTTTCAGAGGACCGAAACGAAGCTAGAAAACTTTTAGGAAATGATGAGTTTTTCGAAGTATTTGTAAAGTGCCCATTAGAAGTTTGTGAAAAACGCGACCCAAAAGGATTGTACAAAAAAGCAAGAGCCGGTCACATAAAACAATTTACCGGAATCAGTCAGCGCTACGAACAACCAACCAATCCAGATTTAACGATAGACACTTCAAAGCTTACTGTAAACGAATCCGTAACGACAATACTCTCATTTCTTAATAAGCACCTCGAAATAAATTAATTTTAGAAAGACAAGGAGTGAAGACAATGCAGATAAGTATCCCCCATGGCGGTTCACTCATTAATCGAATCAATCCAAATTATGACTATTCTCACATTAACAAAGAAATTGAATTAGATGAAATAGCTTTATCTGACTTACAATTGATCGCCACAGGCGTTTATAGCCCTTTAACAGGGTTTCTATCGCAAAGAGATTATCAGTCTGTTATTGACAAAACGAGGCTTCCTAATGGCTTTATATGGAGCATTCCAATTACCTTGCCGACAGATGAAACGACCGCAAAAAAACTAGCGCTTGATGAGAAAGCAAGACTAACTTACAAGGGGAAAGTATATGGAATGATAGAAATAAATGAAATCTACAAACCTAACAAACTTGTAGAAACAAAACGTGTTTACCAAACAGAAGACCTCGCCCATCCAGGTGTAAAAAAACTATTCTCGCGAGGCGATGTGTATATAGGTGGGCCAATCACACTAGTAAACCGCTCTATCCTTCATAAATTTCAACAATATACATTTGACCCACTAGAAACGAGAAACACCTTTAAACAAAAAGGGTGGAAAACCATTGTCGGCTTTCAAACTCGTAACCCAGTACATCGAGCTCACGAATATATTCAAAAAACAGCTTTAGAAATTGTTGATGGCTTATTTTTAAATCCCCTTGTGGGGGAAACGAAAGCCGATGATATACCCGCTGATGTTCGCATGGAAAGCTACGAGGTGCTTTTAAACAATTATTACCCTAAAGATCGAGTTTGTTTAGCCGTCTTTCCTGCAGCCATGCGCTATGCCGGACCAAAAGAAGCCATCTTTCATGCAATTGTCCGTAAAAACTATGGCTGTACGCACTTTATCGTTGGCCGCGACCACGCTGGAGTCGGCGATTATTATGGAACGTACGATGCCCAACGTATCTTTGATCAATTTACAATTGATGAACTAGGCATCACTCCCCTCTTTTTCGAACACAGCTTTTATTGTAAGAAATGCGAAAACATGGCCTCAACGAAAACATGTCCACACAAAAAAGAAGACCGATTGATCTTATCTGGGACAAAGGTAAGAGAAATGTTAAGAAATGGAGAGGTTCCCCCGACCGAGTTTAGTAGGAGAGAAGTGATTGAGGTGTTGATGAGGGGGAATGAAAAAAAAGGAAGGTGTAGTTATGAATAACTATAGAATTTATCAGAATGTACAAATTGGTAATAACGTTCAGATTGGTGATTATGTAATTATTGGATTACCACCAAATGGCAAACAAGATGGAGAGTTACAAACTGCCATAGGCGATCATTCAATCATTCGATCCCATACAGTTATCTATGCTGGTACTAAAATAGGATATAACTTTCACTCAGGTCACCAAGTAACCATACGTGAAAATACAGAAATAGGGAGTAACGTTAGTATTGGTACAGGGACATGTATTGAACATCATGTAACAATTAATGATAGCGTAAGAATTCACTCTCAAGCCTTTATTCCTGAATATACAATCCTAAAAAATAATAGTTGGATAGGTCCGAATGTAGTAATTACAAACGCTAAATATCCTAATACCGCAAAAACAAAATCAACATTAAAAGGAGCAATTGTAGAAGAAAATTCTATAGTAGGTGCAAATTCCACCATATTACCAGGAGTAAAGATTGGGAAAAACTCAATAGTTGGTGCCGGTGCTGTTGTTGTTGAAGATGTGGCTTCAGAAAAGGTGGTAGTCGGTAACCCAGCCAAAATCATAAAAAATATAAACCAATTAGAAATTTATAAAGAAAAAGGTGATAAAAGTTGAACACTATACCTTTTATGAATTTAACAGATTGCTATAAAGATATTAATCAAGAGATCTCAAAGAAAATTCAGGAAATCATTAATAATGCTAATTTTATAAACGGTGATGAGGTTACAAAATTTGAACAAGAATTCGCGAGTTTTTGTAATGTGAATTATGCTGTTGGTTGCGGAAATGGAACAGATGCGTTAATTCTTACTTTAAAAGCATTAGGAATAGGTAAGAATGATGTTGTTGTTACTGTTCCTAATACTTTTATTGCTACTAGTGAAGCAATCAGTGCTGTTGGTGCAAAACCAATGTTTGTTGATATTGAAGAAGATACGTATACGATGTGCCCTAAAAAGTTACTTTCTTTTTTAACAAACAATAATAAAGTAGTAAAAGCTATTATTCCAGTCCATTTATATGGTCAAATGGCAAACATGGAAGAAATCACAAAAATAGCAAAACAGTTTAATCTTAAAGTTATTGAAGATGCGGCACAAGCACATGGGGCAAAAATAAATGGTAAAGGACCTGGTGAATACGGCGATGCAGCAACATTTTCATTTTTCCCCGGTAAAAATTTAGGTGCTTTTGGAGATGCTGGTGCAGTTGTTACCAACAACAAAGAATTAGCAAGAAAAATCAAAATGCTTTCTAATCATGGTAGAAAAGAAAAATATTTGCATTTAATTGAAGGATACAATAGTAGGCTTGATACCCTTCAAGCAGCAGTATTAAGAATAAAATTAAAACATCTAGATAAATGGACTAATATGAGAATAGAAAAGGCTCATCAATATACTAAAATACTAGAAAATGAACAAGAAATAATAGTACCGAAAATTAGACCAAATTATAAAAGTGTATATCATTTGTACGTAATTAAGTTAAATAAAAGAGACAAGGTTATTAAATATTTGAGCAAACAAGGAATATCAACCGGAATTCATTATCCGATTCCACTACACCTTCAACCTGCTTATCAATACCTTGGTTATAACGAAGGTGACTTTCCTTTAGCTGAGCATACAAGCCAATCTATTCTTAGCTTACCTATGTGGCCAGAGTTATCTGTAGATAAAATAATAAAGGTTTGTCTAGAAATTAACAAAGCTTTAAAAAGCACATGAACTTTTTCATGTGCTTTTTTTATCAGCTAAAAATTCTTCGATGTATTGCACAAAATTTTTAGCACGTACTTTATTTGTATGGTGGGTATGAACAAAGTTATATCCATTATTTATAATTCTTTCCCTTTCAATTTTATTCTCACTGTAATATAGAGCCTTCTTATAAAAGTTGGATATATTACAAGCAACAAAATTTTCTCCATCCTTGAACCCTAGTTCCAATATATCAGGATTAGGTTCAGCTAAAAGTAGAGTTTTACACCCTAATGCTTCAAAGAATTTAATAACAGGATATTGAAATACTCCTCCACAAGTAAAAAAAATTTCCGAGCGATTTAATTCTTTAGCAAAATTTTCATTAACCATCTTTGTACTAGAAGTTAAATGTCCTGGATGTTTATTAAATTTAAAACCTTCTATCGATTTCATCTTTTCATATACTGCATCTCTAAATCTATATCTCCCTTTTGGCGGATGCTTTACATTATTATAATGAACTAAACCCATCAATAGAAACTTAATATCTTTTTTTAACTTCCAATCTTTTATCACATTAGGGTTTATTGAAAAAGGAATCCATCTATGTTTCTCCTTAAATTCTGGAAATGCATGTAAGAATGGATGCTTAGTTACAGAGAAAATTAAATCAATATTATTTGTAATAAAGTAATTTCTTCGCTTTTCCTTATTCCAGTGAATATCGATAACAAAACAACCTTTAGGTATGTTAATTTTATCTAAATCACTTATTTTTGGAGCATAGTGTCCATTCCAAGCAAAATCATAATGCAAAATAAAATCTGGTGTAAATTTAAACTTCTTTAAAATTTCTATTATACTCCCATCATTATGCCAATAATAAACATCAGCAAATTCTTCTAAAGCTTTTATCATTTCATACTTTTGTTTATGTTTTGGAAATTTCAACCCGAATTTTTTTATAAGAATTAATATTTTTACTTTATTCTTCATTAGACTACCCTCTCCCCTTTCATTCCTAACTTAAAATTATATTCCTCTATTGAATATCCGGAATTTCGAAACCAATACATCGCTTCCTCTTATTTTTAAAACTTGCAACTATTTCCTCATGAATTGGATCCTTCCAGCGTTCAACCCAAGTATTCTGAATTTTTTCTATTGGTTTATAAGGAAGTAGTTTCTCTGAAGTAAAATCACGTGCATTAGAATGTTTATCATAATTTAATAGAATACTATCTTCAAAAGGAACACCAATAAAGTTAAAAAGCTTAGTTAATGTAGCAACAGGATTATTTACTAGTTCTTCATATTTAAATAAATAGTGTTTTGGATGTTTAAATGAATAAATACTCTTCATACATCGGAGACCATACCTTTGGGAAATTAGTTTTGACAGTTTATCTGGATGTTTTTTTAATTCTGAAAGCGTCTTTGTAAAAAAAATATGTTTCATGTCCACAAACAATATATTTAGAAGAATCTAATAGACACCTTAAAAGAGTTGAACCTGCCCTAGGTAAACCACCAATAATAATCCTTTTCTTAAACTTTATTTCTTTAACCAGGATGCCCTCCCTCTATAAGTACTGATATATCAACAGTTTTAGCAGTTGTTGAGTCAAAAAATTTTTTTTCAAACACGACCTTTAACAGTATTTTAAAACATGTGAAAATACACTAATATATGGTACGCTTCGTGGTCACTACTTGAAGAATGATAATTATCTGAATTTTCTTCTCCCTTTTATTCTATGTTAATTAAATTTTTCAGATACAGTACAAGGGTACAAAATATATATAAAACAGATAAAAATAGTCATCTATTATACCCTTTTCTTATTTTATCCATATAAATAGATATATAGGATTATTTTATTTGGGGGTAAGTATATGTCTAATTCGATAAAATTTGCTATTTTAGGCTGTGGAAGAATTGCAAAGAAACATATTGAGGCTTTATCTAAATTAGAAAACACGAAAATAGTTGCTGTTTGTGACATACTAGAAAATAGAGCAAAAATAGTTAGTAACCAACTTCAAGTCCCATACTATACAAATTACGATAAAATGCTTTTAAATGAAGATATTAACGTAGTTAGCATACTAACTCCAAGTGGGTTACATGCTGAACATACTATTGACATTGTAAAAAAATACAAAAAACACATTGTATGTGAAAAACCAATGTCTTTAAACTTAGAGGACGCTGAGCGTTGTATTAAAGTATGCCAGGAAAATAATGTGAAACTATTTATTGTTATGCAAAATCGCTATAATACTGCTATTCGAAAACTTAAAGATACTATAACTGATAATCGATTTGGAAAAATTGTACTTGGTACTGTTAGAATTCGATGGAAAAGAGATCAAAATTATTATGATCAGGACGAGTGGAGAGGCACATGGGATTTGGACGGTGGGTGTATCACTAACCAAGCTTCTCATCATATCGATTTATTACAATGGTTACTTGGTGAACCTATAGAAGTCATAGCAAAAACTGCTACTCGTCTTTTAAATATTGAGGTTGAGGATACTGGAGTTGCAATATTAAAATTCGCTTCTGGAGCATTAGGTGTAATAGAAGTTACTACAGCAACACGACCCAAAGATTTAGAGGGCTCTATATCTATCTTAGGTGAAAAAGGAAGTGTTGAAATAGGGGGTTTTTCTGTTAATGAAATGAAAACCTGGTTGTTTGAAGAAAAACATCCTGATGATGAAAGTGCCATTTCAATTAAAGAAAATCCAGAAAATGTCTATGGGTTTGGACATATTAGTTATTTAAGAGATGTCGTGGATGCAATAAAAAATAATAAGAGCGCGCCAGTAGACGGCGTTGAAGGTAAAAAATCACTAGAAATTATTCATGCCATTTATGAATCAGCAATAACTGGTAAAACCGTTTATTTAAAATATCAGCCAAAGAAAAGTCCGTTAGGAAAAAATAGTACTAAAGATAACTAAGTGAGTGAATTTCATAATTACCTAAATCGAGCCATAACAAACTATATGTAGTTGCGAATGTTTTAACGCAACTACATATAGTTTGGCGATAACAATGAATTATGAAATTCAATAAAGTGATAAAATTAAAAAACATAAGGATTTCCTCTCTTTGGAAAACCCTTATGTTTTTTAATTTTATAGTGTTGATATTGAAAATACAGTTTTCATATTTTTGATATCACTATCACTCATCATACCAACATATTTTACTATTTTTTTCGATTATGTCCATTTGATATTTTGGAATAATAAATTCTTCAGCGTGAGGATACCATTTATGCATCCAATCACAATTTAAAATATCCCCACGCGTCTTTTGTTTTAATAGTTTCATCTGAATGTGGTTTCCGTTATAATTAGTCGTAATATAGCTTAGAACATTTCCAAAGGCCATGTAAGGGGTTTTCATAACATTTTGTACATCCTTTATTTTAAATAACCTATCGAGATAGCTATACTCTAAAGGATTTCCTTTTATTACTTTTTCTAACAGACTTTTTCTAAAGCATTTATAACAATTCATATATGGTTTGTTTACCTTACCGTAGTGACAATGATGAGCGATGTGGTTGTAGTTTGAATTCAGCACAATTTTTAGAGTGCAAACTTCTGTTAAGCCAACTACCGGTAAATTGAAAGGCATATCTACGGCTTCTAGTAGATTCCCCCAAATTGAAATAAAATCAGTTTCACGACATTATTTAAATCCTTCATATCCGATTCGTAACCTTCTTCAAGGGTATGTCCATTTGATAAACTGTCAAAATTATAATAGTCTGCTAACAAAATCGCCCCAGCAGAATCAGCTAAAAACGTTGTATAAGTTGCTGGACTTCGTACAAATTCCAAATCAGACTTAATTTTGTGAACTTTTCTACCTTGCTTTCCCAAAAAAATCACTGGCATAATACGCAGGTTCTTTATTAAGCTTAGATTTCCTTTTATTACGATTATTAGGATGAATTCTATCAAAGTAAAACAAATGAGTATCTGGTGGTAACAAAAGCATTGCTGCTGTTGAATCACCACCACTATATGTTAATGCTGATACAGCGTTTTCTTTTGCTTTTCTCGGAGATAAACTATTATTAACGGGGGGAATATTCTTGCCAGTAAATTGATTGAATTGCTTTTCAAAATACTTACTCACTCCTATTGGCAGATGAATTTCTGGACCACAAAATGGATAAATAATAGAAATAGTAGCTAGTGCTAATAAGTCTGAATGAATGGAGCTTAGTGTCCAATCTTTAGGCATATGAATTTGAATTGTTTTCATATCCATTTGTATTGTTTTTATTTTTTAAAATTTATTAATAAGAATAGGATATGATAATTGATCTAACTTACTAGGTAAAGAAGTGATTTTCAATATTCCATTTTGTAAGTCATATTGGACTTTTATTTTTCATCCCTCTTTCTTTTCGATGAATTCCTTTATATAGGCTATCATTTCCTTCGCGCGAATTTGGTTCGTATGATTTTCTTGTACAAAATTGTATCCATTTTCAGTTATAATTTCTCGTTCTGATTTATTTTCACTATAATACAATGCTTTTTCGTAAAAATTCTCTTTTGAACAAGCTACAAAATTTTCCCCGTCTTTAAATCCAAGTTCTAATATATCTGGATTGGGCTCAGCTAAAAGTAATGACTTACATCCTAATGCCTCAAAATATTTCATCACGGGATAACGAAAAACTCCACCACAAGTAAAGAAAATTTCAGAACGATTAATTTGTTTTGAAAACAATTCCTTTACTAATAAATTTGGAGAGGGTTTTGCTCTATGACCAGGATGTTTATGAAAAACAAATCCATCCATGCTTGTCATCCTCTTTAAAACCTCTTCTCTAAAAGGATATCTTCCTTTAGGAGGGTGCTTCACACCTTTATAATGAACGAGACCCATTAAAAGAAATTTAATATCTTTTTTTAATTTCCAATCCTTTACTATACTTGGATTTATTGAAAACGGTACCCACCTAAATTTCGATTTATACTCAGGGAATTTTTGTAAAAAAGGGTGTTTCGTCACAGAGAATATAAGATCTAATTTACTTGAATTAAAATATTTTTTTCTCCTACGAGGAAACCAATGTGTATCAATCACAAAGCCCCCTTTTGGAATACCGACTTTATTTAAATTAGTAATTTTGGGCGCAAAAAAATTATTCCAGGCATCTTCATAATGGAGAATAAAGTCGGGTTTAATATTAATTTTTTTCAGAATATCTAAAATACTACCATTTCTCCCCCAATAATAAACATCTGCAAATTCTTCAATCGCTTTAATCATGTCGTATTTTTGCCTATGCTTTGGGTGGTTTTTTGCAAAATTTCTAATTAAGACTAAAATTTTTAGTTTATTTTCCAAAACAGCACCTCCAATAAAAATTCATGCTACATAAACTCAGCTAATATTTTAGCTTTTAAAGAGTTATCTACGTTTTCCCGACTATTCCAAATTTCATTGGAATTCCTATGACTAAATTTTGAAGATTTATTATGACCATGAATAGTTATTACATAGTTTTTTTTGTTTATTATTTCATGTTTAAATTTTATCGCTCCTGGATGACCACCCACTAACTTCTTTCTATGACCAATTTTATATTCGCCAGTTTTGTAAATTAAAGTATAAAAAGGTGGTGATTTCCGAAATGTTTCTTTTAGAAGACTTCTGTTAATATCGAATATATAACCTCCTTTATTAATCAAGACTTCCGTACTTGGTTTCGGATTATAATCATGAAGTTGTTGAATATATGTTTTATGATACATATCATCAGAATCTAACCTTACTAGATAGAAGTAATCTGACCCTTCGATATAATTATTTATTTTTTTATTAGCCTCGGTATCTGGTGAAAAAATGATATTCTCAGGTAATTCAGGATATTTATTTAACGCATTTTTAATAATTCCCCCGGTTTGGTCATCGAAACGAAGTATACAAAGAAAATCTTGACTCGTTTGATTTTTTAATGATCTCAAAGTGAAATTTTGAAAGATTTTTATTCTAGCCTCAATCCACTTCTTAGTTTTTCCTTTCGGTACGTTTCTATTATTAAACATGATATTAATAACAATTTTTTTTGCCACATATAGCACCTCTTTAACTTTAGATTTGTCTATTTATTAATTTTTATATTTTTATACTTGAATCGCCAATCGTAACGATATTTGAACAATTTACCCTTTTAAACGCATTCCTCGTATCAATAATCATATTTGCATTTTCTGCTATTGCTTGGTAGTTAAAAACATCATGATTGGTTAGTAATAAAATACAATCGTACTCTTGTAGTCTTTCATATTTCACTTCAATTGAGCACACTTCATTACCAGCTTTATCAATAAACTTCGTTGCATGAGGGTCATAAAACTGAACGGAAGCGCCTTTTTCTTTGAGGATTTCATAGATTTCTAAACTAGGAGATTCGCGTAAATCATCTATATTTGGCTTGTATGCCATTCCTAGTAGTAGTATTTTTGAACCTTTCACTGATTTTGAAAAATGGTTTAGTTCATTTACAACTTTACTTATCACAAAGTGGGGCATTTTCATATTGATTTCTTGAGCCAATTCAATATGGCGGCAATAAAACTTACTTTCTTTTGCTTTCCATACTAGATACATAGGATCAAGTGGAATACAATGTCCGCCAATTCCTGGACCTGGCATAAATGGCATAAATCCGAAAGGCTTTGTACTAGCTGCTTCAATGACCTCCCATATGTTGATATGGAGTTTTTCGGATAACATCGCCATTTCATTAATAAAAGCAATATTTACACTGCGAAACGTATTCTCTAGCAGCTTTGTCATTTCTGCTACTTTTGGAGACGATACAGGATACATCGTACTGATCGCATCTTGATATAAAGTCATCGCAAGTTCCGAACACTGCGGGGTTGTTCCACCTATTACTTTTGGAATATTTTTAGTTTTAAATTGGTGATTTCCAGGATCTACTCGCTCTGGTGAAAAGCAAAGAAAATAATCTACTCCTACTTTGTACCCTTCTAATTCTAATTGCTTTTCAATTAACTCTTCAGTAGTTCCTGGATAGGTTGTGCTCTCTAAAATAATCAGTAATTCTTTGTGCATATATTTTTTAATTTCTGTAACAGCTGCTTGGATATAATCGATATTCGGTTGTTGATATTTAGTTAGGGGAGTTGGAACACAAATACTTATCGCATCTACTTCTTTAAGAATGGAATAATCAGTCGTTGGAATGAAGTTTTGAGCAGAAATTGCTGTATATACATCTTCACTAGCTACGTCTGATACGTACGATTCACATTTTTCTAGCCTTTTTACTTTTGATTGATCTATATCAATACCAAAAACTTGGTAACCTTTTTTGGCTAATTCAATTGCTAAGGGGAGTCCGACATAACCTAGCCCGATTACAGCCACTTTTGCATACATAGTAAGAAATTTTTCTTTTAAACGATAGAATGCTTCGCTTTTCTGCATAACCGAAACCCTTCTTTCCTCTTTATTACCAAAAGTTCGTATGTTTCAATATCGTATGCAATGGTAAATATTTCTGATAGGTACAGAGGGTGAATTTTCTAATTTCCGACGATAAATGGTCTAAAATCATCTACTTTTCTTTTTACGGTTTTACAACGCTCTAAAATTTTTTCTGGTCGCTTTTTCCATGTATGGTGAACAGGATCCCTACGAATACAACAATAATTAAAGCGATTACCTGAATAAACTTTTAAACCAATAGCTGCACAACGTTGTAAAAAATATAAATCCGACCCTACCTTTTGATCTGGAAACTGCACTTTGTTAAACACTTTTTTTCGTATAACAAAAGTAGATCCTGCCACATACCGCTTACTTCTATTTTCTTGATTAGGAACGTGAATGGTTAATAGTTTCTTGTCAGGGAAATACATATATATTGTTCTTTTTCCAATGATATCGGCACCTGTTTTATTGAATAATGATAAGGAATCTTCAATGTAATTAGGTGCGTAATAATCATCATCGTCAAACTTAGCTACGTATTCGTATTTTGCCTTTTTAACAGCAAAGTTTAAACAACTTCCTAATGTTGTCGTTTCCGGCAGTTGAAAAATCGAAACATTTGAATAATGTATCGCTTCTGCTTTCCATTTGTTAATATCCATATTATCTCGATTTAAGACAATGATTAATTCCTTTTTTTTCACTTTTTGACGGTCATAATTTTGAAAAACTTTTTTTAAACAATGTTGTCGATTCGTACATGTGATAATCGAGATCACAAATAACACTCCTTTCATAGAAAAACTTCCCTTATCAACAACTTATGTTAATAAGGGAAGTTTTTCTTATGTCCATACCTACTATATTTAATTAATTAATTGGTTGGTTTTACTACTTAATTTCTCAAATAAGTAAAACTCAGACTTTGATGTTTTTTTTCTTTTCTTAAATTCAAAAGGATATTTATTTTTTATCTTCTTAACCAGTTTGAAATCTTTTTGATTACTATCAATCCATTTCGTAAACTCCCTGTGCCTGACATGGTTGTTTTGTTTTGTATTATAATTAGAAGAATAAATTAATACATATTTTTTTGAAGTATTAAATAAGTCTGTCATATATTTATGATAAATCTCATCTTCTATTAAATGATAAATGACATCTAAAGAAATAGTTAAATCGGCTTTAGATAATTTTTGATTAGTATCAAAACATAAAGGATCATATAAACAAAATTGTTTCCTACTGTCATTTGCAAACATCTCTTCACATTTTTTAATCGTATATTTAGATACGTCTAACCCAATGTAATTAGAATATTTACATAGCTTTAACTGATTACCGTCCCCACAACCAAATTCAATCACATGATTAATTTTAAATTCTCTTATTATTGTATTTATCACTTCTGCTTTAAATACTGCTAACTTCCCATAAGAACCCGGACCCGATGTCCCTCCACTTTTATATCTATCTTCCCAATAATTGCTGGAGCCTGGAAATTCATTATTTTCCATCTAAATCATCCCCATATTATTTTTATCTCACATATATTTGGAACTATTAATTATCACCTTTTTAAATAGTTTCAAATGTTCTTCACCACTTTTCTTCCAAGAAAATCTTGCTGCATGATTGATCCCTTTTGTTGCTAATTGTTCACGTAGTTGGGTTTCTTCTATTAATCTTTTCATCTCTTTTTGCATTTCTGAAATCGACTTAGGATTTACTTTAAGCGCTGCATCACCACTTATTTCTGCACATCCTGTTTGATTACTTGTCAGAACAGGGCAGCCACATGCCATTGCTTCAAGAATTGGAAGACCAAATGTTTCACGAATAGAAGGAAACATAAAACCAAGGGCTCCACGATACCATTTCGCTAATTCGAGTGGCAATATTTCTTTCGTAATGATATGAAGCCCTGGAATTTTCCATCTAGTAATATCTTCTGAAAATCCAGGTAATATAGCCATTAAGTTTGGACGCTTAGAAACAGGTAGTTTTGAGTATGCAACAAATAGTCTGGGAGAATTTTTTAGTGGCTGATATTGAGCAACGTGAAGAAAATAAGGTGTTTTTTGAATTGGTTTTTCACCATTCGGATGAAAGATTTGTTGATTTACACCATGATATATCGGACATACTTTATCGGGCGTAATATCAAATGCTGAACATACTTCTTCTGCACCATATTTTGACACAGTAACAATAGCATCTACCTTTTCTTTAAAGCTTTTCCAATCATCAATTAATAATTGTTTCATCCTTCTTTCGCGTGAGTGTAATTCCTTCTCTGGTATTGAAAAGACTCTAACCCCATGAACAGTTACAACAACAGGGATATCAGCTGTTCTCAATACGTCAGGAATTCTACGCATTCCTAATCCAGGATCCCAAATTAAATCACAACGATTAGGAATAGACCCATTTTCGGAAACACGAACTAATGTAACTCCTACCTTTTCAAGTTCACTAGTAACATTTTGCTGATAAATTCGCAAACTGATTGGATCTCTAGGTCTTGTTACAACAGCTATTCGCAATGTAATTTTCCTTTCAATAAAATTTTTACATTAAAATTTTTTTAACTTCTTATCAATAAATGATTGTACATTTTCGATTCGATGTGTTGGATGTTGACCAATTTTTTCGTTTAGTTGATAAACGAAGGGATTAGGGTCCTTCACTAAATCTTCAAAATAGACATCAATGATATCATTTTCAGGTATTCCGAATCCCCCCCTAAATAGCTTAAAGTTTTCATAATAACGCGACAGAATTTTATCAGCTTTACTTTGAGAAATACGATCTCGATGTGCGAGCGACTTTACTGAAGATTGATATGGTCGATGAACAAACACATACGTAATATCGGATGAGATTTCTTGAAAATAAGGTTGCAAATATTCATACGTGATTAATAGTCGAGGATCTTTTAACCCCCATACCGGTTTCACTTGTTCTTTAAAAAAAAATCGTATCGTTCGGGGATTAAAACTAACAGATTTTATCGCCTCTTTTGTTGGTGGTTTATGCCAAGAACCTCCTGCTTTTCGTAGTATTTGATGATTGAGTCTCATAAAATGAACATTCTCAAAGAGTCCTTTTGGATTGAAATCTCTCGCTCTAATTAATTCATCACCCATATTAATCCCTAAGTGATGCATAATTCCAGCTGTTGCACTTGAGCCTGAACGATGTAGAGCCATTACGATAAATAATTTATTTTTTTTCAATCTATCACTTACATTATTGGACTGCTTCACACATTAAACTCCCCTCTAAACTTTATTTTCCATTACATACATCAATAACTGAATAAGTCGTACATGATATCTATGTTTCATGTACGTTTTTGTATAACCATTTCTCGCAATCTCTTTTCTTTCTTGATCATGTTCTAAATAATAGTTAATTTTCTCTATAAGTTCATTTGGTGTAGAAAAGATTTCTATTTCTTTTTCCGGGATATAAAAGTTTGTTAAGTCTTTTCGAATATCGGTTAATTGAAACGCTTGACAGGCGGCGATTTCAAATGTCCTAGGATTAATAGAAGCTGCTTCAATATTGGATTCGTTTAAGTTAAACTTCTTGTCATCTGCTGATCTATGAATATTTAGAACTATTTTTGCACCATTATAATAGGTTGCTGCCTCTATAGGGGAAATCCAGGTATGACGAACACTGCCTTTAATTAGTGAGTAATTTTTCATCTTTCTCCAAAAGTTTCCGACTATTTTAGTGTTTTTATTGCTTAAATACGGAACAATTTCATCAAATAGCTCAATTCTGCTTGAAAATGCATTCCCTACGAAACAAATGTCACTTTGATACAATTTAGGGATTGACCCGCTCTTAGGCTCAAAAACTTTCTCGTAAACTCCTAACGGAAGGTATGATACATTTCTACACCCTATACTTTGATAATATGGAACACAATTTAATTCGTTCGTAAATACATAATCAAAAGCACGAGCAGTTTCGCTCATTATATCAATAATATATGGATCATCCCCTGTCCATAATGCTGTTGTGACCCCTAAATTAGTAAAACTTTTTACTTTTTCCTTAGAAAGATATCTACCTAATAATACAAGGATTAAATCTGGTTGATGTTTTTTAACCAAATATTGTATATCACCATTTGGACTCACTACATAAAGTTCTTTCACCAAATCATCTATAGTTCTAATCACATACTTATCTATATCTTTAAACGGACCGTTTCTACCCCCGCCAGATTTCACAAAAAGTACTTTCAAATTTCGGAGCGACGATAAATGAGAAACTGTATTGTCCTTCGTTGTAAAATTTAAAAATTTCATTATTTTTCTGCTCCTTCAACATAACTTCCAATAATGATTTCGCCTTTCTCACATACGTAATTATTACAAGATATGTAGGTATGAAGTGAATAGTTACTTTTATTACCCTCATTTATGTTTATAACTTAATGAAATTCATCATTCATAATCCGTGCCACTAGGATACTAAATCTAGTTACATTTAACCATCCGTAACTAGATTTAGGTTGATGTGGCTCGTTTTTTTGCAACTTCACTTATCTAAATAATTTAAACGATAGTATACTAGTAAGATGCTGAAACTTTTCTTTACTACATTTTATTTTTTATCAATATTATTGTATGCTAGGTTTTTAGTTTTGAAGTGGACTAGTGTCGTTATGCTAAGAAAATAGGTGTTTTCTATTTATTATTTCATTAGCTTTGCATAAAAATATTTTCTAATTGTCAAGCATTTTTATGAAAAAACTTGTTTAAAGGCAAAAAAAAACCTTATAATTAGGTTTGGTAGTTCTGTCCAAATCCCAAAATATAAGGAGTTACCCATGGACAAGAATACCATAAAATCTACAATTAATGAACTACTAAAAGCTATTGATGAACAAACTCTTTCCAAACTAATTAATGTTATTGATCTCGATAAGTTCGTGAAGAAACTAACCGCTTATAAGTTTCTTCAATTATTGATCATTGCACAATTGAACGAGACGAAAAGCTTAACTCGGCTATTTCGATTCATAAGCTCCCCCCTTATTAAATATTGTAAAATGGGAAGTTGCAAAAAGTAATTTCAGGACAGTAGCCTATCTGAAATGCTTCTCTTAGCTAGACAAAAAATAGAACAAAAAGGACAAATAAATTCGTTCTATTTTTCACTTTTGAAATCCCCAATTTATTGGGGCGCCTTGGTTTAATACATTAGCTTCATTTTGGCTTAGTTGAATTACTTTACTAGTAGTTAAATTAAGTCTCCTTAATATATTCATATCAATTAAATGTAATTGGTTTTCCATACTTAAATAATATCCTGAACCTATCTGAAACACCAAATTATCTGGTAGAAGATAATTTGGATTAAAAACCGCTTCTATTGGTTGCCCCTCTTTAAATAAAGATAGTAAATCAGGATTAACAGTAATAATTTCTGCTACTTTAAATCCAAATCTTTTAAAAGTTCTAGGCTCTATTAATCTTTTTTGATTATTTTCAAGATAATAGATTTGATTGGTATTCGCACCCTTTATAAGCCTTTGGTTAGGAAAAAACTCTGGATTTGAAAGTGCAGATTGATCAACCTCTGCCCCTAATGGGTATTTAAAGAGCAAAGGGTCAGTAACATCGACAATATTAGATCTATCGTATTTTAATGCTTTGAACATTTCGGAAGTCAATTTCCGCCTTATTTTTCGATCAATTACATATATTTCAGGAGACAGCCCTTTTACTAACGTTCCATTTGGAATTTCATTCGGTAAAAATCTATTTAGTAATTGAAAACACTGCGGTGCCTTGACCGTCTGATCTAACACATGCGGAATCGGGTAAAATGGTTGAAATTCATTTAATCGCATCCAAAATACCGCGTCACCATTATGCCAACACTCTGGGTTATCATCCCAATAGCTCTTATATTTTTTGAATACTTTCTCAGCTATCCTTCTTGTATGCAGCACTGAACAATGGTCAACGACATTTGCTGCTTTCTTTAATACTCTTGAAGCATTTCTCTTTCTTTCTGAAACGATTTTTAATTGTTCGTTTAAAATTTGAACTTTTTGGCTTGAGTAGACAATATCAATTGAAGGATGCTTATCTAAATATACTGTCATTACTTGTAAACGATTAGGTAAATAGACCGTGTCATCTGTTAAATACGACAAGTATTTCCCTTTCGTAATCGAAATTGCTTGATTAATGAGTGTGGCATATCGCGTTGTTTTGTGGCGATCTTCATCTTTTACACCGCTATTAATATAATAAATACGATTATCACCTAAATATGACTGAATTATTTTTGCTGTTTCGTGATTAGATGAATCATCCATAACAAATAATTCCCAATCTTTCATTGTTTGATTTATAACACTTTCAATTGCTTTACCCACAAAATTTGGTCTATTATAGCTAGTCAAAATAATTGACACTTTTGGTGGCATTGATTCGCTCTCTCCCTATTTTGTAATTTATATTCCCGGCGTTTTTTTGAAAATTGTTCCACAAAAGGTCATCTCTCATATTAGAATATGAGAGATAACCTTTTGTGGAACAATTAATTAAAACTACTTAGGATTGAGATGCCGCCTCTAAAGCTCAGTTTTTAAATTTCTACTCCCCGAAACATTTCTAATAATAAATGATAAAAATAGAGAGAGCGTTGGAAAATAGTTGTAGCATTTTTGTCTGATAGATCCTTTTTATATGAAATCCCAACTAATCGGTGTTCCTTTAACAATATCCCATTTGGCTTTTTTCCCAATAATAGTGCCAATATATTTAGGACTCAAACCATAACCTGGCCTTATTGATCTAACGTTTTCCTCATTAAAAACTTCTCCTTCATTAATATCTGTTACAACAAATAAAGAGCGAGAAAACTCTCTGCTTTTTAACTTTTTATCCGTGAGTCCATAATCTACTTTACCTAAAGCTTTTTCTGCATCTCTCACTGAATCAACAAGCGACTTAAATTCTTCTTTGTCTAATGAAAAGCTAACATCTGGTCCACCTATAGATTTATCTAATATGAAGTGCTTCTCTATGACTCTAGCTCCTAACGCCACTGATACAACTGGTACTGTTACCCCTGAGGTATGATCTGATAATCCTACTTCAACATTAAATGTTTCTTTTAAATTTTTCATTGTTAATAGGTTTGCATCTTCAATTTTTGCTGGATATGCAGATGTGCATTTTAACAAAATTATCTGTTCATTACCCACACTTCTACATGCTCGTACTGCATCTTCAATCTCACCAAGAGTTGCAATGCCAGTAGAAAAAATTACAGGTTTCCCTTTAGATGCTATATATTCAATCAGAGGAATATCCGTTATTTCAAATGACGCTACCTTATAGGCGGGTACGTTTATACTTTCTAACAAATCAACTGCTGTTTTATCGAAAGGACTTGAAAAACAAATCAAATCAAGTTCATTAGCATAATTCATTAACTCTTTATGCCACTCCCAAGGAGTATGCGCTTCTTTATAAAGATCATATAGGGTTCTTCCGTCCCAAATTGTCCCCTGATCCAATCTAAAGTACTCATTATCACAATCAATAGTTATTGTATCCGCAGTGTATGTTTGTAATTTGAATGCATCTGCCCCAGCGTCTTTCGCTGCTTTTATTGTTTCTTTTGCAATCGTTATATCGTGTCCATGGTTCGCTGACATCTCTGCGATTATTAATACTTTTTTTGAAATATCGAATTTGTCAATACGCATTTATCATACTCCTTTGTTTAATGAATAAGTATATTTAAGCATCCCATTATCATTTTCACATAGTAAAAATCCGACTTTTTCAAAGAGTTTTTTTGATGCAATATTCTTGTCTGATATAAAGGCTATAATATTATCTAACTTATTTCGTTCATCACTAATTAGCTTTATACTCTCAATTAGGAATTGTTTACTTAATCCTTTGCCCATAATTGACTTACACAAGCTTATACTCACAGTTGCTGAATGACCCTCTACCTTATATCTCAGTTGGCCTAAAAAATTATTAGTACAATCCGTCACCACATAAAAAACATTCTGATCGGACTTTATAGTGTTTTCAAACCAAATAATATGTTCTTCCCAACTAATTTTTTTAGTATTAATAGACCATTTTCTAACATAATCTTCATTAGATAAATTAAAAACATCACGAATATCTTCTTCCCTAATTTCCCTTAAAAAATAGTTATCCTCAATAAGCTCGCCCCGAGTTAAAGCATCGATAATCCGTTTAGTACCTAATCCATCGATAACTTTATTATATTTACTAACCAATTCGTTCCTATTGCCGAAATCCATCATTTTCTCAAATCCAAGTACTATCTTTTCTTTTAATAACGCATCGTTATAATCAAGAATCCTTTCAACTAGATTGAATTCTTTTAACCCAGAAACATTATTACTCTGATTTTCCGCAACTTTTATTGGTATAAAGGGTGTTTGTGTAGCCATTAACTCATAAATTGTCTGGCCTGCTGCTGTAATAGCAATATCCGATTTTAACATAACTCTTTTCATTTCTTCAGCTGTAGCATTCTCGTAAAGTTTTGTATTCTTAGAACTAAATCTTTTAATCTCATCTATATTTTTAAACGCATTTCCGATTACTACATTAAATATGATGTTTGGATATCTACTACTAAATTTGTTTAATATGATAGGCGTTAGATTGTGTATATCTGATCCACCAAGGGTAATTAGAACTTCTTTAACTTTAGTTTTTTGGGGCTCTCTCTTCACTTGAATAAAAGGTGTTCTCAAAATAATAAACTTATGTCCAAGTAAATAGCAGTTAGTATCATTTTTAGGATACGTAACTACATTACTACTAAGAGACGGATTAACAACTACACCCCTTGGGTATTTAATCCGTGCATTATCATCAATAAACAAACTTTTTTTTGCACGATTCGAAATCACTTTATATAAATCTTCAGTAGCTAAATATGAATCAACGATACAATAGTCACTTTCTTTAATATAATAATTTAAAAAGTCAGTCGATAGCCAATTGGCTAACTTAAATTTCTTGTTCTTAATAATCTCAATATCGTTTGTATCCCCATATATAATAAAATCAACTTCAATGCCTCTAGCCTCTAATTCATCATATAAAGAACTACATCTAGATATATGCCCTAACCCTTTTTGACGACCACCTTCAGTTAAAATAATTACTTTCATATCCCTTAGTTAACAGTCCTTAATTTTAGTTACTTCATGCAACTTATTTATCAATTCTTTATCAGTTTTATATTTTAGGGTTAAGTGGCTGTTAATATTAGCAATTTGAGGATTATCATCCAAATACTCGAAGAGCTTATCTATTGAGTATTCTATATTTTTTTCTTTTAAGTAGCGTTCAATCTCATTAAAGAGTGTTAGATCTTCTTGATAATCTAATGTCAATCTATAATTTCTACACCATTTTTCCGGTAAATCAACTTTATTCAGCTTAAAATGATCTGGGTTATTTTGAAAATACCACGTCATATACTCTGAATAATTGGCTTCTTGGAAATAACTTTTCACTTTTTCTAATGCGTCTACATTAATTATTTCGACACTTGTTCCTACAGCAGCTCCTTCTCCAGATGTGTAATCAGCACCCTTTAAAAAGTGTGACATAAGTAAGTACTGACAAATATCATTTGAAACATATGGGCAGTCTCCCGTCACACGTATGATTATGTCAATTTTAAGACTTCTAGCTATCTCTAAATACCTATCAATGACATCTTCAGGGTTACCTCTATGAAATATTATATCATCCCTGTAATTATGATTCTCTAACACTGCATCTTCATCTTCAGTTGAAGTGGCCAATATGGTATAATTTACATTTTCAAATTTCAAAGTATTTTTTAAACATAGCTCTATTGATGAATAATCACCTATAGGCAATAATGCTTTTCTGGGTAGCCTCGTTGACTTTAACCTACAAGCAACAATGACTGCTATAGTTGCTTTTTTAAAGTCTTCAAGCTTAAGTGTCTCTCCTTTAGTTTTATCTGTAGCTAATATATTAAAGTTCTGCAACGCTTTTTCCAATTCTTTGGTATTTAAGCCTGTATTACCTGATCTTTTGTAAGATATCTGGCTTCCTGAAATTAAACTCCCCTTTTTTACATTTTCTGTCAAAGTAGGGATTTGTATCGTATTTTTTAAATATTCCTTTTCTTTATTTGTAATAAACGGCATAGATAACAATTCAGAATAATTCTTCTGTAGTTTAGTATATCTATCATATTGTTCTACAGTCACACTTGAAAACATATCATACTTTGTTTCTAAACTGCTATGCATAATGTGCTTCTCAATAACGTCAGCACCTAGTAATGTAGCAATAATAGGTAGTAAAATTGTATCTTCACTGCGCCCATCAACATGATCTGCAAAAACAATACGGTTTTTAAAGTTAGCTTTTAGTTCCTTTATTTTAGATAACCCGCTGTCACTGAGTTCAGTGGGATAGCTTTGAAAGCCTAGTTCAATAAGAATTTCTTCTGGTCTAATTAGTTCCTTAATTTCAGAAATCCTTTCTTTTATTTGTGTAATATCATAAGCAGATATGTTTATAATAACTTTTTTATTAGTTAAATTGATTAACGATAGCGCATTTAGTACTCGTTTATTGAACAAAACTGATGCTTGTAACTTTATACCTGTAATGTTTGATATGTTATTCTTGAGTATTTGAACTCCATACTCATCAAAAATGTCTAACCATATATCCTTAGTTTCATTTGCTTTGTTAATGATGACATTCCAGTCTTGCTCAGTGATAAAAATTGACTTATAAATGTCATAATACTCATAGTCTTCTGTAGCAATTTTATTATATTTAAATGGTTGGAATTTAACTCCAAACCCTTTTTTATAATGTGAGTACTCGTCTAATAACGAGTGAATGTATTCAACACTCCCACCATGTGTGTTCGCAATTTCAATAATATTGTATACCATAATTACCACTCCTAAGAACTTCTCATATAAGGCATTTCCAAATAAATAATGGATCAGTATGACGGTCTATTATTTTTAAAACAATGCCTAAATTTAATAGCTAGAAATTTTCACTTAGTGTAAAAGCTAAAAACTTTCTGAACTGCTCGAATAACATCCTTCACATCATAAACAGTCATTGCTGGATAAAGTGGGAGTGTGATAATTTCCTCATATAACTTTTCCGCATTTGGACAAGTCCCTCTTCGATAACCCATTGTTTTATAATAAGGTTGAAAATGAACGGGAATATAATGAACATTAACGCCGATGTTTTCTTTCATCATTGCTTCAAAAATATCTTTACGTCCTACCGATAATCGCTCTAGGTTTAAACGGATGATATATAAATGCCAGCTCGAGTTCCTTTCTCCACTTTGAAAAGGAATAGTAATTCCGGTAATATGTTGAAATGCATTGTTGTACATTTCTACATATTCCTTTCTAACTTCGATAAATCTTTTTAACCTGTTTAATTGGCTTAAGCCTAATGCCGCCTGGATATCTGTCATTCGATAGTTATAGCCTAGAAATTGCATTTCATAATACCATGACCCTTGATTTTCGGTTAACTTAGAACTGTTTCTTGTAATCCCATGACTTTTAAATTGGATAAGTTTTTCATAATAATGCTCGTTGTTGGTTGTTATAACCCCACCTTCTCCGGTTGTAATATGTTTTACCGGATGAAAACTAAACATCGTCATGTCACTAATAGATCCAACCCTACTACTTTTATATGTTGCTCCTAATGCATGTGCAGCATCTTCAATTACAACAAGATTGTTTTCCTTAGCGATCGTAACAATTTCATCAAGGTCTGCAGGTTGCCCTGTAAAATCAACGGGAATAATTGCTTTTGTTTTTTCTGTAATGAGGGTTCTGACTGATTGAGGAGATATGTTGTATGTGTTTGGATCGATATCTGCAAATACTGGCTTTCCACCTTGGTAGAGAATACAATTAGCACTTGCAACAAACGTTAATGGAGTAGTAATTACTTCATCGTTTTCTTGAATACAAGCTGCAAAACATGCTCCATGTAATGCAGCTGTCCCATTCGCAAAAGTTACTGCATACTTTGCATCCACAAACTTTGCGATTTTTCTTTCAAACTGCGAAATAGTAGGTCCAGTTGTTAAATAATCACTTTTTAATATATCTACAACCGCTTGAATATCTTTTTCATCTATCCATTGTTTTCCATAAGGGAGGTAAGTGTCTCTAATGGGTTCTCCACCATGAATAGCTAATTTTTCTGTATTTTTCATTTTACACCCCTTATTAAATAAGGTTTGTCGACTTGATCCAATCTTCTGTTCGTCTAATCCCCTCTTCTAAACTAACTTTTGGTTCCCACTCTAGTAGTTCTTTAGCCTTCTCATAATTACATAGTAATTTTGGGATTTCACTTTGTGGATGTATGTGTTTAACGTGTTGAATTTTAGCATCATCTTTCAAAATCAATTTTGCTAAATCGTTAATCGGAACATCACTACCTAATCCTGCATTAATAATTTCTCCATTTACTTTTTTAGAATATCCAGCTTCAACAACAAAGCGAGCACAATCTTCTACATATAAGAGGTCACGAGTTTGAGTTCCATCGCCATAAATTTGTACAGGTTTCCCTTCTAACTTCCGTTTGATAAAGATTGCAACAACCCCCCCTTCTCCACCTGTTTTTTGAAATGGACCATACGTATTAAAAGGACGAATAACTACTACAGGAAGATCATATGCATAATAATAAGACAAGACCATATTTTCAGCCGCAATTTTTGATCCTGCATATGGTGATGCCGGCTTCACTAAGTCTGTTTCTTTAATTCCATTCAAATGTTTGGCCTGATCATAGACCATACATGTGCTCATAAAAACAATTTTAATATGATGCTTTTTGCATTGTTCTAACACGTTGAAGGTTCCAATAGTATCATTATCAAACGTCGTTTTCGGATCAACGATACTGTCTTGAACGTTAATACTTGCACCAAGGTGGTAACAAAGATCAAACTGAATAGTTGAAAATAACTGTTCAAGAATTACAACGTCTTTAATATCACCCTTAATAAATTGGGCAAAATAATTATTCCTTTTAAATTCCTGAATATTTTTTTCGCTACCATTTGAAAGATCATCCAATACCCAAACTTTGTGACAATCATCAATTAATTGCTTTACAACCCACCTACCTATGAACCCTGCTCCACCTGTTACGAGAACATTCAATAAGCCATCCCCTTTCTTTGATAAACCTTACATTCTTAAATCCACGTTTCCTAATAACAACAACTTATTCTTTCATCACTTAAAATATTTGCAGTAAATAAAAATTCTACTAAACTACTTTTAAATTAAATTTTCACTTTTAAAAAGTGAACGTACTTCCTCAAGTGATATTGGTTTCTGATCTTTAGAACTATATGTTCCATGTATTGCTCTTGTTGCATTTTCATAGGTTTCTTGTTTTCCATGCATCCCTGGAATAATAAACATATCATTCATGTCCCAAGCATTTATCGATTCATCATAAGTCATTAATTCCTCATACATTTTTTCTCCCTGTCTTAAACCAATTTCCTCAATTTCTACTTTCTCTTTCTGGTTATACTTTTTACATGTTTCTTCAATAACTACAGTTACTAAGTCCCCCAACCTAATCACTGGCATCTTTAACACAAATACTTCTCCGCCTTTTGAGTGTTTAAGAGCTTTAATTGTTAAATTGGTTGCTTCACTTAATGTCATCATAAATCTACTCATGTTTAAATCCGTAACAGTCACTCGTTTATTCTCTAAAATTTGCTTGATAAATAAAGGAATGACTGAGCCTCTAGAGCCTAAAACATTTCCAAATCTTACACTCGTAAAAGTTGTTCTTCCTAGTCCTTTACTGTATTGTGCGGCTGATATCAACCGTTCAGCTGTAAGTTTCGTTGCACCATACGTATTCGTTGGCGAAATTGCTTTATCTGAGCTAGTAAATATGACCTTCTGTGCACCTTGTATAGTTGCAGCTTTAATTACATTATATGTTCCGTTAATATTCGTCATTACAGCTTCGTATGGATTATATTCACATGATGGAACATGTTTCATAGCCGCAGCATGGAAAACGTAATCGATGTCCTCCATAGCACTATATACACGTTCATAATTACGTACATCTCCGATCAAGAAGCGAAGATCCTTTCTATTCCCATACTGATTTTGTAATTGATATTGTTTATATTCATCTCTACTAAAAATTCGAACAACATTTGGCTGTTTCAATAGAATATGATTCAGCAAACTTTGACCAATTGTTCCAGTTCCTCCGATAATTAATATTTTTTTATCTTTAAAGGACACTGTATACCCTTCTTTCTGTGTGATTTTATGCACAAATGCTATTTTTTATATAATTTTCTTAAAATTGAAAATTATTGGTATCTAATATCTTATTATATTTCCTACTATGGATAGAAGGAACATGGACAAATATGGAAATTCAACATATGCGTGCGGAAACTTTGGAGAATTAGTTCTACTGACGTTTGATAAATTATATTTTTAAACTAAACGACTACACGTAATGCGTGTAGATTTTTCGTAGGTGGACTAAACCACCTACGAGTAATTTCGGCTAAGCCGACTGAAAGAAGCGTTTCATTTGATTAGTTAAATATAAATTGTTAGCTGGTTAGTTCCTTTATTAAATTCACTAATTTTATACCTGATAATTTTTGCGGATAAGATTGGTCAATAAACCTCCGCCTTAAATTTGCCATTTCTTTTTGCATCTCTTTATCTTTACTAAATTGGATTATTGTCTTGACTACCTCAGTTTCATCCAAATTAAATTTACCCATTCGATCAAAATATGGATACATAGGATTTTTAATAATAAAAATAGGTTTTTGAAATAATATAGCTTCTAATCCAACGGTTGAAGCGCTTTGTATGACGAAATCGATATTATTAAAGAGGTCATATAAATTAACATTTCTAGATAGGATAAGATTTACAGAATGATACGTTGAGCTAAGTTCTTCATAATCAGTACACTTCTTTTTTCCAACCTCCCAAGGATGAGGTTTTACAATAATGTTAAATTGCGGAAGTTTAGCAAGTGATTTTATCACTTTCACCCACATCATCTGATTTATGTGATTTGTCGTTATTAACACATTTATTTTCGTAGAATCCAATTCTTTTTTTGAGGGAAATTTCCTCGTGAAAATTTGATCGAAACGAGGATGGCCAATGATTTCAACTTGACTTTCTGGTGTTCCTCGTTCTTTATACCAATCTTTTTCATAATATCCATAAACAGCAACTTTTGTTGTAAATACAGGAAGATAGGCTTCTTCTCCCATGATTAAACCGTGCTGCATACAAATACTTGGTATTCCTTTCACTCTACAAAGAATTACCAGCATCCGACTATTAATATCTTCTATTGTTCCTACAACTAGACACTTAACCGAAACCATCTCTAAATATTTTTCGATAGTATTAAATAGTCTTATCATTGTGGGTATTAGTGCCTTAAATTTTTCTTTGAAAAATTGATTTCCAAATACAATATGATTAACATGTTTTGAAAAAATAGTCTCTGCTTTTTTTACTATTGAAGTCTCTAAATGCACATCACCTAGGTCTTGATAATCAGAAAGTGAATGATAGGGAATGCCTAAATCATTACTAACTCTCGGTTTTTTTCGAGTTAAGATTGCTGAAGGAGATGTTGTAAAATGCTCTTTAAAGGTTTCAGCTGGAAAACGTATATAATCATGATTTAAAACGATTAATCCTTCTGGATCTACTTTAGAAGTTTGGTTATTCGGCAAGAACTTCTCAAAAAATGGTTGGATTTCCTCTTTTTTGAAATTATTGTATTTTAAATTTTTACCGAAAGAATCTTGATACATATCATTTTTTATCGTTTCTTCAATAAATTGATAGAAATTAATTAATAAAGGTAATGGAATATTTTTATAAGTTAAGCTTTTGAACACTTCCATAAACTCCATGTATAACAGCCAATAATGTTTTAAATAAGTCTCTTTCATGTTCTCCCCAATCCTTTTTTCTCCTACAATTCTCTGCATTAACTAATGTTGAGGAGAAAAAATAGCGTTTATTCTTTTTCAAGTAAAAACCAAGTTATATCGTCCTGTGGAAAATAATTATCTTTATGATAAACAAAACCATAATCTACTAGTCTTACATTGTTATATTTATTTAGAAATTCACCACAGAAATCTCTTTTAAATAATTTTTCTTTGTGACCTCTATAATCTACTTCAACTGGAGTAGGATTATAATATTCGGCGATACAAATATATCTTTTACTCGTTTTGTACAATATTTCATAAACATCTGACAAATAACTAGGGTTTATATGAATTAATACCCCTTTTATCAAAGTGAAATCTCTTTGGTAATCAATTTGAAAATCGTGAATTGATTGACTATATACATTTTTTATCCAACTATATTGCTTTAATTCCGTAACTGCTTTTTTATTTATTTCCAATGCTGAATATTCAGCTAAAGGTAATAATGAATGTATAGCTTGTAAATTTAATCCAATATTAGCACCAAATTCAATAACAGATTTTACACTATCGGTTTTAGAAAGAATTTTTGCGAATAATGCTATATTATTAGCATTATTGTTTAAGTTATTATTTCTCTTAATATATTCCTCACCAAATTCCTCTGACCAAAATTTTTCTTGTTCTGTTCTATACCCCACTTTGGACCTCCTTTATTATTTCCATTTAAAGATCTCTAAAATTAAATTTTCTTGCGCTAAAAGTGTCTCACCATACCTCCTACTGTATTGAGTTGCTGAAATTAGTCGCTCAGCTATAAGTTTTGTCGCGCCATACGTATTTGTTGGCACAATTGCTTTATCAGAGCTAGTAAATAAAACCTTTTTAACATTTTGCATTATTGCTGCTTTAATAACATTATACGTTCCGTTAATATTCGTAGTGACTGCTTTCTGGGGGCAAACGTGCATGAATGGAATTCATGAGGATTAATTCATTTGATTTCTTCATTCATTCCATTCCCCCCCTTTGATACGTTCTTAAATATTCACGCAATTCCGTACAAGTTCGTTGTGGAGGTAACTGTTCAACAAATTTATTCTTCTCTTGTGCAAATAACTGATGGTGTATAGAAGTTTCTGTAATATAATTATCATCTAATTCCTCATTAAGAGGGTGAAAGGGCCAAAAATGATTTAATCTCCAGAAAAATCTTGCATCCCCTACCCGGTAAAATTCTGGGTTCTCATCCCAATAAGAACCCCATTTATCGTAAACATCTTGTAAAATAGCTTTACGATGCATGATTGAACAATGATCAATGACACATGAAGCTAACCATTGTACTTGTTTCGCTGGTCTAATCACTTCCTTTAAGACATTTTCATATTTGTCAATATGTGATGTCTTTGAAGCTGAATAAACAATATTAGAATTTGGGTGCTCCTCTAAATATCGAATCATCTTCTCAATTCGTGTTGGACGATAGATATTATCATCTGTAGCGTATGAAATAAATTCTCCTTTTGATTTAACTATCGCTTCGTTTATTAATACTGCATATCTTACTTTTTTTACCCTTTCACTTATCTCTTGTATATTACTCTGATAGTACTTTATTCTCTTGTCAATTAAATAAGGTCTTATAACTTCTTGAGTTTCTTCATTTGAGTTATCATCCATTAACAATAATTCAAAATCAGTAAATGTTTGGTTTAATACTCCTTCAATAGCTTTTCCTACAAATTTCGGTTTGTTGTAACTAGTCATTATGATAGAGACTCTTGGCAATTAGGTTCTCTCCTTTCTTAATAAAATCTAACGATTCTTCGTCGTCCAATCAAAACTAATCCGCATATCATCAAAAGGAATTCGCTTCTCATCAGGATTTTTCGGGTCATATTCTGTTGATGTAAAATAAACAATTGTTGCAGGGGTGTTTCCTAACACACGATACCCGTGTGCGACTCCCTTTGGAATTAATAGAACGATAGGATTTTCTTCTCCCATATAAAGGACATCAGTGGTGCCAAATGTTGCCGAGCCTTCTCTTAAATCATGAAGAACTACTTGAGCATTACCACTAGGGAAATACCAAAGATCATCTTGATGATCATGATAATGAAAAGCTTTAATAACGCCAGGATAACTCATTGAAACTGAGGCTTGAGCAAACGATTCAAGTAGCCCTTCACTATCACGGAAAATTTCCGCAAAAAAGCCGCGATCATCACAATGCTTTGTGAGCCGTTTAACCTTAACTCCTTCGATCATTTAGCCAACTCCTTTTTCATAAATTCATGCAATGCGCTTTGCCAAGATCTCGGCATTTTAATTCCTTCAGTTTTTAATTTTTTACATTCCATTACAGAATAACTAGGTCTTATAGTAGCTGCACCATATTCCTTTGTTGTGATCGATATGACAAGAGTGGGATCATTACCAACCTCTAAAAATATTTCTCTAGCAAACTCATACCAGCTACAAGAGCAATTGTTACTTACATGATAGATCCCATACCCTTTATTAAAAATCCGGTGAATAATTTCAACGAGATCTTTCGTATACGTTGGCGAACCGACTTGATCATTGACCACCTTTATTTCTTTTTGCTGTTTGGCTAAATTGATCATCGTCTTTACGAAATTATTTCCACCATGACCGTATAGCCAAGAAGTTCGGATAATATAACTTTCTTGTAAAGTTGAGCGAACTAATCTTTCACCTAACCATTTACTCGCACCGTAAACCGATATTGGATTTGGCGGATCGTCTTCATTGTAAGGAGTTGATTTGTCACCACTAAATACATAATCTGAACTTATATAAACCATTTTAGCACCAATTTTTTTAGCTTCACGTGCTACATAAAAGGCTCCTAGTGCATTGACTTCAAAAGCTGTTTTTTTGTTAAATTCAGCTTGATCGACATCAGTATACGCTGCTGCATGAATAATAATATCTGGTCTAATTTGCGAAATTTTTGTTTCGACGATTGACTCCTTGGTAATATCAAGATCTATTCGTGATGTCGCAAATACACTATAGTGCTGCTTATCTAGTTGTTTTACTAGCTCTTTGCCTAGCTGCCCGTTTGCTCCAGTAATTAACACCCGCATCTAATCACCTGCTTTTATAACGTCATTAACCCATTCGCTATTTTGTTTATACCACTCAATTGTTTCAACTAGACTTTCATGGAATGAGTAGCTCGGTTTCCAGTTTAAATCTTCCTCTATTTTTGCTCGATTGATTGCATAACGGCGATCATGGCCCTTTCGATCTTCGACATACTCAATTAAATCTTCACTCTTCTCTAGATAGTTTAGAATAAACTGAATCACCTCTTTATTCGTACATTCAAAGCCGCCACCAATATTATAAACTTCTCCTGGTTTACCTAATTTGATCACGCTTTTAATCGCTCGACAGTGATCTTTAACATAAAGCCAATCACGTTTTTGAAGACCGTCACCGTATAATGGGATTTTTTTATTGTTTAATGCAGAAATGATGACTTTAGGTATTAACTTTTCTGAATGTTGATATGGACCAAAATTGTTACTGCAACGTGTAATGATGATTGGTAGATTATAAGTGTTGACGAATGAGCGAACAAACAAATCTGCACTTGCTTTACTCGCTGAATACGGATTATTCGGGGAAAGCGGATTTTTTTCAGTAAATGGATCCTCGTCATCAGTTAATGAGCCGTACACTTCATCGGTAGAAATTTGAAGCATTTTTTTGCTTTCCCCTCGAATACTGCTTGCAGAAGATTAACAGTTCCTAATACATTCGTATTAACAAACGGCAATGTATTTTCAATACTTCGATCAACATGGGATTCTGCTGCAAAGTTGATAATCAAATCATACGTCCGATCAAACACTTTTTCTAATTGTTGTAGATGACTAATATCACACTGAATAAACCGATAATTAGGGTTTTCATTGAAGCGTTCTATTGAATCAACATTTCCTGCGTACGTTAACGAATCAATATTGGTGATGCTGTTATTAGATTTACTTAAAAGATGTTCGATAAAATTTGAACCAATAAATCCAGCTCCACCTGTAATTAATAACTCTTGTCTCAATACTGTTACCTCCTACTTTTGTTTACATTAATCGTTTATAAACAAAAGAATTTGCTTGATAATAAGATTCCCACGTCCCTGCATCCACCCACCAGCCTTGCAAAATATCATAATGCAACTGCTTTTCACTTAAATACAAATTGTTTACATCGGTAATTTCTAATTCTCCACGATCCGAGGCTTGGATTGAGTCAATATATTTAAAGGCATTTTCATCATACATATAGATACCCGTTACACAATAAGGTGAAATGGTCTCTTTTGGTTTTTCAACAATGGATGAAATGACGTTGTTTTTTCCGTCTAATACAGCTGCACCAAAACGTGTCGTATTACTAACTTCTTTTAATAAAACTCGCGCTCCTCTTTTTTGTTTTTTAAATGATTGAATGTAGGGAGTAAGGGAATCTTCAAAAATGTTATCTCCTAGCATCACAATAAATTTTTCATTTTTAACAAATGATTTTGCATACGAAACTGCATCAGCAATCCCCTTTGCATCTTCTTGAACTTTATATTGTAAATTCACTTTATAATCTTCGCCAAGACCTAATAGTTGAATAAACGAACTTAAATGTTCTCGATTCGTTAAGATTAATATTTCAGATACCCCTGCTTCTTTTAATTTTATAATAGACCAATAAATCATCGGAAAAGGTCCTACTGGAAGGAGATGTTTATTCATAATTTTCGTTATCGGACTTAAACGAGAACCTGTTCCGCCTGCAAGAATGACTCCTTTCATTTTTTCACCCACCTAGTTTTCTTTTAATCTTCTACTAACTTTCCAAGAATTGTTTCGAGAAAAGAAGCTGCTCCTGCAACCGCAAAAATAAGAATGAACGGATACATGATAAATGGGTACCAAAGATATCCTAAAACGATGACTAACGAGCACCAAAATCCTGTACACCAATAGCAACTTAATAGTTCCCCAAAAAACTTTCTGATACCAGTCCCTTTTACTTGAATATAGGATGCAACAGTTCCATCAGGTAATGTTTCTTCGATAACTTCAAGAAATGGACTACGAAGAAATTGTGTGATCGTATCAAAGACAATTAATCTAGTAAGGCGAAAGCTTGCTAAGATTAGTAATAATAATTCAAGCCAACTTACACTCATATTTATCACCTTCTCTTTGAGAAAACTTTTTTTACGTAAGGCTTTAATCTTTTAACAAGTCCATCTCTATACTTAAATGAATACTCTTTTTTAGCATATGAAAGAAATTCAAGAATGAAACATCATTTTATTAAAACCAAAACATAAACCATGTCCTTTTTCGATTAAGTCGCTGTATTATCCTTCTCTTAATAAACAGTACTACCAACTTCGAAAAAGCTAAATTATTATTCTTTATAAAATGTACTCAAAGAAAGGTTGTTGAGAAAAATTCACTCAACAACCTTATAAGACATTTATCTATTTCATTACCAAACGTAAGCAGTTCCAATAATAACTAGTAAGATAAACAGCACTAAAACAAGCGCATATCCTGAAGTTTTATGCATAATTCTCACCTCCAACCTAATGTAGAGGCCGGCCTCTTACTAATATTTGTATGTAAAAAAAATTATTTTGTTTGTACTTCTCCTTAACTTTTATTAAAAATGAGATTTTTGGGCGCCATTTTTTTAAATTTCCCATTGACTTTCTACACAATGGAAATACTAGGAATGCTCTACATTAAACCACAAGACTTTTATGCTTTATAGAGGTAATAAACTAGGTTATTAAAGTCCTGTCATGTATACTATTTACTTTCAGAAAGCAAAAAAATACCCTACCAATAATGGTGGGCACCTTACATTTTATTAACTAGATTTTGAATTATTTGAGCTAACTCTCCTCTTGTCACCTGTTGATTAGGACGGAACGTACCATCTTCAAACCCTTTCATAATACCTTTGTCATGAGCGAACTTTATAGCTTTATAGGCTGAATGATTACTAGGTACATCTTTAAACAGACTATTATCAGAACTTTTCTTTTTCAACACTTCCACTAACTTCCCTAGCGTTTTAGGACCAGCGATACCATCTACTGTTAATCCATGCTTTTGTTGGAATGACCTTACTGCTGCTTCTGTTTCTGATCCAAAATCTCCATCTGCTCCAAACCTTGGTAACTCTTCTCCTACTTTTAGTAAGTCATTTTGCAGCTTTCTTACTTCTTCTCCTTTGTCTCCCTGGCGTAGAATTAGTTCTCCAGTTTTAGGGGAGGATACGGATCCTTTATCTGCGCTATTACTTAACAGTTCCGCTAACTTCCCTAGCGTTCTAGGACCAGCGATACCATCTACCGTTAATCCATGCTTTTGTTGGAATGACCTTACTGCTGCTTCTGTTTCTGATCCAAAATCTCCATCTGCTCCAAACCTTGGTAACTCTTCTCCTACTTTTACTAAGTCATTTTGCAGCTTTCTTACTTCTTCTCCTTTGTCTCCCTGGCGTAGGATTAGTTCTCCAGTTTTAGGGGAGGATACGGATCCTTTATCTGCGCTATTACTTAACAGTTCCGCTAACTTCCCTAGCGTTTTAGGACCAACGATACCATCTACTGTTAATCCATGCTTTTGTTGGAACGACCTTACTGCTGCTTCTGTTTCTGATCCAAAATCTCCGTCTGCTCCAAATCTTGGTAACTCTTCTCCTACTTTTAGTAAGTCATTTTGCAGCTTTCTTACTTCTTCTCCTTTGTCTCCTCGGCGTAGGAATAGTTCTCCAGTATTAGATATTGGAGTGGACCCTTTTGCTGAACTGTTTCTCAGTTCATTTCTTATTTTATTCATATCAATCCCTGGACATTGGGTACTTTGATTTGCAAATTCTCTATGACCTAATACATCATTCACAGAAAGATTAAAGCGATTTATCGCACCATTTGCTCTTTCTTGCCATACTTTCTCTTGAAGATCAGTAAATGAACCATTACCCACCATTGCGATATGATACGTTGTACTGTTATGACCACCTACACCATTGGTAATCACAGTTGGATCATAACAAAGTTGCACTGTACCATCTCGAAGAATGATTTCATGATAACCACCCGTAGACCAACCTAGACCTTTCCAACGATTATTCCAAAAACTCCAGAAATCTCCACCAGTAGTTGCACTATGGTGTCTAGCAATCTTCGTAATCCTTGATATATCACGACGGTTAGAGCCTTTTGGTGTTTGATTTCGAATATCTTGTATGTTCGCCATCCCCTCGACTCTCCTTTACCTATTATTCTTAAATTTTGGTAAAATTTGATACATACTCCTTTTTTATAATATTTTTATGATCTTAGAATCGTGAGCACAAGTTAATCCTAATTTTAGTTAGACAGTTAAGCTTACACCAATAATAACAGATTTTTTTTGATTAATAACTTCGAAAAATCGACTATTATTGAGTGAACTTCATCAGATAAATATAACGCAATTAGATACTATATAGGTAAATTTGCTCAATTAAATAAATGACGAAAAAAAAGCCTGTAACTTACGAACAATCGCAAATTACAGACTTTTATTAATTCAAAATTTCATTCGTTTTTCATTAAGCCAATAACATTATAACCACCGTCAACGTGAAGAATTTCTCCGGTAATTCCTCTAGATAAATCACTCATTAAAAATAGGGCAGCGTCTCCTACTTCTTCTTGTGTCACCGTTCTTCTTAACGGAGCATTTTCTTCAAACTCTTCAACAACTTTATTGAAGTCTGAAATCCCTTTTGCAGCTAGCGTACGAATTGGACCAGCAGAAATTGCATTTACACGAATCCCTTCTTGGCCAAGATCATTAGCTAAATATTTCACACTAGCATCTAATGACGCTTTAGCAACTCCCATTACATTGTAATGCTTAACTACGCGCTCTCCACCTAAATATGTAAGTGTAATAATGCTTCCGCCTTCTGTCATAAGCTCACGAGCAGCCTTAGTTACAGCTGTTAAAGAATAAGCACTAATATTTTGAGCAAGTAAAAAGCCTTCTCGTGTAGTCGCTAAATATTCTCCACCTAACTCATCTTTATTAGCAAATGCGATACAGTGGGCAATACCATGAATGACGCCTACTTCTTCTTTAATTGTGTTAAATGTAGCATCTATTTCTTCATCGCTTGAGATATCACATGATAAAACTAGATGATCTTCTCGCTCTAATGTTGCAACTAAATCTCTCACATTTTTTTCTAGTCTTTCTCCTGCATATGTAAAAATAAGTCTAGCCCCTGCTTTTGATAGCGATTGAGCTATTCCCCAGGCAATACTACGTTTATTCGCAACTCCCATTACGACAAATGTACGATTTTCTAACGATAAGTACATCGATAGTCCTCCTTTTATTTAAATACAATAAGTTGATATTAGCACTTGGTCCTAATAATTATAGCATGTACCTATAAATAAGCAAGAAGTGTTTTTTTAGAATACATTACAGTATTTTCACGATTTTAAAGTGAGAAACCAAATTTCCTTCACCTCACTTTACTTATAACTCAAGAAAAGCGCAAGGCGCCCGCCTATCGGCGACAAACACTGGAAGGTCAGCAAGTAGCGGTCTGCTCTTTGACCGCAATCTATGTGCTTCTGCGTCTGACAGCAATGCTTCGAAGTAGGCTTCCCGAAGCATTGTTTTGTGAGACGAGTAACCGCAGGAACAAAGCTGCATGAAGCTAATCGACGAAGGATCTCAAGCAGTAATTGAAGTCCGTTGCTTGACTGAAGTGACCGAGCTCGTAAGCTGCTTGCGCTAGACAGTTTCCAAGTTAAATTTTATGCTTTCTTATCTTATAAAAAAAGGTAAGAACACTTAAAGTGACTTACCCTTTACTCGTTTCAATATTACGTTTGCTAAAATGGCAATAAGAACATTCATAAATGACATTTTGATTTGATTGAGCAGTTAAAACATTCTCTAGAGCATCTCGTTTTTGACAGCTAGGACAAATAATGACGATTTCCTCCATGTACCATTCACCTCTAGAATATTTTTGCCTATATTACTGATCATATTCTCTATCTGGAAGAAATGTTGTTGGTAGAGTAGTTCCCCTTGAACCTCTAAGGTCAACCGTTTCTACTTCTTCAGGAAATATAACAATAAAATTCTCTGACGTTGATTTTGAAATTTTCCTTGGTAATTTTTCTAAATATGGATGCCAGGCAACCGTTCCACGGCGTGCACTAATGACAATTATTAACTCGTCTTTTTTAAAACGGTGTAAATAGTTTTCTTCTAAATGCATCCACTTATCTACTGTTTCTAATGTCACATCTACATCAGGCTTTTGTTCATTAACGAGCTTTCCATAATAGTTTTGATCTCCTTTTACAACTAAGCAAAGCAAAGTAGCTCCCAAACGATTAGCCATTAACTTCACAATACGAATACTCTCCTTAAATCCAGGCTTCTTACAACTTAAATGGGGTAAAATTAAAACAATTCGCTTTGTTGTGTTCAAAGGATGAATAAGCTTTGCCACTAACATCATCTGGTTTGTCTGCTCTAAAATTTGATCTAAAATCCCACCTAATATTTTTTGAGGTGTTGAAAGTTTCCCATTCCAACCTACAATTACGGTTGATATTCTCGTATCTGTCATAGCTCGAATAATTCCTGAAGCTGCATTATAATCAACTCTTGTTAAAAGACGAATTGGTATGTCAGCACCAGCTGCGTACATTACAGCATGACCAAGCATCTTTTCTGCCTCTGCCACTTTTGCTGCTTCGTCTCCCCCATTTTCTCTGACAACTGAGATCGGATACAACGGCTCATTTGATGTCGGAGTTTTAACAATAAATGCCAAATCAAATAGTCCTTCTATTGTTTTTGGATTTGCTAAAGGTATTAATATTCGTTCCGGTGCCTGACTTCGTTCATACGGCTGTTCTTCTTCAGCCTCAGCGATTTTGCGACTATATTTCTCAACTAGATATGGTCCAATCATACAAGTTACTAAAATCATAATGATAATCCCATTGACAAGAGCTAAGCTAAACAAACCTAATTCGTATCCAACAAGTGTCGCTGCTAAAGTAGCTGCTGCTTGTGGAATCGTTAACCCGTACATTAATTTAACTTCATCCTTTGAATACCGATAAATCCCTCCCGATACCCATGCTGCAGACAATTTTCCGATGTTAACTAAGACTACAATTGAGAAAGCAAAAATTAACGCTTTTGGCTCTTCAAGAAGTACTCGAAAATCCATTAACATTCCAACGGAAAGAAGGAAAAAAGGAATAAATATCGCGTTTCCGATAAATTTTATCCGATTCATTAGTGGGCCTTGTTCGAAAATTAATCTATTCAACGCTAGCCCCGCTAAGAAAGCACCAATAATCGGTTGAACACCAGCAACAATAGCTATATATGCACATACAAACAATATTGACATGACAAAGATATATTCCATCGAACCATGACTACTCATATTACGGAAAAAGAACTTTGCAATGACAGGTACTCCAAATAACACAACAAGTGAAAAAAGAGTTAAAGAACCAATTAGTTGTACCCAAAAAGTAATATTAATATCGCCTTGTTTCATCCCAGCAATAATAGCTAACACTAACAGGGCTAGTGTATCGGTCATAATTAACCCACCAACTGCGGTCGTAACAGCCTTGTTCTTCGCGACTCCAAGACGACTAGCAATGGGATATGCGAGTAACGTATGAGAACCAAGTATTGAACCGAGTAAGATCGCAGCGGGAATAGAATATTCCATAATGATCCCTAGCGCAAATCCAAGGGCAAAAGGTATCGTAAAAGACAATAAACCAAATACTAGGCTTCTGTTTCGATATTTTTGAAATCCATCTAAATCTATTTCTAAGCCAGCAATAAAAATGATATATAAAAGTCCGACAGTTCCTAATAATACAATTGTAGGGTCTCGATCTAAAATACCTAAACCATTAGGGCCAACGAAGATCCCAGCAAAAATAAGTCCAATGATTCCTGGAATTCTTAAGCGGTTCATAATAATTGGTGCAAATAAAAAAATAACCATAGCCAAGGCAAAAATAAGAACAGGATCAGTAACAGGTAATTCTAAAGTAAACAATGTATCACAACCTTTTCTTTATTACTAAACCCTTTATGTTTCATGGCAAAAACTTCTACAATCATAAAAGACTGGTATGACCTTGTCAATAAAAAAGCTATTATCCTTAGTAATTTAATTTTTACTTTAAACTTATTATTCCGTAAAGTATAGGTTATTTATAAGACTGATATGCTATAACTATAGAGAACTACATACTTTTTTAGAAAGATGGGATTACATGTTTGACGTTATTGGTGATATTCATGGCTGTTATGATGAGTTTGAACAATTAACAAAAAAACTAGGGTATAGTTGGCATGAAGGCTACCCAGTTCATCCGAAAGACAGAAAATTAGCATTTGTTGGGGACTTAACTGACCGAGGTCCTCACTCCTTAAAGGTAATCGAGATTGTCTCAAAATTAGTAAAAAATGATCGAGCGTATTATACTCCTGGTAATCATTGCGATAAATTATACCGATATTTTCTAGGGCGTAAAGTTCAAGAAACCCACGGCTTAGAGACAACTGTAGCTGAAATAAAAGCACTTAATAAAGATCAATATGCATCGTTTCGCTCATCATTCATGGAATTATATGAAAATGCTCCCCTTTATCTACTTTTAGATCAACAAAAGCTTGTCATTGCACACGCTGGAATTCGCTCTGACTACATTGGTAGAACTGATAAAAAAGTAAAAACGTTTGTGTTATATGGTGATATTACTGGTGAAAAAAATCCAGACGGTACTCCTGTGCGGAGGGATTGGGCTAAAAAACATACAAACGATAAAGCTTTTATTGTCTATGGTCACACGCCTGTCAAAATGCCTCGTCTTATTAATGAAACGATTAATATCGATACAGGCTGCGTTTTCGGTGGGACATTAACAGCATTCCGTTACCCCGAAAAAGAAACGGTTTCTGTTGCTTCTAAACAACCATTTGTACCGGAAAAGTTTCGCACGTTTGATGATTAACTAATCTTGTACATTATAGAAAGGAGAAATTAATGAGTAATTCATTAAAAATAGTAATATTAATACTGTCCATTTCTTTATTAACTGCATGTGGTAATGAACCAAACATAACTCCAAACACAGATGAGAGTAGGATCATTATTGATGATGAACTTTCCACTGTATCTTTATATGCTGTAATGAAAAATGAGAACCGTAATAAAGTGGGACCTCTCTATGCAAAATTCATTATTTATGATGAAACATTACAAGAGGCTATTGGAGCAGAAGTTATTGACTTCACATTGGGAAATGCACAGAAACAGCCTTTTTATATTGATGGTAATGAGGAGTACTTTATTTCTGAATCATTTTTATACGATGCGCAACTAGATGATGATGAACTTATTAATATGGTTGAAGTGGTGATAAGCGATGAAAACGGAATGGAAATTATCCAATTTCTTATTCCAAATGTCAAAAAACATGAAGCGCCTTTTGAATAAGGAATGCGCTTCATGTTTTTCTAACGGCTACAATTCATTTATAAGTTTATTCATATCCTCAGGTGGTTCTACGCTAAAATTTAATTCGCGTTGTAAAAACGGATGAAAAAACTGTAGTTTCCAACTATGTAATGCTTGCCGACTTATTTTTTCTATTGAACCTCCATATAGATCGTCCCCAAGGAGAGGATGGCCAATAGATGCCATATGAACACGAATTTGATGAGTCCTTCCTGTCTCAAGAATTAAACGTACGACCGTTTCCTTCTTAAGGTACCTAATGACTTTAAAATTAGTAACGGCCTCTTGACCATCTTTTCTAACCTCACGTTCAATAATACTGTCCTCTTTGCGACCTATTGGAGCGTTAATTGTGCCGTCTATTCTTTCCATTATGTTATGAACAACGGCCAAATACGTACGTTTTACTTTTCCTAGTTTTTGTTGTCGAGAAAATAAATCATGGGCATATCGATGCTTCGCTACGATAAGTAACCCAGACGTGTCCCGGTCAAGCCGATTTACAGCATGAAAAGTACTTGGAATGTTGTTGACGTCATAATAATATAGAACTCCATTCGCTAATGATCGATTAGGATGATAAATAGACGGTATTGTTGGTAGATTGGGTTGTTTGTTAATAACTAATATGTGCTCATCTTCATAAACAATCGATAAAGGAATTTGCCTTCCTTCCATACCGTCGCTACGTTCTTCAGGGGGGAAAACGACGGTAACCTCATCACCTTCATGCAATAAAGCTCTTACAGTTACCTCTTCATCATTAACACGTAACTCACCATGCTGTTTAACCGCTGTTAACGCTTGTCTAGAAATTTCTTTTACATTTCTTAAATAATCCCTTAAAAGACAATGATGATCTTTATTTTCTACTTTCCATCGCAAAATGATTCCATGCATTTAAACTACCTTCTAACCTTTACTTAATAAATGAGTCTCTCACTCTATTCCAAAATGGAAACGGTCGAAAGCGCGCAAATTTTATTTTTTCTTCAGCTACTCGACACTGAATAGATTTTACATCTTTTTCAATGATTGAAAGATGATCAATTGTGATGTGATAATCTCCTTCACTTTGTGGTTTTAATAAACATGTGTGATGCTGTGGTAAAACTAGAGGTGAACCCACCGTTCGATAGATACGATTGTTAATCGATGCCATTTCAGCCATTTGAATTGAAGATATCGAAGGGTGTAATATTGCTCCTCCTAAAGCCTTATTATATGCTGTGCTTCCTGATGGTGTTGAAATACAAAGTCCATCCCCACGAAATGTTTCAAACATTTCACCTTTGATTTCAACATCCATAACTAAAGCTCCGACCACGCTTTTTACAGAACATTCATTTAGTGCCAAGTAACGTTCAGATTTTGTTGTATCATTATGTCTTACAATGACTTCAACTAAAGGATATTCCACAATTTTAAAAGGAGTCTTTGCAATATGGATCACCAATCGCTCAACCTCTTCAGGCTTCCAATCGGCATAAAACCCAAGATGTCCAGTATGAACTCCCACAAATGCAGTATCACTCAGGCGATGAGCGTAATGATGAAAAGCGTAGAGTAACGTTCCATCTCCGCCAACAGTAATCACCATATCAGGGTTGTCAATATCGTAAACGAGATTAAATTCAAGTAGATAATTTTTTATTTTTTGCATCAAACCGTCGGACTTTTCATCCCCTCGGGAAGTAACTGCAAATTTCATTTCACTAGAACAACTCCTATTCGTTCATATGTAAATGCAAATTTTGAAAGCTTTAATAGGAACAAAGTACTTCATAGCTATAAATTTTCTTTTTTCCGTTCTATAAAAATTTAATGGTTTCTTTGCTCTTCTTCTTTTCTTCTAAAGCAAACTTGGGCCTCAAGTACTTCGCCACGAATTTGAGACATTTCTTCATCTAATTTAAACGCCGCTTCAGCTGCACTTTGTAAACGTTCAATAATATTCCCTGGAATTTCGCCACTATATTTATATAATAACGAATGCTCAATCGTCGCCCAAAAATTCATAGCCAAAGTCTTTATTTGTATTTCCACGAGGATCTTTTTTTCTCCTTCTATCGTATGCACTGGGTATCTAATAACTAGGTGATATGCACGATACCCACTTCGCTTTTTCTCAGTAATATAATCTCTTTCTTCAATGATTTCAAAATCTTTCCTTGAACGAATTAATTCTACGACACTATCGATATCTTCAACAAATTGACACATCACTCTAACCCCAGCTAAGTCTTGCATTCGTGTTTCTAACTCATCTAAAGGGATTTTTTTCCGTTTGGATTTGTCAATAATACTGGAAACCGGTTTAATTCTCCCTGTAACAAATTCAATTGGAGTATGTTTTGTAGAACACATGTTGTACTCCTTACGAATTCCCCTTAACTTAATCTTTAATTCTTCTACAGCTTGTTGATAAGGAGCCAAAAAAACATCCCAATTCATTTATCATATCACCTCATATATATCTATGTATGTGAAACTTTGTCCAGTTTTTCCTCACCTTATTAAGATTCTTTACTAAAGAACGTCTGATTAACAGCTTGTACCATTCTTTCACCATAATTGCTGTTTTCTTGAATATTAGATAGTAAATATGTAAATTCTTCTTGGAATTGAATAAATGGTATACGGTTTGTTTCATTAATTTGTAGAAATAAAGGTAACTCTTTATTTCTAGCGGTATTTAGTTCATTCCAAAACTTTTCGGCAAAACTCACATAAATAAAGTCATCCTCTACATCTAAAATATAGATAAATGACAAAAGTTCTGAATCAGTTAACATACGACCTTCAGGTTGAATTTTTTTACCTACTAAAAAATCGGATTGATCAACATATACCTTTCCTTCACGATCATCAAGTTGTATTTTTGTAACTTCAATTTTTTTAGCCATTCCTAAATCCTCCAATTAACTATTTACGCCCTTAGTGTATCATAAAATACATTTTTTCGATAATTAGAAAACTATCAATATTCGACAAATCGTAGTATGATAAAAAAAGAAAATGTACCTTGGTGACGAAACGAAAATCACTAGAAAACTTTGACTGAATGCGCTTTTTGGCCCCCGAAACGAGATGAAGTGAGGACCAAGATTGTACAAGCTAAAGGTAGTCAGTTTTACAACTAAAAAATAAGCTAATAATCACTTCGATATATTAGGCTAGCAAAGAGGTTATCAATAATGAAACAAGAAATCGAAATTGAATTTAAAAATATTGTCACTAAAGAAGATTTTTTAAAACTACTTTCTCATTTTTCTGTAAAAGAATCAGACTTTAAAAAACAAAAAAATTACTATTTTGATACCGAGAATTTTCAGATAAAAGCTTCCGGGAGTGCTCTTCGTATTAGAGAAAAACAAAATAAGTACACATTAACATTAAAGCAGCCACACAAAGTTGGACTTTTAGAAACTCATCAAGAATTAACATACGAAGAAGCCAATCGTTCCTTTAATGGAGAAGCATTACCTAAAGGGGCTATCGCTACTCAACTTTATACATCTTTTCAAATTGACTTAAGCAAATGTAAGTATTTAGGATCTTTAATAACTAATCGAGCTGAAATTTCCTACCATGGCGGAACACTGGTGTTTGATCATAGCATTTATTTAGGGGTAGAAGATTTCGAAATTGAGTATGAAGTAACCGACGAAGAAATAGGAAAAGAAATTTTCTCGGAACTCTTTATCAATCTCCAAATTCCTATCAAAAAAACAGAAAACAAAATCAAACGATTCTTTTTAAGAAAAGCTGAGTGCAAATAACTTTAGGTGGTGGAATCTTTGAAAGTCTCGACTAATTTTCAACATATGTTAGAGCTACAAGCAATTCGAAATATGCAAAAAAGTAACCAACTTAAATCAACATCTTTTGAATCCTTGTTTTCAACTTTTCTAGAAGAAAAATTAGAAAATAATTTCAACCAAACGCTTCAAAACCTTAACGTTTCAAAGAAGCTAGATCCTTCACTTTTATTATCAAACTTACATGGAACAAACAAAGTAAGCCTACCAAGGACTACAAAAGAACCACTACAAACTCTCACTACTACAGGTGAGGGAAAATACAACCACTATATTGAAGAAGCAGCAAAAAAATTTAATGTAGACCCTAAATTAATCTATTCTGTTATAAAACATGAATCAAACTTTAATCCTAATGCACGAAGTCACGCAGGGGCTCTTGGTTTAATGCAACTAATGCCTGCTACAGCTCGTGGTTTAAATGTTAATAATGTTTTCGATCCCAAAGAAAATATTGAAGGTGGAACAAAATATTTAAGACAAATGTTAGATCGGTATAATGGCGATGTGTCACTTGCTCTAGCCGCTTATAATGCTGGTCCAGGTAATGTCGATAAATATGGTGGAATACCGCCTTTTAATGAAACAAGAAACTACGTACCAAAAGTGCTCGATACTTACTTAAGTATCTGATGTTATTCCCACTCTCTTTTTAACGAAAGGGAGTTTTTAGTTCGAAATCATTCTCCTCACCAAAGGTAATTACTTAACAATATAAAGTTAGAAGCTAATTATTTGCGATGAAGTCCCCCCCTTGCTAAAATAAGGCTACACACTAGTTAAAGGAGACAACTTATGAGTGCACAGTCTAACAACCCTTTTGAAGCAATAGGTGGTAAAGAAGTAATTGATCAACTTGTCGAAAGCTTTTACAGCAAAGTACAGAAGCATCCACTCCTAGCACCTATCTTTCCTGATGATTTAACCGAAACAGCTAGAGTACAGAAGCAGTTTTTAACACAGTTTCTCGGGGGACCTACTTTATATAGTGATGAACATGGACATCCTATGCTTAGAGCGAGACACATGCCTTTTCCGATCACGCCACAACGGGCCCACGCTTGGCTTCAATGCATGAATGAAGCAATGACTGATATAGGTCTTGAAGGTCCAGTTCGGGACTATGTCTTTGAGCGCTTAACACAAACTGCACACCACATGATTAATACTAGCACTTAAAGAATGAACGAAAAGGAGGGATCTACATTGTCTTTCAATGACTCTGACTCCAATTGCAATGACAAATTAGGGTTATGCGGATCTGAAGAAGAGCATTTACAACCTATTAAACCTAAAAACAAACCATTAGAAATCTATACTTTTATAGACCCCCTCTGTCCAGAATGTTGGGCACTTGAGCCAATTCTTAAAAAGTTACAAACTTACTATTATCATTATTTTAAAATACGCTATGTAATTGGTGCAAAGTTACAGTGCTGTCAAAACAAGACGTCCAATAAAGAAAAAGCAAATGCCTGGGAAAAAACAGCAAGTAGAACAGGAATGTCTTGTGATGGTGACATTTGGCTAGAAAACCCAATTTCGACCCCCTTTGCAGCTTCTATAGCTATTAAAGCATCAGAACTTCAAGGTAAGCAGATTGGTATGAAATACTTACGGAAACTACGTGAACTTATGTTTTTAGCCAAACAAAATATCGCTAAAGAAGAAGTCCTATTAGAGTGCGCTGAAAGCATCGAAGGCTTAGATCTTGTTGAATTTAAAAAGGACCTTCATTCAAGGGGAGCAATTAAAGCACTTCAATGCGATTTAAAAACAACAAAAGAAATGGGTGTAGAGTGTTTTCCAACACTTGTAGTGTTCAATAATAACGTGGAAGATGAAGGTCTCATGGTACAAGGATTATATAATTTTGACGTTTATGTGAAAGTCCTTGAAGAGATGTATCACGAAGAACTCATTCCTTCTCCACCTGTTTTTCTTGAAGATTTTTTAAAGTACCATAATTTTGTTGCTTCAAAGGAAATAGCAGTCGTTTATGATTTATCAATTGAAGAAGTTGAAAAGGAAATGAAGAAACTTGTATTGCGCCAAATCGTAGAACGTGTCCCTGTGAAATATGGAACGTTTTGGCGTTATATTGGTGAGTTGTAATGACGAGGAGATACTAGGACAAGAAAACCTTAAACGTATTTCGTATTTAAACATGCAAAAAGGCCAGGTTGGGGAGACCTAGCCTTCATTGCATTCATTAATTGTCAAGGTTTTCCGTACACAGTAATAAAAGGGATTAAAACTTTTAAAAGGGGTTTGTGATTTCATTCACATAAACTTAGGGGGAGTTATGTGATCTTGTTCACAATTATAATTTACCTCTTTTTTGTAAGAAATTCAACCATTTCGTGAAGTATTTCACAAAATATTCACGATTAACATGACGAATAACTTGTCCATAGCTATCATAGGAATTTAATAAAGTTCAACTTTCATTCGGTGAGGATTTAATCCTTGTCTTAAAAGTGTTCTTAGACATTATTAAAGGATGGTGGGACAACTATGTATCAGATCATGTTCTTTATAGGGGTATTTTTCATCGTCATTACTTTCGTAATTTTTATCTTAAGTTTATTGGATTTTTTTCCAATCTGGCTTGCAGCTCCTCTATTATTACTTTCTATTCTATTCACCGTTCACTGCTATAACGAACGCAGACGTTTTCGTGGATTTTCATGAGAAGATTGAAAAAAGCATTTGAAAAAAGACTGTCGGTATAAGGCTTTTTGTTTCGTGCAATTGACGATCCAGCTCTTAACTAACAGTCTTTTTATATTATCAAAACTTAATTTTCATACCAAATTGATAAAGCCATAGATTACTTTTCAAACAATAATTGTTCCATTTCATTTAGTGTTTTTTCAAACACTGTTAGTGCTTCCTTAATAGGCGCTGAACTAGTCATATCCACACCAGCACGCTTTAGTACTTCAATTGGATAATCTGAACTACCAGCCTTTAAGAAATCTAAATAACGAGTTACTGCCGAATTTCCATCCTCTAGGATTTGTTTTGATAACGCCGTCGCAGCACTATATCCAGTTGCATATTGATAAACGTAGAAATTGTAATAAAAATGGGGAATCCTTGCCCATTCCATCGCAATCTCATCATCAATAATAATGTTGTCACCAAAATACTTTTTATTTAAGTCATAATATGTCTTCGAAAGTAATTCAGGAGTTAGCGGTTCTCCATTTCCAGCCTTCTCATGAATTAATTTCTCAAACTCTGCAAACATCGTTTGACGGAATACTGTTCCTCTAAACCCTTCAAGGAAATGGTTTAATAAGTATAGTTTCTTTTTCTTATCTTCTGTTACCTTTAATAAATAATCATTAAGTAACGCTTCATTACAAGTTGAAGCAACTTCAGCTACAAAAATTGAATATCCAGAATAATGATATGGCTGAGTTTTTCTTGAGTAATAACTATGAACAGAATGACCGAATTCATGTGTTAACGTAAATAAATTATTGATGTTATTTTGCCAATTCATTAAAATGTAAGGCATTGTTCCATATGTTCCAGAAGAATAAGCTCCACTTCTTTTCCCAACATTTTCTTCAATATCAACCCAACGTTTTTCAAAGCCTTCTTTAACGATATTGACGTATTCTTCCCCTAGTGGCTCTACACCTTTTATTACAAGGTCCTTGGCCTCTTCATAAGTAACTTCCATTTTTACGTCCTTAATGATTGGTGTGTACAAATCATACATATGGATTTCATCTAGCTCTAACGCTTTTTTTCGTAAGGCAACGTAACGATGTAATAAATGTAAATGATCATTAACTGTATCAACTAATTGGTCATAAACAACTTCAGGAATATTATTATTATCTAGGGCTGCTTGTCGTGCTGATTGATAATTTCTCACATTAGCATTAAATAAATTTTTCTTTACATTCCCACTTAATGTACTAGCTAACGTATTTTTATATTTCTCATACGTTTCGTAAATCGCTTTAAACGCATCTTCTCTTACTCGACGATCACTGCTTTCCATGAAGCGTATAAAACGTCCATGAGTAACTTCAATCTCTTCTCCGTTTTCGTCTTTAATTGTAGGGAACTTTAGATCGGCATTGTTTAACATTCCAAATGTATTCGAAGAACTTGCTGTCACTTCACTTACTTGAGCTAATATTGCTTCCTCACTTTCAGATAACACATGTGGTCTCTGACGATTCGTTTCATCTAATGCGTGCTTGTAAATTTTCAAGTCATCATTCTCAGCGACGAATTTAGCGATCTTTTCTTCTGGTATACTTAATAATTCTGGAATAATGAACGATGAATAATTACTAAATTGTGTGGCTAGATTTGAAGCCCTGTCGTTTAAACCTTGATAAAACGAATTTGTCGTATCTGAGTCACTTTTTAAATGAGCATAAACATACAACTTCCCTAAGCGCATGCTTAACTCATTTTGATATTTTAGACATTGATATAACTGATCACTACTTATTTCTAATTTCCCTTTAAATTCTTGTATTTTAGGCATTTCAGACTTTAATTCATTAAATTCTTTTTCCCAATCTTTATCAGTTGAGAAGATCGCTTCCACATCCCAAGTTCTTTCTACCGGGATCTCCTCACGCTTTGAAAGCTGTTTCGTTTTTGTTTGATCTGACATATAATCGCACCTCCATATAGTACAAAAAACATACTGATTCAATATATATATTCTTCGTTACTATATAGAATTAATCCTTTTTTCTCAGAAAAATATTACCATTACCGAAATGTTTATTGTATTTTAAAGGAGTAGCAGGATAAAGAAAATGTTTAGGCGAGGAAAACGACTCGTTTATACCACTTCATTCAATATCAAGTAGTTAAGTTAGACTTCTTTTCTTAGCGGTGCTCAATTTATGCACGTTTACCTCTCGGTTCTGCACGGTACTCACTTCGTTATGCACGATTCTACTACTTTATGCCACGCTCTTTAAACCTATCCACCACAAGTTGCTTGTCCTCTATTAGTGCTTGTTCTATATTTTTAGGGTATACTATGTCTTTCTTTTTAACAAATAGTTGACCATCTGTTGTAGTCAAAACATTTATCGTACACAAAAATAACAAATAGTTTTGAACAGCTATTTCCCAACTTCCAAATTCAATTAGAGGAAGTGTACGAATACGAAAAATCGCTTTTTGTACTACCGTATGAAACGCTCGTTTTACTATAGTAAAATGGAATCTTTCACCGGGGTTTCTATTAACAACAAACGTTTCTAAAATCCAACTTTGCCAAATATAGGTTGGGGTTTCAATAAAATAATAAGAAGGCGAAGGTACACCAGCTTCAGAAGGGAATAACCAAAGAGGATGACCTTTACGAATATATAAATCTCTTACGTATTGTTCAGACTGACTCAATCTTAATCGATGCTGACGCCAAAAACTTTTCGTTCTATACCATATTTCCTTTGGAACTAAGTAGCTATGAGGTTTGAAAATACTATAAAAATGAAATTTATCGAGTGGAAAAAATGTTGGGAATGCAAATGAGCGGTTAACTGAAAGTGGAGTTATATTGTGTAATTTACCAAATTGTTTATTTTGAGGGCAAAATGTGAGAAGTTGGACCCTATCTTTTTCTAATTTCGAATGATAGGTAAACAACCAATGAAAAGAATTAAGCTTAAAGAAATTCCCTTTATCCCTAGTTAATTGATTTCCTCCTAAAATCCAAATTGGTATATAATTGTATGTTCGGTAGGTATTTGTTCTCTTTAAGAATAGTTCAGGGGAAATTTTTGCGCATTGAAATTCAATAGCAAAAGTATTTTTCTCAATGTGTACTAATAAATCAGGTCTTTGTTTTGCCTCCTTTATGTATGCTTCAAGGTGTACATCAAAGCCTTGTATTTTTAGCCATTCATATAATAATTTTTTCCCATTTATATGATAGACAGTCTCACCTTCTAATTCTTCATGACAACGACTGTTTTTTTTATGAGCAAAATGCCAAGAAAGCTTTGTACCTAGTTTTAGGACTACTTCTTGCTTGCATACTGGACAATAAAATTTCTTTACTTCTCTTAATTTTAATAATTTTTGTTTATCAAGAAATTTATCCCCCAATGAAATTATTGTTCCTTGTTTTGTGATCGCAACTAGCAATAAAACCACTCCATTATCTACTGTATTTTCTATCAGTTTACCAAGTAATGGAACAGCATTCCACATAAAGTTTAGTTAAATTTACTATGCTCTAGTTTCTTCTCAAAAAACTAGAGCATAGGTGATAATAACCTTGATGTAGACTCTACAATTCGCTTAAGTATGGAACGTTTTTGGAACTGTTCATAACTTATGATCGTAGAATGTTCCATATCGTAGATATAATCACTAACAAGGGTATGGACACTTTTAGTTTTATATAAAAAGGCGTTTACTTCAAAGTTTAAATGAAAGCTCCTCATATCCATATTCGCTGTTCCAATCGAAGCAATTTCACTATCAACAATTAAAATTTTACTATGCATAAATCCCCGATTGTATTCATAGACTTTAACCCCCGCCTCTAGTAATTCAGGAAAATAAGAGCGAGATGCATAAAAGACAATTTTTTTATCAGGTCGATTAGGAACTAGAATACGCACGTCTACACCACTTAACGCTGCTATTTTCAAAGCAGAAAGGATATCTTCATCTGGAATAAAATAGGGTGATGCGATCCAAATTGATTTTTTTGCAGAAGTGATCATAGAGAAAAATAACTTTTTGATTACTTCCCAGCGCGTATCTGGTCCACTAGCAATCATTTGTACTCCACCTAAACGTTCTTCATTTGGCAGATTTGGAGCCAGATAACTCTGCATCAACAAGGTTTCTTTTGTCATATAATACCAGTCACGCAAGAAAATAAGCTGCAGTGAACGAACAGCTTCACCCTTTACAAATAAATGAGTGTCGCGCCAATGACCGAAATATTGGTTTTTACCTAAATATTCATCTCCGATATTCAGGCCCCCAACAAAAGCAATTTGAGCATCTACCACTATAATTTTACGATGATTTCGGTAATTTATTTTATGGTTTAATAATGGCATTTTAACAGGAGCAAATGGCACCATTTTTACTCCAGCTTCTTTTAACTGATTAATGTAGGTTTGGGGTAATTGAAAGCAGCCAACTGCATCGTAAAGAAAACGAACATTAACTCCTTCTTTCGCCTTCTTAATTAATATATTTTTTATCTCATTTCCAATCTCATCACTTCTAACGATGTAATATTCCATATGAATATGATTTGTGGCATCGTTTATCGCCTTTAATATGTGGGTAAACGTTTCTTTCCCATCTGTTAAAACTTTTGTTTCAGTTGAAAAAGATATAGGATTGTTGGCTAACCGATGGGCAAGTCGAAATAGGAGCTGTTGATCTTCACCCATTTTACCTAATTCATTCTCATTTAATGGTTTATTTCCTTCAATTAAGTGCAGAGCTTGTTCATCCAAAATCGCTTTTTCAGTAAATGTCTTCATTTTACGATGATTTTGACCAAACATTAAATAAAAGAAGAAACCTAAAACTGGAAAAACAGCAAGAACCATCAACCATGTTACGGTTCTTGATGGATGACGGTTTTCTAAAAAGATTACAATTGCAATAAAGAATGCAGATAGTGAAAAAAGTATACTTACTCCCCCAACTATCCAACCTTCCCAGTAATCTTTCGTTAAGTATAGGACGATCCCAATAATTAATAAAAACAATAGTATTTGAAGTTTCTTTTTCATAATCTTTACCTTCCTTATAAATATTAAAAATTCAGTTTTTACTATGAAGGTAACAAAAAAACGCAAGCGGATTTGTCATAAGCGAGAGTTAATAAGTACTTTTCTAAACTCACTTTAGTCTTCTTTAAGAAAAGCGCAAGGCGCCTTGGTCACGATCGAAAGGCACTGGAAGGCCTTTGACAGAAGCCGCTCTTTGGCTTCCGAAAAGGACTGAATTGACAGAGCTCGTAGGCTGCTTGCGCTAGACAGTTTCCAAGTTAGAAACTTATAAATTCTGATTATATAATAAATACCGTAGCCGAACTCGCAAGCAATGGAGCTGCCCATATTCTCAATTCACTCATTAGAAAACGTAGTCCCTTATCTTTAATACTAAAAAAGAAAAAAGGGGGACGCTTCCTAAATTTTAGTGAAAATAATGAAACTTCATTATCATTGTGTTCACATTTTCTTTAAAGGAAGTGCCTGACCCTTTCTTTAAAAGTCAGTTCTATTTTTTATCGAACTTTGTACGTAACTCTTGTAATGCTTCGTCCGCTATGATTTCCTTGCCATACTCTTGGATACGATGAATCGTAATTTCTGACTCATAGCCAAACTCTAAAATTTGACTTAGTATATCATCTTGCTCATCTTCTGGAAATTCATCAGTAAACATAACAAACAAATAATATTTATTTTCAAAGTGATAAAGAGCATTATTAAACCCTCTTACTTCTATATGATGACTTAATGAAATTATGTCTTCAAAATCATCAAAGCCAATAACAAGATCTAATAATTCTGGCTCCTCATCTTCTTGAAGATCTTTATTGTTCACAAAGTTCTCATCAAGCATATCTACAATATTTTCATCTACAGGTAAGTTAGTTTGGTCATTAGAAACAGGTATTTCTATTCTTACGTTACCGTCAGTTATTTGGCCTCTAGTAACAATAATTTCCAAACCCCTATCAAGAGCTTGAACTTGGATCCACAAAGGACCTTCTAACTCGAAATTTCCCTGGTCATTAGCTTCATTAATCATTTCGAAAAATAGTTCCTCGCCTCGTTCACGATTATACCAAATTTCTTCTCGATCAAAGCCGCGATTTTCTATGTCCTTATACGTGATAAAAAACTTGATTGTTGACTCATTCAGTCTTTCTATCTCCATAATTCTACTCTCCCTTCTTGCAAATTTAAATGGCGGAAGGGACATGCTTTTCCCCTAGAGATTGCACGGATTAACCCTCTCCCAATTACTTCCCTTTTAAAAAGGATGTTCCAAAAACAAGTAGGCTTATACAACCTTTCGGCTTTATTCTCATCTTATTTTGAACACATTTTATATTAGTGCAAATGAAGCAATTCCTTTTCATATATTATACTTCTATTCTATGATAAATCAATTCAGAATGGAAATTATATGCGAAGCAAAAATCACATTATTTCTTTAGAATTAAGAAAAGTCTACGCGCCATAATGATCCAAGTAACCTAAAGTGTAGACACTGAACCTAAACAGCTTTTTCAAACTTATTTTTTTGCTTCCTAAAAAAAAGGAATGAAATCAAGTAAAAAGTGATATGTTTAGTTAATAAGTTGTCCTTTTATTTTAACATTTATTTAGTCAATTTATAAGTGTTATACTTGTTGTTTATTCATTTAAGAGATTAGAGGTGTGTCCATGAGCCTACAAATGGATTTTATTATTCCATTATTAACGATTATTGGTATTGATATTGTTCTAGGTGGAGACAACGCTATCGTTGTAGCTCTAGCCTGCCGTAACTTACCCGAAAAAATTAGAAATAAAGCTATTGTACTAGGAATTATGTTTGCAATCATTGCGAGAATAACACTTACTCTAGTTGCCGTTTACCTGTTAAAAATACCAATGCTTATGGCAATTGGAGGAGCTTTATTACTTTATATTTCTTACCATTTATTAATTGATACAAATGATGATCGTGATATCCAAGGCAAATCAACGGTATTCGCCGCTATCAAAACAATTATTATAGCTGATATTGTTATGGGGTTTGACAATGTATTAGCTGTAGCAGGGGCTGCTCACGGGAATAAAGCATTAGTAATCATTGGTTTATTAGTATCAGTACCAATTATCATTTGGGGTAGTCGGATTATTTTATTTGCGATGCAACGTTTTCCAATTATTATTTATTTCGGAGCTGGCATCCTAGCATTTACCGCTACAAAGATGATCGCTCATGAACCAATGTTAGCTCCACTGTTTAATAGCCATCCCACCTTCGCATCCCTTATGCAAACATTAATCATAATTTTCATCATGTGTATCGGTTGGCTATCAAAACGAATGAAAAGCAATATTGAATGTTAATTGAGCGCATCTATAATCTAAATCTAGTTACGTCGGTTCAACGTAACTAGATTTAGCACCTTAGCGGCGAGAACAATGAATGATGGAATTCATGAAATCTAATCACTAGCGTTGCATTAATTAATTCAGATTGTTCAAAATACTGAGAATGTCCAATACGTCATTTCAAACGAAAAGGGCAGACCGCTACTTGCCGACCTTCCAGTGTTTGTCTCCGATAGGCGGGCGCCTTGCGCTTTTCTTATATCCTAATATAAAAAAAGATCAATCATTAATTTGATTGAACATTCCAGATTTTTTTGGCTGTTTTCGTATACTTTATTGTAGGTACTTTTCCTCTTTTTCCCGCAGGAGTCAAGTGCCTTCCGCTCCATTCCACTATAGTCCTGGAAATTCAATCACAACACCCCTTGTGAAAACAGCCTATTTTGAATATCTGATTGAAGTATCGCCGCGTTAGTTAGTGCAATCCTTCAGCAACTTTATGAAGGACACTTAGCATGCGTTTCTGCCTGATTTTGGCCTTCAGAGGCTTTATGAAGGACACTCGGCATGCATTTCTGCCTAGTTTTGTCCTTCAGCAGCTTTATGAAGGACACTTAGACTGCATTTCTGCCTGATTTTGGCCTTCAGTGGCTTTATGAAGGACATTTAGCATGCGTTTCTGCCTGATTTTGGCCTTCAGAGGCTTTATGAAGGACACTCGGCATGCATTTCTGCCTAGTTTTGTCCTTCAGCGGCTTTATGAAGGACACTCGGCATGCATTTCTGCCTAGTTTTGTCCTTCAGTGGCTTTATGAAGGACATTTAGCATGCGTTTCTGCCTAGTTTTGTCCTTCAGTGGCTTTATGAAGGACACTTAGACTGCATTTCTGCCTGATTTTGTCCTTCAGCAACTTTATGAAGGACACTCGGCATGCATTTCTGCCTAGTTGTGGCCTTCAGTGGCTTTATGAAGGACATTTAGCATGCGTTTCTGCCTAGTTTTGTCCTTCAGCGGCTTTATGAAGGACACTCGGCATGCGTTTCTGCCTGATTTTGGACTTCAGCGGCTTTATGAAGGACACTTAGACTGCGTTTCTGCCTGATTTTGGCCTTCAGCGGCTTTATGAAGGACACTTAGACTGCGTTTCTGCCTAGTTGTGTCCTTCAGAGGCTTTATGAAGGACACTCGGCATGCATTTCTGCCTAGTTTTGTCCTTCAGCGGCTTTATGAAGGACACTTAGACTGCATTTCTGCCTGATTTTGTCCTTCAGCAACTTTATGAAGGACACTCGGCATGCGTTTCTGCCTGATTTTGGCCTTCAGCGGCTTTATGAAGGACACTTAGACTGCGTTTCTGCCTGATTTTGGCCTTCAGCGGCTTTATGAAGGACACTTAGACTGCGTTTCTGCCTAGTTGTGTCCTTCAGTGGCTTTATACACAACTTTGTCCGGATTAATGTGTATGAAATTGCATATAGAAATGTAAATATATTCACGCTGGTGTCTATGGACAATTGGTATAACATTTTGTGATACATATTTTGTATAAATTTTTTAGGAAATCCTTTTATATCAACAAAAATTGACCGTCAAATTAGCATGAAATTTGACGGTCAATTAATAATACATTTTTAATGTTTGCGATAGGTAACGGAGCCCGTTAGACTAATCGGCTGCTCTTTTGCTTTTATATATATTCTATTCGTTAACTGCTCTTTGAGCTTCTTGTAAGAAGAATGTACGAACTTTACGTGGTAAGAACCTTCTTATTTCCGCTTCATTATATCCTACTTGTAATCGTTTTTCATCGATTAGTATCGGGCGACGCAATAAACCTGGATTTTCACTAATAATCTTAAAGAGTTGTTGTAATGATAATGACTCTACTTCAACATTTAACTCTTGAAACACCTTTGAACGAGTTGAAATAATCTCATCTGTACCGTCTTCAGTCATGCGAACTACTTCTTTTACCTCATCAATCGTTAAAGGTTCAGCAAAGATATTCCTCTCAACAAATTCAATATTATGCTCCTCTAACCAGGCCTTCGCTTTTCTACAAGATGTACAACTTGGGGATGTAAATAGTGTAACCATTATTCAATTCTCCCTTCTATTTATCTATATCTTTTCTTCTGATTCTCAATTAAAAGTAAAAACACACTGTTAGTTGATAATCAAATTATACAATAATTATTCTAATTTGAATACCCTTCTAACAAAAAAAATAAACAAAATTTATACAACTTGTACATAGTGTTAACCTACCACTCTAAAATCTGTCATTAATTCAAATTTGAATTACTCATGTAACCCTATAATTTTTACACTTCCATAAGAAAAAAGGTGCCCTTATTACAAATCATAGGACACCAATCTTTTTTTTATGCTGTTGTCTTAGATTGAGAAAGTGGTTTTCTCCCTGGAATCGGTTGCCACCCAGGAAATTTCTTCTTTAATAAATCTTTCCAAATTTCTCTTTTCTTTTTTCGTTTCTTCTCTCTCCCTTTCATAATAAGCACCTTCCCTTATTTTAATATTAATCATAGAGAGCAAAGACAATTTAAATTAAACCTGTTCCTCGTCGAAGGAAAGAACTTCATCAACTTTTTGATAAGCTTCACCGTACAATTGTTTATCTTTGTACGTATGAATAGTTTCGTACGTTTCTTTCATCTTTTCATAAATAGTTTCTTCTTCGTCGTTTTCTGGCGACCAATAAAGAATTTCCAACTCAGTTATTTCTTTCGTTGCTAAGGATCTACGACGATAACCAATGGATTTAGCATGATGAAAGCCTTCTCTTTCATAGAAATTAAAACGTTTCTTTGTGTCGGTGTCTTCATAGGTAATAGGTTCTACTTCAAGTATTATTGGTTTTTGTTTTGCTTTCAGATTATCTAATAATTTTTTTCCTAACCCTTGGCCTCTAGCATTTTTTGATACAAACAAATAATCAATAAAGATAAAGTCATCCATTTCTACATACATCATGACATGATTAGGACCTTCATCTTTGTGATAAATATCTCCCTTTTCTTTTAGTAACAGCTCTATATGCTCTTTTGATTTCATTTCTTCAATAGGGAAATATTGATTCAGCTTTTCATACCAATTCATGGTTACCTCCAAGTAGCTTATACTTTTTAATAACATGTCTTCACTTATTAGTATATGCGTTTTTTAATAATTGTTAAACTAAGTTTATTGATTTTCACTTAGTAAAAAAGGACTAATTTTGTTTTAATATGTTAAAAGATACTCAAGATATGGCAAGAAAATCCCAAGCGCCTTGGTCAGAGTAGCTGCTCCTGTGCCACTCTCCATTTGCTCAAGAGCAAAGCAGCTTCGTAGTAAGCTTCCTCGAAGCAGTGTTTTGTGCGACGAGTAACCGCAGGAGCAATTGTTTTTCGTGCGACGAGTAACCGCAGGAGCAAAGCTGCATGAAGTTATTCAGAGACGTTATTCATGTAGTTATTGAAGTCAGTAGCTTGACTGAAGTGACCGAGCTCGTAGGCTGCTTGCGTTAGACAGTTTCCAAGTTAGAAATTTATAAATTCTGATACTGTAAAAAAGGATCGTAATTGCTTTGATAGCCAACTACCACCCTTTAATATCGTTTTACCTTTTAATCCATTTTATAATTTACATTTGGTGTGTAGCGATTACCAGCATTCCATAACAAAAATTCATTGATCCCATTTTCATATAGTGCTCGGATTTGTGCTTCCACTTCCTCTTTTCCGTAAACCCGATAGTTACCAGCACCTAAGTAGGAAGCTGTAAAGTCTTGGATCCACGGCCTTGAAGTAGGTGGATTTTCCAACTTCCCGAGAACATGATTTTCTACTTTGGCATATTCTGTAACTAGTTCATACGGATTTAAATCAGGTTTTGCGATGCCAAAATACGAAGTCCAATGACTCGGATAAATCATTGATGAAATAACATCAACATTTTGTGCGATCCTTGAAAAATTTTGACCAATTCCTGGTGCCTCAGTAATTGTTGCTGAATATCCAAAAATGTCAACTGAAACATCTACACCATATGGCTGCAGCTTCTCGCGTGCATAAGCGACAAAATCAGTTACAGCATCAACCCGCTTTTGGACATTATCTCGATCACCATCATTATATTCTCCTACCTCATACGTTAACATTTCATCTCTTCGTTCAAAACCTTCTGGAAACCTTACGTAATCAAACTGAATCTCCTTAAATCCAAGTTGAGCTGCTTTCTCAGCAATTGCAACATTATAATCCCAAACCTCTTTTAGAAATGGATTGACGAATGCTTCACCTCTTCCGTTTTTCCACACCTTCCCATTTTGTACAAATGATAGATCAGGGCGCTTCTCTGCTAAGACTGTGTCTTTAAAAACAACTATGCGGGCAATAGGGTAAATTTCGTGTTCTTCGAGACGCTTCATTAATTTTTCTGTATCTTTAATATAGCGTTGACTGATGTTTAAATACGGTGAATTCGAATCGGGAGTATACGTTAAATATCCATGATCATCCTTAATGTCTATAACCATTGCATTAAGGTCTGTATTATCAATTAAGTCAATTAATGTTTCAAACCTTGCACCACCAGCTGAATGGCCAGTAACATAAATACCACGAACAGCATCAGGATATTCAAAGTGATATCCTGATTGGAAAAGAAACCTTGACATTGGTTCTGGAATTTCCTTTTGACGTAATTCAGTTAGTTTATTTGCATGCTCTGCGACTGTTTTTTCTATAGTTGCATAAGTAAAACTTCCAGCTCCTAACAACGATACGAAAAATAATATTGTAAATATCTTCAGTAAATTCTTCCCCATATTTACATACCTCAATTCCTTTTCTATTAATCTTCGTCTTTTACATCAATGTCAGTAGGTAATTCTTGTAATTGTTCTTCTTTCCATAATCTCATTTGTTTTTCAATATTTTCTAGAGTTTTCTTAAAATGCTCTTTATTCACTAGATATTGCTCCCCATCATGCACTGCCCTAATATTTCCAACTTTTATTTGCTGAAAAACGTAGTCTGGTGATAAGTGCAAATAATCAGCCAGTTCTTTTACTGTAACATACAACCTAATCCCTCCCCATTTTCTCAGCTTTAAAGTTCCTTATATATTAGGATTATACAATTGTTCGTAATGAATACCAACTAGTTCATCGTAAAATAGTGACATTTAATGACAAGCTACAGCAACTTTCCTTATCATTTTTCCCGTTTATTATCAAATTGTCCCCTTAACTTCTTTCCAATTTCAAAATGAGCCTTATTTTGTCACTTGCATTTATTATCCAACATATGTATAATAGTAAAAATTTATATTATTGGTGTAAGAAAATTTAAGGAGGAGATCATGATGAGAGACATTACATTGCTGACTATTTTTGACCATCGTATTACACAGAAGTATATTAAAAGATCTGGTATGGCACACGCCATTGCGGCTGCTTATCATGCATTTACCCTCTCCAAAGAATATAATGTAAATTCTGATTTAGCGACTAAAGCAGCTTTTTTGCATGACATAGGACACTATACATGGTACCGAGATGGCAAATGGGATTATGAGTTATACAAGAAAAATGACATTCATGCTATAAAAGGTGCAGAACGTGCTCATAAGTTATTAATTAGGTTAGGTGAACATCCAGCAAAGGCAAAAAAAATCGCCTTAGCTATTTTATTACACACTGACTCTTACTTACCAGATGGACAGCTTAGTTTAGACCCTCTTCAAAAAGTTGTTGCTTTAGCTGATGAAATGGATGAGGAACCAAATGGGAACCACCACTATCGAAAAATCGATGATGAAAAGGCACGATTATTAATCATTAAATTAGATGAACAAATAGACAATGAAATGTTTCAGCAAAATCAAATTGCTTCATTGTAAAGAAAGATCATGTCAATTTCTGTATTACTACTATAAAAAGCTGCGAAAGCGGCTTTTTACATAAAAAAAGCAATTCAAGCTTATCTGCTTATTAACTTCAAGATCATTGATAAAGTAACCAAAGGCGAAAACACAGGAACTACACAGTTTTCTGATTTCAAAAAACTAATAAGGACAAACGTTTAGGAGAAGAACTTGGCTTCAAGCTCAATTCCTCTCCTTTCTCTATGTATTATTTATTTTGTTTCATAAATAATGAAAATATATTATTGACGTTTTTCATTTTCCGTGATACATTTAGTTCAACAAAAGAATAAGCCCAAAAAGGGGAGTAGCGACCAACTGGTTAATGGATCGTCATTTCAGTGAATATTCACTCGGTTCATTAAGCTTTGTGTTTTCGACAAAGTACGCAAGACCTTTTTATGAAAATGCTTTAGATTCCTAAAGCATTTTCATAAAAGGGTCTTTTTCTTTTTCAAAATTTCAGGAGGCGACAACTCATGGTATTTTTACTCTTTTTCATTGCAGCAATATTTACAGTATTATCAGCAATCAAACTTTCCACTTATGCAGACGTTTTAAGTGAAAGAACTTCATTAGGAGGAATGTTAGTCGGAACACTCTTTTTAGCAGGAGCTACTTCCTTGCCTGAAGTGACAACGACCTTGACCGCAATTGTAGGTTTAAAAAACACTGACCTCGCTGTCGGTAGTGTTTTAGGTAGCAACATGTTTAACCTTTTAATTATTGCAGCTTTCGATCTGTACTATCGTAAAAACCAAATTTTCAAAAGTGCTTCACATAGCCATGTCTATACCATAAGCGTTGGCATGCTTCTATCTTGTCTTATCTTTCTTGCTTTAACTTTAAAACTACCTTACTCAATTTTAGGCATTGGTTTCGATACAATTATTCTTATCATCATGTATGCCAGTGGGATGTATTTCATTTCTAAAAAAGTAACCAACCTTGAAGATGAAGACAAAGACGAGGATGGCGTTTCTCAAACATCAGCAATTTCATTAAAAAAAGCAATCATAGGATTTATTATTGCAGCGTTTGTTATCTTAATTTCAGGTTCACTTTTATCAATAACCGGTGATCGAATTGCCGTTATTACAGGACTAGGTTCAAGTTTTGTTGGTAGTTTCTTAATTGCAGCTTCAACTTCATTACCAGAAGCAGTTGCAGTGTTAATTGCCATCCAATTACGGAACTATAATCTAGCGATTGGCTCCATTTTAGGTAGTAACTTATTTAACATTTTAATATTAATTGGTTCTGATGTTTTCTATCGTCCAGCTTCAATTTTATCAGCAGCATCAGCCGTACACAGTATTACTGCAATAGCTACGTTTTTACTAAGTGTAATAATATTATATTCATTACTGCGTTCAAAAGTGCAAAAGTCTCAAACTGTTTATTGGTTACCTTCCGCAGTACTTATATTTTTCTATTTCGTATCAAGTTTTCTAATTTTCATAAACTAACAGAAAACGAGGCTGCTAGAGTAGCCTCGTTCTTCATTTCCCTAAACATCATCGATTATTCGTGTTTAATAACCCCTGTAAAAACGGGTGAGCTAATAACATCTCCATTGTCACAATCCCATTTAATCGCTCTACAATTTTTCCATTTTCATCTATAAATATCGTAGTGGGTATTCCGATTAAATGGTAATCCTTCATCACTTTACCGTCTCCATCATATAAAACCTCATATTGTACTTCATAATGATTAAGGAACCTTCGAACGTCGTCTACATTCCTTTCTTCTTTCGTAACATTTATTCCCAAAAGAACTAACTTTTCATCGTTAATTTCCTTGTCTAATTGTACAAGTGTTGGCATTTCTTCTTGACAAGGAGAACACCAGGTCGCAAAAAAATTAATAATCACTTTTTTTCCTCGGAAATCTGATAGAGATACCTTTTCACCGACACTATTTAAAAGCTGAAAATCCTCGGCAATATTTCCTTTGTAAACACCTTGTTGATTAGATGCAATCGTTTCTCGATCCAACCGTTTTAATACTGAATCTGAACGTTCATAGCTAAAAGCTAAAAAAAGAAAAATTAAAGAAAAAATTGCTAAATAAATAAAATTCTTTTTAAAAATCAACTTTTTCACCACCTTACTAATTTTAGTTAACCAGCCCATCAACATAGTACATATATATGCACATATCACTAAACCATTACGCAATCATTCTTTCAGTCAAAACACAAGATTGCTTTTTTATATTTTGTCTTATATAATTAGAAAAACTTGGTTTTTCTACTATTAAGGAGAAAGTTTTTCAAAAACATGGGAATAATAAAAATACTAAATCCCCTAACGTAATTGTAAATATTTAGAATTTATATGCTTTGCGATGATGAAGAATAGTATATATTGTTAAACTCTTAGAGAGTCTGTGATGGTGGGAAACAGATAGTAGCGCAATATAGAATGGGCTTTTGAGCAACCGAACCGAACCAATAATGATTGTAAGTAGGCCTCGGCGTTTAGTCCTTTACGTTATCAAGGACTTCGTATCGCTTCAACAGCTGTACGGTTTAAAGTGATTCTAACTAAGTTAGAATAATTAGGGTGGTACCGCGGTCCATTCGTCCCTATCTTTTCGGGATGAATGGGCTTTTTGTATTGTCATTTTTATTTAAAGAAGGGAAGTAAGAACATGAAAACGATTTTTTCAGGCATTCAGCCAAGTGGAACTTTAACACTTGGAAATTATTTAGGAGCAATGAAACATTTTGTGGAACTTCAAAATGATAATCACTGTTATTTTTGTATAGTTGATGAGCATGCCATCACAGTTCCACAAGATCCACTTCAACTTCGCAAAAATATAAGAAGCTTGGCAGCTCTATATATTGCAGCTGGAATTGACCCAACCAAGTCAACTTTATTTATCCAATCAGAAGTAAGTGCACACACCCAATTAGGTTGGATTATGCAGTGTGTCTCCTACATTGGTGAATTAGAGCGAATGACACAGTTTAAAGATAAATCTGATGGAAAAGAAGCTGTATCTAGTGCACTTTTAACGTATCCACCATTAATGGCAGCTGACATATTACTTTATAATACAGACATCGTGCCAGTGGGAGAGGATCAAAAGCAACATTTAGAATTAACACGCGATCTAGCAGAACGCTTTAATAAAAAGTACAATGACATCTTTACAATTCCGGAGGTACGTATTCCAAAAGTAGGAGCAAGAATAATGTCATTAACAGATCCAACTAAGAAAATGAGTAAGTCAAACCCGAATCCGAAAAGTTATGTTTCTATGTTAGATGATGAAAAAACGATCATGAAAAAAGTCAAAAGTGCTGTAACCGATTCTGACGGAATTGTTAAATACGACAAAGAAAATAAACCAGCTATTTCAAATCTACTCAGTATCTTTTCTCTTTGTTCAGGCAAGTCCATTGAAGAATTAGAAAATGAGTTTGAAGGGAAAGGCTACGGTGAATTTAAACAAGCGTTAGGTGAAGCTGTTATTGAAACATTAAAACCTATCCATGACCGTTACCATGAAATCATTAATTCTGAAGAACTTGATCATTATTTAGATTTGGGAGCTGAAAAAGCTAATAATGTTGCCTCTAAAACATTGACTAAAGCAAAAAGAGCCATGGGTTTAGATCGAAAAAGGTAATAATTTCCTCTATACTAGCCATTATAAAGCAAAATAACAGGAGCGCTTTGCTCCTGTTATTTTACACTTTCAGCATGTTGAAGCTCCCATAATTTTTCAAAAAAGGAGTGTCCTTTTACCATTCTTTCGCATAGGTGATAATGCTGGCTTGTCCAGCCCATCTTCACCTCATTAAAAAGTTTCTCCCACGCTTCATCAAAACACATTTGTTGAATACTTTCATAGTTATTTGGTGACCACTCTGTGAACCAATAGCGGACTTCCGCAACATTACCAGTTGAATATAGCTGATCTAGTGCCATAAATAACAGCTGTTTCAATTGACGTTCTTTCCGGATTAACCCACTCATCAACCTAGGATCTGGTGATAAAATATGGTGCTCCTTAGGTAAATCAATGTACTCAACGTAGTAATCATTTACATGTTCATTCATGGCTAATTCGAGTACGGTTTCTTCTTGTCTAGGCATTAACCTACTTTTTCTTATTGGAGTTTTATAACCTAACGTATCGACTGCTAAGACTTTTTTTCCATCTGTTACTATGAAACAATAATCTAGTTGTAATCGTTGATTGTTTTTCCTTTGATAACTCTGTTGATAAACATCATCTAGTAGCTGTTCAGGTAATTCTGCCAAGTTGTTTTCTATGTAGTCGAATATGTTGCTTGTTAGTTTTATTACAATAACAGAATCTAACAGCTCAATCTTATCTTCTTTCCTCCACTCAAAAAACTCGCAGATATTGTAACCATTTTCTTCTCCTTCAAACCAATTGATCCATACATCCCGAATGTGGACCATAAGAAAGCCCCCTTGTCTTTGAATGTTCGTACCAACAGTATAGGCATTCGTTAGGAAATTTATTCCATGGTGAAGGGAAATACAAGGAAAATTTTCACTATTTTCGTTAATTACGCCTAGAAGAAGGCCCATAAATACTAATGATAATCATGACTAAACCAATGATAAAAAGATGTAGTTCTACTCTCATCCCAATGAACTTCAGATAATATACGAAGGAATACCCAGCTGTTAATAAGTTTAAAAACGCAATCATACTTATACCACCTATTACAGCAAGTCCAAAGCCAACCAGTAATACGAAGAAACGAATAATCATAACTTGTCCCACCATAGAAACTTCTGTTGAAACTTTCCCACGGGAATCCCCCCTTCTGACTCTTATTTTTACTACTATTTTAGTACTTCTTCTAAAGTTAGAAAAATCCTGTTAAAAATTAGGTATTTTCCATAAAAACTTGTATAAAGCTGAACTTAAATCAGTGGGGGGCTTACTGCTCCCCTTAAGAGTCGGATAAAAAAAGAAGTCTAAAAAGACTCCTCTTACTTAAACGTATGATCAAATTCTGATGTAGACAAAATCTCTTTAGAATCCTTTTTTAATAATTCACACATTCGTATTTCTTTGTTTTTCTCCAAATAAGCTTTTACAATTTCATAGCCAATACAATAACCAAACCATTTAGGGAATTTACGTGATGTTTGATCGCCTAATAAAATAGGATCATGATTTTGTTTACCTTTTACGCTTAATAATTTTTTTACTCTTTGCCAATATGGATATAGTTCTTTTTTATTATATAAAGATACCCAAGGTGCTAATGCGCTTTTTCCCACTGTCTTTTCTACCGCTACTTCCGCCATACCTTCAATAACCATTGAATCGAGTAATGTTAACTGATCAAAGTCTTTGTTTAACGACGAAAGGCGGCATACATGGTTATATTCATGAGTAAGAAGCGCCTCTATTTCTTCTACTGAAAGATTTTTGGATAAAAATAAAACTATAACATCGTGAAAGCTAATTCCTGTCTTTCCATTCAAATCTTTCATTATTATTTCATTTCTCTTTTCAACCGGAAAAAGGTATATTGTGGCTTCTTCTCCCCGCCAATCACTTTTTAAGCGTTCATAATGATTTTGAAGTAACTTCCATATTTTCTTTTTTTCAAATCCATTAATTTCTTCTAAAATTTTAGCATCAGGAAAGAACATTCCATTGTCTAAAAAGTATTTATGCAGCTGAATAGAATGGTACTCTTCGAAATGATCAGCTACAGGATCACACAATAGTTCTCGTTGCAATTGAAAATGTAACTTTGTTGGCGTTTCTTTTCTTTTTCTTACAAATTCCTTTAACGTTTTATTGGTTTGCACAACACTCAAAGTTTACACACCTCCGACATATCCTACTACTTATAGTTATGTTTGATTTTGGAAGGTGCTACTTTTAATGAGGAGTTGCAGACGTATCATTTTTAGTCACCACTTGAACTAAAATTTAAAGCTAATTTTATTTTCCTTACCATCCCAAATGAGAGTAGCATTAAATGTTTTGTCTCCTTTTTTAAAACCTTTTAATACTCCTGTTTCACCTTTTGTTAATAAATTTTTGACAGTTGTTTCAGATAGTTTCTTTCCTAAAATTGTTTTGGATAAAATAAATTTACAAGAGGTTTTTTTATAATTTCCGCAACCATAAAAATTGCCTTTATCAACTAAATCTCCATCACAAAGCTTACACTTCCCGATTACTTTTCCAAGAGTAAACTTTGATTTAGAGTTTTTTTTCACTTCATATTCAAGCCCTTGAAAGTTCCATTTCACTGAATTTCGTGTAGCGTCTTCAACAATTTTGGCCGTTAATTTTTTCGTTTGTTCCATAAAAGTAACTGGAGAAGCCGCTCCTTGACCTATTTCCCCTAAACGCTGTTCCCATTTTGCGGTCATTTCTGGAGAAGCTAAAATAGCACCACCAATTGCATCAATAAGTATTCGTGCTTTTTTTGTTGCAAACACTTGATTTTTGACTACCTCTATATATTGCCTGTCCTTTAACATAGTAATGATTCCAGCCCGAGTTGCTTCTGTTCCTAACCCCTCCGTTTTATTTAGAACTTTTTCTAGTTCTTCATTATCAATAAATTTCCCTGCTGTTTTCATCAACGTAATTAACTGTCCTTCGGTATACCGCTTAGGTGGTTGTGTTTTCCCAGCTTTCACATGAACACTCTTAACAAAACCAGTCTCTCCCTCTTCTAAAATAGGTAAAATGATATCCGTATCATCTTGTTGCTTATATAAAACTTTTCTCCAGCCTTCATTTATTTGCTGCTTTCCTTTTGAGATAAACTGTGCCCGTTTGTCTACCAAGGTAGTAATTGTTGTATAGTCGAATTGAGCCGCATCGTAATGTGCTGCAATAAGACGGCGTATGACTAAATCATAAATCTTTGCTTCGTCTGTTGGTAATTTAGTAGGATCTTTTACTTGTTCAGTAGGGATAATCGCATAGTGATCTGTTACCTTCTTTTCGTTTACGAAGCGTTTATTATTAGCAATCGACTTTTTCGGAACCGGGAAGAGCGATGAATATTCTTTAAAATCACTTAGCTTTTCTAATATATATGGAAACGTTTCTGCTTCCCCTTTTGTAACATAATTTGAATCTGATCTTGGATAAGATACAATTCCTTTTTGATAAAGCTTCTGTAATACATCTAATGTCTTTTTTGGGGGAAATTTATATATGTTATTAGCGGTAGCCTGAAGTGCTGATAAATTAAATAATAAAGGAGGCTCAAACTTTTTTCGTTCTTTTTCAGCATGAACTATTTCTGCCGTTTTCCCTTCGCAGAACAGCGCTATTTTTTTGGCCATTTCTTCTTCTTCAATTCTTGAGTGATTCTCTTTATGCCATTTTCCTTCATAATGCTTTCCATCCATTGTAAAAGTAGCAATTACTTCCCAAAATGGCTTAGATTCAAAATCTTCAATTTCCTTCTCTCTTTTTACAATTAATGCTAACGTAGGTGTTTGAACTCTTCCTGCTGAAAAAACATCACTAATTCCTTTTTCCTTTAATAAGATAGAAAATACTCTTGAGGCATTCATTCCTACTAGCCAATCCGCACATGCACGAGTATATGCTTCATAATACAAATTTCTTGTTTTTTCTTCTGTTAATAAACTATCAAAACCTTCAAGAACTGCTTTTGGAGTTAACGAAGAAATCCATAAACGTTTCATTGGTTTATGAACCCTGCTCATTTGTATAATACTACGAATAATTAATTCTCCTTCTCGCCCCGCATCTCCACCATGAATAATTTCTGTTACCTCTTTTTTTTGTAACAATTTTTTAATAATTTGATATTGCTTATTTTTTGACCTTACGACCTCATACTGAAATTTATCAGGAATCATAGGTAAATTTATTAATGTCCATTTTTTCCAACTTGGAAAATAACTTTCTGGAGCGGAAAGCTGTAATAAATGACCAACGGCCCAAGTGCAATAGCCACCGTTAGGAAACCATTTATTCGGCTCGATAATTAAATAGCCATCTTGTTTTTTCGTTTTAAATTGTGATACTAATGCTTTTGCTTGATCAGGTTTTTCAGCTATAAGTAATTTCATTGCTAATCTCCTCATTATCATAAGTCCATACCTATTTTACGAGTTTTTATGGAATGTGGCAAAATATGAAGCTATTCTTTTGGATTATTAATGATTGTATTCTGTCAAAAGCCATTCAAATTCCAATGTTTTTATGATATTCTTTATTTGTGACAAAATATAACGAGAGTATATATGGAGTGATAGGAATGAACAAAGTCGTAAAAATTACACCTTTCTTTAGTCAACTATCAAAAGAAAACCAAGATATTTTGTTACAGCACGGAGTGAAAATTCACGCTAGAGAAGGTACTACCCTGTTTTACGAAGGAGAAGAAGCTACTAATATTTACTTGATCCGTTCCGGAAAAGTGCGACTAAGTAAAATGACGATCGATCATAAAAAGTTTTTCCTTCATTTGAAACAAGATAACGACATTATTGGTGAATTTAGTTTATTTAATGATATGTTAGTTAGTATGACAGCAGAAGTCATTGAAGACTCTACCCTCTATAAATTTACAAGAGAAAATTTGGAAGCGTTATTTCTACAAAATGGTGACATTGCCGTAGCTTTCATTAAGCTTTTTGCTAGAAATACCCAATCAACACAAGCAAAATTTTCCGATTTACTTCTTTACGGTAAAGTAGGAGCGCTTTATTCTATCCTTATTCGTTTTAGCAATTCATATGGTGTAAAATACCATAATGATATTTTAATACCAATAAAGCTCACAAACCAAGAAATTGCAAATTTCATTGGTACATCTAGGGAAACTGCTAACCGAATGTTACAAGATCTAAAAAAAGAAAATATCATTTCAATTTTAGATGATAACATCCTAATCAAAAATATCGACTATTTAAAGAAATATCTACGTTGCGAAAGATGTCCAGTTGAAATTTGTACAATTTAACTTACTTTAAGCAAATCTGTTAACTCTAGTTAATGGATTTTTTTGTTAGCTGAGTGAATTTCATAATTACCTACTCCGAGATGCATAATTCTATATCTAGTTGGGTGAATTATATATTATATCATCATTAATTAGAGTGAACTCGTTTCAGCAAGCTGAAACATCGGAAAATTCCACCTACGCTACGCTTAAAGGTGGGAGTCTTTCACCCTAAAAACTTTCAGATAAATCCAATAAATTCGGGGATTTAGTACTAAAAACAGTGCTTTTTTGCTATACTAATTGGTATGCTTAAAGGAGTTGATTAAGGTTGACCAGAAAAGGAAGCCCAACAAGAAACAAGCCTAAAAAAAGCAAAAAGAAACCTATTTACATAGCACTTTCTATACTGATTATATTAGCAATCTCTACTGTAGTCTATTCGACTTATCAATTTGAAAATGCCCGAAAGCAATCTCTTAAATTAATAGAAGATAATAGTAATCAACATGAATTTGAAGAAATCGAATTTAATGCCAGCAAAGATCAGTTTAAAGAATTAATACGTGTCCTTTTATTAGGAGTGGATAAGGAAGAAGATGGCGCTGCAAGATCAGACACAATTATGATAGCTCAATACCAACCGAAACAAGGGAAAATAAAGTTAATTTCATTAATGCGGGATACATATGTCACCATTCCAGGATATCGAAACAATAAAATTAATACCGCTTTCTTTTTAGGTGGACCGGAGTTACTTCGTAAAACAATTAAAGACAATTTTGATATTGACCTCCATTACTACGCGATGATTGATTTCGATGGCTTCCAAAGAGTAGTAGATATTATTGCACCTGATGGGATTAAAATAGACATCGAAAGAAGAATGTATTATTCTAAAGGTCGAGACCATATCGATTTTCAACCTGGGCTACAGAGTTTAGATGGGCAACAAGCTTTAAACTATGTACGTTTTCGTAGTGATCACGAAAATGATTTTGGACGTGTCAGACGGCAACAAGAAGTTCTAACTATATTAAAGGATGAACTCCTAACATTCTCGGGAATAACTAGACTTCCGAAGTTACTAGGTTCCATTGAACCTTATATTCAAACTAATATCCAAAACAAACAATTTTTAGATTATGGTACAAATTTTTTCTTAAAGCCAATTGAAAAGGTTGAAACAATAACAATTCCAGTTAAAGGATCATTTGTTGATGCTAGATATGACCATGCTGGCGCGGTACTAGAATTAGATATCGAAAAAAATAAACAAGCCATTAAAGAATTTTTAGAGCTTGATCAGGAATTTGCTTACGATTAAGAAAAGCGCAAGGCGCCCGCCTATCGGCGACAAACAATGGAAGACCCGCTCGTAGCGGTCGGGTTTTTGACCAAAATCTATGTGCTTCTGCGTCTGACAGCTTTGCTTCGAAGTAGGCTTCCTCGAAGCAAAGCTGCATGAAGCTATTCAGAGACGTTATTCAAGTAGTTATTGAAGTCCGTTTCTTGTCTGAAGTGATCGAGCCGATGGCGCCTGGAGCTAGACAGTTTCCAAGTTAGAAATTTATAAATTCTGATTATGTAAAAAAGGAACTTCGGCCATGTTGGCTGTAGTTCCTTTTCTAACTTCTCAAAAAATTTCTTTTTTACACTCTATACTCAAATACTTTCCGTTTATCTAAACGTTGAATTTCTTAAATATTAACGTTGCATTATGTCCACCGAATCCTAATGAGTTACTAAGAACTGCGTTCACTTCATGTTTTCTTGCTTCATTTGGTACATAATCCAAGTCACACTCAGGATCTGGTGTTTCGTAATTAATTGTTGGTGGGATTACTCCTTCAACAATCGCCTTTATTGAGAAAATAGCTTCTACAGCTCCAGCTGCACCTAATAGGTGTCCTGTCATTGATTTTGTCGAACTGACAGCTAATTGTTTGGAATAATCTCCGAACACTTGCTTAATTGCTAACGTTTCATACTTATCATTATAATGAGTACTTGTCCCATGAGCATTCATATAATCAATTTCTTCTGGATTGAGCCCTGCATCTTTTAATGCCATACGCATTGCCCGAACTCCTCCCTCACCTTCAGGAGCAGGTGCTGTGATATGGTATGCATCGCCAGTTGCACCGTAACCTACGATTTCTGCATAAATTTTTGCACCACGTTTTTGTGCATGTTCCAATGATTCAAGGACTAGAATTCCTGCACCTTCACCCATAACAAATCCATCACGATTTAAATCAAATGGGCGACTTGCAGTTTTTGGATCAGGATTAGTAGATAGTGCTTTTGCTGCACTAAAACCAGCCATTGACATACTCGTAATTGGTGCTTCACATCCACCAGTAATCATAACATCAGCATCTCCGCGCTCAATAACCTTAAATGCATCACCAATGGAGTTAGCACCGGAAGCACAAGCAGTTACTGTACAAGAATTAATCCCTTTTGCCCCAAGTGTTATGGAAACTTGTCCAGAAGCCATATCAGGAATCAGCATTGGTACAAAGAACGGACTTACACGGCGATGTCCTTTTTCTAAGAAAATTTTAAACTGTTGTTCATATGTCTCCATTCCACCGATACCAGAGCCAATCCATACACCAATTCGATCAGCATTTTCAGAAGTAATTTCAAGCTTTGCATCTTCAACAGCCATCAAACTACTTGCTACTGCGTATTGAGTGAAGCGATCCATTTTTCTTGCCTCTTTTTTATCCATGAAATTACCTGGATCGAAATCCTTTAATTCAGCAGCAACACCTGTAGGAAACTGAGATGCATCTACTCTCGTAAGCAATCCTACCCCTGATTTTCCAGCTGTTACGTTGTCCCATGTAGATTCAACGTTATTACCTAAAGGAGTAACCGCACCTACTCCTGTAACTACAACACGATTTTGCTTCATTATCTTTTCTCTCCTTTTATATAATGACATTCTAAAAGATTTGTGACTTTACCTAGGTTAACGACCCCAACGTAGTACTACAGAGCCCCATGTTAATCCAGCACCAAATCCTACTAATACTACAATGTCACCATCTTTAATCTTTCCATTTTTCAGTTCATCAACTAAGGTCATAGGGATAGAAGCAGCTGAAGTATTCCCATATTTATGGACTGATTTTGCCATTTTCTCTTCAGGTAAATCGAGTCTTTGTCGCGACGCTTCCATAATTCGGATATTCGCCTGATGCGGAACTAGATAGTCAACATCTTCCTTTGTCAGACCAGCTTTTTCAATTACACTTAATGCCGATTCACCCATTTGACGTACCGCAAACTTAAACACTTCACGTCCATTCATAGTCAAGTGTGGGCCTTCTTGAGTAATGTGCTCGCACCCACCACCATCAGCTCCTAATTCAAAAGCTAATATTCCTTTATCTTCAGAAACCTGGCCTAAAACAGCCGCTCCAGCTCCATCACCAAATAGTACCGCGGTATTTCTGTCATCCCAATTGATCAGCTTAGATAATTTTTCTGAGCCAACAACTAATACATACTTATAATCACCAGACTGAATAAATTGCTTTGCTGTAATCATACCGTACATAAAACCGGAACATGCAGCACTTATATCCATAGCTGCAGCTTTTTTCGCACCGAGTTGATCTTGAATAACAGCTGATACTGAAGGAAATGGTCGGTCCGGAGTAACTGTTGCTACTACAATTAGATCAAGTTCTTCAGGTAAGATATTGGCCATTTCTAAAGCATCTTTGGCAGCCAAATATGACATATGTGAAGTATCATGATGCTCTGGAGCAAATCGGCGTTCTTCAATACCAGTTCTAGTTTTAATCCATTCATCTGAAGTGTCTATTTTCTTTTCCATATCTACATTGGTTATTACATTTTCTGGTACGTACGATCCCATACCTAGAATTCCAACATTGAGCATTCCTTTGTCCTCCTTTTATATATTTCTATATTATAAGTCACATTTACTTTTTTTCATAATTGTGTCATTTTATATCCTATACTAGTTAATATTATGACCTGATCATAATTTTAATTCATCTTATTGACTTTGTCTAGCAATCATTATACAATCGGGCGCTTTCTTCCCACACTCTCTTATGTAAGTTGACATACGTTTATATTGTATAATTCTTTTTAAAGGGGGATTGAAAATTGGAAGATAACAAACAACAAGAAACTCCACAAGCAAGAAATTTTTTTGATGAACTAATGTTTGGACCAACAGTACACCCTTCAATAGATGAAGAAGCAAGTAAAGAAAGTATGCCTAACCAAACGGAGGGTAATAAAAGCAATAAACACAATAGTGAAAATTCTCCAACACAAGAAATAGATTTTGTCCAAATGGTAGAGCAATTTGATCAATTTATGGGATTGGTTAATAAACTAGGACCTTCCCTAAAAAAAATGGGACCATTAGTCGATCTATTCAAAAGCTTTGGTAGTCCCAAAAAATAAAATAATAAGTTAAAAGGTAAAATACTGTTCTTTTTTCTTTCCAAATTGAGCATAATCTAGTGGCATAAAACTATATCTAGATGAGTACGCAAATCCAACTAGACATAGTATTTCAGTCATGTGAAAACTGTATGATAAATTCATTAACTTTCAAATTTTTTTTGATGCATGCCTAAAGAATAATTAGGATGACTATTAATAGTCATCCTAATTTTGGCGAAAAATGTGAACAAACCCTTACCCAAAGATTGCTTTAACGATATGGCTGTTGTCCATATTGCGGAGGACCGTATGGTTGTGAACCATATGGGTACGGGCTGTATGGCGGTGGCGGACCGTATGGCGGTGGCGGACCGTATGGCGGTGGCGGACCGTATGGTTGTGGGCCATATGGCTTTCCTGGTCCAGAAAAAGCACTAAATAATAACCCACCGCCCGCCAAACCAGCTAAAAATGGTAAAACTGGTGAATATTCGGGTTGTGGGGGATATGGTGGGCGTGGGGGACGCGGATGATGATGTTTTCCATGCCCGTAATCTCTCGTCATCATATATTGTCCTGGATAATGGGCATAATGCATACCGGGATACATAATTGAACCTCCTTTACTTGTAATAATTAAGACCCCGGTCTTTCATCTAGGTCTTTACTATCCTATGTGCATCTATCCCATAACGAGCATGTCCAAAGGGCGATATTAGGGGGAGAAACGCCCTTTTTCGGATAAGAAAAGCTCCAGTGCCATGGGTATGAACCATTGGCTTTGGAGCTAGATAGCCTTACATGTTTAAAATTTGATACTTAAAATTTATTCGCCGTACTATTTTTCATTTGGAAGTTTTCCAGTATCGATATATCGTTGAACCTCGTCACTAATCATCACTTGAATGTCTTCTGGCACTTCTGGACTGAACTCACCTAAAGAAATGACTCCTTCAGCAAAATCAAAATAACGATTCCCTGTACTTAGTTTCCCATTAAAAAATTCTTCTGCAACTAATTCATAAAGCTGATCAACATGTTGGATTGTACTTGTTAATACAGTAGACTGTCCTAAATCAGATTGGTCTCCAGCGTAGCCAATAACATATAAACCATGTTTTCTAACTTCTTCAATAACTGGTATATGATAACCGTCACCTGCTGGATAAAATACATCAACACCTTCTAATTTCATTTCATTATATAGCTCAATTGCCTTATCAATATTTCCCCAACTAGAAACGTAGTTTACTATGACATCTACATCTTGATTTTGATATTGAGAACCTTCTACAAATCCTTCTACTTCTGGCTGCCAAGGGTAAGCGGCAATTACCCCAATTACATTTGTCTCAGACATTTCGCTTGCAAGCATCCCCGCAAAAAAGCCCATTGCATAACCTTCAAAATGAAGACTAGTAATATTTTTTCCTGAGACATCGCCATTAAAAGCAATAAAGTGCATATGTGGGTACTGATCTTTCAATTCTAAAAACTTCATAGCATACATCTTTCCATGACCAAAGACTAGGTTTACTCCTAGTTTTTCATATTCTAAAATTGCATCGTTAACTTTTTCCATTGAATTGATTTCTTCCTTGTAAAATACATCAACATTCATTTTGGAATGAATATTTAATAAGCCTTTGTAACCTTTACTATTCCAGCCCTGATCGTCAATATTACTTGGTAGCAGTAGGCCCACCTTCGTTGACATATTAGTTTCAGTAGAAGTGGAACACCCTATTGAAATTAATAGTAATGTTACGATCAGACTAATTCGAAAAAAAGACATAAGTATTAAGCACTCTCCTTATAGAGGTTTTAATAAATCGCTTTCTACAATTATTTTACCTAATAAAATATTATAAAATAATACTCCCTTTTTTCACTATATTAAATATGGTAAAATCAATCAATGGTAAACTAGAATTTGAAATGTAAAAGTAATATAAAATTGAACATTTTATTTAATAGTTAGTTGACTTTAATGAATATCATCATACAAATTTAATACCACCAAGATACTATATTTAGTTGAACTAATGTGTTCTCAACTAAATATAGTGATTTGGTTAGATTAATGGAATGATGAAATTGACCCATATTACATGTAATAAAGAAAGAGGCTCAAACTTATGAAACTTTCCTATGAACAAGAGGTACAATCAAGAAAAACCTTTGCTATTATCTCGCATCCCGATGCTGGAAAAACTACCCTTACAGAAAAGTTACTTTATTTTGGTGGGGCAATTCGCGAAGCAGGTACAGTTAAAGGAAGAAAAAACTCTAAACATGCTATGAGTGATTGGATGGAAATCGAAAAACAAAGAGGTATTTCTGTTACTAGTTCAGTGATGGAATTTCAGTATAAAGATTTTCATGTAAATATACTTGATACTCCAGGACACGAAGATTTTAGTGAAGACACATATCGAACATTAACTGCGGCTGACTCTGCTACAATGCTGATCGATGTTGCTAAAGGTGTCGAAGCACAAACAATTAAATTATTTAAAGTTTGTAGTATGCGAGGAATACCTATTTTTACATTTATTAACAAACTAGACCGTCAAGGAAAAGACCCCTTTGAATTAATGGAAGAATTAGAAGAAGTATTAGGCATACAATCTTATCCAATGAATTGGCCAATCGGGATGGGGCAAGACTTTAGAGCGGTTTATGATCGACATCAAAAACGATTAGAGCTATACAATCATAATGAGCCGAGCAAAATCACTATCATTGAGGTTAATGGTTCTGATGACCCCCTTATTGATGAAGTGATTAACGATGAAAGTTTAGTAAATCAGTTTCGAGAGGAAATGGAATTATTAGACGTTGCTGGAGATCAATTTGATATAGAACTTATTAATACCGGAAAACTCACTCCTATCTTCTTTGGTAGTGCTATCTCTAATTTTGGAGTTCAAACGTTTCTCGACCATTTTCTAAAAATGGCCCCTTCACCTACAGCTAGAAAAAGTACAGAAGGAATCGTTAATCCACTAGATCAAAATTTTTCCGGTTTTATTTTTAAGATTCAAGCAAACATGAATCCGGCCCATCGTGATCGAATTGCTTTTTTACGGATTACTTCAGGGATCTATAAGAAAGGTATGAATGTTAATCACGTAAGAATTGGCAAACCTTTACGACTAGCACAACCGACCCAATTTTTAGCCCAAAGCCGTAACGCAGTTGAAGAAGCATATGCAGGAGATATCATTGGATTATTTGATCCAGGAACATTTCGAATTGGGGATACTTTAGTTGAAAATGGTTCTTTTGAATTTGAAGAAATGCCACACTTCTCACCAGAGCACTTTTGTGTTATCTCTGTAAAAGATGCGCTTAAGCATAAGTCTTATGAAAAAGGACTGCGTCAATTAACTGAAGAAGGAGCAATCCAACTTTTTCAAACTTACCAAAAGGTTGTTGAACAACAAATTGTAGGTGTTGTTGGTGTCCTTCAATTTGAAGTATTAGAACATCGTTTAAAAGCAGAGTATAAAGTAGATATTCGCCTCGAACGATTACCTTTCTCTCACGCCCGCTGGGTTTCAGGAGATAAAAAGGATTTAGATGCATTTATTCGCACACAAAGAAATCTTGCGAAAGATCGTGATGATCGTCTAGTCGTACTCTTTGAAAACGACTATCAAATGAGAACTGCTCAAGATAAATATCCTAACATAAAGTTTTATGAGAATTCATTTATTAAAGAAAGCTAGGTCATAGACCTAGCTTTCTTTCGATATAACACTTCAGCCAATACTCCGACAACAATAGCAATTATAACGCTACCACCTTCAGGTAATTGAAGAATCAGATTTAATAGAAAAAAAGTTGCCACTGTAATAATAATAAACACTAGTAATCCAATTATGATTTGTTTTGGACCCATTGCCTCTCTCCTACTGTCTTAAATATAAGTGCTTGTATTTTTTTATGTGATTTTTTTGTGCTTTTAATCCCGTTTCAAGATTTGTTACAACCTTAAACCCTAGTTGCGATACAACTTTTTCATTACTTATACTAACTAATAATCGTTTATCACTAGGTTCTGAAATTGTTTTATTACTAATTAAGGCTAAACCCCGAAACCATTCGTTTACTTTTCCAGTTGATAAATTAAACACTTCATTTTTACATTCGTCTTTTATTCCAGCTTCAATTAGTGTATCAAGAATATCCTCAATGTACAAAACATCTTCGGTTACTCGATCTGAAGTGGCAGAAGTATTTTTATCTGACATAAGTTCCTTTACTATTAATTTACAATAGGACATATCATCTCTTTGCCAAGGACCATAAACTGTTGGAAGTCGAAAAATAACATAAGGTACACCGAATTGTTTGCATTTGCTTTTAATTAAAGCTTCCGCTGCCATCTTTGTTAAACTATATGGAGTAATGGGGTTCAAGGGAGTATTTTCGGTAATCGTTCCTGTTCTCTCACCGTAAACTTGTGTAGAAGACGTGTAAATCACCTTCGTATTTTGCTCACAAGCAGAAATTATTTTTTCTGTAACACCAACATTATCTTCAATGGTTTTCGGAAGTTCATCCCAACTTCTTTCTTTACTTGTAGACGCAGCCATGTGATAAACTGTATCTACACCTCTAAGAACTGCTTTTATATCAGTATCTTCAATCCTTTTATTTATAAAATGAAACTGAGAATTCCTACCTACCCATAGAAGTTTTTCCTCATAAAACCCTTTTAATTGGCTATTAATCATTCCGTCAATACCGACTACTTTAAATCCTTTATCTAACAATCGGAGGCATAATGAAAAACCTATAAAACCAAGAGCGCCAGTCACTACTATTTTTTTCATATAATAATTCCCCCGTTTTATTTATTTACTATATATATGAAAAAACAGTAATTAATATGTCAATGAGTGAATTTCCAGTTTATCAAAACCTAGCTGCACAAAATTTATAACTAATGATAAGAATAGTGAACTCGTTTCAGCAAGTTGAAACATCGGAAAATCAGGTGAAGAGTCTACTCCACCTGATTGGAAAATGCCACCTACGCTACTCTTAGAGGTGGGGGTCTTTTACCCTAAAAAATTCAGATAAATGATGAAATACATTAAATAACTCTTAATCTGAAAACAAAATGTACCTATTCCATAACAAAAGTGCCGGATAAACCATGAAAGTAATCATAGAATATAGTAGTAATTATTCTAGATACTTTGGTATGCTGACACTTTATAATTATAGATTACATTCATTTTTCTTAAAAAATTCAATAGCTGGCTTTGCTAACTGTTCAAATGGCTTATTTTTAAGAAAAATTGCAACTTCTACACTGTTATTTTCATTATTGCACAATTTCTCATATGGTCTTACATGGTTTTCTAACGTATAAGGAGTAGAGTTCATACAATGGAGAATTTTTAACGGGACTGGCATAGCCTTATACATATTAATATCCATGGAAGAAATCTTCTTTTCCAACTCCGTAGTCTCTATAGAATAAGCCCTCTTTAACTCTTTTAGAAAACGTTTATAAAAGAATTTATTCCGTTTTTCTGTTTGAAAGTAGTGCGATAGGTTAAGACATGGGTTAATCATGACTATAGAGCGAAACGATGATTCTTTTGTTGGGATTAACTGAGCCGCTACCAATGCCCCCATCCCTTCAGCAATAATGTGGACTTTTTTATTTAAAATTTCTTTTTTCGTTACTTCATCATAAATGCGGTGTAAAAAATGACAGGCTTCAGCACTCCCCCAATGTCTCCCATACAAATTAGAGTAAATGACAGTATATCCAGCATTTTTTAAGTCTTCAATAAACTGATAATGGTCAGGTCTTTGATGCCACGAACTAGTTTTTGAATTTACAAAATGGTTTATATCACCGATGATGAAAATTGCAAAGCCATTTGGTTTTTTCGGTAAATGAATAACATTCCACTCTTCCCCAATTAGAAAAAATCTCTCTTTTATAGTCATTATAAATCCCTCGCAAATTTCATTCCTTTTATAATGTATGCAAAGGATATTTTAGTTTGAACAGGACAATGCCTATTTTATTCATAATTCTCAATTTCAAATAACTCCTTTTTCAATTCTTCAATCCTCTCTTTTCCATAAGTAGTTAAGTTTGTTTCTAACTGTGTTAACAAAGCTTCTAGTTCTTGCTTTTTTTCGTCCATTAATATCCCTCCGCGAACCGTTTTTATTAGTTTATGCCAGTGTATATGTACATTATTTAGTTTTGATAAAATTTTTTGAATTTAAATAAGTAACAGCCGTAGCTGTTACTTAAATTTACTTTTATATGTCCATTTGCGATTTTGATTGCTTGTTTCAGGAAAATTATCTCCTGCTTTTAACTTTACTTTTTTGGGGTTTTGTACCATATCCCCAGTTTCACCAATTTCCACATATATACCATTATTCGGTGCTTTTTGACCATGAGTAAATTGACGACTTTGTCCCATATAAAATCACCCCTAATAATAATCACTTTCTTTTATTAATATGGATTTAAATATGTGAATTATTAAGGAAACTACTTGTTTCATTAGAAAAATATCCCTACTATAACCAAAAAAATGACACTATTAGCAATTTCAATTAAACCAATTTGAACTGGCTTATAACGTTTATTCTTTGGCATAAACCATGCCTTTAATGAACTAACAAAAAAAACGACTGAAATCACAGGCATAGCTAAAACTAAAAAACTAACAACTGTAAAACCATGAAATAAATTAGACTTCCATAAAAATATTTGATTACCTTTTTCCCGAATTAATGTTTTTACATGGAATACACTTGCTGTAAAAAAGAGAACGTTTATGACCATTAAGATAAGCGCTCTAAGATCAATGATACGATTTCCAATGTAATAAGAAATAACTACTAAAAATGACAGGGCTATAATAGCACAAAAATCATTAACAAATAATCGTTCCTTTTTCAGTTTTGCAAAGATAACATTGATTAGAAAGAACGGAATAATAAGGACCCCTATAATAATTATTTCAGGGATAATAAATAGAATGGGAAACGTAAATAATGATCCTATACTTAAATAAATAATAAGTGAAGGAATAATTTCTTTCTTTAAATTTGGTTTTCTAATCATTGTTAAAAATGGACTTGATGCAAAATAAAAAGCTACTACTCCTATAAAAAAGGGCAGATGAAGCCACAACGGGTTACTTGCTAGCATCCCTAATAAATAAGGAACAATTAACATCGCCCAAGCTCCATGCTCCCTTGGTATAAACCAATTCATATGATCCCTCATTTCTCATTTCTTTATACATTTATTTTACTTAAAAAATAATGAAAACAAAGTGATTATTATCACGAATGATTAATTCCAAAATTCCCAAAAAAGAACCCATAAGTTTATATCTAGTTACGGACGGTTCAACAAACTAGATATAATATTTTCGTGACTTAACGAATGATGAAATTCAAGATTGTATAGGGGATAGTATTTGTGACATTTTACACTGTGTATATAGAACTTTCTTGCTATGATGTACGTAAATTATTAATTAATAGGGGTTGGCAAAATGCTCGAGGTAATATTAACATATAAAGGGTTTCAACCAATTTTCGAAACATTACGAGGACTTCAATTCAAATATAATGAAGGAGTATATGTTTTAGACGAACAAACGACTAATTATACGGCTACTATTATTAATGATACTTCTAATGACCAACTAAAACTTCAATTTTCAAAAGAATTATCATTTGAACAATATAAACACCTTCACAAAATAATAAAAATAATTGTAGAAAGCATTCAAGCAAAAGTGGACGATCACCAAGCATTGATGGGCTATTTAGATAATGGAAATGAAGCATATATTTATCACGGTTGGAGCGCATGGGTACAGTTTTTAGAGGGGGCTAAGCATGTTTCTATGGAAGGGCAAAAGGTTCAAGTGTATGAGAATCAATTGCTTCTTGGGGAAGGCATCTTAGTAGAGTCAACAAAAGCTGAGAGTACAAATGATGATTTCTATATAACTGAATGTAAACTAATAACGCATAACGGTGAACAAACATTTACTGGTGAACAATTGAAGATCATTGCTATAGGAGAATTTTAAATTATTTAAGTGAATTTAATAGTTACTAAAACGATCAATAAATCTATATGTAATTATGAGCGACTCAACTTAACTAGCTAAAGTTTCTTAGTGAAGTGGATATTCAAAGAGTGAAACGACATGAAAAAAGGTCCATGTCGTTTCTAAATCGTACATATTTCTACAGGGCAGTCACCACAATGCAAGTAATTTTTTAGGAATTCGATGTCCTTAACTAAGATATAGCCTTTATCTACTTTGATAACGTTATCCTTTTTCAAGTCATTAATCATTCGATTAATACTCTCTCTTGTCGTACCAATATAATTAGCAATATCCTGATTTGTTAATTGGACGTTAATAAGAATTCCTTCTTCAGTTTTAAGGCCGTATGAATTACTAAAACGAATTAATGTCGAATAAAACGCACCTGTTTTCCCACAAAGAATTAAATCGCGGAATTTTGCCTGTGTCGATTGAGTGTGTCTTGCAAACCATTTCATAAAAGCTACTGCAATTTCACCATTTTTCCGAAATATCTCCTCTAAAGAGGATCTTTCAAATTTAACAAGAACAGAGTCTTCAATTACTTCAGCAGTAACACTAATCGACATATCATTAAATAGTCCTACTTCTCCAACTAATTCATCCTTTTGCTTTAAATGTACGCTAAACTCTTTTCCATCTGCAGTCATTTTACTTAAACGGACTTTCCCTGATCGAATTAAATAAACATTCTCAGGAAAATCCCCTTCATAGAATAAAAACGTTCCACTGCTTGCACTGATCTCCAAGCCTATTGATAATAACAATTCTTGGTTTTCTTTTGACAGCTCATTAAAGAAACGCTTCATTGTCAGCTCTTTCTTTTCCATTAAGAAAACCTCTTTTCATATAGGATTAATAAACATTGTAGTGAATAATAAATATCCTGAAGACATCAGGACACATTTATTATCTTAACACTATATTCATATTAATAAAAGTATAAATTACATATGCATAGCGTTATTGTATTGTGACTATTTTGTGTACAAACATAATACTCAAAAATTGTAACATGAAGTAAGTAATATGTAAAACCGATTCGACCTAATTTAAAATGTAAAAATATGAAATTACCCATTTAATAAACTCTATTTTTTTTATAGTAATATAATTGATCAACGTTACTGTAATGACTAAAACTATTTTTAGAAAAAATCATTTATATACTGGGATGAACTTCTTAATACAAATTTATGTGAATACAAATTAAATAACTTTTTGCATAGATCAAAAGGAGCCTAGTTAGGCTCCTTTTGACTGTTTTGAACTTGATTGTTGTTCTAATTGTTGTTGTGCTAAGTCCACACTCGATAATTGGTATTCTTCTCCGTGTGACCCTTTAGGCTCATCTAAGAAAACAAGACAAAATAGGAAACTGACAAAGGCTCCGCCAGCTAAGATAAAAAAGAAGGTTTGAGGGGTTACTAAAGTAAAGATTGTTAAGTAAACAACAGCTCCAACATTTCCATATGCACCAGCCATACCAGAAATCTGACCTGTAATACGCTTTTTAATTAATGGGATAACAGCAAATGTTGCCCCTTCAGCTCCTTGAATGAACATTGACGTTACTACTGTTATAGCGACAGCTAATACCAATGGCCATTCAGAGTTAATCATCCCCATTCCAACTAAGCCAAGTCCAATTCCAAACATATATATTAACATAACTGTTTTTCTACTTGTCATCTTATCTGATAACCAACCACCGAAAGGTCTAGCGAATAAGTTTACAAAAGCAAACGAAGATGCAATTAACCCTGCAGCTGTAGCTGTTAAACCAAATGTCGTTAAAAAGAATAACGGAAGCATTGAGACGATCGCAAGCTCTGCTCCAAAATTTGCAAAGTATGTTGTATTTAGTGCTGCGACATTTTTAAATTTATATTTATCATCTTCAGGCACACCAGCCTTTAAGATTGGTAAATTCACTCTTAATATTTGAACGATTTGATATATACATACGATAATCAAAATAACATAAATAATTGATAATGCTTGCTCTGAAATAAACTCTAAATTTTTTAACCGCCATGAAAGTAACCCTAAAGCTCCAACTAATGGAACTGTCCAAATAATTAATTGAATCATATCTCCGTATGAGCTTACTTCCATTGCTGCTGTTTTTCTCGGCTTTTGATATACTTTCCCTTCTGGTGTATCACTAACTACAAACCAATAAATAACTCCGTAAATAAGACACGCTATACCACTAAAGGCAATCGCATAACGCCAACCATCATCGCCACCAAACATGGTTATTGCTACCCATGGAAGAATAATTGCTGCAGCTGCTGAACCAAAGTTACCCCAACCAGCATAAAAACCTTCCGCAAACCCTACACTTTTCGGTGGAAACCATTCTGAAACCATACGAATCCCAACTACGAAACTTGCTCCAATTGAACTTAATAATAATCGTGATATAAACAATTGCATCCATGTGTTACCAAATGCGAACATAAAAGTAGGTATTGCCATCACAATAAGTAAAATGGAAAATACTCTTCTAGGGCCATATTTATCTAATAGCATTCCAATGACTATTCTAGCTGGAATTGTTAAGGCAACGTTTAATATTGCAAGAGCTGCCATATGATCAGTTGTTAACCACCCTACTGACTCAATCATCGTCCCAGCCAAAGGCGCCATATTAAACCAAGCAAAAAATGAGATAAAAAATGCGATCCACGTTAAATGTAATGTTTTTGTACGTGGATTTTTAAATTGAAATAATTCTTTACTAGTCATGAACATCATCCCCCATCAAAAGGATATAAATTTTATTATGTAACCCTTCCGAAAAATTATCGGAAGAGCTACTTGCTATATATCTAACACTTTACTTCTGCATTTTTACGAGAGTAATAAAACCAAGTAATAACTAAACTTATAACATAATACGCAATGAAAATATATAGGGCAGTATTTGCCATTCCTGTTGTATCAATCGACCAACCGAAAATTTTTGGAATTAAAAATGCACCGTATGCTCCAATAGCAGAGGTAAAACCAATAACAGCTGCTGCTTCTTTTTGATTGTTGAAAATATATGGTATCATTCTAAACGTAGACCCGTTAGCAATACCAGTCGTTACAAATAAAACGAGGAACATAATTAAAAACCCTGTAAAGTTTCCTTGATTGTAATAATAAATTACTCCACCTGTTGCGGCAATCATAACGATAATATCCCAAAATGTTACGATTGCACCACCGAACTTATCTGAAATCCATCCCCCTAATGGTCTAATTAACGCACCAACTAAAGGTCCTAAGAAAGCAAATTGCAGAGCATTTACTTCTGGAAATTCTGTTCTAATTAATAGTGGAAACGCTGCTGCATACCCTATAAATGAACCAAAACACATTGTGTACAGCCACGTCATAATCCACGTATGTTTATTTTTGAAAATGACTGCTTGCTCTTTAATAGAAGCTTTTGTTCCAGGTAAGTTATCCATTCCGAAAAATGCTGCAATAACAGTTAAAATAATTGGAATAACCCAAACAAATGCTGCATTTTGAAGCCATACATGAGAACCATCAGGTAATACTTGAGGGTTCCCTACCACCGCTCCAAAAACTCCTACAGTTATTACTAAAGGAGCTAAAAACTGAACAGCACTTACTCCTAAATTACCAATACCAGCATTAATTCCTAAAGCTGTCCCTTTTGCTTTTTTCGGATAAAAGAAACTAATGTTAGACATTGATGAAGCGAAATTTCCTCCACCTAGACCACATAGGGCAGCAAGAATAGCCATCGTCATAAAGGAAGTTTCGGGATTTTGTACTGCAATTCCTATTCCTATTGCTGGAATAAGCAATGATGCTGTACTAATAATTGTCCAGTTCCGTCCACCGAAAATTGGAACAACAAATGTATAAAATATACGTAATGTTGCACCTGATAAACCTGGAAGTGCTGCTAAAGTAAATAACTCTGCACTAGTAAAATTAAAACCTATATCGTTTAAACTAGCTGCTGTTACCGACCAAATTTGCCAAACAGCAAATGCTAGAAAAAGCGCTGGAACAGAGATCCATAAGTTTCTCGTTGCATGTTTTTTACCTTCGGCTTCCCAAAACTGTTCGTTTTCAGGATCCCACCTTGTAATTCTTGCCATAATAATTCCCCCTAGAATTCCTTCTTAATTAATAAACGTTAAAAATAAGTTACTTTCATGATAGTTGATGGACTACCATGAGGGTGTGAAATAAATCACTAATTAATCGATGTTCACGAATTGTTCAATTTATTATGTTAAATACTTTTAAAATAGTTTAAATGTTGTTTTTCATTGACCAAATCAAAAAAGTTAAATATTTCCAACAAATAGCGACCTAATGAAAGGAACCCATTATTGGATTCCTTATGAAAACGTGCGTAACTTTACTAGCTATTATATTAGAGCTTGCGCCACTGAAAATAAGCAAATATTGCTGCTGCTGCTGAAATTAAACTTATAATGTTATAAATGAATAAAAAGTCATATTCCCTTCCTAGGAACGCCTCAACTGTCCATTGAAGCATAATTACATTAATAATAATTGAGACAATAATTACCGCCCAACACGTTTTTTTACCCATGGCGATACTGCCTCCCCACTGCATAAACCACACCATTTTCAACTTCAATTTCAATCAAAGGTAATTCTCGCTGGGGTGGTCCGGCTTTTGGATGACCATTATTTATATCAAAATATCCAGCGTGGCAAGGACACAATAATACATCTTGAGTCTTCTCATAAAAAACTGGACACATGAGGTGAGTACAAGCGCTGTTATATGCCTTTAAATCTCCATTTACTGTGTGTATTAGAAGAGCTGGATCTTTCTCAGTTGGGTAATAAAAAGTTACTGATTCACCTACTGGAAGATCTTCAAGTTTAGCAATTTCAACTCTCTCTTTTTCTTTCTCATTCATACCTAACATCGCCTTTACTGAAAAGGGGATAGTTGCTACCCCTAAAGCTACAGATGTTCCTACTGCTGTTTTTAAAAAGGCTCTGCGGTTATATTTCAAATCGTCATCACGATTTAAATTGTCTACTAAATTAATCATGTCATCGTCTGTATCTTTTTGATTACGACCTAGCTTCTTTTTTTCTGTCATGATTACCCTCCATTCATAAATTTGGTTACTTAAAGCGAGGGGAAACCCCTCGCTTTAAGTGAGGAAGGGTTTTCCTCAATACTTAGTCACTATACACGCCAAAAAACTCAGGTACATACTGCCACTTATCTTGCTCTGTAGGTTTTTTTCCTTCAATTAAATTCATTTGTGTTCTACGGCGGCGTAATGCTTGCATTTCATCAAAATCGATGAAACGAATTGCGTCACTTGGACAAACAGACGCACACATTGGAGAAATACCATGTTGAGTTCTGTCATAACACATATCGCACTTATACATTTTATTCTCTTCAAAATCGAACTTCGGAATTCCAAATGGACAACCAAATGTACAGTTTCTACAACCAATACACTTTTCTTCCATTGCTGAAAGAACGACACCTTCTCCAGTAATTTGGATTGCATTTGCCGGACATACTCTTGCACATGCTGGGTCTTTACATTGCATACAGAGCATTGGATATGTTTGACGACTCTCTAAAAAGTCAACATATTCAACATAATTCCGTTCTTTTGCATCATGACCACCGCATTCACGACATGCTGCTTGACAAGATCTACAACCGATACAACGTTCAAATTCTAGATACATAATTTTATTCATAGTTTGACTCTCTCCTCTCCGTTACACTTTCTCTATTTTCACAGCACAAACTTTAAATTCTGGCATTCTTGATGTTGGATCTAGTGCTGGATTTGTTAACTGATTAACTGATAACTCTTTCCCCCAATGATAAGGAACAAAAACATGGTCATTTCGAATTGCTTTTGTTAACCGAACATCTAATACCATTGAAGAACGCGGCGTAGTTAACTTCACTTTATCTCCATTTGATAGATTGTATTGGCTTGCTAATTCTGGATGCATTTCAGCATATGGTAGTGGACATTGTTCCATCAAGAACTTTACTCTTCTCGTTTGAGTTCCAGATAGATAATGGAATACAACCCGTCCAGTTGTTAACGTATGTGGATAATTTGTAGTTGGAATTTCCGCTGGTTCCTGCCAATCGATTACCGCTAAATTGGCTTTTCCATTAGGTGTATCAAATTTTTCTTTAAACATTGTTGGCGTTCCAGGGTGATCTTCAGACGGACATGGCCAGAAAACACCATCTTCTTTATCAATACGATCATACGTAATCCCGTAATAATCCGCTTTTCCACCTTTTGATGCGATACGGAACTCTTCAAAAATTTCTGGTACATTTTCGTATGGGAAAAACTTCCCTTTTCCCATACGCTCTGCAATAAGCTTCATAATTTGCCAGTCTGTTTTAGACTCACCAATTGGATCTTTCACTTTACGAATACGAATGACACGGCCTTCAAGGTTCGTTGTTGTCCCTTCATCCTCAGCCCAAGTTGTAGCTGGTAATACAACATCTGCAAATTCACATGTTTCAGACAAGAAGAAATCACTAACTACTAAGAAATCTAATTTTCTAAAGCTGTCCCAAACATATTCTGTATTAGGTGCAGATACTGCCGGATTACTACACATCACGTGCATAGCACGAATATTTCCTTTTTGTATTTCGTCAAACATTTCATAAGCGGAAACACCTGCTTTTGGCATTTCTTCAGGTTTAATTCCCCAAACTCCTGCAACATACTTTACGTGTTCAGGATCTGCAATTTTTCTGTATCCAGGAAGTGCATCTGCTTTTTGCCCGTGCTCACGCCCCCCTTGACCATTTCCTTGCCCCGTAACCGTAGCAACACCTGATGCAAATTTACCTATTTGGCCCCGTAACAATGCCATTGATGTGTAAATGCATACATTATCAACACCTTTTGTTTGTTGTTCGATACCACGACAGAACATAACTACTGAACGTGAAGATTGTCCGTAAATACGTGCAGCCTTTTCAATTTTTTCAACAGATACTCCAGTAATTTCAGAAGTATATTCAGGTGTAAAATGTTTCACTTGTTCCTTCATTTGCTCATAATTGTTGCATCGTTCTTTAACATAAGCTTCATCTACATAACCGTCACGAACAATAATGTGTAACATTCCGTTTGCTAAAGCTGAATCTGTACCTGATTTAATATCTAAGTGAACATCTGCTAATCTAGCAATCTGAGTTTCACGAGGATCTACAACAATCATTTTTGCACCTTTATCTCTTGCTTTCCATAACCATTGGATCGATGTAGGGTGACATTCAGCAGCATTCCACCCTGATATAAAGAAACAGTCTGTATGCTCTAACTCTGTCCAAGGTAATGTTGAACCACGGTCAGTTCCAAGTGTTTTCATAAAACCACCAGCAGCTGAGCTCATACAAAATCGACCGTTATAATCAACAAATCTTGTCCCTAAAGCAACACGTGCATATTTTCCTACTAGATAACATTTTTCATTTGTCATTGATACACCACCGTAAACTGAGAGTGCATCTTTACCATGTTTTTGTTGTAGCTGTTTAAAATTCTTTTCGATTAAATCCAGCGCTTCGTCCCATGTTGCTTTTACAAATTGTCCGTTCTTCTTAATTAATGGTGTTGTAATTCTTTCTTCGTGATCAACCGTTTGATAAGCAGTAACACCTTTAGGACACATCTTCCCTAAGGTAACAGGCCAATCATATCGTGGTTCTACTCCAACGACCTTACCTGTTTTTTCATTTAATCTTATATGCATCCCACACTGCATTCCGCAATAACAGCAATGAGTTGTAATTAATTTTTCACCTTCATGATGAAGGTTTTTAACTCCTTCTTTTGCAATAAATTGTGTCATTATTTTTCCTCCTCTATTGCCTTGTTATAAAATTCTTCAGATCGTCCCCTACCAAAACCAGGAATATGAATGCCGTTATTTGTTTGAACTGGTCCGTAAGGATTCCCCTTAACTGAACCCATATTTAATTGACTCATTACACGAATTCTTCTACGACAACTAGGACAATAATCTGCTAAAAAAGTTCCATCTTCAAGTTTTAAATCAAATTGTTGAGAATGTAGGATGTTCTTAACGTCAGCGATTTGGTCATCATTACTATATTTGGTTCCACATTTTTTACATGATCTAGTATCAACCATAACCTCTTCCTGATAGTTCATCGGTACGGCTGTTGCTAAAGGGCGAATAGGTAAATGGAACAACTTACCGAATGGAAAGTAAATCAAAAATAAAACGACCGTTACTTGATGTATTAAAGCTAGTTGCGGGTGAATAAATCCACCTAAAAACTTATATGAAACTGTTAATAATAACCCAGATACCGTTACCGCTAAAAGTATATAAAGTGGTAATAAATCAAATTCAGCTCGTTCAGTAACCTTCAAATCATGATTATTAATTCTTCTTACTAGGGCCATAATGATACCCACTAAAACCATCAGTGCAGTAATGTTTAATCCGTTATAAACTAGTTCAGCAAACAAACCGTTCGCTACCATTTTAATTGTCGGAATGTTCATTACCATCAACTGATAAGTTGTAGCATCGATTAGCCTAAAATGCATCCAACCAAATGTTAATCCAAATGTAATTGCAAATGAACCCATACAACCCCAAGCGATTAACCAATGCTGTATACCTCTGTACAATCCACGTTTAAAGATAAATTTTTGTAAAATAATATTATCTACGAAAGTTTTTACGATTGCTGCAATATTTCTTTTTGTACGCTTTTTAGTAAATAAATTCTTAATACTTCGTTTTACCATCTCATTTGTAGCTGGACGTATTAGCCAAGAAGCCATTCTAACTGTAATACCAATGAAAAATATAAAAGAGGCAACCTTATAGCCAGCCAACATTAGATCAATTTTTTTGAACTGAGCTGTACCGATCCACATTGTGATAAACAAGAATGCAACTACAAAAAATGCATACATACTAGTTTTTGAATAAAAAGATCTTTCAAGGTTCTTTATTCTAGGTTTTGTATCGTTTGATTCATTAGGGTTATTAGTAGAATAAGTTCTTTCTAGATTGTTCATCTTTTCTCACTCCTTTTTTGAAGTACGCACATGGAACAACTATAGGCCTTTTAGCTGTTAGAAGTGCTAAACGTTCTGTTACCCTTATTGTAGAAGAGACCCTTATCACTCACTGTGCAATTTCTCACAGCAAAGGTGTGAATTTTATCACAGAAATGTCATTTGTAATATTAACAAAGTGTAAAACATGTAAAAGAACCTCTATTTATCAACATTCTTTTTGTCGGCTTACACGTTACCCGTTCACAAAATATACACATTTCAACCACCAAATAAAACTTGTTTTTTCTGCATTTTTTTACATATTTATTAAATTTTTCTACCTTTAACTTCAACCTTGTCCACAAGGAAGAAATCTATAGTTTCCTGGCCAACAAAAAAAATCAGTGCGTGGTAAAGGTCCACCGCACTGATTGTTGTTAATTAAGATTTATACTTTTTAGGGATATAGGCACAATAAGGATCACTTTCCAAATAATCTCCAGTAAGTGCAAATGCTCTCGCACGGGAGCCACCACAAATTTCTTTATATTCACAAACTCCGCATTTCCCTTTTAGTAGCGTCTTATTTCTTAAATCTTTGAATACCGGACTATCTCGATAAATCTCAGGAAGTGGCTTTTCTCGTACATTTCCACACTTTACGGGCAAAAAGCCACTTGGATAAACATCGCCAATATGGCTAATAAATACAAATCCATCCCCATCATTAACACCTTTAGGAGCACGACCCAACGTATCAAGACGCTTATTTCCTTCAGGAGCCTTTAGATTTAATCGCTTCTTTTCTTGAATAACTACTCGGCGATAATGAGGAGCTTCTGTAGCTTTGACTCCATATGGCATGCTTTGTTGAATTTCAAATAACCACTTCATTACTTCTTCATGTTCGTCAGCAGAAATCATATCCTTTTCCATACCTCTACCAGTAGGTATTAAGAAAAAAACGCTCCAAAGCACTGCATTCATTTCTTTTACTTTTTCAGCCATAGCTGGCAAATCATCAACATTATATTTAGAAACCGTTGTATTTATTTGAATAGGAATATTTAACTCTTTTAAGTAATCGATTCCCTTCATTGTTAAATCAAAGGAACCTTTTGTCCCTCTAAAATGGTCATGTATTTCGGCAGTGGAACCATCCAAACTAAATGCCCAACGTGATAAACCAACTTCTTTCGCTTGATCAATTGCCTTTTTCGTCACTTTCGGTGTAGCACTAGGCGTCATTGAGACAGGTAACTTCTTTTCTTCTATTGCATACTTGGCTAATTCATAAAGGTCAGCTCTCATTAATGGATCTCCACCTGTAAATACAAATAATGGGTTATCCATAGTAGCTATTTCATCTATTAATTTCTTACCTTCCTCAAAAGATAGTTGTCTTGGGTCAGCTTTATATTGTGCCTCAGCGCGACAATGTAAGCATTTAAGGGCACAAGCTCTTGTTACTTCCCAAATTACTATGAACGGATTTTCATCATAATTTTTAGGTTTCTCTGATAAGAATGATAAATTCATAAGGTCTCCTCCGCTCTTTTATCTAAGTTCTTCATAGTTTCATCATATGTGATAAACACGAATTAACTCAGTGAGATATATCACAATGTTTTTAAAGCCACATTATTTAGACTTAAATTAGAAAACTAAATAAATACTCTTAGTTTTTTAGGAATCAAGGAGAACTCGTTTTAGCTTCGCTAGAACATCTGAATGGATTCCCGGCCTACGCTACGCTTAGAGGGGGGCTTACTTCCCTTAATAGCGGGATAAAACAGCACAAAAAAATGAGGTTCCTTAAGTAATCACTTAACGTCCCTCACTTTTGTATTTCATTTTTAACCTTTACAATTTTTTTGATCAAGCATAAATTGAAAAAATTTATCCCATGTTTGATTAACAAGATCTTCAATTTGAGCTTTGGTAGCATTATCAATATGAATTCCACCTAAAAGAACGGTTTTTTGTTGAAACGTATGACACCAGACTTTGGCTAATTCTATAAATAAATCTTCTTCTTTATGATTTGGAAATCCATAACTTATTATCTTAACTTCGCTGTCCGTATAATCCGCAATGACAACAGCACCGATATGTGGTCCTGTCCCACCCGATACAATGATAAGATCATCGACACCAACTCGATTTAGTTCACAACTAATCACATTTGCTCCCCCTATATCCGTGATTTGAGATAATCTTATCAAATTCAATGTATAATTAATGTGAAACATATCACAGTGAATATTTTGTTAATAAATTCACCTTTAAGAAATCGAGGAAACTATATTAAACTGAAAATATTACATTCCTCGTATCAATGTGAAGTTTTGCACAACAATTTTCACTTATGTTATGGTATTTTTAAACTATTCAGTGAGTTTCATAATTACCTAAATGGAGCTGCATAAGTCTAAATGTTGTTGGAAACGGTCTACATCCAACAGCATTTAGTATCAGAGTGGCGAAAATAAACAATTATGAAATTCATTATATTGAATATAGTTTTTTTAACCAATATTATATCGTATGTTTACTTAAAATTGATATTTTTTCCAAAGGAGATGAAAAAATTATGCCTGTTAGTCGCTTTATTCATAATATACCTATTTTTTCTGCATTACCGTTGGAACAAAAAGAACAACTTACACATATTATTCAAACTAAAAAGATGACAAAAGGAGAAGTTCTTTTCCATGAATATGACCCTGCTGACGCAATTTATTTTGTAAATGAAGGAAAAGTACGCATAAATAAAAGTACACCAGATGGAAAAGAAATCGTACTTAGCATTCGCCAATCAGGAGAAATGTTTGCAGAAGTGGCATTATTCTGTAAACCCGGAAGCACATACCCTGCTACAGCCACTTGTATTGAGAGCGGCAATACTTCCTATATTAAAAATGATGACTTAGAAACCTTTTTATTACAGCATCCTCATCTAGCAATATCTTTGTTCCGGGACTTTTCAGAAAGACTTCGAATTTCTCAAACTACACTGCGAGATGTAGCATTATACGGGAAATTCGGAGCATTAGCAGCTACTTTAGTGAGGTTGGCGGATGAATACGGAAGTGCTACTGAAGACGGAATAAAAATTAAGCTCAAATTAACACATGAAGATTTAGGAAGTTTTTTTGGTGCAACACGAGAAAGTGTAACAAGATTAATGAATCAGTTAAAACAACAAAAAATAGTTACAAAAAAACAGGGGTATTTATTTATTCATAATATTGATGCATTAAAAGATTATATAAACTAGAAACGATAGCACTATGTTAGCAGCCACGAGATTATTGACCTTTCAAAGATACCGCTTTTGGACTTCTGCGTACTTCAGTGACTATAACTATTACTCTAAAGAACGCTTTCTCCAAGCACTGTTTTGTGTGACGAGTAATCGCTGGAGCAAATTTGTTGAAGCCTATTCTAAATGTTTTTTATAGCAATGTAATGAATTCCTTGATGAAGCTACCTAACAACCCGTCACTTGATCTAAAACTACATAGCCTTCCAACAAGAAAAAGAGTTGCCTAAAGTCTTTAGGCCAACTCTTTTTTGATTTAATAACTATTTTGCATCCCCCATTAATGCTACTAATACAGCTTTTTGAGCATGCAGTCGATTTTCCGCTTGATCAAAAATATATGAATGTTCCCCATCAATTACATCAACCGTTACTTCTTCTCCACGGTGAGCCGGTAAGCAATGAAGGAATATATAATCATCCTTGGCATGGCTAGCTAAAGCTTTATTTACTTGAAACTCATTAAATGCTTCAAGTCTTTTGGCTGTCTCTTCTTCATGCCCCATACTTGTCCAGACATCTGTATAAATAACATCTGCACCAGTTACTGCTTCAATCGGGTCATTTGTAATAAGAAGTTTTGCTCCTGTTTCGTTACAAATAGCCTCGATTTCCTTCATGATCCAAGCTTTTGGTTCATAACCTTTAGGTGTTGCGATCGCTACATCCATACCTACTTTTGCACAAGCAATTAAAAATGAATGAGCTACATTGTTACCATCGCCAACATATACAGTTTTAATCCCTTCAAACGTTCCTTTTACTTCATAAATGGTTAAAATATCAGCAAGTGCCTGACAAGGGTGAAAATCTTCTGTTAATGCATTTATAACTGGGATTGTTGAAAATTTCGCTAATTCCTCAATAATTTCATGTCCATGCGTTCGGATCATAATCCCATCTACATATCGCGAAAGTACTTGAGCAGTATCAGAAATTGGTTCACCTCTTCCAAGCTGCGAATCTTTAGAGCTTAAAAATAAAGCTGATCCTCCTAACTGATTCATTCCAACTTCAAAAGAAACTCTTGTTCTTGTCGATGACTTCTCAAATATCATTGCAAGTGTTTTCCCTGCAAGTAACGGGTGGGGCACACCTTCTTTTTGATATTTTTTTAGTAATATCGAAAAATCCAGAAGCTCTTTTATTTCTTCAGAAGAATAATCTAATAATGTAAGAAGGTTTTTCCCTTTATATTTTTCTATATTTAATCCTGACTCAGTTACCGGTAGTGCAGTCAAGAAATCCACATCCTTTAGTAATTAGTTTTTAATTTTTTGTTTTCTTTCACTTTTTTTACTCTCATACATTTCCAACCATTGATTTATTGAAGAAACCGAATAGTCATTGGTGTTTAAGCAGTTTACGATACAAGTGAAAGTAGAGATTTCAGTTACAACTGGCAAACGATTTTTTAATGCTTCCTTTCTTCTCCATTTAGCATCCTGATCATTAACATTAACACTTAAAAAACACACACTATTTTCATCATTTAACCAACTTTGGAAGGAAACATCGTCTTTTTGTAAAACTACATAATCTCTTTCTTCTAATTGTTGTTTTAGCGACAAAAATTGTCCTTTTTCTGCTTCACTCACTTCACAATAAATACTTCCCTTTTTCTTAAAGATTTGAGGAATATCTCTCTCACCCCAAACAAAAGCTTTTCTAAATGCCTCATCAATATTATCACTAATCGAGATAAGTTCACCTGTAGACTTCATCTCTGCTTCTAACTTCGGATCAAGGTCCGGAAGTTTAGAGTGCGAAAATACTGGGGCTTTCACTGTATAATATGGTGGTTCCTCTTGATATCCTAAAGTAGCTACAAGATCTTTTAATTTGCGCCCCATTAAAAGCTTAGTTGTTACGTCGATCATATTCATTCCAGTCACTTTACTAAGTATCGGAACTGTTCTTGAAGCCCTTGGATTTACTTCTAGAACGTAAATTTCTTCTTTATAAAGTACAAATTGTATATTAAAGACTCCTTTAAATTCCATGCCATTTGCAATACGTTTCGTATATTCTACAATTGTTTCTTTGTGATTTTCTGCAAGGTTCAATGGTGGTATCACGGAAATACTGTCACCTGAATGAACACCTGCTTTTTCAATATGCTCAAACATACCAGGTATCACAATGTCTTCCCCATCAGTTAATGCATCCACTTCTACTTCTACTCCAGGGTAATAAGCGTCAAGTAAAATTGGAAAATATACATTTGTAAATTCATCATTTACGTAATCGACCATTTCCTCACGACTTTGGAAAACCATCATTCCTTGACCACCGATAACATAAGATGGTCTAATTAATACTGGGTAACCTATTTCATCAGCTTTCGTTATTAAATCTACTTCATTAAGAGCTGTTACACCAGGAATGTGTGGGACTTGAACTTCTTTCATGAATTGATAAAATAAGTCTCGATCTTCTAATTTATCAATCGTTTCATGATTGGTTCCAAGTAAAGGAACACCCGCATCTTCTAATTCCTTAACTAAAGAAATAGCCGTTTGACCGCCTAACTGAACGATTACACCGTCTGCTTTTTCTAGTTCAATGATATTTAAAACATCTTCTGTTGTTAATGGTTCAAAATATAATCGATCTGCAATTTCATAATCTGTACTCACTGTCTCCGGATTATTATTAATAAGGATAGCTTCATAACCTTCTTGTTTTAGTGCTAATACACCGTGAACAGAAACATAGTCAAACTCAATCCCTTGCCCAATACGAATTGGCCCTGAACCAATGATGATGATCTTTTTCTTTGTTGATGCAGTTTCTACATCTTGCTCTCCTGACCAACTAGAGTAATAATAAGCTGTTTTCGCAACAAATTCACCAGCACAAGTATCAACCATTTTATACGAAGGATGAATATTAAATTCATCACGCTTTTTTCTTATGTCACTTAAAGCAACATTCCAAGTAGCAGCAAGCCATTTATCAGAAAAACCGCTAATCTTGAGTTGTTCTAAATCTTCTTTAGAAACTGTTTCATAAGAAAGCTGTTTCGCCTTTTGTTCCATAGAAATTAAGAATTTCCAGCTTCTCAAATAAAAATAATTAATTTGAGTTACTTCGTGAATGTCTTCTTCAACTACTCCTCTTCGCATTAATTCTAAAATTGCAAAGAAGCGGAGATCATCTGCTTTTTTAACACTTTTCCATAACTGTTCATCTGTAAACTTCTTAACACTTTCCATTTCTAATCCCGAAATTCCTTTTATATCTAGAGAACGAATGGCTTTTTGAAAAGCTGACTCTAAATTTCTTTCAATCGCCATTACTTCTCCAGTCGCTTTCATTTGTGTACCTAGCTTACGATCAGCCTGTGGAAACTTATCAAATGGCCAACGTGGAAATTTTACAACACAATAATCTAGAGCAGGTTCAAAACTGGCATATGTGTGTCCGGTAACTGGATTTAATAGTTCATGCAAATGATATCCAATACTTAATTTAGCCGCAATTCGTGCAATTGGATATCCTGTAGCTTTAGATGCTAAGGCACTAGATCTACTAACCCTTGGATTTACTTCGATTAAATAATAATTTTTGCTATAAGGATCAAGGGCAAATTGAATATTACACCCACCCACTATTCCTAATGCACGAATGATTTTCACAGAAACCGAACGAAGCATTTGATATTCTACATCTGTTAATGTTTGAGAAGGTGCAACAACGATCGAATCACCAGTATGAATACCAACTGGATCAATATTTTCCATATTACAAACTGTAATACACGTGTCATTAGCATCTCTCATGACTTCGTATTCTACTTCTTTGAAACCAGCAATACTTTTTTCAATTAAACATTGGTTAATTGGGCTAGCACTCAACCCACCTTTAACTACCTTTTTTAACGAGTGCTCATCATTCACAATTCCACCGCCAGCACCACCTAATGTATAGGCAGGACGAACGATGATTGGATAACCTACTTGGTTTGCAAACTGTAGTGCTCCTTCAATGGTTTCTACAATTTCACTTTCAGGTACAGGCTCTTCTAATTGGTGCATTAAAGCACGGAACTCTTCTCGATCTTCACCCTTCATGATTGACTCAATTGGAGTACCTAATAATGGAACACCATACTTTTCTAATACCCCTTCTTTATGAAGTGATAATGCTAAATTTAATCCTGTTTGCCCACCAAGTGTAGCTAAAATGCCATCAGGACGTTCCTTTTGAATAATTTTTTCAACACTTTCTACCGTTAATGGCTCAAAGTAAACGACATCTGCGCATGCTTTATCTGTCATTACTGTTGCAGGGTTATTATTTATAAGAATTACCTTGCATCCCTCTTCTTTTAAAGCAAGACATGCTTGGGTTCCTGCATAATCAAATTCAGCAGCCTGCCCAATCACGATTGGACCTGAGCCAATAACTAATATTTTCTTTATATCTTGACGCTTAGGCATACACTTTTTCTCTCCTCTTACTACTCATGTCCGTTAGAAAATGTAAAAATATCTCTTCTGAATCCGATGGTCCTGGGTGTGCCTCCGGATGAAATTGTACTGATGTGATTGGATATTTGCTATGAGACATACCTTCAATTGATCTATCATTTATATTAACGTAACGAGGGGTAAAACCCGTTTCCTTTAAACTACTATCAGTAACAACATAACTATGGTTTTGAGAAGTAATATACACTTTTTTTGTTAGCAAGTCTTGAACTGGTTGATTTGCTCCTCGATGACCAAAGCGTAGCTTCTCAGTGTCACCACCAAATGCAAGTGCTAAAAGTTGGTGCCCTAAACAAATCCCCATTGTTGGATAAGTAGTAGCTAAACGCTTAATCTGACCTGTTAAATGAAGTAATTTCTTAGGATTACCCGGTCCATTTGAAAAAAGAATTCCATCAGGACCTAAATTAGCAATCGTCAATTCATCTGTATTATAAGGAACAACCGTTACTTTACAACCTAATTTCATAAGTGATGTAACAATTGATTTTTTATAACCGAAATCAACCATCACAACATGATGGTCTCCATCGCCAAAACTTTCAATTGTAGTTGTAGAAACCTCTTGAACTAGATCTCTCGTACCAATTGTCTGTTTTGATGAAAAATCAACACTATCCAGGTTAGTAGTGATAATAGCCCCCATATCACCTAATTCTCTAATTCTTTTTACAACCGCTCTAGTATCAACTCCCACCAATATGGGTAATGAGTGTTTCTCAGCATATTCTTTTAACGAATCGATCGCTTCATAATGATAACCTTGACTTCTACATCCTTGCATAATTAGAGCAGATGCTTGCGGCCCAACACTTTCCTGATCTATTCCATTAATTCCGTAATTCCCAATTAGGGGATAGGTGAAAACAACCATTTGACCTTTAAAGGAAGGATCAGTTATGACCTCCTCATACCCTGTCATCCCAGTGAAAAAAACTACTTCACCATAAACCTGTTCTACATTTCCTAAAAGCTCACCTTCAAAAGTTTCACCTGTTGATAAAACTATATATCCCTTCACTTTACTTCCCCCTCTCTAAACATCCAACGAACGAATATTCATTATATAAACCGTATTTTTATTCACTCAACCTTAAAAAAAAATTTAACGGTTTCAGATAACTATTTACTTTCAACTAGTTTTACGTTTAACGTGTTTGAAATTAAACTTATTGCTATGTCAAGTTCCTCATACGTAACTGTTAACGGTGGTAAAAGTCTTAATACGTTAGGCCCAGCATTTAATACTAATAATCCTTTATCTCTTAATCCTACTATGAAAGAACTTACATCTTGGTTACACTCTATTCCAAGAATGAAACCTTTTCCTCTTATTTCTTTAACAACCTCTGAGTCTTTAAGGACTTCAGCTAATTTGGAAATAAAGTAGTTACTTTTCTCTTCCACATCTTTTAAGAACGAATCTTGGAAAATTGTTTGTAGAGTAGCATTAGCTGCTGCCATTGCTAGTGGGTTACCACCAAACGTTGAACCATGACTTCCTGGTCCAAAAGCTTCAATTAATTTTGCTTTACCGATTAACCCTCCGACCGGAAAACCGTTACCAAGACCCTTTGCGACAGTTATAATATCAGGAGATAGATTGTAATGTTGATAACCAAATGCTTTACCTGTTCTACCTATTCCCGTTTGTACTTCATCAACAACAACTAATAAATTGTACTTTTCTTTTAATTGATTAATGGTTTCTATAAACTCAGCGCTTGCACCATGGACGCCACCTTCTCCTTGAATAACTTCAAGCATAATAGCTGCAACATCCTCATTTACTGCTTTATTTAAAGCTTCTGAGTCGTTAAATGACACATAAGAAAAACCATCTAATAAAGGCCCAAATCCATGATGTATTTTATCCTGGCCAGTTGCTGAAAGGCTCCCCATCGTACGACCATGGAACGATTGATAAAATGTAATAATTTTCTTTTTCCCAGTAGCTTTTCTAACTAATTTAATAGCAGCCTCATTAGCTTCAGTACCACTATTACAGAAAAATACCGCATCACCACTTGAGTTCGACGTTAACGCTTTAGCCACTTCTTCTTGGCCTTCTATATGAAATAAATTTGAAACGTGACTTACTTTATTTAATTGGTTTACCATCATTTCATTAACATAAGGATGACAGTGACCTAAATTACAAACAGCAATTCCAGCCACAAAATCTAAATACTTTTTTCCTTGGTCATCAATTAGTGATGTACCAAAAGCTTCTTTTACTTTAATAGGCCATTTATTATACGTAGGAAATAAATAACTCACACTCACACCCCACTTAATTTTAGACTGATTAATTATCATACTTTGTAATATTGAAAAACCATTCCCATTAATATTCTTAATTGTTAATAAGCTCTTTCGTCTTAACTATTTTAGTACCGACTAATTCTCCATTAGTCATTAAGTTCCCACTTTTTCCATTAATGATATATACTTCCTCAATATTTCCCTGTAAGCATTTTATTGCACCTTTTACTTTTGGGATCATTCCACCGTATATTGTACCGTCCTTGATCATTTCCTCAACTTCTGAAACAGAAACTACCTTTTGAAGCTGATTGTCTTTTAATATTCCAGCTACATCTGTAACAAAAATCATTTTTTTAGCAGAGATACTTTCAGCAATAGCCGCGGCAGCTGTATCAGCATTTATATTAAAATGAGTACCATTGTCATCCATACCGATAGGAGCAATGACTGGAACGACATTGATTGAAAGAAGTTGAAAAAGCAACCCTGCATTAACTTGCTTCACTTCACCAACAAAGCCTAGTTCAGTTTCATTTATGGCACTTGCTTTAAGCAACGTCCCATCACACCCTGAAATTCCTAAACTCATCAGGCCGGCTTGTTGTAGCTTTGTTACGAGTAACTTATTAACTTTTCCAGTTAAGACCATTTCAGCAACTTCAAGTACCTCTGCTGTAGTTTTACGTAAGCCATTCACAAACTCACTTGTCACGTCTAGTTTTTGTAGCAATGAATTTATTTCAGGTCCACCACCGTGAACGATAATCGGTGTTACATTCATATTCTTTAAGAGCTTCATACTTGAGAAAAATTCATCCGAAAGCTCCTGTAACGTGCTACCACCACATTTTACAACCATTACATCATTCATGGATTAGACCTCCTAATTTTATGTTCGATAACCAGCATTAATTCTCACGTAATCATATGTTAAATCACAGCCCCACGCTTTACCGAAACCATGACCAATTTTCAAATCTACATAGATAACAATATTTTCCGTTGATAAATATTGAGTAGCCTCTTCTTCAGAAAAAGGAATTGGCATACCATCTTTTAAAGTTTCAATTTCTCCTATTGCTATATCAATCGTATCTGGGTTAATTTCTGCTTCACTATAACCAATTGCACAAATAATTCTTCCCCAGTTAGCGTCTGTTCCATATATTGCAGATTTTACTAAATCTGAACCGACGATTGACTTAGCTACCTTCCCAGCTTCTTGATCATTTAACGCACCTTTAACTTGAACCTCTATTAGCTTTGTAGCCCCTTCACCATCACGTGCAATTTTTTTTGCTAAATGCTCGCATGTCATTTTTAAACCTAGGACAAATTGATTCCATTCAGGGTGATCTTTCGTTAATTGGTCGTTATTTGCCATACCACTAGCTAACGTAACAACTGTATCATTTGTTGACGTATCACCATCAACAGTAATACGGTTAAAGGTTTCGTCAATTACTTCACTCAAAGCCATTTGTAACCAGTTTGGCTCAATATTTGCGTCGGTAGTAACAAAAGCTAACATAGTCGCCATATTCGGATGGATCATCCCAGAACCTTTAGCAACGCCCCCAAACGTAACAGTTTTACCATCAATTGTCGTTTGAAAACAAGCTCTTTTATTTATTGTATCTGTTGTTAATATTGCTTCGTTAAAACGTTCCGCAGATTCAAAATCCATTTGTGTTAATGTTTTTATTTTCTTTATACCATTAACGATTTTGTCCATTTGAAGAAATTCTCCGATTACCCCTGTAGATGATACAGCCACATAATGCTCTGGAATTTCAAATACTTCTGCAGTTGTCTTGCGCATAGTGTAAGCATCTTCCATTCCTTTTGTTCCGGTACACGCATTTGCATTGCCACTATTTACAATCACTGCTTGTAACTTACCTTCCTTAGCAATACTTTCTTTTGTCACCTTTATGGGAGCTGCTTGAACTTTATTTAACGTATAAACCGCAGCACTACTAGCTGGAACCTCGCAATATAATACCCCTAAATCTAATTTATAACGTTTTACACCCGTGTGTATGCCCGCTGTATGAAACCCTTTGGGAGTAGTAATACTACCACCCTCCACAGGAGTAACTAATAATTGTTTTGTTGCTGTATCCACCTTTTCTTCACCTCTTATTTATTTAGCATGCGTTATGGAAACAGTGGTGGACCATAGAGCCCAGTCCCCTCGTCAATTCCTAGCATTACATTTAAATTTTGAACCGCCTGACCCGCAGCACCCTTCATCAAATTATCGATTACCGAAACAATGGTCACCCAGCCTGTTCGTTCATCATACGTAATTCCAATATCACAATAATTTGAACCATAAACTTCTTTTGTTGATGGATAATTCCCTTCCTCACGAACCCGTACAAATGTATCGTTTTGATAAAAGTCTTGGTACAAATCTCGAAGTGATTTTTCGGTCATTTTATTTAATGGTTTGCAATATATCGTAGCCATAATTCCCCTTGTCATCGGAACAAGATGAGTATTAAACTTTATTGGTCCTAGTTCAGGATTAACAGTCTTAAGAGCTTGCTCTATTTCTGGTATATGTTGATGCTCATTCACTTTATAAATACGGAAATTTTCGTTCACTTCACAATAACTAGTAGCTAAACTCGCTTTCCGCCCTGCTCCTGAAACCCCTGACTTTGCATCGATAATAATAGAATCAAGGTCGACTTTTACATTTTTTAATAAAGGATACAGTCCTAAAATTGTAGCTGTTGGATAACAACCAGGATTAGCAATTAACTTCGCATCCTTTACTATTTCACGGTTTATTTCCGTTAAGCCATATACTGCCTTTTGTAGTACATCTTTAGGCGAAGCCTTTTTCTTGTACCATGTTTCATAAACATCTTGATCTTTAAAACGTAAATCACCAGAAAGGTCAATTACCGTTAGACCTCTTTCAAAGATTTTTGGTGTTAGCTCATTAGATATCCCTGATGGAGTCGCCATAAAAACGACATCTACTTCTTCTGAAATCTTATCTATATCAATTTCTTTTAATTGTTCATTAGTGATTTGATTAAATTGTGGATAGCTTTCACTAAATTTCATTCCGACTTGGGATGACGTATAGACTGAATATTGTTTTATGTAGTCATGTTGGTGCAGAATTCTAACTAATTCAGCCCCTCCGTATCCTGTCGCTCCAATTATCGCTGCCTTCATGTTTCTCCCTCATTTTCTGCGGTTATATCTTCTCACATTTTTAATGTTGTTTTTTATTATAAGATTGAATAAAAATAAAATCAACTGTATTTTTATATTTTATAAATATTCTTTTTAAAGAAAAAAGACGAACAATACTTATATTAACATTAATAGTTCGAATTGATTGACTATACAAATAATTTATGAATATTCATGTGTTTCAAATAAATAATTTTTCTCACATATTAATATCTATTACTAATAAGGTATAAAAATGTAAAACTTTAAGGCTTAGTGAATTACTCTCTGAGCCTTAAAGTTTTAAAATATCCATGTCCTTGTTATTTAATTTTATTTATGAGTCCATTTTACTTTTGCGCTGCGACGAGTAACCGCAGAAGCAAAGCTGCATGAAGCTAATCAACGAAGGATTTCAAGAGGTAATTGAAGTCAGTTGCTTGACTGAAGTGACCGAGCTCGTAGGCGCTTGCGCTAGACAGTTTCCAACTTTCAAAAATTTTATGCTTTCTTACCTTAGTACAAAAAAAGCTACCCAAAGGTAGCTTTTTTTCAACCACCACTTACCGGTGGAATTAAGGCAACAGTATCATTTGCTTTAATTATGTCAGTTTCCTCTACATATTCTTCATTAACCGCGATCATGGCTCTATCGACTGGCAAATTAGAAAATTGACTTTTTAAATATTCCTTTACATCTTTAACTGTCATTTCTGGTTTTTCAATAACTAACTCTCTTGCTCCAACTATTTCTTCTAATTCTGCAAAAAATAATACTTTAATCATTCAAATGTTCCTCCTCTGGCTTTCCTGCTGGATACGGTGTTTTCTCTAATTGATCACCCATCCACTTTTCTCCATCTGCCCAATGCTCTTTTTTCCAAATTGGTACTATTTCTTTAATTCTTTCAATGGCGTAACGGCTAGCTTCATAAGAATCTGCCCTGTGTGGAGTTGAAACAGCGATGACAACAGCAATATCAGTTACATCCAGATGACCAATTCGATGAGAAATTGCCACTAAGGAATTAGGCCATCTTTCTTGAATTTCATTACCGATCTGTGCTAACTTTTTTTCTGCCATACTAGTATAAGCATCATATTTTAGGTAAACCGTTTTCTTTCCTTTTGTAAGTTCACGAACAGTTCCAATAAACGTGTTTATTGCGCCTGCATTACGATGAACAACTTTATCGACAACTTCTTGAATTGAGATTTCCGCTTCTGTAATTAAAAATAGTTTTTCACTCATTGTCCTGCCCTTTCACCTTCTGTAATATGAAATTGGTATAGTGACCTTCCTCTTCTATTTGGAAATAAGAAATTCCTTGCATTTTCTTGTCAGTTTCTAAAGGAAACCAACTAATGACACAGAATATATTTTTTAATTTAGATAATAATGTAACATCTTTTTCTTCTTTCAATATCACTATTTTTGGATACTGAGCCATTTTAAACCCTTCAATAACAATAACATCTATCGGAAGTTTGCAGTAAATAGAAAGCAATTCATCCACTTCCCAATGTTGCTCTTTATTAATAGTTAATTGTAAATCCCCAGCACTAACTGCACAAGAAGCAATGCTACCAGCTTGACTATGCTTCCATGAATCTTTTCCATAATCTGTAGATGTCAATTGACCACCATGTCCGTGGTGCTTCAGTGTTCCAACACGATACCCCTCTTTTGTTAATAAACGAACGAGCTTTTCTACTAGGGTCGTTTTCCCACTGTTACTAAACCCGGCTACTTGAATGATTTGTTGGTTCATTAAAATCTCCTTAGCTACGTTTTTCTTTAAAAATTGCCGTGCCACCTTCACCATTTAAAAGAAGGATTGTAACGGTATCACCTTTTTGAAAGCCACGGGTTCCACCAGGCAGCACTACTAACGCATCAGAATTCGCAAGCGAGGTAACTACCCCAGATTTATCAAGTCCAACTGGTTCAGCAAAGACCTTCCCAGATTCGATCGTCATTTTACTACGAATAAATCGTACAAATGGATTCGCTTTTGGAAAATCAGATTTTAGTTCTCCATGAACCATTTGTAGGTGTGGTTTCTTTGACCCTAAGAAAATTTGAACCCACGGTCGCACAAACAATTCAAATCCAACAAAGCATGCAGAAGGATTACCAGACAAACCAAACAGAAGTTTCCCATTATATTCAGCAACCGTGGTAACACTTCCCGGTCTCATTCCAACCTTATTAAATAACACATTTGCCCCTAATTTTTCGTATATAGCTGGTAAATAATCAAAATCACCAACAGAGACACCACCAGTAGTAATTAACACGTCAACTTCTTCAAGTGCATTCTTTACCGCTTCAAAACAACGATCAAAATCATCAACTAATTTACCAAAATACTTTGGTATTGCCCCAGCCTTACTAATTTGTGAGCTAATCATGTATGAATTACTATTACGTATTTTACCCGGCTTAAGTTCTTCGTGAACATCCAATAATTCTGTTCCTGTTGCGTACACACCGATCGTTGGTTTTTTTGCTACTGGAACTTTACTATACCCGAATGTAGCCAAGAGGGCTTTTACCCCTGGCTCAACCTGTCGACCAGCTTCTACTAAAACATCACCAGATCTCGTTTCTTCTCCTTGAAAAGATATATTATCTCCAGGATTGAATTTTCTACTTATTGAAACAAATGTTTTACCGTTTCTCTCAATTTCTTTTGTTAATTCAAACATAACAATTGCATCAGTACCTTCTGGCATTTTTGCTCCTGTCATTATTCTAATTGCTTGGCCTTTTTGAGGGATGCTGTTTGATAACCCACCAGCACCAACAGTTTCGATTACTTCCAATTCAATTGGATTAGCACTTGAAGCTGAAACTGTATCTTCAGCACGAACAGCAAATCCATCTAATGGTGAACGATCAAAAGGAGGGATATCATGATCAGCTTTTATAGATGCTTTTAATATGCGATTATCACTCTCTTCAATTGGTATGTATTCTATTTCGCCTTCTTTCGCAAACTCCAAAACAGCTTCAATAGCTTCATGTATCTTAATCGGTTTTCTGTCTGTTAACATTTTAGGTCACACCTTTCACAGTTCTCTTTATATTTTATCAGATAATTCTTAGACAAATCTATGAACTTTTTCACATTGGCTGATTATCTTTCAGTCTAATTAGACAATTATTTTTGAAGAAGGTAATATATAGAAATATAATGCGATAATATTTTATTTTAGGAGGACATATGAAACAGCATTTGATTGCTATTGATTTAGACGGTACGTTATTAACAGATAAAAAAACCATATCTAACCGAAATAAACACGCAATACAAAAAGCTCGTGAAGCTGGTCACATCGTTTGTATAGCAACGGGTAGACCTTATCGTGCTAGTAATATGTATTATGAGGAATTAGACTTAAATACTCCTATTGTGAATTTTAATGGAGCATTTGTTCATCATCCATTACAAAAAGATTTTGGTTTTTATCATAGCCCTCTTGAACTCAATACAGCTAAAATGATCATTGAAACTTGTGAAGCATTCCAGGTTAAAAATATTATGGTTGAAATTATCGATGAATTTTATTTAAGGTATTACGATCAAGTTTTAATTGAAACATTTACAATGGGTGAATCTCCTATAAAATTTGGGAATTTACACCATATCTTAACTGATCATCCTACTTCAATATTGATACATCCACAAGACGACCATGTAAAAGAATTAAAAAATTTATTACGTGATGCTCATGCGGAAGTCATCGATCAACGTGTTTGGGGAGCTCCATGGAATGTAATAGAAATCGTTAAAGCCGGATTAAATAAAGCGGTTGGTTTACAAAAAATTGCGAACTATTATTCTATCCCTAAAGAACGAATTATTGCCTTTGGGGACGAAGACAACGATTTAGAAATGATTGATTACGCTGGGGTAGGTGTAGCAATGGAAAATGCTATTCCTGAATTAAAAACTCTTGCTAATGCAACAACATTAACAAATGAAGAAGATGGAATCGCTGAATTTTTAGAGGGATATTTGAGTATTTAAGAAGGTAGTCGTTAAATATTCAGAATTTAAACGCTTGGAAAATATCCCCAAGCGTTTTTTTATGTACTATATTTCATTTCTTCTCCTTTGAGTTGCATTCTTACGCTTTTGTGACTGTTTTTGGTCCTATCAGGCCACTATGGTTACCATAGAGGAAATGTACTCCTCTTTCGGACACCAATCTTACTCCTTGGTCTACTATGGTTCGAAGTTGCTTATTTATAGGTAAATTAGTGATAGCGCATACATGCAATTCCCCCATAAAAAATTCATAATTCTACCTGTGTAGTTTTGATGAAAATAGAAAAAAATAAGTTTGCACCTTTTTATATTAAGGAGAGATCAAAAATGAGTAAAAAATCTAAATCAAAACGCTTTGTGCAACAAGGTAAGGACTATGTTCAACCAGCAAATGAGCGCGAACGTAATGTTAAAACAATGGATGAAGTTGAAAATAACACAAACAAAGGGGAATGCTAATGGGGAACCAACTTTTTCAACAAGCTAGAACAGCTGTAGAGCATGCACAAAAAATGGTTCAAACAGCCTCTACTCCTGAACAAATTGCAATGGCAACAAAAGAAATTTCGAAGGCAAAAAATAACCTTTCTTCAGCGTTTGCCCAATCGACAATTGCTGAAAAACGCCAACTCGCTGAACTCCAGGATCAAATAGATAACCTTGAGCATAACTTACCAGAGTACCAATAATCTCTACTATAGGGATAATGGGTGCATGATCACAACTTAACCAACTAATACGTGGAAACCTCCACCCTGCGATTTAGGTTATTAAATCAGATTAGATTATTTTGCTGAAAGTTTTTCCTTGAACTGACCTGAAAAATTCTGCCATCTGTAAGATGCGTTCTGTTCCTAAAAATTTCAACATTATAGTCATTTAAAAAGACAGCTAGAAGCATATATATTCTAGCTGTCTTTTTTTATTTGATCTCGAGGGGACAAACATAAAAATAAATATATTTCCTCTTATTAAAATACACAATTTTTACTTCTTTTCACGCCGTCCCCTTCATACGATAATAAAAAACAGCTTTTGAATTTCAAAAGTTAGGAGTGGTCAGATGGTTCCACATTTTTTCGAAGCTGAATTCCATGATCTTCATGTAGAATTATCCAAACAATCGCTCCAGCAATTCATTAATAAGATGATGGAATACAAATGTTCCCTTTATTGGCGGTACAACGATGATATTATTTACTTAATTATAGATACAAATCATTCAATACACGAAATCCCTTTTGAGAAAAACGGCACAAAACTTACTATCACTGTTGACTGTTTGAAGGTGAGCGAAGAATTAGTAGCAAAAGCTCTAGAATTGATTATGAAAGAGTATCGAGGTAGTGGTTTCATCAAAACGTACACCGAGGGTCCACATTATATTACATTTTTCAAGGATGGTGTTATCCAGTCCATTACAGAAATTCATGGAGGTGAAAAGATCGTTATGAACCAATATGGAGCAATTATTGAATATCGAGATTTTGATCATGATCTCGATCCAGAAACGATTATTAATATCCTTAACCTGGAAATTGACTACACATTAATGGAACTTCACGAATCTCTTCAAGCTCTAGATAATTGTGCAATTAAAGAACAAAAACGAAAGCTAAAACTATTATCTAAACGTAAAAAAGAAATTGAACAATTACTTTAATGACTTATAAAAAAGCTAAATCCCGAACTTGTTTTAAACAATTCGGGTGTTTTTTTGCGAAAAATCCCCGTTTATTACTACGAGCAATAGTCTCCTTATTACTACCACAAAGCAAATAATTACTCTGATAACAAGAAAAGCGCAAGGCGCCCGCCTATCGGCGACAAACACTGGAAGACCTGCTCGTAGCGGTCGGGTTTTTGACCGAAAGAGAAGGTCTGAAGTGATCGAGTCGATGGCGCCTGGAGCTAGACAGTTTCCAAGTTAGAAATTTATAAATTCTGATACTGCAAGATAAGCGGAAGCGCCTTGGTCACGAGCGAAAGGCACTGGAAGGCCTTTGACAGAAGCCGCTCTTTGGCTTCTTTCGTTTACGTGCTTCTGCGTCTTCTAGCATAGCTTCGTAGCAAGCTTCCTCGAAGCAAAGCTACATGAAGCTAATCGACGAAGGATCTCAAGCAGTAATTGAAGTCCGTTGCTTGACTGAAGTGACCGAGCTCGTAGGCTGCTTGCGCTAGACAGTTTTCGAGTTAGAAACTTATAAATTCTGATACTGCAAGAAAAGCGGAAGCGCCTTGGTCACGAGCGAAAGGCACTGGAAGGCCTTTGACAGAAGCCGCTCTTTGGCTTCCTACGTGCTTTTAGCGTCTTCTAGCATAGCTTTGAAGTAGGCTTCCTCGAAGCAAAGTAGCATGGAGCATATTCAAGAAGAAATCCAAGGAGACATTGAAGTCAGTAACTTGACTGAAGTGACCGAGCTCGTAGGCTGCTTGCGCTAGACAGTTTCCAAGTTAGAAATTTTATACTTCTTAACTTGTAAAAAAAAAGAGATTTATTCAAAGGGCTCGAATAAATCTCAAGATAGAAATTGAAAAACCTCTTTTATTATACTATAGAACGTAACAAATTTAAGCTAGGTATTATTACCAGTTATTTTCGCTACTTAGCACCCCTAATTTCTTCCACATAACCTGTATGAAATTCATATTTTAAGTAAATAACATGTAGAGACACTATCCAAATTTAGGGAGGGCCTTCAATTGGTAATTGAATTGAATTGGATGTTATTTGTTATGATCATTTTAGCTAGCTATCGGTTTACTCATTTAATCGTTTTTGATAAGGTTACTGAATTTATACGTAAACCCTTTTTAAAGGAAAAAACAATCAATGAGGAGGGACACAAAAAAACAAAAAAGGTACCTGATTCAATGTTAGGTTACTTATTAAATTGTTATTGGTGTACAGGTATTTGGAGTGCGATCATCTTTGGATTAGGTTATTTACTTTATCCTTCTATATTTGTCCCTGCCATATTTATTTTCGCAATCGCTGGTGGTCAAACGATACTAGAAACGTTTGTAGGAGTTGGCACTAAAGCCATTCAAGCCTTAAACAAACACACCCACTAAGTTTGATCGATACGCTTTATTTCATCCATCAACTGACGTGAACGTTTAGCATTTCCTTCTGCGAATTCCCGTAAGCGAAGTTTTAATTCTTCGCTTTCATGAATTCGTTCAGCAGCAATTAAATAAGTTCGCATCATTTCTTCTTCTTGGTCTAAAGAAGTTTGTAGTATTTCAATTAAATTATCGTCTTTATGACTCATATTATCACCTCTCTTTTAAAATCCCCAAACACAAGAAAGGCATTCATATTTTCACAATTGTGACCATTGTCACCTCATAATTTATTTTTATTAGTTAAGATTAATTTTATAAGAAAAGGCGAAATACTGTACTCTAAAAACAATTACTAAATTATAGGAGGAAAAAGAATGAATTTTAACACACCTTGTTCTGGGGCATTTGGAGATCCAAAGGAAATTAATTACTCAGCCCCATTAAAGCAATTAATTGATGAACACCCTTCACTTCTAGCGAAAATGGCAGAATTTAATCAAATGATAGAAACATACGAAGAAGATGATACAACTAATTGGACAAAATCCGTTTATGAGTTACATGATAAAATTACTTCTTTCATTACTGAACTAGAACCTCATTCCAATCGAGAAGAGGATGTCCTTTTTGAGATGATGGTTAAATATATTGGACGTGAAGGTGGTCCAATTGCAGTGATGGAATATGAACATTCTACAGCTAAGTTAAACTTAAAAGAATTTATGGATAAGGTTTCCGTAATAAAAGAAGAAAATAAGGAAGTATCGAAAGAGGAGGCCTTCTCTTTATTTCACCACCTTAAAATTGTATATATGACTTTAACAGATCATTTTATGAAAGAAGAAAACATCCTATTTCCTATGGCTGAACAAATGTTATCCGATGAAGAAAAACAAGAACTAATCATTCAATTTGAAAAAATAAAATAAATTAACTGAGAATGTTGAATTATGTTTGATTGATATTGGGGACGTAAGGCTCCATTTCATATTTTAAACTATTCAACATTCTTTTTTTAATGTAATATGTTCGTTCCTTGATCATCATCATTTCCAATGTGACCAATACCTTCTTCTGACATTTTCAATCTGAGCTTTTCATATAAGTACAAAGCAACCATTTCAAACTTCTCTTCTTCATTTAACTCTAAAAAAACCTTTTCCAAATCACTCGTTTTCATGCCATCCAATATCCCATAAATGATGACAAAAATGTCTTCTTCGTCACCTGTTAAATGATTCCTATACATTTCAAACACATCATCAATAATTTTCAATGTAAACACCTCTTTTGTATTAGGAAGTTTTCGTAAATGCAACTCAGCTATTATTTAATTTTATTTACATAGTTTGTAATGGAGGGGTAAAATATGAGTTAACTATCATGAAAAGGAGAACTAAGATAAATATGTTGCTTTTTCCTACAATTAAAAAACGAAGATTAGATTTTTCTAAAGGTTTAACTGCCGGGTTAAGTATTGCTCTCGGTTATATGCCAGTGGCACTTACTTTTGGTTTTATTGCGAATACAACTGGATTGACTATAACCGAAACACTCGCAATGAGTGCCTTTGTATTTGCGGGGGCAGCTCAATATATGTCACTAAGTTTGATTGCAATTGGAACAGGTGCACTTGAGATTATTTTTACAACCTTTATTATAAATATACGTCACTTATTGATGACGACTGTTATTAATGATAAGGCAGAAAAAGACCATCCAATCATTAAAGGAATTTATGCCTTTGGAATTACTGACGAAGTATTTGCAGTAACTTCAACAAAAGAAGGACGATTATCAAGTTCATACATCTTCGGAGTAGCATTTATTGCATATTCTAGTTGGGTGATTAATTCAGGAATCGGTTATGTCATTGGCACTTCATTACCAGAAACGCTTCAAAAGAGTATGTCGATTGCGCTATATGCGTTATTTATTGCGTTATTGGCTCCGTCATTAAAAAAACATCGAAAAGTAATTTCACTCGCAAGTTTTGCTGCAATATTTAATTCTCTATTTACATTTGTTATCCCGAGTGGTTGGGCCATTATATGCGCGACAATACTTTCATCAATAATCATTGAAGTTATATATTCAAAAAAACAACCTTATTTAAATAAAGAATTAGGTAAAAATCAGGAGTGTGGATAAATTATGTCTATGAACATTTTCCTTATTATTTTCGGAATGGCTATCGTTACATATATTCCAAGAGTGCTACCCCTTATTACGATGAACGGAAAAGAAATGCCCCCAAAGGTCAAAGCTATACTTCAAAACGTTCCATACGCTGCCTTGGGCGCACTTATTTTTCCTGGAATACTGTTCATTCAAGAAGATATCTGGTTTGGGGTCATTGGCGGTATCACAGCGCTTATCATCGCGCTTTTAGGTGCAAATCTCATTGTAGTAGTTGTCAGTGCGATAACAACCTTAACAATATATTCATTTTTTATCTGAATTTGTTTTCTAGTAACATTTCGTATTACAATAGAGTGATAACGAAATAAACAAGTGGTGACCTATGAAGAAAAAACAATTACTTAATAATATTGAATATTTTTTAGAAAATTATTTTCAAAGTCGTATTATAGAGCGTGGTAAAAGTTATTTTTACAACGGAAATGTTTCCGACACGTATTTATTAAACGATAGCTTCTCTGCAACTGTTCAAGGAACTACCTTTTATAAAGTTACAATTGCTTTAAATGATTTAAAACAGAGTCATTGTAATTGTCCTTATGAGAAAAATTGCAAGCATATGGTTGCCGTTTTATTAGAGTTAGAAAAGATACTTCAAGAAACAGCATCTCTTTCATTAGTATCTACAACATATCTACAGATTGATCATCCTGAGATTGTGAGAAAGCACTTAATAGATGACATACAGCCATATGTAGATAAAATATATCAACTACTTTCGAAAAGTGGCCATTACAGTAATGACCACTTAGAATATATTGTTAAACAATTTTTCGAGGAGCTTGATCAAATTGAAGCAAAAATGGCATCTCAATTTAAAATTATTAGTTTCACAGTACTAATCGATGAAATAATAAAAAAAGCAACTGCTTACGATACATATCGTTTTCGCCAAAATCGTTTTTTAGCTTTTTTTAATGAGCTAATTCAACAAGGATATCCGTTCCTAAAACAAGAAGTTATTGAAGCGAACGTGCCTTTTTATGAATGGTACACATCACTTCTTCTCGACCAAAAAAATAAAAAAGAAATAGAAGCACCATATGAAAAACTAATTGCTACTTGGTTATTATGCGAGGAAAGAGAAACTGTATTAATTAATCACGCAAAGCAATTATTAAGCCTTAAACATAAAAAAAACCAATTCTATTTAACAAAACTGGCTAGCTTATTATATTTACAAGCGAATGACGGCGCTAGTTCTTTAACTTTACTGAAACAACTTAAATCTAACCTACATAGCAGTGAACTTGTTGACCATTTTTTATTAATGGAGCAAAAAAAAGATTTTGTTATGATGAAACACTGGTTTGATTTGTTTTTTCCGCACGAAAAACCAAAAAAAGGTACGATGCTTGGAAAACTCTTTGAAGAAATGTTAATAGAAACTGGTAGTGAAGAAGAAAAGTTAACGATTGTTTGGAAAAACTGGCTTGAACACCCACAGTTCGTTTCATATAAATCGAGGATTAAGAAGAGCAATCCATTAGAAAAACGAAAAATATTAAAATATATCATTCCTAAACTAAAAGCTGATTTATATCGTCCTCAAACTGAAGCAACTTATTATAATATTGTGACAGAAGAAGAGCTTTTTGAAGAAGGAATACATTCATTATTAACACATAAAAAAGATGTGAATGTAATCTCTCCTGAAATCGAAAAAATGTTAAAGGTAATAATAAAAAAACAACCACAGCTACTGTTACCATTCTATCATCAACTTGTGGAAAGATTAGTACAAAAAAAATCTCGAGTTCATTATGAAGAAGCGGCTGCCTTTATAAAAAAATTAAAAATTATTTACGAAAAACTGAACAACACACACACATTTGATTTATATAAAAACGGACTAAAACAACGATTTAAAACGTTCCGTGCGTTTATTCAGGAGCTGAATAAAATTGATAAATAGTTATAATCCAAACCCTATTATTGTCCATGGTGGACTATTAAAAAAAAAATCAGGGTATAGTATTTTCATATGGGCAGAACAAAAAAAACATAAAAAATATGTAGACATAGAACCATTTAAGTACCCGTTTCTTTATTCTCCTTTTGAGTTAAAGTTAGCTTTATTTCGTCAACACGAGCCATCATTTTACGGGACTTTTTTAGAAACTGCAGAATGTCATATTCAAGTACCTTTAAACAATCGCTTATTTTACAGTTTAGCTGGCAGTGTTCCTGTTTATCACGTACCATTAACTTACGAAACTCACCAATTCCCAATAAATGGGTTAGAAATTCCTAATCACAATATTCATTTGTATATTTCTGCCTTTTTGCAGTTAATTAATACAGATGAATGGCAACTTGCTGATGATTTTCTTTTTCTGCAACAGCTAATGAAAACACTGTTAAATGAACTAATTGAAGGTAATTTAATACCTAATCAAAATGGCGAGTGGAGCATACCTAATTTTCCTTTTAAGGAATGGGAAGATAGTTCGCCATTTTCTCTTTTAGCACTACTACCAACAAATTACTCTATCATTGATAAAGAAGTAGAAAAAGCATCTTTAAAAGCCTTTTCTCTTTCATTTATCAACAGTTACGTCAGTCATTTAATAAGGAATGATCAAGAAATAATAAAATCCTTTAACAAACTTCAAGAAAGTCAGTCATCCTATGTAAAAGCTATCATTAGCGACCTTCAAGAAGATAAACCAATATCTCACTCTTCTGAAGCACATCAACATTTTTTAGAGAGTATTGGTGCTGTTGAAGTGGCTCCGTTCAAACTTGGGGTTCGGGTTGAAGAGAAAAAAGGAACGGATGATTGGCAAATAACATTATTTATTCAAGATCGAAAAGACCCAACATTAATGATTGATGTTAATGAGCTTCTTGTTGGAAATCATCCATGGAGAGAAAATCCGATAACTTTCTTTAAAGAAGCACTTAAAAATACCCAAAACCTAATCATAGACTTTGAAAAATTTTCTTTAACAAAACCTTCTATAAAGGTATCAATTGGAGAAGCGTATGATTTATTAAGAGATAATCAAATAGAATTAGATCAACTCGGAATATCGGTTCTTGTTCCTAGTTGGTGGCATAAAAAAGAAGATGATTTCTTCGTTACCCTTAAACAAAAAGAAATTAGTGAATATAGAGGTCATGTTGAACCTTTATTAAATTGGCAATCAATTGCTGAATTTGATTATTCTATATCCGTTGGTGGAGTCACTGTTTCCGAAGAAGAATTTCATGAACTCGTAAATCACAAACAACCGATTGTGAAACTAAGGGGTAAATGGGTACTTTGGGATGTAAATACAGCGGAAAGAATTCAAGAAAAAATTAAACTATACAAAGAAAAAAAGAAACTTACTTATATGCAAGCTTATCAGCTTCATTTACAAGATGAAATTGAAAAAAATATCAAATGGGAGGCTCAATGGAATAAGAAAATCGAATCTTTATTACAGGATTTAATGGTTCATACTTGGGAAAAGGCCCCCTTACCAAAAGAATTAAACGGTACATTGCGTCCATATCAGCATGATGGATATTCTTGGTTATTAAATATGAGAAAAATTGGTTTTGGCGCATGTCTTGCTGATGATATGGGGTTAGGGAAAACGATACAAACGATCTCATACTTACTTGCCGTAAAAGAAGCTAATAATGGAAAGTTAAATGAACCATTCCTTCTTATTTGCCCAACATCATTGATCGGAAATTGGGAACACGAGTTACATTTATTCGCTCCAACGTTTAACGTCTATGTTCATCATGGACAAAACCGCTCTATTGATGAGCTTACTGATGTTGATATTGTTATTACATCATATTCTTTATCTGTTCGAGATGAGTCTTTATGGACGGCCAGAAATTGGGAAGCTCTTATATTAGATGAAGCGCAACATGTAAAGAATATTGAAACGAAACAAAGAAAAAGTATTAAACAAATTGATGCTGTTCATAAAATTGCCTTAACGGGTACTCCAATCGAAAATCGATTAAAAGAACTTTGGTCAATCATCGATTTATTAAATGATCATTTTCTTGGTTCGTACCAACAATTCTCAAAGACATACATTAAAGAAATTGAAGCAAGTGAACAAAATATAGAAAAGCTTAATGAACTACAATCAATGATCTCACCATTTTTACTTAGAAGAACAAAACAAGATAAGCATATTCACATCCAGCTTCCTAGTAAAAAAGAAATTATCCATCGTGTAGGATTAACTGTTGAACAAGCTAGTTTGTATCAGGCAGTAATTAATGATCTGTTTGAGAAAATAGATTCTGTTTCCGAAATGGAACGCCGAGCATTAATTTTAAGTAGCCTAACAAAACTAAAACAAATTTGTAATCACCCGACGCACTATTTAAAAGACGGTGGCAGTCTTGAAAATCGTTCTGAAAAATGGGAAGAACTAATGCTTTTAGCCGATACCATTGTTTCTAACCAAGAAAAGGCGCTTATTTTTACTCAATATAAAGAAATGGGTTCAATCATTCAAAACGGCCTAGAAGAAAAATTACAAACAACGCTACCATTTTTACATGGTAGTTTACAAAGACAAAAGCGTGAAGAGCTTATTCATGACTTTATGAATGGGAATGCACCATTTTTTATTCTTTCGTTGAAGGCTGGTGGAGTAGGACTTAATTTAACTGCAGCTACCCACGTCATCCATTACGATCGATGGTGGAATCCTGCTGTAGAAAATCAAGCTACTGACAGAGCGTACAGAATTGGTCAAACCGAAGACGTTACTGTTCATAAACTACTTACAAAAGGGACATTGGAAGAAAAAATTCATACAATGTTAGAAAAAAAACAACAACTGTCTGATCAAATACTAAATACAAATGAAAATAAACTATCTGAGTTGTCAACAAGTGAATTAGAACAATTCCTTAAATTGCGCAGTTCTAATCTATCGTAATGAGAGGAGTATAAAATGACATCCAAAGATCAATTACCTGAACCCTTTCATCAATATTGGCATATGTCAAAGGAATTACCGAAGAAGAATACTCAAACTTCTAACAAAGAAAACCTTAGTGATGATTGGAATTTATTTTTAGAAGCTGTAAAAAAACGAATACAAAAAGATATACCAAATCGATAATGCTGAACTCCTTTTGTGAGTCAAAGCGTCCATTGGAATTGGTAAATAATAAAGGTGGGGCAGTCTATGCTCCACCTTCATTCAACAGTAATTGTCTTTTCGACCTTAAATTGCTCTCGCTCAACACTTTCTTCATTAATCGCCATAATTTGTAGTTCACCAATAGCAGTGTAAGTTCCTGCTGAAATTCTTTCCCCATTTACTTTCATATCCCATTCCTCTGACCAATTTAGTGTCTCAGAAGGTTGTAGTTCTTTCATCACTATTGCCATAATAAACATTTTTCCTTCACTATAACGATAAACAATATTATCATTTTCATCAATTACAGTTATTTCAAATTGTTGCCCAGAAGGAAATTGTAATTGTTTATGTTCATCTGTGTTATTACTTAATGACAGTTCAAAGATAAGCTTATTGTTTAATTCATACACACTCATATTAGTACTTACCATCTTTTTTCCTTCCTCACCTTGATTATCATTCGTTTGATTACTTGTACCACAGCCACCAATAACAATAATACTCATTAGAATGATGAATTTACTGATCTTTAACAAAAATTTCACCACCTTTGATACATCTATTTTTATGCCGTTATTTTAAACAGTTAGACTGCAAATTCTCCTAACTCTCTTTTCTAAACAATCCATAGATTCCGGCTGTTTCAACAATATTAGTAAAAGCTTTATCGTCTTTCTCTGCAATAATTTTCTTCAGATGATATAGTTCATATCTAGTGATAACGATCATAAGCATCTCTTTATCTTCTTTAGAATACCCGCCTCTAGCTGGAATACGTGTTATTCCTCTTGTAAGCTTTTCATGAATCGCCGCTTGTAAATCATCAGGTTTACTAGTTACAATTAACGCAGTTAGCTTCACATGGCGGGTGTGGATAGCATCAATAATTCTCGAACCAACATATAGTGTTACCAGCGTATATAATGCTTTTTCCCAATCGAAAAGTAGACCCGCGGTTAATACAATCGTTCCATTAATGACAAAGAAATATGTTCCTAGAGGACGTTCACTATATCTTGCTAATACTAAAGCTATAATATCAACTCCACCTGAGGAAGCACCATATTTTAAAATAAGGCCAGCGCCAATAGCCATAATAACTCCACCGAAAACCGAGTTTAACAAAATATCCTGAGAGATTGAGACAATTGGTAAAATCTCTAAGAAAATTGTTGTTACAGCTACACTTAAAAAACTATATAGAGTAAAACGTTTTCCTATTTTTAACCAACCTAAAATAGCAACTGGTATGTTTAGTAAGAATAGAAAAATACCCGTTGATAAAGGTGTTAGTGCCCCTAATATTTGTGCTATACCAGTAAATCCACTTGCAAAAACATTTGCTGGTATTAAAAAGAAGTTTAACGATACAGCTAATAAAATTGAACCAATTGAATATATGATTATTTTCTTTATTTCTTCCAAAATTAAAAAGCTCCTTTCCTTGTTCATATTTCTCCCTAAACTTTACAATATCTAACCTATTATACAGTCTTTCCTATTTTTAGACATACCATTTTTCATATAAGGCTCAATCATTAATTAATTTTCACAATTCATTATTCTCACCACTAAAATACTATCCCTAGGTACGTTGAACCTATAGTTTTATGCGGTTCGATTTTGTTAATTATGAAATTCACTCACATAAATACCTTTTGTTAGGAAAAAATATCTATAGACTTTAAGTGAAAGGAGCTTTAACATATGCCTCATACAAAAGATGACGACAAAAAGAAACAAGACAATAATGCAAAACTCCATATGAAAAATGTTCAAAGAGGAAAGAACACTGAACGTGGCGAAAGACAATACTCTAAAAAAACAGACCATTTATAAGAAAATCGAAAGCAACCTCGTGCATACATCTAAAAAATAATTGTACTTTTACGTCTATTAGTATTTTGGACTTCAGCGGCTTTACGAAGGACACTCGGCATGCGTTTCTGCCTGGTTTTGTCCTTCATCAGCTTTATGATGGACCCTCGGCATGCGTTTCTGCCTGGTTTTGTCCTTCATCGGCTTTATGATGGACACTCGGCATGCGTTTCTGCCTGGTTTTGTCCTTCATCAGCTTTATGATGGACCCTCGGCATGCGTTTCTGCCTGGTTTTGTCCTTCAGCGGCTTTACGAAGGACACTCGGCATGCGTTTCTGCCTGATTTTGTCCTTCATCAGCTTTATGATGGACACTCGGCATGCGTTTCTGCCTGGTTTTGGCCTTCATCAGCTTTATGATGGACACTCGGCATGCGTTTCTGCCTGGTTTTGTCCTTCATCAGCTTTATGATGGACCCTCGGCATGCGTTTCTGCCTGGTTTTGTCCTTCAGCGGCTTTATGATGGACACTCGGCATGCATTTCTGCCTGATTTTGTCCTTCATTGGCTTTATGATGGACACTTAGCATGCGTTTCTGCCTGGTTTTGTCCTTCAGCGGCTTTACGAAGGACACTCGGCATGCGTTTCTGCCTGGTTTTGTCCTTCAGCGGCTTTATGATGGACACTCGGCATGCGTTTCTACCTGGTTTTGCACTTCAGCGGCTTTATGATGGACACTTAGCATGCGTTTCTGCCTGGTTTTGTCCTTCATCAGCTTTATGATGGACACTTAGCATGCGTTTCTGCCTGGTTTTGTCCTTCATCGGCTTTACGAAGGACACTCGGCATGCGTTTCTGCCTGGTTTTGTCCTTCATCGGCTTTACGAAGGACACTCGGCATGCGTTTCTGCCTGGTTTTGTCCTTCATCAGCTTTATACAACTTTTTTATTAGTAAATTTATGTTCGGATTAATGTGTATGAAATTGTATATAGAAATGTAAATATATACTGGCTGGTGTCTATGGACAATTGGGATAACATTTTGTGATACATAATTTGTATAAATTTATTAGGAAATCATTTTATATCAACAAAAATTGACCGTCAAATTAGCATGAAATTTGACGGTCAATTAATAAAGCATTTTTAATGTTTGCGATAGGTAACGGAACCCGTTAATAAATTTCTCCTTTTTTTTCATATCTGGTTAACTCTATACTTTTCATGTTACATAATATTACAATAGAATAGTTATAAGTAACTTTAGTTGGAGTTATATGTTATTATTGTTATAGTGGTAGATATATATAACTAATCTTCTATTGCAACACTTTTCTTTTTTAGTCTTGTACCAAACCCAAATGAGGTGACGATATGGCAATTGTTGTAGTTTGCAATAAATGTAAAGGTACTGGAAAAGTAAAGGAATCTCGCTTTATTCTTTTCAATTTTAAAGTAGAATGCCCCATTTGTTACGGTAAACGAAAAGTCGATATATCTACATTAAATTCTACTCGTAACTTTTAATAATAATTAGGTCCAATTACAAAGGTATATTCAATATAAGATATAAACATTAATTCAAATAACATTAGAGGTTACCCTGCTCCAATTTACCCTCCTTCTGTTATTACTTGAAATTTTTTTATTATTGGTTGATATTACTTTTGTCAGTGTAGATTTAATCCCTCGTCCCAAAAACATATACAAATCTATTGGGAGACTAATAAAAAAGTAAGCAGAAGGTTTTCCCTCCTACTTACTGATATAGCTTTGAAACATCAGTTACAACATTTTCTAAACCAGTCTTAACTTCATCATCCCATGTGAGCATTCCACCATAAAAATTATGCGCTTCTTTTATTCCATTTTCTATCAAAAATCGAGCTACATGGTGACTCCGACTACCGCTACGGCAAACGAAAATATACTCTTTATCACTTTTTAATTCTTCTAAAATATTTGGTATGTTATGCATCGGTATTAACGGAATACCAGGAATGTGAAAAGCTTCATACTCTTCTCGCTCTCTCACATCTATAATTACTGTATTCTTTGGTTTATCCTTAAGAATTTTTTTTAGTTCATTTACATCAATTTGTTTAACACCTTCATTGATAAAAGCCATATTAAACCTTCACCTCCATAATTAACACTATACACATACAGTTTACTTAACTATATATCTTTTTACAAGGAATGTGCTGCCATAATTTACGTTTCTAGATCGCTACCTCATAACTATCAATAATAATACTCCTAATCGTTGAATTTTATCCTTTCAAACGATTAAAGATAAGCAAACTCAATAAACATCAAAAACAGAAGTACATATCATTGTACTCCTGTTTATATTTTGTTCTATTAATTTATTTTATCCAAGGGAAGATAAATTTTGACCAATGATCTTTATCACTCTATTCTATTTCTCAACTTCAGTAAGCGATATGTATGTGATACAACAACTTTACATACTGCATAAGTCGGTACCGCTAATAACATTCCAACGATTCCTGCAAACCTTCCTGCAACAATTAATAATAAAATTATTGTTAATGGGTGCACATCTAGCTTTTTACCCATAATCTGTGGCGAAATAAAATTACTTTCAAATTGCTGAACAACAACAATTACGATTAACACTTTTATTACCATAAAAGGTGAATCAATGATTGCTACAATAACAGCTGGTACAGTCCCAATCCACGGCCCCACAAAAGGAATAACATTTGTAAACATGGCAATCAGAGCTAAAATTAATGAATATTCTATACCAATAATTAAGAAACCTACATACATTAATATACCTACACACATACTCACAAGTATTTGACCTTGAATATAAGAGCTTAATTTCACATCCATTTCTCCTAAAACTTTCTGTCCTTCTATCCTTTGTTTTTCAGGTAGAAGTTTCAATACTTGTTTCGGAGCTTTTTCCCCCTCTTTTAACATGTAAAAAAGAATGAATGGAATAATAATAAATACAACAACTACATTTGTGATAAAGCTAACTAATCCTGCAATGTTCGTACTTATAATATTAAAGGCCTGATTTATATAATGAGTCATATTTGTTGATAGTTTTTCTAGAGTTAGTGTTTCTGACCATTCGAAACGATTAATCCAATCATTTTCTTGAAGTTGAATAATTAAAGCCCGTATCTCGTTGATCAGATACGGAAAATTATTTACTAGGCTATTCACCTGTCTTTGTAATATTGGTCCAATTAATAGTATTAAGACAGTTATTAAACCAACAACAGCTAGGTAAATTATTATAATAGCTAAAGTTTTCGGAAGCTTTTGTTTATGTATTACATTTACAATTGGTCGAAATAAATAATAAAACACGCCTGCAAGTAGAAACGGAACAAATAGCGCTTCAACAAAAACAACAATTGGTCGAAAAATAAATTGGACAAGTGTTCCTAAGTAAATTATTAAGAACAACATAATAATTCCTAAAAATACCCGAAACCATTTATATTGTGACAATAGCTTCCCTCCACTCTTTTTCCATTTAATTGTAATTAACTAAACTTGTATTATTATAGCACAACTTTAATTACTATAAAGGACATTTAAGAGGCGCTAAAAAAAATCTTTCTTACCTCTGAAGTGGACACACAGTTGAACAATAATTATAATATGAAACGAATACCTCAGCATTTTCTTGATGCGAAAAAAGATGAAGGCTATTATTGCTCATTCATCCTTTTTACCTGTTCTATTTAATGCTTTACAAGTTTGACGCTTTACTAATTTGTGAGGAATTATTACACTATTAACTTCCTCTGTAGGTTCTTTTATTTTTTCAACTAAAAGCTTCATCGCTTCATAGCCTAGTCCAAAAATATTAATGTCAACCGTAGTCATAGGTGGAGAAGAAAGCTCCGAGATCAAAACATTATTAAAACTGACAATTGATATATCATCCGGAACGCGTATTCCCATTTCACTTAACATCTTTAACACACTGAAAGTCATAATATCATCTAAACCGATAAGAGCGGTTGGTGGTACTGATGAACTCATTAACTGAATGATCGCATCCTCTCCACCTTGCTCTAATTCATGATGAGAAATGATATATTCTTCCCTAATAGGTATATTTGCATTTATTAATGCCTGGTCGTAGCCTTTCTTATGGTCGACTGCAACAACAAAATCTAACTCTCCACCAATAAAAGCAATATTTCGATGTCCCAACAATAATAAATATTCCGTAACCGTTTTCGCCGCTTTAAAATTATCGTTATTTACATAAGTAATACCATGAATTTCTTCTTTGTATGGACGCCCTATTAAAACAAAAGGAAATTTTTGTTGTTGTAAATAAGGCATAATTTTATCATTTACTCTTGAATACAGAAGAATAATCCCATCTACCCTTCCCCCTTGTACCATATGTACGACTTCTTGAAAGATTTCTTCTTCTGTTTGCCCAGTCGATAAATATAAGCCGTAACGTTCTTGATAGGCTTTAGAACTTATTCCCCTAATTACTTCAGGGAAGAAAGGATTTTGGAACGACTTATTTGCAGAGCTAGGCATGACAATACCTATAGTATTTGTACTTTTATTCGCTAAACTTCTAGCATGAAAGTTTGGATGATAACCAAGTTTCTCCATCGCTTCTCTAACTTTCACCTTTGTTTTCTCGCTAATTCTAGGACTATTAGCTATAACTCGTGACACTGTAGATGGTGCAACATTGGCTAGTTTTGCAACGTCCTTTATTGTTACCGCCATAGTTCCCCTCTTTTCTCTATTTTTATCAACTCTTTATATAGTTTAGCTATTTTTACATTCATTAACAATGAATTTTTCTTCATACCTACAAAAAATTATTAGCAAGGGAAAATTTACCCTTGCTAATAATTTTTTCTTGTGAAATTAAACTTTCAATAAAGAAAGAGATCAAAAACGAATAGTATTTATTCTCACTAATTTTATTTCATTGATGCTAGTTCACTTATTGTACTGCGGTGACAATTGTTTTTATTAGTTATTAAAATATAAACTCTTGCTTCATAAGGCTTTAATACAATTTTTTCTAAGTCTTCATCTGGATTTACATTATAATTACCGACATAAAATTTTGTTGATTTCTCACTTAGACTTTCAGGCAAAGTAAACACGGCCTCTTCTTCAAAAAGATTAGTCATAATTAAAACAGTTTTGTCCTCTAATGTCCTAGTATAGGCATAGATCTTTTCATGCTCTTCTAAGATTAGTTCATAACTTCCATAAACTAGCACCGGCATCTCTTTGCGAAGTCGAATAAGCTTTTTGTAATAATTGTAAATAGAATTTGGGTCTTTCATTGCTTGTTGCACATTAATTTGTTTATAATTTGGATTTAACTTTATCCAAGGTTTTCCTTTAGTGAACCCTGCGTTTACTTCATCATTCCATTGCATTGGTGTTCGTGAATTATCACGGCCATTTTGCCAAATGATATTCATAATTTCTTGATGAGTTTTCCCATTTTCAATTTCACTCTTATATAAGTTTTTAATCGCTACATCATTATAATCGTCAATTGAATTAAACTTTACATTCGTCATACCAATTTCTTGCCCCTGATAAATAAAGGGCGTTCCCTGCATTAAGAAATATAATGTCGCTAAAGCTTTGGCAGATTCCACTCGATATTTACCACTATTCCCCCACGTTGAAACAGAACGTGGTTGATCATGATTTTCGAGAAACAGCGCATTCCACCCTTTTCCTTCAAGTTCTGTTTGCCATTTTGTAAACGTCTCTTTTAGGGCAGCAATATCTTTCCCTTTTTCTGTATCTTTCCCCCAGAGATCTAAATGTTCAAATTGAAAAATCATATTGAAATAGCCATCTTTATCACTTACCCATTCCTCAGCATGTTCAGCTTTCACACCGTTTGCTTCACCAACAGTCATAATATCGTATTTGTCAAACGTTTCACGTTTTAACTCTTTAAGAAACACATCAATACCTTTTTGGTTCATATGTCCGTCAAGTGATGGAACATACTTTAACTTTTTCGGATTCGGCATATCCGGGAAACCCTTAATCTTTTTAATATGAGAAATCGCATCTACTCGGAAACCATCAATACCTTTATCTAACCACCAATTAATCATGTCGTAAAGTTCTTTTCGTACAGCTTTATTTTCCCAGTTTAAATCCGGTTGTTTACGCGAAAAAACATGCAAATAATATTCATTAGTTTTCTCATCATATTCCCAAGCAGAACCACTAAAAATAGATTCCCAATTGTTTGGCTCCTTACCTTTTTTCCCTGGATGCCAAATATAATAATCTCTGTATGGATTGTCTTTTGATGACCGAGCTTCAATAAACCAAGGATGTTCATCAGATGTATGATTAATAACTAAATCCATAATTAATTTCATGCCTCTTGAATGAACTTCAGTCAGGAGTTCATCAAAATCAGACATCGTTCCAAAATCCTCCATAATTCCTTTATAGTCACTTATATCATAGCCGTTATCATCATTAGGTGAACTATATATAGGGCATATCCAGATAACATCTATACCTAAGTCCTTTAAGTAATCTAATTTTGATATTACTCCTTGAATATCTCCAATTCCATCTCCATTGGAATCCATGAAACTACGCGGATAAATTTGATACGCCACTGCTTCTTTCCACCATTTTGTGTTCATGATTGTTCCTCCTTCTCTCTTTTGAAAAAAGAATTCTTTGTTTTACTATTGCTTCAGTTCATATATTCGAGCTTCATGAGGTCTTAATACAATAGTCCCTTTAAATTCTTGATCAACCACATCTTCATAGTTTGCAATTATTAACTTTTTATATTTACCTTTATAATAGTTATCTATTGATAAAACAGTTTCTTCATTTGAATGATTTAATGTTACAAGCCAAAGTTTATCTTCATAACTTCGTGTATATACATATAGCTTTTCATCATTTTTTGATAAATCTTGGTAATCTCCATAAATCATTATTGGGTTATCTTTTCGTAATTGAATTAATTTCCTATAATAATAAAATACAGAATTTGGGTCTACCAAGGCTTTATCCACGTTTATTTCTTTAAAATTTGGATTAACCTTAATCCATGGTGTACCTGTTGTAAAGCCCGCATGACGCGAATCATCCCATTGAATAGGTGTTCTAGAGTTGTCCCGACTTAGCATTAATAAGCTTTCAAATACTTCTTCGGGATCTCGTCCTTTTTCAACCTCTTCTTTATATTTGTTTTTCATAGCAATGTCATGATAATCATCAATTGAATCGAATCGTACTCCCGTCATGCCGATTTCTTCACCCTGAAATATATACGGAATCCCAGGAAGTGTATGGATCATCGTTGCCAAAAGTTTTGAAGATTGAATTCGAAATTCACCATCATTTCCATAGCGTGTTACTTGTCTCGTATGATCATGATTATTCAAAAATTGTGAATTTGTCCCTTTCCCTTTCAGCCCTTTATACCATCTATTTTGAATTTCTTTATACCGAACCATATCCCAAGACGGCATGTCATCTGCTACTTCAAAATGAAATAATGTATTAAGTTCATTTCGGTCTTCACCAACATATTTCAATCCATCTTCCGGGGTTACAAATGGTATTTCACCAACTGTCATAATTTCATAATCGCGTAAAACTTCTCTGTTCATTTCTTTCAAATAGTCATGGATACCAGGATTATTTCCTAAATAATTAATATTATTAGGGTTTTCAACACTAGGAAATCCATCTAGTTTTGCAAGCAAATTTATCACGTCTAACCTAAAACCATCGATCCCTTTATCAAGCCAGTAACGCATCATTTTATATATTTCTTCACGAACCTCTTTGTTCTCCCAATTCAAGTCAGGTTGTTCGACAGCAAATGAATGCATATAGTATTGGCCAGTATGTTCATGATACTCCCAAACTGAAGGAGTAAAATAGGATCGCCAATTATTAGGTTCTTTGTTATCTATCGGGTCTTTCCAAATATACCAATCACGTTTGGGATTATCTTTTGATGAACTCGCCTCGATAAACCAGGGGTGCTGATTGGACGTATGATTAACAACTAGGTCCATAATTAATTTCATTCCACGATTATGAACCTCAGTTAATAGGTGTTCCCACGTTTCCATATTACCGGCCTTATCCATGATCGTATAGTAATTAGAAATATCGTAGCCGTTATCAAAGTCAGGAGATTCATAGCATGGATTTAACCAAATTACATCTATACCTAAGCTTTTAATATAATCTAGTTTTTCGATAACACCTTGTAAGTCTCCATAACCATCTCCATCTGTATCGTAGAAACTTCTCCAATACACTTGATATACAACTGCTTCTTTCCACCATGTTTTAACCATTATTTCCACCCTCCTATATCTCACTCAACTATTAATAATCCCTTTAACCCTACACGGTTTACTTATTTATTTAAGAATTCGTTACGATCCAAAGGAGCAAAGAGGAATATATAATCATTCCAAATGATAGAACTAACAATATAATTGATAACACTTTGAACCTTTTAAGCATGAAAAGCACCTACTTTTTTCATTATCCTTTTTCTGCACCAGCAGTTAATCCTTCTACGATATATTTTTGGAATATGAAAAATCCTAACATAAGTGGGATTGAAATTAATACTGCTCCAGCTGCAAACACCGTAAAATTGTTATTCGCCTGACCAGAAATTAATGTAAACAATCCTTGAGCTAACGTCCATTGATTACTAGAGCGAAGAATAACTTCTGCCATAATAAAGTCCATACTTGCACCAATGAAGCTATTAAAGGCAACAAAAGCAACAATTGGCGTTGCAAGTGGAAGCATGACTTGAACAAATATTTGTAAATTAGAAGCTCCATCAATCCTTGCTGCCTCTTCTAAACTCCTTGGAATACCATCAAAGAAACCTTTAACAATCCAAGTATTAAACGCAACACTCCCAGCAGCTAAAACTAAAATATAACCGAGATGAGTATCTAATAACCCAAAAGAACCTAACAAAGTGTAGATCGCGATCATTCCCATAATTGTCGGGAACATTTGCAAAATGATAATGGCCATCAAACCTTGTCTTTTGCCTTTAAAATTAAATCTTGAAAAAGCATATCCTGATAAAACCCCAAAGAATGTAGCAATAAGCATGTTTGATACAGCAATTTTCATTGTATTTTTGTACCAAGTGACATAATTATATTCCTCAAACAACGCACGGTAATGCCCCCAGTTTAAATCAGCAAAACTCGGAAAAATTTGAGCTGCACGTAACGAACTCCCTGGGTTGACTGACCCTATAAATACAAAATATACGGGAAACAAACAAATAAGCGCTAAGATAATTAAAATACTATAAACAATAAAATAATTAGTGAATTTCATTAACTTTTGTTTAGTCATGATTTTAAAAATCTCCTTTCATTGATTTCGTATTTTTTAAATTAAAATACGCAAAACCTGCAATGATAAGGAAAACCAACAGTGCAACCGCAGACGCAATAGCATATTGCCCATTATCTAAAGTCATTTTAAAGATCCACGAAAGCAGGATATCCGTATGACCTGCAAAGTTATAACTTGAATTTGTTGGCCCACCTTCGGTCATTAAGTAGATAAATGTTAACTGGTTAAAGTTAAAAGCAAATGTGAAAACCATCAGTGGTATTGCCGCAACCATTACGATTGGAAGGGTAATCTTTCTGAACTGCTGAACAATAGTTGCACCATCCACTTCGGCTGCTTCATATAATTCTTTACTAATTGTTGTTAATATTGCAGTAAACAATGCCATCCAAAATGGGAAACCTAACCAAAGATTAGTCAATAAAACTGCTACTTTTGCCCACATCGGATCCGATAACCACGGTACTCCATTTAAGCCGACTGCTCTTAACATATCATTAATAATTCCATACTGACCGTTGTACATACTTCTAAAAATTAAGATTGTCACAAAACCCGGTACTGCCCACGGTAAAATAAATAAATTTCTCCAAAACTTCGTAAACTTTACTACTTTTTGCGATAATACAACTGCTACAAAAAGACCGAAAAATACGACCATTACAGTTGATAACGTTGCCCAAATGATTGTCCAAGAGAAAACGCCAATAAACGTTCCTCTCCACGACTCCATTGTAAATAATCGAACAAACTGTTGAAGTCCAACCCAATCTACTAAATTAGCTGGCGGTAAGTAGTTAGGCGAGGAATAATTTGTAAATGCTATTAAAGCAGTAAATATTAACGGAAAAACTGTTAATAGAACCATGAACAAAGCTGTAGGGGTGATTAGTATATAAGCAAAACCGTTTTCCCAAACATTTTTCATCGTAGCTTTAAACGGTTGAATAGCTTTTCCCTGTTCGCGTAATTTACCTATTTGATAGGCGTCACGAATATTAAAATAATAAACAAATAATATAGCAATAAGTAAAAACAATAAAAGAAGTCCTTCTGCCATTAATAATATGGAGTGATCCCCTTGCTCAATGATACGTCCTCTTTGTCTTACTTGAGGTGTTTCACCTAAGGTAATTAACCCATATAATCCATCAATAATTGGTCTTGAAAAAAAGACTAATACTAAAACCTTGCTCAAAGATAATAGAATACCCTTGATATACTGCTTATTATAAATTTGTCCTAACCCCATAAAAAGTGCTGATAACACAGCAGCGATCTTGCTATGACTATTATTTGAAGTGCTTGATATTTGAAGCTTATTCTCCATAGTATTCATACTCCTTTACTTTAGAGTGACATTCTTTTTAATAACATCTATTATTCTTTACGTTTTATTAACTTAACTTAATAAGTTGGGGTTTTTACTTCCTTCTTACCAATTTTACATTGTTATACCGGACATTAAGGAGCACTTAACCCCCATCTTTGCTACTCCGATCATTTTAGATTTTTCGAGACGGGGATATTATTGCCCCCTAAATAGTGGGATAATTAATGATCATTGAGAAGGCAAAGGAATACTCTTCCTATACCTCACTCAATGAACACACATAATTTATTTTCAAATCAAAATTATAGTTACTGTTGTTGCTCTAAGATTGCGTTTTCAATCGTATTTACTGCTCGATCAAGAGCTTCTTGGATATCAACATCGTTGTTCCAAACTTCATTTACTGCAGCTTCCATTGGTCCCCAAACTAAAGGCATTTCTGCAACATTTGGCATCGGAACAGCATGCTCTGCTTGTTCAAGGAAGGCTACTGCAAATGGATTGCTCTGGATCAGTTCATTATCAAGTAGCGCCAAGCGCGGTGGTAAATGACCAACTGTTTCATATAATTTCAACAAACTTTCCTCGCTAGTAATGAATTGTGCAAATAATGCTGCAGCGTCAGGGTATGGAGTATATGCATTAACATAAAATGCACCAGCACCAGAGAAGCTTTTAGGATTTTGACCATTATCAAGTACAGGAAGTGGTGCAATACCAAAATTAATTCCCGCACTCCTATAGCCTTGAATTGCCCATGGTCCATTAATATCAAATGCCATATCTCCAGTTTCAAATAGTGATGTCCTCACATCATAAGTGATATCTTCCGCTGCTACACCTGGTGCAACTTCATCGCGAAGTTTCTTAATTAATTCAACTGCCTTCACAGAACCTTCATTATTTAACCCAATCTCATTTACATCTGTGTTATTATCACCAAATACATAACCACCATAACCACCGAAAAATCCATACGTGAAATAGAAATTACCAGGCTCCATCAAAAAACCACGATCAATCTCATTATTTAGTTCTTTCGCTACTTCAATCAACTCGTCCATTGTTATCGGAGCTGTTTCTACCAAATCCTTATTGTAATATAATGCGTATGTTTCAATTCGAGCTGGATATCCGTAAAGAACATTATCAAATGATGTTGCTTGAATGGCAGCATCCATAAATTCAGCTTCGTATTCTTCGGGCCAAAAGTTTTCTAGCACTAATCCTGCTGAAATGGCTCGACCAATACGATCGTGCGTTGAAGCAAAAACATCGCCAGCAAGTCCAGATGGCCCGTCTGTAGCTAAACGTTCTGGAGCATCTTCTTGGTTAACTTCTTCTACCTGTACAGGAACTCCATACTCAGCTTCAAATGCTTCGGCCATTTCCCTTGCCCAATCTAAGTTCTCTTCTCCTTCACTCCAAAATAAAAGTTCCGCTCCTTCTTCTGGTACAATTTCAAAATCAAAATCATTTTCTTCACTTACTCCATTATCTACTGCTCCATCCGTGTCTTCTTTAGAAGCATCATCATTCCCGCCACAAGCAACTAAAGTCAGCAACATTAACATTAAAAATGAAAGTAATAAAAATTTCATACTCTTAACCATTTTCTTTCCCCCTTATATTTCCAATAAAGTTTTTTAGTCAAATGAGATGAACCGCTTACAAGTGATGCCATCATACACGAAAGTAAGAAATTTCTTACTAAGTATGAATACAAATTAAAATAACTATGCAAAAAATATCTTACTTTTAAATTTCTGACTATCACAAATTCCAAAGCATCCAACCTCACTCGAGACAAACGCTTGCGCAATGTTTTCAAAAAAACAAGCATTACGTAACCATCAAGGAAAACGCTTGCACTGTTTGTCTTTAAAGCTATTATACATATGACTTTTTAAAAAAACAAGAGGTTTTTTACGGAAATCTTTAAATAGTGCGGTAGGGAAATTATAGGAAAAAGCCTTCGCTGAGTTGTTAAGATGACCACACCCCTGAACGCCACGCACTCGTTTGCACCAATCTCACTTTATATCTTTCATTAATAAATAGTGTGAAATGTCTAATACATTTCTTCAGTATGGTGTTAATATCTACTTTTATTTACTTCCCTTCCCGTCTGGCTAATCTACGAAATTCGCTTGGTGTTATTCCCTCATTCTTTTTAAACACTCTTGTAAAGTATGCACTATCCAGAATTCCTATTTGTCTTGAAATCGAATCTAGCTTCTCATTTGTATTTGATAAAAAATCTTTTGCTTTGGTCAATCGATAGGAAGTTAGATAATGCATTGGCGTTACCCCTAACGTTTTTTGCATACATCGTGTTATATAGTCAGGATGAAGAAGTAACTCTTTTGAAAGATTGTCCATCTTTATCATTTCCTTATAATAATTCGCTTGAATATATGCTACTGCCTGTTTTGTAACTTGTTCAGCACTTGTCGGAATTCGAATAGCATCCGATTGCAACTGTAATAATATTTCTTGAAAAATAATTTGTTCTTTTAATCGTTTTTCAGGCTTATTCGTACTATCTAAAGAAAATAAACGCGTTATTTCAGAATCGATAAATTTTTCGTTAATAAGAGTGCCGTATCTCGGAATATGCAATACATGTTTTGCAGCTTCAATTCCTGTTTTTTCTTGTTTGATAATCATTCCCCAATTAATATCATCAACTTCTTTTAGTTCATAATGTACATCTATATCAAAATGCAACCAATAGTAATGTGTATCTGTATCGCAAGGCTTATAACTAAAGTGTTCAAGACCAGGTGCCAAAATGATATATTGCCCTTCTTTCACATCATAATTCACACCATTTTCGCTCATATAAATGACCCCACTCTTAACAATTAATAGGTCAAAAACAGAAAAGATTCTTTTTATATGCTTCTTCCCTTTTTTAAAACAATGGGCTCTACCCGTGATATATGTAGGAAAAGGCGGTGCCGAAAAACACAAAGTATTCAAAAAAAACACTCCTTCCAAGTCGTAAAAGTCCAATTATTATCGAGATTATATCTTTATATCGCTTACAAAAACTTATACACTTATACTACTGTAATATTCGTCATTGTCCAATATAAAACAACTTCAATCTACGTAGGTTTTACTGCTCCTAAAAGCGGGATATACAAAATAACTTATTGGAAAACTGGAGGAAAAAGTAAATGAAAAACTTAAAGTCTAATAAAGCAGCTAAGTTAACTTTATTCGCATTAACTTGGCCGATTTTTATTGAAATCTTTTTACACATGCTTATGGGCAGCGCTGATACATTAATGCTAAGCCAATATGATGATAATGCAGTTGCATCAGTAGGTGTTGCTAACCAAGTGCTTAATCTAATAATTGTCATGTTCGGCTTTATCGCAGCAGGTACAAGTATTTTAATTGCCCAATATATAGGTGCAAAAAAAGAGGAAGAAGCAAACAAAATCGGCGTTGTTTCTATCGCTGCAAATCTCATTTTCGGAATTTTGTTAAGCATTATTATATTCATTCTTGCACCTACAATATTAAAGGCAATGAATATTCCTTCAGAACTAATGAAAACTTCATTGATTTATTTGCAAATTGTTGGTGGTTTCTCATTTATTCAGGCATTAATTCTGACCATTGCTGCCATTGTACGGAGCCATGGTTTCACTAGAGATGCTATGTACGTAACTTTTGGAATGAATTTACTCAATGTTATCGGAAACTATCTTTTTATTTTTGGACCATTCGGTTTTCCTGTGCTAGGTGTTACTGGGGTAGCAATCTCAACTTCGATAAGTCGTACAATTGGTCTTACTGCAATGATTATCATTCTTTATTATCGAATAAAAGGAAATATACCAATAGCATTTTTATTCAAGAAGTTCCCAAAGGAGGAACTAAAGAAACTTCTGAAAATTGGAATTCCGTCTGCTGGTGAGCATATTGCATATAATACATCCCAAATAGCCATTACTTATTTTATAGCTTCTATGGGAACAATTGCCTTAACCTCTAAAGTTTATACACAAAACATAATGATGTTTATTTTACTTTTTTCAGTGGCCATTGGCCAAGGTACGCAAATTTTAATTGGACAATACGTTGGAGCAGAAAAGTTTACAGCCGCTTACGTACGCTGTATAAAAAGCTTAAAAATTGCAATTTTAGTTTCCACTGCTATGGCAATTATTTTCAGCATGTTTAGTAAGTCAATTTTTAGTATTTTCACAAATAATACCGATATAATAAACCTAGGAAGTACACTAATATTATTAACTATTATTTTAGAGCCTGGAAGGGCCTTTAATCTAGTTTTGATTAGTTCACTACGTGCTGCTGGTGATGTAAAATATCCCGTTTATATCGGAATATTATCTATGTGGGGAGTTGCTGTTGTCCTTTCATACATTTTGGGAATTCACTTTGGCCTAGGACTAATTGGTGTCTGGATTGCCTTTAGTGCCGACGAATGGCTACGGGGTTTACTAATGTTAAAACGTTGGAGATCGAAAAAATGGAAGCAAATGTCCTTTGTAGACAAAGAAACTGAAAGGCCAATGTCCATCCAAGAAAAAAAACGTTTTCCTTCAACGTCTCATTAATCAATTCCTTTCCGCTTTTGTAATCGGTCAACTATGTAAATTAATAATTTGTAATATTACTTCCCACACTTTTTGTTATCAGTATCTTGTTTAGCAAAATTATTTAACATAAAATAACAGTAACATGAGTTTGGAAAGCCTTTTAATCATTTTTAAACTCATACTCCCCTTGCTTAAAGGCTGTTTTTACTAAGTACTCGATAAAACAGCCTTTTTTTTAATCTTTTCATTTGAATAGTTCAAAAAATTACCATTTTCGAAGAGTTTCTACTTAATCTTTTTTGACAAAAAAATATTTCTCTGTATAAAATAATATATAGAAACCTAGCATACCTAATTTATGTTAGTACAAATTTATAAAAAAATAATAATAGGGGGAATTAATTTGAAAAAGAAAATGTTGATTCTTTTCAGTTTGCTACTAAGCATTTCTCTACTTCTAGTTGCTTGTGGTGACACTGACACACAATTGCAACTTGGAACTGGAAGTCCAGGCGGTACATATTACCCACTAGGAACAGAAATTGCTAACGTTGTTAGCGCTGAAATCGATGGTCTTTCAATAAGTGCAGTTTCTTCAGGTGCATCTGTTGAAAATCTTTCTATGATTGGCCAAGGAGAAATGGATCTAGGAATGACTGTTCACATTCCTGCACAGGAAGCAGTTAATGGAGAAGGTGCCTTTGAAGCACCTGTAGAAAATTTCGGTTTTATCGGCCACATTTATCCTGAAGTTATGCAAGTTGTCACAACAAAGAATTCAGGAATTACTTCAATTGCTGACTTAGCAGGAAAACGAGTAGCAATTGGTCCAGCCGGTAGCGGTACTCAAGCTGCGGCTAAATTAATTCTTGAAGCACACGGCATTCAAGATGGTGACTATACTGAATTTGCTGAAGGATTTGGTAATGCTGCTGGTCAATTACAAGATGGAAACATCGACGCTCTATTTGGTTTACTAGGATTACCTGCTTCTGCTGTAACAGAATTAGCACTAAACCGCGATATTGTTATTCTTAATATCGAAGGTGAAGCCTTAGATTACATCCTAGCTAATAGTGAGTACGGTCACTTAGAAATTCCTGCAGATGCATATGACTTCTTAGATGCACCTGTAAGTACAGTTACTGCGTATGCAGTTTTAGTAGGATCTTTAGATACAATTGATGAAGATTTAGGCTATAACATCACAAAGGCTATGTTTGAAAATGCTACTAACGTGACACATGATCAAGCACAACACTTAACAATTGAAAATGCTCTTAACGGGTCAGAAGGTTTACCTTTCCATCCAGGAGCAGAAAAGTACTTCAAAGAAATTGGTCTTAAATAATTAAGAAAAATAGACCGGACTTTACGTTCGGTCTATTTTACACGTATGCAGCACGTAACTCTTTACCATATTACATATATTGCATTTTCATCAAAAACTTCCGTTTGAAACGGATATCGATGAAAAAGCAGGAAATATTAAGCCTCCTACTTTTTCATCGATTTTAATTTATTATTCAGGTGGTGAATTCATGGTTAATAAAAATGATCTAAACGAACAAGAACTCTTAGCCAAATATGATCGAGAAGCGGCATATAGAACCAATCTTAAGAAGTGGGCTTGGCTTATTACGATTATTGCTATTTCTTTAACATTTTTTCAACTTTACACTGCACTTAAAGGGTCTTATGTATCTATGATTCAAGGAGCCATTCATCTTGGTGCAGGATTATCGCTTATTTTTCTTTTATACCCTGTTAAGCGATCACTTATTAAGAAGCCAGGAATTGCTTGGTATGACGTAGTTTTCGCTTTCTTATCGTTAGGTTGTAATTTTTATATTATTTATAATTATGAATGGTTAACGACACGAGCTTTAACAACTGGATTTTCTACTATGGACGTTATTGTTGCTTCCTTAACAATCGCTTTACTTCTAGAAGCCACACGCCGTGCTGTAGGTTTACCTATCGTTATTATTGCTTTACTCGCAATAGCATATGGTTTATGGGGAAAATACATTCCAGTTTTTGGCCATCGCGGTTTTTCGTGGGAAGGTTTAGTAAGAAGACTTGTATATAGTGACAATGCTATTTTTGGGATTCCTATTCAAATTTCTTCAACATTTATTTATTTGTTTTTATTCTTTGGTGTTATGCTTACGAAAACTGGTATCGGCCAATTCTTTAATGATTTAGCATTTGGAGCAACAGGGCGTTTTACCGGTGGAACAGCAAAAGCTGCGGTTTCTGCTAGTGCACTTCAAGGTATGGTTACTGGTAGTTCGGTAGCTAATACTGTTGGGTCGGGCTCATTTACTATACCTATGATGAAACGAGCTGGTTTTAAACCTGAATTTGCAGCAGCTTCTGAGGCTTCTGCTTCTACTGGTGGACAAATTATGCCACCAATTATGGGAGCTGCTGCATTCATTATGGCTGAATATACAGGTATCCCATATAGTCAAATTATTATTATAGCAATCGTACCTGCTATCTTATACTTTTCAGGAGTATTTATGGGAGTACATTTTGAAGCAAAGAAAAATGGAATTTTAGGCTTACCTAAAAGTGAATTACCGTCTTTCAAAAGTTTAGCTAAACGCGCAGACCTACTCCTCCCTCTATTTACCATCGTCGGTATGCTATTTTACGGATACACGCCTACTTATGCAGCTTTATGGGGTATTTTAGTTTCTTTTTTAGTTAGTTTAACTAGAAAAGATACACGCATGTCGATACGTGATATATTCCAAGCTTTAGAACAGGGTGCAAGAGTAGCACTTCCTGTTATTGCTGCTTGTGCAAGTGCAGGGATAATTGTTGGAATTGTAGTATTTACTGGTTTAGGTGGAAAAATCGCTGGTGGAATATTAGATTTAGCTGGTGGAAGTTTCTTTTTACTTTTATTCTTTACAATGTTTGCTTGTATCTTATTAGGTATGGGACTACCGACTACTGCAAATTATGTAGTTACTGCTTCAATGGCTGCACCTGCATTACTTGAATTTGGGGTGCCTGTTATCGCTGCCCATATGTTTGTTTTTTACTTTGGAATTGTTGCAGATATTACACCACCTGTTTGTCTCGCAGCCTACGCTGGGGCGGGGATAGCTAGGGCAAATCCTATGAAATCTGGGATTAATGCACTGAAATTAGCAATTGCAGCATTTATCATTCCTTATGTTTTCGTTTATAATCCGGTTTTAGTATTAGAAAATGCAACATTTTCAACCTTTACTCCAGTATTATTAACGGCACTTATTGGAATGACCGCTATTAGTGCAGCGATGATGAATTATTTTGTCTATAAACCATTATTCGTTGAAAGAATTATGTTACTCACTTCTGGTATTTTATTGATTTATCCTAATAACTTGGTATTTTCTTTTATAGGTTTTGTTTTACTTGTTTCAATCGGGGCCATTCAACATTTCCGTAAAAAGAGACATCTTAATCAAAAGGCTAATGCATAATAAGCATTAAATTTTTGAGCTATATAAAAGAGAAATTCACAAATGTTGTGGGTTTCTCTTTTTTTATATAATCAGAATTTATAAATTTCTAACTTAGCAACTGTCTAGCGCAAGCAGCCTTAGAGCTCGTGACCAAGGCGCTTGCGCTTTTCTTGTATGTTTTAACTATCAAAAACATTTTTTTGTAATCATCTATTAAAAACTAGTAATTTTTTGACCGAATTTGTCTTTATTTGTTATACTTAATTTTGATTACTATAATTCTATTAAAAGGAGCTGATAGGATGGTAATGCCAAAATATGTAACTGACATAAACAAAATTGAGGCGATACCAGAGGTTGAGCGGGAAAAATTGAAAAAAATTACCGAGAAATACGTTTTCCGTGTAAATGATTATTATTTAAGTCTGATTGATTGGAATAATCCGAACGATCCCATCCGTAAACTCGTTATTCCAAATGAAGGAGAGCTTGCCGAATATGGGCGCTGGGATGCTTCCGATGAAGCGACTAACTATGTTGTACCTGGATGTCAGCATAAATATGGAACAACAGCTTTATTAATCGTTTCTGAAGTATGCGGTGCTTACTGCCGTTACTGTTTTAGAAAGCGTTTGTTCCGGAATGAAATTAAAGAAGCAATGAATGACGTTAATCCTGGAATTGAGTACATTGCCGAGAATCCTGAAATTAACAACGTGCTACTTACTGGTGGCGATTCATTAATTTTAGGTACAAAAAAACTACGTCTGATTATAGAACGTCTAAGAGCGATTGACCATGTAAAAATTATCCGATTAGGATCAAAGATGCCGGTTTTTAATCCAATGCGTATTTATGAAGATCAAGAATTCCTCAATCTTATTCGGGAATATTCAACTCCTGAAAAACGCATTTATATTATGGCACATATTAATCATCCAAGAGAAATTACAGAAGAAGCTAAAAAAGGGTTTCAAGCTCTCCATAATGCCGGAGCAATTGTTGTTAACCAAACTCCAGTATTAAAGGGAATTAATGATGATCCCGTTGTTTTAGGTGAATTACTCGATCGTTTGTCATGGGCTGGTGTAACACCTTACTATTTCTTTATCAACCGCCCAGTGGCAGGAAATAACGATTTTGTACTTACATTAGAGGAAGCTTATCATATTGTTGAACAAGCAAAAGCACGTACATCTGGGTTAGGTAAACGCGTTCGCTTGTCTATGAGCCATACATCTGGAAAAATCGAAATACTAGCAATTGAAGATGGTAAAGCATACCTTAAATACCATCAATCTAGAGATAAAGAATACGGAAAGTTCATGGTTCTTGATTGTCCAAAAGATGCCGCTTGGTTTGATGATTTGCCTGGAAATGAAAAATATTGGAAAGCACCAGTTAAGAAGGAAGAAGCAATTCAATCAGCAAATGAGATCATGAGTGAAAAAGAACTAGTTAGAAGTTAAGAAAACTATAAGCTAACACTTTCCAAGTAAGAAATTTATGTTTTCTTAATCTACAAAAAGGAGCTAACTTTTAAAGTAAGGTTAGCTCCTTTTTTTATTGAAAGAATTGTCCAATCAACACTTACTATGGACATATTGAAAAACTAATACAAATTAGGATTATTTACATTCCAATTCATTTGTAATTCTTCTAAATCATCATCATAATCCAGCATAGTAGGCATTTGGTCAACAGTTTGTTGTTGTGGTATCATTCCTGGCGCCGGCATTCCCATTTGTTGTGGCATCATTCCTGGCGATGGCATTCCCATTTGTTGTGGCATCATTCCTGGCGCCGGCATTCCCATTTGTTGTGGCATCATTCCTGGTGCCGGCATTCCCATTTGTTGTGGCATCATTCCTGGTGCCGGCATTCCCATTTGTTGTGGCATCATTCCTGGTGCCGGCATTCCCATTTGTTGCGGCATCATTCCTGGCGATGGCATTCCCATTTGTTGTGGCATCATTCCTGGCGATGGCATTCCCATTTGTTGTGGCACCATTCCTGGGGATGGTATTCCCATATGATGTGGTATCATTCCTGGTGCTGGTACCCCCATATGATGCGGTGGTATTCCCATATGATGTGGTGATCCCCCTGGCTGTATACTCATTTGGTATGGCATTACTCCTGTATGCATGTGTTTATTACTATTACATCCACAAGACATTCTATTACCCCTTCCTGATTGTAAGTTAGGTACTTGTTTAAGTTGACACTATCAATCTTATGAAATGGGAGGATGTCTTGTGATAATTTTCCAATTAGTTTTTAGGTATTTGTACAATTTAGGCAATAGCCCTAACACTTTTCTAATAGGTTCTAGCCAAGGAGTGCACGGTCGCTAGCCATTTCTGTGCCTCTAATACGCTGAAACTCTTTCATTAGCTTATCAATTGTTAATTGTTGTTTTTCTTTACCGGCAATATCTAAGATAATTTGACCTTTATCCATCATTATTAATCGATTTCCTAAATCTAACGCTTGCTGCATATTATGAGTAACCATAATTGTTGTTAATTTGTATGTTCTTACAATATCACCGGTTAATGTAGTAATCATTTCTGCTCTTGAGGGATCAAGTGCAGCAGTATGCTCATCAAGTAGTAAAATATTTGGCTCTGTGAAAGTAGCCATTAAAAGCGACAGTGCTTGCCTTTCTCCACCCGATAGCAAACCTACTTTTGCTGATAAACGATGTTCTAACCCTAATCCCAGTGATTGTAAATATTCACGAAACATTTCTTTTCGTTTCTTATTAACACCAAACCTCAATGTTCTTCGCTGATTTCGACTATAAGCAATCGCTAAATTCTCTTCAATTGTCATATTAGGTGCGGTGCCCGCCATTGGATCTTGAAAAACACGACCGATGAGTGCTGCCCGTTTATATTCGGGGATATGAGTTACTTTATTTCCACCGATATAAACTTCCCCAACATCGGGTAACAAGGATCCGGATATGGTATTCATTAATGTTGACTTACCTGCTCCGTTACTACCAATAACGGTGATAAAATCCCCTGCTTCTAAAGATAGATTAATATTCTGAAGGGCCTTTTTCTCATCAAGGGTTCCTTCATTAAAGGTGATGCTAATATTATTAAGTTGTAGCATTTCTTTCCCCTCCTTGAGATTTTGATAACTCTAGTCGTTTACGCTGCTTCCGCCTTTTTTCTTGCTGTGTTGCCATTACTTTTGGGACGATAAGAGCAGCTGTTACGATAAGAGCAGTAATTAATTTCATATCTCCTGTTTCTAAAAACTCTACTCTAAGTGCCAAGGCAACCACAATTCTATATATAATGGCACCACCGATAACTGCTAGGGTCGTACGTGCAATAGTCTTTGTACCAAAAAGTGCTTCTCCGATAATTACTGACGCTAAACCAATAATAATCATTCCAATACCCATACCCAAATCTGCAAAGCCACCGTGCTGAGCAATTAATGCCCCAGACAATGCTACTAGTCCATTTGAAATTCCTAAACCAACAATAATTAAATAGTCTGTATTAGCAGAGAAGCTACGAATCATTTTCTTGTTATCGCCCGTTGCTCTTAATGCTAAGCCAACCTCAGTTTTTAAAAATTGATCCAATAATAACTTTGCAATGAATGTAATAATTAGTCCAGCAAAAATAACTGCCCATGTCCGAGGCATATGTGAAACCCCAAAAAATGCTAATATTCCATTAAAAAATTGGTCGAAGCCTAGATTTTGCCAAAAGCCTGTAATTTGCTTAATTAGCGTTGTCTCATTTAACAAAGGTAAATTCGGTCTCCCCATAATACGTAAATTAATAGAATAAAGTGCGATCATCATTAATATTCCTGATAGTAAAGGATTAATCTTCCCTTTCGTATGAAGAATCCCTGTGACACAACCAGCAATAAACCCAGCGACTACAGCTCCAATTGTTGCAATAATAGGAGAGTATCCATTAATAACCATTATTGCGGCAACTCCTGCTCCTGTCACAAAGCTCCCATCTACCGTTAAGTCTGGAAAATCAAGTATACGAAAGGTGAGGTAAACCCCTAATGCCATTAGTGCATAGATGATACCTGATTCAATTGAGCCAAAAATAGAGATAAACACAAAACCCCATCCTTCCTAAATATAAGTCACATACTTATTTAAAATGTCATGTAGTCAGTAATGTCTGACCACATGACACCTAAAATAAAAAAATATTCAAATCTCCACCAACGATATTACTCTATAATTTTAGCAATTTCATCCCACTCGGCATTCCATTCAACACCTTGAGCTTCTGCTGCACTCTTATTAATTAATAATGTTAATTCAGGTGGTATTTCTACATTCATTTCAGAAGGTACTTTTTCCCCTTTTAAAATTAATGCAGCCATTTCACCTGCTCGGTATCCAATAGAAAAGAAATCAACACCATATGTGACAAAACCACCTGCTTCAAGGGATTCAGGATCACCAACGATTAATGGTATACCATAGTCATTAGCAGTACCAACTAAAGAACCTAAACCCTGAACAACTGTATTATCAGTTGTCATTAAAAACACATCAACATTTCCAACTAATGAATCAGCTGCTTGTTGTACTTCAGCAGATGTAGCTACAGTCCTTTCTACTAACGAAAGACTTGATCCTTCTAAAGATTCTTTTATTGCTTCTAATTGAGAAACTGAGTTTGCTTCACCAGAATTATAAATATAACCAACTTTCGCACCTTCAAAATTGGTATCAATAAATTCGATCGTTCTATTCGTAAATTCAGGATGTAAATCAATAACACCAGTAATGTTTTTTCCTGGTTGATCCATTGCTTCGACAATACCTGCGCCAACTGGATTAGAAACAGACGCAAACACAATAGGAATTTCATCGGTTGCATTTAATGCTCCTAATGTACTAGGTGTTGAGTTTGTAAAGATAAGGTCTACTCGATCAGCTACAAATTGGTTAGAAATTGTCGCGACATTATTTTGATCGCCTTGTGCACTTTGGAAGTCATACGAGACGTTCTCCCCTTCAACAAAACCATTGTCATGAAGTGCCGCTTTAAAGCCTTCAAAAGCTGCATCTAATGATGGATGCTCAACAATTTGAGTTGCTCCAATTTTTATTTGTTTAACTTCGTTCTCTTCTTGCGCTTGTTCATTTGAACCACATGCTACAAGAGCAAAAATAGCCATTAATAACATTACAAAACTAATTATTTGTTTCTTCATTGTTATGTACCCCCTGAAAATTTTAAATTTTCTAATATATTTAAATAATATAATATTATATTATTTTTGCATTGTAAACAAAAAACTTTGTGTTACTTTAAAGCGTTTTAGCACCATAGGTATACATTTTATTAAGTAGTTCTTTTTCATACTTTTTTTAATGTGGAACACGAACCTTAACACCTTCATATATTACTAATGATAAAAGATGAAATGAGTGAAAAAAGATGAGCGTTATCATCCCTTATGGATTTACCTCAAAAGGTGGACATAGGATACTTCTTCGATCAGCAAGTCCAACAGATGCAAGAGCTCTATGTCAATTAAGTTATGAGGTTATTAGTGAAAATGATACGTTAGTCGCTACTATTGAAGAATTGTATCTTAATGAAGAAAAACAGAAGGAGTCTATATATATTTACAATAATGACCCAAGAAGTTGCCTAATTGTAGCTGAGTACAATAGACAGATTATTGGTATGTTAACCTTTCAGGGGGGTACATTACAAAAATATCAACATCATGGTTCGATTGGAATCATTGTTAAAAAAGACTTTCGAGGGACCGGGGTAGGTAAAGCACTCCTTTCAACCTTAATTGAATGGGCTGATTATAATCCTTTATTAGAAAAACTTTGTTTGGAAGTTTTAGCCTCTAACAAAAGTGCTATTCTCTTATACAAATCGCTTGGATTTATTGAAGAAGGAAGACTAGTAAATCAAGTAAAGTTGGGAAACGGTAGATATGACGACTTAATAATTATGGGGAAGTTTTTAGATTACGAATGGCATTTGTGACTACCACAAATGCCATTCAAAAAATTTTCTATAGTTTTTTATCTGAATTTTTTTGGGGTAAAAGCCCCCCACCAATAAGCGTAGCGTAGGTGGGATTTTCCAATCAGGTGGAGTAGGCTCTCCACCTGATTTTCCGATGTTTCAGCTTGCTGAAACGAGTTCACTGAACAACAACCGCGGTTCCGTACGCAACAATCTCAGAAGCGCTATTCATTACTCCTGAAGTTTGTAAACGCACACCTATAATAGCATTCGCTCCCAGTTCCTCTGCATCTTTTACCATTCTACTAATGGCAATCTTTCTTGCTTTATCCATCATATCTGAATATTCCTTAATCTCACCACCTACAATGTTTTTAAGGCCAGCTAAAATATCACTACCAATATGCTTCGCCTGAATAGTACTCCCTTTCACAAAGCCTTTGTAAGCAATTACCTCTTTTCCTGGGATTTGTTCAGTAGTTGCGATAATCATCGTCATCTTCCTCTCTTATTTCTTTTATTCTTTCCTTTATTATTACTACAATTAACGATAGTGCGCACAGTACATTTAGAGCAATTAAATACAGAGCAACAACAATATTAATAAAAAAGAAAACAATAGCAATCGATTGAAACAAAAAAGTTAAAATTAATAATATCAATTTTAGATTTTTCATTAATATTTATCTCCCTCAATTACATAAATCTAATTTCATTATACAACAAAAACCAATATTTTCATTTTTTTTGTTATTTGGTAGGATTCGTGGAAATGATGATGATGATATACAAATAATTTATAATATTTATGTTAAAATACGATAGTGCTTAATATTTTAGAAATTGAGGGATTATATTTGAAAATAGTATTAACAACTTTAAATGCAAAGTTTATTCATACCGCACTTTCTCTTCGACTATTAAAGGCTTACGCTGAGCCTGAATATGAAGTTGAAATAAAAGAATACACTATTAAGGATCCAAGTTTAAACATATTGTCAGATCTTTACGAAAAAAATGCTGATGTCATCGGCTTCAGTTGTTACATTTGGAACATTGAAAAAACGATCGAAATTATAAAAATGTTAAAAAAAGTCAATCCCTCACTGAAAATTATCTTGGGGGGGCCAGAAGTTTCTTTTGATGTTCCTTATTGGATGGACAGAATCCCAGAAGTCGACTTCATCGTATCCAACGAAGGGGAAGAAACATTTAAACATCTATTAGATGAAATTTGTGGGGAACAGAAGTATCATTTAGTCTTTGGGGCAACTTATCGAAAAAAGAATGAAGTTATTGTAAACCCCCCACGACCAAATATGAAATTAGAAACGATACCTACTCCCTACCGGTTTATAGAAGATAAAGAAGATATAAAGAAACGAATCATTTATTTTGAAACAAGCCGCGGTTGCCCATTTAGTTGTTCCTTTTGTTTATCATCAATAGAAGTAGGAGTCCGTTACTTTGATATTGAAAGAGTAAAAGCAGATTTATTATATTTAATTAACAACGGTGCCAAAATTATTAAATTTATCGATCGGACATTTAATATTAAACGAGACTACGCATTAGAAATTTTTCAATTTTTGATTGATAATCACCAAGGCTGTGTTTTTCAATTTGAAATAACAGCGGATATCATGCGACCTGAGGTGTTGGAATTTCTAAATACTCACGCTCCATCAGGAGTGTTTCGATTTGAAATTGGTATACAATCGACAAACGATGCAACAAATGAACTAGTAAACCGTAGGCAAAACTTCGAGAAACTTTCAAGAACCGTAAATATGGTAAAAGAAGGTAATAAAATTGCTCAACACTTAGATTTGATTGCGGGACTTCCAGAAGAGGATTATACTTCGTTCAAAAAAACCTTCAACGATGTATTTGCTATGCGGCCTGAAGAGCTGCAATTAGGCTTTTTAAAGATGCTTCGGGGAACTGGTTTAAGAAAACAGGCAGCACAGTATGGCTATGTTTTTATGGATCAATCACCATATGAAATTTTGCAGAATGAGGTGTTATCTTTCTCTGAAATAGTTCGCATCAAACGAGTTGAAGATATTTTAGAAAAATATTGGAATGCTCACCGTATGGATCATACCATTGAATTCTTAGTAGAACATGAATTCCCAACTGCTTTTGATTTTTTCCAAGATTTTGGAGACTATTGGGACAAACAAGGTTGGGCAAAAATTGGACATCAACTTGAAGATTTATTTTTACGAATGCAACAGTTTTTACAACAACGAGCAACAAATAACTTAGAAATAATTAAAGGGCTAATGATTTATGACTTTTTCTTAAATCATAAACATAAACCTCGAAAAACATGGTGGGATTTCACATTAACAAAAGGGGAACAAGCAACTTATTTAGAATACGTTGCTGATAATAGACAACAAGTCTCTTCTTCCTTTAACGAACTTCAACTTACTGTGAAGGATTTGCATAAGCACACTATGATCGAAGTGATTCCTTTCAACATAAAACATTATTTACAAACAAAAGAAATTATTATTAGTAAGACTCTTCTCATTACTTACTTTGACCCAAAGACGCAAAAAGCCTTACCATTTATTTTACCAGAAATAAGTAATATCCTGAAAAAATAAGATTACCTAAAACAGATCATTCTAAAAATGATCTGTTTTTTTTAGTTAAATTATGTATTTCTTATTTGAAAGCTGTCTAGCTTCAGCGCCTTTAGATCCCCTTTTATCTCAATCGTCTTCGTCAAGCAACTGTCTTCAATCCCTACCTGAAACGTCTCTGAATCTCTATTTACAGCCTTTCTCCTGCGGTTACTCGTCACACGAAAATACTTGCTTCGAGGAGCCTACTTCAGTGATACGCTAGTAGACGCAGTAGCACAATTACTTTTTACACCTAGAGCTGCGACACTTGCACTTTACTTAGGGCAAAAATATATTTGGTATTACTCACAATTAGTGATAGACTTTTTATTCAGAGGTGATTTAATGGAAAAGTGGAATTATTTATTCATCATTATCGGGGCTTCTTTATGGGGAACAATCGGTATTTTTGTACAAGGTTTATATAGTCTAGGACTTACACCCCTTCAAGTAGTAACCGTACGTGTAACTTGTGCAGCCATTATTTTAATTCTATATCTACTAATAACAAACCCTTCTTTTTTAAGAATTCATAAACAAGATTATAAGTACTTTGTTGGAACAGGTATATTTTCTATCGTATTTTTCAATTGGTGCTTTTTTACTGCGATCCAGGAAACTTCTCTATCCGTAGCAGCTATATTACTTTATACAGGTCCTGCTTTCGTAACTATTTTATCAAGAATTTTGTTTAAAGAATGGCTTACAACGAGAAAACTTTTCGCTCTTTTACTTACACTTGTTGGCTGTATTTTTGTTATAGGTTTATTTCCGCTTGAAAATTCCAAAGTTAGTTTATTTGGAGTGATTGTTGGGATTGGATCTGGGTTAACCTATGCTTTATATAGCATATTTTGTAGATATGCATTAAAAAAGTACAACTCTCAAACGGTCACTGCTTACACGTTTATATTTGCAGCAATCGCTCTGATACCACTTAGCGGATTGTGGAATGTAGAAAATATTTTTCATACTACTTCTTTCTGGAGTAACGGTATTAGTTTAGGATTTTTCCCTACTGTTTTAGCTTATTTGCTTTATACGAAAGGACTTAATAAAGTTGAAACAAGTAAAGCCTCAATCACAGCAACCATCGAACCTGTTGTTGCTGCATGTATTGGAATATTTATGTTCGGCGATCTATTAACTATGTGGCAATTGATAGGAATTTCCTCTGTTTTACTTGGAGTTATAGTCGTTTCAGATTCCACTAAAGGTCAAAAACACAAAAAAACTTTTCAACGAGGACAAACAACTGCCTAAAATTTTACTATAAGCAAAACGGAGTATCTATGTACGTATGCACATAGATACTCCGTTTTCTTATTCTGTAGTTTTACTATATTCCCTTATATGTGTAATCCTCTCTACCATTGGTGGATGCGTATAACGAAAAATCTTCACTATAGTTGGTGGATTTACGTCTGATAGACCTTCAACTGATAATTTATGAAATGTCGCAACAGCTGCATCTGGATCATTCGTTAAATCTATTGCATAACGATCTGCTTGGTATTCATAAGCCCTCGAAATAGCATTACTTACTGGGCTTGCAGCAAAACTTAGTAATGATAGGATTAAAAGGATAATTGGTAAAGCTGCTATATTATCGTATTTAACTTTAAGTTGCTTTCCAAAATTGTTAATTATTATTGAATAAAACTTGCTTGTTACATAAAGTCCAACAAAGCTAGCTGCAATCATTCCTATTAATAGCAATGGCAAGTGATTTAAATCATAATGCCCCATTTCATGCGCCATCACAAACAATACTTCTTCTTTATTTAATCGCTCTAATGTCGTGTCCCACAATACGATTCGGAGATTACTACCAATCCCTGTTACATAGGCATTAAGAGCATTCGTTTTATCAGCCATATTCACTTCATACACTCTATCAGCAGGAATATCAGCTTCCTTTGCTAATAATAATATTTCTTGTTCAAGCTCCTTATCTTTTATTTGATAAAACTCGTGATATAACGGATCAATAACTACCGGTTGAATAAACATTAAGAACAACGTAAATGGAATAGATAAGAGCCAAGTATAAAACCACCACTTTTTAGGCCGCTTTGAAATAATAAGCATAATGACATAAGCAACAATTGTTAATATAATAGCTTCTACCCAAAAGGTAATTAATTGATCTTTCATCCAGCTCTGAAAAGCTTGAATGGAAATCCCATACTTCTTACTTACTGTATATGAAAAGTAGTTAATTGGAAACGTAACAATCCAACTAAAGGTAGATAAAAGAATTACATAAAGTATCGTTTGTAAAAAACGAAACCTAATTACCTGCTCTGACCATCGCGCAAATAACTGGGACAGACCAAAAAATAAAACAAATAAATAAATGAGCCATTCAAATGGTAAGTTGATAAAATAGATAACATTTCTCCATTTTGAAAACTGTGATGATAATTGATATTGTTCCTCATCCATAAAGGTAAGTGGATCTGCTTCTGTTCCTACATAATGTTCAGGTAAAGGCGTATTTACTGTAAATAAATATGTAGACATGGATACAGCATATAGCAAATAAATAATGAAAATTCCCCAAAAAAGCTTTCTCACTTTGTATCCCTCCCCTTCTTAGTAGCCTACGTTTTAGTAACACTTAAGAATTTTAACTACGGTGATCTTCTTTGTTGCATCTGCTTTTTAAACGTATAAAAATTTAAATTCTATGTTCCATTTCAATAGTTTTGTCTTAAATTTCAGAATGTATAATATAAAAAATGAGGACAAAGACTCCTATATTAGTTTAGGCGATAGAATTCATTTTAGAACTTTAAAAGCGTATTATTATAAAAACAATGATGCGAATGATACTTTTTTACTTTTCAAAAAGAGGTTAACACTTATGTCATCCTCTAGTTATTTGTTTTAACATTAACGAATTTCATTATTGATAATCTCAAATGAATTTTCTGGCTTGCAGTAAATAATGGATGTTGAAGGTCGCTAAACCATTGTAAAATTTGAAGTTGTGACATTAGCTTCCTCCTGAATAATATAGCTATAATAGTACACTTCTAGCATAAACTTTAACCCCTTTAGTACAAACCAATGTATATGTACATTTATTCTAATCCAGAAACAGATTTGAAAATACCACCATACATACTTTTTTCTAACTATGAAAATATCATGAATATGTGAGCTTTTATACATTTTATTGTAATAATTAATTGTATAATAAATTGTATAATTTTTTCATAGAAAAGAGAGTGGAATAGATGGGAAAATCATTTACTAAACGTTTTTACTTTCTAGCAACTTTTCTCCTACTAATTTTAGTAGGATGTAATGCTACAAATGAAGAAGCTAATCCTTATAACTTTCCTGAATATGTATTAAATGCAACTTACCCCGGTGCAATGGCTGCTTATGAATACGCCGTTGAAGCTGAGGAAGGAATTCTTGAATATATTCCATGCTATTGCAACTGTTTTGTTGAACCATTTAATCATAATAATGTTAAAGAATGTTTTATTTCAATTGAACACAGTACCAATGATTTGCTTGTTTATGATGAGCACGGCGCTGGCTGAGGGATTTGTATAGAAATTGCACTGGATGTGCAAAAATTACATGTACAAGGTGTACCACTTCAAGAAATTCGTGACTTTATTGATGATGAATATTCAAAATATGCTCCACCAACCCCTACTCCTTATCCTCCAGTGGAATAAAACTGGAATTTTCAATGAAACAAAAGAACCTTCTGACGAAATTCGTCATAAGGTTCTTTTTTACAAATTAATATTGATTGAGATAGACATCCCTCAAAACTTAGGTGATGAACTAGATACATAATGCAAAGCATCCCTATATAAAAATAGTTAAAACAGTAGGACATCGAAATCCCACTGTTTTAATATAAGCTTTTATTTTCCTGTTTCTTTAAATGTTTGAATTCGAGAGCCAATCTCATCACGAACTCTTTGGAAGAATGCCCACTTTTCTTCATCTGTTCCTTCTGCTTTTGCCGGATCGTCAAATCCCCAATGAACACGATCTTTATTTTTTGGAGTTGCCGGACATACATCGTTAGCATGACCACATAATGTTACGACTAAATCGGCATTTGCTAAAATTTCAGGATCAATTGTGTCTGAGGTTTGATTGGAAATATCAATACCAATTTCTTTCATTGCTTTAACAGCATTAGGATTGACACCATGAGCTTCTATTCCAGCAGAATAAACATTCCACTCATCTCCTAAATAATGATGACCAAACCCTTCTGCCATTTGGCTACGGCATGAATTTCCTGTACATAAAAAGTAGATTGTTTTTTTTGACATGTGTAGTAAGTCTCCTTTTATAATATCTTTTTTCACTCATAATGAGCTATAAGACCTGCACTTCAAAACAAAGTAAACCTTAGTCTTTTCAGTGTGGCATAAGTTTAGCAATCAGTTTAATGTAGTAAATCTACACCGATTGAAATTATAGCTTATATCAATAACGACATTATTTGGCTAACTTTGACTCAGGAAACCAGTGTCGTGTATTGTTTGATATACGAACTAATGCTAACATCAGTGGAACTTCAACGAGAACCCCAACAACTGTTACGAGTGCTGCACCAGATTGAAGACCAAATAATGCAATGGCTACTGCTACTGCCAATTCAAAAAAGTTACTAGCACCGATCATTCCAGCAGGCGAGGCAATCTCATGTGGCAACTTCCATGCTTTTGCCCAACCATATGCAATTGCAAATATGACGAACGTTTGAATGATTAAAGGAATAGCAATTAACACGATATGAATTGGATTGTTTAAAATAACGTCACCTTGGAAAGAGAAAAGAATGATCAGCGTTAACAATAAGCCAATAATCGTAACATTATCAAATTTCTTTATAAAGACATTATCAAAATATTCTTTCCCTCTGTTCTTAATAACGTAAGTTCTTGATAAATAACCACCTACTAGTGGAATAACAATAAATAAAACAACTGATAAAATTAGCGTATCGTAAGGAACTAATACATTACTTACACCTAATAAAATCATAACAATCGGAGCAAACGCAATTAATAAAATCAAATCATTTACAGCTACTTGAACGAGTGTATAGGAAGGATTACCTTTCGTTAAATGACTCCAAACAAATACCATCGCAGTACAAGGTGCTGCCCCTAATAATACTGCACCTGCAATATAGTCAGTTGCTAGATCTTCTGGAATAAGACCACCAAAAATAATTTTGAAAAACAGCCATGCAAATAAAAACATTGTGAAGGGTTTAATTAACCAATTTGTCGTACAAGTCACTATTAATCCCTTTGGCATTTTTAATGCCCCAACAATACTAGAAAAATCAATTTTCAACATCATCGGATAAATCATTAACCAAATGAGAATAGCGACAGGTATAGATACTTGGGCGTATTCAAATCTACTTAACGTCTCAGGTATAAAAGGAAGCCATTGGCCAATAGCAACTCCAACGATAATACATAACGCAACCCATACCGTTAAATAGCGTTCAAAAAAACCAATACCTTTTCCTTCCGTTTCATTACTCATTTCTCTCACTCTCCTCAAACTTCTTATTAATCACAACAAATGTTTTTACCAATTCTCTCTAACTGCATTAACTTTTCACATTGATCAGGGATATGGTCTAATATCGAGAGAATAACCGAATAAGTATCATTTTCTTTATTTAATGAATAAAAAATCCATTGTCCTTTTCTTTTCTCTGTTACTAAGTTTACATCTTTTAATTTACGAATATGTTGACTAATAGACGGCTGGCTCATTTCTAAAAGTTCAACAAATTCACATACACAACAATCCCTTTCTTTCAATAGACTAACTATCGTTAGCCTTGTTTTATCTCCTAATAACTTTAATACAATAATCATTTTTTCTATAGGGATTTTATCCATGAATTCAACTCCCTTTATTAATTTCATTACATGTATTATTATATAAGTATATGCTTATATGTCAATGAGAAATATGATAAACTAAAAAAAGATTTATATCTTACTTAACACGGGGAAAATAACCTTAATACGGTCCGTGTAGTATTGATACAATGTTCAACCCAAAATCTATAACTTAAGGAGAGATTTAACATGAAGACAAAAATTGAAATTTTTGACCCTGCCCTTTGCTGTCCAACTGGTGTCTGTGGACCTGATGTTGATCCAGAGTTAACACGTATGGCAAGAGACGTAGCAACCCTCGTTAATAAAGGTTATGACGTTGTTAGATATAATCTAGCTCAAAATGCGGAACCTTATGTATTAAATACGGATATTAGTATGTTAATGGAAGCTGAAGGAGTAGACGCGTTACCTGCTACGGTTGTTAATGGCAAAATAGTTAAAACACATAAGTACCCATCAAAATCAGAACTAGCTAAATGGCTGGAAATTGATATTAGTGAATTAGAAGTTAAGAAATCAACTTTAAATATTGATCTCAAATCAATATAAATAATTAAACTGATTGGCGAAAAAGACGCTCACCACATATATTTTTAATAAAGTTTCGTGGTGGGCTAAGAGAACTCGTTCTAGCTTCGCTATAACATCGGAAATTCAGATGGGGCCTCAACTCCACCTGAATAGAAGTTCCCACCTAAGCTACGCTTAGAGATGGGAGTCTATGACCCTTAAGTACAAATCAGTTTGATTAAGAATAGTTTGTTTTAAATATACTTGAAAGGTTGGTATCATCATGGAATTATTTCACCCAATGAAATTACCTGAAACTCGACACTTCTTTTTTACTGGTAAGGGAGGAGTTGGTAAAACATCAATCGCTTGTGCTACTGCGGTTGCTTTAGCACAAGCCGGTAGAAAAGTATTAATTGTAAGCACTGACCCCGCATCTAACCTTGAGGATGTATTTAATGAAAAGTTATCAAATACTCCAAAAGCTATCAGTGAAGTGCCTAATTTATTTGCTTCAAATTTAGACCCTGAAGAAGCAGCTAAAAAATATCGCGAAAGTGTCATTGGTCCTTATCGTGGTAAGCTCCCTAAAGCAGCCCTCGATAATATGGAAGAGCAGCTTTCTGGTGCTTGTACAGTTGAAATAGCTGCTTTTGATGAATTTACAAACTTATTATCAAATGATGATTTAACAAAGCAATTTGATCATGTAATTTTTGATACAGCTCCTACTGGGCATACGTTACGTCTATTACAATTGCCAACTGCATGGTCTGATTTTTTAGAAGAAAATACAACTGGCACCTCATGTTTAGGTCCTTTATCTGGCCTTGCATCAAAAAAAGTCCTTTACGCTCGTACGGTAACAGCACTTTCAAATAGTGAAGAAACAACACTAGTACTTGTATCAAGACCAGAGTATTCATCACTAAGAGAAGCCGAACGTGCATCTACTGAGTTAAGTGAACTTGGAATTAAAAATCAAGTACTGATTATTAATGGTGTTTTTCAGGTTTTGGACAGAAATGATCATGTAGCAAATCAATTTGAAAGAAAACAACTTACGGCATTAGAGCAAATGTCAGATTATTTAGAATCTCTGACTATATTTCAACTCCCTTTAGTTCCGTTTAATTTAACCGGAATTGAAGCATTGAAGAAACTGTTTTTACCTGTTGAAGTTACAAATAGAAAAAATACTAATGAACTAACAGCAAATACGATACCACCACTGAGAACTATGGTCGAAGCATTTTCAAAAAATAAAAGTGGAGTTATTATGACTATGGGGAAAGGCGGAGTTGGTAAAACAACAATTGCAGCAGCTATTGCCATTGGACTAGCAGAAAAAGGTCATCACGTCCACCTTACAACCACTGACCCAGCAGCACATTTAACTACCGTATTGAAAGATAAAAAAGTAACAAAACAAATTTCGATTAGTCGTATTGATCCTAAAAAAGAGGTTGAGAATTATCGTAACCAAGTTTTAAATAAAGTAAGAGACACATTAGATGAGGAAAGTTTAAAATACATTGAAGAAGACTTACGTTCTCCTTGTACTGAGGAAATCGCAGTTTTTCAGGCATTTGCCAATATCGTGGACAAGTCAAAAGAAACATTTGTTGTGATTGATACTGCACCTACTGGGCATACATTACTATTACTTGATGCAGCTCATTCCTATCATCGTGAGGTTACTCGTTCTAGTGGGGACATCCCAGAAGCAGTAAAAAACCTATTGCCTCGACTTCGCGATGAAAAAAATACAAACGTAGTGTTGGTAACACTTCCAGAAGCAACACCTGTTTTTGAAGCTAGTCGACTCCAAGATGACTTACGTCGTGCACAAATCTCACCAAAATGGTGGGTGATAAACCAAAGCTTTCAGGCCTCAAACACTACTGACCCTATCCTTCAAGGACGGGCTCTTGCTGAAGAACAGTGGATTAAGAAGGTAAAAGATGAACTTTCGAAACACTGTGTTATTGTACCATGGCAAGCTGATGATATGATTGGAAGCGAAAGTCTAAAAAAGTTGTTATAAGACGAACTTCAATCATAGGCAGTTTTGAGTGCAATTATACTAAATATGATCACCATAGTGGTGCAATGCTATATCTAGTTACATCGACAGTTCGTAACTAGATATAGCTTTATATGGCTCTGTTTAATAATTGGGAAATTTATTAACTACTTTTAAATATATTACTTTGTTTGTATCCCTCGTCATATTTTCCTCTTACGTCCTTACTTACCATTTTAGTTCAACTTTAATAACTTCATCCGCTACCTAACCCTTTCGATTCCCCTAAGTTTTGAGGTGAGGGTCTTACTGCCCTTAAGAGCGGAATAAAAATGGCGTACGAATTATCGTTACTAATTCAATACGCCATTTTTGCTGATATTTAAATTTCTTCCCCTTACAATTGAAATCGTCAGAATAATTCTCATACTTTTCTCCACTTTTCACATCACTTTCACTTTTTTGTGTAGTTTCTTATTATTCACCTACAGATCATATTCTTCTAGTTCAATCGTTAACTCAAATCCCTTTTTTGAAAATTTAATGCCGTCTTTATACTTAAATAAAATTTCATTGTATTTTTCTGCAAGCTTTCCGAATTCTTCCTTGTTACCTTTTTTTAGAGCATGATCGATTTCCTTTTGAAGTTTCGATGTTTGAAAGCGGTAAATGGATACTTCTAAAAACACCTGAGCATATAAGGAGTCAAGTATCTCTACAGAAGGCTCCCTATGGTTATTCATTAATGACAATTTCCTCAACATTTTTTTATTTATCATAAACTTTTCCATATTTAAAACCTCCTTTTTTTAATTATAATAAATTTTTTGATTATTTTCAACTTTCTGATTTTTTAGTCAAGTTATCTCACAAAGTTTTTACTTCAGGTAATTCAGAGCGTAAATTTTTATCTTTTTTATGTATTTATCATCATACTCCACCAATATTCTCTTTTTTTCAAAGCATTTATACTCAAAATATGTTATTTTTAAATAAAAGTATAATAGAAATGCTGTAAAAGTTCCTATGGACCTAAGGCTAGACATTATTCCAACTCCAATAAACTTCCACCTATTATAAAAAAAATCGATTTAATTCTATTAATGTTGTAAAATATAGTAAGATTGTTAACTAATTGATGAATTTATTACCTTATATTCACATGTTAGGTTATTGTTTTTTCTAGGAGGACTACTAATGGTCAAAATTACAAAAGAGACATTTTTTGACGAGTTAAGCGAAGAAGAAAAGCAGTACCTTTTATCACAAGGAACTGAGATTTCTGTCCAAAAAGGTAATTCTTTATTTTTCGAAGGGGATCGTCCTAAACATATCTACTTCATAAAATCCGGTAGAGTTCGCTTAAGTAAAACAACTGTTGACGGAAAAGTTTTGTTTTTTCAGCTGAAACAAGATAATGATTTTGTCGGAGAGCTAAGTTTATATAATAACTTAAAACTTACCTCTAATGCTGATGTTATTAAAGACTCTATATTGGTTAGATTTGAAAGGGAAGTTTTAGAAGATATTTGCCGTGTGAATGGTGCAATTGCTTTAGCGTTTATGAAACGAATTTCTATCCATAGCAACTCCCTTCTTGCACAATTTCGTGATCTTATTTTTTGTGGAAAAAAAGGGGCACTATATTCTATATTAATAAGACTTAGCAATGCTCACGGTACGGCTTGTGAACATGGCATTTTAATAAACAAAAAATTAACAAGTCAAGAGTTAGCTAACTATATAGGAGCAACTAGAGAGAGCATTAGTAGAATATTAAAGAATTTAACTAAAGAAGATGTTATCTCTATAAATTCGAAGTATATTACAATTAAAAATATCGAGTACTTACAAGAGCATCTCCGCTGTGAATCTTGTCCGTATGTTGAATGCACAATATAATTCAATGAGTTGCGTAAAAGTAGAAAAAGAGGGATAGACGTGAAATATAAACGCGATGAAACATTTCGTTATAAATTTATTGAAGAAATATCATTTAACTTTAAAATGATTAGCATCGATGGCATTCCTATTGACAGTAAAAGTTGCGAAGGTGTATTACTTGATATTAGTCCAAATGGATGTAAGATACTTTCTCCATTAGAGTTTCCAGCTCACAAAAATATTGTTTTTTATATTGAGTTTACATTCAATGAGGAACCAATTAAAGTATCTTCTGAACTCGTATGGAAAAAACGTGTAGGGAATAACTTTCAGTATGGACTAAAACTACATTCTACAGAAGATAGTAGTCGTTTAATAGTACAGGAAATAAAAAAGTATGTGAAAAAACAAGAATTAAGTTAGATAAGCAAAGGAGTTATTGGGTCCTTTGCTTATTAAATATAAATCAAATTCAGTTGTCGTTAATCATTTAACTTACTTCAACTTTAGTACCTTCCTTTTTATTAAACAATTGTTTTAGGTAAGGTAGAACCCAACGATCACCACCAAATTTCCCTGCATTTGCACCCGCTACAAGAATAAACATTGAAATTAATACTAGCCAAGGGTTTGTTGAAACAGTCCCTGCAAACATAAAGGCAAAATTCATGACTAGGCCAAAGAAAGTAGCAGCAGTAGTTAACACTCCTAAAATAAGTCCAAGACCAACTAGTAACTCTCCCCATGCAACTAAAAAACTAAAAAGACCTGAATTTGGTATTGCAATATTCTCTAAAAATGATACATACGTTGGATAAACAATCTCGCCTTGACTTACTACTGGATTATTTACAGCTCCATTTAAATATCCACTTGCATCAAAAGAATCACCTGTAACTTTCCCCCACCCCACCGTAAACCATTTCCAACCTAAATAAACACGCAAAAACGTTAAGATACCTGCAGCATAAACATTCGTTCTTAAGAAGTTCATAACCATTAATAATGTCACTCCTTTTGTTTATTCAGCTACGTTAGTGGCCACTAACCAACTTATTATATTATATTGGCAACTATAATAAAAAAGCAGCTTTTTTGTGACAAATTAAGGTCATGATGTGAGTGAAATGTGAAAAACACCCTAAAAATTAGGGCGCTAGAAATAAATAGTTATTTTATTAACTGATAGCCAATCACTTTAAACCCTTGCCCTTTTAAAAAGCGTATCGTTAAATTTTTAGAAACGTAATCAGAGGCTACTACAACAACTTGATTACTCGAGATTTGTTGATGATGCCGCTTTAAATAAGCATACGGAAGATTAACAACAGCGCCTTGAACTGGTTTTTGAAGAGCAACTTGATAATCTCTCACATCTAAAAATACTGTATTGTTATTTACTTTTTTTGATCTCCATCCATATTTCGGACGTAAAAAACAGGAAAATACATTTGATATAAATAAAAAAACAGAAGTAAGAAAACAACAATTAAAATAATGTACATGCCCTCCCCAAAAGTTCCTTCACTTTTATGACACATTTTCTATTATATTGAACTCGCAGCCTTTAGCCAAGACCATTGTCTCATTTTCCTCCAAAAAAGTGCTTGAAGAAAAAATTTTTCTTCAAGCACTTTTTTTAATTCATACCATTCACTTTAGAGTAAAGACGACCGTTTGTAATTATTACCCTTTATAAATTTTCGCTTACAATTACTGACCAACCTTTACCTCGGTATGCATTATAGCCTTTCGTCTTACAAAACGCATATATCTTTTCTTGACCACCTATTTTTTCTTTGGTATAACCATATTTCTCACCAATTTTAAGTTGTTTTACTGCTTGTAATTGGTTGAGGTCTTTTGTTAATATGCCTTGATGGTTATGACTTGCAATAACAATTCCGTCTTCGTTTATTAAATATAGCTCACTATCTTTACTAATTTTTACAGAGTCAATGATTTCATAAATGAAATTCCAATTAAATCGTGTTGTAAAAACACCTATTACTTGACCATTGTCATCACGCACTGGACAAGAATATCCCATTGTATGACCGTTCATTACTTCTGAATAATACATATCTGTAACATGGACATCATTTGTTTTTAATACTTCTTTAAACCAAGATCGTTCTGACATGTTTTTACCAATAATATTTTGATTAACTCCTGAAGCTACAATTTTACCAGTAGTATCCATTACAAAAAGGTCATAATAAACTTCATAAATATCAACTATTTTTTTCATTAAGTTTGTAGCACGTTTTTGGGTTTTTTGATCTACGTTTAACAGGCAATCTTTTATCGCATTAAATGTGGCCCAGGCTTGTACATCACAATTTCTTTCAAATAAATTCCGGTCAATTTTATCAATTGTATCAAAAGCAACATCTGCTGTTCTTACTGCAATTACTTCATTTGCTTTCTTTTGAATATTTTCAATTAGTTTATAACTTTCTTTATTCGTCGTTAAACTTAAGTCTGCAAATCGCTTAATTTCATTAGCAACAACGGAAAATCCCCTTCCGGCCTCCCCAGCTCTAGCTGCTTCAATTGCTGAATTTAGCGCCAATAAATTTGCTTGTGATGCCACTTGATTAATCGTTTTTACGACTTTTTCCATTTGTTGATTGGCTTCTTTTAGCTCATTGAGTAATGTGGATGCATTTATTTCAGTGGTTGTTTTGCTCATTGTATAAAACTCCCTAAGTTATAATATTATTAATATTATAACAATTCATTAAGTCTCTGTTAAATAATCTTCTGAAGTTCACAGATTTTTAACATTTGTTCTAAGTATACTTTAGGAAACTTCAGAAAGTCCAGACTAATAAAATCCTTTTTTATTTAGTATACCGCTTCCCTATAATAGAAGGTCTCTCATTCAGAGTGTCTCTAAACCATTTTCCATAACCCTTTAGCTTTGGAGTTGAGTTAAGGCTTAACTACCTTAAAAGCGATAAGAAAAGCGCAAGGCGCCCGCCTATCGGCGACAAACACTGGAAGACCTGCTCGTAGCGGTCGGGTTTTTGACCGAAAGAGAAGGTCTGAAGTGATCGAGCCGATGGCGCCTGTAGCTAGACAGTTTCCAAGTTAGAAATTTATAAATTCTGATAGTGCAAGAAAAGCGCAAGCGCCTTCGTCACGAGCAGCTGCTCCTGTGCCACTCCGTTTGCTCAAGAGCAATTGTTTTCCGTGCGACGAGTAACCGCAGGAGCAAAGCTGCATGAAGCTATTCAGAGACGTTATTCATGTAGTTATTCAAGTCAATAGCTTGACTGAAGTGACCGAGCTCGTAGTCGCTGAAGCTAGACAGTCTCCAAGTTAGAATTTATAAATTCTGATACTAAAAATAACTAGCATTTTCACTAGCCATTATTAACTATTCTATTATTTGTGCAATAAGTGGTTCTTCTGAAAGTTCCGGGATTAGATATACAATTTGAACTAATCCTTTTCCTTTTGCAAAATAATATCCTTGAGCTATATCCTCATCATAATCAACAATAATCGTTTCATAGGTAACATCGTTAATAGTAACTTCTGCATCTGTTTCAACAATCTCCCCACCACTCCAGGTCCTTTTCTCTTTAATAGGTAATGATAATACAATTTTCTCATTATAAATCGGGAGATCATATAGGTCACTTCCCTCTGAAACTGTAGCCATTTCTTCATAAAGGTCAAGGTCTTCTTCAGTAACTTCAAATACAATTGCGATTTTATCTTCTCTAACCTCATATACTCGATAAAAGCCGAGAGCTGACCCATAATGACCACGAACAAAAAAGCGATCATTATCTTTATATAAAACTTCTATGCCCTCTCCTAACCCATCCATGGCATGAACAACATCATACCTATATCCCACTTGTAGTGGGAGGTATTCGAAAAGAAGCGTTTTAGCTGAGTTTTCATCTACTTCTTTATCTGCTACTAACCCTTGATCTTCGGATATTTTTTCAATATCATTTTCTTTCTCAATTATTTCAGTTTCCAAAGTATCTTCTTGTACAATTTGCTGACAGCCAACAGTAAAAAAAAGAGTTATTATTAACAAATGAATCATTAGTTGTTTAATGCCCATGTAATACCCCCATATTTTTTCTTCCTTACTTTTCTAACCCTTTTTTACACAAATTAAACCATACACCTTACCATCAAAAAAAGTTTTATTTTTCACCAAATCTTATCTAACTCTCTTAGGTTTTTCTGTGGGACCTTACTATGTAAAAGTAGAAAAATAAAATAATGTAAAAATGAAGGGGCGATTAGCTAAAATGTAACGTAAGTCACATCTTAACCAACCGCCCCAGTCAACGCTATAGTTTCATTAACTATTTGCTGTTTCTTGTTTGATTTGTGATCTATCAATATTTAAGAAATAGGCTTGAGCAATACCAAAAATTCCACCAACTACCCAATATAACGAAAGAGCAGATGGGAGACTTATCGCAAAAACTAAAATCATGGCTGGCATAATATTATTTACTATAGCCATTTGTGTATTAACAGGATTTTGAGCAGCGGTCACTTTTAATTGGATAAATGTTGTTATCGCCGCAAGTATAGGTAAAATATATAGTGGATCGGGTGCTCCCAAATCAAACCAAAGAAATGAATGGAGAGCAAGCTCTTCTGTACGCATAATTGCATAATAGAAGGCAAGCATAATTGGCATTTGTATTAATAGTGGTAAACAACCACTTCCTATTGGATTAACACCTTCAGCTTTAAAAAGCATCATTGTTTCTTCTTGAAGCTTTCTTTGGTTTTTTTCACCTTTACCTGAATACTTTTCTTTTAATTCATTTAGTTTTGGTTGAATTAAACGCATCGCCTTCATATTCTTTGTTTGCTTAATCATTAACGGTAATAACATAAATCTGATTAGTATAGTTACAGTAATAATTGAAAAGCCAAAACTATTACCAAAAACCACTGCAGTTTTCAAAAGCAACCAAGAAAATGGATAAACAAGATAATGATTAAAAACACCAGGGCTATCCGCTGTTATCGGACCTGCAGTCATACCACAACCTGTAAGTGAAACCAATGTTAAAATTAATACGAGAACTAAACTACCTTTTCTATATTTAGATGTGAGCAATTGGAGATTTTTCCCCATCTTTTATTTCCTCCTCTGTATTTGAAATATAATTTAAGAGAAGGAAAACAATGCTCTTCATCTATTGAATTACTACCAGTTTCTTTAGTAGGGATTTTTCGATAAACAATATGAAGTCTTTCAAATAAAAAGATATCACATATATTTGTGTTAAATATATTATTGTTTACTTTGCAAAAGGATTGTTGCTTCCTTAAAGTTGGATAGCAGCTAGAACGAAAGACGAAAGCTACAACAAATAGAATAGAAAGCAATATAGAGAGCCAAATTATAGATAAATCAAAAGGAAATTCCACCAATTCTCACCTCCTGTTAGCTAAAAAATAATAAAAGGAACGAGTACATTGTACCACTTACATTACAGTATTGACTATTAATAAAACGTTACGATGTAAAAAAATGAAATGAAAAATATTGCACCTAAACCTAATACAAACAAACTAGTGTTTACCCATTTTTTAGGGGTTTCTACATTCTCACTAGAAATTGCTACTAGAACAAAAATAACCAAGGCAATGATCATGAGTAAGACCGCGTCTAAAAGCGGTCCAAATATATTTAACTCTATATTTGCCTTCCGATAAATGTCAATGTTTAATAACAGAGCTGCAATCCATGCAATGAATAAAAATGCTGCAATACTTAAAGAAACACGTTTCACTTTTGTTCCCACCTTTATCCTCATTTACTACTTAGCTTATTTTTTCCAATATATCAAATTCCATACAGGAGCACCTTTCATTCCTAAGTAACATTATTCGGATTTTTAGTAGTCTGATTACTGCTGCTTCATTTTTTTTAGAAAGCTTTCAAAATCATGTGGATTTAGAGGTTTACTATATAAGTAGCCTTGCATTTCATCACATTTATGACGATTTAAAAAATTAACAATTTCGACAGTTTCTACACCTTCTGCAATTACATTCAGTTTCATATTGTGCGCTAAACTAATTATTGAAGTAACAATTGCTTGATCATTTGTATCTTCGATTAAATCTCTAACGAACGATTGATCTATTTTCAAAGTATCAATTGGAAAACGCTTTAAGTAACTTAAGGAAGAATAACCTGTCCCAAAGTCATCGATTGATATTTTTACACCGTGGCTTTTTAAACGATATAGTGTTTGCAAACAATCTGCGCTATTTTGCATTAATCCATTTTCTGTAATTTCCAAATCAACATATTTAGGCGCTAATCCTGTTTCCTGTAATACTCTTTCTACTTTGCTAACAAAATCAGGGCGTTGAAATTGTTTCGGTGAAATATTAATTCCCACTCTAATATATAAACCTAATTCATTCTGCCAATTTTTCACTTGTTGACATGCAGTCTTCAAAACCCAGTCTCCTATCGGATCAATAAGACCTATTTCTTCAGCAAGTGGAATAAATTCATTAGGGGCGACAATTCCTAATTCAGGATTATTCCAACGAACTAATGCTTCTACTCCAATGATCTTATTCGTTTTCATATCAATTTGGGGTTGATAATGTAGGAAAAATTGATTTTTCTCTAATGCGATGCGAAGTTGAGCTTCCATTTTCAACCTCTCTGAATAAGCAGTGTTCATATTTTCAGAAAAAATTTGATATGTATCTTTCCCTCGTTCCTTAGCATAATGCATGGCAGTATCCGCACATTCTACTAGTTTTTTTAGGCTAGTACTTGAATCGGGATAAATACTTATGCCAATACTACAAGTTAACATAAGACTATTTCCTTGAATAATAAAGGCTGACTTAAATATTTGTAATATTTTCTCAGCTAACTCATCAATTTGCTCTTCTGTATCAACTTTTTTAATCAGAAAAATAAATTCATCGCCACCAAAGCGGTACAAAGTAATATACTTATTTTCAATATCTCGTAGTTTTTTTGCAATATCCATAATTAACTCATCGCCAACTTGATGTCCTAACGTATCATTAAAAAATTTAAAACGGTCTAAATCAAGAAAAAATAGGGCAAAAGGATTTTGACTTTTCTTTTCTAATTGTATTTTTTTTAATAAGTCTTCTTCGAAACAATGTCTATTGGGCAATTGAGTTAAAGGATCTATTGAATAGATAATATTTAATTGTGATTCTGCACGCCTTAGTTGAGTTACATCATGAAAAGCGATGATGAAGTGGCTTACCTCATCATCTCTTCTCACTGGTGAAATATGCGAATGTATATACATAAGTTCGTCAGAAATTTGATGCATGGTTTCTTCAAAAATTAAATCTCCTACATTCAAGTTTCTACCTAAAACTTTTTGCTCTATATTAATCACATCATTTTCAATAATACCAACCTCTCTTAATTTGGTTGATAACGGAAGGTGATCATTTGAATATAAAATCTTTCCATTTCGGTTGGTAATAAAAATAGTAACAGTTTGCCCTAGGACAAAGCAGAGGCTATCAATAATTTGTCTTAGTTTAATAGCCCCTTCTAGTCCTTCCTCCAATTCAAACTCCCGGAAAATTTCAATTAATTTATACCTGACATTAGAAGGCTTATCCTTTTTACGTTCAGTTTCATGATTATATTGACTACTTATGTTCATACGGCCTCCAAATAGTTAGCATCTAGCTGTGTTGATGCCTCTTACCTGTTTTTCTTTCAGCTACACCTAGACTTAGTTCGTCTAAACACTCTTTAATAGCTTCAGTTTTTGTGTCTAGTTGTTCTAATATTTGACTAATTTCAGAAAAATGACCTCGTTTCATAGCTTCTAACGCATCATTAGCTAAAGTAAAAATATCATTGTGCAATTTTTCTGCCGTTGTGAAAACGGATTGAGAGTGAATCAGTGGATCATTTTTTATGGCAGTAAACCAAGTTGATAAACGACTCTCTTGTCTACGAGCGATGTCTCCCTCACTTAAATCATGGAATTCGATCATCGTATTATATATCCACCATTTCCACGTTTCATATTCAGTTTTCATTACTCGTAATAAATTTTCACCATTAAGTCGTGGAATTGATTTTAATACTTCTTTTCGTAATTCATTAACTTTATAGCTTGCATCGTAAATCGTACTACCAGTTTCTTTTGTAGCTGTCCTTATTTCATCAACATGCTGTAACACTTCGTTTATTCTTGAAGTAATATCCTGAGTAGCAGCAGACTGTTCCTCTGCAATTGCAGCGATATTTGAAGTTGCTCCACCTACATCTTCTATTCTTGTGATAATTTGATCTAGAACATCAATAGCATCTCTTGTTTTGTTAACTCGCACACCAAGTTGCGTAGACATTCGATCAGAATTTTGATCTACTTCATTTGCCTCAGCTTGAATCTTTTCTATAGTAGCTGTAATTTTTTGAACCGACGTATTCGTTTGCTCAGAAAGTTTACGGACTTCATTTGCTACAACTGCAAACCCTTTTCCATGTTCTCCAGCTCTAGCTGCTTCAATAGATGCATTTAAAGCTAATAAATTCGTCTGTTCCGAAACATCACGTATAAATGAAACGACAGTAGTAACATTTTGAATTTCTTTAAGAAGATTATTAATTTTCTCCTTTGTTTCACTAAAATCTTCTGTCATAGAAAGGAAACCTTTTAATGACTCTTCAATTACTTTTTGACCATTATTAGCTTGGAGAATTGTTTCTTGAGCATTTTCCGAAACATTTATGGCATTATTGGCTACTTCTTCGACCGAAGTGGAAAGCTCCTCGGCAGCTGCCGCTACTGCTTCTGCTTCTGCAATTGTACTATCAACAACAGCTAATAGGTCCTTCATTTTATTAATTTTTGTTATTAATTCCATGACAGAACTTATATTAGAAACAACTTTATAATCATTTCCTTCTTGATAAGATTCAAGTACTATTTGTGAATCTAACGTAATAAACTTTATTAGGCTTAATAATAGTTCAGATAATTGTTCAGGAGAGTTTCCAAATTCAGAAATAATAGCGGGTATAAGATACTCATATACACGTATGTAAGACCCAGTGTAAAACTCTGGTGTTAACCGGATCTTACTATGTATATCTCCAATTTTTACTCGCCCTGAAATATATTCTTCATTAATTTCCGACCTTGGAATAGACTGTAAATATTTAACAAACGTTTTTGACAATCTCTCCCTTGTACTATGTTGATCGATGATATTTTGTAAATTAGCAAATCTCCCCACCATTTCATAATGTCTTTCCGTTATATCTTCACAGTATTTATCAAATAAGTAATCAAGCTTTTTAATAATTTCTAAGTCTTTATTATTTAGCTGTAAATATGATAACTTATTTTGCATTCGATCTGTTGATTGAATATCTGTATCCTTAAAGGGTTGAACCTTTTTCTCCACATTTATTCTTTTCGTAAAAAACATCGAAATCCCCCCTACTACTTAAATCTAAAGATTACTTCCACTATCATTGTAGCCTTATATATGAAAGTTTCAAGTGAATAGTTCGTTAATTTATCATGAATTTTTTTAAACTTCAATTGTTTACAAGGTAATTTCCCTAGAAAGCATGACTTCAAGTTTTCTTTAAATAGCTTTTATGAAAGTAGTTTTTTTCTCCTAATATATCTTGTTACCTAAATGTATGAAAAAGTGTTTCCTTATTGTTTTATTGGGAATACTTTAATATAAAGCAATAATATAAGAAGGGAGATTGGGGTATGGAGACAACAAATATCAATTCAGAGGATATTAAGTCTGCATCATATGATGATGTTACACATCAATTGTACATTCGGTTTACTAATGGTGATTATTATGTATATTATGACGTTATTCCAATTGATTATGTAGGGTTCTTATCTACAAGTGATCATAGTAAATATGTTAGAGATCGCCTTACTATAAAATATGATAAAAGGAAACTACATTAAAAGAAAAGCACCCCTTTGAATTCACCAAAAGGTATTTCAAAAAAATTATAGTATTTAGTAAAAGCTGAACTTGATGTTGTATTCAAGCTCAGTTTTTTTCTGTTAGATTTTCTCCCGTAATAATGAATATTCATTGCTTCGATAAATAGATACAAATTATACTATACTTATATATTTCAATAAATTTCATAATACACTTCTATATGATTATTTGGATATGAAATTCACTCAAATAAGAGGAAAAAGAGGGATTAACAATGATAATTGGTATACCAAAAGAGAAAAAAAACAATGAAAATCGTGTTGCTATTACCCCTGGTGGTGTAATTACCTTAGTGAATTCTGGTCATAAGGTACTAATTGAAACAAATGCAGGGGTTCGAAGTGGCTTTACAAATGAATCATACATTGATGCAGGTGCAACAATTCTTGATAATGCTGCTGACGTTTGGTCAAAAGCTGAAATGATTATGAAAGTTAAAGAACCTTTAGCCAGTGAATACGAATATTTTCGTGAAGGCCTCATTCTATTTACGTATTTACATTTAGCAGCTGAACCTGCTCTTGCCAAAGCATTAACTAGTAAAGGTGTTATTGCAATAGCTTATGAAACAGTTGAAGTAAACAAGACTTTGCCATTACTAACTCCGATGAGTGAAGTCGCTGGGCGGATGGCTTCGCAAATTGGTGCTCAATTTTTAGAAAAACCTAAAGGGGGAAAAGGCATCTTACTAGCTGGTGTTCCAGGTGTAAAGCGGGCAAAAGTTACCATTATTGGTGGTGGTGTTGTAGGTACTAATGCCGCTAAACTTGCAGTCGGCTTAGGAGCAGATGTAACTATTATTGATTTAAGTCCAGAACGTTTACGCTATTTAGATGATATTTTTGGATCTAGTATTAATACATTAATGTCAAATCCATTAAACATTGCTGATGCCGTTCGTGAAAGTGACCTAGTGATCGGAGCCGTTTTAATAACAGGTGCTAAAGCACCTAAGTTGGTGACTGAAGAAATGATTAAAACAATGTCCCCAGGCTCAGTTATTGTTGATGTTGCGATTGACCAAGGTGGAATTTTCGAAACTGTTGATCGTATTACTACACATAGCGATCCTACTTATGAGAAACATGGTGTTGTGCATTATGCTGTTGCAAATATGCCAGGTGCAGTACCTCGAACGTCAACAATCGCTTTAACAAATGTAACGATATCGTACGCTCTTCAAATTGCAAATAAAGGGGTGTTTGCTGCAGTCGTCGAAAATAAAGCGTTAGAATTAGGTGTGACCGTTGCAAATGGTTCCATTACTTATGAAGCTGTTGCTAAAGACTTAGGTTACGATTATGTACCAGTTTCAGAAGCCTTACACTATCGAATATAGTAATAAGGCCGAAGCTATAAAGCTTAACTTTATACTCTCTGGTGACTTGACGAAAAAATTAAGGTTTTGCCACCATATTGGCAAAACCTTTTGTAAATTTCTCTTCCTAATTTAACAGTTCGTTTTAGTCAACCTAAAAATGCTTGGTCATCCAATTCTTTCATAACTATCTTTTGCAGCAAGCTTCATTTTTAAATGAGACATTTCTTTAATTACTTCCCTAATACGCTCTTCCATTGTTTTGTCAATTTCAATACTTGCAAAACCTTCTAATCCTTCACGCATAAAAAATAATGACAACTCACTTACTTTTTGACGAGTTATTTGTTCAAAGGCCATCTTATACAAGTATAACTGGGGTGTATAATATTTAACTAACTTTTGATAATCATTACTTTTATTCGTTTTTAGATCAATAAGGTGAAACTCTTCATTTTTTTCAACAATCTTATCAATTTCACCTATGATTTGTGCACCTTCTATCTCAACAATAAACGCCCATTCATTAGCATAGTTACTTCCTAGACGCAACTCATTAAGTGCCTGATATTTTGTTACTAGTTCACTCACTGCTTGTTCGTAATCACCTAGCTCTTGTTCTTCTTCGAGTAAAGCTAGCGCTTCTTCCTGTGCTTCTTCAAGAGAAAAACCGTTATCTAAAAGTTCACATGCGCGGTGAACAATCGTACCAAGTTTCGCACCTGAAACAAATTCTTTTTCTTCTACGATCTGCGGTAAGTCGTCCTGTTCAGCTAACCACTCATCCTCAATTTTCACAATGTATTTATAATAATATTTTATCGGGTCATTCATATATATCATGATTTCTGAAACTGAAAAACTAGGTAGTACCTTATCTCTGTTTTCAATTAACGGTGGTTCATATTCTTGCCCTTTTTCTTGCCACTCTTCATAGTCAGGTACATTAGAAGTTTGCTTTATACGATTTTCTAAACTCTGGTCTTGTTCCATCGCCTTAAGTAGCATGTCATACCATGAGTCTTTAGCCGGTTTATCGACAGTAGACAATACTAGATAATCCTTCGCCCTAGTAGTAGCGACATAAAATAATCGCTTTGATTCTTCAATCGCTTGATCCTTTGTTTTTTCTTTAATTCTTTCAAATGATGGTGAATATTTTTTATCAGGTTTTTTTAATGGTTCATTTTCTATTTCCTTCTCATACTGTAAAACGATCCGAACATCTTTATCAAAACGGATATTTCCTGAATCCCCTCTTGGACCTTTAGCTAAATCTGGTAAAAAGACAATTGGAAATTCTAACCCTTTAGAAGCATGTACAGTCATAATATGGACCATATTCCCTTCTGCTAACTCTACTTCTGCTTCACCTTCTTTATCCGATAAGTCTGCCAATTGTTTCACTTGCTTTAACAATTCATCTAAAGAAGCTGTTTGAAACTGAGCTAAAACATCAATTAGTTTTTCAACATTTTTAATTTGTTGCAAATTATTTTTTTGTAATAATAACATTTTTTTTAAGCCCGATTTCAAGAAAAGATCTTCAAAATATTCGCGGGTTGAAACTTGAGGACGATAAGGAACCCAATCTTCATAAAACTGTTTAAGCTTAGATAATGTACTCTTTAGCTCTTCACCGATATTGCCAACGTTATCAAATAATCCTTCGTAAATAAAGGTCGCCAAAGTAATATCTTCTTCTAAACACTCATCAATCGATAAAAAGTCTTCAACCGAAACACCAAAAAGCGGACTTCTTAGTAGCGATAATATATAAAGTGATTCCCACGGCCTATTTAACCAATTGAGAAGGGTAATCATATCTCGAATTTCTTGTTTTTCATAAAAGCCGATCCCACCATAAACGACATAGGGAATTCCCTTTTGCTTTAACGAACGTTCTAATTTTGATAATTTTGTTCTTGTTTGTATTAAGATAGCAAAATCGCTCCAAGAAGGCGCTCGCCAAGCTTCTTTGTCTGAGACAATTGATTGTCCTTCTTCCATTATTTCAAGCATACGGTTCGCAATAACTTCAAATTCTGATTGTTCATCATCCGCTTGCTCTGCTTGACCTTCTATGCCTTCTTTTGGTTCATCTTCTTTAGGGATTGTAATAAGTTCAACGCGACATTTTTGTTCTTCTATCCCGGTGCGATGACTATTAATATTCGTGTAATGAATTTTATACAACGGGTCCAATTCTGATTTTTCTGCCCCCATTATTTCATTAAACGCAATGTTTACAAAGGAAATAATACTCTCACATGTACGATAATTCGTACTCATATTAATAAAATCACTATTAAGGTCTTTCTTTGAGAAATCAACAAGTTCATTCATCAAGCTAACATCTGCTCCCCGAAATCGATAGATGGATTGTTTTCCATCTCCTACAATAAATTTATAGTTGGGTTGAATGAACGTTAACATATTCATTTGCAGTTGGTTCGTGTCTTGTGCTTCATCAATCATCATATGACGATATTTTTTTCGGCAATCATCCTGAACTTCTTTCTTTTCTAATAGAGTAATTGCCTTTTGCTGTAGATCAGAAAAATCCATTGCTGCTCGTTCTCGTTTCGCCTCATCATACTTTTCGTGGAACACTTGAAGCACTTGGACAAAAAGATTAATAATTTCTTTAATCTCTTTAATGTCAACACTTGATGGTCCTTTTAATTTTTTCCACGTCTCTTTTAAAGGTTTATATAAATACTCAAACAAATCATATAATGGTGGATTTGTTTCTTGCCATTTTTTATTTACTTTTTTCGGAAGTGCTTCTTCTAATGCCTCATATAGAACAACTGGATTTTCAAACGAAAGATCGGTTACTTCAGAAAAGTGTTCCGTAATTTTCTTTGAGGCCTTATCACTGTCATCAAGTTCCATCACATGCGGGCGTGCTTCTTTATAAAAATTCGTTAATACAAATTTACGATCACTTTCTATCGATTGTAACTGAAGCTTTACAATGGTTTCGGAATCGAAAAATGATTCGATAGAATCTACTGAAGTAATGATTTCCTTCATCTGACTATACACTGCTTTAATAGCTTCTTTCAGTTGTCCACGAGTATAAAAGTTGTACAGCGGTCGCCATTTACGATGATACTCTGGCGAATCAAACATTTCATCAAATATGTCAATTTGAATCAACTTAGCCCCAACATCATCTAACACAGTAAACTTAGGAGGGACATCTGCAAGAAACGCATATTCTCCAAGAAGTTTGTGACAAAAACTATGAAATGTAGTTATAAGGGCACCATCTAACGCATCCTTTTGTTCCTGCCAGAAATTTCTTGCAAACTCATGTTCACTCGCATCATAACGTTCATGTACATTTTGGCGTATCTCCTCTATACGTCCACGAATACGGTCCTTCATTTCACGTGCTGCTTTTTCAGTAAATGTAATGGCTACAATTTCCTCAACCGTAGCTCCTATCGGTGATTTTTTTTTCTTACCAAGACGTTCTTTTAATTTTTCTTCACATATATATACAAATCGTTCCGTCAATACACGTGTTTTACCAGAACCAGCCCCAGCAGAAATAACGACTAGTGGTTTTTCACTATATATAGCGGCTTTTTGCTCTTCGTTAAAATTCATTTAAATTCCCCCTCCCCTTCTTCAATTTGATCTTGAGTAACACGACAAACCGGTCGATAAGCACAACTGCTAATGCATTTTAAAGGCCTTACTGAGAAGTCATGACTACTTCCTTGCCAAAGTTCTTTTATTCGTTGTTTCAACTCATATTTAGCAAGTAGAGCTTCTGCTTCCAACGTTTCTTCCTTAGTCGCATAAGAATTAACGGAAAACGGACTATTCTTGCGAAAATGTTCCTCGCGCCAAACACTATTTCCAGCACGCTTTAATGGTTCTCTAAGGGAAATGTAAGATGCACCATGAGCAGTTAAATTTTCTGGTAGGCTTTCAAAACATTCCGTTAAATCAATTTGATAATGACCATTTGCAAGGCGCTTTTCCATTGCAACTAAATAAAGAGGTAATTGCAGTTTTAACCCTGGACGTACTTCTTTCTTAAAGTTTAAAGAAGCAAAACCAGATTTATAGTCATAAATAACAAAACCATGATCATCAATATCGACCCGATCGATTTTTCCTGACATTGTAATGGTTATGTCATCGTCTAGCTTTATATCAAGTTCAACGGCTTCTTCTAAACGAAATAGATGCATCGATTGAAGTTGCTTATTTTCCCAAAAGTGGTGTCTTTCAGCATGCCACCATTTTTTTAATTTTTTCAACCATTCTTCTTTTTCAATTGAAAGCTGAAGCTTCGAGAAGTCTAGATGGTTTGCTTCAACAATCGACCATTCTTCTTCAAATATATCTAGTAAAAACGTCTCAGCTGTTTCCTTCATCTCCTCAGTCAAAGCCGAAAATGGTTTTCCAATTAAGTTTAATTGCTTATAAAACTTTTCAATAATGTCATGTAACATTGAACCTACATCACGAAAATCAAGTATTGTTTGCTTTTCAACGGGCTCCTTAATTTTCAATATTCTCTCAAGAGCATATTTAAAAGGACACATGGCATAGCTTTCAAGCATTGTAACAGAAAGCTTGTCACGTTTTAATCTTTCTTCCCAATAAGGAGACACTTTTTCTATACCACCCTCAAGCTCACTTAATTTTACAACCATTCGTTCTAATGATTCTGGAAGTTGGTGGACTAATTTTCCTACCCCAACATGGTAGGCCATTTTTTCCTCATAATCATTTTGAGAGTCACTCACCTTCTCAGTATAACGATTTGCCGCACTATATTTTCGATCCTGAATTTGATCCTTCCAGGCTTCAAGGTACCCCGAAGGTAATAACGGGTTATGTGGATCAACTCCTACAACATATGAAAAAGAGACTTCATCAGCTAACTCAAATAACTGTTGGAAAAAGGTATCATCCTTTTGTCGAAATAACTTTTTTGTTGGGCTAGCATACGGAACAGGGAGATTTTTTAAATCACTTTCCTGAAAATAGCCCGACAATTTATGTCCTTTAGGGAATGTGCCTTCATTCATTCCTAAAACATATAGTATTTTCCCTTCGAATAATCCTACATCTCTAAATGAATAAAGTTGAATTCCAGTAACTGGAGTTCTTTCTACGAAAATACTTCCACCTTGAATCCCTTCATAAAGCCAATCGACAAAAATATGATAATGAACTTGTAAGTCTTGGAGACCTTGTTTTTCTAACATTTCAATCTTTCTAGAAACTAAAGTGACCAAAAAGTCATATGCCTTCCACTCTAGTCGAATTTGCTGAAGTTTTTCTGTGTTTTTTTCTTCAAGGATTTGTTTTTTCCAAGAAGATGGAAAATCACTATTAACCAATAATTCCTTTAATAAAGATAAGTATGTTATAACACTTGTTTTTTTAGGAATTGTTTTTCGAAAATCAATAAATGCTTCTACTTGTTTTTTTTCATCTTCTGGTAAAAATCCAGTTTCGATATAATTTTTCTTTTTGTTCATATAATTTATACTTTTAAAGAAATAAAGTCTAAGCATCGTATCTACTAGATCAAGGGTATCCCAGCGGTTTACAAATCTTCCATTGTGCTTTAATAAAGATTTATAAATAAACTGAATAAACTGTGTATCTTTAACCGTTTTCTTAACTGGGACCTTTAACGGGAGCTGCTTTTTTTCAGCTGCTTTAATAAGCTTTTCTTGATAAACGCTTTCGTCGGTGAGTAGAATCCCTATATTAGTAAGTGGTGTCACCTGGCTTTTCTCAGAAATTTCTTGTAAAACACCGTATATTTCTTCTTCCATAGTTGTGGCTGATTTCACCTCTACATTTGACTTAGTTATCATAATTTGCCTAATTTCTTCTTTATCTACAGTAAAACCTAGTTTTTCAAGCTGTTTTTCAGTACCTTCAACAATTTCTGCTCCTTGTAATCTAGGAAGATACACTGTAATATCTATACCCAATGAGACAAAATAAGCAATCACCATATATTGCAGTGTACTAAAATCAAGATAACCATCAATGACAATTCCACCTAAGTTTAATTCTTGATTCATTTGTAAAGAAACTGCTTCATGAATACGATTTTCAGGGTCTAATAGACGTTTCTTCTTCACCCATTCTGTCTCATATTCTCTAAAAATCGGTTCCATTTGTCTAAATTGAGTAGGTAGATTTTCTAAAGTTAACCCAATACGTTTTAGCTGACCATAAGTCTCAGCAATGGCTTTGGCCTTATGTCGTAATTCTTGAGGATTATTTAAAAAACGGTTTTTATCATTTGACATCAGTTCTTGAAAAAAAATCGTTCGTTCACTTTCTGAAACAGGAAAATAATTAATATTGGCTTTTTTTAATAATAAATCAGCGAGATCATCAAACGTTTTAAAAGCCATGCCAGCCTTGCGTTTACGTGCAGCCTGAAGCCATTTATTAGAAGGTAGTATGTAATAAATAGGTTTCCCTACTTCTTTTTGTCTTTGAAAACTTTTCGTGAGTCGATCTGTTTTAGCTACATCTTTTAAATCTGAATATTTTACTACTAGCATTTTCGCACCCCTTTTTATTCAAGTCCAAACTAATTATACTAATAATTTCCAAATGATTAAAATAATATTTCTATTTCCCCTATACATATTATACCAAAATTCAAGAACGTATGTTTCTTTCCTAGGCTAAGAAAATATATTTTTTCTGAAGTTAGAAAGTTGTCTAACGTCTGCACCTACCAGCTCAAAGGCATTTCCCCTTGTATAACACAGACCAAAATTATGGGCTCCATGTAAAGAAACATAAGTGACTATCGGATACTGTAAAGTAATAAGGTATTTATTGAATAACAGGAGAGTTCGGTTGTCTTCGTTGAACTTTAACTATTGCTTTGTACTCTCTTAGCCATATGGCTGCTAAGATTATAAAGATGAGAGCCGCTATATAATATGAAAAATTCAACCCATTCTCATAGCTAATGATTAAATAAGCGATGATTGGCCCTAAAGCAGCACCTACATCTAAAAAAACCGTGTAATACGTCATCACTATGTTGATATCAGATATTTTTCCAACATCAGTAGCTAAAGCATCAACAAGTGTTGTGATGATTGTCGTTGATAGCATGAAGAAACTAGTTATGATGATCCAAATATAAAGAGGCATCAATATAGGTATTAGGGCTAAACAAATAGCTGCAGAAGTTAAAAATATAATAAATAATGGTAACCTACCATCTTTTCCATCTGAAAGTTGACCAAACTTCAATGCTACAAATGGCTCCCACGCCCAACGAATTCCTTGAATAACCCCTGCTAATGCCGTTACCCCTATTGTCATTCCAATGATTTGTACTTGGTGACTATAATGCTTTAGCATAACAAGACTTAATGTAGAGACAAACAATCCTTGAATAATGAAAGCTAGTAACAAACCACTAATAACAACTAAAATTACTTGTTTATTAAACAATATAGTAATTGGTGTCTTAGTTTGTAATTCTATTTCTTTTTCTACTTGTTTTCTTGGGACTAACCACACGATTAGTGGAAAACCCAAAATCATTAAAGAACCAAAAACAATAGCTACTACTTTTAAACCAAAATAACTTACTAAAATACCGCCTACTAACATCCCAATTAAACTTCCAAGTCTATATAAACCATTATAAAGTCCCATCAATCTTCCACGATTTGAATTTGTAGAGCATTCTGCAACAGCGAATAAGCCCCCTAACCTTAAAAATGACCAGGAAACTCCCCATAAACACCGTAAGATAATCAAAATTATCAGTCCATAACCAACTCCGTACCCTATCGTTGTCACTACAGCTAAAAATACAGCAATCATTAGCCCACTTTTCAAAGAAATTTTGCGATATGCTAAGCCAATAAATGGGTTAATTGGAATTCTAATCAGTCGATTTAATGATAAAATTAACCCAACTTCCCAAAGTGATTGCAAACCAACTTCTTTATAATAGATTGGTAAAGCAATATAAAGCATAGAATCTCCTATTAAACAGAGGGCTGTTACTAAAGAAACAGCGATGATAGATTGTTCACTGCTATTTTTCCCGAAGTATTTACTCAATTATACGAACTCCTTTTAATTGAAAAAAAGACGATAACAGATAGTGTCAAATCGCCTTTTTCAAAGTTTTTTAAATAATTAGAGTTGACTTTGTTAGTTGCCTACTAAAAAAGTCGGTAATTCCGTCGTTTTCGTGGTCCAAAGTTACATATTTAGCTACTTTCTTTACCATAAACCGTCCATTCTCCATTGCAACCCCGCAACCTACATTTTTTAACATTTCAATATCATTTGGACCATCACCAAAAGCTACTACCTCTTGAGGTAATATTTGAAAAGAGCTTAAAACATTTTGCAGAGCATGCCATTTTGTAATCGACTTTTTCGTAATTTCAAAACTATCACCCCAATTGGCGATTTCAAAGTGAGAAAGAAGTTTTGCATACGCGTAAGAAGCTGAAGCCACATTTTGAAAATGAACAGATAATTTTAATAATGGTTCATACTTATTAGGGTAAATTCCTTTTGGTTCTATTGGACCATGGTTTAATATTTTATCTCCGATTAGATTGATCATTTCATAGTTAGCCCTTGAAGTATGACTAATCATAACTTTAGCGTAGTGGTCAGAAACTATATCAAAAACCATTGTTGCTTCAACCGGGCTAATAATGGATTGTTCTAGAATATTTTGTTTCAGTCGATCAAAAATGACTGCGCCGTTCAAACAAATTAATGGCGTATCTAGTTGTAACTCCTCATGATATTTTAATGTCATATTTATCGGGCGCCCCGTAGCTAAGATAATCTTTATTCCTTGTTTTTTCTGTTCCATTAAAAACTCTTTATTTCTACTAGATATCGTATCATCCTTTTTTAAAAGAGTACCATCTAAGTCAAGAACAATCGCTTTAACGTTTACCAACACTAACCCCTCCTATTTTGTTTTCACAAAGCTTACCATTCATAATTTAACAAAGTAGTCTTAATAGCGTTTGAATCTATTCAACATTCGCTCAGGCATAATATCTGATTGTAAAGTTCTTTAAAATAAAAAGCGGTAGTTAAGAACACGCTGTAGGAAGAATTGCATATGTAAGTTTAAAGTCAATCTGAACCTGGAGCTTTTACTTCAGTTGATGCTTTCGAAGTCTAGTAATACTTGGTGAGGGCTTCTTTATTTTTTCTTATTCGTTACCACCATAACTAACTAAAGGGATAGTATAAATACAACAAACATATTAACGTTCCTTACTCTTCTCGTAAACACCTTTTTCCTCCTGAAACTATAATAGTCGATCAACTTTGAGGTAGTATTAAGTAAATGTTATTGTTTGATAATTAAATTTTCGAAATCGTAAAATTAATTAAGTAAACTAGATTTATATTAATATTTTTAACATTTGAGTGAAAGAGAAGGTCTGAAGTGATCGAGCCGATGGCACCTGGAGCTAGACAGTTTCCAAGTTAGAAATTTATAAATTCTGATACTGTAAGAAAAGCGTAAGCGCCTTAGTCACGAGCGAAAGGCACTGGAAGGCCTTTGACAGAAGCCGCTCTTTGGCTTCCTACGTGCTTCTGCGTCTTCTAGTATTGCTTCGTAGTAAGCTTCCTCGAAGCAGTGTTTTGTGCGACGAGTAACCGCAGGAGCAAAGCTGCATGAAGCTATTCAGAGACGTTATTCAAGTAGTTATTGAAGTCAGTTGCTTGACTGAAGTGACCGAGCTCGTAGGCGCTGAAGCTAGACAGTTTTCAAGTTAGAAATTTATAAATTCTGTACTGTAAAAAAAGTGATTTACTCTAAAGTTTAGAGCAAATCACTTTATCCTTACCATTCGATTGACAATCTACAACTATATGTTATGGCCTAATTCAAAATAAATATTTATGCAAAATGTCTATTCCGGCTATTAGCAAGCCATGATTGATATATGATATCTTGATAGCTATCAATCAATTGGTCAAAGATCTCATCCCACGAAAGAGTTAACGCAAAACGTCGTGCATTTTCTGCAAATTCATTACGCAAATATTCTTTCTCTAATAGAGTTGTAGTTTGATAAACAAATTCTTCTACATTTTTCTTACCGCATAAAAAGCCAGTTTCTCCATGACAAATAAGATGTTGAACACCTCCCTCGTTCGCTCCAATAACAGGTATTCCAGAGGCAAGTGCTTCTAATACAACATTTCCAAACGTTTCTGTAGATGAAGGAAAGATAAAGACATCACTAGAGGCATAAATCCCTGCCAATTCCTCACCTTTTTTAAATCCTGTCCATGTAATATTCGGATATTTTTGTTCAGATAACTGCTTAAATAGTGGACCATCCCCAACAATAAGAAGATGGGTATCTTTTTTTACCCTTTCTGGTAATGCATGAAATGTCTCTAAAACAATATGAACATCTTTTTCTGGAGCAATCCTCCCAACATAGAGAAGAACATTCTTCTCGTTAACATTATAATTTTTTCTCATGTCAGATGCTCGTTTAAGTGGTGTGAAAAAATTATGATTTACACCTCTTCCCCAAATATCGATATTATTGTGTATTTTTTGGTTAAGCAGCTTTTCTTTCGTACTTTGTGAAGGGACATAAACTTTTTCAAAAGAATCATGAAACCATGCCATGTATTTCCAAATCCATTTTTGCAAAAAGGTTAAATGGTAATACTCTAGGTAATCATCAAAATGCGTATGATAGGATGCTACCATTGGAATATTGTGTTTTTTTCCATAATGAAGACCAAAAAGTCCAAGATTAAAAGGGGTAGCAATATGAATAAGAGTTGGCTTGAATTCTTCTAATGTTTGCTTTATGTGCACTGGATTAGGAAGGGCTATTCTGCATTCAGGGTACAATAAGAAAGGAATACTTGTAAAACGTTGAACTTGAGGGACTATTGGAACTGCTGTGCTACTTTCCGGAACAAATAACTTATATTCAATACCCTTCTTTTCTAAATAGTCCGTGTATCGCTTTAAAGTTTTTGCAACCCCATTAATTTCAGGGGCGTAGGTATCAGAAAATATAGCTATACGCATTTTCACTCACTCCCATAATTAGTAGTTTCAATTACAACTTAACAAATAATTATGAAAATAATATTTAGCTCATATTAAGGTTTCACAAAAATCTCAACATGACACTAACGTGATCTTTACATTTATGTATTATGATAGAAAGTAGAAGGAAGCGTAGTGAATACTTTAAACCTACAATAATAGTACTGGTAGGGAGCTTCGTTGGACCGATTTGTAAATTGGATTTCTGCAAATGATACTCAGCTTTTTCACTTCGTAAATCAAAAATTAAGATGTAGAGCATTTGACTATATCCTACCTAAAATTACCCATGTAGGGGGAGCTACATTTACAATACTTACATTGCTTATCGTGATGATCTTTTCAGAAAAAGTTGTTCAGACATGGGCTATTGAAGCCCTTATTTCCCTATCCTTAAGTCATATCATCGTTCACATTATTAAAAAAATTTATTGCCGTGAGCGACCTTATAACAAATTAGCTAACGTTACATTATGCTCAAACCCACTTAAAGATTACTCATTCCCCTCCGGTCATACAACGGCTGCTTTTTCTATAGCTATCGTTTTTTCTCTCCACATGCCAATGTTGGCCATTTTCTTTTTACCTATCGCCATTTTAGTTGGAGTTTCACGCATGTATCTCGGTCTACATTATCCAACTGACTGTATTATTGGTGCAGTTCTAGGGACTGTATCCTCGATCATTGTTGTGGTTTGCTCATTCGTTTTCTTTTCTGGATAATAGTAATGATTGAATGAGTCTCACTCTAGAGTGTATATGATAATATGTCTTCAAAGACTTCGATCGGTCTTTCTTCTGTTATAAGATGACCTGTTTTTTTATATGTAATAAGTTTTGCATTTGGTAAATCACAAACTAACTTCTTACCGATGTTTACTGAAACAACATTGTCCTCTTCACCCCATATTAATAATGTCGGCGTTTGAATAACTTTAAGTTGATCAGGCTGTAAGTCTCCTTCACGGTATCTAAGTAAACGAGTAAGCGACTGATAAAACTTCTTTTCTAATAAGGGTTTACGAAATTCATTAATCAGTTCATCGTTGATTAAAGAGTGATTATAAACTACATTTTCCAAGTAATCTTTCACTTCTTTTTTATGAATGTAGTAGTAGATAAAATAGTCAAAGAACGGTAAATAGGATGCATATATCAGGAATTTTTTTGCTCGTTTCAAATAACCAGAGCATCCTAACAGAATCAATTTATTGATTTTTTCTGGCACAGCTTTAGCAGTATATAAAGCTATTTGCCCACCCATAGAGTGGCCAACAATCGTTACATTTGTAAGCCTAAAATAATCGATACACTGCACAATTAATTCTGCATAATTTTTAAAAGAATACATAAAGTTTGTAGATTTTTCACTTCTTCCAAAGCCTGGCAAATCGATAGCAATTAAGGAAAAATATTTTTCTAATAGAGGAAAAAGGCGGTTAAAGGTGTACGTAGAGGATGCAAATCCATGTATTAAGAGCATTGGCGGTTTTCCATTCATAACATGTTCACAAAAAATTTTAACATTAGAAATTGTAATAAACTCGCTATTAATTTGATTTATCTCCATAAAATACCAACTCCACATTATTTTTCAAATGTATTATGTACAACGATCGAATGAATAATGTGGAGTTATACTTATAGGAATTTCATTTTGAAAAGTATTAAATTGAAACTTTATAGTCAAGATCATTTTCAATAAGACTTACAGAAGGCCTACCGATATAGTAACCTTGGGCATAATCGACCTTTAACTTTTTTAATACTTGTAGCTCTTCAAACCTTTCGACCCCTTCTGCTATAACTTTAGAGTTTGCTTGAGAGGCATATTGAACAAATAGATTAACTAGCTCTTGTTGGGAATTATTTTTATCTATCTTTTGAATAAATGATCGATCCAATTTAATGAAATCCGGCTTTATACACATCATCGTTTTCAAACTATTATACCCTGCACCAACGTCATCGATAGCAATTTTAAAGCCTTGATAACGGTAATTAGCTAATACTCTCTCAAATTGAGTATAATCATGTACTGCTTGCTTTTCCGTTATTTCAAAAACAATTTGCCTCGGATCAAGCCCGTATTTCTCTACGAAAAAAAGTGTTTCTCCGCTTCGGTAATTTGCAGCATTTAATACTTTAGGATGAACATTTAAAAAGATAAACTCTTTATTTGTATTTTTGTTTTTCCGACTTAGTTCAACGTATTTCTCAATTGAATGCTGACGTGTTAACTTCTCAAATTGAAATATTTGATCTGTATCCCCTAAAAACTGATAAAAATCTTCGGTCGATGAAAAGTTTCTTGTTTTAATTGGACGATTTAATGCTTCATAACCTATTAATGAGCTGTTCACAACACCTACAATAGGTTGAAACAATGTATTAATATTTTTATATTTTAATACTTGTAATATTTCACCATACTTTAACTTTTTTAACTCCATATGCCTAGCTAAACTTCGATTAAATTTCCATCTTTGAAAGAAACTTTTATTTTGGAGTACTTTTATTACCATGTATAATCCCCAATCTTTCATATATTAACTTCACATGAACTTATTTCTTCAATTTCATATCTTATTAATTTAGCTTAAATTGTTTTGTGAGGTTTAATAATGAATTAGATGTTTGTGTTAACTTTGATCCAATTTCATTGGTTTTTTCCATTTGCTGTATTTGCTCATCGCTTGTTGCAAACATTTCCTCAGCACTAGCCAAAGTTTCCTGGGAAACCGAAGCAAAGCTAATCGTTGTTGACTCAATACTCGGTAAGATCAATTGTAGCTCTTCAAGTTGTTCTTGAGTCCCTAATATTTTAGTACTAACCGAGTTAATTTCTTCCATAAGATTATCAAAAGAAGCTTTTGATTCATTTGCTGCTGATAAGTTCGCCTTTATTTTTGTCAAAACATGATCGAACTCGTTTGTAGCTACGATACTAACTTGTTCCATGGTCCCAATGGATTGAGTGATTTCTTCGGTTGCAATTGTTGATTGTTCTGCTAATTTACGTACTTCGTTAGCTACTACAGCAAAGCCTCTACCAGATTCGCCAGCTCTAGCAGCTTCAATAGTAGCATTAAGCGCAAGTAGTTTTGTTTGTTCTGCTATTCCATTGATTAACCCAACTAAATTAGCAATAGAGCTTGAATGATTTTTTACTTGTTGGATTGTTTTTGTCATATGATCAAAATCTTTTTCAAAAGAATGAATGGTTTTAATTAATTGAGTAATATTTTTCTCTCCACATTGAGCAGATGTGTTCATACCAATTGAACTTTTATAAACTAAGTTAATGTTACCCATCATTTCTTCAACTTTTTGCTTTATATCTTTGAAACTATTTACACTACTTTCTGAATTCGCCGCTGTTTGGTCAGCCCCTTCTTTCACAACACTAATAGCTTCAATCAGCTGACGACTATACTCTAGCGCTCCTTCAGAGGATCTCTTCAATTCACTACCAGTATTTTCTAACTCGACTGTCGTATCTGTAATTTCATTTAACATTTGTCGCATTTGCCCAACCATCGCATTATAACTCTTATTTAAAGAAATAATTTCAGGTAATGTTGTTTTAATGGAAATTGCACTACTAAAATTTCCTTCTCGAACTTCCCTCATCGTATTTTGCAAAACGTTTAATGGGTTCGTTATTGATTGTACAAATAATAAAATAATAATAACCGAAATAATTAGACTAACAATAATCACCATTATTGTAAATTTAGCAATCTCATTTATTGGGTCTATATAAGATTTTGATGGTACAACGATCAAATACATAGCATCAATTTCCTTTAATTCGTGCGTTGATATTGTATAATCTTCTCCTTCCATACTTGTATGGAATACTCTTGTTTCATTTTTTTGAATTGTTTCTAATAGAGATGGATAAAGCAAGATATCTATGTCCTGATTTATTTGAAAAGGTGTAATTTCGTTATTATTTATGTAATAAAAGTAAGCTTCAATCCCATCCTCATTTAACTGTCCTTGTTGTGAACGGACATTTACTTCTAGTTGTTGCATAAAATAATCCATATCACTTACATACAAAAAATTTAAATTTGTTGCTATATAGGACATTATTTCTGCTTCCCTTTGTAAGCGATTTTCAATCGTATGGATGACTGTTTCTTTTGCTTTTATATAGGATGTTATTCCAACGGCGTTAGTAGCTATAATTAATAATGTAATAAACAGAAATAACAATCGATTTCGCAAACTTATCTTTGATAATACAGTATGAAAAGTATTCAAATAATTTTTTTTACTTTCTTTCTTTGAGTTTTTTTTACTAAAATAAATATATTTCACGAAAAGCAACCCCCTAGTTTCTACACGATATGACAAATATACCAATAATTTGTTAAGGAAATATTAATCATATGTAAAAGTTATTATTAAAAAATTATAAAAGTCTTTCTATGAGTTGAATATATGATATTGAAAAGCGAACTGGAGTAAGCTAATGAGTCAACAATAAATTAGAGCAACAGAAAAAGCCTATGACGAATAGGCTTTTCTCCATTAGCGGCGAATCTAAAAACCTTTTAAGGGATATTCATCATCATGATAAGTACATGGATGATTAAGGGATCTTGCGCTTTTCTTTATGTAAGGTAAATCTTGATGGTGCATCATATATCCAACGCCTCTAACTGTTTTTATATACGAGGGTTTACTACGACATGGCTCAATTTTTTCCCTAATTCTGCTTATAAAAACATCAATAACACGTACATCTGCTAAAAATTCTTCCTCGTTTAGTACCGATAAAAGTTGTTCTCGTGATATAGCTGTTCCTTTGTTTTGAGATAAATATAAAATGATTTCGAACTCTTTTCTTGTAAAATCAACGATCTTATCATTTATCCTAATGGTATAATTTGAGGGACAAATTGTAAGTTCTCCAATTATAATTATGTCATGGTTATTAGCACCATTAGAAAATTTCTCCTTGTTTTTTGGCCATGAAATACTTTGACGTCTCAAAATTGATTTAACTCGCGCCACCAATTCCTTAGATCTAACTGGTTTTCGAATATAATCATCTGCTCCTAGTTCTAATCCAAGTACTAAATCAAATTCTTCGTCTTTCTCCGACATTAGAATCAAGGGTGTCCAATTATCTTTTTGCAGCCGTAACGTCCTACAAAAGTCAAATGCTTGGAATCTGATAAAGTCTAAATCAAGAAGGATTATAGTAGGTTCAAATCTATCTACTATTTCTAGAGCTTCTTCTATATCATTTGTATGAATTAGTCCAAAGCCTGCAGCGTTAAAATCCTCTCTGATTTTTGTTGTGATAATCGGGTCTGGATTTATCTTGAGTATTAGTTGGCTCATCCTTACCTCCAGAAACTAACTTTAACAAAAAGAGTAGGTATAATCCCACTCTCTTTGTCAGCTTATCATTAGTTTAAGTCAAAATATTGGCCATTTACTTCGTAAATGATTAACTCAGCAATATTTGTCGCATAGTCAGCTATTCTTTCAATATAGCGTGAAATAAAAGCTAACTGAGTTACTTGTTCAATTTCTAATTGATCTGAGATCACAATATTAAAAAGTTGTTTCACAAACTTGGCATACATATCATCAACTTGATCATCAAGGTGAGCTATTTGTTGCGCTTCTAAAACATTTCCTGATTCATAGGCTCTTAATGCATTTGTTACCATTCCACTAGCAATGATAGCCATTTCTACTAATATTGTTGTATCAATTTCCATTTCTGTTTTAGGAATTCTTTCTGCGGCTTTACAAATATCAACCGCTAAATCACCTACACGCTCTAGGTCACTAGATATCTTAAAGGCAACGATAATTTTTCTAAGATCTGAGGCAACAGGTTGCTGTCTAGCTATTAGTAACGTTGCTTTTTCATTAACAACTAATTCTTGCTGATTGATTTTCAGATCGTTTACTTTAATAATTTTAAATTTTTCAATATCATTATTAACAAAAGCATCCATTGCATTATGAAAGGCTTGATCTACTTGTTGGCCTAGTAGGACAATACTTTCTTTTAAGCTACCTAATCCTATGTGAAACGTTTCTCTTGTGTGCATGAACTTTTCGCCCCTTAGCCAAATCTTCCGGTAATATAATCTTCTGTTCGTTTGTCTGATGGATTGGAGAAAATGACATTTGTATCATCATATTCAACTACTTCACCATTTAAGAAAAAAGCCGTTTTATCTGAAATTCGAGCTGCTTGCTGCATATTATGAGTAACAATTACGATACTATAGTCTTTCTTAAGTTCTTGTACGAGTTCTTCAACTTTTAAAGTCGAAATGGGATCTAATGCAGATGTTGGTTCATCCATTAATATGACATCTGGTTCGATTGCTAAACATCGCGCAATACATAAACGTTGTTGTTGTCCACCCGATAATCCATATGCATTCTCCTGAAGTCTGTCTTTCACTTCATCCCAAATAGCTGCTCCTCGTAAACTTTTTTCAACGATTTCCTTTAATAATTTTTTATCTCTTATACCATGAATTTTAGGTCCGTACGCTACATTTTCAAAAATTGATTTCGGAAATGGATTTGGTTTTTGAAACACCATTCCGACGCGAGTACGAAGTTCTTCTACTCTGTATGACTTTTCAAAAATATTTCGCTCTCGGTATAAAATTTCACCTGTAATGCGAACAGTCGGAACTAGCTCTACCATTCTATTTAATGTTTTAATATACGTTGATTTTCCGCAACCAGAAGGTCCTATAATAGCTGTAACTTCATTTTCATAAATTGGAAGATCAATATTTTTCAAGGCATGATCTTTTCCGTACCAAAGGTTTAGACTTTTCGTGTTATAGACAATTTTTTTCTTATCTGCGAGAACTGCATTTGATGCTATATTACGATCCGCTTCATTTACTTCCTTAACCATATCCTTTACAGTTAAAGTTGCCATCTAACATTCCCCCATATATTAAATTTAAAATCTGTTTTGAAATTTGTTTCTAATGACAATGGCAATTGAATTCATAACAAACAACACAATTAATAATACAAGAATAGTTGCAGCAGCGAGATTTGCATATTCATCAACTAAAACAGAGTCTATTGTCCAATAATAAATTTGCATTGGCATTACTGTAAATCGATCAAATATCCCACTAGGAATAGGTATTAATAATGCTGGAATACCTATAACGACAAGTGGTGCAGTTTCTCCAATTGCTCTCGATAACGCTAAAATAACACCTGTTAAAATTCCTGGTATAGCCGCGGGAAGTATGACATTTTTGATTGTTTGCCATTTTGTAGCACCCATTCCGTAAGAAGCTTCTCTCAAAAATTGTGGGACAGAGCGTATGGCTTCTTGACTAGCGACCACTACAATTGGTAAAACGAGTAGAGACATCGTTAGCCCACCTGCTAATACGATTGAACCGAGACCAAATAGGCGTACGAAAACTGTTAATCCTAATAAACCAAAAACAATAGATGGAACTCCAGCCAAATTAGTTATATTTGTTTGAATAAACGAATGTAACTTCCCTTTCTTCGCATATTCTTCTAAATAAATGGCTGTTCCTACCCCGAGAAACATTGTTACTGGTCCAACAATCACCATTAACCATAATGTCCCTACAATAGCACCTTGAATTCCTGCTCGTTCAGGTCTTGTCGATAATTTATTCATTAAAAACTCAAGGTTAAGCCAACCGATACTATCTACATATACTCGAGAAAGTAAGATGACAAGGATAACTAACCCAAATAATGTAGATAGTAAAAACAAATTTTTTACAAGCTGATTTATAAAAAGTCTCGTATTCATTCTCTTTTGAACGATATTGAGATCAATATATTTCATGTTTAGTAAACCTCCCTATATTTTCGGGAAATATATCTTGCTAGTAAATTCATTAATAATGTAAAAACAAATAATGTCATTGCTACAGCGTATAAACTATAATAAGCAGTTGTCCCGGCTGCAGCATCTCCACTTGTTACTTCAACAATATAAGCCGTCATTGTTTGCATAGATTGAGTAATATCAAATGTAAAGTTTTTTGAACTACCACTTGCGATGGTTACAATCATTGTTTCTCCTATCGCTCTTGAAATACCTAGTACAAAAGAGGCGATAATCCCAGAAATTGCAGCAGGAATAACAACACGCATTGTGACTTCAAATTTTGTTGCACCTAAAGCCATAGCCCCTTCTCTCATCGAATTAGGAACTGAATTCATGGCATCTTCAGAAAGTGATGCTACTAATGGAATAATCATAATTCCCATCACAATACCTGGACTTAATGCATTCGTCGCTTGTAGAGCTGGTATAAATTCTCTTAATATTGGTGTTACGAATGTAAAAGCAAAGAATCCATAAACTATTGTTGGTATTCCAGCTAGAACTTCAATGATTGGTTTTAATATTTTTCTTGTATTTTCCGTTGCGTACTCACTTAAAAAAACGGCTGTTGTTAAACCTATTGGAATAGCAACAAACATGGCAATAACAGATGTCAGTAACGTCCCCATCACTAATGGTAAGATACTGAATTTAGGCTCAACAGGACTTAATGGTCTTAATTCTGTACTGGTGAAAAATTGTATAAAAGATACTTCTTTAAAAAATAATACTGTTTCAAAAACTAATGTCATTACAATTCCTACAGTAGTTAAGATAGAAATAAGTGCTGTAAGAAAAAGAACAACGGGAACGATTTTTTCGATGATGCTTGTAGCACTAGTTGACTGTTTCTTCTTATAGATTAGATCTTTGACGCTCTCTATCTTCGCCATGATGAACTGCCCCTTCCCTTACTCATTCTCTTTAAGTTAAAACTATAATACATGAAAATAGTATGAAGACGAGGTGTACTTGCGTACAGCCCATCTTCAAACTATGATCAGGCATTTACTTGATTGATTTTACAAACTCTAAACTTTCCTGTAATTCCGCTTTAGGAAGAGGTGCAAATCCAGTCTCCCCTGCAAATTTACCAGCACCTTCTCCAAATACGTACTCAGCGAAGGCTTTAACTTGTGCCTTTTCCTTAGCTGAGTCAATACTTAAGTTTGTAAATACTGGACGAGTAAATGGACCATACTCACCGTCTTCTGCTATTGTGTCTAATGAAGGACCTACAGGACCATTTCCAAAATCTACTTTAACAGCCGTAATTTTATCTGAGTTATTTGCATAGTAACCATATCCGAAAAATGCAATTCCATTTTTGTCTTCAGAAACTAAATTTACTAATGTAGAATATTCTTGTTGTAAGTTAATTCCATTTACTAAATCTTGCTTTTGAAGTAGTACTTCAACGAAAAATTCATACGTTCCATGGTTCTCGTTTGGACCATAAAAGTTAATTTTTTCAGCTGGCCATTCCGGTCGAATATCTGACCATAAAACTTCATCATTATCTTTAATCGCTCCAGTTACGAACATTGTTGTAATTTCTTCTTCAGTCATCTCAGTTGCCCAATCGTTTTGAGGGTTAATAACTAATGTCATACCATCAAGAGCAATTTTAAATTCTTTTGAATCAATATTATTTGCTTCTAGTTCTGCTATTTCTTCTTCTTTAATTTCACGCGAAGCATTCGAAAAGTCTGTTTCTCCAACTACATATTTTTTCATTCCAGCACTTGTTCCTGCACGACTAACCTCTACACTTACGTTTGGTTCAACTTCTACCATATACTCTTCAGCTATACGAGCCATTAAAGGATAAACTGTACCAGAACCATCGATAACAACTGATCCAGAGAGTTTTTCTTCTTGAATTTCTTGCTCTGTTTCTATTTGATTAGTAGACTCCTCGTTTTTCTCACTTGCTGTGTCGTTGTTGCCACATGCTACAACCATTGCCATTAATGTTACCAAAGCTAGTAATAAAAAAATCTTTTTGAAATTCACTACTAATTTCCTCCCTATGTTTAACCTTCAGAATTTGTTTGATAGAGTTTGTTTTTTCTCTATCACAATTGCTAGTATAGTAGCGGAATGTTAAGGGGGAATAAATTAGATGTAAATGATTTGTAATGGAATGTAAATGAATTGTAAATGAATTAAAAAAACCTCATTTTCATGAGGTTACTTGCTAAATCTGTATAGTTAGTCCTTTTTTAGCCAACATTACTTCGCCTTGATAAACGTCTTTCGCTTCTTCTACTAGTTTTCGTTGGTCACCAAAATGCGGTAAATGTGTAAGTATGAGTTTTTTCACACTTGAATTCCTAGCAATAGTAGCCGCATCAAGACTGTTCATATGACCATACGGCTTTCCGTCTTGGTTCGCATAAAAACTAGTTTCACAAATGAATAGATCGGTATCTTTAGCAAACTCGATAAACGCTTCTTTATAACTACTATCTGCTGAATACACAATTGACTTACCTGCAACTTCAAAACGCATCGCAAAACATTTTGCTTTATGATTAGTTTCTAAATAGGTTATTCGAAAAGGACCAATCTTAGATTCTGCTTTTTCATTATAAATGAATGATAGTACATGGGGTGGCTTTGCTAACTTTTGAAACTCTTTTTGATCATAAGCGTGTGCATAAAATGAAAGTGGTTGATTTGTCCTATTTAACTGCTGATCAACTAGACGACTATACTGAAGTGAGCCAATATCGGCTATATGATCATGGTGATAATGAGAAATAATTACTGCATCTAGATCAGCCAATGAACAGTAGTGTTGTAGTTGAGACAGAGCACCGCTACCACAATCGACAAGTAATCTAAATCCATCATGCTCTAATAAATAACAAGAAGTAGCCTCTCCTACTTCTGGAAATGCCCCCCAGTGTCCTACAATGGTTAATTTCATTTTATCCCCCTTTGTTTATACATAACGTAAACTATATGTAGATAACCTATTTTATAGATTCATTTAACATTCTAACAAATGGATGAAAGTCCTAGCCAATTTAGCTAGGACTTTCATTCAAAATTTACTGTATACCATTTCTACTCAAGATCATTCCACGTTTTTCCATCTGTACTATTTCTCGTTACATTATTATCTTTATTTCTTTGACGAAAAACCTGTTTTTGAAAATCTCCAGGGATCACCCCGAACTCAGTATCTGTAACATCTTGGATGATCGCTGGATTATCCGTTTCCTTCATAATCGATCTTAACTGTTTCTTGAGTAAGTTTTTGTAATTCTTCATCATAAACAATTTGCCTCCTCAATTCTTTATTTATATAGTCAATTTTTTTCATAAATCTTATTCACTTTTGCAAAAAAAGAATATTCATGGAGAAGTAGCTAACGATAATCATGAGACAAGCTAGCTTAAAGGAGAAATTGAATATGCAGTATAAAATCGAGGTAAATAATTTAACTAAAATCTTTGGTCATAATCCTAAAGAAGGAATAAAACGATTAAAGGAAGGCCAGAGTAAGGAGAAGATTCTGAGTGAAACTGGACTTACAGTCGGTGTTAACCAAGCAAGCTTTAAAATTAACGAAGGTGAGTTCTTCGTTATTATGGGTTTATCAGGTAGTGGAAAATCAACATTAATTCGTTTGATTAATCGCCTAATCGAACCTACTTCGGGTGATATATTAATTGACGGTAAAAACATTACAAATATGAATAAAAATGACTTAATGAATACGCGAAGAAAAAAACTAGGAATGGTTTTTCAGAAATTTGCCCTTTTTCCGCATCGAACTGTAGCTACTAATGTTGAGTACGGGCTAGAAATACAGGATGTTCCTAAAAGTGAACGAGCAGAAAAAGCTTTAAAATCAATAGAAGATGTTGGACTTAAAGGATACGAAAACAGTTACCCTGATGAACTAAGTGGTGGTATGCAACAGCGTGTTGGACTAGCTAGAGCATTAGCAAATGACACTGACATTTTGCTTATGGATGAAGCTTTTAGCGCTCTTGATCCCCTTATTAGAAAAGAAATGCAAGATGAATTATTAATGTTGCAAAGTAAATTAGGAAAAACAATTTTATTTATTACCCATGATTTAGATGAAGCACTTAAATTAGGAGATCGTATAGCGATTATGAAAAATGGTGTCATAGTTCAAATTGGAACTCCTGAAGAAATTTTGGAAAATCCCGCTAATGAATATGTGTCAAACTTTGTTGAAGATGTTGACCGAACAAAAGTACTTGTGGCTTCAAATATTATGAAGAAACCTGATGTGATAACTACTTGGAAAGAGGGGGCAAGAGCAGCGATTCGAAAAATGGAGGACGCTGGCTTATCAAGTATTTTTGTTGTTGATAAAGAGAAAAACTTAAAAGGATTATTAACCATTGATGAAGCAATTAAAGCCTATAAAAGCAACTCGTGGGTTGAGGACGTTTTAACCCGTGAATACCATACGACAGCACCAGATACACCTTTAAGTGATTTAATCCAAATTGCAACCGAAACGAAATACCCTATAGCCGTTGTTGAAGACGATAAGTTATTGGGTATTATCGTAAGAGTTTCAATCCTCTCAGGACTTACTCTTGGAAAACAACGAGAGGAGGTGAGTGAATAATGAATTACTTCCATTTACCTTTGGAGGAATGGACAAATCGCTTTGTTAATAATTGGTTAATCCCAGTATTAGGTGGCTTCTTTGACTCAATCAGTTCAATCGTTGCTACTTTTATATCATTCGTTACTGATTTATTGAATTTTTTACCACCTGAATTAATGGCGCTAATATTAATTATTTTAGCTTGGCGTTTTGCTGGGACTGGTGTAGCTATATTTACATTAATCGGTTCGCTTTATTTAGGTTCTGTTGACCTTTGGTATGCAGCAATGCAAACATTAGCGATTGTCATTGTGGCTACAATTTTCTCAATAGTTATTGGTATCCCAATAGGCATTTGGAGTGCTAAGTCTCCGCTTGTTAACAGGATAGTTAGACCTATATTAGACTTTATGCAAACTTTACCAAGTTTCGTTTATTTAATTCCTGCCATTCTCTTATTTGGCTTAGGTGGAGTACCAGCAGTTATCTCAACATTTGTTTTTGCTACTCCTCCTGCAGTAAGAATGACTACTTTAGGTATAAAACAAGTACCTACTGACGTCGTTGAAGCTGCTAGAGCTTTCGGTTCCACTTATTGGCAAATGCTTACAAAAGTACAATTACCTATGGCTATCCCTACGATTATGGCGGGAATTAACCAAACCATTATGCTAGCTTTATCTATGGCTGTTATCGCTTCAATGATTGGTGCACCAGGACTAGGGTCAGTAGTTCTAGCAGGGATATCAAGAGTAAATGTCGGTCTAGGATTAACAGGTGGGTTAGGTATTGTTGTTCTAGCCATCATCTTAGATAGAATAACTCAAGGAATAGGTGAAAAAACTAAGTAATAATATTTCAAGGAGGTAGAAAAATTCGATGAAACATATAAAATTACTTCTCTTTACGCTTACGATTTTCGCATTAGTTATCGGGTGTGGTCCTGCAGATACTGCAGAAGATCCACAAGCAGGTGATCAACCTGCTCAAGACCAATCAATTACATTTGGAATGACTCCTTGGACGAGTACAATTCCACCAACTACGATTGCAATGTTACTTTTAGAGGATATGGGTTATGAAGTAAACCAGATTGAAGCTGATGCTGGTGGTGTCTATACAGGCCTATCACGAGGTGACATCGATGTTTTCATGGATGCTTGGTTACCTGATATGCACGCAAGCTATATAGAGCAATTTGGAGATAACATAGATAGCATTGCTATAAGCTATCCAGACGGTGAGTTAGGGTGGGTTACCCCAACATACGTAGAGGAAATTAACTCGATTGAAGACATTAAAGGAAATGAAGATATGTTTGATGGAGAAATCTATGGTATTGAAGAAGGCGCTGGAATGACTATTACTTCAAGAGAGATGATTGAAGAATTCGACTTGGGTTTACAATATGTTGCATCAAGTGAAGGCGGTATGCTTGCTCAAGTAGCAAGACAAATTGGAGCGGAAAGACCCGTTATTTTTCTTGGTTGGAGACCTCATCCAATGTTTGTCGACTACGATTTGAAAGTTTTAGAAGGTCAGGAAGACTTTTTTTCCACTTCAGAAGTTCATGTCTTAACAAATAATGAATTTAAAGACCGTATTCCTGAAGCATATGAGTTTTTAAGTAATTGGAGTATTGATGTTGGTGATATTGAACAAATGATTGTGGAAATCGATAATGGACGTTCTGCAGGGGAAGTAGCTCGTGAATGGATTGATAATAACCAAGAAAAAGTAGCAGAAATGAAAGGCGAAAGCGAATAAAATCGAAAATAGGGTGTTCAAAAGCATAGCTTTTGAACACCCTATTTTGTCCTAACTGAAATGAATAATAAAATTCATCCATAAAAATAAGAAAAGCGCAAGCGCCTTGGTCACGAGCAGCTGCTCCTGTGCCACTCCGTTTGCTCGTCGCAAAGCAGCTTCGTAGTAATCCAAGTAGTAGCTTCACTGTGGCGTTCTTTGACAGAAGCCGCTCTTTGGCTTCCTACGTGCTTCTAGCGTCTTCTAGTATTGCTTCTTAGTAAGCTTCCTCGAAGCAGTGTTTTGTGCGACGAGTAACCGCAGGAGCAAAGCTGCATGAAGCTATTCAGAGACGTTATTCATGTAGTTATTGAAGTCAGTAGCTTGACTGAAGTGACCGAGCTCGTAGGCTGCTTGCGCTAGAAAGTTTTCAAGTTAGAAATTTTTAAATTCTGATACTGCAAAAAAAATACACTACTTTACATTTTAAATGATTAGAAAAAGCCCTAACCAAATGGCTAGGACTTATCGTTTTAGAGTTCTTAAGCTTCTTGAGCTACTGGGTATACACTTACTTGCTTTCTGTCACGACCAACGCGTTCAAACTTGACTACGCCGTCAACTTTAGCGAATAAAGTGTCATCTCCACCTCTACCTACGTTTACACCAGGGTAAATACGTGTTCCACGTTGACGAACTAAAATAGATCCGCCAGTTACCGTTTGACCGTCAGCACGCTTTGTACCAAGACGCTTCGAGATTGAGTCACGACCGTTCTTTGTACTACCTACCCCTTTTTTCGATGCGAAAAATTGAAGGTTCATTTTTAACATATGAGTTCACCTCCTAGGTTTCACTAATTTTGATATGTTTACCGTACTGTTCACTAATTGAAGTGAGTGAAACAACCATTGCTTCTAGAAGAAGCTGAACTTTCTCATAAGTTGACACGTCCAAGCCTTTTGGGACAGTGCAGCGGAGAAAGCCACCATCATCATCCATTTCCACTTCTAATTGAACATCACATAATTTATCGATAGCATTTACAGTTCCAAATGAAACGGCTGAAGCCCCAGCACAAACAATATCTTGTCCATATGGTCCACTATCGGCATGGCCACTCATTTCAAAGGAAACAATGTTGTTATCAGTATGTCGAACAACTGTAACAGTAATCATGTCAATTCCTTACGCGTTAATCTTTTCGATTACAACTTTAGTGTAAGGTTGACGATGACCTTGCTTACGACGATAGTTTTTCTTAGCTTTGTATTTATAAACTAAGATTTTCTTAGCGCGACCTACTTTTTCAACTTTAGCAGTAACAGTTGCTCCTTCTACGAATGGAGCTCCTACTTTCACAGAGTCACCACCAACCATTAATACGTTGTCAAAGCTTACTGTTGCACCAACTTCAGCATCTAACTTCTCAATGTAGATCTCTTGACCTTCTTGAACTTTAATTTGCTTACCACCAGTTTCAATAATTGCGTACATTAACGTGCACCTCCTTATTATACTCAGACTCGCCACCGAGGGTGATTTACACGAGTAAATTCTTTAAAACCCTTTTATGAGCGGTTATAGCTCTTTGGAGGTTATCCAAATAACTAACAAAAAATATAATACCATTTTTAGTAGTTAGAGTCAACGATGTTTCCAATAGAGAATTTAATAACAGCTTTTGAAGAAAACCAAAATACATTAAACTTCTACAACCTTTGTTCGACTTCCTCAATACTACCGATGAATCGAATCTCAAAGTCGTTTGGCGCGAGCTTTTCGTTTTCTTTAATAAATAGTTGATAATGAAGAACGGTTTGTAGTCGGAATAGATTTTTGTCTTTAGGACCTTTAAGAATCGGAACAACATTCGCTGGGACTTCCACGAGTAACGCTTCACTATCCATACCTTTATATTCCCATAATGCTCTCTCTACTTTATGTGCGACAGCTTCGTCCGAAAGTACTTTTCCTTTACCAAAACAAGCAGGGCAAATAGTCGAAACACTATCCTGTAGATTTTGACGGGCTTTCTTACGGGTCATTTCTAATAACCCTAGTCCAGTAAATCCTACTACATTTGTTTTAGTACGATCATTTTTTAAAGTTTGATTAAACGCATTTAAAACAGTTTGTTTATCTTTATCGTTTTTCATATCAATGAAGTCTATAATAATAATACCGCCAATATCTCGAAGTCGTAACTGTCTTGCGATTTCTTTAGCAGCATCAATGTTTGTTTTTACGATCGTTTCTTGTAAATCTAACTTTCCAGTATATTTACCGGTATTTACATCAAAAACAGTCAGAGCTTCGGTTTGATCAATGACTAAATACGCACCACTTTTCAACCAAACTTGTCTTCGCAAAGCTTTTTCAAGCTCTGATTCAATATGATAAAAGGAAAATATGTTTTCCCTTTGTTGATAGAAGCGAAGTTTTTCGAAAAGGTTTGGATAAGGTTGAAACATATTTTTTATTAGTAGATATTCGTCCAATGAATCGATAACAATTTCGTCTAGATCATCAAAGTCAAAGTCCCTCATCACTTTTTCTAAAATTGATTTATCCTCATAAATTAAAGTAGGTGGTTTTAAGGTTTTTCCGTCTTTCCAAACGTCTTCCCAAAGCTTCCGTAGAAAAAATAAATCTTGAGCAACATTCTCTTCTGTTAAATTTTCAGAAGCTGTACGAATAATCATACCTTCCTTGCCAACACAAAGTTCTTCCCCAATTTTACGCCATTTCTCGCGTACATCTTCGGTTTGCATCCGTTTCGATACACCAACATAACCTCCATTTGGCATATACACAATGTATTTGCCAGGAAAAGAAACAACTTCAGTCAGTCTTGGTCCTTTTTTACCGAATCCCTCTTTTGTCACTTGTACTAATAGCTCTTGACCCACCGTTACAAATTGTGAGATTGATTTTTCTTTTTTCACTTCATCTGTTTCTTCTAGTTGTTGATAACTCAAAAGCTCATCTCTATATAAAAAGCCATTCTTGTCTAATCCAATATCCACAAATGCTGCTTGCATTCCAGGAAGTACATTTACTACTTTACCTTTGTACACATTACCAACAATTTTATTAATTTGAGGACGCTCGATTAAGATTTCTACTACTTTTTTATTTTCGAGAATCGCTAGTCTTCTTTCATTTGTTAACATATTAAAAATAAATGATTTCAATGGTATCCCTCTTTAACGTCTAGTAAGGTGAAAAAACCAGCCTTTATAAGGCTGGTTACTACTTAAGTATAGCATCTTTTAATTACAAACACCAAAAATTATGGTGGTAAAAGGCGACCAATAGGTACTGATGCCTTATTTTGTTCAAAGAAAGCTTCTAAAATTATATTTTCTGGAATAACTCTCAATGGTCCATAAGATTGGTTTTTGACGATAACTTTGTGCTTTACACCACGTTGAAACCTTTTTATGACATCTTGTACAGTTGATTTATCAGGAACTACAATCGGTATCGTTTGAATAAAGGGGTTATGTTTTTGATTATGCCTTTCCATTAAAAAGCGCATATAAGCATAACTTCGTTGTTTCCATTCAGAATAGTGACTAAACAAAAGAAATAGTAAAACCACCCACAGATTTAAATGAAACGGGAACAAATAAATACTAATAACTGTAAACAAAAATAATAAAAACAACGAGATTTTCAAAGTTGTAGTAAGGCCTTGGAGAAATGGAAGTCTTTTGGAAAAGAGTAAATACATTAATTTACCACCATCAAGTGGCCAAATAGGTAGTAAGTTGAACAATAATATCATTAAATTATGAGTCAAAAACAACATGTGGTCGGTACTAGTCCAAAAATCAAACGGAAGGAGGAAAAAAGATATGGAAATTAACCATATGTGTTGTAATGGACCAGCTATAATTACAATAAATTCTTCTTTTAACGGACGATTACCATACTCTTCAACCTCAGCAACTCCACCAAAAGGCAGAAGTTCAATTTTTCGAATTCTCCACTTAAAATAATGGGCCGCCACACTATGACCCATTTCATGAATAAAAACAATGCTAAAAACCATGATAACTTCTCTAAAATAACCAGTAAAAATACCAATACCGATTACGAACCAAAAAAGTGGATTAATTTTAATTTTTTTAACTAAGGAACCCATATTAGTCAAATGAAATCACATCAATTGGATTAATGAAGGTTTCTCCTTCTTTTAACGCAAAGTAGTAAAAACCATTATTGTCTTTTAGAGATACTGTTCCAATCTTACTACCTGGCTCTACATGATCGTATAAGTTTACCTCTACATGATCAAGCATTCCATACCATGATTCACCTCCATCATAGTGAGCTATAATAATCGTTTTGCCCAATGTTTCTTCTTCAGCTACAAACCTTACCATACCACTTTTAACAGCTTCAACATTAGAAGTCGAGGTCGTCTCAACTATGACCCCTTTTCCATCTTGCTCAAACTCTTGTGCCACTCTACCGACAGCTGGCACAGCATATGCAACATGTAATTCTTCACTCTCGAAATCATTTAATGCGATATTCGTAGTTGTTGGAAGTAGAGCTAAAGGTTTACCAAATTGGTTTTCATACCAATCAGCCACAACAGTAAATTGAAATTCTTCTTCAAACGAGGTTTTTACAAATTGTCTAGCTCCTTCGAATTGAGGAGATTGAGTTTTAAATAATATTCCGACAACTAAAAATAAACAAATAGCAGCAAGTACTTGTAAGACAAAAATCTCTTTTCGAAAAAACTTCTCTTCAGACTGTCCCGTCTCATTGGAATCACCAGCAAAGTAGAAGTCAGAATCATCTCTTGACTCACTATGACTAGGGTAATACTGAGGTTGTGAGCGTTCTTTCCTATCAATCGAACTATTAATCTTCTTCCTTCTAGCTTCAATTTCTCGACGAAGTTTGTCTATCCTATTCGCCATCTACTCTCATCCCCTTTTATATGCAAAATGTAGAATGTAAAATGGATGTGTGGTAGATCTTAATTTAAAAGATCATTCATTTTACATTTTACATTCTACGATTATTACTTATAGATATGACTTGTCCCGAGAGGTTATGCTACATTCTTTTATAGAAGAACCCACTTTATATAACAAGAAAAGCGCAAGGCGCCCGCCTATCGGCGACAAACACTGGAAGACCTGCTCGTAGCGGTCGGGTTTTTGACCGAAATCTATGTGCTTCTGCGTCTTCTAGCATAGCTTCGTAGCAAGCTTCCTCGAAGCAAAGCTACATGAGGCTAATCGACGAAGGATCTCAAGCAGTAATTGAAGTCCGTTGCTTGTCTGAAGTGATCGAGCCGATGGCGCCTGGAGCTAGACAGTTTCCAAGTTAGAAACTTATAAATTCTGATACTGAAAAAAAGCTAGCAAGAATTCCCCTGCTAACTTTCACGTGTTTACTATTAGATTTTGTTAATTAAACGATTCTCACTTCCCTAAAAAAAGAAGCAAGAGAACTCGTTCTAGCTTCGCTAGAACATCGGAAATTCAGATGGAGTCTCAACTCCACCTGAATGGAAGTTCCCACCTACGCTACGCTTAGAGATGAGGGTCTATGCCCCTTAAGTACAAATCAGTTTGATTAAATTACGCTCGCATTCCAAAAAACTTTTTCACTTTTGAAAACATACCTTTATCTTCATCTAGAGACATTAAAGGCACAGATTCACCTAAGATACGTCTAGCAATATTTCGATAGGCAAGTGAAGCTCGACTGTTTGGTTGAAAAGCAATTGGCTCACCTTTATTTGATGCTTTTATGACATCATCGTCATCAGCAACAATTCCTAAAAGTTCAATAGCTAAAATTGATACAATTTCATCAACATCAAGCATATCCCCATTTTTCATCATATGACTACGAATCCGATTAACGACTAATTTCGGCGGTTCTATGTCAATTTGCTCAAGAAGTCCAATTATCCGATCTGCATCACGAACAGCAGATGTTTCAGGTGTCGTAACTACTATTGCTTTATCAGCACCTGCAACAGCATTTTTAAAGCCTTGTTCAATTCCTGCTGGACAGTCAATAATTACGTAATCATAATCTTCTTTTAACTCGTTAATCATAAATTTCATTTGCTCTGGATTTATAGCTGCTTTATCCTTTGTTTGAGCAGCTGGCAAAAGCATTAAACATTCAAATCGCTTGTCTTTTATTAAGGCTTGATGAAGACGACAACGTTCCTCAACAACATCAACGATATCATAGATAATTCGATTTTCTAACCCCATAACAACATCAAGGTTACGAAGACCGATATCTGTATCCACTAAGCAAACTCTTTTACCTGAAAGCGCAAGGGCAGTACCAATATTTGCAGATGTAGTTGTCTTTCCAACTCCACCTTTTCCAGAAGTTATTACAATCGCCTCTCCCATGCGAAATTCCCCTTTCTAATTCGAATGTAACATAAACAATGTAACATGTAGCAAGATTTTGATAGTTTTACTACTAAAGCTTTCTATCACAATTTTTTTACACACTTTACAACTACCTAAACATTTGTTATTTTAGGACGTATTTTTCCCAAGTGTTGCACTCGCTCAATAGCCATATTGCTATCGTTACCTATGTAGGCGCATTCCATTTCGTGTGCCTCATTCTCTTCATAATCTGGTGAACGGCTTACAATTTCTGCTATTCTTAATTGTGACGGCTCCATTCTTGAAGCAGAAATAACAGCATCCTTATCCCCTTCACTACCTGCATGAGCAATTCCACGTAATACACCTAAAATATAAATATTTCCTGTAGCAACTACAGTTCCACCAGGATTAACATCACCGATGAGAAGTAGATCTCCTTTAACTTCTAAAACTTGACCTGAGCGAACTACTTTTACAATCGTCGTCATTTGTGATTCTTTTATTAGATCTTCTGCCTCGTCCTTCGTCATAACATTCGATTCGATTTCATTAATAATCAACTTTTGCTTATCATTAATAATTTTCTTAAGCTCAATTGTCTGTCCTTCTGTTAAATAACGATTTCCAACAGATACCTTAACATGCACTGCAGGTCCTTCTGAAGATTGAGGATACTTTGAGGAAAGCTTTTCTTCAAGCTCACTAACTAGATCAGAAAACGAACATTCGTCGTCTAAAAATAAAATTAGGCCTTCTTTGGTCCCTCTTATGGTTATATTATTAGTTTTTTGCATGTTCCAAAGTTCACCTCAACTTTCTTTTATTCAACGTTGCCACCTAAAATCCTTTTTTCTTTTGTTTATTTTTTCTTCAATGTCATCACATTTTTGTAAAAAGACTAAAAATTTCCTTAAAGGATATGCAAACACAATCATGAATACACTATTGATAATGATACTCGGCAGAAGTCTTTCTCGAAAAAAGCGCTCATGGGCAAGTTCAGTTATTCCAATCATTGTATGTAAACCGAAAACTAGGTAGTCTAATAATACCGTACCAAAAACCGCTGTAATAATTAATAAAAACAGATTTTTTTGAAATAACTTATATGAAAGGCCTAAAAAATAAGCGATTAAACCCATACTAAAAATATAAATACCTAAAATATGAGTATAAACAACATCTTGGAACAAACCTAAAATCAAACCATAAACAGTACCCAATGCTCTGCCCAGAAAAATACTTAAAACGAGAACAACAAGAAAAGCAAATCGTGGAATAATAAAGTACTCAGATCCGAACCGTTCAGGAGAAAAAGTTTGCATAATCGTTCCCTCAATAATGAAAAGGAGGAAAATAAGAAAAGGAAGGAAAAAGCGAACCATATTATCCTCCCTCCTGTTTTGAAATTATCTCATCACCAAGTTTTGGGCTAGTACGTTCGATAATTAATACATAATCTAGATTATGAAAGCTCGCTGATGGTTGGACGTATGCATTTTTTGTCAGTCCATATTCATCTGCCTCAACACGAATTATTTCTCCGATTAACAATCCTTGAGGGAAAACTCCACCTAGTCCAGAAGTAATGACTTTTTGACCTTCTTCGATTTCGGCATCTGCCTCTATTTTCCGGAGCATCAATGCTCCAGTTATCTCATCAAATCCCTCAATAAAACCAAATACTTCTTTGTCCTCGGCATCCACCATTGCAGAAATACGATTCGTACGATCGTGATCTGTCAAAAGTTGAATAGTAGAAGTAAATTGCGAAACATGTTTAACTTTACCAACCAAGCCCTTTGATGTAATAACGGCCATATCTCTCTTGACACCATGCTGTTCACCTTTATTTATACCGATATATTCATTCCAACGATCTGGAGAACGATGAATAACTAAGGCTGGCCTAACATTATGATCAAATAGGCTTTCTGTAATATCTAGCGCTTCTTTTAAATTTTCATTTTGCCTTCTTAATACATTAACCTCTACTGCAGTTTCGGCATAATTATCTAGGTGCGCTTTTAATATCTGGTTTTCTTCATATAAATTTTTCATATTATTTACGTTCTCAAAGAAACCCGCTACATAAAGAGCGGGTTGTTGAAAAACGGTCTGGACCCAACCGACTGAATCTTTGACAAACTGCTCGGGCCATGTTAAGCTTCGTCGATCATTCATGGAATAGCCTACTAATGCCACCAATAGAATAATACAAACGAGAAGCACTATTAGTCTTTTATTTGAAAAAAATTGGGGCATTTAACACACCTACTTACTTACGATTTGAACGAACTGTAATACCTGCCTTCGAGCGGAACAAGTGCAGATTTTCTAAAGCTCTCCCTGTTCCAAGCGCAACACAATCTAACGGATTTTCAGCCACCAATACTGGCATATGTGTCTCATCACTTAATACTCTATCTAGATTTCGTAATAAACCACCACCACCAGTTAGAACAATACCACGATCCATAATATCTGCTGCCAATTCTGGTGGAGACTTTTCTAATGTATTTTTCACTGATTCAATAATAGTGTTAACTGTATCTGCAAGCGCCTCTGCTATTTCCACTGCAGTAATCGTGATTGTTTTTGGCAAACCAGTAACAAGGTCACGACCGCGGATATCCATATCATCAATACCTTCTGGGATACCTGCAGAGCCTATTTCAAACTTAACAGCTTCAGCTGTACGCTCACCAATCATTAAGTTATAAGCTTTCTTAATATATTGGATAATTGCATCATCCATTTCATCGCCTGCTACACGAATTGACTGGCTCGTAACAATACCACCTAATGAAATAATCGCAACTTCAGTCGTACCACCACCGATATCGACAACCATACTACCAGTAGGCTCCCAAACTGGAAGATCTGCACCAATTGCTGCTGCAAAAGGCTCTTCAATCGTATAAGCTTCACGCGCTCCCGCCTGTTTTGTAGCATCTTCAACCGCACGCTTTTCAACTGCGGTAATTCCTGACGGTACACACACCATTACATTTGGTTTACGGGTGAAAATCGATCTATTTTTTTGTGCTTGCCTAATAAAATATTTCATCATAGTTGCAGTTGTATCAAAGTCTGCAATTACACCGTCTTTCATTGGTCTAACTGCTACAATATTTCCTGGTGTTCTACCGATCATGTTCTTTGCATCATTACCAACTGCTTCGATCGTACCTGTATCTGTTCTAATCGCAACAACAGAAGGTTCACGTACGACAACACCTTTCCCCTTCACGTAAACTAGGGTATTAGCTGTACCTAAATCTATTCCTAAATCTTTTGAAAAACCACCAAACATCTATGTATCTCCCTTCAATCGAAAAGCGTTACCGCTAAAAATGTTATTCTAGTTGTATATGGTCCTTGGCGCTTATCAACAAATTATTTAGAATTGTTTTTTGTTACCATAAATAAGCTTACACTTTTTTTAAGCATAAATAAATCCATAAATTTGATTATATCTAAAAAAAATAAAAAAGGATAGTGGTTTCATAGAGAATATCAAAGCTTATAAAACAAATTTGAAAGTAAGCGCTTCAAAGCGCCTACTTTCAATATTCCTCTTTTTCACGAACTTTTTACGAATTTAAACATACCCTTTCTCCTTCAAACTTACAAATTTCTTCTCACCAATAATAATATGATCCAAAACTTCGATTCCAATTACTTTTCCACTTTCAACAAGACGCTTAGTGACTTCAATATCTTCTCTACTTGGCGCCGGGTCCCCACTGGGGTGGTTATGAAGACAAATAATTGATGCTGCTGAATGTCGAAATGCCTCTTTGTATATCTCCCTTGGGTGTACAATACTAGCATTAAGACTTCCAATAAAAATTGTTTTTTTGAAAATAACATGATTTTTTGTGTTGAGGTATAAGCATACAAAATGTTCTTGTGTTAAAAAACGCATGTCTTCCATCACATAGCGTGAAACATCTTCTGGTGAGCGAATAATAAAGCGATCTTCTACCTGCAGTTTATGAATTCTACTCCCCAATTCTATCGCCGCAAGTAATTGTACCGCTTTTGTATCACCAATACCTTTTATGCTTTTCAATTCCTCAACCGTTGCTTCTTTTAATAGACGTAATCCGTTAAAATGATGTAAAATTCGTTGAGATAACTGAATGACAGATTCCTGCTTTGTCCCGGAACCTAAAATTGTCGCAATGAGTTCGTGGTTAGATAGAGCTTGAGCCCCTTCTTTTAACAGACGTTCCCTTGGTCTTTCACCACTTGGCACATCACGAATCATTAGTGGTTTTGCTTGCATAAATTCTCCTCCTTTTTCATGGAAGCAGCTTTTGATGCAAGACATGGTAGCGAAAACTTAAGCGACTCCCGATTAAACTTCGAAAGTTTTTAACTCTCTTATGGTCCTCGCTAGTGGTAGTCCGACAACAGTAAAATAGTCACCGTAAATTTTTTTGACAAATAACGCACCTAACCCTTGTATACCATAGGATCCAGCCTTATCAAAAGGTTCACCACTTGCAATATATTGAATAATTTCTTCGTTTGTAAGCTCCCAAAAAGATACAACTGTTTTTTCGTGAAAGAGTACAGTTTTCATCTTTGAGAGTATTGCTACACCAGTGTATACATCATGATCGTTTCCTGAAAGGAGTTGGAGCATTTCTGTTGCTTCAGTTTCATTATTAGGCTTTCCTAAAATTTGCCCATTTATAGAAACAATTGTATCAGCTCCGATGATAATACTATCATCATGACGTAATAAGACATCTTTTGCCTTTCTCATCGCAAGCTCTTCTACTACTTCATTTGGGGGTTTCGTTTCATCTACGTTTTCATCAACTGTGCTTGTGGAAATAGAAAATTCAAGCTTCCCTTGTTCAAGAAGCTGTTTTCGACGAGGTGAGCCAGAGGCTAATATGAGTTTTTTCACGAAGATTCTCCTTTGTCTAATTATTTTTCTCATAGCTGTTCAAAACGTTACCTTGAGGACCAAAAGGTAGGGCAGCAAAATATCTGCCTATTTTTTGAACTACATGTAAAAAGAAAATTTTGTACAAAGGATATACTTAGGATACCAAATTGTACAAAATTTTCAATTATTTTTTTATTTTTAAATTATTTTCTCCACCAAGATACTAAAACCATTCCAACTAGCTATAGTTTTATGTCGCTCGGTTTTGGGAACTAAGACACTTACTTATTCAAAAAGTAGATCTGCCCCAGCAATTCCAGGTACAGTCATTTCATTTGGATCTAAAATAACTTTTAACTCTTCCTCTGAGAGTATCCCTCTTTCAATACAAATTTCTCTAACTGGACGTTTTGTCTGAATGGCTTCTTTTGCAATTCTAGCTGCTACCTCATATCCTACGTGTGGGTTTATTGCAGTAATAATTCCAACACTTCCTTCTACCATATCTAAGCAACGCTCTCTGTTAGCAGTTATTCCCTCGATACAGTATTCTTTAAATACTTTCATTCCATTTTGAAGGATTGATAAAGATTGTAATAAATTAAATACTAATACGGGTTCCATCACATTTAATTCTAATTGACCTGCTTCAGATGCTAAAGAAATCGTGTGATCATTACCAATCACTTGAAACGAGATTTGGTTTATGACTTCACACATAACTGGGTTGACTTTACCAGGCATAATCGATGAACCTGCTTGGCGAGGCGGCAAGTTAATTTCATTTATTCCAGTTAGCGGGCCAGAACTCATCAATCTTAAGTCATTAGCAATTTTTGATATATTAATCGCTAATATTTTTAATGAACTCGAAAGTTCAGTATATGCATCGGTATTTTGCGTAGCATCAACAAGATCTTCAGCACTTTTAAACGGCATACCTGTATGTTCTGCTAAATATTTTGCAACAAGAGTAATATATTCTGGTACTGCATTTAATCCAGTACCTACAGCGGTAGCTCCCATATTAATTTCATATAAATGACAGACTGAATTTTTAATACGTTTTAAATCACGAGACAACACACGTTTATACGCTCCAAACTCTTGCCCAAGACGAATAGGTACAGCATCTTGAAGATGGGTACGCCCCATTTTTATGATTTGATCAAATTCTTTTTCTTTTTTCTCCAATGCAGTAATTAATTCATGTAATGAACTTGTAAGCCCACTAGCTAAATGTAAACAGGCAATATGGATAGCTGTTGGAAACGTATCATTTGTTGATTGGGCCATATTAACATGCGTATTCGGACTAACTGTCATGTAGTCTCCCTTTTTCCCCCCGAGCAATTCAATTGCCCGATTAGCAATTACTTCATTTGCATTCATATTAAATGAAGTCCCTGCACCACCTTGTATCGAATCAACAACAAAATGTTCAATGAGCTTTCCTTCAATGATCTCGTCACTCGCTTGAACGATGGCATCAGCAATTTTTTTATTTAATACCCCTACATCGCGATTTGCCATTGCTGCTGCTTTTTTTACAAACCCGAACGCTCGAATTAATTCACGGTGTGGCGGATAACCAGTGATTGGAAAATTCTCAATGGCACGTGCCGTTTGGATCCCATAATAAGCGTCTTGAGGTATTTCCTTTTCTCCCATTAAATCACGTTCAATCCGAACATTTGACATGTAAAAACCTCCACCTCTCTATCTATTTGTTGCATCTAACGTGTGACATTTATTTCAGCTTTACCCTACTTTTATATTATGTACAACATTAGTTATAAATTGTAAAAAGAGAAAAGTCAAAGTAAAAAAAGCACAAGGTCCTTGGTCACGAGCAGCTGCTCCTGTGCCACTCCGTTTGCTCAAGAGAAAAGCAGCTTCGAAGTAATACAAGTAGTAGCTTCACTGGGGCGGCCATTGACAGAAGCCGCTCTTTGGCTTCTTACGTTTACGTGCTTCTGCGTCTTCTAGTATAGCTTCGTAGCAAGCATCCTCGAAGCAGTGTTTTGTGCGACGAGTAACCGCAGGAGCAATTGTTTTCCGTGCGACGAGTAACCGCAGGAGCAAAGCTGCATGAAGTTAATCTAAGAAGGATCTCAAGCAGTAATTGAAGTCCGTTGCTTGACTGAAGTGACCGAGCTCGTAGGCTGCTTGCACTAGACAGTTTCCAAGTTAGAAATTTATAAATTCTGTTTTGTAAAAAATAAAAAGAAGCTGAACTAAATGGTCGTTTAATACGACGTTTGAGTTAGCCTCTTTTATCATCTAAGAAAAGGTCTTAATTAACTTCTCATAGGCTAGCATTCCATCTAATAAAAATTGTTGAACCTGCCAGAGGTTGTTTGGTTCGTTCGATGAAGCATAACTTAACAAACTTTGATAAGCATTAACTAATGCGTTTTGAAAATCGTTAGCCAACGATTCTTGTTCACTACCTTTAAAAGGGTTCCCTAATGATACAAGTATCTCATTAGTTGCCTTTAAATCAGCTAAGGTCTCGTCTGTTACTAATGATGATCCATTAGCTAGTCCATTTACGGATAATAAAATTAGTTGTTGGTATAAATCTACACTTTTTTCTAGGAAAAGAGATTGTTCTTGACTATCAACCGTACCTGAAGTTGTAACAGCATATGGCTTTACATATACATCTTGTCCATTAGCCTTATAGTGCTCGGCTAAAACATTTGCTTGTTCTCGGTCTATACCAAGACCAATAAATAAATAGACAGGCTCGGTTGTATTTGTAATCGCTGCTGCAAATCCTTTATTTTGGATAGACTTCGCTGTTTCTGTAGCTTTATCCACTAAAGAAAAAGCACCACCTTGCACAATCTCCACTCCAAGAACAGGAATTTGTCCATTCATAACCACTTCTGGGGCTTCTATTTCTGTTGTCGCGATTTCTGTGGCTTGTACAGGATTTATCACTTCCATGGCTTGTGGTTTATCACCAGTAAAGATCGTTAACATCATAAAGCCAAAACTAACCCCTACGATAATTGCAGACATAACAATACCAATAATCCCTAAGGGAAGATCTTTAATTTTAAATTTAAAATCAAACTTTTGCTTCTTTTTTCTTTTTGTTGGTGGCAATTTAGGGGCTTGTTCACTTTTTCCATCATCCCAAAAAGGCCCCTCTAACTTTTTTTTATTATGACGCCTCTCCCCTAAGTCAACAATTTTAGGTGAAGAATCGTTTGATTCGTTTTCAGGGAGGATCCAATGAAATTCATCCTTATGATCCTCTTCTTGAGTTGCACTTATCTCCTTTTCTAGTAAATGCTCATAAGCGTGCTTGTCCTTCTCCAGCTCTTCATACCGTTTCTCTTGTCCATTTAATACGATTGAAATTCGCCGGTCATTCTTCTTCGTATTGTCCAACATTGCCAGCTCCTTTCTATAATCAATTTACTATAGTCTATTAATAAATATTGATAGATAGAACTAGAAAAGTTAAAGGGATATTGAAATAATTTCAACAGGAAAAGCGCAAGCACCTTGGTCACGAGCAGCTGCTCGTGTGCCACTCCGTTTGCTCAAGAGCAAAGCAGCTTCGAAGTAATCCAAGTAGTAGCTTCAATGGGGCAGCCTTTGACTAAAAGCCGCTCTTTGGCTTCAGCGTGCTTTTAGCGTCTAACTGCACCGCTTCGAAGTAGGCTTCCTCGAAGCAGTGTTTTGTGCGACGAGTAATCGCAGGAGAAAAGTAGCATGAAGTATCTTCAAAGAAGGAAGCCAAGAAGTCAGTGAAGTCAGAAACTTGACTGAAGTGACCGAGCTCGTAGGCTGCTTGCGCTAGACAGTTTCCAAGTTAGAAATTTATAAATTCTGATACTGTAAAAAAAGAACAAGACTTCTGATAAAATGTCTTTTACACGTAGTACACTTTATTTCAGTCTTATTCTAGTTTTTATTGGACGAGAAGCGGACTTTTTTTCTCACTTGGGTTAGGATGAATAACTTTTGGTACCTCATCACTCAACTCATATAAATCAGGGTAATAAAACGCACTTACTGTTACAAAAAACTCAAGATACTCTTGAGGGTCGTGAATGATCTCTGTTTCTTGCGCTCCTATAAATGAAATGTTATCTATACTTACTATTCTAGGTAAGCGGTCTATCTCAACAAGAAATTGAAAAAGATCTTCATACGTTTTTGCGTTGACTGTTAAACTTACATTCATTGCCACTATTCCTTCTAATGTATCAATCGAATATTCCAAGTTTTCTTCCACGTCTTCTAAAAACACAGGATATACGGTTGAATCCTGATCAATATTCATTGAAAGAATGTAAGTGTTTGATAATGCCTCTACTCTCTGAAAATGTAATAGCAATTGGTCCATGAGTGGATCAACCGGTAGCTGTCGTTGCAGTTCAGTTGTTTCATCATTATGGTCCTCTTCTTTTAAAAGACTTTTTTCTAATGTTAGTAAAATTTGTTTTTCAGTATCAAGTTGGTGAGTTACCTGATCGATAATCGTTAATTTGGGGTAAATCAAATAAAAGTAGCAACCTAGATAACTAATGAAAACTAAAACTATTCCAGTAATGAGAGTGATCAGTTTTTTCTTCGTAAATGATACTTTCATCTATGAGTCCTCCGTTACATGAAAAGCTGATCGATTTACTTTTATTGTAAAACTAGCAACATACCTCGGTAATATATCATCAACAATCGTTTCATTTCCAACCATCATTGCTGTTTCAATACTCGTTAAATGAACAGAAAACATATATGGAGACTTATTTAGCTCATAACTATAGGCAGCAATGGAAGACATTTGGTCAAAATAAGCAATTATAGTTACCTCGTCAGGTTTTTGAAAGTAAAACTGTGAGAAATAACCATGTTCAGGCAATAATCTCACCAACTCATTTAGAAGCATTGAAGTGGGAATAACTATTTCCTCTAAAGAATAAATTGCTGTTTTCAATTGTTCATAATAGGAAGCTGGCTTATCGTCGATTAACTGCTGTTTTAGGGAGATTTGTTCCATAACGAAGGAGTGCTCGTCTGTAAGAGCATCGATTTCTGCCTCGTATTTGTTACTATGAACATAAATGAATAGAAAAGAAACTAGTAATAGGACAAAGATCACCGTGACGATTAGCCAATTCGTTATATCTTTTTTATCTTTTTCCGTTAATAAATTAATTTCAACTAACATCGTGAACCTCTTTTTTCAAAGCTAATCCTACAATTTCATAGAAGCGTTCAGGTATCTCTTTTCCATTCATAGTTTTAATTGTTTCTTTGGTTATCGTTTCGATATCAACGCCAAAAGATTTTTGAAATTTCTTACTAATATCAATTAAATATGGATGATCTCCGATTACAACCAATTTTGTTACACGATATTTTCCTTGCCTCATACTGTAACGATAATAATTCATAATCCGATCAACTTCCGTTATGATATCTTGTATTTGGTTTTCTATCTCACTTTGATTTCCTTCCCAAGAAACTTCTTCGGTACCTTCGTTGAAATACCTCCATTTATCTTCGGTCGATAACTTTATATGTCTCATAAAAACAGGTTTCTGATTATGAAAAATCGTAATATTTATTGATAGTAAATCAACTTGTACAAACAAAAAATGATCATTTTTATTATCGCGATCCAAAGAATGTAATAATCTGTAAAGAGATAAAGCTGAGATGTCGGCAGCATTCGGCTTTACCTTCACTTCAGTTAATAAATTTACGTATTCCTGTACTTTCTTTTCTGGTGTAGCAATTAATAAAACTTCTCTTTGACCATCTTTCTCACCTAGGTTATGAATATCAAAGGTAGCTTCATCAAACGGAAGATGTACCGTTTCACCAATAACTGTATATAAATACCCCTTTATTTCATCAACTTTTATGCTAAGAGGTACTTGAACATGACGTAAAACCGTATAGGCATCAGGAACAATAAACTGAACATAATGTTTCTTTAACTGCCATTCTTCAATACAATCGTGCAATATCCCTTCTAACGTTTCCCACTCGACGATTTTCCCATCATGAATGACTCCAGTAGGTAAGTACCGTTCTCCAAAGGAATCAATACTAGCTAAGTCTGCTCGCTTTGCATGAACAAAGCGAATCACATGATCTTTAATAATTATCGCTGTTCTCATTTGCTTTTTCCCACGAAACAATACCACAGTTTTTCACCACGTTTCTAATGACAATTATATAAATAGACTCCAATACCACGTAAAAATCTCTTTTTCGAAAAAATAAGTTATGAGGGTTGCTATTACGATAAATGGTCCAAATGGTATGGGCTCACCTCGCCTTATTTTCCCTAACGTTAAACCTATTATACCAATGATTGCCCCGATCAGTGTAGAAAGAAAAAATGCTAGTAATACACCTTGCCAACCTAAAACAACCCCAATGACAGCAAATAATTTAATGTCACCGCCACCCATTCCACCTTTACTAATAATGGCAATGGCTAGTAGTAAAGTAAAGCCGATAACCGCACCTAAAAAAGGATTCCACCATGTGTCTAATGGCGCTAAAAACAAACGCATGACTAAAAGAAATGGAGCAAAAAAAAGTAAAACTTGATCTGGAATTATCATGTAGTGGATATCGGAAACAAAAATGATAATGAGTAATGAAATGAAAACCCAAGCGACAATAGTTTCCGATGTAAACCCAAATTGGTGAAATGCATAGACAAATAAGAGACCCGTAGTAGCCTCTATGAAAGGGTAGATGGGAGATATTTTCGTCCCACATCCTTTACACTTCCCCTTTTGAAATATGTAAGAAATAACAGGAATAAGTTCTAATGCAGATAACGTACGTTTGCATTTTGAACAGTGAGAACGGGGGCGAACAATCGATTGACCATTCGGCACCCGCAAACCAACGACGTTGTAAAAAGACCCTAGGACAAGACCTAGGGTGAGAGTGTAGAGATAGAGTAAAAAGTACATATAAGGTTACCTAGTATAGTTTATTAGCTCAGTTTCTGTTGCGCTATTCGTAAATCCATCTTTCACTACGTCATTAGCATCATGTAATCTTATCTCAAAATTTCCTGAATTATATCGAACTTCATAAGTTGTATCTGAAACTTTTTCAAGATAACTTGATAATTCATTATAATTAGTATCACTCTCTCCAAAATTCCCATCTGTAGGCTGATTTCCATTATGTGACCACACTGCTCTACTTGGGTTTGCAGCTCTATCCAACTTCGCTGCATTAATAATTTGAATAGCTTCTGCAACCTTAGCTTTTTCCTCAGTTTTTGATATTATATTCCCAATACTCGGCACCGCAATCGCTGCGATGATTCCTAATATAACAATAACTGCTAACAATTCAATTAACGTCAAACCTTTTTGATTTTTTAACATTTTTCTCATTATCTTTCCTCCATCAATAAAATTTTTTAAAGTTTACTTAGTGCTTCTTGCAACAAAATGACTTTAAAAATAAAAGACGACCAACTCTTCAATATCCATAAATTTATGCATATACAAAATTTGGCCGGTTGCACTACTAGCTCGAAATCATCCAAGTGCCCAAATATAGATGATTCTTCTTAGCTTCAAAATATTATTTTATTTAATACTTAACATTATTATATTACTTTTAATATTATTCCTCTAGTAGTTCCGTGTCATTTTGACTAGTACTTTTTATGACTATTTACCCAATATTTTCAAAGATCTGAAACATTGGTATGGCAATTGAAGCAACGATAACTCCGACTATACCTGCTAGAACTACTATCATTAAAGGTTCTATTAATGATTTAATGCGTTCCGTAGCGATGTCTACTTCTGTCTCGTAAAAATCGGCAACTTTGTCAAGCATTGTGTCAAGTGATCCTGTTTTCTCTCCTACCCGCACCATCTGAGTTACAAGTGGTGGAAAAATCCAATGGGCTTCCATGGGACCCGCTATCGATTCCCCTTTTTCTAGTGCGTTTCGGGATTCACGGATTACCTTTGCCACTACTTCATTTCCTACTATTTTCTCAACGATCGAAACTGCTTGTAAAATTGGTACTGATGAAGAAAATAGTGACCCTAGTGTACGTGTCATTCTTGCTAATACCGCTTTTTGAAATAGTGATCCAAAGATAGGAATTTTCAAAATTAAAAAGTCAAAATAATATTTATAGCGTCGATTTTCTTGAATGACTTTAAAAGCGACAACCATGCCTATAAGTAGTAAAATTAGTAACCACCAAACTTTTTTAAAAACACTACCAGCTGATAAAACCATCTGGGTAATCAACGGAAGCTCTGAATCGAATGATCGAAACAAATCAGCAAATGTCGGAACGACAAATGACAATAGAAAGACGACAACAATTATCGCAATAGAGCCTACCACTGCAGGGTATGAAAGAGAAGAAATTACTTTTTGTCTAGTAAGATATTGCTTCTCATAATAAGTAGCTAACCGTTCTAAAACCTCATCTAAATTCCCGCCGGCTTCACCTGCACGAAGCATATTTGTAAACAAGGCTGGAAAAACTTTTTTATGAGCTTCAGCAGCTTCAGAGAATGGGTTTCCAGCTCGAAGTTCTATTTCTATTGATTTTAATGTATATTGTAATCGTTTCGAGTTTGTTTGTTCAGCTAAGATACTAGTCGCATCAATAACTGAAATTCCAGCTTTTAGTAACGTTGAAAATTGACGTAAATACATGACAAATTGTTGTGACTTTACCACACTTCCAAAGGAAATATCTTTATATAATAGTCCTGTTAATTCTTCAATATCCTTCACAATCATTCCATCAGCGATTAATGTTTCTTTTGCTTCTCTCTCTGAGAAACCTTTTATTCGTCCTTCTTTTAACTTACCGGTGCTCTCTCTTGCAGTATACTTAAAATACGGCATTACGACCCCAACTCACTAACATAAGGTTGAGCAACTTCCTCACTTATTTTTTTCTGATCTAAGAGCTCTTTTATTGACATTTCAAGTGTATGCATTCCTACTGCCCTACTGGTCTGCATGACACTTGTAATTTGATGTATTTTTTCATTTCGTATTAAGTTTTTTATAGCAGAATTATTAATTAATATTTCCGTAGCAGCGCAACGACCTTGATTATCTGCAGTTGGTAGTAATCGTTGAGACACAATTGCCTTTAATACGGAGGCAAGCTGTATTCGAACTTGTGGTTGTTGGTTTGGTGGAAATACATCAATAATTCGATCAATCGTAGCGGGAGCATCTGTCGTATGCAACGTCCCTAATACAAGGTGACCCGTTTCTGCAGCGGTAATAGCTGTAGAAATTGTCTCTAAATCTCGCATTTCTCCTACCAAAATAACATCAGGATCTTGACGTAAGCACGCACGTAGTCCATTAGAAAAATTTTGAGTGTCAAACCCTATTTCTCGTTGATCAATGATACATAGGCGGTGTTTATGCAAGTATTCTATTGGATCTTCTAACGTAATAATATGCTTTCGATAGGTGTTATTTAAATGATCAATCATCGCAGCAAGAGTCGTTGACTTTCCGCTTCCAGTTGGACCTGTGACAAGAACAAGTCCTTGTGGCTTTTTGGCTATATCTTTAAGAACAACTGGCATGTTTAATTGTTCGAGTGTTGGTATACTTGTCGGTACAACTCGTATAGCCATACTAACACAGGAACGTTGAAAATAAGCATTTATCCGAAACCTAGATAAACCAATCATTCCATGAGAAAAGTCTAGTTCACCTTTTTTTAAAAAAACCTTCCAAAGTCCTTCTGAAATGATTGATTTAGCCATTCCTTCTGTATCATTTGGTTTTAAAATATCTTCTCCAAACTGTTTTAAGTCACCGTTAATTCTCATTACAGGAGGAACACCGACTGTTAAATGTAAATCAGATGCACCATTTTCAAAAGCCGCTCTTAATAATTCTTCAAGTCGTTGTTTCATTACTTTGCTCCTCCTTGTCTAGTCTTCTATTGCAACCCTTAGTACTTCTTCTATTGTTGTTAGTCCTTGCTTAACTTTTAATAAACCATCATCAATAAGAAAGATCATCCCATTTTGAAGTGCGTAATCACGAATAGAGGTTGTCGTTTTGTTATTCATCATCATCTGGCGAATTTCATCGTCAATAACCAATATTTCTTGAATTGCGACACGTCCTTGATAACCCGTAGAACCACAAACCTCACAGCCTTTACCACGATATGTTTTACCCATTTTAATACCACGACGTATATATAGATTTTTTTCCATTTCGGTTGGTTCATACTCTTCGCTACATTCACGACAAATTTTTCTGACAAGTCGTTGAGCAACAATCCCAGAAAGTGAAGATACAACTAAAAAAGGCTCTATCCCCATATCAATTAGCCTGGGAATTGTCGCAATTGCACTATTCGTATGAAGGGTACTTAATACTAAATGGCCTGTTAGTGAGGCTCTAATCGCAATTTCAGCGGTTTCAGCATCACGAATTTCCCCGACCATAACTACGTTAGGATCCTGGCGTAAAATTGAACGTAAACCAGTAGAAAAAGTTAGTCCAACATTTGTATTAACTTGTACTTGATTAATGCCTTCGATTTGATATTCAACAGGGTCCTCAACCGTAATAATATTAACTTCATCACTATTTAAGTGGTTCAATGCTGCATATAATGTTGAGGTTTTCCCAGAACCTGTAGGTCCAGTAATTAAAATAATACCTGAAGGCTTTGCAATTAAGTTTACAAAATGTTTATGGTTGATTTTGTTAAAACCAAGTTGTCCAAGGTTCACTAAGGCAGAACCTAAATCTAAAATTCGTATAACAATTTTCTCTCCATAAACAGTAGGTAAAGTTGAAATCCGTAAATCAATCGGATTAAAATCAATCGTAACCTTAATCCTACCATCTTGTGGCAACCTAGTTTCAGTAATATTTAAGTTTGCCATTATTTTAATCCTAGCTGTTAAGACATTTTGTAAATTTTTCGGTAAAGCTCGCTCCGTTTTTAAGAGACCATCGACTCTATACCTAACAAGTAGCTTCCTTTCTTGAGGATCAATATGAATATCACTAGCTTTTTTCTGAATTCCATTTAGTAATATTTGATTGACCAAACGAATGGCTGGCGCATCTTCTTCACCTGCATTGGCTACAGCTGCTGCTAAATCTTCCTCGAGTTTTTCTACGATAGAGTCTCGCATAGACTCATCCATTGCATAGTGTTTGTTAATCGCTTGTAGAATATCTTCTTTAGATGCAATGACTTGTTCAACTTGGAAACCTGTAGACATACGTAAATCATCTAGCGCATTGTAGTCCATCGGATCAGCCATTGCGACGAGAAGTTGATCTCCATTTCTTTTTATCGGGATTAAAATGTTTCTTCGCGCAAGCTCCTTAGGAACAATATTCATTAATGTTGTATCTACAGGATAGCGTTGCAAAGAAATATGAGGTATACCTAATTGAAATTCTAATACTTCAATTAATTGCTGCTCTGTGATTAAACCTCGTTCAAGTAACGCGTCACCAAGCTTTTGACCTTGTTTTTTCGACCTTAACGTTGCTTCAACCTGATCTTTCTGTAAAAGACCTGCTTCAACAAGTAGGTCGCCTAATCGTTTTCGTTCTTTTGCCATGCAAATACCCCACTTAACAATTAAGTAATATCAGCAAAGGTCGTTAATTAATTTCATAATTTAATATTCTTGCCACTAAAATCCATCATTAAGTCACGGTAAACCGATCATAACTAAATATAGATTTAATATTTTGGATAATTATGAACTTTTCTCAGTTAATAACCTTTAATTAATTCATCTTCTTCCTCAAAATATTGTTCATCTGAACCAATATCATCTTGATCCTCTTTTTGCTTTCGTAATAATTCATCTTTGTCTAATTGTTCTTCAATGTCATTATCATTTAGATCATTAGCATTTCGAAGCTGTTCTAGTCTCTCTTTTACACTCCATTCCTCAACTTGATGAACTGGTGAATAAAAATCTTCAAATAATAAGTACTCTTTAATCAGTTTGTTTGATTTTTTATTTCTTATTTGACGGTACAATTCTACATAATAACCATTTTCTCCGTTTTTAACTATTTGTTTGTCACCTTTCCTACGAATAGAAGAAAAATGAACAACTTTCCTTGGAGCAATGACTTTTTCATTTTTTGTAACAGCTGTAAATTGATATGGTAAAGATACCCCTTCGAGTGAAGCTGTCAATTCATTATTTACCAATGCCAATTTAAGTGTATACGAATAATAATTAGGATTTTCTACAATCAAATCTGCTTGATCAGGTTTAACAACTGAATAATAACCGGCATCTGCATAATTCGGTAAAGCCCTCCCACCATGTCGTTCAATAAATTGAAAGTTCGTTTCTAAAAACAAATTGTAAAGAGCAGTAGCTAATACATTTAATGATTCTGTCTCTGTTCGTACTGCACCTATGTCAGCCATAGTTTGAAGCAACGAAAACCTGCTTCTTGCATCAATCACAACCCCATCGAGTTGTTCTACCCATCTTGGAAGTAAGAATGTACTTTCAAAATTAGTTGTAACACTACTTGCGACAACTTCAATTGGATGATTAGGTGATACGTAGTCATTTACATCAATAAAAAGTGGGCTTGTACTTAGTAAATTTACATAGGTTTGGACTTCTTCCGTTAGCGAATTTAGATTTATGTTATTAACATCATAAGAAAAAGATTCAATAGCTTTTTCTGTCACTGATGAAACATTTGAGTAAAGGTCACCATATCCATTTTCAACACCTTCTAAACTTTCTTGAATGAAAAACTCAATTTGACTACTATCTAATTCAACTGCTTCATCAAAGTATACGATCGAAATAGATGCACTACTTTTCCAATTTTCAATTTCACTTCTTACTGCATCTTTAGCTTCAGCTTCCGATAACCCACTAATCGGTATTGAACTTAGCATAGTGCCGTCTGGAAAATAACTTTGTTTAGGGTAGTATGTCTCGATTGCATAAGTTCCACCTACTGAGAACAAACCGATAAAAGAAGTATAAAATAAAATTATGAAAAACGTTTTACTAAAAAAACTGTAATCCTTCATACTCCCTTCCTCTCCCCTAATTTAGTAATCTTTTTCAATATCTTCAAAAAGCTTTGTGCGTTTTTTCAAGATACTTTCCTTTAATTCACTTTGCTTATTATTTGCTTCAATATCAACATATTGCTTATCTTTATTTATTTCATCTAATTCAGACACTTCTTCGGACTTAAATTCATTAAATAAACTTCTATCATAAAGAGGTAAATGGTATTCTGTTGCTTCTTTATGATCTTCTATTTCATCTACAAGCATGTTCTTTCGAGTACTACCTGCAAATAATAGTTCTAGTTCATCTTGACTGGGAGTACCATTCATTTCTATTCGTTCATTGTACTCAAAAGACTCCACCCTATTTTCATCTTCACCTAACAATTCGATCTCTTTCGATATTTTTTCAGAGGATTCTTCAATGTGAACTTTGTTTTCTCCTTTTATTTTTATTTTCCCTATAGGTTTACTTATAAAATGTTCATTTACTTCAGGATTTTCCTGCTGATCTTGTTCTTTTATAGCTTGAGTATCTTCATGTGAAGTAAAAGTCTCTTTTAATCTAGGAGTGATTTCCTTTTCTACCAAACTCTCTAAGCCATCATCAGCCACAGCCTTAACAAGATGATCAATACTATCTTGATCTAATTGAATATGTATAGTATTAAGCTCATTTGGTTGTTGTACGTGTTGCTCATTTTTTTCTTTATCTTTATCTTTCTCATTCACTTCATTATAAACGTGATTATCAACTGCTTCTTGGTTCGTTACTAAATAAGCAAATAGAGCTGTCAATACTAAAAGGCCACCTATAGCAATAGGTAATGAAAACATGGAGTACAACAAATAAGTGATTAGTACATTCACAACAGCAATACCTATCACCTTTATTAAATACTTACGCTTTAAGTTAAAAGGAAAAACTCTAAAAATTAGAACCGAGAAAACAACTCCAATAATGATAAAAACAAACTGTATCAAGGTATGTCATCCTTTTTGTTGAAAGATACGTTTCTATTTCGTAAAAAAAATTAATAAATGACATTTAAATTCTCATTAATTCCCCACTCATTAATATCATAAAAAAACTCAATTTGTTCCCAAATAAAAGGTGGGCAATAACTAACTAAATTTTTAATATCTGTATATTGATCCCATGTATTTTGTGTTCCACTTCGTAATAAAAAAGCATCACCACGAATACAAACATAATTAGTTTGATTCCCGTGAATTTCTATCTTATCTCTAAAATATGCATTTCCTGAAACGATTAAAATCCCGTTATTGCCTCTAAAATCAAAAGAGGGATTACCGTTAAACCAGGCATTTCCACCAATTGAGAGCTGCCCATTCCCTCTTATGCTGACGGGGTGCGAAAAGCGAGGAGAAGAATACATTTCCTCAACATCCCTACCACTTAATATAACTGTGTTTAAAACTTCAATCAAAGGTAAAGTGTTTGGATCAACAGGTTGTAGTTCACCGGAACCACCATCTGATTCGCTTGGAATTGGATATACTCCTTTATTTCCGATCACAAATTGACCCTCAATCCGCTTTTCGAATTTTCCATTTACCATCCCCACACTTTCTATGGGTAAAGTAAGATCTTTAAACCCTATACAATTCGTATTATCTTTTGAGTTTATATTTATTTGATCTGCATATTGTATTTTGTATAAATAATTTGGGTTCACATTGATAGAATATGGAAATGATAGTTGATTTAGACGATTAGTGAATTTTTCACAGAAAAGTTTGTCGTGATTTGTTTTATTGAAATTCGGATCTCCTTTTGCGTCATTTATAGCCAAAATTATCTTATTTTCTATTAATGCATGTGCGTAATGGATGCCCATTTCAGAAAGATCTTTTGCTTGTGCCATTCCTTCGCTTTTATTTATCTGCAATGATGTACTTAAAGCTTTGGGAATAAGCATCAAGGAAAACAAACTAATTAATACAATAGTTAGGAGGACAATTACTAAAGTATAACCTTGATTATTGAAATATCGTTTCATATTATACCTACCTCCTACAAACGACTTATAATTGTAGATAGTTCAAATGATTTTGTCGGATCATTTATATTTGTTAATCTTAATTCATCTACATGTAACGGCTCTTTTACATTCACTGTAAAAGGAAGACTAATGGATTGTGGATCTGTTATACTAGTATTAATTTCTAATGTTGAATTACCTGAAAATATTTTTACAACAAGGTCATAATCTCTACTTTTAATTTTTTGATCTCCTATCATAATTTCCCATTTATCATTCCCAGTTTTACTATAGAAAATCTCATAATTATTTTTTTCGTGAGCGTTCGCCAACATCGTTATAATAATATTTGCTTCTTGCCTTAAGTCAATATGGGTGTTACTTACTTCCATACTTCGATAACTTTGAATAAGAACACTTGAAACGAGTCCTAAAATAATAATTGAAATTGAAAGGGTAGCTAACAGCTCAATTAATGTTAAACCTTTACTATTTTTTACATACATCAATTAAACTCCACCCCTTACATACCCAAACGTTTCAGACAATAGTTCTCGTTCTACTAAATTATCTGATGAATATATTTTGACATGAACAAGGTATAAAACTGGACTTGTAAAATTATCAAAAGATTGTTTCGTAATCGTTATTTCTGGAAAATAGTAACGATTATTTTCTTTGTAATAACAAGTTGTTTCATACAGAGCCAACTTTAAATCGTCACGATAATGAGTTGGGTAACTTTCACAAGAAATAGTTAGTTCACTTCCGGTCAGATCAGCATAATTTTCCTCTACTATGTTTAATGTTTTTCTTGCTAAGTTGTAAGCTACAAGTTTATCTTCATTTTTACCTGAAAATAATAAAGCTTGATTAAAAAAAACAAAAAAAGTTACTAGTATAATTGATAAGATTACCAATGATGCTAGAACTTCAATTAGTGTAAAACCACCTTGACTACCGTTAGATAGCTTTGCGCTTACAGAAGATAACATATTTTTTGTTTTTTTAAACATTACCTTCCCCCCAATAACCATTCTAGGTAGATAGTCCTCAATACTAATATACTATAAAATAAAAGCATTAGATATTTATAATAAGTAGCAAGTACTACTTTTTACATTCATTTCTAAAATAATTTAAGAAATATAACGATCCAGTTACAACTAATACATCATCAACATGTAATTTTTTTTCTAAGTAGTCATAAGCATCAGATACATTGTCAATTACTTTGCTATTCGAATACGAACATTCCTCATATACTTGGTGAGGATCCATGGCACGATCATATAAAAAGCTCGTTAAAATAATTTCTTTTGCAATCGTACTAATCGGTTTTAACATATCTTTCATATTCTTATCCTTCATTGCGCAAAAAAGTATGTATATTCTTTTAGAAGGAAAAGAATTTGCTAACGTTGTTGCTAAAGCCTCCATCCCTTCTGGATTGTGCCCACCATCAAAGATAATCGTTGGTTGTTCTTGAACGATTTCAATTCGATTAGCGATCTTTGCCTTAACCAACCCATTTCGAATAGCTTTTTCTCCAACCTGAAAACCATTTTTTTCAAGGATACTAATTGCCATTAACGCTAACGTTGCATTTTCTTGTTGGTGTCTTCCGAGCATCCCAGTCTGTAAATTTTCTATAACATAATCTTTGTATTGAAAAGAAAAATGACCCTCGGAATGATCACAAGTAAAGTCTTCTTTAAATTGATAAAGACTCGCGGACGCTTCTTTCGCTTTTTTCTTCATCACTTCAATAGCATCTAATTGTTTGCACCCCGAAACAACAGGTACACCTTGTTTAATAATACCTGCTTTTTCTTTAGCTACTGCTTCAATTGTATGACCAAGAATATCCATGTGATCATGTCCAATATTGGTAATTATTGAGATGAGCGGTTGAATGACATTCGTAGAATCTAATCTACCTCCGAGTCCTGTTTCAATTAGTACAATATCTGGTTTTGCCTTTGTTGCAAAATATTGAAATGCAACAGCAGTCATGATTTCAAACTCTGTTGGCGCCCCTAAGCTTGTTTCTTTTATTTTATTAATAATTGGGCTCAGTTGCTCAATGATAAGAGAAAAGTCAGAATCTAGGATTTCTTTATCATTCACTTGAATTTTATCATTTATTTTACGAATAGCTGGTGAAGTAAACGTACCTACCGAATACCCTGCTTCCGTAAAAATAGATTTTAAATACGTTAGAGTAGAGCCTTTACCATTTGTACCAGCCAAATGAATTGCCGGTATCTTTTTTTCTGGAGAACCGAAGTGGACTAATATTTCTTCCATTCGCTCCAAGCCTAAACAAATTCCAAATTTACTAGCCGAATTTACAATATTACATGCTTCATCATAAGAGATCATCGTTCGAGCTCCTTTAAAATTAAGTTTCATATTAGTGTATAATATGAATGTCTTACAAGCAAGAAAATTTAAGGATAGGTAGGAGTACAAATGAAAAAAACAGGATGGTTAATTTATAATAGAGAAAGTTCGATCATAAATGAAGGCTTTATTACTTGGTTTATAGAAGAAGCAACAAAACTAAATATTGAGCTTCGTTTACTAATAAAAGAGGACCTTAGTTATGGTGTATTAAATCATAAACTATTTATTTTTCATAAAGGAGTTACGCTTGAAAAACCCGATTTTGTAATTTCACGAAATAATGATCCACTACTGAGTAAACAGCTTGAAGCTTTACAAATTAGAGTTTATAACACAGCGTTCACATCAGATATTTGTAATCATAAAGGGAAAACACATCAATTTTTAGCTAATAAAGACATTCCAATGCTAGATACATTATTTATAAATCGCGATGAATTCGAACCAAATTATTTACCATTTCCTTATCCGGTCGTAGTCAAAGATGTCACTGGAAGAGGTGGGAATGAAGTGTTTGCTGCAACTAGCGTAGAGGAGTTAGAGACGTTACTTAGGAAAGTTCAAGCTAAAGAACTAATTATTCAACGAATGGGGGATGTTCCTGGACGTGATGTACGTGTATTTGTAGTAGGAAAAACAATTATTGCTGCAATACTCAGGTATTCTGATGATGATTTTCGTGCTAATTTCTCATTAGGTGGGAAAGCTCGACTATACGAGTTATCGCGTGAACAAATGGCATTAGTACATAAGGTATTGGATCAATTTGAAGATGAATTTGGCTTTGTTGGTATAGACTTCCTTTTTGCAAAAGATGGTTCATTTATTTTTAACGAAATTGAAGATGTTGCTGGATCACGAACACTTTATGCTCATTCCAATGTTAATATTGTAAAACTTTATTTAGAGCATGTATTGAAAAGTTTAGCGTGAATTTTCACATACTTACATAAAGAGAAAGAAGTGTAAGAAATGAAACGTAAGGTTGTCTTTACACTAATACTTTGTTTAGTAAGCTTGTTATCTTCGAGAGTACTGGCTGAAAATGAAATTCCTCCTTATGCTAAATGGGGGAACATCGCTGTGAAAGAAACCATTAAAAAGTATCCAAAAGCTAATGTTATTGATTACCTTCATATTGGTAGAGAAAATAAAAATGACCAAATCTCTGTTGAGAAGTTTAAACTTTGGCTACGTGAGGATAATCGAGAGTTCGGTGTTTTTGTTGATGTTGAATTCGATAAACACCTGAACGAATTTAAATCGATTTCATTTCGTGAAACAGATAGGTAAAGCAAGAGGGTGCCCCAAAAGTGTCTGACACTTTTGGGGCACCCTCTGTAACTTTATGCTTTCAACTCATCAATTCTCGCTTGCACAGTAGCGCGTTTTTCTAAATAGTCTTTTTCTTTTGCTTTCTCTTCTTCAATAACCTTAGCAGGCGCTTTAGAAACGAAGCCTTGGTTATTTAATTTCTTTTGTACACGTTCCACTTCACTATTAAGTCGTTTTAATTCTTTTTCTAGGCGAGCGATTTCTTCATCAAGGTCTAGTAGTCCTGCTAATGGCAAGTACAATTCTACACCAGAAAGAACTGATGACATTGATTTTTCTGGTGCTTGAAGATCAGTACCAAGCATTAATTGATCTGGATTACAGAACTTCTCTAAATAACTACGTCCTTCTTCAAGATTGCTTAGTACTTCGCTATCTTTTGCCTTTATTAACAACTCAATTTTTTTACTCATTGGAACGTTCAACTCTGCTCTTGTATTACGAACAGATCGAATGATTTCCTTAAGTAAATTCATTTTCTTTGTTGCTTCTGGGAAAACTTGCGTTTCGTTTCTTACTGGCCAAGGTGCAACTGTAATTGACTCTCCTACATGCGGAAGGTGCTGCCAAATTTCTTCTGTAATAAATGGCATAAATGGATGTAACAACTTCATTGTATGATCAAGAACGCAAGCTAAAATTGAACGAGTTGTTTTCTTAGCTTCTTCATCTTCTCCGTACAAAGGTAATTTCGCCATTTCAATATACCAGTCACAGAAATCATCCCAAATAAAGTTATAAAGTAGACGACCTACTTCACCGAATTCATAGGCATCAATTAATCGTGTAACATTTTCAATTGTTTCTTGTAGGCGTGTCAATATCCATTGATCTGCTATTGACTTTTTACCAGTAAGATCAATTTCTTCATAAGTTAAGCCTTCCATATTCATTAATGCAAAGCGGGATGCGTTCCAAATTTTATTCCCGAAATTCCAAGTTGATTCGACTTTTTCCCAATAAAAACGCAAATCATTTCCCGGGGAACTTCCCGTTGAGAGGAAGAAACGGAGGGCATCGGCACCGTATTTGTCAATAACATCCATCGGATCAACACCATTTCCTAATGACTTACTCATTTTACGTCCTTCAGAATCACGTACTAATCCGTGAATAAGCACGTCTTTAAATGGACGTTCACCAGTGAATTCTAGACCTTGGAAAATCATTCGTGCAACCCAGAAATAAATAATATCATAGCCTGTTACAAGGACATCTGTAGTATAGTAACGGTTGAAATCTTTTGCATCCTTATCTGGCCAACCCATTGTAGAAAATGGCCATAACGCTGATGAAAACCATGTATCAAGAACATCTTCGTCTTGTGTCCAATTTTCAAGATCTGCTGGTGCTTCATGACCGACATATACTTCTTTCGTCTCATTATGGTACCAAGCAGGAATACGGTGCCCCCACCATAGCTGACGAGAAATACACCAATCACGAATGTTTTCAATCCAGTGTAAATAAGTCTTTTCAAAACGTTCAGGGACAAAATTGACTTTCCCTTCCGACTTTTGTAACTTAATCGCTTCCTCTGCAAGAGGTCCCATACGAACAAACCATTGTGTTGAAAGATATGGCTCGACAACAGCTCCACTACGTTCTGAGTGACCAACTGAATGCAGATGTTCTTCAATTTTAAATAATACTTCTGCATCTTGAAGGTCTTTTACAATTTGCTTACGGCATTCAAAACGGTCTAAACCTTCATACTTACCTGCATTTTCATTCATTTTTCCTGACTCATCCATAACAAGGATACGTTCAAGATTATGACGGTTCCCAATTTCAAAATCATTTGGATCATGGGCTGGAGTAATCTTTACAGCTCCCGAACCAAATTCCATATCTACATAGTCATCAGCAACAATTTCGATTTCCCTACCAACAATTGGAAGTTTCACTTTTTTGCCTATTAAATGCTTATAACGCTCATCTTCAGGATGAACAGCTACAGCCGTATCACCTAACATTGTTTCTGGTCGAGTTGTCGCCACTTCGATGTAGCCCGTACCATCAGCTAACGGATATTTCATGTGGTAGAAAGCACCTTGAACATCCTTATAAATAACTTCAATATCCGATAATGCCGTTTTTGTTTGAGGATCCCAGTTAATAATATACTCACCACGGTAGATAAGTCCTTTTTCATAAAGCTTAACAAAAACTTCACGAACAGCTTTTGACAATCCCTCATCTAGCGTAAATCGTTCACGAGAATAATCTAAGGATAAACCAAGCTTAGACCACTGCTTACGAATAAAATCAGCATATTCGTGCTTCCATTCCCATGATTTCTCTAGAAATTTTTCTCTACCTAAGTCATACCGACTGATCCCTTCTTCACGAAGCTTACCTTCAACTTTTGCTTGTGTCGCAATCCCAGCATGATCCATTCCAGGTAGCCATAACGCGTCATAACCTTGCATTCGCTTTGTACGTATTAATATATCTTGTAACGTCGTGTCCCACGCGTGACCTAAATGAAGTTTTCCTGTCACGTTTGGTGGTGGTATTACAATTGTATATGGCTTTTTACCTTCTTCACCTTTCGCTTCGAAAAATTTCCCATCTAACCAGTACGGATACCATTTGGCTTCCGTAGCTTTTGGATCATACTTTGTTGGCATTGATAAATCTTGATTTGCCATCTCTTATTTCCTCCCTTTTAGAAAAGTGCAAGCACCTTATTCACACACTAAAAGCACTGACGATTTATTACATAAGTAAGTTAAAGTGCCTTCAACTGAGTAAACACTGGCTAACCACCTTTCAAACTTAAATAAGTTATTTTTTCAAAAATAAAAAACTCCCCCATCCTCAAAGGACGAAGAGAGTTGATTCGCGGTACCACCTTTGTTTGCTATAATTCTAATAAAAATGAATTAAAATAGCACACTTCATTTATGTAACGGTTATGTAACCGGCTTTTCTTACTAATATAAAAATTTCAGAAAAGCAGCTCCAGGGCGACCTTCCATTTTTCGTACCAAAAAAATCTCTCAGCAAAAGATACCTTACTAGTAGGCATCTTTGATTTTTCTCTCTGATGGTCTTACAAATGTACTCTTCCCATTCTAAGCAGATAAATATTCACTTCAAATGTGTAATAACATTTTACATGTAATAACAAAAAAACGTCAATAGGTGACATCAAAATTTACTAGCATTATTTCCAAAATATCTTGTTCCATACATAAAGTAAATATTTTGACGTTCGAGAGAACAAAACATACACTTTCCCGTTCTTACATCTCAGTAAATCAAATTGTTTTCAATTCATCTTAAAAAATATATTCACTCGCCTAACTTAGTAGCATATCATAAATATTAGAGGAGCTTTACTTTCAGCAAATCCCTTATTAAGAAACGTTTGTTTACTTTAGCTCTAGTTATAAAAAAATTTACTTTTTATTCGAGTGAATTTCATAGTTATCAATACCGAGACGCATAATCTATATCTATTACGAATAGTTTAGCGTAAATAGTTATAGTATCTTAGTAGAGAAAATATTGAATGAAATTCATTATACGAACAAGAAATATAGAATAAGGAGGATGACTTTTGGTGTTTAAAAAAGGTAAATATCGACTTCCTCTTTGGTTACGGAGAGTCCGTGATGCCGGCTATCAATTTTTAATCCCATTATCAATGTTTCAACTAATTAGAACAATTTTATTTCCCACAACCATTGATGTAGTTATCCTGGCCATACTAGTTGTATTATATTTAACGTACGTTGCTGGAGTGCTATAACAAATCTCGGTGAAGAACAAACAAGAATACCTTTTCGACTGAAAATAACACTCTGTAGTCTTCTAGAACAAGGAGTATATTTATAAAGTTAACAGAGGGTAAGTAATTAGGATTCTTGTAGGCGCTGATGCTAGACTGATCAAAAACTAATCAATACTAGTTTCACATCATTCTTTGATAAACCTTAAGAAAGCAGTCAACCTATTCAGATGGTTGACTGCTTTCTTTCTTTAGAAGTATATTATGAATAAAGTGATTTACTCTTGTCATTGTGATGATACGTTTTTCAAGAATTTGTACGTATTGTAATTCAGTTATACTACCATCTCTACGATTATAATGATCGACACAGTTGTAGATAAGCTCAGGATAAATTAAATAGCTTGCAAATAATTTCTTCTCTTCCTCTTCAAGAAGTAAGTACCTCTCGTATGTCCCAAGCCAATCAGCTCCTTGATCTTCTTTCCACAACGTATACTGGAAAGATTTTCGAAAAGAAATGGCTAAATCTCTTACTGGTGTATCTAATACTGCTTTTTCAAAATTGAATAAATAACCATATCCATTTGGATGATAGAAGATATGAGAACGATCTAACTTTCCATGACAAAGTACAGCACGAAAAGTTTGTTTTTCAAGACAGTCATCATACCATTCCTTTAAGTAATTTGAAGCAGTATTTGCTAATTGCTCCATTCTGCTGTAGTGGGTTAGGAACGTAAGCTCAAAGGGTGACATATAAGTTTTTCGTTCACACAGTTCCGCAAAGTATTCCATTTCTAACCGTCTCTTTTCCCATCTTTTCAATAATTCTTGATATGAATTTTCAATTGTATCTTTTGAAAACTCTTGAGGTTTTACGGTTAAACTATGAAGTTTTCCCAACTGTCGAAACAGAATTATTTCTTTTTTCTCATCAGGTACTTCAGCTTCTTCCCAAAACCACGGCTGTAAATAGAATGTTTTATTACCGTGAGTAATCGTTAAGTCTCCATATTTGTTAGGTATGACTGGAACTACTTGATAATAATCAATTTTTTCTAATCTTCTCATTACATGAGAAAACCAATTAGCTTGCTCCTGTGTCATATTAGACTCTTTTAATGCAAAAGTACCTTTAGGTGAGGTAATTTTTTTAACTTTGCCAAATTGCTCAATTTTTCCTGGATACAAATCATATTGAAAAAGGATATGCCCTATAGAGTTCCGGGGGGCTGCATTATTAATCATTTGGCCACCACCCTTTCTCCGTCTTTTTCAATCCACTTACTTAATAATATCACTAGTTCTCGAGTTGTTTTCCACCTACTGAAATATTGATTAATAATTTCCGGCATTTCATTAACACTTTTGCATGTAAATAATTTGGCAACTGTCTCTTCAAACTCATGTGGCATTAACAATTCTGATAACAACAATAGGCCATGGTCTTCTTTTAATGAAAAGTATCGATTAATCGAATCAAGTAATTCTACTGTTGAGTGATTCCCGTTCTTACTATACCACTTCTCTAGTAGATTTCTAATTGTTTTATAACCTCTTATCGGCTGTTCACTGCCACAAATCCAATACAAGTGAAAAAAAACTTGCCTTGCATCTTCTAGTTTTGAAAAATTTGTTAGGACAGGAAGTTTCTTTTCTTGGACACGTTTTTGTATCAAATTTGCTTTTTCGTTTCTCTTTTTCGCTTCAAGGTAGCTTCGCTCTAAGACAAGCTTAGCCATTGGATCTAGTAAGGAGAGCTGCTCTAGGCTCCCCCTTACTGTTTTTAATGGCAAAGGTTCACTTTTTTTGAAACAATGATTTTCATTACTTTGGTTTATGCCATAAGTCAAAGCATGACCGATTAATCTACCCCACTCTTGTTCTTTTCCTTTAGTCGGATAAGGTTCAACAATTTCATCATGAATTGAAACGAAGTCTTTATCACAAATGAAAAATGGCTTCCTATCTCTCGTACGGATCATACGGTCTAACAAAAATCCAGACTGTTTACTAATTTCATCACGCCAATTAACATGCCACTCGAGTAGCTGTTTATCTTTCCAAATACGGATCCTTTTCTTACCTCTTTCGCTTTGAAAAATCGTATTTTCCTTTATCCACGTTAGTTCAGAAAGGTCATATTCCATTTTGATTCGACTCAACATATCCATAATTATTTCTCCCTATCATATTGCTTATTTTGGAACTGGAATATATAAAATCTGACCTTCTTTTACTTCTCCATCATCAAGTCGATTAACCTTAATTAGAGCACTTTGGGTAATTTCATACCTCGCTGCAATTGTATCTAATGTTTCACTTTCTTGAATGATGCACATTTTTAATTTCTTAAATTCTTCCTCTTCACCTTTTGAAAGCATTTTTGTTAAGTACAATGCATTCTCTTCTCTAGGCGGTGTTTCTACTTCTTCTTGCTCTTCATCCACTAGAGAAACTTCAGTAACATCAACTTCTGCTTCCTCAAGTCTTTCTTCGTCTTTGACAACTTGCTTTCTATCGCCAGCAAGGCTTTTTAACGTACTAAATGATTGATCTTTATCTTCTAGTGGTTCTTTATTTTCTTCTACCACTACTTCTTGTTTAGGTCGTTTTTTTATAACCCCAAATGCTATTGCTGGTGATTTCACTTTCTCAGTAACTTCGTTTGTTACCTCAACTTCCTCGCTTACTTCTTCTGTTTCTTCCGCTAAAACCTCTTCTGTTCTTTCTTCTTTAGCATCATTTTCTTCCTCTAAGCTAGCTTCTACCGGTTCTTCTACATCGTCCTCTACGGAATTAAATTCTTCAATATTGTCTTCTGATTCCCCTTCTTCATATCGTACTTCTTCACTAGGAAATGGTACTACAGTATCTTCCTGATTATATGCTTCATAATGGAAAGTACGTTCTTCATTTTCTAGCGCTGTATCTTGTTCTTTTGTATCTGTTCCTTCTTCATAGTATGGGTTAAAAGTATCAACTGCTGGTTCTTCTGAATATTGGGCATCTCTTTGGGCCTTTCCTGAAGACATCCCCGTAATTGCAATATCTGCAGTTAGCTGAATACAACCTCTTTCCGGTAAATCGTAATCAAAAGACTCAACTATCACATATATTTCGTCTAATCTCCTAATACGTTCCTGTGGAATGGTCACATCAATTGGGAAATAATGCTTAATTTCACCCGTACCGTCTGAATTTAAGGTTACTTCTTCAATTGAACGATAAGCAACTTGATCACTAAGAGAGTCACTTTCCTTTTCACTAGAATTGCTATTACCATTGGAGCGGTATTCACCAGTTAGCTTTAATCCACCTCGAATTAAAACGTAATCTCCATTTTCTTGTACTGTTATTTCCGGATCTAGTGACAAAGATACAATTTCGTCTACTTCCTGACCTTTATTTAGCCACACTGATTCTTCGATGGAAAATGATAGCTTTGATGAATGATCTTGTGTCAACTACCTCTCCTCCTCTATTTAAATTTAAGTAATTCCGCAAAAACTTAAGGACACGTCCTCGTTAAACGGACTTATACCAATACGTTACAGATGTATGACAGAACTCAGTAAAATATGATTACTTTCATGAATTTCTATATTTTCGAGGCGAATAGAGAAATTAACAAAAAGTAAAAAGGCCCAACACAATAAATGTGCTAGGCCTCTTTCGTTCAATTATCCCCACTCTTATGGGGCAGTAAGACCCCACCTCAAAATTTGAGAGAATTGAAAAGTTTAGGTGGAGGATTAACTGCTCCTTAAGGTCCGATATAGAATAACTTTCACCAGTGAAAGCCGATGACTAGTTAATCATATGTCCGTGGTATAAGTAAAACTAACAATCAGTGGAGATCAAGGCCTCCATGATTGTTAGTTCAGTCTTATAAAACTTTTTAAAATTATCTTTATTCAACTAATTTTGCAAAAACCTTATTAGCTGCTGCAATCGTTTTTTCAATATCTTCATCGGTATGTTTAGTCGAAAGGAACATACCTTCAAATTGTGAAGGTGGTAAAGATATTCCTTCTTCAATCATGTAACGGAAATAAGTTGCGAAACTCTCAAGATCAGATGTCTTGGCTTTATCGTAATTAATCACTTCTTCTCCTGTAAAGAAAAAGCCAACCATAGACCCCGCCTGACTTGTATAATGTGGGATCCCATATTTAGTTGCCGCTTCTGATAAACCGTTAGCTAATTTAATACCAAGGCGTTCAAACTCAGCATAGTGAGCTTCCGTTAGTTGCGATAGAGTCTCGTATCCCGCAGTCATTGCCAAAGGATTTCCAGAAAGTGTACCAGCTTGATATATCGGGCCACTTGGAGCAATCATCTCCATAATTTCACGTTTCCCACCGTACGCTCCAACCGGCAGTCCTCCACCAATTACTTTTCCTAAACAAGTAAGGTCTGGGGTAATTCCTAGTACACCTTGTGCACAGTGGTAGCCAACACGGAAACCTGTCATAACCTCATCAAAAATAAGGAGGGTACCATTTTGTTCGGTAATTTCACGTACGCTTTCTAAAAAGCCTGGTAAAGGACGTACAACTCCCATGTTACCAGCAACTGGTTCTATAATTACAGCGGCAATGTCATCACCATATTGTTCAAAAGCATACCGCAAGCTTTCTAAATCGTTGTATGGGACAGTTAACGTATTCATAGCTACTGCTTCAGGTACTCCAGGGCTATCCGGTAAACCAAGAGTCGCTACACCGGAACCTGCTTTAATAAGGAGAGAATCTCCATGCCCATGATAACAGCCCTCAAACTTAATAATTTTATTTCGCCCTGTATAGCCCCGCGCTAAACGTAATGCGCTCATTGTAGCTTCCGTACCAGAGTTAACCATGCGAACAACTTCAACTGAAGGAACACGACTGATTACAAGTTCAGCCATTTTGGTTTCTAATTCACTAGGAGCACCAAAGCTAGTTCCTAATTCGGCAGTCTTTTTCAAAGCTTCAACGACTTGCTCATCAGCATGGCCTAATACAAGTGGCCCCCAGGAAAGTACATAATCAATATACTCATTGCCATCAATATCATAAATTTTAGATCCTTTACCTCGTTCCATAAATATAGGATCCATTTTCACTGATTTAAACGCGCGTACAGGACTATTAACCCCCCCTGGCATTAATGATTTTGCTCTATTAAATGCTGCCGTCGATTTTTCAAATGATTTCATTTATATCCCCCTCTACAATGTAAATATCATATTTTTTACTAGATGAGTGAATATCATAATTCCATTAATCTAGCGACATCAAACTATATCTAGTTGAAAAAGCACTAATTCAACCAGAAATAGTATCTTAGTTACGTAAAAAATGTATTATGAAATCCAAAAAATATTAAGTTATTCGCTTAACCATCTTGCTACATCTTTAGCGAAGTATGTAATGATTAAATCAGCACCCGCACGTTTCATGCTTATTAGTTTTTCCATCACTACAGCTTTTTCATCAATCCAACCATTTAAGCTTGCACCTTTAATCATCGAATACTCGCCACTAACATTATAAGCTACTACTGGGTATGTAAAGTTATCCTTTACTTCACGGATGATATCTAGGTATGATAATGCCGGTTTTACAATTAAGAAGTCAGCTCCCTCAAGAACATCGCTCTTTGCTTCACGTAGTGCTTCTAAGCGATTAGCTGGATCCATTTGATACGTTTTTCGATCACCAAATGAAGGCGCACTATGAGCTGCATCACGAAACGGCCCATAAAATGAAGAAGAGTATTTTACTGCATATGACATAATCGGAATATGACTAAAGCCAGCTTCATCTAACCCCACTCGAATTGCCGCAACAAATCCGTCCATCATATTTGAAGGTGCAATTACATCAGCCCCTGCCTTCGCTTGAGAGACAGCCGTTTTACTGAGAAGTTCAAGTGTTGGATCATTCAAGATGATACCTTCTTCTATCACGCCACAATGTCCGTGGTTTGTAAATTGACAAAGGCATGTATCAGCAATAACTACTAGCTCATTATTTACCTCTTTAATTTTTTTAATAGCTTGTTGAACAATACCATTTTCACAATATGCACTTGTACCTACCTCATCTTTTTCTTTCGGAACACCAAATACAATTACTGAGACGATACCTAAATCTGTAATCGTTTGAATTTCTTCTTCTAATAAATCTAAAGAAATTTGATATACTCCAGGCATTGAAGAAACTTCATTTTTAATATTTTCTCCTTCTTTAACAAAGATAGGATATATTAAGTCTTCTTTTTTTAAAACTGTTTCTCTGACCATTGAACGAAGGTTTTTTGACGATCGTAAACGGCGATGTCTTTTAAACTCTAACATTTATTTTTCCTCCTTTAGCTTGTCCATCACACTAATAAGCATGCCATTGATAGTATATTCGCTTGGTTCTGTATGGACAGGTACGTGATGTTTTTTCATCGTTTTTGTTGTGATCGGTCCAATAGAAGCAAAAATTATGTTACCTAAATAATTCCGCCAATCAGAACCTTTGAGAAGTTGAACAAAATTTTCAACTGTAGATGAACTAGTAAAAGTAACTACATCGAGTTCTTGATTTTTTATCGCTCTATACAACTCATCTTTCGAATTTGTCTCAATAACAGTTTCATAAACATCAAGCTCAGTTACTTTTATTTCGTTCTCACGTAATCGTTTCGGTATGATATCCCTTGCTAAGTTTCCACGAGGAATTAATACCCGTTCCCCTTCAATTAAAACATTAAGCAGACAATCAACCAAACTTTCAGCAACATATAATTCCGGAATTAGATCAGCTTTTAAACCGTATGGTGCTAAAGCATTCTCTGTCTTTTCCCCTACCACCGCAATTTTACATGTAGGCGGTATATTCGAACTACCGTTTACTAAATTCAATTCTTCAAAAAAGAAATCTATCCCATTTTTACTTGTAAATATTAACCACTGATATGTATGTAAAAGTCGTAATTCTTTGTGGATAATAGTCTTATCTTTTACTGCTTTGCACGTTATTAACGGCATTTCAACTGGAATTCCACCATATTTCTCTATTTGTAATGAGAGAGCAGAAGCTTGTGCCTTTGCCCTCGTCACTAATATTCTCTTTCCTTTAAGTTCCATTACTTTTCTAGCTCTTTTATAACTTCGTCTAATATTTCTTTTGCGCCCTTATCAAGTAGTTTCACAGCTAACTGTTCACCTAAACTTTGTGCTTCTTTACCTACCATTCTTTCATGTAAAATTACTTTGCCATCTGGTGAACCCACAAGACCAACTAAGACAATTTCATCGTTTTCATTTAGTTCAGCGTAGCCTGCGATTGGCACTTGACATCCACCTTCGATTTTATGAAGAAATGCTCGTTCTGCCATAACACAGCGATTTGTGTTTTCATCAGTAAATTTATTTAAGAGCTCTTTAAGTTCAACATCGTCTACACGACACTCGATACCTAACGCTCCTTGACCAACAGCTGGTAAACAGAGTTCAGTAGAGATATACTCAGTTACAACATTAGCACTCCATCCCATACGAGCCAAACCTGCGGCAGCTAGAATAATCGCATCGTATTCGCCTTCCCTACACTTACGTAATCTAGAATCTATATTCCCTCGAATCCATTTAACTTCCAAATCAGGACGCTTCGCTAAAACTTGAGCAGAACGTCTTAAACTACTCGTACCTACAACAGAACCTGCTTCAATTTCCATTAGGCCTTTGCCATTATTGGAAATCCATGCATCACGTGGATCAACACGCTTTGGTACACTACCAATTGTAAGTCCTTCCTGTAGGATAGCTGGCATATCTTTCATGCTATGAACTGCCATATCTATTTCTTTATTAAGCATTGCCTGCTCAATTTCTTTAACAAATAAGCCTTTACCACCGACTTTAGATAAAGTTACATTTAATATTTGATCCCCTTTTGTAACAATCTTTTTTACTTCGAAATCAAATGGAGCCCCTAATTTTTTTAGCTGATCAATAACCCAATTTGTTTGTGTTAATGCTAATTGACTTTGTCTTGAACCTACAATAATTTTTCGCATATAAACCCCCGTGTATGAATTCAATTAAGAAAAAGATTAATTTCGAAAACTCTTTTGAGATGAAACAACAGTAATTCTAACTGTTCATTTCTTTATTTTATATATTATCTCTTTAAGAAGCTATATAATTGCTTCTTCCGATTAAATACCTTAGGCAAATGAACAAAGCAAATCGTTATCTAGTACCAGAGATGGAACTTAGAAAGTGAACCTGATAGAAAATAATTAATTAGCACTAATAAAAATCCAGCAATATTTAATAAAACAAGTGAATAACCTCTAATTTTTTTCACAACTCTTTGATACAAGTAATATCCATAAACAAGGAGTACTAGTGCCGATGTAACAATCTTTGCATCAAACCATGGTACCTGTTCTAATGATAATGCAGCCCATACTAAACCTAAAAAAACCCCCATCAATAATAACGGAAATCCTAGTACCGTAAACATAAAGACTAAATGTTCTGATTTGGATAAGTCTCCAAAACGAAACAATCTTTTAGACCATCTTTTCTTCTTTAACATTTGATGCTGGTAGTAATACATAATTGAAAATATAAATGCAAACGTAAATGATCCATACGCAAGCAATACTAATGTTACATGGATAAAAAGTAATTCTACAATTAATAGTTCTTGTAGCTTAGGCGAAATATCACCAGTTGGAATAAAAATACTAAACGCCATAATTGCAAATCCAAATATATTAGTAAAGAATACGAAGAAGTCCACTTTGAAAAACCAATTTATTACTAAAGAAACACTAACGATAATCCAAGCATAAAAAAACAATCCTTCAAAAGAAGTCATTAATGGGAGTCGATTATATTCGAGCATCCGTAAAACAAAGAAAATTGTCTGTAGTACCCAGACAATAGAAAGCAACCAGAAGGAAATTCGATTAACCTTCTGGTTGTTCTGTAAGAAATCAATAAAATAACCTAAAACACTTAAACAGTATAATATCACAGTGAATATATATATAAAATTCATACTTAACATTTTTAACTCCTCTCTAGGAGCGTACTACAGCACCTTTGGCATAAACAATAGCTTCTCGCTTTGCTTCAGCCCTCTCTTCTAACTGACTACAGGATTCTTTTTCTTGTACAGTTGGATCTTCAAGAGAAAAAATCCTTGTAAATAACGCTAACGATTCTTCTGCATTAGGCTCAGCTGCTAACTCTTTGGCAGCTACAATTGGATCACGTAAAAGCTGATTAACGATACTTTTCATATGCTTACTTAACACTTTTTTCTCACGTTCCGATAAATTAGGCAGCTTTCTTTCTAGACTAGCCATGGTCTCCTCATGGACAGAAAGAGCTTTAGTTCGGAGAGAAGAAATGATAGGAACGACTCCTAATGTATTAAGCCAATTTTTAAACTCTGCAATTTCATAGTCAATCATTATTTCGATTTTTTCCGCTTCTCGTTTCCGCTCATCTAGATTTGCTTGAACGATCCCTTCAAGATCATCAATATCATACAAATAGACACTCTCTAACTCACATAAACTAGGTTCAATATCTCGCGGAACAGCAATGTCAACCATAAACAAAGGACGCCCTTTACGCTTTCGAATAATGGAAGATACCATATCCTTTGTAACAACATAGTTTTTGGCACCAGTAGAACTAATTAAGATATCAGCATCTATTAGCGCTTCTGTTAATTCATTTATAGGTCTTGCTTCCCCTAAAAATTTATCCGCAAGTTGTATAGCTTTAGACATTGTTCTATTTATGACTGTCACTTTACCAACACCATTAGCATGCAGGTGTTTTCCAGTTAATTCACTCATTTTTCCAGCACCAAAAATAAGTACATGCTTATTTTTAAAATCTCCGAAAATTTTCTTTCCTAATTCAACAGCAGCATAACTAACAGATACGGCATTCTCACCGATTGAAGTTTCAGAGTGAGCTCTCTTAGCCAATGTGATAGCTTGCTTAAAAAGATGATTAAAAACCGTGCCAGTTGCCTCAAGTTCTTGAGCAAACAAAAAACTTTCACGTATTTGTCCAAGAATTTGAGTTTCTCCTACAACCATTGAATTTAATCCACAGGTCACTCGTAATAAATGTTCGATAGCACGATCATCCTGATATATATCTAAATAATCTATAAAATCGTCCATAGGAAGTTCGAACCACTCAGATAAAAATGATTTAATATAGTATCTACCAGTGTGTACCTGATCGACAACTGCATAGACTTCCGTCCGATTACAAGTAGAAACGATTACACCCTCTAAAATGCTCTTTGTATTTTTAAGCCTTTTTATAGCGCAAGTACGCTCCTCATTTTGAAACGTAAACTTTTCGCGAATTTCTACAGGCGTTGATTTGTAATTTAAACTAGTAACTAGGATGTGCACGTTTTTTCACCCCCTGAGTTGGTTTCTAATTCCCATACACGTGCGTATAGCATCATTTGTTAAAATATATTATAACACGTTGCTAAACTAGTACAAAATAAGTTTGTGAACAGAAAGTGAACACACGATAGCTTCCAACTATTAAAAAGTCTATTAATTGTGACAAATTGTTCACCAATACGTATTTTGTTATTCTATCGATTTTACCATATTTGAGGGTCAAATACCTAGTATGTGGGTAAGAAATATATCCCATATAATAGGACTCAGCGTTTATGTTATTTTCGTAAATGCTATTTCTACATTCTCGGCCACCTTTCAACATTTAACTCAATAAACCTTTCGCTTTGATTACATAATAAGGTATATTCCTCTAAAATTCTTTATTTTTCCTTTAAACTATGTAGTTTTTGATAATAAATAGTCGCAATTTTTCATATGTTTTTTATAGGGTTTTTAACATAATGTATCGAAACAAGCTAGTAGATATTTTTATTGATTTTAAAGGAGACTTGCTATGAAACAAATTTTATTCGTCATTTGTTGGATATTTTTAGTTGCGTGTGGTACAAATCAAGAAACTAATTTACACCATTTAGAAGATGAATACTCCAGAAATCACAACATCTATATTAGTTCTTCTAGTGAAAATGAACTAGTAGCAACATTATTGAATATTTCTCCTGATAATGATGAAAACCTCATAACCACCTCAAATAATAATTATTTTACTCAAAATAACCTTCTTAAAGAAATAAAAGAAGGTATATTCCAAACAATTATAACCGAGAAACAAGATAACCATGTCAGAGGCATAAGTTTTTATACTTGGATAGAAAATGAAGACGAAATAATTATTCTAGACAAGGTAAAGTTTACTGATGATGTCGATTTACAATTAGGACAATTCTATTCTGATATTTGGCATGAAAACAACAAGTTTTATTTGAGTTATCACGATTTGGATGTGACTAGTTCATTTATTACAGAAGCTCTTACGGGAAGGATGGTTACTTCTCCTATAATCATTGGATCAAGTAAAAATGAGGTTATTTTAAAGGTTGGTGAGCCATCAATGACTGATTGGTATTTAGGTGGTACTTATTATTACTATAATGATATGGCCTACCTTTTCGATGAAGCTTCAAATGTAGTTGCAATTAATATGCCTGGGCTAAGAATTAACGTTCAAATATCAGAAGTTATTGAAAAATTAGGCGCACCTACAAACAAATCATACTCTGAAATGGAAAATAGTTATTATTATTCGTATGAAGCAGGTCCTTATTTACTATCTTTTGAAGTATTTGATAAAGATAAAAATATAACGAACATTTGGCTAACTAAATCTAATAATTTTCTTTTAAAATAGAAAAGGTCCTAAAGCACTTGCTTTAGGACTCTAAATATTCTTCAATCGTTTTCCATGCTTTATCTTTTCCATAACCAGTTTCTGAAGAAAAGACAACAATTGGATCACTAGGAGCTTTATTTAATTTTTCTTTAATAGCTTTCTCATGTTTTTGCCATTTTCCTTTAGGAATTTTATCTGCTTTAGTAGCAATGATAATTACAGGTATGTCGTAGTGCTTTAACCACTCGTACATTGCTACGTCATCCTTAGTTGGATCATGGCGAATATCTATGAGTTGAATCACTGCTTTTAATGTTTTGCGATTTGTTATATAGGTCTCAATCATTCTTCCCCAGGCTTCACGTTCTGATTTTGATACTTTAGCAAAGCCATAGCCAGGTACATCTACAAAATACATCACTTCATTAATAATATAAAAATTTAACGTTTGTGTTTTCCCAGGCTTCTGAGAGGTTCTTGCTAAATTTTTTCGATTAATCATTTTATTAATAAATGATGATTTTCCTACATTAGATCGTCCTGCCAAAGCAACCTCTGGTAGACCAGTATCAGGGTATTGCTCGGGTTTTACTGCACTTATAACTATTTCTGATTGTGTGACTTTCATTTTTTCTCTCCCACTAATGCATGCTTTAAAACTTCATCTAAATGTGATACAGAAATAAACGTTAAATCCTTTCGAACACTTTCTGGAATATCATCTATATCTTTCTCATTATCCTTAGGAAGAATGATGATCTTTAATCCCGCTCGGTGGGCACTCATTGATTTTTCCTTTAAACCACCTATCGGTAGGACCCGACCTCTTAACGTTATTTCACCAGTCATGCCAACTTCCTTCCGTACTGCTTTACCTGTTAAGGCTGAAATAAGAGCCGTCGCCATGGTTATTCCTGCCGATGGACCATCTTTAGGTGTCGCTCCTTCAGGTACGTGAATGTGAATATCATTTGTTTCATGGAATGTAGGATCAATATTTAACTCCACTGAACGTGAGCGAATGTACGAAAAGGCTGCTTGGGCTGATTCTTTCATGACATCCCCTAATTTACCAGTTAAGGTTAATTTACCTTTCCCAGGGGCAATAGACACTTCAATGGACAATGTGTCACCACCTGCTGATGTATAAGCAAGTCCAGTTGCTGCACCTACTTGATCTTCTTCTTCAGCTAATCCATATCGGTATTTCGATTTTCCAAGCATTTGTTCAATCGTATTATTTGTGACTATAACTTTTTTCTTTTCACCTGAGACTATGATTTTTGCAGCTTTACGACAAATTGTTGCCATCTGTCTCTCTAGATTACGTACTCCAGCTTCACGAGTATAGTAACGAACAACCTTTAATATTGCTTCGTCCTTGACTTGTAATTTCCCTTTATCTAGTCCATGCTCTTTCATTTGTTTGGGTAACAGATAATCTTTCGCGATATGAAGCTTTTCAACCTCAGTGTAGCCAGGTATATGAATAATTTCCATTCGGTCTAATAAAGGACCTGGTATCATACCCACGTTATTAGCAGTAGTAATGAACATTACTTTTGATAAGTCATACGACTCTTCAATAAAATGATCACTAAACGTATTATTTTGTTCAGGATCTAATACCTCTAATAGAGCCGAGGCTGGGTCTCCACGGAAGTCATGAGCCATCTTATCAATTTCATCAAGTAAAAATACAGGATTTATGGTTCCTGCTTTTTTCATACCTTGAATTACACGGCCAGGCATTGCACCAACGTATGTACGACGATGACCACGGATTTCAGCTTCATCACGAACTCCACCTAATGAAATTCGAACAAAATTACGATCTAATGATCTTGCAATTGATCTAGCAAGTGATGTTTTCCCAACTCCAGGTGGTCCAGCTAAACAAAGAATTGGTCCTTTAAGTTGTTGAGTTAATTGTTGCACAGCTAAATACTCAAGTACACGTTCCTTTACTTTTTCAAGACCATAATGATCTTCATTTAAAATTGTTTCTGTACGTTTAATATCCAATACATCAGTTGTTTCTTTATGCCACGGTAGATTAAGTAACCATTCCAAATAGTTGCGAATGACAGAACTTTCCGCAGAAGTAGCCGGCATTTTTTCGTAGCGTTCAAGTTCTTTTAAGGCTTTTTCCTCAATTACTTCAGGCATGTTAGCTTCTTTAATTCGCTCTTTAAAGCTTTCTATTTCACCTTCTTTTCCTTCCTTATCACCAAGTTCTTTTTGAATTGCTTTCATTTGTTCACGTAGATAATACTCTTTCTGTGTGCGCTCCATTGACTTTTTCACACGTTGACCAATTTTCTTTTCTAATCCTAAAACTTCTTTTTCATTGTTTAATATTTCAATTAGCTTATTTAAACGGTCTTTAACAGAAAAAGTTTCTAATATCTCTTGCTTTTGAACAATTTTTAATGGCAAATGTGAAGCAACTACATCTGCTAAATGTCCTGGTTCTAAAATATCTGCAACCGCAGCATGCGTTTCTGCTGAGATTTTTTTAGATAACTTGATATATTGATCAAAATGAAGCAAGACATTACGCATCAGTGCTTGTTCCTCAGCATCGCCTAATATCTCATCTTCCACAAGAGTCATTTCCACTTCGAAATACTCTTCGTTCTCTAAAAACTTTTCAACTTTAGCTCTTTGCAGCCCTTCAACGAGAACTCGAATAGTACCGTTTGGTAATTTTAACATTTGCTTAACCTTAGCAAGTGTACCAATTGTGTAAATCTCTTTTTCTGTTGGTTCATCAATTGAAATTTCTCTTTGTGTGGCTAAAAGTATATTATGGTCATTCACCATAACATGCTCTAAAGCCTGAACAGACTTATTGCGACCAACATCAAGGTGAAGTACCATTGTTGGATAAACAAGTATTCCTCTAAGAGGCAAAAGCGGGATAACAATTTTATTCTCTTCAGCCATTATGTATACACCTCCGTACAACTTCTTCTATTTTTATGGAGAGGATGCTTATCATGAAACTTATAACTTCCACTTACTCTAATATAAATACTTTTTTATTAAATTTTATAAGAGCACTTAAATCCACTTTACATAAGAAAAAGTTTTGCTTTTATTTAGTAAAATTTAGAAGGAAATGAAAAAACTTAATCTTGTACAATTTTATCTTATCGTTCCTAGTTTGTCTAATATTACAATGAAATTAGGCGTATTACTTAGACAGAAGCATAACTATTGTTTTTTGCGTTTTACCATTAATGAAAATAGCTACCAAATAAGCTTAGACGTATGAGCAACTAACCCTCTTAATTTAAGGAATAAAAGTTATTCTTTATTTATACTTTAGCAAATATTTCACACCTATATTTTTCGGTTCTCCAAGTGTTCTTCAATGGTATAGAACAATAACATAAACTATCACTATTAATAGGGGCCTCATATGTTCAAGAAGCCCCAACTATTATTAAACCAGCGCAGAAGGACTAGTATCCTGATTGATTATACTAGCAGGAATGACATCTTCTTCTTTTAAACTTTCTTCGACAACAAAAGCGAGATCAAAAACTTCTTGTAGAGTAGACACACAAATTACTTCAACATCCTTTTGTTCTTTAAAAATCGCTTGGTAATTTTCAATCGGAATTAATACACGTTTCGCACCCGCCTGCTTAGCAGCTTCAACTTTAGCTACTACACCACCTATAGGTTTTACTGTCCCGTGAATACTTAATTCACCAGTCATAGCTAATTCATTGTCAATTTTGATAGTATTGATAGCAGAATAAATGGCTGTAGCCATTGAAATTCCTGCTGAAGGACCATCAATAGGTGTCCCCCCTGGAAAATTGACATGGATATCATAATCATCTGTAGGAACTCCCATTTTTCTTAGAACTGTAGCCACATTCTCCACAGAGCCTTTGGCCATACTTTTTCGTCGAATTGAACGCACTCTGTCACCAGTGCTTTCTTCCTCAGCTATCCCTGTTATATTTATTTTTCCTTTTCCTTTATTTTCATAGGCAGTAACTTCAATTTCAATAATAGATCCTGAATTCGGTCCATAAACAGCAAGACCATTTACCAGGCCAACGGTTGGTTCTTTATGAATATTCTTTTCTGGACGTGGAGATCGTTGACTAGAATGAATTACCCACTCTACATCAGAAACTTTAATAAATTCTCTATTTTCTGACGTCGCAATTCCAGAAGATATTTGGACAATATTCACTGCCTCTCTTCCGTTTGTTGCATACTTAGAAATTAACTCTAAAACACCTTCCTCTAAATCATAATTAATCTTATCTACAGCTTTTTGAGCAACTTTAATGACTTCAGTAGGTGTTAAAGCTCTAAAATAGACTTCTAAACAGCGAGAGCGTATAGCTGGTGGTATTTCATTTGGGGTTCGTGTTGTTGCCCCAATTAAACGAAAATCTGCAGGTAATCCATTCTTGAAAATATCGTGTATATGTTGTGGAATCTGTGTATTCTCCTCACTATAGTATGCACTTTCTAAAAATACTTTTCGATCTTCAAGGACTTTCAACAATTTGTTAAATTGAATTGAATGAAGTTCTCCAATTTCATCAATAAATAAGACTCCACCATGCGCTTTCGTAACCGCACCGTGTTTCGGCTGTGGAATTCCAGCTTGACCCATAGCACCAGCACCTTGATAGATAGGATCATGTACTGAACCTATTAATGGATCTGCTATTCCCCTTTCGTCAAATCGAGCTGTTGTACCATCTAATTCAATAAAAACACTTGAAGCCCTAAACGGTGAAGCTGGGTTTTTCTTAGCTTCTTCAAGAACCAACCTAGCAGCCGCTGTTTTTCCGACACCTGGCGGACCATATACAATAATGTGTTGTGGATTTGGTCCACATAGGGCAGCACGTAAAGAGCGAATACCATCTTCTTGCCCAACTATTTCATCAAAGTTTTTCGGCCTCACTTTTTCTGACAGAGGCTCACTTAATTTTATTGATCTCATTCTTCTTAGTTGCTCAAGTTCTTTTTTTGATTCTTTATCAACTGACACCCGTTGTGTCCTTTGGCTTTTCAACAGGTTCCAAAAATAAAGACCAATGATAATCCCAAAAAATAACTGAATTAACAATGCTATGCCTGTCCAATTCATGAAGTACCCTCCTACTAATTTTTCAAGATCTTATGCCATTTAGTATCTCCGGTAATGTATGGAGTAATCTTCAAATTGTAAGAAGGGAATAATTGTTATCGCATGGAAAAAATAGTTACTAACTCTACTCAAAAATTTTTACAAAGAACTTCATTCCCTATATGAAAAGCGCAAGGCGCCCGCCTATCGGCGACAAACACTGGAAGGTCGACAAGAAGCGGTCTGCTCTTTGACCGCAATCTATGTGCTTCTGCGTCTTCTAGCAAAGCTTCGTAGCAAGCTTCCTCGAAGCAGTGTTTTGTACGACGAGTAACCGCAGGAGCAATTGTTTTTCGTGCGACGAGTAACCGCAGGAGCAATTGTTTTTCGTGCGACGAGTAACCGCAGGAGCAAAGCTGCATGAAGTTAATCAACGAAGGATTTCAAGAGGTAATTGAAGTCAGTTGCTTGACTGAAGTGACCAAGCTCGTAGGCTGCTTGCGCTAGACAGTTTCCAAGTTAGAAATTTATAAATTCTGATTATAATAAAAAAAAAAGCTAGCGAACAAATAGTTTGTTCACTAGCTTTCATTCAACCCACAAGAGCAGAAAAGAGAACTCGTTCTAGCTTTGCTAGAACATCGGAAATTCAGATGGAGTCTCAACTCCACCTTAATGGAAGTTCCCTCCTACGCTACTCTTGGAGGTGAGGGTCTATGACCCTTGAGCACAAATCAGTGTTTGATTAACTATTATTCAGTTAAGCCGTCACGTTATATCATGTTATGTTTTTACGCACTTTCTTTCGGAAGTGGTTTTTGTATAACTTCTCCATCTTTTGTTTCCAAAATAGGATTTGCATTATCAGTAACAACTTCAGGGGTAACTGTACATTTTGCAATATCATCACGTGAAGGCAATTCAAACATCACATCTAACATTATACCTTCAATTATTGAACGTAAACCACGAGCTCCCGTTTTACGCTCAATGGCTTGTTTTGCTACTTCCACTAAAGCGTCATCAGTAAATGTTAATTCAACGTCATCTAATTCCAACAACTTGACATATTGCTTAACTAGAGCATTCTTTGGTCTAGTTAAAATTTCAATCAATGCGTCTTCATCTAGAGGCTGTAAACTTGAGATGACTGGTAGTCTTCCAATAAATTCTGGAATTAAACCGAAACGAAGTAAATCTTCTGGTAATACTTTTGACAAATATTCACCCGGTTTTAAATCTTCTTGTTTACCAACATCAGAGCCAAACCCAATAACCTTTTTACCTAAACGACGCTTAATAATTTGTTCAATACCATCAAATGCCCCACCACAAATAAATAAAATATTCGTTGTGTCAATTTGAATAAATTCTTGATGTGGGTGTTTTCTACCACCTTGAGGAGGAACACTTGCTGTTGTCCCTTCAAGAATTTTAAGAAGGGCTTGCTGCACACCTTCACCGGATACATCACGAGTAATAGAAGGATTTTCTGACTTACGAGCAACTTTATCAATTTCATCGATGTAAATAATTCCTTTTTCGGCTTTTTCCACATCGTAATCTGCTGCTTGAATTAATTTAAGAAGAATGTTTTCTACATCTTCACCAACGTATCCTGCTTCCGTGAGACTTGTAGCATCTGCAATAGCAAATGGTACATTTAAAATTCGAGCCATCGTTTGCGCAAGGAGGGTTTTCCCACTCCCTGTTGGGCCTATCATACAAATATTACTTTTTGAAAGTTCAACCTCATCTGCTTTTTGACCAGAATTAATACGTTTATAGTGGTTATATACAGCCACTGATAATGTCTTCTTAGCTTGTTCCTGTCCTATTACATAATCATCTAGAATTTCACGAATTTCCTTTGGTTTAGGAATATCTTGAAAGTCAACTTCTTCCTCTGTTCCCAATTCTTCCTCAACGATTTCAGTACACAACTCGATACACTCATCACATATGTAAACACCTGGACCAGCAACAAGTTTCCTAACTTGATCTTGAGTCTTACCGCAAAAAGAACACTTCAGCTGTCCTTTTTCGTCATTAAATTTAAACATAAATTTTCACCCCTCAAAGTTTGTTCTATCTCTCGTTACTAATATGGTACTAAAATTTTACCGAATTCATTTAGTCTTTCGTATGTATTGCATTTTATCACATCTTAGGCAGTAAGCGCTATTTATAGCACCCACTATATAAAACATAGTATGTACGAAGTTGAGTTTTGATTACTCCGTATGTATTTAAGAGTATATGTAATTAATTCAATTTTTACCTCCTTTTTTCCTTTTAAAAAAATAAAGAAATTCAAATTTCCTTGTGAGAAAATATACTTACATAATTTAAAGCCTTTATGTATATATCATACCTGTTAGTTCCTACTACAATTAATTTACTAATAATACAAAAAACATAACTTATTTATCTAAAAAATTTTATTTATTTTATGTGAGTGAATTTCATAATTACTAAATGGAGCTACATAAGTCTAAATCTTGTTTGAAACAATCATCATCCAACCACATTTACATTTAGTATCAGAGTAGCAAAGATAAACAATTATGAGTTTCATTAGTATTTATAAATTATTATAGTATAAAACAAGGCACGAAAATAATCGCGCCTTGTTATTAGTGTTGTTATGCAACAACTTTACTATTTTCTACAAGTAAATCTACTGCTTTACGAACTTTTAAATCACCCTTCATAGCAGTAATTCCACCTTGCATTGCTAGAATTTGTTTAAGCTCATCAACAGAACGCTTATAAAGTTCTGACATTTTCTCAAGTTCAGCTTCAACTTCTTCATCAGATACTTCTAAATTTTCTGCTTGAGCAATAGCTTCAAGAGTTAAGTTAATACGAACTCTTTTTTCAGCATCTGCTTTAAATTGCTCGCGCATACCATTTTCATCTGTACCTGAGAACTGGTAGTATAAATCTAAATTCATACCTTGAGCTTGAAGGCGTTGTCCAAACTCCTCTAACATACGGTCTACTTCAGTTGTAATCATTGCTTCTGGTATGTCAATAGTAGCATTCTCTGCAGCTTTTTCTACTAAAGAGTCGCGTTTTTGGTGGTTAGCTTCTGTTTCTTTGTCTTGGATCATTTTTTCTTTAATATTATTTTTTAAAGCTTCTAACGTTTCAACTTCCTCATTTACATCTTTTGCAAACTCGTCATTAAGCTCTGGAAGCTGCTTACGTTTGATGTCATGAACTTTACATTTGAATACTGCAGGTTTACCAGCTAAATCAGCAGCGTGATATTCTTCAGGGAAAGATACTCCAACTTCTTTTTCTTCTCCTGTTTTAACACCAACTAATTGCTCTTCAAAACCTGGAATAAATGAACCAGAACCAATTTCTAATGAATAGTTTTCACCTTTTCCACCTTCAAAAGGTGTACCATCAACAAAACCTTCGAAATCGATAATAGCAGTATCGCCATTTTCAATTGTTCCTTCTTCAACAACGATTAATTCAGCATGTTTTTCCTGAAGTTGCTTTAACTCAAGCTCAACATCTTCATCAGTTACAGTTGTTTCCAATTCTTCAACTTCTAAACCTTTATATTCCCCAAGCTGAACTTCTGGCTTTACAGTTACTGTAGCTTTGAAAATAAGATTTTGACCTTTGCCCATTTGTTCAACATCAATATCAGGACGGTCTACAGGTTCAATATTTGTTTCCTGGATCGCAGCTCCATATGCATTTGGCAATAAAATATCTAAAGCATCTTGGTATAACGATTCAACTCCAAAACGTTGTTCAAACATTGCACGAGGCACTTTCCCTTTACGGAACCCAGGTACATTCACTTTACCTACTACTTTTTTAAAAGCTTGATCTAACGCATCATCAACCTTTGCGGCTTCTACTTCAATTGTAAGTACGCCTTGATTTCCTTCTAACTTTTCCCATTTTGCAGTCATTTATTCTTTCCCTCCAACATTTTCAATCATTAAGTATTTGTGGCTTGTACACTTGAAAAATTTAACTAACTATCATTATAAGATTGAGTTTCATTTTTCATTGTAATTTAATCCTCCAACAAAGGTATAACCTTTCTTAAAGCATATAAAATTATATGATATTCCACTTTTTACAACCATTCTATTATACCATAGAGTAGTATCATTTCAACTGTTAGAAATTAGTACATTATCTTTCCAGCTATAATACTGGCTCTAATACACTTAAAAGAATCGTAACCAGTATTATTATGTAATTCCTTTATATGTCTCGTTCTCAATTTTCAATATCTCCTCGGAACAAACGACCATCTCTTCTTTATCTACGTTATATTTGTTTGCTAAGTTATAATCATCAAAGTCCATTCCTGCCATTTCAATTCCCGTCCTATGCACAGCAGCAGCCCATAGTGAAGGTTGCAACGGTTCAGGTGAAATAGGATAGATAGCAAAGAGATAATGCCACCACAATTGAGTAACTACTTCAAATAAACTAGGATTATCATTTTCTAATTGTTCAGCTACTAACTTTAAAGTATTTTGACCAAATTCCTCATGGTAAACATCTTCTAATTCAGAAATATTTATGTTGATCACTTTACCAAACTTATGTATTTCAATATTTTCTATTACATTTTTTTCTTTTAGCTGCTGCAAAATAATACTTTTCAGTACTGGATCAAAGTGGTTTGTCATTAAGTATTGTTTGACTGCTTCTATAAAAACTGATGCTGGCAATTTCCCTAACATTTGAATTGCTAGCCATTGCTTCTCAACAGTGCCATTATATAACATATTTAACACTTCTTCTGGCGGCTGTTTGATATCGATATCAATTTCTACATTTGTCCCATCATCTACCATCTGACGACTAAAATGTAATAGGTGATAAAAAGATTCTGCTAGATTTGCCGGCAGCTTTTCTTCAGTCATAATGCCTTCAAGCATAGTAACTACTTCATCATATTCTCCTAGTTGAACCAATAAAGAAATATGTACTTGTAAAATATCATAATAATTACCAACATCTTCTTTAAGCATTTGTTCAGTAACTTCTTTAGCTTCTTCTAACCTTGCTTGTTCAATTAAGCTTAAAGCAAGACCAAACCTTGCTTGCGGATGATCCGGTTCAATTTGTAGTGCTTGGTCAAAAAATGAAAATGCATCTGAAAAACTTTTTTGCTTTAATGCTTCCATACCTTTTGCTACAAGCTTTTCCACTACACCCGGAAATAAAACTACCTTTTCCTTAAATTTTTTTTGTTTCTCTCTCATGAAACAATCGCTCCACCCTTTAGTAACGCCTTTTCCTTTAATTTTACCACTCTAATATATGAAATACAACGAAACAACTTCCTACGCCTTATAACAAGAACACACATGATTTACTTACTCACAAAGCTAGACAGTTTCTAACTTAGAAATTAATAAATTGTGCTTATCTTTTAAACAAGAAGGGAAGACAATTGTTTGTCTCCCCTTCTTGCTCTTACTTATGCTCTTTGTTTTTCATACTCAGAAATATTTTCTTCATAATTTAATGTTACAGATACTTCATCCCAACCGTTCATTAGCATTTCTTTCCAGTACGGATCGATTGTGAACTTTGCTGAAAAACCTTGGTCATCAGATACAGTTTGTTCTTTTAAATCAACTGTTAATTCATAAACATCCTTATCAGCTTTCGTTAGTAATTCCTCTACTTCAGATTCTGTAAGTTTGATCGGAAGAATACCATTTTTTACGCAGTTATTGTAAAAAATATCTGCAAAACTTGGTGAAATAACTACTTGAAACCCATAATCTTGGATCGCCCAAGGAGCATGTTCCCTTGAAGAACCACAACCAAAGTTTTCATTAGCTACTAAAATAGTTGCGTTTTTGTTGTGTGGTTGATTTAATTCAAAGTTACTATTATCTGTTCCATCAGCATTGAAACGCCAATCAAAAAATAAGAATTGACCAAAACCAGATCTTTCAATACGTTTTAAAAATTGCTTTGGAATAATTTGATCTGTATCTACATTTACACGGTCCATCGCCGCTGCATTACCTTTATGAACTACAATTCCAGCCATACTAACTGCACCTCCAACAAAAATGTATTCTATTAAACTGTTGCCTCAGTAAATGTACGAACATCAACAAACTTACCAGCTATTGCTGCTGCCGCTGCCATTGCCGGACTAACTAGATGAGTTCTTGCACCTTTTCCTTGGCGACCTTCGAAGTTTCGGTTTGAAGTAGAAGCACAACGTTCTCCTTCTGGTACGAAGTCAGGGTTCATGCTTAAACACATACTACAACCAGACTCACGCCATTCGAAGCCAGCTTCTAAGAAAACTTGATCTAAACCTTCTGCCTCAGCTTGTAATTTGATTTTCTGCGAACCTGGAACAACCATTGCTCGTACTCCTGGTGCTACTTTTCTTCCTTTTGCTACTTGCGCTGCTGCACGCAAGTCACTCATTCTAGAGTTTGTACATGAACCAATAAATACATGTTGAATCTCAATATCAGTAATTGGTGTATTAGGTTCAAGACCCATGTATTCAAGTGCTTGCTCTACAGCTTTTTTATCAACAGCATTTGTAGCATTAGCAGGATTAGGTACTACTCCATTAATACCAATTCCTTGTGAAGGATTTGTTCCCCAAGTTACTTGTGGCTCAATTTCAGATGCGTCTATTTCAACTGTTTGATCATAAGTAGCTCCTTCATCGGTAGCAAGGGCTTTCCACTCTGCAACAGCTTTTTCAAACGCTTCTCCTTGTGGAGCATATTCTTTTCCTTTTAAGTATTCGAAAGTTACTTCATCTGGGCTTATTAAACCAGCTTTTGCACCTGCTTCAATACTCATATTACAAATAGTCATACGTTCTTCCATAGTCATTTTACGAATAGATTCACCTGTAAATTCGATGACTGAACCAGTTCCAAAATTAACACCATATTTAGCAATAATTGCTAAAATAACATCTTTAGCTGTTACACCTATAGGTAAGTCACCTTTTACATGTACTTGTAACGTTTTTGGCTTTGATTGCCATAATGTTTGTGTACTTAGTACATGTTCTACTTCACTTGTTCCGATTCCAAACGCTAATGCACCAAACGCACCATGAGTTGACGTATGGCTATCTCCACAAACAATTGTTTTACCTGGCTGAGTTAGACCTAATTCAGGACCGATTACATGAACAATCCCACTATCAGGGCTGTTTAAATCAGCAATTTTAATTCCAAATTGATTACAGTTCTCAGACAAGGTATCCATTTGCTTTTTGGCAATTTCATCAGTGATTGTATAACGGTTTAGCGTTGGAACGTTGTGGTCCATTGTTGCAAACGTCAAATCAGGACGACGAACTTTTCTTCCCTTTAAACGTAATCCCTCAAAGGCTTGAGGTGAGGTAACTTCGTGAACCATATGAAGGTCGATGTATAATAGAGTAGGTTTACCTGTTTCATCAACAACTGTATGCTTATCCCAAATTTTTTCGATGATCGTTTTTTTACTCATCATGATCCTCTCCCATTCTAATGTAAAAAGAAAATGTAGAATTATTGAAGGCGCTACTTAAAAGCAGCGCCTTCAAGCTAATTCTTAATTCTACATCTCTTTTCTACATTTTAATTTGTTACTGCTAATTGAATATGTTCGATAACTTTTTCAGTCATTTCTTCTGTACTTAACACTGGCTGTCCTTTTTCTGCAATATCTCCTGTACGGTATCCTGCTTCCAAAACTTTCGAAACAGCAGTTTCAACAGCATCCGCTTCCTCTTGCATTAAAAACGAGTAACGAAGTAACATTGCAACTGATAAAATCGTTGCTAATGGATTAGCCAAGTTTTTCCCTGCAATATCCGGTGCAGAACCATGAATTGGTTCATAAAGCCCTGGTCCATTTCCATTAATACTTGCAGATGGTAACATCCCTAGAGAACCTGTTAGCATTGATGCTTCATCACTTAAGATGTCACCAAACATATTTTCAGTTACTACAACGTCAAATTGCTTAGGATCTCTGATTAGCTGCATCGCAGCATTGTCAACTAACATATGTTCTAACTCTACATCAGGATAATCTGCGTGAACAGCGATTGCAATCTCACGCCAAACTCTACTTGATTCAAGAACATTAGCTTTGTCAACAGATGTCACTTTTTTACGACGTAGGCGAGCTAATTCAAAAGCTTGCCTAATAATTCGTTCAATCTCGTAATTCTTATAATAAAGAGTGTCGACAACTGACTCTCCATCATTTTCTTGTCGTCGCTCTTGAGGTTGACCGAAATATAATCCGCCCGTTAATTCACGAACGATCATTAAGTCTACACCTTCAATAACTTCTTTCTTTAAGGTTGAAGCATCTAATAAGCTTTTGTGAGCAGTGACCGGTCGTAAGTTAGCATATAATTCTAACGCTTTACGGATACCTAGTAGACCTCTCTCCGGACGCATATGTCCTGGAAGTGTATCCCACTTTGGTCCACCTACTGCTCCTAACAAAACACCATCACTTTTTTTACAAAGGTCAATTGTTTCTTGAGGAAGTGGTGTTCCTTCTTCGTCTATCGCCACTCCACCTATTTTGGCATTCAGGTACGTAAATTGGTGGCTAAACTTTTCGGCAACAGTATCTAATACTTTCTGCGCTGCTTTGATAACCTCAGGACCAATTCCGTCGCCAGGTAACACTGTTATTATTTTATTCATTTTTGTTCCCCCTTTAACATCACAACTGAACTGTTTCTGAACATTCTTCCTTTGATTTGCGATTTAAAACACGATTAATCGCGTTTACGTATGCTTTTGCTGAAGCCTCTAAGACATCATTAGCCGTTCCTCGTCCACTTGTCTCTACTTCTTTAAACTTAACTTTTACGTAAACCTCCGCAAGTGCGTCTCTACCACCACTTACCGATTGAATACGGTAATCTAATAATTTAACTGGAGATTCAATCATTCTCTCAAGAGTATTGTAAATGGCTTCTACACTCCCAGAACCCGTTGCAGCTTCTTGAAGTTCTTCCCCTTCTGGAGTCTTCAGTGTGATTGTCGCAGTTGGGATATTATTAGTACCGTAGTTGACTTGAAGCTGTTCAACTTTATAATAAGCTACACTACTCGCTACTCTTTCTTCAGTAAGAAGCGCAAAAATATCATCTTCTGTTACTTCTTTCTTTTTATCCGCTAAATCTTTAAAGGCAGCAAAAAGGCGATTTAATTCTTCCTCTTTTACGTTATAGCCAAGTTCCTTAACCTTTTCTTTAAACGCATGGCGACCTGAGTGCTTTCCAAGTACCATTCGATTTGAAGTAACCCCAACTAGTTCTGGTGTAATAATTTCGTAAGTGGTTTTTTCTTTTAATACACCATCTTGGTGAATCCCAGATTCATGAGCAAAAGCATTCGCACCTACAATTGCTTTATTTCCAGGCACAACCATACCTGTAAGCTTACTTACAAGGGAACTTGTTCTTTTGATTTCATTTAACTTTAACCTTGTTTCAGCGTTGTAATAATCACCACGGATTTTGAGAGCAACTGCGATTTCTTCTAAAGATGCATTCCCTGCTCGCTCTCCAATACCATTGATTGTACACTCCACTTGCCCTGCTCCATGTTCAACTGCCGAAAGAGAGTTTGCTACAGCCATACCCAGGTCATCATGACAGTGAGTAGATAAAATAGCTTTATCTATATTCGGAACATTATTTTTTAAATAAGAGAATATTTCTCCAATTTCACGTGGAGTAATATAACCGACTGTATCAGGAATATTAATGACAGAAGCACCTGCATCAATAACTTCCTTTATAATACGAACTAAAAAATCTAGATCAGATCGACATGCATCTTCAGCAGACCATTGAATATGCGGAAAATATTTCGCTGCATAACGAACAGATTGAACAGCTGCTTCAACCACTTCATCAGGGGTTTTCTTTAACTTATGTTTCATATGAATAGGTGAAGTAGCAATAAATACATGTAGTCTTGGTTCGACTCCACCTTTTAGCGCTTCCCAAGCCGCATCAATATCTTTTTTAACCGAACGAGATAGTCCTGTTACAGAACAACCTTTTATTGTGTCTGCAATTGCTTTTACCGAGCGAAAATCCCCAGGGGATGAAGCGGGGAAACCCGCTTCAATAATATCAACGTTTAAACGCTCCAATTGCCTTGCAATCTCTAATTTTTCTTCAAAATTAAGATTTACTCCAGCTGATTGTTCACCATCTCTTAATGTCGTATCAAAGACATTAATTTTTCCCACTTGTGACCACGTCCTTGTGCTTTGCCTTTACGAAAGGCATCATTTCACGAAGTTCTTTTCCTACCACTTCGATCGGATGTTGTTTTTCTCTAGCATTGATTGCGTTAAATTCAGGACGATTTGCTTGGTTTTCTAGGATCCAACCTTTCGCAAACTTACCTGTTTGAATGTCTGTTAAAATATCTTTCATTGCTTTCTTTGTATCTTCAGTTACTACACGTGGTCCCGAAACAAAGTCTCCCCATTGTGCAGTATCTGAAATTGAATAGCGCATACCTTCTAATCCACTTTCATACATAAGGTCTACAATTAGTTTTAATTCATGTAAACACTCAAAATATGCCACTTCTGGTTGGTAACCAGCTTCTACTAATGTTTCGAACCCAGCTTTTACTAATGCAGAAGTTCCTCCACATAACACTGCTTGCTCACCGAAAAGATCAGTTTCAGTTTCTTCTTGGAATGTAGTTTCAAGAACACCAGCACGAGCTGAACCAATTTGCTTTGCATATGCTAATGCTAACTCTTTTGCATTTCCTGTAGCGTCTTGGTATACAGCGATTAATCCTGGTACTCCAGCTCCTTCAGTATACGTTCTACGAACTAAATGACCTGGACCTTTTGGAGCTACAAGGAATACGTCAACATTTGCAGGTGGTACGATCTGACTGAAGTGAACGTTAAAACCATGTGCAAAAACTAACGCTTTTCCTTCTTTTAAATTTGGTTCAATTTCTTCTTTATAAATCTTTGGTTGGTACTCATCAGGTAAAAGTACCATGATAAGATCAGCTTGTGCTGCAGCTTCATTTACAGAAACAACAGTATGACCGTCTGCTACAGCTTTGTCCCAAGATCCACCTTTACGTAATCCAACTACTACGTCTACTCCACTTTCTTTTAAGTTTAAAGCATGAGCATGACCTTGTGATCCATAACCAATTACTGCTACCTTTTTACCTTGTAGTACTGCTTCATTTACATCACCATTATAATAAACCTTTGCCATTATTAAACAACTCCTCTAATTTTATTATTTTAAATTTATAATTTTGAAATTAAGAAAGTGAGAGTACCATGTGATGTTTCACAATTTCCTTACAAATTCCTAATTAATTAAAACTACTCTTTGGTCATTATTTGACACTTTCTGCCCCCGTTTAAAGGCTGTAATACCAGTTCTTGCTAACTCTTTGATCCCGTAAGGGTGTAGTAAATCAATAAGTGCTGCTATTTTTTCTTGATCACCAGTGACTTGGACAGTCATACTCTCTTTTCCAACATCAATAATTAAAGCACGAAATGGGTTAATTACTGCTGCGATCTCACTTCTTTGTTGAGCCGTACTAAACACTTTTATAAGTGCTAGTTCTCTTGAAACTATTGACTCATCTGTAATATCAGAAACTTTGAGCACATCTATTTGTTTATTTAATTGTTTTATAACTTGCTCTATACTTTGCTCACTATCAACAACTACTACAAAAGTCATTCTAGAAATTGCTGGATTTTCAGTGTGCCCTACCGTAATACTTTCAATATTGTAGTTTCTTCTAGCAAACATTCCAGTCACCCGGTTTAATACACCTGAAACATTATTTACAGTTGCTGTTATTATTCGTTTCATAATGGTTTCACCCCAATCATTTCGTGTAGTCCTTTACCTGGTGCCACCATTGGGTATACATTTTCTCTAGATGCTACTCTAAAATCAACTAAAACTGGACCATCATGAGCAAGCATCTCTTCAACTGCTTTATCCAAATCACCCACACTATCCACTCTCATACCTTTTATGTCATAAGCTTCGGCAAGTTTTACGAAGTCTGGTTGAACAGGGAATAAAGAGTTTGAATAACGTTCTTCAAAAAACAGTTGCTGCCATTGTCGAACCATTCCTAAGGAAGCATTATTTACAATTACTAGTTTTACTGGAAGTTTCATTTCTTGTAAAAGTGATAGCTCCTGCAGAGTCATTTGGAACCCAGCGTCTCCCATGAATGCTATAACCGGAGTATTAGGTTCAGCTATTTGTGCTCCAATTGCAGCCGGGAAACCAAATCCCATGGTTCCTAAACCACCTGACGTAACCCAACGATTTGGTTTTTTAAATTTAAAAAATTGTGCTGTCCACATTTGATGCTGTCCAACATCTGTTGTTACAATAGCTTCACCTTTTGTTTTTTCGTAAATACGCTCAATTAGTTGTTGTGGTTTTATTACTGATGTATCTTCTGTGTACCATAACGGATACTCTTGTTTTAACCGTTTTAAATCTTCGACCCAAACTGAATTTTGTCCTTTGACACCATTTTGGCTAATTAATTCTTTTAGCGCTTCTTTTGCATCTGAAACAATCGGAATTTGAGTTTCAATATTTTTCCCAATTTCGGCTGGATCAATATCAATGTGTGCAATTTTAGCATTTGGTGCAAACTTCTCAAGGTTTCCTGTTACCCTATCATCAAAACGGCTACCTATACTAATTAACAGATCGCACTCGTAAATAGCCATGTTTGCTGTGTAAGTTCCATGCATCCCAGCCATTCCTAAAAACAATTCATGATCACCTGGAAATGCTCCTAATCCTAAAAGGGTACTTGCAATAGGTATTTGCTGTTGCTCAACATACTTTAACAGTTCATCAGTTCCTTTAGCATGTAACACACCGGCACCAACTAAGATAACTGGTTTCTTTGCACTACTTACTGCTTCTACAAGTTTTCTAACTTGTAACTTATTAGGCATGATCGTAGGCTGGTACCCTGGCAAATCAACTGCTTTACTATAATCAAACAAACCTGTTTCCAGTGAAACATCCTTTGGTAAGTCAATTAATACAGGGCCTGGTCTCCCAGTTGTCGCAATATGAAATGCTTCCTTAATTATTCTCGGTAAATCATTTACGTTTCGCACTTGATAACTATGTTTTGTTATCGGCATTGTAATACCTACTACATCAGCTTCCTGAAAGGCATCTGTACCAATTACAGAACTTGCAACTTGACCAGTAAAAACAACTAATGGAAGTGAATCCATCATGGCATCTGCAATTCCCGTAACCACATTAGTAGCTCCTGGACCAGATGTCACGACTACAACACCTGGTTTTCCAGATACTCTTGCATATCCTTCTGCTGCATGAATTGCGCCTTGCTCATGCCTTGCTAAGATGTGACGAATTCCATCCTTATAAATTTGATCATAGGCTGGTAAAATTGCTCCACCCGGGTAACCAAAAATCACATCTACTCCCTCTTGCTTTATTGCTTCGATCAGCATTGATGAACCTGTCATCATTTGATTTTCTTTTTCAACAATTGCTTCTTTTTTCCTCAACTTGGTACTCATTTTTATCCCCCTAACAAGTTGATTTTATTTATACAGCTATTTTGGCTGTTCATCCTTACAATTTTTTAGAAGGGAGGTGACAACATTATTTTGCAAAGTTAAACATTATTGTTATAATATCCAACTTTTCTCATACCATCAAAATCCCTTTTGATAGTAAAAATAAAAAACCTTCTCACCCCTATAAATAAGCAAAATATGCTTTTAGTAAGGGGTGAAAAGATTTCTTTCCACGGTACCACCCTTTTTCATGGTTAATTTTACAATTAACCACCTCAGGAACGATTTTATCGTTCAGTTTTGATAACGAGTGACGGTATCACTCGACCAATACTATTCGGAAACTATAAATTCCTTTCATATTGACACTCAGAGGTGAGTTCGTAATAAGGGGTATCACCGTATTCACAGCGGCAACGGCTCTCTGTAGATACCAACACTTAAAACTACTTTTCCTCTTCGACGTTTTATTGTATAAAATTTTTATATTTTCATTACCCCACCTGTATTAGCCGAGGTTACTAGTTTAGAATAACGAGCTAAATATCCTTTTTTTACCTTCGGCTCTGGTTGAACCCAAGATTTCTTTCTATTTTCTAATTCTTCGTCGGAAATATCTAAGTTAATTGTACGATTTGGTAAATCAATGATAATTCTATCTCCGTTTTCAATAAAAGCTATCGGGCCGCCCTCTGCTGCTTCAGGAGAAATATGTCCAATAGAAATTCCCCTCGATGCTCCAGAGAACCTTCCATCAGTAATTAAAGCAACATCCTTACCTAATCCTCTACCGATAATTGAAGATGTAGGAGCAAGCATTTCTGGCATTCCAGGACCACCTTTCGGACCTTCATAACGGATGACAACTACATGGCCAGCTTTTACGGAACCATTTTCAATTCCCTCTAATGCTTCATCTTGTGAGTTAAAGACAATAGCTTTACCATCAAACGTTTTAATGCTTGAATCTACTGCCCCAACCTTTATTACTCCACCATCTGGTGCAATGTTTCCAAATAATATTGATAATCCACCAATGGTGCTATATGGATTATCTTTGCGACGAATAACTTCATCATTTGTAATTTCAGCATCTTTTACATTTTCATAAATTGACTTCCCAGTGATTGTAATACGATCAGGGTGAATTGCCCCTTCTATGGTACACAATTCCTTAATGATAGCACTAACTCCACCAGCATTATGCACATCTTGCATTGAATAATCAGATGCCGGACTTATTTTGGATAAATATGGAACACGCTCTGCAACCTCATTTATTCGCTTCAAGTCATATTCGATTTCAGCTTCATTAGCAATAGCTAATGTATGAAGAACTGTATTTGTAGAACCTCCCATTGCCATATCTAAAGCGAAAGCATCATCAATAGCTTCTTTCGTAATAATATCTCTTGGGCGGATATCTTTTTCAATTAAATTCATTAAGTGTTTTGCAGCATCTTTAATCAGTTTTTTTCTGTCTTCAGAAGTTGCTACGATTGTTCCGTTTCCTGGCAATGCCATCCCAACCATTTCCATAAGACAGTTCATAGAATTTGCTGTAAACATCCCAGAACACGATCCACATGTTGGACATGCAGACGTTTCAATCTCCAAAAGCTCTTCTCGAGACATTTTTCCTGATTGGAATGCTCCAACGCCTTCAAAAACGGATGCTAAAGATAAACTCTTCCCATCTTTTGTACGCCCAGCTTCCATTGGACCTCCTGTTACAAAAACAGATGGGACATTTGTGCGAACAGCTGCCATTAACATTCCAGGGGTGATTTTATCACAGTTTGGGATGTAAAAAACTCCGTCAAACCAATGAGCATTTATAACTGTTTCAGCTGCGTCACAAATTATTTCTCGTGAAGGTAGTGAATATCTCATGCCGATGTGACCCATCGCAATTCCATCATCTACACCAATTGTATTGAATTCAAAGGGTACTCCACCTGCTTCTCTGATAGCTTCTTTAACTACCTCAGCAAATTTATTTAAGTGAACGTGACCTGGAATGATATCGATATATGAATTACAGACACCAATAAATGGTTTATTCATATCTTCATCCTTTACACCAGTTGCTCTTAATAAGCTTCTGTGTGGCGCACGGTCTATACCTTTTTTAATCATATCACTTCGCATAATATCTACATCCCCTAGTATACTTGTTGTTTTATCCTCTTGGATTAGTTCTTCTTTTGTATAAACTTTAGCTACATAAACATCATGTCTTATTTAAATCCATAAAACAAATGCTCAACTTCTTCAGTAAACGCAAATATAGTAATTGCCTAATTTGTGATAAAAACTTTTAAACTTTTTATAGGGTTACCATTAGTGTACCTTATTAGACTGAAGATGATTATAATAAAAAACTATTCAAAGATAACGTTGAAGGATATTTATTACCATTCGCTCGTCTTATTGTTTGAATTTTTTGACTTTTGTGAATATAAATATAGAATAACATTTTTATTTGTATCTTGTTAATTTTTCTTACAGATAAAACTTATGGTTAGTTCTTTATTTTTTAGTATTTGAGGATTATAATACGCTTTTTAACCTCAGGGGTCAACCACTTTTTTTAAAATAATTAGATAATTTTGAACACTCTCTCCGGGTGTATACGCTTACACCTTTGTGAATAAAAGGATTTCGCTTTTTTTGAAAATAAAGTTTTTTTAAATTAATAATTTAAATATTAAATTGATCACTTTTAATAATTTTTGTTAATATAGGTAACAAACTTTTGAACTGGAATTTATATTAGTAGAATACCTTTTTTTTACAAAAATATAACTGCATTTTATCAAGGGTAAGTACTAACATGACATTACCTTCAATCCAACGCTCCCTTCAAGATCCATGGTCTAATTTTTCTAGTAAGGGGAGCTAGTAGCCAAACTAAGCCTAATGAATTAGACTTCGCTCTCTGACTAGAAGAAGGAAGCTTCCTAACTCAGATAAGGTTATAGTTTGATTTCTAGCCCTAAACGACTTCGTTTCCTTAATCACGGAAACAAAAATGGTCATGAGGATTATAATGTATGATTAGTTAAGTTATTATAAAACATTGGAGCACGTCTTATTTTTACTCACCCCCACTGCCCAAATTTACTTTATGCAAAAACAAGAAAAGCACAAGCGCCTTGGTCACGAGCAGCTGCTCCTGTGCCACTCCGTTTGCTCAAGAGCAAAGCCGCTCTTTGACTTCTTACGTTTACGTGCTTTAGCGTCTTCTAGCATAGCTTCGTAGCAAGCTTCCTCGAAGCAGTGTTTTGTGCGACGAGTAACCGCAGGAGCAATTGTTTTCCGTGCGACGAGTAACCGCAGGAGCAAAGCTGCATGAAGCTAATCGACGAAGGATCTCAAGCAGTAATCGAAGTCCGTTTCTTGACTGAAGTGACCGAGCTCGTAGGCTGCTTGCGCTAGACAGTTTCCAAGTTAGAAATTTATAAATTCTGATAAAAAAAAAAAAGCTTAGATCTATTGTTATAGATTTAAGCTTTTGATTATGTATAAATGGCGTCCCAGGAGAGATTCGAACTCCCGACCGACGGCTTAGAAGGCCGTTGCTCTATCCTGCTGAGCTACTGAGACACGATTGTGGAGCGGGTGATGAGAATCGAACTCACGACATCAGCTTGGAAGGCTGAGGTTTTACCATTAAACTACACCCGCAGTTTTATTTAATCATATATTTTTTTCGTTCACGCAATTTGGCCTTATCATGTCTCTTTCTCTTCCTGATCATTCATAGAAGTTTTTGCGTCGAGACAACTCGCTGTCTTTTCACAGATGTTACGCTCATGACTGAGGTTTTACCATTAAAATACACCCGCATTATTAACATCTTTTATTCGTCATGTGCTTCAATACAATTATCAGCGACAAAACATATTATATAACTCCGCACACAAAATGTCAATATGATTTTAAACGTAGCGACTATTTTTTTCTCACTAAAACTTTTGTTAGTCGCTACGTTTATATTACACTAATTGGAAACTATTTTTCAAGTCTTGTATTTCATTTCCGTTATGATCAAAAAAAGTTATATAGGCTGTATCTTCTTTGAAATCAATAACGACATAGCTTCTTTCCATCCGTTTTCTAGGCAAACGAAAACTTCCAGGGTTTATATAAACTACTCCATTTTCTTGAAACGCAACAGCTATGTGTGAATGGCCAAAACAAACTAGTTTTGCCCCTAACTCTTCTGCTCGATAAGAAAGTTTAACCGCCGATTCCTTAACATTATAACAGTGACCATGTGAAACAAATATATTTATTCCAGATTTCTCAATGTTTATTTCTTCCTGATAGTCATTACCAAAATCACAATTTCCACCTACAATAAGTAAGTTATCATAAGCGGAAAATGCTTTTTTAGGTATTTCAGAATCGCCGCAATGAATCATCAAATCAACTTCACTTTCATATCGATCAAGTAACCCAAACAATTCATCCGTCAGACCATGACTATCACTAATGACAAGAACTTTCATGACAAATCTCCTTTTAAAGTACTGATTGTATTACTTCTTTCAGCTTTTTTAATGCCAATGCTCGATGACTAATTTCATTTTTTTCTTCCTTTGAGAGTTCAGCCATTGTTTTATCCTTTTGCGGGATATACATTATAGGGTCATAACCGAAACCATTTTCACCTTTAGGTTCATAAGTAATTTTCCCTTCACATATTCCGTCAACCAATATAGTATTCTGCCCTGGTATCGATAGTGCCAATGAACAATGAAAACGAGCACCACGCTCCGATTCTTTTACGCCTACTAGTTCATGTAAAACTTTCTCCATATTTGCACGATCATCTTTATTTGGACCTGCATATCTAGCTGAAAAAACCCCAGGCTCTCCATTAAGAGCATCGACAATCAATCCAGAATCGTCAGCTAAAGTTGCTATATTATATAGTTTCGCAATGGTTTCAGCTTTTTTTGTTGCATTATCACGAAATGTTAGACCATCCTCGACTACATCAATAACACTTTCAAAATCAAGTAAAGATTTTACATGAAATCCAAATTGAGAAAATAGTTCCTCAAATTCACGAATTTTCCCTTTATTTTTCGTCGCAATTAAAATTTCTTTCAAAAAAGCCACCTACAATTCTTTTTTAGGAAGTACTTTTATTTTATCTGCAAACTCACCAATAGCAGCCCTTTGTTCTATAAATAATTCGTTAATACCCTTTTGGGCTAATTCTAACAATTGATTAAGTTGATCTCTAGAGAAAGTTGCCTCTTCACCAGTTCCTTGCAATTCAACGAATTGACCACTACCAGTCATTATTACGTTCATGTCAACATCCGCACTTGAATCTTCTATGTAATTTAAATCAAGAATTTCTCCCAGCTTCTGGTCAATTCCAACCGATACAGCTGCTAAGTAATCTTTAATTGGGAATTTATCAATTTTACCTGAAGCCATACATTTTTTTACCGCTAATACTAATGCGACAAACGCTCCGGTTATAGAAGCCGTTCTAGTACCACCATCAGCCTGTATCACATCACAATCAATCCAAATTGTCCGTTCACCTATTTTCTCTAAGTCAACAATTGACCTTAATGCTCGGCCAATTAATCGTTGTATTTCCATAGTTCTCCCGGTAACTTTGCCTTTCGAAGACTCCCGAATATTTCGTTGTTCTGTCGCTCTTGGTAACATAGAATATTCTGCGGTAATCCAACCTTTACCTTGATTACGTAGAAATGGTGGAACTCGATCTTCAATACTCGCTGTGCATATAACTTTTGTATCACCTATTGTAATTAACACTGACCCTTCTGGGTGTTTAATAAAATCCGTTTCTATACGAACCGGTCTAAGTTCATCTAATTGACGTCCATCAACACGCATCCATACTCCTCCTTTATTTCATTCAAATTCTATCATACCAATGTTTAAGTTTTTCTACAAACCTTATATCATATATATATTTTCTCTAATATTCCTATTAAATAGTCATTACTAGTTAGGCACAGTTTATATGTTATGCAAAATCCAAGTTACTAGATCATCTTTATTCCCGCCCTCAAAAGTGGTAAAGAACGTTCTGATTTAAAGTTATTCGTAAACGAAATGAGGTGTCTTAGCTTAGACACCTCACAATTTACCTGTCAGTATTTACCTGAATTCACTTTAAGTGGTCTCGATACAGGTTCTGACAACAACTCTCCTGTAGCCATTTGTACTTCACTTTCACCATTAACTTCAATTGCTACTTTTTCAACACCACTTTGCTCAGTTAATGATAATACTAGAAGGTTTAAAACTTCGTCACTGATGGCTGTTCCTTCATTATGATTTAAGACCGCTTCATTAAAGTTTACAGTAACCACACCATTTGTATATCGCGGTTCTTCTAGTAATTCAACACCAGATCTGAAATCAGTTAGCAATCTAGAAAAGCTAGAAGGTCCCATTAAAAGCTGCGAAATAACTGCTGTTAATTGATCTTCTTTTGCGTTAACTCTTCTAGTCACAGGAACATAATAAACATTATCACCATTTTGCGCTAAAAAATATACTGTTACAGCCTTACTATTAGTTACGTCTACTACATTCTCCATTTCAAGATTTATACCATTTAAACGACTTAAACCTTCACCAATAGGTGTTTCATTTACAGGCATTACTTCTTGATCATAACCATTAATACGTATCTTTACAGCTTCTACACTATCAAATTGAGTTAACGTCCATGTGATTGCTTGAAGGAGCTTTAGTTCATCTTCTGGACGATACTCTTTAAATTGCTCAGAAAAGTCCGCAATGGCTATCCCGTCTTTAATATTCACTCCATAAATTTCAGTTCCAGCTGGAATTACTGCTTGAAAACCATTTGGTAAAAACTGTGTTACAGGACCGTCTTTCACTAAATATTCCAACGCTTGTTTTGCAACACCTTCAGTTTTAGGTAATGCTAACGTTTGTGGTGCCACTAATCCATTTTGATCAAGTAAGTATAGCTCTCTCATAGTTTCTTCATTCACCGTATCAGAATTTGTTTCTTCAGTATCCATTTCCTCCATGCTAAATTCGAAGGAAGTGCTTTCGTCAACATAACTGATAGGTGGCGGATCAGTTTCATCCATTATTTCATTTGCCCCAAAGCTACAACCGGATACAAGAAATGCTAGTGCAATCAGCACTGGAACTCCTGTTTTGAAACTTCTATGCATACTTTTCCCTCCTTAGGTGGTTTGTACTATTATGTATACGAGTTATTTTTATTTTTAGACCAACCCATTGGGGAAATTTATTCTTTAAAAGGTATTCTATTAAATCAAAAAAGCCCTTCTCAAAGGACTTTTTACGTAAGTTTTATAGTAGTAACTAAAGGTACATTGGTTTCTAACCAGTTTTGAGCGAAGTTTTTAAAGCGGGTTTCTTCACCTGTTGTATAAAAAGTATGATTAGGTCTTCTATTACCAGTGTAGAGAATTCCTTTATGATATAAAAGTGCACTTACTTCTCGAGCGGTTTCATTCCCAGAAGAAATAATCTCAATTTCATTACCCATCACTTCTTGAATTACTTCACTTAGAAGTGGGTAATGAGTACAACCTAGAATAAGCGTATCAATGTTAGTCCCTTTAAGTGGAGTTAAACTTTTAGAGACAGCATCATAAGCTTCTTGGCCGTTAAATGCCCCCTTCTCTACAAGGGGAACAAAAAGTGGACAAGCTAAACTTTCAACTTTTACTTTATTATTAATGCTTGTAAGTGTTTTTTTGTATGCTCCACTCTCAATGGTACCAACTGTTCCTATTACTGCTACATGATCATTTTTTGTAACTTTTAAGGCAGAAATAGCTCCAGGGTGAATAACACCGATAACAGGAATAGATAATTTACTTTTTGCTTCTTCTAATACCACCGCTGTAGCAGTATTACATGCAATAACTAACATTTTTATTTCTTTTTCAAGTAAGTAATTTATCATTTCCCAAGTGAATTTTCTAACTTCTTCCTGCGGTCTAGGGCCGTACGGACAACGAGCTGTATCCCCAATATATAAAATCTCTTCTTTAGGAAGTTGACGTAACATCTCTTTAACTACCGTTAAGCCTCCTATACCCGAATCAATAACTCCTATTGCTCTATTCAATGCTCTCCCTCTTTTTCGCCTCTTAAATTATTACTCTCTTTTCATTTCTTGATAAAGGTGACTTAAGTTTTGTTCAAGTACATTAACTTCTTCTTCCGACAAATGTTTAAGTACATCATTCAAATAGTCTTGACGCTTAATAATGACTTGCTCAATAATTGTGGCACCTTTTTTTAGTAAATGTATTCGAACAACCCTTCGATCATTTGTATCTTTGACTCTCTCGACTAACTCATTTTTTTCCATGCGATCAACTAAATCTGTTGTTGTGCTACACGCTAAATACATTTTGGTAGATAATTCACCAATTGTCATATCTCCATATTCATGAAGCCACTGCAATGCTACGAATTGTGGTGGGGTAATAGGAAATTGCGTTAATATTTCTCTCCCCTTTTGTTTTACTATATCAGCAATCATTCGTAATGATTTTTCGATATGCACCACTTGCTCCATTTCTTTATTTAGTTTTTCTCCCATACTGTACCTCCTTAATTGGATAATCACCAGTTCGACATATTATGTTTTCATTTTCCTTGTTTTTTATCATAATTTCAAGTCTTCTACCGTAATCATTTCCCCAAAAATTTTATCCTACTCTTGAGGCGTAGTAAACCACCACCTCAAAACGTAAGAAAATCGAAAAGTTTAGGTATGGGATTAACTGCCACTAAAGATCCGATATAGAATAATCTTCATCAGTGAAAGCTAATGACTAGTTATTCTTATTCCTGTGGTATAAGTTAAACAACAATCACTGTGAGATGAAGGAACTCCACTGATTAAAGTACAACTTTATACAGTTTTTGGAAAGTACCCCTTGCCAAAACTGGAATTTATTTATATTAAGTACAGGACGTAGAGTTTACTACGGAAGGTAAAATAAAGGAGCTATAAATTTATAGCCCCTTTAAATGGTAAATTACTTAAGAACTTTAGTTTTAACTAACTCTTCAACTTCTGTTGCAGTGCTTAGCATTAAAGCTTCCTTCGCAACATTTTCCAACTCTTGTTTAGAAAGTTTTGCAATTAACGATCGAGCAGGTAAAATCGAAGTTGCACTCATACTAAATTCGTCTAGACCTAGACCTAAAAGTAGAGGAATAGCAATTTCGTCTCCTGCCATCTCGCCACACATTCCTGCCCATTTACCTTCTTGATGAGCCGCCTTAATAACAGAACTTACCAAACGTAAAACCGCTGGGTTATATGGCTGATACAAATATGAAACTTGCTCATTCATACGATCAGCTGCCATTGTGTATTGAATTAGATCATTAGTACCGATACTAAAGAAATCCACTTCTTTTGCAAAAATATCAGCAATCACAGCAGTAGATGGAATTTCAACCATCATCCCTACTTCAATTGTTTCTGAAACTTCTACTCCATTAGCTTTTAACTTTTCTTTTTCATCATTAAGAATTGCTTTAGCTTCACGTAACTCTTCAAGAGTAGCAATCATCGGGAACATAATTTTTAGATTTCCATAATGACTTGCTCGAAGAAGAGCTCGTAACTGCGTGCGGAAAACGTCCTGTTCTTCTAAACACAAGCGGATCGCTCTGTATCCTAAGAACGGGTTCATTTCTTTTGGCAATTCTAAGTATGGCAACTCCTTATCTCCACCAATATCTAAAGTTCGGATAACAACAGGTTTCCCTTCCATCTTTTCAACAACAGTTTTGTAAGCTTCAAACTGTTCATCTTCTGAAGGAAGTTCATTTCTACCCATATATATAAACTCAGTACGATAAAGACCAATTGCTTCTGCACCATTATTAATAACACCATCAAGATCATTTGGCGTACCAATATTAGCAGCTAATTCTACATGATGCCCATCTTCAGAAAGAGTCTTCTCGTTAACAAGCTTTGCCCACTCTATTTTTTGAGCCTCAAAACCTTCTCTTTTTGCTTCATATTCTGAAACTTCTGCATCTGTTGGATTAACGATTACATTTCCTTCTATACCATCTACAATAACAAGTACTCCAGCTTCAATTTGTGTCGTAGCCTCTTTCGTACCTACTACTGCAGGAATTTCTAATGAGCGAGACATAATCGCTGAATGCGATGTTCTCCCACCGATATCAGTCGCAAACCCTTTCACATAATTGCGGTTTAATTGAGCTGTATCAGACGGTGTTAAATCTTCACCAATGATAATAACCTCTTCATTAATACTTGCTAGAGATGCTGTTTGAACACCTAGCAAATGACCAAGGACACGTCTAGAAACATCACGAATATCGGCTGCTCGTTCTTTCATATATTCATTATCCATGCTTTCAAACATAGTAATAAACATTGAAGAAACATCATCCATTGCACTTTCAGCATTAATATTTTCAGATTTAATTTTATCCTTTACAGCATCAACAAGCTCAGGATCACTTAAAACGAGTAGATGCGCTTCAAAAATCGCAGCCTTATCATCACCCATTTCTTGCTTAGCTGTTTCTTGAATAACTTTTAATTCTTTTTTTGATTGTTCTAGAGCTAAATCAAGTTTACTTACTTCTGCATCAGTATTATCAACCGATTTTCGTTCAACTGTTAGATCTGGATTCTCCAATTTAAACGCTTTCGCAATGGCAATCCCGCTAGAAGCGCCAATACCTTTAATTAGTTTTGACATTACTCTCCTAGACCACCTTTAATTACTTCTTCGATAGCAGATAAAGCTTGATCAGCGTCAGATCCTTCCGCTTTAATTGTTACATCAGCACCTTGTCCAACTCCAAGTGACATAACACCCATGATAGACTTTAAGTTAACTGTTTTCTCTTTGTATGTTAATGTGATGTCAGACTGAAATTGCCCTGCTTTATTTACTAATAACGTTGCTGGTCTTGCATGAATTCCCGTATCTGCTGTAATTTTAAAAGTTTTTTCTGCCATTTAAAACACTCCTTAATAAAATTAATAAATTTTTTATTGAACTTCGAAACTAACCTATATAAATAATTCAAAAAAAGTTAGAGTCAAAAGTTTTAACAAAACCCTTGTATGTAGCTCGTTTACAAAACAAAAGACATGGGTAAAGTTAAACATGACGAAAAAATAGATGATTCTAATAATAGAATTCCCCATATTATCGTACATATATACAACTTTACTCATGCCTGATCGGATCAGTAACACGTAAATTTTGTTCTGTTGCTACAAATTATAGCACAATTCAGCAATTGTTATCAATAGCTTTAGTTGAAAAATAAAGACGTTTACATTTAAGAAAAGCGCAAGCGCCTTGATCACGGGCGAAAGGCACAGGAACGCCTTTGACAGAAGCCGCTCTTTTGCTTCCTACGTGCTTCTGCGTCTGACAGCTTTGCTTCGAAGTAGGCTTCCTCGAAACAAAGTAGCATGGAGCATCATCAAAGAAGCAATCCAGGCAGTCAGTGAAGTCAGAAACTTGACTGAAGTGACCGAGCTCGTAGGCTGCTTGAACTGGACAGTTTCCAAGTTAGAAATTTATAATTTCTGATTACATAAAAAATACGGAGATAACAAGTATCCAGAAGACTGGAATAATTTGTGCAAACTACTCAGAAGAATTACTGGGAAGAAATTTTCATAAGTTATATGAACTGTTTCGTGCATGTATTTAAGTATCTGTTTATAAATTTCCTGGTGATTAGTGAAATGATAGATAGGCTTAAATATGATAATGTACCTCTAGGATTTAATGAAAAGGATGTTATATCAAAAATAAAAAACGAGGCAATTTCTTTTTTGAGGTTAGATGTTTAGTATTTTAAACAACTGGCAATGGGGGCAGGTTTCTACCTTGGGGACAAAGTTCGCTTTCTTGCGGACACAGAAGCCCTTATTTTGCTGATTTTGATCATATTCTTGTTTAAAAGGTCACCAGGTTCCTTATTTCATAAAAATCTACTAAAAAAGAAGTAAAACTAGCCAAATAGCGAACCTGGTGTCCTCTTACTTTGATAAAACACTGGTTTGTTCACAAATAACGGCTCTCTTGTCCGATATAAATATAATAAGAAACTCACATGATTTTCCACTCACACCCCCGGATGAAAATATTTCTTCCGGGGTTTTTGCTTCTCCCTCCTCGTCTATACTTATAAAGCTATGGAAAGTAAGTTTACGTGCGCTTTAATGGTGGTTTAACCCTGTATAAGAAACTGTTTGGAATTTGCCTTGTGGACACCCCCTTGTTGACTCTTCGTTTCTTGAGGATGATCACGTACAGAAAAATGCTGTTTGACCAAGCTTATTCCACTTTCCATAGACTATATTTGGAGGTTGATCCCCTTGAATATTCTATTAACCCATTGTGCTGGTGTAAGCATTTAAGGGCACAAGCTCTTGTTACTTCCCAAATTACTATGAACGGATTTTCATCATAATTTTTAGGTTTCTCTGATAAGAATGATAAATTCATAAGGTCTCCTCCGCTCTTTTATCTAAGTTCTTCATAGTTTCATCAT